>JAFEDK010000039.1 GCA_018241665.1 Pseudomonadota bacterium
TCCGTTTTCAACGAGCGTCAACACCCCAATCGCCAGAAACGTGTCGGGCCAGTAGGGTCAGCAGCGAGCATTGATGCGCTTCCATGGCAGCCAGTGCACCGGGTGTCGCGACGATTTGCCCGGGGTTGAACTTCGGTTGGGTGATGACGCTGGCGATCTGCCCGTCAGCATCAGTGGTCAGGATCTGATACATGATGGAATCTCCAAAAAGCAAAAGGCCAACCGCCGTCTGGGCAAGTTGGCCTTTGGTGATGCATGAAAAGATTGAAATTGCGATGCGCGGCAGCCTCAAGCACCCGGAACGTATAAATCTTCGGGCTCTGCCGGGAGAATCGGGCAGGCAATTTCGGCGTACTCGTTGCAGAAACGAAGCAGCACGTCATCGATGCCCGGAACTTCCGGAACGATGGTGATGACACCGTAGCCGCCGTCGTTCAGGATATGAACCATCTCGAAGCAGTGGCCGGCATGCCGTTCCAGAAATTCGAAACAGGGGGAGAAGTCCGGATCACCGTAACCGGCATCACCGAAAAGTGGACTGGTGATCCAGATGCCGCCTTCCCTCTCCAAATCAGCCACCGTA
This sequence comes from Pseudomonadota bacterium, assembly GCA_018241665.1. Classification (GTDB taxonomy): domain Bacteria; phylum Pseudomonadota; class Gammaproteobacteria; order Burkholderiales; family Rhodocyclaceae; genus Zoogloea. The sequence goes on from JAFEDK010000039.1 coordinate 584, forward strand.
TCGCCGGGCTGGGCCACGATGAATACGCCGAGTTCATCGTAGGTGTAGCCTTCGATGGTGATTTCACGGAATCGCTGGGCCAGCAGGGCACGCATATACGCATCCCCGACATGCGCAACGTCCTCCGGGCTACGCAGCACAAGCATTTTCGTCACCTGTCGGGTCGGCATCGCCATCCGCAAGACCAGCCGTGTCAGTCTTCTTCGGTTTCTTGTCCTTCTTACTGCTGACAGTCGGTTGTTCGACCGGGCTTTGGGCCGCCTGACCGGAATCATCCTTCTTGGCATCCGGCAATTCGAAGGGCTCACCGGGTTGGGCCAACAACTTGGCTTTCCAGTCATCCCAGCCATCACCCAACACATGCTGATGGGCGGCATCGGGGGCGGGTTGCAGCAGCCCCTCATGCCTCAGGGCATGGACAAGGAAGCCAGCGTTATTAACCGACCGGCCGACGAAGACTTTCCGGAACACCTTGGCCGGCACCGGGCGCTCGGCATTGATTCCGGTCAGGCAACGCTGGATGGCCGAGAACGGAACAGCCTCGCGGCTGAAATAGCCTCCACCACCCTCATTGGCCAGCAGGCAGAAATAGGCTTCCGTCGACTCACTATCCTTGAGCAGGGCATAGCTCACGCCACCCTTGGCGTTCAGACTGGTCTTCGGCGCGCTATCAGTCTTGATCTGCAAAAATTGAATATCGTGGGTCATCATCAAAATCCTTGGAAGTGATCCGCAAATGAAAAACGGCCTTGATCGCAATGACCAAGGCCGTGTCCGGGAAAAGCAGTAGAGACTGGAATAAGCGTGTTCAGCGCTTCAATCGCACCCGAAGCTCGATATCCAGTTGTTGAGGAAAACGGGCAATCGGCAGGCGGGGCAGTTCGGCAGTCAGCATGGCAGGCTCCTATCGGCAAAAAAGGGAAGTCGTCGGGGACTGGTGGCGACCAGCACCCCGGGTCGGGGACCATGGAAATAATGTATTTGCGACTTCCGGCTCGATACGGCTGGCGATCAAGCACCTTCTGCCCACAGGCACCGAAAACTGCACACTTTCACCAATGGCGGCCAGAACAGGTTGATAGCGGGCGAGCTTCGTCGCCCCACCTGTCTTAGGATCCATTCACAATGCAACTTCGCCGCCTGTATCCCACCAAGTGGCTCAGCGACAAGCTGGGCATCTCCGTCGCCACCATCGAACGCCTTCGCGCTGCCGGCTCCAGCGACATTCCACCGCACATCGTCATTGGCAACGGATCGATCCGTTACGCCGACCTCGATGTCGAACAGTGGCTGCAATCCAGACTGCAACCACCACCGCCTTCCATGAACCCGCCGACGGAAGCGGAGGCCGGTGATGCGTAAGCCGCCCCCTTTCGATCTGCCCCAATACGAACTGGAGGATGACGAACTCCTGCAAGACGACATGCTGGTATTCGTTCCCAAGAATTCGTTTCGTATTCACCCGGACAAAACCCGGACGTCACGGGTGCTGCTGTCCCGTTATGACAATCAGCGCTGGTGGCTGATCAATAAATCGATCGCCAGAACCTATCGCGTCCCCAAGCTCTGGCGTGCCAGGCTGTATCATGCCGCCCTGGAAGATGGCACCAACTTCCTGCTGCCTGTCACCGAACCCCGGTCATCCGGCTCGGATTGGCATGACAGCCTGAATCAAGCCGTCAAACTGGGGCGCAAACAATGGGTCAGGGCCATTCCCGAAGAAGACTGCTATCGACTCGAAACCCCCAACATCCGGCGCGAGCCGCAATGGATGGAAGGGGAATGGCCGGATTTTATGGAAGCCGCCTTCGACAGTCTGCGCATCGATACCGATCACCAAGCCATCGGCCTGTTCAGACCACGGGCCAAATCGATCATCACCGAAGAGGAGTAACCGATCCTCACGGCATCGGTTGAAGCCCAATGACAATCTATTACCTGCTGTGGCTGGTCCTCTGGCTGTTCGCTACGCATAAAATCTTTAACTGAACTTGAATCAGGACAAAGCACAGGATGCCTCCAACCCCTAAAGGGGTTGGAGGCATCCTATTGGTCATCGCGAATCGGTGCCGGTCATAGGCATCAACAAGCTACCAACCGCATCGTTGGCCGCCCTAAGCGCCTGCTGATCGTCATGAATGTAGACCTTGCGTGTGATATCGGGTGACGAGTGGCGCAACGCCCGCGACACGATCAGGTCAGGAATTTGCGCGGCCATGGCGGCCACCGTGGCGAACCCATGGCGGAGCATATGCGGTGTCCAGACGACCTCACCGCTGCTATCCAGTCCGACGCCAGCCCGTTTGCAGATGCGCTTGAACAACTTCACCGGACGGGCAATGCGAGCATTGCCGCGGAGTCCAGGAATCAGGTGGTCGCCGGGGGCGACGGCCAGAAGTTCTTGGACCACCTGACGAGCCGGTGCCGACAAGAAAATGATACCGGGCTTGCCGGATTTCTGATCCGGAAGTCGCCAGATGCCGGTGTCAATCTCGAAATCCGATACCTTGGCGTCCATGACTTCGCCAGAGCGAGCCCCGGTCAGCGCCGACAGAGCCCACATGCGGGCGGCACTGTATTCATCATCCTTGCAGGTCATCGCTTCGCGAACGAATGCCTCCAATTCATCGACCTGCGGATAGACCTTGTGCTGTTTGGGTGCGGCAACAGGCGGACGATATTTGATCGGATGCGCTGACAGCATATCCATATCGACGGCCAGTTGCAGGACCGACTTCAGCAGGCTGACAACGTTGCGGATTGTGGAAACAGCTTTGCCAGCAGCTCTCATCTCGGTGACGAGATCGAGGGCCATCCGGTTATGAATGGCGGTCAGCCGGACTTCGCCGAAACGGGGGCGGAGCCAGTGCTGGTCACGGCTCAGGTCAGCCTTGAGGCTCTTCTTGTCATTGTTTTGACGATCGGAGATGTAAACCTGATCGAAAAACGAGGCATAGGTCATGTCCCGGCGACGGATCAACCGGGGATCGATGCCGTCAGCGATGTTCTTCCGGACCTCAAGATAGGTCTGGTGGATCTGTTCGAGCGAATGGGTGCTGATTTCACCCAGCTCGATCCGGGGGCGCTTGCCGTTGTAACGCGCACGCGTATAGAAGACCATACGCCCGCTGGCGTAGATCATGACGTACTTATTTTTATCGGAACGACTTGTAAATTCGGCCTGCTTGAGGCCGGTGGCGATGACTCTCTGTAGCGCTTCCATCAGGGTGCGCTGGGTGAAGTCGATGCACTTGTTGTTGTCTGGAGCCTTGTCGGCTCCGGTGTTGGCTGTGCTCATATGCCAGTCCTACGTGCTACTAGGGCTGGCGGTCGCGATGATAGCCAATCAGTTCATTCATGTGAACCCCAAGTCGCCCATAGCTGGCAGCAAGCAGGAGGTTTTGCCATTACGTTCCCAGTGTGATTTCCCTATACAACCTTCTCAAGTGACGTGTTCTATTTGTCGATTTTCCAGGCTTCTGCTAGGCTTTGCAAAAATGACGATGCGCTTATTTGCAAGATGCGATGATGATCTGGAGTCGCTATTAAGTAGCTTCTTTGTTTTTACACTTTCTGGTTGGGGAAAGAGTTATGGGATTTTTTAAAACAGTTGCATGCATTATGTTTCCGGGGCCTACTCTTGCAGTCTATGCAGGAAGTAAAGCAAAGGACTATATCTCAAACAAAATAGAAAAAAGAGACAACAAGATTCGTGATGAAGGCCGTAAAACAGCAGAAGCTGCTGCAGCGAAAAAATATGAACAAAAAGTAACTCAACTAACGGAGCGCCTGAAGGGCTATCACGATTTCGACAAAACTGTATTAGCTCTTTACGCAATTGGATTGGCAACAGCGAATGCCGACGGGCACATTTCCAAAGATGAATTGGATGAAATTGATGCATTTGTATCAGGATGGGCATCAGAAATTCTGCCGCAGCATATCCGAGAAGCCATCAATGAATTAAGAGAGGCTCCACCTACATTGGCGCATGCTGTCGCATTTGCACGTGAGGCAAATTTGAAAAAGGCCGATGTTCAGGATGTCATGGACATCGTTTCCCTTGCAGATGGAACAATCTGCGAGTACGAGAAGAAATTTATCGCCCAATGGGAACAAATGGCCAAGGAACTGGAACTGGCTTAAGCAAACTCTATTCAAGGTGGAGGGATAGAAAATGGGTTTTTTTAAACTTCTAGGTTATGTTGCAGCTGGCGTTGGGGCTGTGGTTTTGGCACCAGCGACGGGAGGTAGCTCAATTGCTTTGGCAATTGGTGCGCTGGGTACTACCACGGCGGCAGGTGCAGCAATCGGTGTAGGAATCGGTGCAACGGCTGCTGCCGTCGATCATGCTGTAACCTCAAGGGAAGAGGTAAGGCAAGAGTCCTATCGCAAAGGTGTTGCTGCTGGCAGTAAGGCCGGTGAAGCTGTCGCTCACGAAAAATACCAATCGAAAATCAATGACTTGGTTGAGCGACTAAAACAATATCAAGATACTGACCAAAAACTAATTGGCTTATACGCTGTTGGTTTGTCGGTGGCTAATTCTGATGGTGTAATTTGCGAAGAAGAGACTTTTGAGTTGGAGGCATTTGTAAGCGGCTGTATGGCATCTCACATGCCCCCTCACTTTAAAGAAATAATTACCAAGCTTAAGGCCTCTCCACCTAGCTTTGAACAGGCGATAAATTTCGCACGCAATGCTCGCTTGTCGAAGCAGGATATTGACGATGTAGTCGATGTGGTTGCTAGCGCCGATGGTTATATCAGTTCCAGCGAAGAAATCTTTATCGAAAAGTGGAAACGAATGGCCATTTCTTACGAATTCGCGTAGAGGGTGGAAATCATGACTTCAGAAAAGGTTAATCGTCACCGAGCTAGGCAAGAGAAACTGAGCGTGTTACGTGAGAGTCGTGAGGAAACCGAAAAATATCGCGTTCCTGTTGTCTTGGCTGATAACGGCGTATGTCTAGTCGAAGAGCACGATGTGTTGGCAAAGTTTTCAGACCAACAGCGGCATGAAATTCAAACGCTATCTGCACCAGTCGAGGTGTCTCCTGAAGAGGTTAATCAGCTCATAAAGGAGATCAGGTCGCGCTGGGATGGACAGCAAATGAATGCACTGCTAAGCAGCTGTCGAAGTTCTGTTTTGAGTAGCATAGTAGGGCCATTTGGCCTGGGTGGTATTGTAGCTGTCATGGATAAGGAGGGAGGCAACGTCACAACAGTTCACAACGCCAAGCAAAATATTTACGCCAACAAGGAAGACCAATACAACCGGTCACATTACGCAGGGGCGGCTTACAACGCGGCCAGAGATAAGTACAAAGACCAGAAAATTATCGAGAACTCAGGAATGGTTATGGATGAGTATTCTGGAAATCTTATCGATTATTCGGCAGCTGATTGTGATCACATCAAGGCGGCTGAAACCTACCATCAAGAAGGTGGGTTCATGCAGTCAACGGAAGTGCGTAAAGAATTTGGTTCAGACCCTGGGAATTTTGCGCTAACAACTGAAAGCGCAAACAGGTCACTGAAAAGCCAGGACAAAAAGGAATGGCAGGAGAAAACTGCAACTAAAGGGAGTGGTGAAAACAATAAGGAGTACCACGAGCATGACAACCGCAGGGTCAATGCAGCAGTTGCTCGCGGCGAGCAAACAGCCCAAAAGTACGCGCCGGGCATGAAAGAAAAGGCCGTTTACTACGGAAAGCAGGCGGCAAAAACTGGTGTGAGCGAGGGGTTTAAAATGGGCCTCCAGCAATCACTCGGTTTGCTGCTTAAAGAGTTTTTTTCTGCCTCCTTCGACGAGATTGCCGATGCCTATAAAAGAGGTTTTCGAGACAGCCTGCGAAATCAATCGTTCTTTGACGCACTAAAAGAGCGCCTTTCCAGAATTGCCGCACGTGTTGCCGATAAGTGGAAAGAAACGCTTGTGGCATTTTCAGAGGGGGCTGTCAGTGGCTTTTTAAGCAATCTTGTGACGATGCTTATTAACATGCTGGTGACTACCGGTAAGCGAATTGTCCGCGTGATTCGAGAGGGCTTCATGTCGATAATGAGAGCCTTGAAAATGGCACTATTCCCGCCAGAAGGGATGAGTGCAGTGGAGGCAAGCGATGCTGCCCTTAAGTTGCTAGCCACAGGGGTTACTGTATCGTTGGGGATTTTGGCGGAGGAGGCTGTCGAGAAGTCGGTAGCTTTATTTTTAAATACCAACATGCCGCCATTGGCACCCCTGGCATCTACGGTTTCTGCGGTTTTCGTAGGGGCTATGACAGGAATTGCAAGTGCCCTTTTGGTTTACGGCTTGGATAGGCTGGACGTGTTCGGCGTCAATGCAGAGAAGCAGCACGCATTTATTTTGAGCGAGTTAGATAGCTTGATCATTGAATCCGATCAAAGTATCACTTCAACGTACGAAGAAGAGATGGGGCGTGCTAAAGGGCTGATCGCCCAGCTTCAGGGATCCTAACGATGCCGTGTTACTTGCACTAAATTTCGGGTGAGGCCTGTCGGGTCGTGTTCTGGTCAAAGCCACGGCAAATTGAAGGCAATGAAATTAAGCTAGATCGAGGATTGCAAAGGAGGTCTTCAAGCGCCGAAAGCTGATCGTAAACCAAGCCATCGAAAAGGAATTGGAGGACTGCGCTCTGATTGTTCGGCCAAAATAGGCCACCTCAACGAGGTTTTTCTCAGCAATATGGCAATGATGTTAATCGAAATGCTTATTTCGACCGGTAAGCGGATTGTTGTTCTTATTATCCACGAAGGTCTTATGCTCATCATGAACGCCTCAAAGATCGCGTTGTTCCCACCTGATGGCATGTCATCGTCTGAAGCGGCTGACTTCAGTGTTGCCCGATGGCCACGATTTATAACTAGGTAGAATGGGCCTATGCTGAAAATGTTTCAAACAACACGGAATTCCCTTCCCTTTGGGCACAGCTAGCGAAAACTGCTTTCAGCGGGAATCGTGTTTTAAATATCGCATCAATATATAAAATAAGAAAAGGGCAATAGAATGGCAGAAAGGATCGTTAGCAAAATAGCCGGCAAATACCTTGCACGAAAAGTCATGGTCGCGGGCTTAACGGCAGCAACAGGAATAGCGGCCGCACCTGCAGGGCTTTTAATTACTGCGCTATCTCTATTCAGCACTGCGAAGCGAGCCAAGGATTATTTAAACGATGGCTTTTCTTCCCTGAGGAATCCAGATGCCAGTGGCGAGAACGAGACAGCATCAACGCTCACGGCCATATTTTATCTTTTTGTCTTCACGATTATAGCATCGCTAGTTTACGCAGTTTTTACTGCATTTTATTCAGTATTTATTGACTCTCCAAAAACCCTACCGCCTTTAAAAACGGCAGCCAGCAGCATAGCCAATGGCAATAGTCCACCTCCAGTTATTACCACACCTAAGTCAATAGAAAATACAGCTACCGAGCCCAAAAACCACACAAAACAAGAGGTGAGCCAGGAAAAACAATCGCCCGATGAAATCAACTCCGCTATACAAAAAAAGAATTACGGTTTAGCGCTAGGCCTAATCATAAAAACTCTGCCAGAAAAGAATGTTGGAGAGCTCGATTCAATAGCTCTATCGCTAATGGATTCAAGTCCGAATTTCTACAACGATCCTACAGCTGTAGAGTTACTAAAAGAAGTGATCAAACGTACTAACAGTCTTACAATGGTTACACCTGACGGCCGTGTTGTCTGGCATGTCTTATTGGGACAAGTGCAGAACAATGAAGAAAAATTTAATACAATTCTGGACCTGCTCTTAAGCAATGGGATCGATATTAACCAGCGCGACGGGAAGAATCGCCCCTTACTCAATACTGGCCTAATTGGACACGCACTCACACCCATGCTAATGCAGCGCGGCGCCTGCACGGTAATGAAGGATCCCGATCTCAAGCAATGCCAATAAGTGGCGCCACCCATTGAGGGGTGCCCGCGATGCTGCCTCAAGCCCTAGCCTGAGCGAACTCACCCTCTAAGCGTCTGAAGGGACTGCTTTGGAAGCACTCTCGTTGCTAAGCTCAGAATACCGGAGTTGATGGAGCTATCATTGCAGCATCAGTGTAACTTCGCTGTACACATCCCCCAATTGCGAAGTTACTCTACGCTCGGCATAGCGTTGAGCCGCGTAGGTAGCCGTCTGGTCCACTTCTGGTCCAACGGCTCGGCTAGTTGCAGTTATGGCTGACTCAACGCGCCAACAAGGTGCAGTGCGGTTTTCAGAAGGAAAGCCCTTACGAAAACGATGTTGATGCACATGATGAATTTCTTCCATCACGGAGACAACGTCGTCGAATACGCCGTTAAAATGCGCTGTGTTAGGTTTTCATAACCCATAGGTCGGCGGTTCGACTCCGCCCATCACCACCAACCAATTCAAGCAAAAAGGCCAATCCGCAAGGATTGGCCTTTTTGCTTTGGGGCGCGCCCACCCTTGCCGCCGCAAAATCCCCGCCTGCCCCGAACTCACATCGCCCGCACGATCACCGCCACAACGCAAATCTGTAAATCTCCGTGATACCCTCCGCTGCCGGAAGGTGAGCGAGACATAGTTCTCACCCCCGTCAGCCCACACCCCGGACAATCAATTCCAACAACAGGGAGGTGTTATGGGTTCGATACATGCACGCGCAAAGCGCTGGGATGGGCTGGAGCGCCGTTCGGGAGAGGATCGCCGACAGATCGAAGGCGAATCGCCGACCGGACACGAACGCAGGAAGCGTCCCGAGCCGCGCCAAATGACGGTCGTCGAGCTGTTCCTCACTCCCGAGCAGTGGCGCGTCGCACAACGGCACTGGCTTGCCGCCCCCAGCAGCGACACCCAAGCCATCTAGAGCGCACCCGCACCAGCGGGCAATATCCTATCGAGCAGCAACAAGCCGCCCAACGCATCACCCGGAATGCTGTTTGCCAATGGCATCCTTCACAGGGGCTGCGTGTCCGCCCCCGAGACCCGCTGAAACCTGCGCTACCGGACACGACCTGCACCGGAAACAGCGCTGGCAGGGTGCTTCGCAGCCCCGCTGCCTCTACCAGCAAAAGAATCAAAACACCGACTTTGACGCTCCGTGCCCAAGCGGGAATACCGCCGAAGCTCGCGCCTCCGCTCGCCCCCCGTCGCACGAAATCTACTTGAAGCGTCAAACCGTCGCCCCGCCATCACGCCGGGCAGGCCCATTTCAATCGACACATTTGTTAAATTTTACTAAATCTTTACAAAACCTGACCTATGCAAGCATAAGTTAAGAATTGGTATCTAGGATTCACCGCATTGCCCATACTCGTTGCTCCACTCCAATGGCTCAATCGATCGAGCGCTTCGTGCGCAAAAGCCTGAATCCGGCGTACCGCCTGTACAAGCTGCGGCGACGCCTGAGGAGAATCGGACAAGACCTGCAGTATCGGCGGATCACTGCGGACACACGCAACCTGGAATCCCTTTTCCTCAACGAAAAGCTGATCCGCCTGTTTTCCGACACGTCCCCGCGCCTGCACACCCGCTATTACCAGGACTACGTGTCCTGCCGCTGGTCCGTCGACGAAGTGATTCACCGCATTCACGATCACTACCGTTTCCTGCTCGACCGCTTTCCGCCCGCCGCACTCGAGGCCCTGTCCAGGAACGGCATATCCCTGTGGTCCACGACCTATGCAGACATGCATGCAGAAGTACGGCTGCTGCTGCTGACCCATGACACGATCCGCAACGAAGGCGAATTCCAACTGACCCTCTTCCTGAACGGAACCTGGAGCCACGCCCTGGGCTTTCTGTACCACGCGGCGCCCGATGGCAGCCATTACCCGCTGGTATGCCGCAACCAGGGGTGCGTTGGCCAGTTCGAACAGGTCCGGCAATTCCGCAAGGCGCATTTCGAACTGGCGCCACTGTTCCTCCTGATGGACAGCCTGATCGCCCTCAACGCCTTCATCGGCCTGGACGAAATCCAGGTACTAGCCCCCGCCGAAAGCTACCAGTCCCGCCTCGGTGAGGAACGCCTCGACGCGCTCTACCGCCAGGCCTTCGACCCATTCCATGCCCGGGTACGCACCGAGGATGGCCGGGCAGCGATCCACCTGCCCCTGGAAGAAAAGCCCCTGGAGAGCATCGACCGCCGCCACCGCAAGCGCACCCAGCAAAAGCGGCAAGCCCGGGAACAGATGCGGACAGAGGTGCTGCAGCGCCTGGAGGCACTCTCCCGGCCGGCGGCAGCCACGCTGCACGAGGACGCGCCCCTCCTCGCAGCCTGACCTGGGAAAGCGCCCCCGGCTCAAGGCCGGCGACGGAAGCCCCCACCCCAGCCCCGAAAACAGCAACGCCCGCCATCTCCCGATGACAGGCGTTGTCTCTTGCCGCGGCAGCGCCTCACCGGCCTGCCCTGCGAATTCCGGTCGCCCTCGAAGGGCGCCGCCGGCCGATCAGGCGAAGGTATTGATGACCTGGCCGACGACCTGCCCGTTCAGGTTGGAGGTGGGCTCCGGCGCGGTCTGGGCGACCTGCGCAGCCTGAGCCTGCTGCTCCTCTTTCTTGCGCACATCCTCTGGTGCCTGCTGTTGCTGGACCTTGCTGGCTTCCGCCTGCTGCTGGAGGGCCTGGGTGAAGGCAGCGCTGGAGGCGCCGCTGACCGAACTAACGCTCATGATGTACTCCTGGTGATTCCACCACCCGGACTTCCAAGTGGCGCGCTTTTTTCATTTTACGGCAGGCCACATGAAAACATGAGGCCCAAAAACACGCCACGCGATCGATTTTCAGGCGCCACTACGGGGTCGGACGCAGCGCCTCGCCTACGCCCTGCAACGGCCCCAAAGGATTGTGGCGGACCTCGTTTTCCTCAATGCGCGGCTGGCCGCTCCATTGTTTATAGACGACCCTGCCATCGATGACGACGATCAGCGCGCCAAAGCGCCAGCCGGTCACCAGGGTGCTGCGCTTGAAATTGAGAAAATCGAGCATGAAGTTGCCGACCCGCTTGCGGTCCACATTGCTCGGCTCCATAAAATAGCCAACACAGCCATCCAGTACTTTCATGCACTCCTGGATGCCCTTCGGAACCGTCGCAGGATCCTGCAGCGGAGAAGGCAGCACCGCGCGCACCACCTGGGAGTGGTTGAGGATCTGCATGTTGGGCGTCGTGTAGGGGTCGAAGCCCAACTTGCGCACCGTTTCCAGATCGGTCTGATAGGGCACGATCTGGTCAAAGGTGCTCTTGATGTCGTCGAAATCGCGCCAGCGCCTGCCGACTTCCTGCTGCGCAGTGGGAAGCATGCCGCCGCAACCAGCCAGCAGTCCGGCCAACAGCAAGGACACCATCACCTTCACAGCACACATCCTTTCCGCCACCACAGCTGGAGCCGGACACGCCCGTCTATCCTGATTCTCAGCGTAATCCGCCAACACCCACATGGCAACCGCGACGCATTGCCCCGCGTGGTGGAGCGCACGCCGCCGCGCCTGACTGCTCAGCTGACGCGAACCGGTAGGGATACGATGCGCGCCAGCTCGGCCTCCACCTCCGCAAACAGCGGACGGCACTCGGGCAAGGGGTCCGCGCAGCGCAGCTGCAAGCGGGCTAGCGCCTGCAGTTGCGGCCCCAGCTGTTCATCCTGGGCACAGCACGCGATCAGCTCTTCCAGCAGGCAGGCGAAAGCCCGGAGCTCGATGCGCTGCAGAGCCGGCGCCAACTGCGCGTCGTCCGGAGCGAAGAAGGATGCCGCCCCGAAATCCCCCAGCAGCACCCGCCCTTCGCCGGCATGCAGGATGTTGTGGGCGTACAGGTCTCCATGCAGGATTCCGCGCCGGTGCAGATGGGCCGCAGCCGAGGCAATCCCCGCCGCGATGCCCAAGGCGGCATCGGCAGCAAGGGCCGCGCCATCCGGATAGACGTCGCGGGTACAGGACGCCAGACTCGGCGGTCCGGCCAGGCTCTCGAAGGCCCGGTCGATCAAGGCCATCACCAATCCGTCGGGGGCGCTTTCCTCCACATCCAGGCGCCCGAGTACAGGAATCAGGCCCGGATGGGCTCCGGCCTCCAGACAGGCCGCCATCTCGTGCTGCGGCAAGCCGTCACTGGTCACCGCCCCCTTGAACAGCTTGACCGCCACCGGGCGCCCTCTGCCAGCCCCGCGCCACTCGGCCCTATGGATGACCCCGGAAGCCCCTTCGCCGAGCCGCTCCCCCAGCGCCAAGTCGGCACGCGGAATACGGATCGCCGCCTCGCCTCCCAGGCGCAGCCTCTCGACCGACGCGCAGAACGGATTGCCCGCATAGGCCAGCCACGACAGGCGGGGCAGCGCGAACAACCACGCCGGCAGCGCTGCCAGCCGGTTGGCGGAGACGCGCAGCAACTCCAGGCCGGCACAGGCGGCCATTTCGTCAGGCAGCGCGCGCAGCTGGTTGCCGGCCAGCATCAGTTTCTGCAGCTTGGTGCAGCGGCCGATGGACGCCGGCAGTTCGTCGATCGCGTTGTCGGTCAGAATCAGCCAGCGCAGGCGGGGCGACAACGCAGCGGCCGGCACCGTATCCAGGCGGCAGGACTTGAAGCCGACCATCTCCAGTCGCGGGCACTCCCCGAGCACTTCGGGCAGCACCGTGAAGGGATTGCCCGAACCGAACAGGATGCGCAGATGGCGCAGTCGCGACAGGTCCGACGGCAAGGATGTCAGCCGGTTACCCGAAAGGTCGAGTACCTCCAGCGTGTCGGCCAGATCGAAGATCTCCTGCGGAAATTCGGTCAGGCCACATGCCAGCCTGAGCTGGCGTGCGCCGGCCAGCCGGCCGGCGCACAAGTCCTCGAGGGAATTCATCGGGCTGATTTTCCAGTACGTGCGGGACATCGCCGGCAGGGGCCGGCGCCCGGCCTACTCCGCAGCCTTGACCAGCTTGCGTGCCACCTGTGCGCGGGACTCACGCGCCTCGTGCTGTGCGCGGGCACGCATGCTTTCCTGCACGAAATCCATATGCCTGCGTACTGCATCCTGGGCTGCCTGGGCGTTGCGGGTACGCACCGCATCCCAGATCGCCGCATGCTGGGCGCGCAGCTCCTGCCAATCTCCTTCGAGCCGGCGCAAGTGGCGCAGATTGCGGTCGATATGGTCATGGGTGACACGGAACAGGCTGGCGGTCAGGTGCCCGAACATCACGTTGTGGGCTGCCTCGGCAATGGCCTGATGGAAGGCCAGATCGGCCTTCACCTGTTCCTCGAAGACTTCCGCCGACGGCCCCTGGGCGAACAGAGCCTCGACCCGCTCGTACGCCTCGCCGATGCGCTGCAGATCCGCGTCCGTGGCCCGCCGGGCCGCCAGCAGCGCGGCTTCCGACTCCAGCATGCCGCGGAACTCGAGCAGATCCTCCTGCACATTCGGATGCCGCCCCAGCATCTCCTGCCAGGGATCGGTGAAGCCCGCGTCCAGCCGGTCCGTCACATAAGTCCCCCCACCCTGGCGGCTGTGCAGCAAGCCCTTGGAAACCAGCTTCTGCAGTGCCTCCCGCAGGGATGGACGGGACACACCCAACTCCGCCGCCAGCTCGCGCTCGGGCTGCAGGCGGTCGCCGGGCTTCAGGGCGCCCTCCAGGATGCGCCGCTCCAGCTCGAGTGCGATGGTGTCGGACAGACGCTGGACGACCAGCTTGCCGCTGCTACTCATTGGGATCTCGCTCAAATGGTCAGACCACAATATTACGACGGCACATTCGCGCCAACAACTCCCCGCCAACGGACAAATACCCCTCCAGAGGCTATAAATTGGAAAATCGGAGGTATCAGGGTTTTGGATAATTGACTCACTTTTCGCCAATGCGTAAAGTTCCCGCGAACGCGATAAATTGGTCTTACCATTTTACCCAACAGCTGATTCGAACAGCCATAACGCCGCGGTGCGGAACACCGATTTCGCACTTGCAGGCGAAACAAAGACTGGAGGAGACGTGAGCAACCCCGTGGTCAGTACGCATGCCGGACATCAGGCGCGCAGCTATCCGTCCCGCCCCGAGGCGGTCTACTTCTATGGAACCTGCCTCGTGGACATGTTCGTCCCCGAAGCGGGCATGGATGCCATCACGCTCCTCGAACGGGAAGGCATCCGCGTGATCTTCCCGGACAACCAGACCTGCTGCGGCCAGCCGGCCTTCACAAGCGGCTTTCCCGAAGAAGCCCGCCAGGTCATCGCCTCCCAGCTTGATCTGTTCCCCGGCGACTACCCCATCGTCGTCCCGTCCGGCTCCTGCGGCGGCATGATCCGCTGGCACTGGGAAAAAGTCATCGGCGACGACGCCGCCCTCCAGGCCCGCGCCGCCGCGATTGCCGCACGCACCTACGAATTCGCCGAGTTCCTGCTCCACGTGGTCGGCTTCAGCCGCAAGGACGAAGGCCCGGCCACCACCGTCACGCTGCACACCTCCTGCTCCGCACGCCGCGAAATGGGCACCCACCTGGTCGGCCGCGAATTGCTGGCCCGCCTCGGCAACGTCACCCTCGCCCACCACGACCACGAATCCGAGTGCTGCGGCTTCGGTGGCACCTTCTCGCTGAAGCACCCGGACATTTCCACCGCGATGGTCACCGACAAGGTCGCGGCACTCAAGGCTACCGGCGCCAGCCAGCTGGTCACCGCCGACTGCGGCTGCATGCTCAACATCACGAAGCGCGCCGCCAAGGAAGACCTCGACGCCGGCCGTGCCAAGCCTTCCCTGCCCGGCGAACACCTGGCCACCTTCCTGCTCCGCCGCACGGGCGGCAAACCGGCAGGAGACCAGCAATGAGCGCCCGCGACCGCATCCTGACCAAGCTGCGCGCCGCCCAGCCGGCCCAGCCGAATGCCATGCCGGACCTGGACGCCCATTACACGCCGCGAGTCCGCGGCGAAAGCAAAGCCGAACGCCTGGCCCGCTTCCGCACCGGCATCGAGAGCTTCCACGCGGAAGTCCACATCAGCAGCGAAGCCGACTGGCCCGCCCTGCTGGCCCGCCTGTGTGCCGACAAGCAGGTTGCCACCATGCTCTACGGCGCCGACACGCCGGCCGGCCAACGCCTGGACCAGGCTACCTTCCCGGCCACCACGCTGCGCCCGTGGTCTGGCCAGGTCGAAGAACTCAAGGCCGACCTGTTCCACCGTGTCGATGCCGGCTTCACGCAGACCCGCGGCGCCATCGCCGAGACCGGCACGCTGATGCTGTGGTCCTCCGAGGCGGAGCCGCGCACCCTGTCGCTGGTGCCGCCGATCCACTTCGCGTTGCTCGACGCCGACACCATCCAGCCCACCTTCTTCGACGTACTGCGCACCGAGAACTGGGCCGCCGGCCTGCCCACCAACGCGCTGCTGATCTCCGGCCCGTCGAAGACCGCCGACATCCAGCAGACCCTCGCCTACGGCGCCCACGGCCCGAAGGAACTCGTGGTGATCGTCATCAACGCCGAAGGAGACGCCCAGTGAGCCACCAGCCCCAGCAGCAATCTTCCGGCCAGCCGATCGCTTTCGTCTCCGCCCAGGCACTGCGCGCGCGCATGCACGATGCGGTCAACGATCCGCACCTGCGCCAGAGCTTCCGCGGCGCGATGGACTTCCTGATGGCCAAGCGGGCCGCCCAGTTCCCGGACCAGGACGAGCTCGACTCCCTGCGCGCGCTGTCGGAGGGCATCCGCCAGTACAGCCTGTCCAAGCTGCCCGACCTGCTCGAACAGCTCGAAGCCAACCTGACCCGCAACGGCGTGAAGGTGCATTGGGCCGAGACGCCCGACGAAGCCAACGCCATCATGCTCGACATCGCGCGCCGTCATTCGGCCAAGCTGATCGTCAAGGGCAAGTCGATGGTCAGCGAGGAGATCGAGTTCAACCACGCGATGGAGGCCGCCGGCGTCGGCGCGCTGGAGTCGGACATGGGCGAATACATCGTCCAGCTCGCCGGCGAAAAGCCCTCCCACATCATCATGCCGGCGATCCACCAGACCAAGCAGCAGATCGCCAAGCTGTTCGCCGAGAAGATTCCCGGCGTCGATTACACCGACAACGTGGACGCGCTGATCCGGATCGGCCGCAACGTGCTGCGCGACAAGTTCGAGAGCGCCGACATCGGCCTCTCCGGCGTCAATTTCGCGGTGGCCGAGACCGGCACCCTGTGCCTCGTCGAGAACGAAGGCAACGGCCGCATGTGCACTACGGTGCCCAAGGTGCACATCGCCATCACCGGCATCGAGAAGATCGTCGAGAAGCTGGAGCACGTCGCCCCGCTGTACTCCATCCTCACCCGCTCGGCCACCGGCCAGGCAGTGTCCACCTACTTCAACATGATCTCCGGCCCGCGCAAGGCCGGCGACAAGGACGGCCCCGAGGAAGTGCATCTGGTGCTCCTCGACAACGGCCGCAGCCAGGCCTACGCCGACGAGCAGCTGCGCAAGACCCTGCAGTGCATCCGCTGCGGTGCCTGCATGAACCACTGCCCGGTCTATACCCGCATCGGCGGCCACGCCTACGGCACCACCTACCCCGGCCCGATCGGCAAGATCATTTCGCCGCACCTGATGGGCCTCGAACAGACCCACCTGCTGGCCACCGCCTCCAGCCTGTGCGGTGCCTGCGGTGAAGTCTGCCCGGTGAAGATCCCGATCCCCGAGCTGCTGATCCGCCTGCGCGGCGAGGCCAATAGCGCGCCGCACGCCAACCCGGCGATGGTCGGCCAGGGCGCCGCCTACGATCCGAAGATCAGCTTCGTCTGGCGGATGTGGGCCCGCCTCTACGCCCGTCCCGCCACCTATCGGGCCTTCAGCTGGCTGGCCACCCGCTTCCGGGCGCTGACGCCACGCAAGCAAAGCGGCTGGACCGCAGCCCGCACGCCCCTGCAACCCGCATCACGAAGGCTGAGGGACATGGTCAAGGACCGGCGTTAGCGCCCGGGGCGCACCACGCGAGAACTGGGGGACTGCCGTAGGGGCGAATTCATTCGCCCTCAGTCGGTGATCAAAGTCCGCGGGCGCATGAATTCGCCCCTACGGGTTGATCACCAAAGCCCCGGAAGATCTCGCCTCCACGCCCCCGAAACCAAACCATTTCCACCCCGTTTCCACCCTATCCCACACACCGGGAGTACCCACCGTGTCCGCTCTCATCGACGCCCTGCGCCTGCGGCTGCCCGCCGACCGCGTGATTACCGACGAACTCCGCCGCCTTGCCTACGGCACCGACGGCAGCTTCTACCGCCTGATCCCGGAAGTGGTGGCGGTCGTCAATGACGAGGCCGAGGTGCGCGATGTGGTCGACCTGGCCCGCCAGCACGGCCGCCCGGTCACTTTCCGCGCCGCCGGCACCAGCCTGTGCGGCCAGGCCGTCACCGACGGGGTACTGGTGCTGCTCGGCGAAGGGCTGGCCACCTGCCGCATCGGCGCCAACGGCAGCACCGTGCGCGTCGGCCCGGCCATCATCGGCGCCGAGGTGAACCGCCGCCTGGCCCCGCTGGGCCGCAAGATCGGCCCCGACCCCGCGTCGATCAACGCCGCCAAGATCGGCGGCATCGCCGCCAACAACAGCAGCGGCATGTGCTGCGGCACCGCCCAGAACAGCTACAACACCCTCGCCTCGGTGCGCGTGCTGCTCGCCGATGGCACCGTGCTGGACACCGGCGACGCCGCCAGCGTCAGTACCTTCAAGACCAGCCATGGCTGGCTGCTGGAGCGCCTCGCCGCGCTGTCCGCCGACGTGCGCGCCGACCACGCGCTGGCCGAGCGCATCCGCGCCAAGTACAAGATCAAGAACACCACCGGCTACAGTCTCAACGCACTGGTGGATTTCAGCGACCCGGTGGACATCCTGGCCCACCTGATGATCGGCTCGGAAGGCACGCTGGGCTTCATCTCCCAGGTCACCTACAACACGGTGCCGGAGTACGCCCACAAGGCCAGCGCGCTGGCCTTCTTCCACGACATGGAAACCGCCTGCCGCGCCGTGGCCGGCCTCAAGAACCAGCCGGTGGATGCGGTGGAACTGCTCGACCGCGCCTCCCTGCGCTGCGTCGCCCACAAGCCGGGCATGCCGGCCCTGCTGAAGACCCTGGCCGACGGCGCCACCGCGCTGCTCATCGAGACCCGCGCGCCCAATGCCGTGGCCCTCGACGAGCGCATCGCCGCAATCCTCGCCGAGCTGAACCTCTATCCGCTGATCGAGAGCCCGGCCTTCACCACCGACCCGGCCGAGATCGAGCGCCTGTGGAACGTCCGCAAAGGCACCTTCCCGGCCGTCGGCGCGGTGCGCAAGCCCGGCACCACGGTGATCATCGAGGACGTGGCGGTCGCCGTGCCGGACCTCGCCGCCTGCTGCCTGGACCTGCAGCACCTGTTCGCCAAGCACGGCTACCACGAGGCGATCATTTTCGGCCACGCGCTGGAAGGCAACGTGCACTTCGTGTTCACCCAGGATTTCGGCATCGAGTCCGAGGTGGAACGCTACGCCGCCTTCATGGATGAGCTGTGCACCGTGCTGGTCACCAAGTACGACGCCTCCCTCAAGGCCGAGCACGGCACCGGCCGCAACATGGCCCCCTTCGTCGAGCTGGAATGGGGTGCCAAGGCCTACGGGCTGATGAAGGAGATCAAGCAGCTTTTCGATCCGGAAGGCCTGCTCAACCCCGGCGTGATCATCAACGACGACGCCGAGGCCCACCTCAAGCACCTCAAGCCGATGCCCGCCGCCGGCCAGCTCTACGCCCCGGTGGACCGCTGCATCGAGTGCGGCTTCTGCGAGCCCCAGTGCCCGTCCCACGGCCTGACCCTGTCGCCGCGCCAGCGCATCGTCGGCTGGCGCGAGCTGTCGCGCCGCGAGGCCGCCGGCGAAGCCTTCGGCCAGCTCGGCGACGACTACCTCTACATGGGCCTCGACACCTGCGCCACCTGCGGCCTGTGCTCCACGGCCTGCCCGGTGGGCATCGAGACCGGCGCCCTGACCCGCGCGGTGCGCGGCGACCAGCTGTCCAGCGTGGCCCGCCAGCTCGGCCACGTGGCGGCCAACCATTTCGGCGCCACCCAGGCCCTGGCCCGCACCGCCCTCAAGGCCGGCCACCTGGCCGAGGCGGTGATCGGTACCAAGGCGCTGTCGCGCCTCACCGGCGGCGCCTGGAAGGAAGGCATGCCCAAGCCCCAGCCGGCCGGCCGCGCCACCCGGACCGACGGTGACAAGGTGGTGTACTTCCCCACCTGCGCCGGCCGCATGTTCGGCGCCGACACGCCGGAACACGCCCTGTCCGCCACCGTCATCCGCGTGCTCGAACGGGCCGGCTACGCGCCCATCGTGCCGGACGACGTCAACAGCCTGTGCTGCGGCCAGTCCTTCGCCAGCAAGGGCCTCGCCGAGGACGCCGACCGCAAGTCGGCCCAACTGGAAGCCGCCCTGCTGAAGGCCAGCAACAACGGCGAATACCCGGTCATCCTCGACGCCAGCGCCTGCTCCCTGCGCATGAAGACCTTCCTGGCCGAGCGCCTGAAGGTGTACGACCTGGTCGAATTCGCCCACGACGCGCTGCTGCCTCGCCTGATGCTGCACAAGAAGACCGACCCGATTCTGGTGCACCTCAACTGCTCGGCCCGCCGCATGGGCTTCGAAGCCAAGCTCAAACAGCTCGCCGGCGCCTGCGCCGACCAGGTCGTGCTGCCCGCCGAGGTGAAGTGCTGCGGCTTCGGCGGCGACCGCGGCTTCGTGGTACCCGAACTCAACGCCCACGCGCTGCGCAAGCTGCACGCCGACGTGCCGTCCGGCTGCTGCGGCGGCTATTCCAGCAACCAGACCTGCGAGATCGGCCTCACCGCCGCCACCGGCCTGCCTTACCGCTCCATCGTCCACCTGCTCGACGAATGCAGCGCCGAGGCGGCCCGCCTGGCGACGTGCTGAAGACATGAAAAACAACAAGGGCCTGACGGGCGAATGAATTCGCCCCCACGAGCCCCGAAAACGCTGACGGAACTGATGGGCGCATGAAGTCGCCCCCGCAGAGAACCCCACCCGCCACCCCGTAGGGGCGAATTCATTCGCCCACGGACGCGGAGCCCGCTAACCGGATCACTTCGCCAAACCCAAGAAGCCACCCACGCATTCATCAAAGGAGGAATACCGAATGCAACCCTGGATGCAGATCTATGACCCGCTGGGCAACCTCTGGTTGTCCTCGCTGGTCGCCGCCTTGCCGATCATCTTCTTCTTCGTCGCGCTGGCCATCCTGCGCCTGAAGGGGCATATCGCCGGCACCGTCACCGTGATCATCGCGCTGGCCGTGGCGATCTTCTTCTACAAGATGCCGGTGCAGATGGCCCTGGCCTCGGCCGGCTACGGCTTCCTGTATGGCTTGTGGCCCATCGCGTGGATCATCATCGCGGCGGTATTCCTCTACAAGATCACCGTGAAGACCGGCCAGTTCGACATCATCCGCGCGTCGGTGGTGTCGATCACCGACGACCAGCGCCTGCAGATGCTGCTGGTCGGCTTCTCCTTCGGTGCCTTCCTGGAAGGTGCGGCCGGTTTCGGCGCACCGGTGGCGATCACCGCCGCGCTGCTGGTCGGCCTGGGCTTCAACCCCCTGTACGCCGCCGGCCTGTGCCTGATCGCCAACACCGCCCCGGTGGCCTTTGGCGCGATGGGCATCCCCATCATCGTCAGCGGCCAGGTGACCGGCATCGACCCGTTCAAGATCGGCCAGATGGCCGGCCGCCAGCTCCCGCTGCTGTCGGTGATCGTGCCCTTCTGGCTGGTCGCCATGATGGACGGCTGGCGTGGCATCAAGGAAACCTGGCCGGCGATCATCGTGGCCGGCGGCTCCTTCGCCATCACCCAGTTCTTCACCGCCAACTACATCGGACCTGAGCTGCCGGACATCACCTCCGCGCTGGTCAGCCTGATCTGCCTGACGATCTTCCTGAAGAACTGGAAGCCGAAGAACATCTTCCGCTTCGACAAGCAGCACCACGCCGAACTGGGCGAAGACAAGCACTACAGCTTCGGTGAAATCGCCAAGGCCTGGTCCCCGTTCGTGATCCTGACCATCATGGTCACCATCTGGAGCCTCAAGCCCTTCAAGGCCCTGTTCGCCAAGGATGGTCCGCTGTACGCCCTGGTCTTCCAGTTCCCGGTGCCGATGCTCG
The DNA here is from genome assembly GCA_018241665.1 of Pseudomonadota bacterium. Classification (GTDB taxonomy): domain Bacteria; phylum Pseudomonadota; class Gammaproteobacteria; order Burkholderiales; family Rhodocyclaceae; genus Zoogloea. The sequence goes on from JAFEDK010000039.1 coordinate 21,727, forward strand.
ACAAGCTGGTCATCAAGATCGAGCCGATCGTCACCAAGGCCACGCCCTACGCCGCGGTGTACAAGCTCGACCTGCTGTCCGCCACCGGCACCGCGATCTTCCTGGCTGCCATCATCTCGATGTTCGTGCTCGGCATGAAGTCCGGCGAAGCCGCCAAGACCCTGAAGGAAACCGTCGTCGAACTGAAGCGCCCGATCTACTCCATCGGCATGGTGCTGGCGTTCGCCTTCATCGCCAACTACTCCGGCCTGTCCGCCACCCTGGCCCTCCTGCTGGCCGGTACCGGCGCGCTGTTCCCGTTCTTCGCCCCGTTCCTCGGCTGGCTGGGCGTGTTCCTGACCGGTTCCGACACCTCGTCCAACGCGCTGTTCTGCTCGCTGCAGGCCACCACTGCCCACCAGGTCGGCGTCTCCGACACCCTGCTGGTCGCGGCCAACACCACCGGCGGCGTGACCGGCAAGATGATCTCGCCGCAGTCCATCGCCGTGGCCTGCGCAGCCGTCGGCCTGGTCGGCAAGGAATCGGACCTGTTCCGCTTCACCGTCAAGCACAGCCTGGCCTTCGCCACCATGGTCGGCATCATCACCACGCTGCAGGCCTACGTGTTCACGTGGATGATCCCGTAAGCGGCTGAACCCTCTTCAGAACGGGGAGATGCGTCCCCGGGGAGCCTCGACGGCGGCCGTGCAAACGGCCGCCGTTTTTTTATTGCGGCTGCCCTCAGCGCGGGGACAGCGTGACGAGGCCGAACCTGGCCGCCAGCTGGATCAACTTGAAATCGTTGTCCACCTCCAGCTTCTGGCGGATCGCCGTCATGTGGTTGGACACTGTCTTCTGGCTCAGGTGCAGGGTTTCAGCGACGCTGGCGGTCGGCTCGCCATTGACCACCATGCACAGCACGTCGAACTCCTTGGGTGTCAGGCGCGCCATCAGCGCATCTTCTTCCAGCGCGGCGCTGGCCAGCGACTGAGCCACGTCCGTGGACAGGAAACGCCTGCCCGCGGCCACCGAGCGGATCGCCTCCAGCATCTCGTCCGGCTCGCTGCACTTCGTCACGTAGCCAAGCGCTCCCAGGCGGATGGCCTGCGTGACGTAGCTCGGGTTGTCGTGCATCGAGATCACCAGCACCTTCAGCCCGCGCTCCCGGGCCAACATCCGCCGGATCGCATCCAGCCCGCTGCTGCCGCGCAGATTGAGGTCCACCACGGCCAGCTCGATGCCACCCGCACTGAGGCAGGCATAGGCCTCATCGGCGGAGGCAGCCTCCGCCACCACCCGCATGTCTCCTTCGGCGTCGAGCAGACGCCGGTATCCGTTGCGGACCACCGCATGGTCCTCGACCAGCATGATCTGGATCATTTCACCCTCCTGACCCACCCATCATAGAGGGCCCGGCCGGCGGGCGGACCACGCCCCCCTCACGTCGGGAAGAATTCCCGGTGTCGCGGGGAGCGCTTCCCACGACGGCGCACGGCATGGAATTCCATACTCCGCCCGGTCTGGCCCCCCGTCACAGGGAGACGGCCCAAGGCATCGAACGACAACGAAGCGGAGACAAGAACCACCATGAAATCCCGACGCCTCAAACTCAGGACCGGCCTGCTGGCCCTCGCCCTCGCCAGCGCCTTCGGCAACGCCGCCCACGCGGCCGGCACCGCCGTGACCTGGGACGACATCAAGAACGACGACAAGACGCCGGGCGACGTGCTGACCTACGGCCTGGGCCTGAAAGCCCAGCGCCACAGCCCGCTGAAGACCGTCAATGCGAAGAACGTCGCCGGCCTCGTGCCGGCCTGGAGCTTCTCCTTCGGCGGCGAGAAGCAGCGCGGCCAGGAAGGCCAGGCACTGGTGCACGACGGCGTGGTGTACATCACCGCCTCGTACTCGCGGATCTATGCCATCGACGCCCGCAGCGGCAAGCGCCTGTGGGAATACGAAGCCCGTCTGCCGGAGGACATCCGCCCCTGCTGCGACGTGGTCAACCGCGGCGCGGCGCTCTACGGCGACAAGATCTTCTTCGGCACGCTCGACGCCGGCATCGTGGCCCTCAACAAGGACACCGGCAAGGTGGTGTGGCGCAAGAAGTGGGGCGACCACAAGGTCGGCTACACGATGACCGGCGCCCCCTTCGTGATCCAGGACCAGAAGAGCGGCAAGGTGCTGCTGGTGCACGGCTCGTCCGGCGACGAGTTCGGCGTGGTCGGCTGGCTGTTCGCCCGCGACGTGGATACCGGCGAGGAAGTGTGGGCCCGCCCGATGGTCGAAGGCCACATGGGCCGCCTCAACGGCAAGGACAGCACGCCCACCGGCGACGCCAGCGCCCCGACCTGGCCGAAGGACAAGGACGGCAAGCCCACCGAAGCCTGGCACCACGGCGGCGGCGCCCCGTGGCAGACCGCCAGCTTCGACATCGAGAAGAACATGGTCGTCGTCGGCACCGGCAACCCGGCCCCGTGGAACACCTGGAAGCGCACCCAGGAAGGCGACGATCCGCGCAACTGGCCGAGCCTGTTCACCTCCGGCCAGGCCTACGTGGATGCCAGCACCGGCGAGCTGAAGGGCTTTTTCCAGCACACCCCCAACGACGCCTGGGACTTCTCCGGCAACAACTCGGTGGTGCTGTTTGAATACAAGGATCCGAAGACCGGCAAGCTGGTCAAAGCCTCGGCCCACGCCGACCGCAACGGCTTCTTCTTCGTCACCGACCGGGAGAAGCTCACCAACGGCGCTGGCTACCCCAACAAGCCCACCTCGCTCATTGGCGCCTGGCCCTTCGTGGACGGCATCACCTGGGCCAAGGGCTGGGACCTCGCCACCGGCAAGCCGATCGAGACCGGCAACCGTCCGCCCGAACCGAAGGCCGGCGCCGACAAGGGCGACAGCGTCTTCGTCTCGCCGCCCTTCCTGGGCGGCACCAACTGGATGCCCATGTCCTACAGCCCGAACACCGGCCTGTTCTACATCCCGGCCAACCACTGGGCCATGGACTACTGGACCGAGCACCTGACCTACAAGGCCGGCTCCGCCTACCTGGGCCAGGGCTTCCGCATCAAGCGCCTGTTCGACGACCACGTCGGCACCCTGCGTGCCATCGACCCGAAGACCGGCAAGATCGCTTGGGAACACAAGGAGAAGTTCCCCCTGTGGGCCGGCACCCTGACCACCGCCGGCAACTTGTTGTTCACCGGCACCTCGGACGGCTTCATCAAGGCCTTCGACGCCAAGACGGGCAAGGAGCTGTGGAAGTTCCAGACCGGCTCCGGCATCGTCTCCGTGCCCATCACCTGGGAAATGGACGGCGAACAGTACGTGGGGATTGCCTCCGGCTACGGCGGCGCCGTGCCCCTGTGGGGCGGCGACATGGCCGAACTGACCAAGCAAGTCACCCAAGGCTCCTCGTTCTGGGCATTCAAGCTGCCCAAGATCGCGCGCTGACCCCGCCAGCGCCTTGCCCCGGGCCGGATCATCTCCGGCCGGTCCGGGCTTTTTCTTCGCTCGCTACCGCCGGGAATCCATCCATGCACAGCCATCCCCGTCTTCGCGCGGCGCTGTTCGCCGTCGCGACAGCCAGCCTCGCCGGCATCGTCCAGGCCAACGATCCGCCGGTCTTCAAGACCTGCGGCGCTTGGGCTCATGCCCGCTGCCAGGGGGCCGACCTGCGCCACGTCGACCTGTCCGGCCGCGACCTGGCCGGTACCGACTTCACCGGCGCCAACCTGGCCCGCGCCGACCTGCGCGGCGCCAACCTAGCCGGCGCGATCCTCGATGGCGCCGACCTGACCGGTGCCCGCCTGTCCAAGGCCAACGCCCCCGGCGCCTCATTCCGCAACGCCAAGATGGTCGGTGCCGACCTGGAGTTCGCCCGCATCATGCGCAGCGACTTCAGCGGTGCCGATCTCACCGCCGCCAATCTCGAAGCCGCCCGCGCCGCCTTCGCCTGGTTCGAGGGCGCCAGGCTCACCAACGCCAACCTGCAGGAAACCAAGTTCAACACCACCAACTTCCGCGGCGCTAACCTGGAAGGCGCGCTGCTGCGCTACACGATCTTCCCCGACTCGTCCTTCGAGGGCTGCACCGGCTGCCCGACCGACTGGTGAACACCATGCCCAAGCTCACCCTCAGCGCCCGCCTCGTCGCCATCGGCCTCCTGCTCGGCGCGCGCCTTGCCAGCGCCAACGAAGTGGCGGACACCCGCATCGTCGTGGATACCTCGACACTACCTGCCATCACTGGGGCGGCCGGCGACGCCAACCCCTACCGCGGCAATTCACGCGCCGCCGACATCGGGCGCCAAGCCTTCAACCAGGCCTGCGCCCGCTGCCACGGCCCGGATGGCGACAACAAGGGCCAGGTCGGCCCCGACCTCCTGAAGCTCGACCGCGGCTGCTCGCGTATCGCCGATCCGGCCATCCGCGAGATGTGCATCGTCGACAATGACCAGTACTTCCTCAAGTCCGTGCAAGACGGCAAGACCCGCGTTGGCGTCGTCCATATGCCCGCCTGGAAGGACGTGCTCCCGCCCGCCGCGATCTGGACGATCCGCAGCTTCCTCGAAAGCCGTGCCCGTCCGGCAACTCCGGTACAGTCCCGCTGACCGCCTGCGACGTCGGGCCAGGCCATGCCGTCGGGATTGCTATACTGCCGTCCCCCAGCCTCCCCGACTACGATGCACGAATACCTCGCCGCCAGCCGCTACATTGACTTCGACCACCCGCAGGTCAGCGCCAAAGCCGCCGAACTTGCCAAAGGCTCCAGCGACAAGACCGAGATCGCCCGCCGCTGCTTCGAGTTCGTGCGCGACCACATCCGCCACAGCTGGGACTACCGGCAGAATCCGGTGACCTGCCGCGCCTCCGACGTGCTGCTGCACGGTACCGGCTACTGCTACGCCAAGAGCCACCTGCTCGCGGCCCTGCTGCGCGCCAACGACATCCCCGCCGGCCTGTGCTACCAGCGCCTGTCGGTCGGCGACGCAAACAGCGCGCCCTACTGCCTGCACGGCCTCAACGCCGTGTATCTCGACGGCTTCGGCTGGTACCGCATCGACGCCCGCGGCAACAAGCCCGGTGTCGCTGCGGACTTCTGCCCGCCGACGGAAGTCCTCGCCTTCGCCCTCCGCCCGCCGCACGAATGCGATCTGCCGGGCATCCACGCCGAGCCGCTGTCGGTCGTGACCGCCACGCTGGAACGCTGCACCGACGTCGCCGAGGTCATCGCCAACCTGCCCGACATCACCCCCTGAGCGGCCGCGCCACATACCGCGCGTTACCGCTCACACAAACAAACGCGGCACCTCCGTGCCGAAAATCGCATTTTTGCTATTTCCAGCTTGCGCGCCGCGGAACACCCCGGCAATCTACGTCCGAGCCGACGCAGAATCGGCACGACTAGCCCCAACGCGAGATGGACACGAATCATCAGGACCGCCTGCTGCACAGCATAGATCTGCTCCTCGACGCAGTTTTTCTCGTCGATGCCAGCGGCTTCGTCGTCTATGTAAACGCCGCCAGCGAGCGCATCCTCCAGTATTCACCGCGTGAACTCATCGGCCGCCCGCTGATCGACTTCGTCGCCCCTGAGGACCGCGACCGGACCTGCGAAGAGGCCGCCCGCGTGATGGCCGGCCATCCCCGCGTCGGCTTCGAGAACCGCTACATGCGCAAGGACGGCAACCGGGTGCACATCATGTGGTCGGCCCTGTGGTCGGACGCGGATCAGATGCGCATCGGCGTCGCCCGCGACGTCACCGAACAAAAGCGGGCCGAAGCCTTCCAGGCCGCCACCTACGCGATCGCCGATGCAGCCCTCAAGGCCGACGACCTGGACACGCTGTTCCCGCAGATCCACCGGATCATCGCCGAACGCATTCCACTGACCGGCGTCGCCGTTGCCACCAGCGACCGACAGAGCAAGCTGCTGAGCGTCCCCTACCAACAGGACCCGTTCGGCAGCGCCCTCCTCCTGGATGAACCCGTCGCCCAGCGCTATTGCAGTGATGTCATCGACAGCGGCCATCCGCTGCTCACCAGCGACCCGAAGCTGCTGCCTTCAGGCGCGGCCTCCACGGTAAACACCGCCTGGCTCTTCCTCCCGCTCGTCACCCGCCGGGACGCCATCGGCGCCCTGATTCTCAAAGCAGATGCGGGTACCTTCGATTCGCAAAAAGACCGGGAACTGCTCAACTTCGTCGCCACCCAGGTCGCCATCGCCGTCGAGCGCGGGCAACTGAAAGCCGAACTCATACGTGCCGCGCAGTACGATGAACTGACGGGTCTGCCCAACCGCCGCCTCTTTCATGAACGCCTGGACAGGGCACTGGCCCGCAGCCAGCGCCGCAGTGGCCAGATGGCGCTGCTGTACGTGGATATCGACGATTTCAAGAAGGTGAACGACACCCTCGGCCACGCCTCAGGCGATCTGCTGCTGCAAGAGATCGCTCGCCGCCTGGGTCGCTGCGTGCGCCAGGTGGACACCGTCGCCCGCCTCGGTGGCGACGAATTCGTGGTGATCCTCGAAGACATCCATGCCCCAGCAGACGCGGCACAGGTGGCGGACAAGATCCGCCACAGCCTGCTGCAGGAGTTCACGATCGGTGGCGCGGCGCTGCAAACCCGCGCCAGCATTGGTATGTCCATCCATCCCGAGGACGGGCAGGACGCCGACGCGCTGCTCAGGCACGCGGATACCGCCATGTACCTGGGCAAGGCGCTCGGGCGGCCACGCTGACCCGGCACGGGGCGCAGGGAGCCGGAGCCATGCGTTCAAGGTGCATCGTTCCAGCGGAAAGCAGACCAACGACAAGAAAGAGGTGGCCAATGCTCCTGCCGCAGGCCTCGCGCCTCCTCCCCGCCGCGCTGCTTCTTGCCGTCAGCACCTGCGTGACGGCAGCAGAGCCAACCGCGACCGCGCTGCCGACGGCGGTGAAATTCGACCCCATCCCGGTCCATCTCATCCAGCGCCCGCTGCCCTCCGGCCTGACCGCCGACGCCGCCCTGCGCAGCGGACGCGTCAGCACCGGCAGCTACACGATGAGCGCTCGTGCCGGCAAAGCGTGGCGGATTGCCTTCCTGTTTCCGCACATCAAGGATCCTTACTGGATCGGCTGCAGCTACGGCGTCATCAGCGAAGCCCGCCGCCTCGGCGTGGCGGTGGATATCCTGCCGGCCGACGGCTATAAGGACCTGATCGGCCAGCTGCGCCAGATGGAAGAAGCCAGCAACGGCCGCTACGACGCCATCGTGCTGTCGCCGATCAGCCTGGACGGCAACAACCCGTCGATCGCCCGGACCCGCGCGAAAGGCATACCGGTGTTCGAACTGGCCAACGACAGCACCAGCGACGACCTGACCGTCAAGGTCACGACCTCCCTCAAGAGCATGGGCCTCGATGCGACCCGCTGGGTCATCCGCGACGCCCAGAAGCGCGGCCTCAGCTCGATCAACATCGCGCTGCTGCCCGGTCCGGCCGGCGCCGGCTGGGTCAAGGGCGAGGTGGAGGGCAGCCGGGAGGCCGCACGCACCGCCCCGATCCGCGTCAACATCGTGGACATCCGCTACGGCGACAGCGACCGCATCGAGCAATCCCAGCTGGCCGCCCAGCTGCTGGCCCGCCACGGACACGAGCTCGACTACATCATCGGCTGCACCGGCTGCGCCCCGGCCGCGCGCCTGCCGATCCATGAGGCCGGGCTCGACGGCCGGATCCGCGTCGTCGCCTACGACCTGACCCGCGAAATCGCCAGCCTCATCCGCCGTGGAGAGATCTTCGCCGCCGCCGACACCAAGGGCGTGAGCCAGGCGCGGGTGGCCATCAACGCCGTCGTCAACCATCTGGAGGGCCGGGTCAGGACGCCGCCGCACACGGTGCTCGTCAAGCTGGGCATCGTGGACCAGTCCAGCCTTAACCACTACCGGCTCGACGAATCCATCGCCCCCGATGGCTACACGCCAATTCTTTCCTATGACCCGCGACAGGAACGCCCGTAAGCTGCGCCGCCTGCCCGTCTCCGGGCCACCGCATCCCCACGGAAATTCACCGGCATGAGAATCCGCAAGCTCCGGAACAGACTGCTGCTCAGCGCCGTCGTCATCAGCACGGCGACGGCGCTGACCTACATGTCGGCCGTGTCCCTGGTCATCAGCGGCCAGTACCTGGAGCAATCCCGCGGCCAGCTCAGGAAGGCCGCCACGGTCATCTCCGAAGAGCTCGAAGCCCGTCAGAACGCACTGCTCGGCGCATCCCGCCACCTGGCCGCCCAACACAACCTGGGCACCACGATCTGGTACCTGTCCCAGTACGCCGGCTCGGACCTCGACCGGGAAACCCTGCAGAACACCTACCGCCAGCTGGCGCGGGAAGTCCGCGAGGTGCGCAACACGACCCGCGCAGCCGGCGTTGCGATCTACGATGCCGCCGGCCACCTGATCGCCTTCGCCCGCTTCGACGGCCGGCTCGAACGGATGGGCTTCGTCGAACGGGATCCCGACCCGCGCCTGATGATGACGGAGGGGATCCCCGGCGAAGACAACCACGACCCCGTCCTGAAGCCGTCGCCGCTGGCGCCCTTCATCCGCCCGGAGCTTGGCCGGCCGCTGCCGACGAAGGCCGACGCCCACTACGCGCTGATCGACGATGAGCTGTCGATCGAAACCTACGTCCCCATCATGGACGGCACACCCAGCGGAAAAGCCACGGCCCGGCAGGTCGGGCTGATCGTGATGACCCACGACCTCGGCCAGGGCTTCGTCCACGAACTGGCCCGGCGAACCGACACCGACATCAATGTGTTCACCCCCGAGGGCCTGCGCCACGGCACCCTTGCCGCCTACCGCAAGGCAGACTGGCGGGGCCAGCCGGAACCGGCCCCCGACGCCGCACCGGCCCTCGCGCTGAATGAAATCAGCGTCGATGGAACCGGCTACTACCAGGGACTGATTCCCCTCCGGCGCGACGGGCAGGCCATCGGCAGCATTGCCGCGCTGCGCTCGAAGGCCGTCGCCGAGGCCAACACCTGGGAGATGATCCGCATCCTGGGGCTGATCGCCGCCGCCATCATGGCCTTCGTGCTGCCGCTGGCCTGGTACTTCTCGACCTCGATCTCCCGCCCGCTGACCACGCTCAGCCGCATCTTCCGGGGCGTCAGCGACAATGGCCTGGCCACCGTCGGCGACGACGAACTGGTCCTCCTCGACCGTGCCACCCTGGACTACGAACTGGCCGACCTGACCCAGAGCTTCATCGCCATGAACAACGCGGTGAGCCAGAAAATCCGCCAGATCAACGACATCAACGCGTCCCTCGAGAACACGGTCCACGAGCGTACCGCCGCCCTCATCGCCAAGGAGCAGGAGTCGCGCACCCTCATCGAGAACTCGCCGGACTCCATCGCCCGCTACGACCGCAACTGCCGCCGCATCTTCGCCAACCCGGCCTTTTGCAGCACCATCGGACTACGTCTCGAGGCCCTGCTCGGCAAACGGCCATCCGAGGTGCCCGGCGGCAGCAACGCCGAGATCTACGAAGCAAAGATCCACGATGTGCTCAGGGGCGGCGGGAACACTCAGTTCGAACTCAAATGGCACAGCCAGGACGGCGGGGAGCACTGCACCCTCATCCACCTGGCCGCCGAGGCCGACGTCAATGGCAGCATCACCAGCGTGCTGGCGGTCGGGCGGGACATCTCCGATCGCATGGCCTTCGAAGAGACGATCTGGAAACAGGCCAATTTCGACTCCCTGACTCAGTTGCCCAACCGCCAGCTGTTCCACGACCGCCTCGAGCACGAATCCCGCCTGGCCGACCGTAGCGGCCGCTCGATGGTGCTGATGCTGATCGACCTGGACCACTTCAAGGAGGTCAACGACTCCCTCGGCCACGACAAGGGCGACGTCCTGCTGATCGAGGCCGGACGGCGCATCAGCGCCTGCGTGCGGGCCTCCGACACGGTGGCCCGCCTGGGTGGCGACGAATTTACGGTGATCCTGTCCTGCGTGGACGACATGGAGAGCGTCGAGCGCATCGCCCGTGCCCTCATCGACAAGCTGTCGAGTCCCTTCGTGCTGGGCACCGACAAGGCCTTCGTCTCCGCCAGCCTCGGCATCACCCTCTACCCCAGCGATGCCCGCGAACTGGACATCCTTTTCAAGAACGCCGATCAGGCCATGTACGCGGCCAAGAACGCCGGCCGCAACCGCTTCAGCTATTTCACCCCCGACCTGCACGAGGCCGCCCAGAAGCGCCTGCACCTGAGCAGCGATCTGCGCGGCGCACTGAGCGACGACGAATTCCACATCCACTACCAGCCCATCATCGAGCTGGCGACCGGCCGGGTCTGCAAGGCCGAAGCGCTGATCCGCTGGCTGCACCCGCAGCGGGGGCTGACCGGCCCGCTGGAGTTCATCTCGGTGGCGGAGGAAACCGGGCTGATCGTGCCCATCGGCGACTGGGTCTTCAAGCAAGCCGCCCGGCAGGCCCTGCACTGGCGCAAGCGCTTCGACAACAGCTTCCAGGTCAGCATCAACACCTCGCCGGCCCAGATCCGCCACGACGGCAGCACCCTCGCCCACTGGCCGGAATTCCTGGCCGAACAGGGCATCCCCGGGCACAGCGTGGTCATCGAGATCACCGAAAGCCTGCTGCTGCACGCCGAAGCGCGGATCAACAAGAAACTGCTGGGCTTCCGCGATGCCGGCATCCAGGTGGCCATCGACGACTTCGGCACCGGCTACTCATCCCTCGCCTACCTGAAGCGCTTCGATATCGACTACCTCAAGATCGACCGCAGCTTCGTGCGCAACCTGGGCACCGACGCCAACGACCGCGCCCTGTGCGAGGCCATCATCGTGATGGCCCACGCACTGGGCCTGAAAGTGGTCGCCGAAGGCATCGAGACCACCGCCCAGCGGGACCTGCTCGTCGCCGCCGGCTGCGACTACGGCCAGGGCTTCCTGTATTCGCAGGCAATGCTGCCAGAGCAGTTCGAGCGCTGGGCCTGGTCGGCGGGCGACGCAGCGGCCTGAAGCCGGCCCCGCTCGCTCAACTGAAGAACTGGCTCGGCGTCTGCCCGAACTGGCGCTTGAACATCGTGGTGAAGGCACTCGGGCTGTCGTAGCCGAGGGCCAGCGCGATGTCCACGACCCGCTCGCCACCGGCGAGCAGCTCCAGCGCCCGCAGCAGGCGGGCCTGCTGGCGCCATTTGCCGAAGGTCATGCCGGTCTCCCGCTGGAACAGGCGCTGGATGGTCTTCACGTCCACGCCCAGGTGCGCCGCCCAGTCGCCCAGCGTGGACACGTCGTCGAGGCGCTGCTGCAGGCGCGTGCAGATCTCCAGCAGGCGCGGCTCCAGCGGCATTGGCAGGTGCAGCGGCAATACCGGCAGCGTGCGCAGCTCGTCCAGCATCAAGCGCATCAGGCGGCCATCGCGGGAGTTGGACGCATAGGGCGCCTGCACTTCCGCCGCCGCGCGGATCAGTTCCCGCAGCAAGGGCGAAATGCCGACCACGCAGGACTCGGCCGGCAGGCTCGGCACCGCGTCCGGGCGGATGAACAGGCTACGCATATTGACCACGCCGATGCACTGGATGGCGTGGGTCATGCCCGCCGGCATCCAGATACCCCGCGTCGGCGGCACCACCCACTGCCCGGCATCGGCCTTCACCGCCATCACCCCATGCACCGCGTAGATCAGCTGGTGCTTGCCGTGGGCGTGGGGCGCCACCTCCCAGCCAGCGGGATAGTCGGTCGCCCGGCAACTCACCGGGGCGGTGCTGGCGTCGATCTCGGCGAGCGCCTCGGAAAGGGGTTTCACGGTCATGAGGGCTTACGGCGAGCAATGTCTTTTTCTAGCAACTCAACGGCCGAATGGCGTGAGACAGGCATGCATCGTATTTCTAGAATCGGCGGACGTCGAGAGATACCACAACAACGCAGGCAGCCCTCCGCGACACCGGGCAGCCACGCCACACAGAGAGCCCGCACCATGACCAAACCGTCCGCCCTGCCCTTGCAGGCACGCCACGGCGAAGCCGCCTTCGGCATCCTCGGGGCGATCAGCACCTCACACTTCATCAACGACATGATGCAGTCGCTGATCCTCGCCATGTACCCGCTGCTGAAGGGGGCCTTCCATCTCAGCTTCGGACAGATCGGCCTGATCACCCTCACCTATCAGCTGACCGCGTCGCTGCTGCAACCGCTGATCGGCCTGTACACCGACAGGAAGCCCCAGCCCTATTCCTTGCCCTTCGGCATGGCCGCCACCTTGTTTGGCCTGCTGCTGCTCGCCTATGCGCCGAGCTACGAGGTCGTGCTCCTGGCCGCCGCCTGCGTCGGCACCGGCTCGGCGATCTTCCACCCGGAATCGTCACGCATTGCCCGGCTCGCCTCGGGCGGGCGCCACGGGCTGGCCCAGTCGGTCTTCCAGGTCGGCGGCAATACCGGCAGCGCCGTCGGCCCGCTGGTGGCGGCCGCCGTCATCGTGCCCTTCGGGCAGCACAGCGTGGCCTGGTTCGGCCTCGCCGCGGTGCTCGGCATCGCGCTGCTGGTACAGGTCAGCCGCTGGTACGCCACCCACCACATCGCCGGCAGCGCGCGCAACCGCCCGCCCGTGGAATCACCCTATCCGCGCAAGGTCGTGCTGGGCGCGGTGGCGGTGCTGCTCGTGCTGATCTTCTCGAAGTATTTCTACATCGCTGGCCTGAGCAGCTTCTACACCTTCTACCTGATCGAGAAGTTCGGCCTGTCGGTGCAGAGCGCCCAGGTGCACCTGTTCGCCTTCCTGTTCGCGTCGGCGGCCGGCACCATCCTCGGCGGCCCGATCGGCGACCGCGTCGGCCGCAAGCCGGTGATCTGGGCATCCATCCTCGGCGTCGCGCCCTTCGCGCTGATCCTGCCCCACGCCGACCTGTTCTGGACCACGGTGCTGACCATCGTCATCGGCCTGGTGCTGTCGTCGGCTTTCTCGGCGATCCTGGTCTACGCGCAAGAGCTCATGCCCGGCAAGGTCGGCATGGTGTCGGGCCTGTTCTTCGGCTTCGCCTTCGGCATGGGCGGCCTGGGTGCCGCCGTGCTGGGCCTGCTCGCCGACCAGACCAGCATCGACGCCGTCTATCACGCCATCGCCTACCTGCCGCTGCTCGGCATCGTCGTGGCCCTGCTGCCGAAGCGCCGGCACGTCACAACCAAACCCTAGTGGCTGATGCACAGCGCGTTGATCAGCCCCACGGCGACCGATAGCGTCGCCAGCAGGATCGCCGGCGCGGTGTCGCCGGCTTCGATCTGCGCCGCCTTGCTCCGCATGAGCAGGAACACTGCAAACTGCACCACGCCGGTGATGGCCGCCCAAAGGGCCATCTCCGGCAGGCTCTGGGTGTAGTAGATCGAGGACAGCAGCGGAAAGGTGAAGCCGAGGATGGCCCCGGACAGGGAGATCGCCGCCGCCTGGTTGTTGCGGCGGATAAGTTCAAACTCCTTGTAGGGCGTGAGGTGGACATAGGCCACGACGAACACGGCCAGCAGGGCCAAGGCCGCGGCGAAATAGCTGATGAATGCGAGAAAGGCGCTCACGGCTCGTCCTTATTCAAAGTAATGGGGCACGAAGTTGCTCATGTTGGTGGTGATCGGCGAGACATCCTCGCGGATGCACATGCCTGCCGGCTCTCCGCCAACGATCCACGCACCGAGCACCGGATACTTGCCGTCGAACTCGGGAATGGTCGCCAGCCCCTGGTAGACGAAGCCTTCCGCCCCATAGGGCCCGGAGTCCTGTGCCAGCAGACGCCCGTCGGCGTAGAGCGCCACATTGGCACCCTCGCGGGAATACAAGGGCTTGCGGGCGTAGGACTTGAGGCGTCCCGGCTCGAAATAGGCCGGCAGCAGGTTGGGATGGCCGGGATACATTTCCCACAGCAGCGGCAGCAGGCCCTTGCAGGCCAGCACTGACTTCCAGATCGGCTCGACGAAGCGCGTCCCGCCGCCGACGATATGGCGGCCAAAGTCCTCGCGCATCAGCCACTCCCACGGATAGAGCTTGAACAAGGTGTCGATCGGCTGGCCGTCCAGGTCGACGAAGCGCCGGCGTGCGGCATCCCAGCCGATGTCCTCGACTGCGAGGTGACGGGCCTCGCGCCCGGCCTGCACCACCACGTCCTGCATGTAGGTGGTGCACACCCAGTCCTCCTCGTTGCCCCGCAGCGAGGCCAGGTGGACCACGCCCTCCCCTGGCAGACGCTGCCACTGCGCCACCAGGCGCTCGTGGAGCGAGTTGAACTGGTCGGCGTCCGGCCGGCAGTCCTCCAGCCAGTACCACTGGGCTACCGCTGACTCGAGCAGGGAGGTCGGCGTGTCGGCGTTGTACTCCAGCAACTTCGGCGGATTGGCGCCGTCGTAGGCCAGGTCGAAACGGCCATAGAGGCTGAATTCGTCCTGCGCCAGCGAATCCGCCAGCGCACCGTGGAAGGCCTCCGGAATGCCCAGCTGCGCCAGGCGCCCATCGGCCACGGCGCGGCGGGCAGCAGCCACGCACATGACGTGCAGTTCCTGCGCGGCAGCCTCGATCTCGTCCACCTGGGCCGCCGTAAAACGGTAGCAGACATCTTCCTTCCAGTAGTTGTCCCACGAGTGGAAGGACAGGCCAACGGCCTCCAGCCGTCGCCCGAAATCGGGACGCGGTGAAATGGGCAGACGCTCCATCGCCGTCAGCCCCCCGCCGAGAAACCGTGGGCGGAGCTGCCGAAGCCGCCGCGGCTCACCGAGCTGACCGTCGTGCCACGGGCGGCCGACTGCGCGCCGCGACTGAGGTAGGAGTCGCTGACGACCCGCGCCTCCCCCGACGGCGAGACGGCAACCGGATGCCCTGCCGAGCGGTCCCAGTAGTAACGCGGCCCCGCATAGGTCGAGCTGCTGCGGGAGCCGGAACTGCCGCCATGGCCACTGCCGCTTCCGCCACCGTCGTCATGGCAATTGCGGGGATCCCGCCCCCAGTCCTTCTCGCAGGCCTCCCGGCTGGCGTAGAAATCCTGCCGGATCTCCTGCACATCTCCACCGCCATCGCAGCCGGCAATCAGCCCCGCTGTGCCGATCAGCAGCAGGGGAATGTTCCTAGAGCGTTTCAAATTCGCGTTTCCTCGTCACCGACGACAGTCGGAAATTCTTGAAGGACAGATCGCCCGCGGGCCCCGGCTGCCAGTCCGTAGCCACGCCCGACACTGCTCCCAGGTACGGACGGGCCACCGCCAGAACCCGTGCGTGATCCATCGCCTCGGCCTCCACCACGCCAGCCCGCGGGTTAGCCAGCATCCAGTCGAGCGCGCCGAGGATCCCGGCCACCACCTGCAGGGACGTCGCCGTGTTGTGGGGTGCCAGCGCGCGGGCCTCATGGAGCGACAGGGTCGAGCCATACCAGTAGGCCCCGCCATCGAAGACGAACAGCACGCCCAGCTGGTCGAAACCGTCCACCAGCTCGTCCCCCAGCACCTGCGTGTGGCGCGGCGGCTGAAAACCGCCGGCGATCCAGCCCTCCAGGGAGCGCTGCGCCGCCGGGCTCGGCCGATAGGCGTAATAGACTGTGGGACGATGGACGAGCCCACCGGCGGCGTCCCGCAGGGTCAGCAAGGCGGCCAGGGACAGCGCTTCATGATGGGTGATCAGGCGGGCGTCCTGCTCGCCGCAGGACGGCACCCAGGACTTCACCCTGACCTCGGCACCATGGCCGTCGAGATAGATCGCGCCGAGCTCACCCTCCTGGCGGTACGCGTCGTCCGGCAGGGCGGGCTCGTGGCTGCCCCAGCCGAGCTCGGCGCACTGCCAGGCTTCGGACAGAAAGCCATCCACCGACCAGGTGTTGTGAAAGCCGTCGGCCGGCAAGGCGAGGCGGGAGACCTGACTGTCCCGTTCGGCGATCTGGACCACCCGGACGCCCAGCGCGCAAGCCATCTGCGCCCATGAAACACGGCACTCCAGCGGAACGCCACGGGCTGCGGCGAGCGCCACCAGCCCCTCCTTGGCCAGATGGCTGATCAGCCCAGGATTGGCCCCGTGGGCGATCACCGCCGTCGGCGCCCCGGGTTCGTGCAGGGCCAGCGCGGCACGGCGCAGCAGGTGGTTGGTGGAGCTGCCGTCGGCAGCCGCATAGCCACCAGCCCATGGCTCGACACAGGTATCGAGATAGAGCACCCCGTGCTCACGGCACCAGGCGATCAGAGCCAGCGACGACACCTCGACGGCGACGTTGATCAGCACATCGCCCGGCTGCAGGCGGCCTCGCAGTAAGTCGCGATGATTGTCGGGCGTGAGTGGCCGTATTTCGAGGCGGATACCGAAACGCTCGGCCACCGGCCGGCCGCACTCATCCGCGGCAATCGCCGCGATGTCCGACGCCGGCAGCCCGGAGTGCCGCAGCAACAATGGCAGCAGCGCCTGCCCGACACTGCCGAAGCCGATCAAGAGGATACGCACCGCAGCGCCCGAAAAAATGACGAGGAGATTATAGCGCGAGCGCCGCTGCAGTCACCGCACGCCGCAGCCGACGTCATCGACGGCGGCAGAAGAGCACCGACCGGAGCGTTAGGTCGCCCGGGCAGCGGCCCCACGTATCACCACATCAGGTCGTCCGGCACCTTGAAGTCGGCATACGGATCGTCCTCGTCCACCTCGGTGGTGGCCCGCTTGATCTGCACGACGATGGACGGATCACGCTCGGCGATCTTTTCGGCAATCACCTTGGGCACGAGTTCGGTCACGTCACCGCGGCAGATGATCACCAGGTGTCCAGCGACGATATGGTCGCGCACCTTGGCCGACACGTAGACCCGCTTGATCTTGTTGTCGTGGGTGAAGTTGTAGGCAATGTCGCCGCCACCCTTTTGCTGACGGTTCTGCTGCACCATCTGGGCGATCTGCGCGGCAATCGCCTTCTGGGTGGCTGCTGCGTCGCGCTGGGCATTGAGCTCGCGGGCCCGCTCGGCGTTCTTGCGCTGGGCTTCCTGCGCAGCCACACGCGCCTCATCGACACTCTCGGTGCCGGTGCGCCGCTCGATCTTCTGCTGCCGGGCCTTGTCCTGGTGCATCTGTTTGGCCTTCTTCTGGTTTACCAGGCCGGCCTTCAAGAACTGTTCCTGCAAAGACGCCATCTGCGCCACTCCGTAAAAAGAGAGCGGCAGCATAACAAAAAGTCACCGCCGCCTGCCCGTGCATACTCAGCGTCACACAATCTCATGCACCATTCGCCCATGAGCGATTCAGACCTGCCCCGCCTGTTGCTGCTGGCCGCCAGCTGGCTGCTGTTCGGCGCCCTCCACAGCCTGCTGGCCGGGGCGACCCTCGAACGCCTGTGCGGCCGCCATGCCCGCCTCGCCTTCAACATTCTCGCTGTCATCACAGTGGCCGCGCCGCTGGCGCTCCTCGCCAGCCTGCCCGCCACGCCGCTGTTCGACGAACCCGCCTGGCTGCGCTGGCTCCGTCACGGCCTCGGCGCCGCCGCGGTGCTGGGCTTCATGCACACGCTGAAGTTCTACTCGATGCCGGCCTTCCTCG
The DNA here is from genome assembly GCA_018241665.1 of Pseudomonadota bacterium. Classification (GTDB taxonomy): domain Bacteria; phylum Pseudomonadota; class Gammaproteobacteria; order Burkholderiales; family Rhodocyclaceae; genus Zoogloea. Next base: position 39,255 of record JAFEDK010000039.1, read on the forward strand.
GCCTTCGCCAGGAAACCTGGCCGCTCACCTTCAGCCCATGGCACGGCTGGGTACGCCACCCGTGGTACTTCCTGATGCTGGTGTTCATCTGGACGCGGCAGATGAGCTCACCCTGGCTGGTCTCAGCCCTGTGCATCAGCGCCTACCTGGTGATCGGCAGCCGCCTCGAGGAGAAGCGCATCCTGCGCCGCCACCCCGCTTCGTACGCCGCCTATCGGCGCATCGTGCCGGGCCTGATCCCCTGGCGCGGGCGGGCGCTGGACGAGGCCACACGCCGCCAGCTGGAAGCCCAGGCCCTCGATGAGAGCTGAAGCCGCCGTCCGTCAGGCCGCTTTCCGCAACCACACCAGCAGGGTCGCAAACAGGGTTTCCGGATCCACCGGCTTGGCGATGAAGCCATCCATTCCGGCGGCGGCGCAGCGGGCCTGGTCTTCGGCAAAGGCATTGGCGGTCAGCGCAAGGATGGGCAGCGTGTGTTTGTCCGGCAACTGCCGGATGCGCCGGGTGGCTTCGAGGCCGTCCATCGCCGGCATCTGCATGTCCATCAGGACCAGCGCGTAGTCGTTCCTGCTCACCCGATCCAGGGCCTGCGCCCCGTCCTCGGCCACGTCGGCACGCAGGCCGACGTCTTCCAGCATCGACAGGGCAACCTCCCGGTTGGTCGGATCGTCCTCGGCCAGCAGGATGCGCGTGCCGGCAAAGTCCCGCCGCAGGATCGTCTCGGAGTCGTTGGTGGCATCGCCATCAGGTACTCCCTGCGCGTCGACACGCTTGCGCAGGCGCACCGTCAGCCAGAACGTACTCCCCTCCCCCTGCACGCTGGTCACGCCGGTCTCCCCGCCCATCAGCTCGATCACGCGCCGGGTGATCGCCAGCCCCAATCCCGTCCCGCCGTATTTGCGCGTGATGGAGTTGTCGGCCTGCTCGAATGCCGAAAACAGGCGCGGGATCGCATCCGGCGCGATGCCTGCACCGGTGTCGCGGACCTCGAAGCGCAGCAGGCTGTAGTCCGCCGCATCCTCGACGACGCGCACGCCAAGGGTGACGCCGCCCGTCTCGGTAAACTTCGCGGCATTGCCAAGGTAGTTGAGCAGGGCCTGCTGCAGGCGCGTGCGATCCCCGAGCAGGTGGCGGGGCATCGCATCGATCTCGGTAGCAAGGCTCAGCCCCTTGGCCCGGAGCTTCCCGCTCACCATGTCGCAAACGTTGTCCACCAGCTCATCGACGCACAACGGGCTCTCGTCCAGCAGGAACTTCCCGGCCTCGATCTTGGACAGGTCGAGGACGGTATTGACGGTCTCCAGCAGGTGTTCCCCCGCCGCCTCGATCTTGTCGAGCTTGCTGGCCTGCAGGGGCGTCACGCCGCTGCGACGCAGGATGTGCGTCATGCCGATGATGGCGTTGAGCGGCGTCCTGATCTCGTGGCTCATGTTGGCCAGGAAGGCGCTCTTGGCGACGTTGGCGGTCTCCGCCTGGTTCTTGGCCAGTGTCAATTCGAGCGTGCGCTCCTCGACGAGGCGTTCGAGATGGTTGCGGTGTTCCGCCAGCTCCCCCTGGATCTCCTTCGTCGCCGTGATGTCCATCGCCAGGCCCTCGATGAGGGTGTCGTCCCCCTCGCGCCTGAGCCCGATAGAGCGGTCGAAGAGCCAGCGCCAGCGCCCTTCCCGGTCCTGGATGCGGTACTCGATTCTGAACGGCGTCTGGTCGGCCAGCAGCCGGACTATCGCATCCCGCACCGCCGGCTGGTCCTCCGGGTGAATCGACTCGGCCCACAGGAAAGGATGACCCAGCAGGTAGTCCATCGAATGGCCGAACACATCCACGACCCGCGGCGAGTAGTAGACACCGCCGTGCTGTATTGAATAGGTGTATGCGATGTCCGGCAGGCTTTCCACCAGGTGGCGATAGCGGGCTTCCCGCTGTTCGAGGATCGCTTCCGCCTCCTTGCGCGGGGTGACGTCGGTATGCGTGCCGCACATGCGCAGCGGCCGCCCCTCCCCGTCGCGCTGCATCACGCTGGCCTGGTCGAGAATCCAGCGGATGCTCCCATCCTTGTGGAGCATCCGGTATTCCACCTTGTGGATCTCGGCCTGCCCCTTGAGAACGGCGTCGATGGAGTGCCAGGCCCGCTCGCGATCCTCGGGGTAGATGAAATCCGTCCATTGCTGGGTCGTGTGCAGGATTTCCTCGTGGCTATACCCCAGCATCGCCGCCCACTGGCTGTTCCGCTCGACGGTACCGGCCTCCAGATTCCAGTCCCAGAACCCCAGCCCCGACCCCTCCAGCACGAAGCGCAACTGCTTCTCGCTGTTTTCCAGCGCCAGCTGCGACAACTTGCGCCGGGTGATGTCATGCCCGATGCCCAGCACGCCGATCAGGCCGCCATGCTCGTCCCGCATCGGGATCTTGGTGGTCTCGAGGATTTCCCGGTGCCCGTCCGACGCGAAGCTGATCTCCTCCTCATTGACGCTCGGGCCATTCCCCTCCATCGCCATCCGGTCATGCTCGCGGAAGAAATCCGCCAGCTTGCGGCCAACGAAGTCGTAATCGGTCTTGCCGACAATGTCCTTTTCCGGCGCGCCGCAAAACTGCTCGAAGCGTTGATTGCAGCGGAGATAGACACCGTCCGGATCCTTCAGCCAGACCAGGTCGGGCAGCGTCTTGATCAAGGTGCGCAGAAAGCTGCGCTCGTTCGACAGTTCCCGCTTGGCCATTACCTCGGCTGTAATGTTGCGGGCGATCGTCGAGGCGCCGATGACCGCCCCCGCAACGTCACGGATCGGCGAGATCGTGACCGACGCATGGAGGATCGTCCCGTCCTTGCGGAGTCTCCGCGTTTCATGATTGGCCACGGTTTCGCCGGCACGGATGCGCCGCAGCATGTCCGCGGCCTCGTCCCGCAGATCCGGCGGACACAGCATGTGGGTAGGCTGCCCCAGCGCCTCCGCCGCCGTGTAGCCGAAAATCTTTTCGGCCGCCGGATTCCAGCTGGTGATGATGCCGTCCAGCGTCTTGCCCAGGATCGCGTCCTCGGACGAATTGACGATGGCCGCGGCACTTTGCAGGGCCCGGTTGGCCTCCTGCATGCGCAGGCGGGTGAGTCCCATATCTCCCATGACCTTGGCCAGGTCGGTGAGAAAGGCCATGATCGACTGCACCTTTTCACGGGAAAAGACCGGAGCCCTCTTCAGCGCGTCGAGATAGGCCGCTTCTTCGAAGCCGAACTCGCTGGCCTGGCGGATGAAATACGGCAGGTCCGGATCGGAAAAGAAGAACTGGCCGGTGAACAGGTTGGCGACGTGCTCGCCATCAACGGTGATCGGCACCGCCACATCCACCAGGCCGTTCTTGCAGTTGTAGACGTTGTAGGACTCGCCCTCCTTCAGCTTGCTTGCCAGGATCGTGTCGCTTTCGAGGCAACGGCGGGCGGTGCCTGAATTGCAGCGATGAAAGCGGGTACACACGTCCTGCCAACCGGTCGCCACCAGCACTTCCCCATCGAGCTCGAGAATGGCGGTCACGGCGCCGGTCACCGCAGTGAAGCTCTCGCAGAGGGCTTTCAGCTTCTGGACGTCCACAAGCTCGGCAAATTTCATGGGCACTGACCTATTCAGACATGTCCAGCAGACGGCGGAATGAGCACGCGGCGAAGGAGGACGAACTCACCCGCTCACTTCGACGCTGCGTGCATTCTTCGGCCGCCGGCTGCGGCACGTCAAGATGAAATCCTGCGCAAAATCCTCATGGATCACGCGGGCTTCCATGGCAGGCATCGCCCCGCCCAGCGCCAGGAATCCCCGGCTCAGAACCCGACCCGCAGCGACAGCCGCAGGCTACGCGGCTCGGACGGGTGGGTGTGGATGTCGTTCATCGCGGCGCCCTCGCCGCTGAGCTGCGAAGCGTAGTAGTAGTCGATGTCGCTGACCTTGCGGTTGAAGGCATTGAGCACGTCGAGGGACAGCCTCATGCGTGCGTCGATCCGGTAGCCGGCGCGCAGATTGACCAGCGTCGAAGCCTTGGAGCGCACCGAATCGTCCTCGACCAGCGGGCGCGGGCCGAAGTAGCGCAGGCGCGCCCCGCCCGACCACTTGCCGCCGGCGTCGTAGCTCACCCCCACCGACGCCACCTTGCGGATCGCGCCGGGGACGTGGTCGCCCGGCACGCTGTCGTCCACCCGCGTGTAGCGCGCCTTCGAGATCGACAGGTCCGCATCCACGATGGTCGCCGGGTTCGGCATCCAGTAGTTGGCCCATTCGATCCCCGTCCGCTTGCTCGGAAAACTCGGCTCCGTCGTGCCGGCATCGCCGGAGAACACCAGCTCCGACGCGATATCCAGCTGCCACAGGGACAGGGAGGTCTGCAGGCCGGGGATCAGCGCGCTGCGCACGCCCACTTCGTAGCCCTTGGTGCGCACCAGGGGCGTGGAACCTTCCACCGGCGTACCGTAGGCCGGGTCGCGGAAGTCCGGGCTGGTCCTGGCGGTGATGCCGCGGGCGTCGTTGCTGTGGAAGCCATAACCCATGTTCAGGTAGTACTCGGTCTTCTGCCACGGCCCGAAGATCAGCGACAGCTTCGGGCTGCCGATGCTGGCGTCCGCCGTGCCGGAATTGGCCGGCGCATCCGCACTGACATCGAACGTGTAGAAGTCCTTGCGCCAGCCCATGCTGCTGCGCAGCCAGTCCAGCCACTGCACCTGGCTCTCCGCGTAGAGGCTGATGCTCCTTTCCCGTACGCGGCTCTGCGCCACCGTACCCCAGCGCTGGCGGGCGGTCGTCGTGTAGAGGCCCAGCTTGCCGATGTCGTCGAGGCGGGACTGCAGGCCCAGCGTGAAGTCCGTGCCCTGGGCCAGCCAGTCGCCATACCAGGTCTGCGCCAGATTGAAGCCATACACCTGGCGCCGGTCTTCCTGCTCGAACTGGTCGCCGGGGCCCGGATTGCAGCCGAGGGTGCAATAGGTGAAGTTGGACCACAGGTTGAGGCCGTAATCCATCGCGTACACATTGCCGCGCAGCCAGCCGCGCTCATCCTTGCGCGACCACTCGCCGGACAAACTGTAGCGATGGGTCCGGCCACCGTCGCTAGAGTCCAGGTTGCCATAGCGGGAGATCAGCCCGGCCTCCACCGCGCGCAACGGTACCTGATCCGTGGCCGCCCATTTGGCGGTGTAGGCCATCGCTGCCACCGACCAGCCATTGGCGCGCGTCCCTTGCGAATAGCGCAGCAGCCCGTTCAGCTTGTCGAGGTTCTCCGGCATCGACCACGGCCCCTTGTTGCCACTCCATTCGAGGGCATACAGCAGGCGTCCGCCAGCCCAGTCGGGCGAGCCGGCCAGCAGCGCGCGGCGGTAGCCCCTGGAACCGACCGACAGCTCGGCAAAGTCCTGCGCCAGCGTGCGCACATAGTCGATGGAGGCGGCGCCCGCCGACGCAAAGTCCCCGGCTTCCGCCGCATAAGGCCCCTTGCGGTACTGCATGCTGTCCACCAGTTCGGGAATCAGGAACTGCAGGTCCGAATACCCCTGCCCGTGGGCATGGGTCGGCATGTTCACCGGCATGCCCATCAGGCTGGTGGCAAAGTCCGTGCCGTGGTCCAGGTTGAAGCCGCGCAGGTAGTACTGGTTGGCCTTGCCGTCGCCGCTGTGCTGGGACACGATCAGCCCCGGCACGACCTCCAGCACCTCGGCCGGGCGCAGCAGCGGCCGGTTGGCGAGCTGCCGGGCCGTCACATTGCCTTCGGACGCCGCGCTCGCCACGCCGACCAGGTCATGGGATTCACTGCCCGTCACCTCGACGACCTCCAGCGCCTGGATGCCGCCCCCGTGGGCCACGGCCGCCCAGCAGCTGGCCGCGGCCACGAGTAGTTGCGTGAAACGGTCTTGTACGGTGGGTCTGCGGGCCTTCATCGGGGAGGAAATCGTTGGCAGGCTGCCGCAGCGAACGTCACCGCGCACCACGCCTCGCGTAGATGTATGAAAATATTCTAATTGATCATACAACTATCGTGCCAACGGCCACGCGACGGCCTCCATGGGGCATCCACGCCCTTCGCGCTGCGGATTCGATCAAGCGCGCGCCCATACGGCGCCCGCTTTGGAAAGCCGCTTACCAGTGTGCAGACAGAAACGCCGGACCCATCACCGGCGTGGCGCACCTATTTGCGCCAGGGCAGATCCATCACGGTGCCATCCGGCAGGGTCACCACGCCGCCGATGGGCATGGCACCGACAAACTCGCTGTCGGTCTCCGCGAAGATCTGATGCACCTCCCCCGCCGGCAGGATCAGCGTGTCGCCGGCCTGGTAGCGCACTTCACGCTCCCCCACCGTCGCCCGCCCGCTGCCCTTCAAGAACACCACCACCTCCTCGGTGGTGTGGCGATGGGGCGGCGTCGCCGCATCAGCATCCATCCGCCCGTGCCACACCTCCACCTGCCGCGCACCGCTCGTCGGCGTGGCCACACCGGCGATGTGGTTGCCCACCATGCTATGGACCTGATTCTGCTCTTTGCGAAACACCGACATCATCGACCTCCGCTCATCCATCAACACGCCCGGCACGCCGCCGCGCGCGCTCCATCAATCCGGGCCGGTCCGCTCCAGCCGGCCGAGATCGAACCCTTTCTGCTCCAACCTTGCCAACAGCCTTGCATAGTCCTCACGCGCGACCTGCGGCGTTCTGGCAAGAATCCACAGGTACTCCCTGCGCGGTTCGCTCACCGCCACCAGCTGGTAATCCTCATCGAGGTCGATGACCCAGTAATCCCCCCAGGCGAAGGGCAGGAACGACAGCCAGGCCGGCGCAAAGCGTACCTCCAGCTTAGCCGAGGTCGTCGGGCCAATCTGCCTCGCCGTGCCGACGGCCTCAATCATCGCGCCGCCTTCGGTGCGGCAACGGTTGATCACTTGCACCATCCCGTCCTGGCGGAGGCTGTATTCCGCCTTCGAGTCCCCCGTGCATTTGCGCTGGAACCAGTTGGGAAACCTGGCGATCTCGTACCAGGTTCCCATGTAGCGGGGTACGTCCAATGAGGGAATCGCATTCAAGGCGGCAGGGGCCGGCGGAGCGCCATCGGCCGCAACGGCATTTTCAGTAGCGGCGCTCATGGCGCCCAGGCAGCACAGCAAGGCAAGCAGGTTCTTCTTCATCATGGCTATCGGATAGTCATTGGAGTGGCATCACCCAGACCAGCCGGGAGGCAATCGATTCCCCCTCTCCGGATGGGCAACACAGGGTTGCGGCCGGTGTGCGAGCGTAGGGTCCGCGTCCTGCTTCAGACGCCCCTCGGCCGCCGGCTGCAATATCCCTCACCAGGTCGCCTACGATCACAACGTCGCCGGCGCGCGCCGGGCAACTCAATCCCCGGACGTACCCTTGCGGTAATGCGCTTCGGCCATCCCGAGCGCGGCCTCCCACAAGGCGGGGGCGCCGCGTTCGATCGGCGGCTGGCAGCGCGACTTGACCTGCTCCAGCGTCACCTCGCACTCCACCCACGTCCCGCCATCCGTCGCCGCGTTATGCAGCATCGGCTGGAACCGATCAAGCGCCTTCGCGAACTTCGCATCGTCGCTCACCGCCGCCTCGAACTCGAACCACAGCTCCCGGAACTCGACCGCCTGCGCCTCCGGCAACAGGCCGAACAGACGCTCCGCAGCCAGCCGCTCGCGCTCGTCCTGCCCGGCATGCGTCGCCGGCACGTGAAACGGCACATCCCCGGCATCGATCTCCACGATGTCGTGGATCAGCAGCATCTTCACAACCCGCTGCACATCAACCGCCCCCGCTGCATGCTCGGCGAGCACCAGCGCATACATCGCCAAGTGCCACGAATGCTCGGCGCTGTTCTCACGGCGCGAACGGTCGATCAGCGGCGACAAGCGCACGATGCTCTTGAGGCGGTCGATTTCCTTGAGGAAAGCCAGTTGGCGTTCCAGGTCGGGGAGAGTCACGATACGGTGCTTTCTGTGAGACTGGGGGGATGAGCGAGTCTAGCAGAGCGGCGCCAACGCCCCGGTCACGGGCGCCTCCCAAAGCCAGTCCTATGCGCTCTAGCGCTTGAGAAAGGAAGACGGCCAGCGGTAGCTTCTACAGACCACCGTTTACGAGCGGCTTGACCACACAGCCGGCCATGAACAGTCGGTCACCGAATGGTGCTAAACGACTATTTCCAGCAGTAGTATCAGTCGGTCGATACCCTAGCGCCGCATGTCAGCCGGAAGTTAAGCTACGTTCATGCGTACCGCCAAAAGAAGACCCGATCAGCACATCATCGACCAAGAGGGCCAACAGCTCTTGCGCGAGCGACTGCCGCGGACATGGATTCTTCGGGAGTACCGCCCCGATTACGGCTTAGACTTCAGTATTGAGGTGTTCAAAACCTTGAAATCAGTGGCGGGTAAACGGCCGATGCATGAAACGCTGGGCGAACACATCTTCGTGCAGCTCAAGAGCGTTGACGACCCAGAGATCAAACCGCTCGACATCTACAGCCGCAACAATGTCGAGAAGGGGCGCGAACGGCTCGACCGAGAAGAGAAGGTTGGAACGCTCGACACTTATCGGTTTTCGCTTGAGACGCCGGAGTTGATGACCATTGAGCGAATGGGCATTGGCGTTCCGGTCCTGTTGGTTATCGCGGACCTAAAGGCCCGCCGCTGCTCTTTTGTCTGCCTAAACGATTACATCGACAAGATTCTGATTCCGAGACACTGCGACTACGGAACCAAAGAGCACCGGACAGTGCACGTTCCCGTAGCCAATGAGATCGGCAGCATGCAAGGAACTACGGCGTTGCGCTGGTACGGAAAGCGAGCAAAGCTGCTTGCAGCCTTTCAACGATTCATCTACCAATTCGACGAGCTACAAGCGGCCTCAGATAATAACTGGGAAGAACTCGCTCGGTACTTTGGAGAGCGAATTGCGAGCTATGACTTCTGGGACGACACAGAGATGTGCTGCCTAATTCAACACCATGCCAAAGGTCTCCGCCGATTCCTCGCTGAAGGTTCGCCCCATGACTCCCGACCAGACAATGCAATATTGACTGCATTTCTCGGAAAGGAGCAGCCCGCCCGTAAGCGGGCCGAAGTGCTAGAGCTATGGCGCTCTCTTGCGTTGCTGCCACAGCTCTACGAGGATGTATGGCGCGAGTGGTTCCTGCCAACCGCCCTGAACGAATGGGCTGCAAGCTTGGCTTAAAGTGTGTCACCCCGGTTTGGGTAGCCAACTGATGTTGCCCCCCCTCCGCCGGCAGCAAAGACCGCACAGGCCTCGCCTAACAATCAAAAAGGCCCGGCAATCCGCCGGGCCTTTCTTCATTCACTGAGCGCTACACAACAACCAAACCTCACGCCGCGCCGGCTTCCTCCTTGCTGGCCCGGGTCGGGGATCTGCGTCGGTCGGATTTCTTTTTCAGCCCCAGCACCGCCACCTGGTCCGAGTCGGGGCCGAACTGGGCTTTGACCTGGCTTTTGACGCCGAGGATGGCGTCGTGGAATTCGCGTTCGATGGCGCTCAGCGCGTCGCGGGCGGCGGCGAGGGCGTTCTGGGCGTGGATCTCGGTTTCCTGGGCCTTGCGCAGCGCGTCGTGCAGGTGGCTGACGGCGTCGAAGGAATAGGCCGGGTTGACCGGGGTGTAGCTGGGGATGGCCTTGAGGCCGACGAAGGCTTCGATGTCGGCCTGGAGGGTTTGCGGGGGGATGCGGGTGTTCAGAACGGTCGCCATGGATTCTCCTGTCGATGAATGCGAAGAAGCGAAGTGCTGCCGCGCAATATTACATTCGCATTTAACCGACGTGAACCATGCCATCCGAATTTTTCGACCAATCCCTGCGTGGCCGGATTCGGGTTCGATCTTGCCAGCCCATAGAAGAACATTGGGGCGCCGAAGAAGACCTTCGGCGCCCCAATGTTGATGTTGCAGCGCTGCGCGTTCTACGTGCACGGCGCGTACCTGATCGTGCACGCGTGCACGATCAACGTGCACCGTCCGACGTTCATCGTGCACGCGCCAATGTTGAGCGTGCACGGCTCAGAGTTGATCGTGCGCCCGTGCACGTTGATCTCACAGCGGTGCACGTTGAGCGTGCACACGTGCACGCTCAACTCACACGCCTGTTAGAAGGACTTGGCGATGCTGACGAAGAACTTTTTCTTGGCGATGTCGGAGTACGAGGTGGTGTCGCTCAAGCTCAGGAAGTGCTTGTAGGCATTCGGCTCGCTGGAGGCGGAGTAGAAGGCGCCGGCGCTCCAGCCGTCGGGCAGGCTGCGGGTGATGCCGAGCTTGTAGTAGCTGATGTCGAGGCCGGTGGAGTTGGCGACGACCTGGCGGCCGATCTGGCCGCTGAGGTTCCAGCCCTCGGCCACGTCGCGGGCGGCATTCAGTTCGTAGAAGTAGGAGCCGCGGGTGCTGCCGGTGACGCCGGCGTTGGCGTCGCCGTAGAAGCCGCCGTTCACCGGGGAGTTGTTGGTGCTCCAGCCGAAGTATTCGGTGAGGGTGCGGCCGGTCTTGAAGCTGAGCCAGTCGTAGCTCACCGACACGTAGGCTTCGGCGGTGTTGAGGCTGTTGGAGCGGTTGTAGCCGTCGAAGGCGGAGTCGTGCCAGTTGGCGCCGGGGTAGGTGTAGTAGATCAGGCCGACGTCGTAGCCGACGGCCTCCGTGACCTTGCCGCGGAAGCCGCCGTAGAAGTCCATCTCCACCGCTGCGCCGGGCAGCCAGTGGTCGGACACGTTGGAGGCGGCGAAGCCGGCGTAGGCGCCGGAGGCGTGGTCGGCCTCGACGCTGAACTGCAGGGCCGGCTTGCCCCAGCTCTGGGACTGTCCGCGGAAGATATAGTCGCTGACGAAGCTGACGCTGACCGGCACGGTCCACGCGGACTCGCCCTCCGCCGCCGCGGCGGGCAGGGCGGTGGCCAGGCAGGCGCCCGCGAGGGCGAGGGGAAGCGCAGTGCGCAGGGCGCGGTGGGTTGCTGCGGGCATGACGATCTCCTTGAAGTGAACCAATAGGGGGTAAGGCAAAACACGGTTGGGCGCAGGCCCGGCGTGGGGCTGCGCGGGGATTCAGGCGGGCGGCGTGGCCTCCAGTGCGGGCGGGTCGGCGGCATCGGGCAGCAGCGCGTGGCTGTCGCTGTCGTCCTTCAGGTCCACACCGCTGCGGCCAAGGCGGCGCGCGCCGGCGATCAGGAAGGCCAGCTTGCGGGCGGCCTCTGCGTAGGGCAGCCCTTCGGGCCGCACGTTGGAGATGCAGTTGCGGTTGGCGTCGGTGAGGCCGGGGCGCGGCTGGGCGGTGAGGTAGAGGCCGAGGCTGTCCGGCGAGGACAGGCCCGGCCGCTCGCCGATCATCACCACCACCTGCTCGGCGCCGAGGATGTGGCCGATCTCGTCGCCCAGCGCGACGCGGGCCTGGGTCGCCACCACCACCGGCAGGCGGTACAGCTCGGGAAAGTACGGCACCAGCGCCTCCAGCAAGGGTTGCGCATGGCTGCGGGTGGCCAGGGACGACAAACCGTCCGCCACCACGATGGCCAACTTGGGCGCCGCCGGCCACATGCCTGGCGCCTGCTGCGCGAGGGCGTCCGCGCTTTCCGGCGCGAGGCGGCGGCCCCAGTCGGGGCGGCGCAGATACACGCCGCGGTCGGCCGCCTGGCTGTGCACGGCGAAGGTGTTGAAGCCGGCCTCGTGCAGTTCGCCCTGCAGGGCCTCAACGTCCAGCGCCTGATGCACCGCGTCGCGGGCCTGGGCGTGGGCGGTGCCGAAGCGCAGCACCTCGCGGGTTGGCAGGCTGACGCCGCTGCGCCCGAGGGCGACCCGCGCGCGGGTCAGGCTTTGCAGGCGCAGCCAGGGGTCGGGGGTGACGATGGCGGGTTTGCTCATGATGCGCCCTCCTCCTTACAGACGGCCGGCCAGGGCCAGCAGCGGTTGGGTGTCGCCCTGGGGCAGCAGCTCGCCACGGTAGTCGGCGATGCCCATGCGCTCCAGCCAGTCCTCGAATTCCGGCGCGCGGCGGCGGTCGAGCACCCGGCGCAGGTAGAGGGCGTCGTGGAAGGACGTGCTCTGGTAGTTGAGCATGATGTCGTCGGCCCCGGGCACGCCGATGATGAAGTTGATACCGGCCACGCCGAGCAGGGTCAGCAGGGTGTCCATGTCGTCCTGGTCGGCCTCGGCATGGTTGGTGTAGCAGATGTCGCAGCCCATCGGCAGGCCGAGCAGCTTGCCGCAGAAGTGGTCCTCCAGCCCGGCGCGGATGATCTGCTTGCCGTCGTAGAGGTATTCCGGGCCGATGAAGCCGACCACGGTGTTCACCAGCAGCGGCTGGTAGCGCCGCGCCAGCCCGTAGGCGCGGGCTTCGAGGGTCTGCTGGTCGGCGCCGTGGTGGGCGTTGGCAGAGAGGGCGCTGCCCTGCCCGGTCTCGAAGTACATCACGTTGTTGCCGACGCTGCCACGCCCAAGCGCCCTCGCCGCGGCGTTGGCCTCGTCGAGCAGCGCGGCGCTCACGCCGAAGCTGCGGTTCACCGCCTCGGTGCCGCCGATGGACTGGAACACCAGGTCCACCGGCGCCCCCTTGTCGATGGCACGGATGGTGTTGGTGACGTGGGTCAGCACGCAGCTCTGGGTCGGCACGTCGTACTGCTCGCGAAACTCGTCGATCAGGCGCAGCAGCGTGGTGATCGCCGGCAGGCTGTCGGTGGCCGGGTTGATGCCGATCACCGCGTCGCCGACGCCGTAGAGCAGGCCGTCGAGCATGGAGGCGGCAATGCCCTTCGGATCGTCGGTCGGGTGGTTGGGCTGCAGGCGCACCGCCAGCCGGCCGGGCAGCCCGAGGGTGTTGCGGAAGCGCGTCACCACGCGGCACTTGGCGGCCACCAGGATCAAGTCCTGGTTGCGCATCAGCTTGCTCACCGCGGCGACCATCTCGGGGGTCAAACCGGGTGCCAGGGCCTGCAGGCTGTCCGCATCGGCCGCATCGGAGAGCAGCCAGTCGCGCAACTCGCCGACCGTGAGGCCGGCCACCGGCGCAAAAGCCAGCGCGTCGTGGCCGTCGAGGATGAGGCGGGTGACCTCATCCTCCTCGTAGGGCACCACGGCTTCCTGCAGGAAGCGTGCGAGGGGCACGTCGGCCAGCGCGATGCGGGCCGCCATGCGCTCCTCTTCCGAGGCCGCTGCCACGCCGGCCAGCATGTCGCCGGAGCGGAGCGGGCTGGCCTTGGCGAGCAGGTTCTTCAGATCGCCGAAGGCGTAACGGCGCAGGCCGAGGGTGCAGGTGTAAGTCATGGTCGGAGGCTCCGGGCGCGCGCCTTACTCGGCCTCGGCGGCCAGCGCCGCAATGGGGGCCGCTTCGCGCTGTTTGTGGGTGAGCTGGAAGTAGCCGTAGCCGAGGGCCAGGATCAGCACGAAGACACCGGCCAAGAGCGGGTTGAACCAGGCCACGGTGGCCAGGCAGATCAGCGCGCCGGCCAGCGCGATGGCCGGGAACAGCGGGTAGAACGGGGCCTTGTAGGGCCGGGCCAGGCGCGGCTCGGTGGCGCGCAGCTTGAACAGCGCGGCCATGCTGAGGGCGTACATCAGGAGGGCGCCGAAGACCGACATGGTGACGATGTTGGCGGTGAGGCTCTGGCCGCCGAAGGACAGCCATTCATCGCTGAAGATCGCCGCGATGCCGACCACGCCGCCGGCGAGGATGGCCCGGTGCGGGGTCTTGAAGCGCGGATGGACCTTGCCGAACCAGCCCGGCAGGTAGCCGGAGCGGGCCTGGGCGTAGATCTGGCGGGAGTAGCCGAGGATGATGCCGTGGAAGGAGGCGACCAGCCCGAACAGGCCCAGCCACACCAGCATGTGCAGCCAGCCGCTGGATTCGCCGACCATGGTCTTCATGGCCTGGGGCAGCGGGTCGTTGATGTTGGCGAGCTTGGTCCAGTCGCCCACGCCGCCGGCAAACACCATCACGCTGACCGCCAGCACCACCAGGGTCAGGATGCCGCCGGTGTAGGCGATGGGGATGGAGCGCTTGGGGTCCTTGGCTTCTTCGGCGGCCATGGCCACGCCTTCGATGGCGAGGAAGAACCAGATCGCGAAGGGGATCGCCGCGAAGATGCCGGGGATCGCCGCCAGCGAGAAGCTGTCCGCCCCGCTCCAGCCGCCCTTGGCGAAGTTGTCCATCGAGAAGCCCGGCGCCACCACACCCATGAAGACCAGCAGCTCGAAGATGGCGAGCAGCGTGACGAACAGCTCGAAGGTGGCGGCGATGGTCACGCCGACGATGTTGAGGCCCATGAAGACGATATAGGCGCCGGTCGCCGCGATCTTCGGATCGAGGGACGGGAACTGCACGTTGAGGTAGGCGCCGATGGCCAGCGCGATGGCCGGCGGCGCAAACACGAACTCGATCAGCGTGGCCATGCCGGCCAGGTAGCCGCCGGTGGGGCCGAAGGCGTGGTAGCTGTAGGCGAAGGGGCCGCCGGCGTGGGGGATGCTGGCGGTCAGCTCGGTGAAGCTGAAGATGAAGGTGCCGTACATGATGGCCACCATGATGGTGGTGACCAGGAAGCCGAGGGTGCCGGCCGAGGCCCAGCCGAAGCTCCAGCCGAAGTACTCGCCGGAGATCACCAGCCCGACGGCGATGCCCCACAGCTGCCAGGTGCCGAGGGTCGCCGACAGCGCGGGCGAGGACTGCTTTGTTGCGCTCATGATTCACTCCTAAGGGGTCGATGGCTGAATCGTGGATCAGCGGGCGGGGTGGCACGTAGCAAGTTTCAGCACCGCAATAGCAAGATTCGGCACGACTGCAATCCGCCTGCAACACGCTACCCAAAACGCGCACCAGCCCTGTGCCACCCCCTGCTGCAATGCACCAACAGGGGGGCTGACAGGGACTTTCACGCCCCCGCCAACGCCTTGCGCGCGTGGTGGAAAGGGTCGCCCGGCCCGCGCCGGCAAGCCCCTCCGGCAAGGACAGTGCCAGCGGTACGCGGCTTGCTACGCGTACCCCATGACTCATCCGCAGGACACCCCCATGCCCCCCTTCCCCGCCGCTCCGTCCGACCGCGTTCGTCCCCTGCGCCGCGTCACGCGGTCGCGGGATGCGGACGAACAGGCCCACAACCTGTCCCAGTGGGACCAGCGCTACGACCAGCTGTCGCCGGGCCACTTTGAGGGCAGCGTCACCGAGCTGTGGCTGCCCAAGACCCAGGTCTTCGTGGAGAGCGCCAACCGCCAGCTGCGCCAAACCTGCGCGGCGTGGCCGCGCTCGGTGTGGTTCGGCATTCCGGCGGCGCACGACGGCATGATGGCGATGGGCGGCAAGGCCTTGTCGTCGCAGGCGGTGTGCGTGCGCGACGGCGGTGCGGAGTTCGACCTGATCACCGCGCCGGATTTCAACCTGTTCGGGATCGTGGTGGACCGGCTGGCCTTTGCGGACTATCTGGAAGACACCGCCCACCAGGATCTGGACCGCCTGCTGCAGCAGGGCGACGTGCGCAACCTGGCACCGGGCCACAAGGAGGCCTTGTGCGCGACGCTGGCCGGCATCCTCGCCGACGCGGAGGGGCCAGCGGCCAGCCAGGGCTATACCGCCGAGGAATTGCAGCTGCGCATCTTCGACGCGCTGGCGGCGATGCTCACCGGCCAGCACAGCCAGCCTGCCGCGGCGAGCCGCACGCGCCTGCAGCACCAGCAGCTGGTGGACAAGCTGCGCCAGTACGTACTGACCCACCCGGAGCAGCCGCCGGCGATCCCCGAGCTGTGCGCCCACCTGCACGTCAGCCGGCGGGCACTGCAGAACTGCGTCGAGGACATCACCGGCCTGCCGCCGCTGGCCTACATGCGCAGCCTGCGCCTCAACGAGGTGCGCCGCGAACTGCGCTACGGCGAGGGCCGCCGGCCGATCTCCAGCGTCGCCTACGACTGGGGCTTCACCCACATGAGCCAGTTCGCGCGGGACTACAAACGGATGTTCGGCGAACTCCCGTCCGAGTCGGTCGGCGGACGCTGACGGCGGCACCTGCTGTGGGCTGTGGGCTGTGGGC
>JAFEDK010000003.1 GCA_018241665.1 Pseudomonadota bacterium
CGTCTTCGGCTCGACGCCCTTGCGTCGCGGGCCGCGCGGTTCGCCCCGCTCGGGGTCGTAGGTGATGACCAGGGTGTCCGGATCGAACATCACGCCCTGGAAGCGGGCGTAGGGGCACATGTACTTGCAGACCTGCTCGCGCATCACGCCGGCGAACAAGTAGGTGAAGCCGCCGTAGAAGAGGATCCAGAACAGCTCCCACGGGCCGAAGCTGAACGTCGCCGCTTCGCGCAGCAGTTCGTGGATCGGCGTGAAGTAGCCGACCAGCGTGAAGCCGGTCCAGATGGACAGCAGGCCCCAGGTGCCGAACTTGGCGCCCTTGATCGCCAGCTTGCGGGCGCTCAGCGGGGCCTGATCCAGCTTCATGCGCTGGGCGCGGTTGCCTTCGATCTTCTCCTCGATCCACATGAAGATCTCGGTATAGACGGTCTGCGGGCACGAATAGCCACACCATAGCCGCCCGGCCACCGCGGTGAAGAAGAACAGCGAATAGGCGCTGATGATCAGCAGCACCGCCAGGAAGAACACGTCCTGCGGCCAGAAGATCCAGCCAAAGATGTAGAACTTGCGCTCGACCAGGTCGAGCAGCACCGCCTGCCGGCCGTTCCACGGCAGCCAGCACAAACCGTAGAAGAGGATCTGCGTCGCCCACACCAGAATCCACCGCCAGGTCGCGAAGCGCCCTGTCACCGCGCGCGGATAAACCTTCTGGCGGACGGCGTAGAGGGTGTCCTCTGTTTCGCTCGCCTGTGCAGGCGCGGGACTCGCTTTCTTCTCAGCTGAGGTGTCTGGCCGACTCATGATCGCAAAATTACTATGTTCTAATATTCATTCACAAAAACTCCCCGGGACCAGCCCGGGGAATTCCTGCACAAAAGCAATTCAGCGTCTCGCTGAAACTTACTTCTTCTCTTCAGCCGGAGCCGCGGCGCTCTTGGAAAGGCTCAGCACATAGCCGGACAGCAGATGCACCTTGTCTTCACCAAGGAACTCCTTCCACGCCGGCATCCGGTTGGTGCGGCCGTGGGTCACGGTTTCGATGATGGTCGCTTCGGAAGAGCCATACAGCCAGGTCTTGTCGGTCAGGTTCGGAGCGCCGAGAGCCGGGGTGCCCTTGGCTTCCGGGCCATGACAAGCCACGCAGTTCTGCGCGAAGATCTCCTTGCCACGCTGGGCACGCAGGGAGTCATTGGCCAGACCGGACAAGGAACGTACGTAGTTGGCAACGTCTTTCACGCCATCTGCACCAAGCGCCGGACCAAACGGGGGCATCATGCCCTGACGACCGTCCAGAATGGTGGTCTTGATGGTGTCAGGCTCACCGCCGTACAGCCAGTCATTGTCGGTCAGGTTCGGGAAGCCCTTGGCACCCTTGGCGTCAGCACCGTGACACTGAGCGCAATAGGTCAGGAACATGCGATGCCCCATCTCATTGGCTTCCTTGTCACCTGCTACCGCGTTGAGGTCCATACCACGGTACTTGGCGAAGATCGGGCCATACTTTTCGGCCGCCGCTTTCTGTTCTGCTTCCCACTGACCGGCAGCAGACCAGCCCAGCTTGCCCTGGTTGTTGCCGAAGCCGGGATACAGGGTCAGATAGGTGATCGCGAAGATGATCGTGATCCAGAACATGTACATCCACCAGCGCGGCAGCGGATTGTTGTACTCCTGCAAAGTCTCGTCCCACACGTGATCGTGCAGGCCGACCGGGCCCGGGGTCCGCTTGGTCGTGTTGGAAACCAGCACGAACACGCAGAATGCGATGCTCAGGAACACCAGCACCATCACCCAGGCGTTCCAGAAACCGCTAACGAAGTCAGCCATTTTTATTTCCTTCCTTGGTTTGCCGCCCCGAATCGGAGAGCGGCAAGTCGTCCTCGCCGAACGGCAGGAGCGCAGCTTCGTCGAAACCCTTCCGCGCACGACCGCTGTACGCCCACAGGCTGATACCGATGAAACAGACAAAGCCCAAGACGGTCACGACCGTACGTGCGTCATTGATATCCACGATGCGCTCCCTCGTTCTCCGAATGGATTACTGTTTTTCCGCGGCCGCAGGGGCCGGCGCCGGGGCAGCCTCCGCCGGAGCGGGAGCTGCAGCAGCGACCGCCGGAGCGGCCGGCTTGCCAGCACTCAGCGCGGTGCCGAGACCCTGCAGGTAGGCGATCACGGCCTCCAGCTCGGTCTTGCCTTCCAGCGCCTTGCGGGCACCCTGGATTTCCTCATCGGAATAAGGAACGCCAACCTTGCGGAGCGCGGTCATCTTGGCCTCGATGTCATCGATCTTCGCCGGGCGGTCGAGCCACGGGAAAGCCGGCATGTTGGACTCGGGGACGACGTCACGCGGGTTCAGCAGGTGAATGCGGTGCCACTGGTCGGAATAACGGCCACCCACACGGTGCAGGTCGGGACCGGTACGCTTGGAGCCCCACTGGAAGGGGTGGTCATACACGTACTCGCCGGCGACGGAGTAATGGCCATAACGCTCGGTTTCGGCACGGAACGGACGGATCATCTGCGAGTGGCAGTTGTAGCAGCCTTCACGGATGTAAATATCGCGGCCGACCAGGCGAACGGGGTCATAAGGCTTGAGGCCCTCCACCGGCGTGGTGGTGGACTTCATGTGGAACAGCGGAACGATTTCCACGAGGCCGCCGACACTAACGGTCATCAGCGTGAAGACGATCAGCCAGCCAACCTTGCGTTCGATAAAGTCGTGATTCGATTGAGCCATGATTATTCTTTCCTCCCGATCAGGCGTGGGCGCCGGCAGGTGCCAGCACCGGAGCTTCATAGGCCTTCTGACCGGCAATGGTCTTCACCATGTTGTAGAACATGATCAGCATGCCAGTCAGGAACAGCACACCGCCGAGAACGCGGATGGCCCAGAACGGATAGCTGGCCTTCACGGCTTCAACGAAGGAATAAGTCAGGGTGCCGTCCGGGTTGGTGGCACGCCACATCAGGCCCTGCATCACACCGGAAATCCACATGGAAGCGATGTACAGCACGATGCCGATGGTCGCGACCCAGAAGTGGGCGGTGATCAGCTTGGTGGAATACATCTCGGTCTTGCCGTACATGCGCGGAAGCAGGTAGTACATGGCGCCGATGGACACCATCGCAACCCAGCCCAGGGCACCGGAGTGCACGTGACCAACGGTCCAGTCGGTGTAGTGGGACAGCGCATTGACCGTCTTGATCGACATCATCGGACCTTCGAAGGTGGACATACCGTAGAAGGACAGCGAGGTGATCAGGAACTTCAGGATCGGGTCGGTGCGCAGCTTATGCCAGGCGCCAGACAGGGTCATGATGCCGTTGATCATGCCACCCCAGGACGGAGCCAGCAGGATCAGGGAGAAAACCATGCCGACGGACTGGGTCCAGTCGGGCAGCGCGGTGAAGTGCAGATGGTGCGGACCCGCCCACATGTAGGTGAAGATCAGCGCCCAGAAGTGCACCACCGACAGGCGGTAGGAGTACACCGGACGACCCGCTTGCTTCGGCACGAAGTAGTACATCATGCCCAGGAAGCCGGCGGTGAGGAAGAAGCCTACGGCGTTGTGGCCGTACCACCACTGGATCATCGCATCCTGAACACCGGCATAGGCGGAGTAGGACTTGGTCAGGCTAACCGGCACTTCGGCGCTATTGACCAGGTGCAGCAAGGCAACGGTCAGGATGAAGGCGCCATAGAACCAGTTTGCCACGTAAATGTGCGTGGTCTTGCGGGTAGCGATGGTGCCGAAGAACACGACGGCGTAGGAAACCCACACGACGGTGATCAGAATGTCGATCGGCCACTCCAGTTCGGCGTATTCCTTACCGGAGGTGAAACCCAGCGGGAGCGAAATCGCAGCCAGCAGGATGACCAGTTGCCAACCCCAGAACGTGAAGGCTGCAAGGCCCGGGGCAAACAAGCGGGTGTGGCAGGTACGCTGCACACAGTAGTACGAAGTTGCAAAGAGAGCACAGCCACCGAACGCAAAAATCACCGCGTTGGTGTGGAGCGGGCGAAGCCGTCCAAAGTGCAGCCATTCGGCAACGTTCAATTCGGGCCACACGAGCTGTGCTGCGACGATAACGCCGACCAGCATGCCCACGATGCCCCATACCACCGTCATGATGGCGAACTGCCGCACGACTTTATAGTTGTAAGTCTGCGATTGCATTGTGAGTCACCTCATCAAAAGAAAACAAAACCCCCCTGACTGCACGCCGGGCGGACCGGCGGCAGGCTTCGCGGAAGGATACGCCGCGATAAGGGCGACATTTTGACACAGATCAACTTTATTGCGCCGCAAGAAGGCCCGCCGGCCGGGGCGATCCGGAGCCTTTGTCTGTTGGCACTGAATGGGCAAACACTGCTTATGCATGAATAAATGCAACCGCCCAATTACGCTCGCATATAACGGTCAGTAAAACTGGGGCTCACTGTCGCATTTCCGACAATTGTCGGAAAACACCGCAGCAGAACCAACCATCAAGAACAAAAAGCCATTGATTTTCAATGCATATCAACCTGCAAAAGCCTGGCACAGGACGTGCTGTGGCATTAGCAAGCTGGTCGAGCGATGTTGCAGCAATCCACCTGTCTCCCTGCGCAGCCGGTCGCTGCAACACGCTTCAAATAAATAGTCGAGTCCTGGTCAGCTCAGCTTGCGGCAAGACACCGAACCGCAATCGGCCACCCAGCCCAGGGCCCGAGCACATCAGGAGTTCTGAACCATGCAAGTTGGCGTTGCTTATTCCGAGCCGTCCCAACAGGTCTGGCTGACCATCGAAGTGCCCGATGGCGCTTCCGCCCGCGATGCCATCGAAGCCTCGGGCATACTCAAGCAGTTCCCTCATATCGACTTGGGCAGCCAGAAGGTCGGCGTCTTTGGCAAGCTGGTCAAACTGGAAGCCCCGCTCAAGCCTGGCGACCGCGTCGAAATCTATCGCGGGATCATTTGTGACCCCCAGACCGTTCCTCGCCGCCAGCTGGACGATGACGACGACGATTGACCCCGTGTCAATTTTTGTCACTGCACCTCACGGCCCAGACTGAGCGCCGCCTCCGCATTGTCGATCGTCGGGCCGTCTTCTGCGCCCGGCTCGCCCCTGCCCCCAGGATTTGTCACCTCGCGCGCTCCTTCCACCGCGCCCGCCCCTCCCTGCCCGGCAGGAAGGGGCGTCGAAGACGAGCCCGATTCAAATTTCCTTATGTCACAGCAAGAATAGAAGGAGCACGCCCATGAATGCGAACCCGAGCTGGACCGAGCGCACCAAGGCACTCGAAGCGTCAGTAATCGAAGTCAGCACCCTTGTCCCGGTTTCTGCTGGCCCCGGCATACTGGCCAAAGAGTTGGCCCGTCATCTTCCGGAACTCCACTTCCGCCGGACCCTCTGCCGCGGTGGCTGGTATCGTCTTGGCGGGGTCCTCGCCGCAGATGGGTCGCGCATCTCGGACGACCTGGAAAGCTGGGCAGAAATGACTTTGGCGGCCTGCGACGGGGATTTCGACGCGCTGCGCGACGAGTACGCGGACAAGGGCCTGGTCGCAACCCGGCGCGTGGGGCGCACCCACTATTTCGTAGCACCGACAGGCGAGAAATCCACCGACTTCCTGCAACTGGAGATCGAAGATCTGCAGGAGACGCAGGCCCACGCGCTGTTCGGACAGACACCCGCCCCCAGCGCGATCGATGAACTCATCGATCCGGACCTCGGACATCACAATGGGCAGCCCATCGGGCTGCCCTATTACACTTTCCGGCGCCTCACCCACATCGGCGACCTGCTGGCCCGCTTGCGCCAGCAAGCGCCGGAGGCACAGCCCATCCACCGTTTCACCGACGACTGGAGCGAATCCAGCGCCGGGCATGCGACGGCCTTCAGCAACCAGTGGGTCATCGCAGTTCGCGAACACCTCGACCGCTTCCAGCAGAGCATCATCCGCGCCCAGCCGGTCCCCGCGATCGACGGCGAACCGCCAGCCTTTGGGGCCCGCGAGGGAACCCGAGAGCTGGCCCTCCACGACGCACTGGTGTCCTTCGATCGGGCCGCCGGCTATCCCTTCGCCTGGTACTTCCACATGCTGACCACCAAGGCTGTACCTCACTGGGTGGCACGCGTCGTGATGGAAGATGCCAATGCGGGGTTCGCCTACCTGCCCCGCCGGGATGAGGAAATCGTGCGCCGCTGGCTGCACTCACCTTACGCACTGTAATAGGGCTGTGGGCTGGACGCTGGATCCTGCCTGGGAACAATGCACCAGCATGGGGCAACATCCCCAGGAGCGGCGAGGCACCGCGGCGAATACGGTGCCAAACCAGCCCGCCCAATCCGAAAAGTCCATATCTTTGATTCACAAAAAGAAACAAAGCGTACTCAGGGGTGGCCGGGGGCCGCGCCGCAAGACAGGCCCGGTCCTTGCTCAATAGGCTCATCACCCACCATCGGTCCCCACCGATAGGGACCACAGTCAAATCCGCCCCTCTTGTGGGGCGCTGTTCAGAGTCGAGGTTTCGCGATGTCAGAGGTCACCAACGGCCGCCCCCGCCCGGACGGGGAAGCAAACGGCCAGCCGCCGACAGCCGTGCGCGTGGAAGCGCTTAGGGCGGCTCTCGCCAAGGCCCTTGAAAATGCGTCGAGCAATGACGACCTCGTGAGCGAGATAGCCTCCGCGCAGGCATTCCCGAGTCGCATCTGGCTATTTCTGGAGGCCGTCGAACAAGCCCCGATCGCCATCTCGATCACCGACCCCCAGGCGCGCATTCTGTACGCCAACCCAGCCTTCGAGGGTGTCACCGGCTACGCGCCAAACGAAGTCCTGGGACTCAACGAATCGATCCTGTCCTACAAGACGACCCCGCGCTCGGTCTACGAGACGCTGTGGAAATCCCTGCACGACAAGAAGACCTGGAACGGCACCCTCGTCAATCGACGCAAGGATGGCTCCCGCTACATCGCTGAGCTGACCATCACCCCTATCCTGGACTCCAAGGGGGAAACCGCCTACTGCCTCGGGATGCACCGGGATGTCACCGCGCTGCATGCTCTCAAGCAGAAGGTCCAGAACCAGAAGGCCCTGATCGAGTCCGTCATCGACGTGGCGCCGATCGCCATCGCGCTGCTCGACGACCAGCAGCGGGTCGTGCTGGACAACCACGAATACAAGCAACTGACCGACGATCTCGGCGTAACCGACCCGGCAAAGCAGGTCCTCGCTGAGCTGCGCAATACCACCGGCCTGGCCTTCGAGCCGCCCAAGCTCGGCGGCCGCAACTTCGTTGACGAGGAAATCTGCGTGCACCCGACCTCGGGCAAGGCCGCACGCTGGTTCTCCTGCTCCGGCTCCTGGTTCGAACAACAGGACGCCAAGGCCGACTCCTTCTTCGATCCCCAGGCCCGCGCCTACCTGATGCTCCTCATCAAGGACATCACCGCCGCCAAGCGCCAGCGTGAGATGGAGCGCATCGGCGCGATCCGCGCCACGATGGCCGAGGCCGAACTGGTGCAGAGCCTGCGCGAGACCCTGTCCGGCGCGGTCTACCAGCTGCGCGGCCCGCTGAACATGATCCGCGCCGCCGCCAACATGCTCGACCGCCGCGGCACCCAGATCGACACGGCGATGCTGAAGAACGCCCTCAAGGAAGCCCTCACCGCCGGCGAAGCCGCGCTGGGCACCTTCGAGGCATCGATGCCGGAAGCCCCGCAGGAGGCCACGGCGCCAGTCAATCTCAACGACATCCTGCGCGATGTGCTGATGCTGCTGACCGAACGCCTGCTCGCCGCCGGGATCACCGTCGCGTGGCAGCCCACCTCACGGCTCAGCCACTTCCACGGCCGCGCCAACATGCTGCGCAGCATGTTCAAGGAGATCGTCGAGAACGCCATCGAGGCGATGAACGAGCGCGGCCGCAACGTTCGTGAGCTCAAGGTTCGCACCGCAGAGCAGGACGGACGGATCGTCGTCATCATCGAAGACACCGGCCCCGGCATCTCCCAGGAGCTGCGGCACAAGGTGTATGAGCCCTTCTTCACCACCAAACGCCCTCTCTCCCATTCCGTCGGAATGGGCCTGGCCATTGCCCAGGACGTGGTCACGCGCCACGAAGGCACCATTGACATCGACCCGGACTACACCGGCGGATGCCGTTTCATCATCGGTTTCCCTCCATCGGGAAACTGAGCCAATGCACGCCATTGAATGGACCCGACGCCCGTGAGCGAAAATCTGATCCAGGCCCCTGGCGCTCTTCTTGAAGCAGAGCTGGATACGCTGTTCAGCGTCAGCCAGATCCTGTCCCGCTCCCTCGACTTGCAGGACACCCTCAAGGAAGTGCTCCAGGTCATCGGCGAAGGCTGCGGCCTGCGCCTGGGCCTCGTCGCCCTCCTCAGCGACGAAACCGGCAACGAACTCTTCATCAGCGCGGCCCACGGACTCGACGTGGAAGCCGCCGGCCACATCCGCTACTCCCGCGGCGAGGGCATCCTCGGCCTGGTACTGGAACGCGGCCGCAGTGTCATCCTCGACGAAGTGGCCCGCGAACGGCGCTTCCTCGATCGGCTCGGCGCCTATGCGCCCGACAAACCCTTCATCGCAGTACCGATCCGCATCGGCTCCGAACTGGTTGGCGTACTGGCCAGCCAGCCCGACACCTCGGACGACGGCCTGCTCGACGAGCGCGCCCACTTCCAGGAGATGGTCGCCAACCTGATCGGCCAGAGCGTACGTCTGGCCCGCCAAGTCGCAAAGGAAAAGCGCGATCTGGTGGACGAGCGCGACGACCTGCGTCGGGCGGTACGCGGCCAGTACGGCTTCTCGTCTATCGTCGGGCGCTCCGAGCCGATGAAGCGAGTCTTCGATCAGCTCCGACAGGTCGCCAAGTGGAACACCACTGTCTTGATCCGCGGCGAGACCGGCACCGGCAAGGAGCTGATCGCCAGCGCCATCCACTACAACTCGCCACGCTCGGCCAGCCCCTTCGTCAAGCTGAACTGTGCGGCGCTACCCGAAAACCTGCTCGAATCCGAACTCTTCGGCCACGAGAAAGGCGCCTTCACCGGCGCGGTGTCCCAGCGCAAGGGGCGCTTCGAGCAGGCTGACGGCGGCACCCTCTTCCTCGACGAAATCGGCGAAGTCTCCGCAGCCTTCCAGGCCAAGCTGCTGCGCATCCTGCAGGAAGGCGAACTCGAACGGGTCGGTGGCAGCCGCACGCTGAAGGTGGACGTCCGCGTCATCGCCGCCACCCACCGCGACCTGGAAATGGCCGTCGAGGAAGGCAAGTTCCGCGAGGACTTGTACTACCGCCTCAACGTCATGCCGATCTACGTGCCGCCGCTGCGCGACCGCATCGAGGACATCCCGGAGATCGCCAATTTCCTGGTCACCAAGATCGCCAAGCTACAGGGCCGCGAACTGGGCATCACCGACAGCGCACTGCGCCTACTGACCCAGCACATGTGGCCGGGCAACGTACGCGAACTGGAAAACTGTCTGGAGCGGGCCGCCGTCATGTGCGAAGGCAGCCATATCGACCGGGACCTGGTCCTGCTGTCCGGCATCGAGGAACGCCTGCAGCCGCCCCGTCCCCGTACGGTCAGTGCCACCGCCGCTCCTGTCAGCAACGTGGATCTGGGCGACGAGAACATTGATGAGCGGGAGCGCGTCATCGCCGCGCTGGAGCAGGCTGGCTGGGTGCAGGCCAAGGCCGCACGCCTGCTGGGCATGACCCCACGCCAGATCGCCTACCGCATCCAGACCCTCAACATCACGGTAAGGCAGATCTGAACGTTCCGCCTTACCCGTGACGATCCGGCCGGCTTGGCAATCGCTCCGGGCCGACCGGATTCCGCTTCAGCTCCACAAGGGCTCGCGCTGAACTCCCACGCACCATCGGCGTCAACAGGCTTCCCGTTGACTTCAACCGACTGGATGACCCGCGCCAACCATGAAACAGCACTTGAGCGCCCTGCTGGGGGGCCTGATCCTTCACGTTGCCACCCAGGCTGCCGCGCCTGACGGCGAACGCATCGTCGACACCCGGACGGGGCAATCGCTCAGCCAACCCGAACTGCTCGCCCGCCTCCGCCAGGCGGACTTCCTGCTCCTCGGCGAGATCCACGACAGCCCGGTCCACCACCGTATCCGGGCCGAGTTGATCACCACACTGGGAGCACGGACCGTAGCAGCCGAGCATATGGACAGGGGACGGCGTTTCAGCGCCGGTCCCGCCGAGCGCATCCGAACCGACCTGGAGGCGGCCGGCTTCGACGCCGCAGCGTGGCAATGGCCTGTGCACGAACCCCTGTTCGGCGGACTGGCGCGAGCCGGCATCGATGTCATCGGGGCCAACCTCCCGCGGGAGCAGGCTCGCAACGTGGTACGCAGCGGCAGCAGCGCCCTCCCGGCCGACATCGCCGCCACGCTGGCGCTCGGTCCGCTATCCGACACGGCCACCCAGGCCCTCGATACTGATCTACTGGAAAGCCACTGCGGCCAGTTGCCGGCCAGCCGGGTGCCCGCCATGCGCCTCGCCCAGCGCGCCCGCGACGGCGCCATGGCCACCGAACTGACGCACCTCACCGAGCGTCCGGCCATCCTGGTCGCCGGCAACGGCCACGTGCGCGGCGACTACGGCGTTCCACAGTTGCTGGCCCACCTCAAGCCCGACGCCCGCATCGTCAGCATCGCCTTCGAGGAGACCGGCGACGGCCCGGACACCAGCCGCTCGCCCCACACCTATTCCTACGTCTGGTACACCGCCCCCACCCCGCGCACCGATCCGTGCACCGGGTTCAGCGGCAAACGCTGATGCAGGCAACACTCGCGCCCTCGGAAAATCAGGTTTCATTCAGTTTTTTTCGAACATTTACTACAGGCAATTCTGATTTTATTTAATTTCAAGTGGCGCTATTGTTGACCTGTCGTTACCCCAATCACAGGAGACACGCATGAAATCCTTTGCCCTGATGGGCGCCGCCCTGGCGCTGGGCCTGACCCTAGTAACCGGCGATGCAGACGCCGCCAAGCGCTTTGGTGGCGGCAAGTCCTCAGGCATGCAGCGCCAGGAACTCAGCCAGCCCAAGTCCCCCAACGCCACGCCGGCAACCCCGGCCCAGGCGCCGGGCGCAGCCGCCGCGCCTCATACCCAGCAGGCCGCCGGCGCCGCTGCAGCCGCAGCCACGCCCAAGCGCTCGTGGATGGGCCCGCTGGCCGGTCTGGCCGCCGGTATCGGCCTGGCCGCGCTGGCTTCCCATTTCGGTTTCGGTGAGGAACTCGCCTCGATGATGACGATGGCCCTGATCGCCTTTGCCGCCATCGCGCTGATCGGCTTCTTCATGCGCCGCCGCGCGGCCTCCCAGCAGCCGGCGCTGGCCGGTGCAGGTGTGAGCCCGATGCAGTATTCCGGCGCGCCCCAGTCCTACGGCAACAACAGCAGCAACGCGACGCCCGCCTTCGGTGGCGGCAGCGCGGCAGCCGCTGCACCTGTCGCGGCAACGCCGGTCCGTAACATCCCGGCCGACTTCGACGCCGAAGGCTTCGTGCGTCACGCCAAGATGAACTTCATCCGCCTGCAGGCCGCCAACGATGCGCGCAACCTGGAAGACGTGCGGGAGTACACCACGCCGGAGATGTTTGCCGAGATCAAGATGAACTGGATGGACGAACCGGCCACCGCACAGAAGACCGATGTGTTTCCCTCAACGCCGAGGTCATCGACGTCGCCGAGGAAGCCGATCGCTACATCGTCACCGTACGCTTCACCGGACTGCTGCGCGAGGACCCGAACGCCGCGCCGGAAGGCATCGACGAACTGTGGCACCTCACCAAGTCGCGCAGCGGCAACGGCGGCTGGCTGCTCGCCGGCATCCAGCAGAACGGCTGACTTCTCCTCAAATAGCAGCAGTTCCCACCGACCACTAGCCTCGCCCTGCCCGCGGCCCTCCGGCCCAGGCAGGGCTTTTTTTCAGCCCGGTTCTCCCTGGGTCACGACTCCGCCGCTCCCCATCGCCTCCAGCCCGGCCTTGGCCGCATCCGAAATCGCCAGCACACAGGGATGGGTCAGGCGCCGCTCGACCGAGATCGCGTAGTACTCGATCCGCACCTCCTCCGCCCGGCCCAGCACCAGCAGATCACCGGTACCCAGGATCTCCTGCTCGATCGCCGTCGGCACCACGAAGGCACCGACGCCGGCACGGCCGAAAGCCGTCATCAGGGCCGTATCGTCGAACTCGCCGACGATGCGCGGCCTGAGCCGCTTGCGATCCAGCCAGTCTTCGAACTTGCGGCGGATCGCCGAATCCTCGCCAGGCAGCAGGGTCGGCAGCGTCCCCATGCAGGCCGGAAACTCGGGAAGCTGCTCGCCGAGCAGCGAGCGCGCGGCGATAAAGCTCAGGCCCGACTCCCCCAGACGGTGGTTGTAGGCGCGCACATCGACGCTCGGAGGAATCGGTGAATCGGCGATCACCAGGTCCAGCTTGTGCACCGCCAGCTCGGTCAGCAAGCGGTCCAGCCGCCATTCCCGGCAGATGATGCGCACCGGATCAGCCGGATCCACCGCCGGCCTGAGCAGGCGATAGGCGATCGACTTCGGCACCGCGTCCGACACGCCGACCCGGAACTCCACCGGCCGCCCCTTCGGATAATGACGCAGCGCCTGCTCCAGTTCGGCGCTCAGCGAGAACATCTCGTCGGCGTACTCCATCGCCATCCGCCCGGCCGGTGTCAGCTCCAGGCTCCGCCCGTCGCGGGTGAACAACTGGGTGTCCAGGCTGTCTTCCAGCAGACGGATCTGCCCGCTGATCGTCTGCGGCGTGACGTGCAGCGCCTCACCGGCCTTGACCACGCCGCCACTGCGCGCGGTCTTCCAGAAATAGAACAGATGCTTGAGATTCACGGGGCCACCGCAGCATTTGTAAAGATTCGAATATATCGAAACAAAGCTTCGATTAATACGTGTTTACCTGATTCATTGATACCCATACAGTGGACTCTCCGAAACGCAAAGGAGATAAGAATGGAAGTCCAGATCAAGGCCAAGGGCCTGCCTGCTGCCAAGACCCTGCGTAACCACGCCGCACGGCGCATCCAGGGCGCCCTCGGCCGCTTCGGCCACGTCGTCCAGTCCGTCAGCGTTCGCCTGTCGGACATCAACGGGCCCCGCGGCGGTGCCGACAAGCTGTGCCGCATCGTCATCCAGATGAAGAACCGCTCCCTCGTGGTGGAAGAACTCGGTGACGACATGCGTCGCGTCATCGACCGCATCACCGAGCGCGTGCAGTACAACGTCAGCCGCCAGATCGACAAGCTCGCCGCCATCAACCGCAAACTGCTGCCGGAGCCCGCCCTGGTGCCGGTCCACGCGTGATGCCGACGCGCGCCTGATTTCGCAAGCACCGCGGCCTCCCGGCCGCGGTTCTACATGCAGCTGTCGCATTCCTCACGCAGCGGGCCGCCAGCCCTGTGACATTCACTACAGGCAGCCCCCACAAAAACACGACACACCTTAAATTTCAAGCACTTAAGCAAACACCCCGAACTGGTACGCGGCTTGCAATTCCACTCCCACAAACGAACCGAGTGGGGACCAACCATGGAACTGCCAGTGATCAGCAATACCGCCGAATCCGGCGGCGGCGGGTGTAGTTCGCATTCCTGCGGCTCGACCGCGGACCAGCTCAATCAGATCCCGGACGAAATCCTGCAGAAGGTGTTCAACCACCCCTGCTATTCGGAAGACGCCCACCACCATTTCGCACGGATGCACGTGGCCGTCGCCCCGGCCTGCAACATCCAGTGCAACTACTGCAACCGCAAGTACGACTGCGCCAACGAATCCCGTCCCGGCGTGGTGTCGGAACTCCTCACGCCCGACCAGGCCGCCAAGAAAACCCTGGTCGTCGCCTCGGAGATCCCGCAGATGAGCGTGCTGGGCATTGCGGGGCCGGGAGACCCCTTGGCCAACCCCGAGCGTACCTTCGCGACCTTCCAGATGCTCAGCGAACACGCTCCGGACATCAAGCTGTGCGTATCGACCAATGGTCTGATGCTGCCCCAGTCGGTGGACGAGATCGCCAAACACAACATCGACCACGTGACGATCACCATCAACTGCGTCGATCCCGACGTGGGCGCCAAGATCTATCCGTGGATTTTCTGGAACAACAAGCGCATCAAGGGCCGCGAAGGCGCCGCGATCCTCATCGAGCAGCAGCAGAAGGGCCTCGAGGCGTGCATCGCCAAGGGTGTTCTGGTCAAGGTGAACTCGGTGATGATCCCCGGCGTCAATGACGAGCACCTGAAGGAAGTCAGCCGCGTCGTGAAGTCCAAGGGCGCCTTCCTGCACAACGTGATGCCGCTGATCGCCGAGGCCGAGCACGGCACCTACTACGGCCTGACCGGCCAGCGCGGCCCCACCCAGGACGAACTGCAGGCCCTGCAGGACGCCTGCGCCGGCGACATGAACATGATGCGCCACTGCCGCCAGTGCCGAGCCGACGCCGTCGGCCTGCTTGGCGAGGACCGCGGTGCGGAGTTCACGCTCGACAAGATCGCCGAGTACGAGCTCGACCTGGAGGGTGCAGCCGCCCGCCGCGCCGAAGTCCGCGACCGCATCGCCGCCGAACTGGAAGAGAAGCGCAACGCCAAGGCTGCCGCACCGGCACCGAAGCTGGTCGCCCTCGACATGAGCGGCCTCGCTACCAAGGAAGCCCTGCGGCCGGTCAAGATGGCCGTGGCCACCAGCGGTGGCGGCGTGATCAACCAGCACTTCGGGCACGCCAAGGAGTTCCTGGTCTACGAGGCCTCCGAGAAGGGCGTGCGCTTCCTCGGCCACCGCAAGACCGACCTCTACTGCAGCGGCGGCGACACCTGCGGCGACGCGGACACCACCCTGCAGCAGACCGTCAAGACGCTGGAAGGCTGCGAAGTGGTGCTGTGCTCGAAGATCGGCTACGAGCCCTGGGGGATGCTGGAAGAAGCCGGCATCGCACCGAACGGCGAGCACGCCATGGAAGGCATCGAGGACGCGGTGATGGCCGTGTATGCCGAGATGGCTGCCGCCGGCAAGCTGGTCGCACCGGTCGAAGCCCCCGCCCAGTCTGCCGCCTGATCCAGGCATGCAGACCGCTCCCGGAGCGCCGTCCGCCAGAGCGGCGCCCCGGGAGCCCTACCCTAGCCATAAGAAGGAGCGCTGCGATGGCACTCGAAATCAACGACCTGTGCGTGAACTGCTGGGCCTGTGAGCCCCTTTGCCCCAACAAGGCGATCTACTCCGCTTCCCCGCACTTCGAAATCGATCCCGACAAGTGCACCGAATGCGCCGGCGACTTCGCGGACGCCCAGTGCGCGGCGATCTGCCCGATCGAAGGCGCCATCGTCGATGAGCTGGGTGATGCCCTCAACCCGCCGGGTTCCCTCACCGGCATCCCGCTGCAACTGCTGATGGAAGCCGCCGGTGCGCTGGAAGGCACCGCTGCCAAGGTGAGCAGCAGCTGACGGGAGCCCGCCATGACGACCATCGAGTTCTTCGAAAAGCCCGGCTGTTCGACGAACACGAAGCAGGTGGCCAGCCTGCGGGCTGCGGGGTGCGAGGTCGCCCCCCGCAGTCTGCTGTCTCACCCGTGGACCGCCGCCAGCCTGCTCGCCTTCCTCGCCCCGCACCCGTCGCCGGCCTGGTTCAACCGGGCCGCGCCCAGGGTCAAGTCGGGCGAGATCGACCCCGCGGCCTTGTCCCGTGACGAAGCCCTCGCCGCGCTGCTGGCCGAGCCGCTGCTGATCCGCCGCCCGCTGATCCGTATCGGCGACACCCACCTGCTCGGCTTCGAGCCGGCCGCCATCGCCGCCGGCCTGGGGCGCCCGTCCGACGGTTTCCTCGGCACGCCGCCCGGCGAAGGCTGCAGCCACAAGCCCGACACCCCGCCCTGCGGCAGCGGAGGCCCCGGATGATCTCCGCCCCCGTTCGCCTGCGCCGGCCCGGCGGCGATTTCGATGCCGTCCCGGTGGCGGAGGACGTGCACTGGATCGGCGCCCTCGACCCGACCCTGCGCAGCTTCGACATCATCCTCAAGACCGCCAACGGCACCACCTACAACAGCTACTGCGTGCGCGGCAGCGAGGGCGTGGCGGTCATCGACACGGTGAAGGCGGAATTCGCCGACGAGTTCTTCTCCCGGCTCGAACAGGTGGCCCGCTACGACGAGATCACCACCATCGTCCTCAACCACCTGGAACCCGACCACACCGGCGCCCTGCCGGAACTGCTGCGGCGGGCGCCCCAGGCGCGCCTGTACATCTCCCACCGGGCGCCGCTGATGCTCAAGGGCCTGCTCAAGCACGACGGCGAATCCCTCGACTTCACCACCGTCACCCAGGGCGACAGCGTATCTCTCGGCGACCGCAGCCTGCGCTTCCTGCACACACCCTTCCTGCACTGGCCCGACACCCAGTGCACCTACCTCGTCGAGGACGGCATCCTGTTCTCCGGCGACATCTTCGGCTGCCACTTCTGCGACCCGCGCCTGTTCAACGACAAGGTCGGCGACTTCCGCTTCTCCTTCGAGTATTACTACCAGCACATCATGCGGCCCTTCCGGGAGCACGTGCTGGCCGCCCTGCCCCTCGTCGAAGACCTGGCACTGAACCTCATCTGCCCCGCCCACGGCCCGATCCACCGGGACGCCCCGCGTGGCTACGTGAAGCGCTACCGCCAGCTCGCCGAAAGCCAGCTCGCCAACGAGGCCAGCCAGCGCGACAAGACGCTGGTGATCTTCTACATCTCCGCCTACGGCAACACCGCGGTGATGGCCCAGGCCATCAAGGACGGCGCCGAGACCGTGGACGGCGTACGGGTGTCCGTCTACGACCTGCAGGGCGGCGAAGTCACCCCTTTCGTGGACCTCATCGAGGAAGCCGACGGCCTCGCCATCGGCTCGCCGACGATCAACGGCGACGCCGTCAAACCGGTCTGGGATCTGCTCTCCTGCCTCACCCAGGTTCCCCTCAAAGGCAAGCTCGGCGCCGCCTTCGGCTCCTACGGCTGGAGCGGCGAAGCGGTCGGCATGCTCGAAGACCGCCTGCGCGGGCTCAAGCTGCGGGTGCCCTGCCCGGGCATCAAGCTCAAGCTCATCCCCACCGGCGAGGAACTCGCCGACTGCCACGCCTTCGGCCGCAACCTGGCCCTCCAGCTCACTGGCCAGGCGGCTTTCCGCGTCGTGGACATCGCCGAACTCGCCTGACCCCATCGATTCCGAAACCACCCATTTCCCGGAGGACATTCCCATGCCCAAGGCCCAAGTACTGTTTGAAGACATCGGCGTCGCCGTCACCGTGCCCGCCGGCACCCGCCTCATCGAGGTTTCCGAAAAGGTTGGCGCCGGCATCACCTACGGCTGCCGCGAAGGCGAATGTGGCACCTGCATGATGAAGATCGTCAAGGGCATGGAAAACCTGGCCAATCCCTCCCTGCTCGAGACCAAGGTGCTGCAGGAACAGATGGCCGGCCGCCAGAACCGCCTGGCCTGCCAGGCCCAGGTGCTGCAGGGCGAGGTCGTCGTCCGCCCGGGCTGAAGCACCTGAAGGAGCACCACCACCAGCGACAGAGAGAATCGTTGTGGAACCCGCGGCCTCCGCCATACCGGCTCCGGCCGCATCACTCAAGTAGGAGGAAAACCATGGCACTCATCACCTTCACCAGCCCGATGCACAAGGACAAGACCGTCTACGCCGTGGCTGGCAGCCACAAGAAGACCGTCCTCGAACTGGCCAAGGAAAACCACGTCCCGATCGACTTCGGCTGTCAGAACGGCGAATGCGGCACCTGCCTGTGCAAGGTCACCAACATCACCAAGGGCGGCGTGGTCCACGCCGGCCCGCTGACCAACAGCGAGCGCAAGACCCTCAAGGAACTCGGCAAGCTGTCCGCCGATGAAGAAGCCAAGATGGACGTGGACGACTTCCCGACCCCGTGGCGCCTGGCCTGCCAGATGATCGTCCGCGACGAGGACGTCACCATCGAATATCCCAGCGCCTGACCGCCGGCGGCCGGTGATGCCAAGCTCCATGTCCGACCTGCACGCCGTGCTGGAGCCACCGGCCGCTGACTTCGCCGCCCGGGCAGAGGCCGCCTACCTGGGCCTTGCCCTGGGCGACGCGCTGGGCGCCACCGTCGAGTTCATGACGCCGCGGGAGATCCAGGCCCAGTACGGCTGCCACCGCACGATCCGTGGCGGCGGCTGGCTCAAGCTCAAATCCGGCGCGGTCACCGACGACACCACCATGGCGCTGGCCCTCGGCGACGCGATCCTGGCTGCCGGCGGCATCGACGCCCACACCATCGGCGAGGCCTTCGACGCCTGGATGCGCGCCAAGCCGGTGGACATCGGCAACACCGTGCGGCGCGGCATCATCGAATTCCGCCGCACCGGCCGGCTCGAAGCCCCGCCCAGCGAGCACGATGCCGGCAACGGCGCCTGCATGCGCGTGCTGCCGGTCACCCTGGCCACCCTCGGCCAGCCCGAGGACGCGGTGCGCACCGCCTGCCGCGTGCAGGCTCACCTGACCCACAACAATCCGCTTTCCGACGCCGGCACCGAGACCGTGACACTGATGGTCCAGGACGCGCTGCGGGGTGCCGACCTCGACACGCTGGTTCGCCGGCGTGTGCGCCCCCTGCTCGACGCCTTCCCGCTCTTCGACCCCGCCGGCAAGCGCGAGGAAAACCCGTCCGGCTTCATCAAGGACACCCTGCGCGCGGTCTTCCAGGCCCTGCTCGACACCGACAGCTTCGAGACCTGCCTGATCGACGTGGTCAACCGCGGTGGCGACGCCGACACCACCGGCGCCATCGCCGGCATGCTGGCCGGCGCCCTGTACGGCCCCGCCAGCCTGCCCGAGCCCTGGCTGGCCGCCCTCGACCAGGATATTCGCCGCGCCTGCATGGCCCAGGCACGTGCTCTGCTATCCATCCCGTGGGGGCGAATTCATTCGCCCTCTGCGTGTGGCTCGACCGCCGCGGGCGAATGAATTCGCCCCCACAGAGTCCAGCCTCACAGAGCCCAGCCCCACAGGGGAATCGGACCTGCTTGCACCATCCTTCCCCAACGTCGCGGCCCCTACCAACTTGCAGCCCCCCCACCGATAAGCAGTAAAATCGCGGCCCGAAAGCCATCTGCGGGACCAACTACCCCGCCATGACCGCCATGCTGCGACTCTCCGAACTCCGCCTCCCCCTCGACCATCCGGAAGAGGCCCTGCCCGCCGCCATCATCCAGCGCCTGGGCATCTCCGCCGACCAGCTCGTCAGCTTCAAGGTTTTCAAGCGCAGCTACGACGCACGCAAGAACGTGCGCCTGTGCTTCATCTACATCATCGACCTGGAGGTGAAGAACGAGGCGGCGCTGCTGAAAAAATTCGCCGACGACCTCCACGTCAAGCCGGCACCGGACACCGAGTACCACTTCATCGGCAAGGCGCCGCCCAATTTCACGCAGCGCCCAATCGTCATCGGCTTCGGCCCCTGCGGCATCTTCGCGGCGCTGATCCTGGCCCAGATGGGCTTCAAGCCGATCGTGCTGGAACGCGGCAAGGCCGTGCGCGAGCGCACCCAGGACACCTGGGGCCTGTGGCGCAAGAACACCCTCAACCCGGAGTCGAACGTGCAGTTCGGCGAAGGCGGCGCCGGCACCTTCTCGGACGGCAAGCTGTACAGCCAGATCAAGGACCCGAAGCACTATGGCCGCAAGGTGCTCACCGAGTTCGTCAAGGCCGGCGCGCCGGAGGAGATCCTCTACGTCTCCAAGCCCCACATCGGCACCTTCCGGCTGGTCGGCATGGTGGAAGCCATGCGGGCCGAGATCACCGAGTTGGGCGGCGAGATCCGCTTCCAGCAGCGCGTCACCGACCTGATCGTCGAGGACGGCCAGGTGCGCGGCGTGCGCACCTCCACCGGTGACGAGCTGCGCAGCGACCACGTGGTGCTGGCCCTCGGCCACAGCGCCCGCGACACCTTCGAGATGCTCCACGAGCGGGGCGTCTTCATGGAGGCAAAATCCTTCTCGGTGGGCTTCCGCATCGAGCACCCCCAGTCGTTGATCGACAAGGCCCGCCTCGGCCCCCACGCCGGCCATCCGCTGCTCGGCGCCGCCGACTACAAGCTGGTGCACCACGCCTCCAACGGCCGCGCGGTGTACAGCTTCTGCATGTGCCCGGGCGGCACCGTGGTGGCCGCCACGTCGGAGCCCAACCGCGTCGTCACCAACGGCATGAGCCAGTATTCGCGCAACGAGCGCAATGCCAACGCCGGCATCGTGGTCAGCATCGACCCGAAGGACTACCCCGGCGGCCCGCTGGCCGGCATTGAATTCCAGCGCAAGCTGGAGAGCCATGCCTTCGTGCTCGGCGGCGGCACCTACGAAGCCCCGGCCCAGCTGGTCGGCGACTTCCTGCGCGGCAAGGCCTCCACCGCGCTGGGCGGCGTCGAGCCGTCCTACAAGCCTGGCGTGCATTTGTGCGATCTCGCCAGCGCGCTGCCCGACTACGCGATCACCGCGATGCGCGAGGCGATCCCGGCCTTCGACCGGCAGATCCGCGGCTTCAACATGTACGACGCGGTGCTCACCGGCGTCGAGACGCGCACCTCGTCGCCGCTGCGCATCACCCGTGGCGAGGACTTGCAGAGCCTCAACACCAAGGGCCTGTACCCGGCCGGCGAAGGCGCCGGCTACGCGGGCGGCATCCTGTCGGCCGGCGTGGACGGCATCAAGGTTGCCGAAGCCGTCGCCGCCAGCCTGCTCCAGCAGGGCTGAAGCCGAACGTGGCGGCGGCCCGCGCCGTCGCCACGCGACACCGCTCAGAAGCGATAGCGACCACCGAGCATCAGCGACTTCGGCGTGAAGTTGGCCGGCAGGTTGGTGTCCCCGTCGAAGCCCTGACAGGTGCCGCCGGCGCACAGGGAGTTCTTGCCGCCGTTCTTGTTGCTGACCTGGGCGTAATACACGTACAGGTCGGTCTGCTTGTCGAGCGCGTACTCGTAGCCCAGGCCGTAGTGGTCCGAATCCCGGTCGGTGCTCATGCGGTCGTCCAGGTGGCTATACACCGCCCGGAAGGTATGCACGTCGCGGAAAGGCACCGAAGCCCCCAGCCACCACACGCGGCGGTCGAGCTTCTTGCCGACACCGTCCTGCTTGTCCTCGCCGATCAGGTACTGGGCATAGACCTTGGCCACCTTGAAGTCGTAGGTGGCGGCCAGGTTGCGCGCGGTGCGGCGGACGTCCTCCGTGGCCGGCGCGGTCACCGTGCCCTGGCGCAGGAAGTTCAGGTAGCCGGCGCCGACGAACAGATCGCCGTTCTTGTAGGTGAGCGTCGCGCTGCCGCCCTTGCCCTCGTCCTTCGGGCCGGTGCTGGTGGCGGAGCCGGTCACGCCGACATTGCTGCGGCTGTTGTTCTCCATCCCCGCCGAGTAGGCCACGTTGGCCTGGAAACCGCCAAACACCGGCGACGCGTAGAACACGCCGTTGTCGAAGCGGCTGGCCGCCGCGCTGGACCACAGGCGGAAGGCCGTCGCCCCGCCGATGGTGAACGGATCCGAGGTGCTGGTGATCGAGTAGATCGGCGCGTAGTCGCGGCCGAAGCGGATATCGCCGTAGCGCCCACGCAGGCCGACGAAGGTGTTGCGCGAGAAGATCGCCACGCCGGTGGTGTTGGGTGCCGACGAGGACGCCGCGCCCTGGCCCGGATTGCTGATGTTGCTGGAGTGGCCGGTGTTCTGCCCGTTGTCGAAGGAAATCCCCGCCTCGAGCTGGAAATAGGCCTGCAGGTCTTCGCCGAAGTTGCGCTCGCCCTTGAAGCCCAGCCGGCTGGCCGAGCCCAAGCCGCTCTGCACGCGAACCTTGTGCCCCTGGCCGTAATCCCCGTATTCGACGCCGGCATCCGCGATACCGTAGATCGTCAGCCCGGACGGCATCGACAACCCCTTCGAGGCCGGCGCCTGCGCAGCGGCGCTCTGCTCGACCTTGGCCACCACCTTGGCGGTCTCGGCCTGCGCTGCGCTGGCGGCGGCCAGCTTCTTTTCCAGCTCCTCCAGGCGGCTGCGCTGGGCGGCCAGCTCGGCGCGCAGCTCGTCGGTGACATCGGCCATCGCGGGGGTGGCGGCAGCGGCAAGCGCCATCAGGCTGGCCGTCACGGCCAGGGACGCGGGAGTGTGTCTCATCTCTACCTTCCTTGTTTTATGTGTGGGTCGCCCGCCCCGGCCAACGGCCGGTTGCGGGCAGAACGGATTTCAGCCAAATCAGCTTTCGATCCGCTTTCGATGAAGGTCAGGGGTGCTATCGGGGCAGCGCGGCGAAGCGCAGGAAGAAACCGCACACCTTCGGCGCGCAGACGGTGATCAGCACCACGCGCAGCACGTGGGTGGCGGTGATCAGCGGCACGCCCAGGTGCAACACCTTGGCGGTGACGCACATCTCGGCCATGCCACCGGGCGAGGCGGCCAGCAGCAACGACGGCAGGGACACCGCGCCGCAAGCCGCCAGCGCGAGCACGAAGAGGCCCGACAGCAGCAGCGCCAGCAACGTGCTCGCCGCCGACACCGCCAGGAAACGCGGCGCGGCACGGAAAAACTCCGGGGAGAAACGCCCGCCCAGGGCCACGCCGAGGAGCAGCTGGCCGCCGCCTACCAGCCAGCCCGGCAGCGCCGACAGCGGCACCTGCGCGGCGGTCAGCGCGGCGATGCAGGCCAGCGGCCCGAGCACCCAGGCATTGGCAATACGCAGGGCGCGGAACACCCCGACGCCCAGCAGCGAGGCCGCCACCAGCAGGGGAAAGCGCCCCCACTCCACCGTCAGCAGGGCCGGCACGTAGCTGTCGTGTCCCTGTCCGCCCCAGTGGTAAAGGATGAAGGGCACCACCGACACCACCATCATCACGCGCAGCGCGTGGGCCGCCGCCACCCGGTCGGGCGCGCCACCCTGGCGCTCGGCCAGCACCACCATCTCGGACGCGCCGCCCGGCAGCCCGGCGAAGAAGGCGGTGGCCGGGCTGACGCCGGCCCAGCGGTGGATCAGCCACGCGCTGACCATCCCGATGCCCACCGCGCTGCCGGCCATCAGGCCGATCAACAGCAGGTTCTCGGCGAGATGGGCGAGGACCAGCGGTGTGAAGTACAGCCCCAGCGCCGTGCCGATGGCCCACTGGCCGGCCTGGCGGCCGCCGGGCGGACCCTCGATCATCCAGCCGGCAATGCGCGCCAGCGCCACGCTGAACAAGGGGCCGATCATCCACGGCAAGGGCACATGCAGCGCCTGGGCCAGCGCGCCGGCACAGGCGGCCAGCCCGAGGGCCGGCAGGACCCGGCCCCAGCGCAAAGTGAAACGAAAGTCGGGAGACATGCTGGGCAATCCACGCAAGGGAGCGGGACGGCAGCGACGCGCCCTGCCCGCTCCATGAAAAAAAGAAACCCCGCCACCTCCCGCTGGGGAAGCATGACGGGGTGGAAAGCCCGGCGCCACGGGACCACTGGCGCCGGAAACAGGGACGGTTCAGCGCATCGGCGGCGTCAGAAGACCCACACGGCGTCCGGCGGAAACTCCAGCCAGCGGCGCCCGCTGGCTTCCTGCCGGCTGCCCCAGGCGCGCAGCAGCGCGCTGCCGGCGTGGAAGACGTACTCGAAACGGTCGCCGAGGAACATGGACGTCGCCAGGTCGATGCTGACCCGGTGCTCGGCCGGCCCTTCGGCCAGGCGCACCTGCTCGACGCGCACCACCACCGACACCTCCTGGCCGACCGCCGCGTCGTTGCGGCGCTGGCCCCACAGGCGCAGCCCTTCGCCGACCTCGACGCAGGCCTCGCCACCACGGATCTCGGCGACACGCCCCTTGAGGATGTTGTTGCTGCCCATGAAGTCGGCGACGAACAGGGTCTTCGGTTGGCTGTACATCTCCTGCGGCGTGCCTTGCTGTTCGATGACCCCGCCATTGAGGAGCAGGATGCGGTCGGACATGGCCATCGCCTCGGACTGGTCGTGGGTCACCACCAGCGCCGACAGCTGCATTTCGACGATCAGGTTGCGCAGCCAGGCGCGGGCTTCCTCGCGCATCTTGGCGTCCAGGTTGGACAAGGGTTCGTCGAGCAGGATGACCGGCGGGTTGTAGACCAGCGCCCGGGCGATCGACACGCGCTGCTGCTGGCCGCCCGACAGCTGGTGCGGGTAGCGCTCGGCCAGGTGGGCCAGGCCCAGGTTCTTCAGCGCCGCCTGCACCCGCTCGGCGATCTCCGCGGTGCCGACCTTGCGCAGCTTGAGCGGGTAGGCCACGTTGTCGAAGACGGTCTTGTGCGGCCACAGGGCGTAGGACTGGAAGACCAGCCCGAGGTCGCGCTTCTCGGCCGGCACGTCGATGCCTGCCGCGCCGTCGTAGATGGTCCGCCCGGCGATCTTGACGCGCCCTTCATGCGGTTGTTCGAGGCCGGCGACGGCCCGCAGCAGGGTCGTCTTGCCGCTGCCCGAGGGCCCCAGCAGGGACACCACTTCGCCGCGCCGCAGCTGCATCGAGACGCCCTTCAGGATCGGGTTGCTGCCGTAGGACAGGGCGAGGTCGTCGACGGTCAGGATGGTCTTGTCAGTCATGAAGTTTCACTCCGAAACGCAGCGCCAGCGCCAGGCCGCAGCCCACCAGCAGCATGTTGATCAGGGACAGGGCGGCGACCACGTCGACCGCGCCGGAGGCCCACAGGGACACGATTTGCGCACCGATCACCTCGGTGCCGGGCGACAGCAGATAGACGCCGGTGGAATACTCCCGCTCGAAGATCATGAAGATCAGCAGCCAGGAGCCGAGCAGGCCGTTGCGGATCAGCGGCACCGTGATGTCGCGGGACACCCGCGCGCGGGACGCACCGACCAACCGGCCGGCCTCTTCCAGCTCGGGGCCGACCTGCATCAGCGCGCTCTGGATCAGGCGCATGCCGTAGGCCAGCCAGACCACCGCGTAGGCGAACCACACGCTGAACAGCGTCGAGCGCAGCGGCGCCAGGAAGGGCACGAAGAGGAACACCCAGAACACCGCCAGGCCGGCCATCAGGCCCGGAATGGCCCGCGGCGTGAGCACCACGTAATCGACGAAGCGCGACAGGCCGTCCGGCTTGCGGTGGGTGGCCAGGCCGATCAGCAGGTAGCCGACCACCGCCACCGCGCCGCCAAGGGTGCCGATCAGCACCGAGTTGAGGATGGAGCGGATCATCGTGTCCTCCTCAAACACCGCCCGGAAGTGGTCCAGGGTCAGCACTTCGAGCAGGTTGATGCCGGCACCCCAGCTGCTCACCACCGAGCGCAGCGCCACGCCGGCCACCGGCACGACGATGGTCAGCAGCAGCCACAAGCCGATCAGCGCCAGCGCCACCCACTTCCAGCCGCCCAGGGCCAGGCGCCGCTGGCGTGCCGACTTGCCCTTCACGGCGACGAAGCGCTGGGCCGACTTGAGCAGCACCCGCTGCAGCAGCACCAGCGGGAAGGTCACCGCGATGATGCAGGTCGCCACCGCCGCCATCAGGTGATAAGACGGCGTGCCGAGCTTGTTGGTGAGCTTGTAGAGGTAGGTGGTCAGCACCAGGTGGCCTTCCGGATCGCCGAGGATCAGCGGCAGGCCGAAGATCTCGAAGCCCAGGAAGAAGACCAGCACACCCACATAGAGCAGCGCCGGCGAGACCATCGGAATGGATACGTCGCGGGCCACGCGGAACGGGCTGGCACCGCTCAGCCGCGCCGCCTCCTCCACGTCAGAGCCGAGATTGCGCAGCGCCGACGAGGAGTACAGGTACACGTGGGGCACGTGGGTCAGGCCGGCGATCAGCACGATGGAGGTCATCGAGTAGATGTTCCACGGCACGCTGCCAAAGATCTGCTCGAACCACACCGAGAAGAAGCCCACCGGCCCCAGCGACACCACGTAGCCGAAGCCGAGCACCACCGGCGAGACGAAGATCGGGATGAGGATCGGCGTCTCCAGCCAGCGCCGGCCGGGCAGGTCGGTGCGCACCATGATGAAGGCCAGGATGGCTCCGAGCGGGATGGCGATGACGCTCATGCCAACGGCGATGACCAGGGTGTTCTTGGTCGCCGACCAGAAGTCCGGATCGTCGAAGATGAACGCGAAGGCCTCCAGGCTGAGGCGGGCTGCCGGCATGAAGAACGGCCCCGACAGCACGCTCTGGTAGAACACCAGGCCGAGGGGAAAGAAGACGGACAGGGCGAGCGCAGCCACCACTGCCCGCCTGGGCAATGTCTGAAACATGGGAGTCACCGATGGGTTGGCGTGGATCGGGACGCCGGCCGCGGCATCAGGCCGGGCCGGCGGCGGAACCGGGAGGCCCGCTTACTTCGCCTTGACGGCGCCGTTCCACTGCTTGATGAAGTCGAGGCGCTTGGCCTGATCGAGGTAGGTCAGCAGGCCGGTGCCGATGGGCACCGGGCGCAGCGCGTCGCCGAGCTGCTTCTTGAGGCCGCTGGCAGTGGTCTCGCCTTCCACGTCGCTGCGGATCGCGTAGAGATCAGCCTTGTTGGCGATGATCTCCTGGCCCTTCTTCGACAGCACGAAGTCCACCCACAGCTTGGCCGCGTTGGGGTGGCGCGCGCCCTTGGCGATGAACATCACCCGCGACAGCACCAGCGTGTAGTCCTTGGGCAGCACGATGCCCAGCGACGGGTCCTTGCGGGCGCGGGTCAGCGCGTAGGCCGCGTTGAGGTTGTAGCCGATCAGGTTCTCGCCGGAGGCGATACGCTCCATCATCGTGCCGGTCGCGCCCTGCACGCGCACCGCGACGCCGCCGAAGGCCTTCAGCAGATCATTGAAGCCGGCGCCGTTCACCTGCTTGTCCTGGGTCACCAGCATGAAGCCGACACCGGACTTCTCCGGGTCGTAGGTGGTGACCTTGCCCTTGTACTTGTCGGCCTGGGCGCTCAGCAGGCGCACGAAGTCGGCGTGGCTCTGGGGCACGTCGGCGGCCGGCACCAGGCGCTTGTTGTAGACGAAGCCGACCGGCTCGTAGGTGGTGCCGAAGGCCTCGTTCTTCCAGTTGGCCCAGTCGGGCAGCTTGGCCGTCTCGGCCGACTTGTGGGGCTGGGCGTAGCCGTCGTTGACCAGCTTGACCTGCAGGTCCATCGCCGACGACCAGGTCACATCCGCCGAGGCGCCGGCGGCGCTCTCCGAGATGAAGCGGTTGTACAGCTCGGTGGTGCTCATGTTGCTGTACTCCACCTGGACGGCGGGGTACTGGGCGCGGAACTCGCGGATCAGGTGGTTGGCCTGCTCGTTGTCGGTCACCCCGTAGATCACCAGCTTGCCTTCCTTGGCGGCCGCGGCGGCCAGTTCGGACGGGGTCTGGGCCAGCGCCGGCGCGGCGCCGAAAGCGGCGGCCACACAGGTGGCGACCAGCAGCTTGCCGAAACGGCGGCGGGAAGCGGGCAGGAACGTGTTCATCATCTTGTCTCCTCTATCTTTTCTGTGATCCGTCGGCCGGTTCCGCCGGGGCTGTGCGCC
This sequence comes from Pseudomonadota bacterium, assembly GCA_018241665.1. Lineage (GTDB taxonomy): Bacteria > Pseudomonadota > Gammaproteobacteria > Burkholderiales > Rhodocyclaceae > Zoogloea. The sequence goes on from JAFEDK010000003.1 coordinate 27,520, forward strand.
CTCTGGCGGACCGTCTGGGATGGATCATTCGCCGATCGCCTTTCGATTCGCTTTCAGTCTTTTCCGGCGCTAACCTTGGCCCATCTCCCCTTTTTACAAGAAAGCCGCCCCCATGCGCATCCTCCTCGTGGAAGACCACCCGGAACTCGGCGAGTGGCTGGCGAAATCCCTACGCCAGGCCGGCTACGCCGTCGACGTGGCCGACCGGGGCGACCACGCCGAGCACTTCCTGCTGTCCCAGGAGTACGACGGCGCGATCCTCGACCTGACCCTCCCCGGCAAGGACGGGCTCGACGTGCTGCGCGGGCTGCGCGCCCGCGGCTCGCGCATGCCGGTGCTGATCCTGACCGCCCGCGGCGCGGTGGACGACAAGGTCAAGGGCCTCAACCTGGGCGCCGACGACTACATGGCCAAGCCCTTCGAACTCAACGAACTGGAGGCCCGCCTGAAAGCCCTGCTGCGCCGCTCGGCCGGCTTCAATCCGGTGGTGCGCATCGGCCGGCTGGATTTCGACACGGTCAGCCGCCTGGCCAGCGTCGAAGGCCGCCCGCTGGCCCTGACCCCGCGCGAGCTGGCGGTGCTCGAAGCCCTGCTGCTGCGGGCCGGCCGCCCGCTGGCGCGGGAGGCCCTGTTCGAGAAGGTCTTCAGCCTCGACCAGGAAGCCCGCGCCGAAGCCATCGAGATCTACGTCCACCGCCTGCGCAAGAAGCTCGACGGCTCCGGCGCCTGCGTCACCACCGTGCGCGGGCTGGGCTACATGCTCGGCCCGGAAAAGACCGACGCACCATGAGGACGCTCAGCCTCAAGCGCCGCCAGACCTTCTGGCTGGTCGGCGTGCTGTCCCTGCTGCTGGTCGTGGACGCCTGGTTCAGCTACGGCGACGCCCAGCAGGCCGCCAACCAGGCCTACGACCGCTCCCTGTCGGCCTCCGTGCGCGGCATCGCCGAGCGCGTCTATGCCACCGAGAGCGAGGTGGTGGTGGACGTGCCCTACTCGGCGCTGGAGCTCTTCGAGGCGGGCAGCGCCGATCGCATCTACTACAGCGTGCAGATCCACGGCGGCGACATCATCACCGGCTACGAAGGCCTGCCGCCGCCCCCCACCGGCGACCACAACAAGGCAATCTTCTACGACGGCAGCTATCGGGGCGAATCGGTGCGCATCGGCGCCCTCATCAAGCCCTTGTACCGACCCGAGTTCCCCAAACCGGTGATGATCGTCGTCGCCGAAACCACCAACGCCCGCCAGGAAGTGGTGGCGCACCTGTTCTTCCGGGAATTCGCGCGCAAGGCCTTGGTCATCGCGGTGGCGCTGGCCGTAGCGCTGCTGGCCACGATCTTCGCGGTGAAACCCATAGACCGCCTCGGCCAGACCATCCGCGCCCGCCACGAGGACGATCTGACGCCCCTTGACGGCCGCGACGTGCCGGCGGAAGTCCAGCCACTGGTTGGCGCCATCAACCACCACCTGGACCGCATCGGGCGGATGCTGGAAGCCCGCCGCCGCTTCATCACCGACGCCGCCCACCAGCTGCGCACCCCGCTGGCAGTGCTCAATACCCAGGCCGAGTACGCCCTGCGTCAGGACGACGCCGGCGAGATGCGCCACGCGGTGGAAGCCCTGCACCGCAGCCTCGGCCAGGCCACCCGGCTGGCCAACCAGCTGCTGTCCCTGTCCCGTGCGGAGCCGATCAACGGTCTGATGTTGAAGCAGGAGGAGGTCGACCTCGCGGCCCTCGCCCGCGACGTGGTCATCGACCTGCTGGTGCTCGCCACCCGCCGGGACATCGACCTGGGCATCGAGGGCAGCGACGCTTCCGTAATGGTCCGCGGTCAGCCACTGCTACTGCGCGAGATGATCTCCAACCTGGTGGACAACGCCTTGCGCTACACGCCGGCCGGCGGCGTCGTGACGGTGCAGGTGGATGTGCAGGGAGACGTCACCGACTCGCCGCCGATGGCACGCCTGCGGGTCACCGACAACGGCCCGGGCATTCCATCTGACAGCCGGAGCACGGTGTTCCTGCGCTTCTATCGTCTGCCCGGCACCGACCACACGGGCAGCGGGCTGGGCCTGTCGATCGTCAAGGAGATCGTGCTCGGCCACCACGGCGAGATCGCACTGGATGATGCCCGGCCGGACGCCGCCGAACGGCCGGGGCTGGCCGTCACCGTGCGCCTGCCGCTCGCCGCCGCGGCGGACTCAGCGCACGAGGAATGAACGGAAGCTGTTTTCCTTGCCGAGGACGAGGCGGCCGAACTCATCCAGCAGCTCGGGGCCGATGGCCTCCGCCGGCAAGCGACAGGATGCGAAGCCAAAACGCTCCAGGTTGCGCGACTCGACGATCACCTGGCGGTTCTCGAAATCAGCCCGCCACACCACCTGCACGCTGATCTCGTCGGTCACCGTGAAGGTGCCCATTTCGAGCTCGCGCTGGCGGTTGCGCCGCTCCACACATTCGAAGCGCAGCCCCAGGTCGAACAGCATCTGGCGCAGGCGTTCGACCGCATGGCCAGCCCGCTCGATGATGCGCACGCCACCGCCCTTCAGCGTGTAGCCGAGGGTCACCCGCTCGATACGGCCGCCATCGCTCTCCGCCTGGGTGCGGAAATCGGCAAAGCCCTCCAGCCAGGCCAGGTTGCGGAAGGCGTCGCCTGCATCCATGAAGATGTAGTTCCGCGCCACCTGGGGCTTGAGATAGTTGAGCTGGGTGGTCAGGTCATGGAAATACTCGAAGGCCGCCCGCAGGCGCCGATCCAGGCTGGTCTTCGCCGCATCGACACGCTCGAAGGCATCTTCGGCCGCCCGCTGGCGGGTCGCCACCTCGCCGCGCAACTGGTCCAGCAGGCCGCCCGCCCGCAGCGTCGGCACCGGCTCCTCATCTTTCTGCGCGGCCGCCGAGCGCCCACCCAGACGCACCGTCGGGAAGTCATTGCCCGGTACCTCGTGGTAAGTCTCGGTCGAGCGCTTGAGCCCCAGGTAGCGGGAATCGACCTCCTGGACGCGCTTGCGCGCGGCCTCCAGATCGAAGGAATTGATGTCGGCGAGCAGGGCCGCGGCCTCCGCATCCAGCGTATTGGCCTTGGCGTCCTCGTGTCGGCCTTCGTCCTTGTCCGGACAGGAATCCGGGAGGGAAGGGGAGGCCATGCCACGGCCGGGAGGGGAAAAGGAGTCAGGTTGCACGGAAATCAGGGCGCCACGCGAATGTGATCCGACAGGAAGGACCGGGGGTTATTACAGATGCAAGTATTCCGCCGCCCGCAGGCCCGGTCAATCCCATAATGGTGCAGGATTACCCGCTTATCCATGTGAAAAAATCCCCATTCCGGCAAGTCGTTCCCCAAAGCAGGCACGATCCCCTATTTCGAGCAGGAGCCGGACCACGAAGGCTTGCGCAGGCCAAGGACATGCGGTTAGACTCCGGGCCGTTACGGGTGCCAACCCTGCGTCTGCAGGGAAGGTGAAACGGGAAGTCCGGTGACGTCGGGAGCATGCTCTCCCCGACCATTCCGGCGCAGCCCCCGCTGCTGTAAGCCTGACGAATCTGCCTCACGCCACTGGGTTTTTCCCCGGGAAGGTTGGCAGACGAGAGTGAAGGCGAGCCAGAAGACCGGCCTGTGACGATTTGGTGTGGTACCGGCCCCGGGGTGTGGGCAGATCCGACCGATGGGCTTGCCCAGACCCGCTGTCGTCCCGTTCCTCCTGACTTTTTCCGGAGCCGTCGCCGCCACAGGTCCGCACCCGCCTGGTCAGTATGCGTTTGTTCTGCACATCCCCGTTGCCCTGCCGCACTTCGTTCAACCGACACGAAGGAAAGCAAACATGCACATCGAACCGGGGTACGTCGCCAGTGCCAAGATCGTCGCCGCCAACGCCGCCGCCGTGGCGCTGCTCGGCAGCCAGTCCGTCCACCTCCTCAAGCAACCGCAGCTGATCGTCCGCACGCTGATCGCCGGCGTCCTGTTCACGCTGTTCATGCAGGCCTTCCATCTGAAGGTCGGCCCGTCCGAACTGCACTTCCTCGGCGCCATGCCGATCTACCTGTCCCTCGGCTTCGTGCCGGCCCTGTTCGGCTTCGCCATCGGCCTGCTGGCCCAGGGCCTGCTGTTCGAGCCGACCGACCTGGTGCATCTGGGCGTCAACACCCTGTCCCTCGCCGTGCCGCTGATGCTGGTGCATGCCACCTTCGGCCAGCGCCTCGCCCGGCTTGATGTACGCAGCATCCTCAAGCTCGATGCCGCCTACTACAGCGGCGTGACCCTGATGGTTGGCTTCTGGCTCGCCATCGGCGAGGTAGCCACGCCCTTCTCCGCCTGGCTCGCCTTCGCTTCGTCCTACGCCGCCATCGTGATGGTCGAGCCGATCTTCACGCTGCTCGCCCTGCAGGCCATCGGCCGCCGCCAGGACAATGCAGCAGTGCGCTTCTGCTTCGCTCCGCAGGCTGCCTGATGGCCGGCAAGGTCTGGTTCGTGGGCGCCGGTCCGGGCGACCCGGAGCTGCTCACCGTGAAGGGCCGCCGCCTGCTCGAAGAAGCCGGCGCGATCCTCTTCGCCGGCTCGCTGGTGGATCAGGCGGCGACGCTGTTCGCGCCGCCCGGCTGCGAGATCCGCGACTCCAAGGACATGACGCTGGAAGAGATGAGCGCCTGGCTCCTCGACCAGACCGCCCGCCACGCCACCGTGGTGCGCCTGCAGACCGGTGACCCCGGCCTGTACGGCGCGCTGGTGGAGATGACCCGCCCGCTCACCGCCGCCGGCATCGAATGGGCGGTGGTGCCGGGCGTCTCGTCGGCCTTCGCCTCGGCGGCGGCGGCCGGCGAGACCCTGACGCTGCCGGAAGTCACGCAGACGGTGATCCTGACCCGCGTCGCCGGGCGCACGCCGATGCCAGCGGGCGAGGAACTGGAAGCCCTGGCCGCCCACCGGACCACGCTCTGCATCTTCCTGTCGATCACCCTGCTGCACGAGGTGCAGCGCGCGCTGCGTGCCGCCGGCTGGGCCGAGGACGCGCCGATCGTGGTCGTGCAGAAGGCCAGCTGGCCGGGCGAGGAGAAGATCGTCCGCGGCACCCTCGCCGACATCAAGAAACGCTGCCAGGCCGAGAAGATCGCCAGCCAGGCAATGATCATCGCCAGCCCCACGCTGGGCGCCGCCGACTGGCCGACCCTGGCCCGCTCCAAGCTCTACGACCCGGCCTTCGGCCACCGCTTCCGCAAGGCTTCGGCCCCCTCTGAAGAGACTTCCGCATGAACGACACCACCCTGCTCCTCGTCGGCCACGGCTCCCGCAACCGGGATGGCAACAAGGAAATCCTGCACTTCACCGCCCAGTGGCGCGAACGCCACCCGGCCTGGCGCATCGAGGTGTGCTTCATCGAGCACGCCGACGTGCTGCTCGCCGAAGGCCTCGACCGCGCCGCCACGGGCAGCCGCCGGGTGGTCGTGCTGCCCTTCATCCTCAACGCCGCCGGCCACGTGAAGATGGAGCTGCCGGCCGCCATCGAGGACGCCCGCGCCCGCCACCCCGGCGTGGACTTCGGCTGCACCCGCCACCTGGGCATGGGCCGCGAGATCCTTGCCGTGCTGCAGGCCCAGCTCGACCGCCTGATGAAATTCCTGGCGATGCCCGACCCCCAGACCACCGGCGTGGTCCTCCTCGGCCGCGGCTCCTCGGACGCCGGCGCCAACGGTGAACTGGCCCGCATGGCGCGCTGGCTCTTCGAGGACAACGACCACGAGCTGGTGGACCTGGCCTTCACCGGCGTCACCTGGCCGCGCCTCGAAACCATCGTCCAGCGCCAGGTGCGCCTGGGCATGACGCAGATCTGCGTGGTGCCGGTGTACCTGTTCACCGGCGTGCTGATCGAACGCATCCAGGCCCAACTGGAGCGCCTGCGCCAGCAATACCCGCAGGTCGCCTTCGCGCTGGGCACCCACTTCGGCTTCGACAAGGGCATCTTTGACCTGCTCGACACCCGCGTGGCCGGCGCTGAACTGCCGGAGGGCGGCCTGCTCGAATGCGACGGCTGCAAGTACCGCCAGGCCGCCGAAGCCGAGCACCTGCACGACCACAGCCACACCCACACCGGCCATGCCGGCTGCGGCCACGAGCATGGTCATGGCCATGAACACACCCATGAACACGCTCATGCCTGAGCCACTCAAGGGCTGATCTTGGCACCTCTGATCCGTGGGGGCGAATTCATTCGCCCGCGGACCTTGATGAACCCACATGGGCGAATGAACTCGCCCCCACAGCCAAGGCCACAGCCACTGAGTCAGCCCGACCTCAGCCACAACAAGAAGCCAGCCCCCGACAACAGCAAGAGCGCTCAACCGCCGGACGCCCGTATGCGACCTGCCCGGTCCCCCCACGAACACCAACAGCCATGACCACCGCCAACACTGTCACCGAACAGCTCACCGCCGCCGGCCGCGCCATCGAGCACGACTCCTTCGCGATCATCGACCAGGAAGCCGGCCCCCATGCCTACAGCGCCGAGCAATGGCCGCTGGTGCGGCGGATGATCCACGCCAACGCCGACTTCGAGTTCAACGGTCTCACCGCCTTCCACCCGCAGGCCATGCAGGCCGGGCTGGAACGCATCCTGGCCGGCAACACGCCGGTCGTCGCCGACGTGGAAATGATCTGCGTCGGCCTGTCGCAGCCGCGCCTGAGCCACTTCGGCATGAAGACCCACCAGTTCATCTCCGACCCGGACGTGATCGCCGCCGCCCAGGCCGAGGACACCACCCGCGCCGTGCAGGCCATGCGCAAGGCCCACCGGCATGGCCTCCTCGACGGCGCCATCATCGGCATCGGCAACGCGCCCACCGCGTTGATCGAGGTCGTCCGGCTGATCCGCGAGAAAGGCGTCCGCCCGGCCCTGGTCGTCGGCATGCCGGTCGGCTTCGTCTCGGCAGCCGAATCCAAGGACCTGCTGATGGAGCTGGGCGACACCCCGTGGGTCGCCATCCGCGGACGCAAGGGCGGCTCGACGCTGGTCGTCGCGGCCATCCACGCCATCCTGGGCCTGGCCGAAGAGCGCCAGCGCCAGGCCGCCTGAGGCCGCCGATGGCTGCAGGTCACACCCTCCCCGAGAAGGTCCGCAAAGGCGATCCGAAACGGGATCGCGGCAACCGCACGGGCTTCTCCACCGGCGCCAACTCCGCCGCCGCCGCCGCCGCCGCGACCCTCGGGCTGGTCCAGGGGCGCGTGCCGGAGGCGATCGAATGCGTGCTGCCCAACACTCAGCGGGTGCGCTTTTCCATCACCGACGGGTGGACCGACGGCCAGCATGCCCGCGCGGTCAGCATCAAGGATGCCGGCGACGACCCGGACGCCACCAACGGCGCCCACCTCACCGCCGAAGTCGAGCGCCTGCCCGGCGCCGCCGGCCAGATCGTGCTGCGCGGCGGCCCCGGCGTCGGCACTGTCACCAAGCCCGGCCTCGGGCTCGACGTGGGCGGGCCGGCGATCAACCCGGTGCCCCGCCGCAACATCACCGACAACGTACGCGCCGCCGGCGCCCCCATCCTCGAAGCCGGCGACGGCATCGCGGTGACCATCTCGGTGCCCGGCGGCGAGGAGATGGCCAAGAAGACCCTCAACGCCCGCCTCGGCATCCTCGGCGGCATCTCCATCCTCGGCACCACCGGCATTGTGCGCCCGTACTCCACCGCAGCCTTCCGGGCCAGTGTGGTGCAGGCGGTGGACGTGGCCGCCAACCAGGGCCAGACCAGCGTGGTATTCACCACCGGTGGGCGCACCGAGAAATGCGCGATGCGCTGCTTCCCGGAGCTGGACGAAGCCTGCTTCGTGCAGATGGGCGACTTCGTCAAGGCCGCCTTCCAGACCGCCGTCAAGCAGGGCATGCAGCACATCATCGTCGGCGCAATGGTCGGCAAGCTCACCAAGATCGCCCAGGGCCTGTCCGTCACCCACGCCTGGCGCGAGGAGGTGGACCGGGAGCTGATCGCCTCGGCCGCTGCCGAGGTCGGCGCCCCGCCTGATCTGGTCGAGGAGATCCGCGCCGCCGAGACGGCCCGCTTCGCCGCCGAGCGGCTGGCCGAGCTGAACCTGACCATCGCCTTCCATCGGGCCCTCGCCGAGCGCGCCATCCGCAGCCTGCGCGAACGCTACCCCGGCCCCCATCACCTCACCGTGCTCGCCTGCAATTTCGAAGGCGTGCCCATCGTCACCGTCGAAGAACATGAACTCGCCTGAACTGTGCCGCATCGTCGGCATCCTCGATGACGGCTGGTTCGGCCTGGGCGACCCGGCCCGCACCACCCTCATCGAATCCGATCTCCTCATCGGCGCCCGCCGCACGCTGGATCTCGTGGCCCCCTACCTCCCTCCCAGGGTGGAACTGCGAGATATGGACGGCCAACTCGGCCGTGTCCCGGAATGGGTCCGTGCGGCGCGCGGCGCCGGCCACACCAGCACCGTGCTGGCCACCGGCGATCCCCTGTGCCACGGCATCGCCAGCTTCCTGGCCGGCAAGCTCGGCACGGATGCCATCGCGGTGCTCCCCGCCGTGTCCACGCTGCAACTGGCCTTCGCCCGCTTCAAGAAATGCTGGCAAGCCGCCGCCATCGCCTCGGTGCACAGCCGCGACGCTGGCGAATGGCAGATCGGCGCAACGCCCGAGCACGGCCTCTACCCGCTCGTCCGCGCGGCCTCCCGGCACGCGCTGATCGGTGCCTTCACCAGCCCGGACAACAACCCGGCGCGCATTGCCCGGGCGCTGATCACCGCCGGCCACAAGGACGATTTCCGCCTGTCGGTCGCCGCCCGCCTGTGCCTGCCGGACGAGGCCCTGTTTGCCGACCTGCCGCTGGGCGACGCCGCCGGCATGGACTTCCCCGATCCGAACATCGTCGTGCTGGAGCGCATCACGCCGCCCGACAGCCGCGCCACCTTCGGCTTCGACGACGCCGACTTCGTACAGCGCGCCCCCGAGAAAGGCCTCATCACCAAGCAGGAAGCCCGCGCCCTGTCTCTCGCCAAGCTGGGCCTGCGCCCCGACAGCCGGGTGTGGGACATCGGCGCCGGCTCCGGCTCGGTGGGTCTCGAAGCCGCCCGCCTGGCTTACGACGGCCACGTGTGGGCCATCGAGAAGAACCCCGGCGACGCCGACAACGCCCGCGAGAACGCCCGCCGCCTGAAGGCCAGCAACTACACGCTGATGGAAGGCAAGGCACCGGCCGGGCTGGATCAATGGCCCGATCCGGACGCCGTCTTCATCGGCGGCTCCGGCGGCGAACTGGCCGAGCTGATCCGCCTGGTCCTCGCCCGCCTGCGCCCGCACGGACGCCTGGTGATGAACTTCGTGACGCTGGAGAACCTGGCCACCGCCACCGCCGCACTTACCGAAGCCGGCGCTACGTGGGATGTGGTCCAGCTGCAGGCCGCCCGCAGCCAGCCCATCCTCGACATGCACCGTCTCGCCGCGCAGAACCCGGTGTGGATCGTCTCGGCCAGTGGGGGCGAATTCATTCGCCCACGGACTTTGGTCAACGCACAAAGGGCGAATGAATTCGCCCCCACTCAGACACCGCCCTCGGAAATCACGTCCCAACAGCAAGGAGCCGCCCAATGAATAGCCCCCGCCTCGGGCGCCTGATCGGCGCCTCCCTCGGCCCCGGCGATCCCGAACTCATCACCCGCCGCGCCTGGGCCGCGCTGCAGTCCGGCGCGCGCTGGCTTTACCCGGTGAAGAAGGCCGAGGAATCCTCCTACGCCCTCGGCATCGTCGAACGCGGCGGCCTGGCTGTGCCGGAAGATGCCGAAGCCCTGGTCTTCCCGATGACCCGCGATCCGGTCGCCCTCGCCAAGGCCTGGTCCCGCGCGGCGAGCCGCACCGTCGAGCTGCTGCGCGAGGGGCGCGACCTGGTGTTCCTCGTCGAAGGCGACGCCTCCACCTTCGCCACCTTCGGCCACCTGGCCCGCGTAGTGCGCGAGCTGGCGCCGGACGTCGAAGTGGAAACGATCCCCGGCGTCAGCTCCTTCGCCGCCGCCGCAGCCGGCACCGGCCTGTCCCTCGCCGAGGAGGATGAAACCTTCGCGGTGATCCCCGCCGCCTACGGCGTGCCGGTGGTCGAGCGCCTGCTCGACGAGTTCGACACGCTGGTGCTGCTGAAGGTCAAACCGCTGCTCGACGAGATCCTGGACCTGCTGACCCGCCGCGGCCTGCTCGCCACCAGCTGCTTCATCGAGAAAGTCGGTTCGCCGGAAGAACGCATCGTCCGCGACGTGGCCAGCCTGGCCGGGCAGAAAGTGAATTACCTGTCCCTGATGCTGGTGCAGAACCCCAAGCGGGTCCGCGGCGAACTGCGGAGAGGCTGCCGCAAGCACGCGCCGGCTATGGCCTCGGTGGAGGGCTGAGTTTCCCCTTCTCCTTCCCGGTCTCTTTGTAGATCCCGTTGTAGATCCCTTTGTGGGGGCGAATTCATTCGCCCATCGCGGGTTGCATCACCACCGCAGGCGAATGAATTCGCCCCCACAGACAGCCCCCCGCGCCCCCCAACCAAGCACCTCACACAAAACACGTTCCAACGGAAACCCCCAGCATGTCCCAGCACCTGCCCTTCCCCACCAGCCGCATTGCGGTCGTTTCCATCACCCGCCACGGCATTGCGCTGGCTGGCCGTGTGGTCGCTGCGCTGCCCGGTGCACGCCTGTTCGCCCCCGAAAAGTTCGCCGCCGAGGCCGAGGCCGCCGCACCGGGCGCCGCCGCCTGCTATGCCGGCAAGACCGGCGAGCAGATCCCGATCCTGTTCTCCAACTTCGACGGCATTGTCGCCATCGTCTCCCTCGGCGCGATGGTGCGGCTGGTCGCGCCCTACCTGGTGAAGAAGGAATCCGACCCCGGCGTGGTGGTCATCGACGAGGCCGGACGCTTCGTGATCCCGATGCTGTCCGGCCACCTGGGCGGCGCCAATGCGCTGGCCGGCACCATCGCCAGCGCGCTGGACGCCACGCCGGTGCTCACCACCGCCTCCGACGCGCGCCAGACCCTGGCCGTTGATCTGCTCGGCCGCGAGCTGGGATGGACCTTCGAAGCCAGCCACGACGAGATCGTGCGGGCCAGCGCCGCGGTGGTGAACGACGAGCTGGTGGCGGTCGTGCAGGAAGCCGGCAGCCCCGACTGGTGGCGCAAGCACGCCAACGGCCGCAGCGGCCCGCTGCCCGGCAATCTGGTGCCTTTTGCGCGCCTGGAGGACGTGGAGCCGGAGCGCTTCGGCGCCGTGCTGTGGATCAGCCACCGGGACGAGCCAGCCGAGCTGGCGCCGCGCCTGGCCGGCAAGCGCGTCATCTACCGCCCGCCGGTAACCCAATGAGCCCGCGCCAGCCCCTTGCCCTCGGCATCGGCTGCGACCGCGGCACGCCGGCGGCCAGCCTGGCCTGGGTCGTCGTCGAGGCGCTGGCCCTGTGCGGCGCCAGCCTGCAGGACGTAGTCGCCGTCGCCAGTATCGACCTGAAGGCCGACGAACCCGGCCTGCAGGAACTCGCCCACTGGCAGGGCTGGCACATCACCTTCTACCCGGCCGCCGCGCTGGCCGGGATCGAAGTCCCCAACCCATCGGAAACCGTCCGCAAATACACCGGCACGCCGTCCGTCTCGGAGGCCGCCGCGCTGCTGGCGGCCGGCACCGACATGCGCCAGCTGCTCGTCGAAAAACACAAATACCGCGGCCCCGACGGCCGTAACGCCACCGTCTCCATCGCGAGGATTCCCCAATGAACGACATCGCCTCCGCCGCCCCCCGCGGCAAGATCATGCTGGTCGGCCTCGGCCCGGGCAGCCACGAACATCTCACCGCCCGCGCCCGCGCCGCCATCGCCGAAGCCGACACGGTGATCGGCTACGTGACCTACATCCGCCTGGTGGCCGATCTGCTGGAGGGCAAGGAGGTCATCAAGAAGTCGATGACCGAGGAGCTCGACCGGGCCATCGAATCCCTCGACCGCGCCCGCCAGGGCAAGAAGGTGGCGCTGATCTCGTCGGGCGACGCCGGCGTGTACGGCATGGCCGGGCCGACCTTCGAGGTGCTGTTCCAGGCCGGGTGGACGCCGGATTCGGACATCGAGGTGGAGATCATCCCTGGCGCCTCGGCCATCAACACCTGCGCGGCACTGGTCGGCGCGCCGCTGACCCACGACTTCTGCGCGATCTCCCTGTCCGACCTCCTAACCCCGTGGCCGACCATCGCCCGCCGCCTGGAGGCGGTAGCCGCCTCCGACTTTGTGGTGGCACTCTACAATCCCAAAAGCGGACGCCGCACCCGCCAGATCGTCGAAGCCCGCCGCCTGTTCCTGCGCCACCGCCGACCGGATACGCCGGTGGCCATCGTCAAGTCGGCCTACCGCCCCAAGCAACGCATCGAATTCACCACCCTCGAGAACATGACCGACTGCGACATCGGCATGCTGTCCACCGTGCTGATCGGCAACTCCAACACCTTCGTCAAGCACGGCCTGATGGTCACGCCGCGGGGCTACGCCAACAAGTACGACGTGGACAGCGGCAGCACCCGCGACGGCGAGAAGGCCGGCCGCTCCCTGTCCACCGGCCTCGACGGCTGGCTGGCAGCGATCCACACCAGCGGCCGCAGCGCCGCCGAACTGGCGCGGGAATACCGCCTGCCCGAGGCCTATATCGCCGAGCTGCTGGCCGAACCCTTCGAAGCCGACAGCGCCGCCCCTGCCGAGGAGGCCGAGGCATGAGCGAACCCATCAAGCCCAAGATCGGCGGCTACCGCCGCCACCTGCTGGTCTGCACCGGCCCGCGCTGCACTGCCGACGGCCAGGCGCAGGCACTGTTCGACAGCCTCGGCGCCAAGTTCAAGGCGGCCGGGCTGGATGGTGGCGAACTGCGCGTCAAGCGCACCCGCGCGGCCTGCTTCGCCGCCTGCAAGGGCGGCCCGATCCTGTGCGTGCAGCCGGACGGCACCTGGTATTACGGCGTCACCGACGCGGTGATGGACCGCATCGTCGACGAGCACCTGGTCGGCGGCCAGCCGGTGGCCGAGCATGTCTTCCACCAGACCGGCGAGCCGGACTGAACGCCACCCGACGATGTCCGCACGCCTCTCCCGCCTCCTGCATCTCTTCCACCGCTGGCTCGGCATCAGTGCCGGCCTGCTGGTGCTGGGCTGGTTCGTCTCCGGCCTGGTGATGCTGTACTCACCCTTTCCGCGCCTGACCACGGAAGAGCGGGTGCAGCACCTGGAAGTCCTGCACGGCGAGGCAGTGCGGATCAGCCCCGCCGAGGCGGCCACCCAATGCCCCGGCACGCCGCGCGGCGTACGCCTGGCCATGCTCGCCGGGCGTCCGGTCTATCACTTCAGCGGCGGCAAACCGGCCTGCAGCGTGTGGGCCGACGACGGCCGCTGGGTCGGGCCGGTATCCGCCGAGATGGCCCTTGAGGCCGCGCGGTACTTCCTGCCCGGCGTAACGCTGGCAGAACCGGACCGCATCGAGCGCGACCAGTGGAGCGTCTACAGCAGCTACAACGCCCACCGCCCGCTGTACCGCATCGCGGCTGACGACGCGGCCGGCACGGTGCTCTACGTATCGTCGAAGAGCGGCGAGGTGCTGGCCGACACCAATCGCCGCGAGCGCCTGCTCGGCTGGCTGGGCAGCGTGCCCCACTGGATCTATTTCACCCCGCTGCGCGGCGACGACCTGGGCGCCTGGCGCGTGCTGGTGCTGTGGCTGCCGCCCATCGCGTTGCTGACTGCCATCGCCGGCCTGGCGCTGGGCATCCAGCGTGTGCGTGTGCGGCGGCGCTACCCGCGCGGCCAGATCACGCCCTACCACGGCTGGAAGCGCTGGCACCATCTGGCCGGGCTGGCCGTCGGCGGCTTCGCCGTCACCTGGCTGCTGTCCGGCTGGCTGTCCAACCATCCCTTCGGCCTGCTGGAGATGAGCAGCCCGCCACCCGGCAGCGCCCAGCGCCTGACCGGCGGCCCGTTCCGCCCGTCCGCCGACGTCGACCTGCTGCGCCGCCAGCTGGCCCAGGTGGCGGATGCCCGCGAAGCCGAGTGGTATCGCTTTGGCGGCCGGGACTACCTCGAAGTACGCACGCCGGCCGGCCCCCGCCGGCTGGACGACCAGGCTCACGCCGCCGCGCCCATCGACGTGGCGCCCCTCGCCGCCGCCGTCGAAGCCATCGAGCACCAGCCGGTGGCCCGCGCCGAGCTGATCGACCACGAAGACCTTTACCACTACGGCCGCAGCAGCCCCGCGGTGCTGCCGGCGGTGCGCATCCGCCTGGCCGACGCCCAGGACACCACCTGGTACCTGGACCCGGCCACCGGCCGCATCCTGCAGCGCATCGACGCTGCCAACCGCTGGCACCGCTGGGTCTTCAACGCCCTGCACCGCCTCGACTTCCCGCCCCTCGCCAGCCTGCCCGGGCTGCGGGAGGGGTTGATCACCCTGCTCTGCCTGCTCGGCGCCAGCCTGGCCGGCAGCGGCTGTGTCATCGGCTGGCGCCGGCTGTTCCGCCGGCGTCCGCCCCCCGCCTAGCCACCTCAAGGACATCCCATGAAGAAGCTTTTCGCTCGCCCCTCCCGGGGGGCGCTGGCCCTGCTCGTCTCCAGCATCGGCACCACCGCCCACGGGGCCGGCATTCCGACGCTGCAGGAAGTCACGGTCAGCACCACCAAGCAGGACCTGATCGGCGTCGCCGACTCGGCCACCGAAGGCACCGTGACCGCCGCCCAGCTGCGCAACCGCCCGCTACTGCGCCCGGCCGAGGCACTGGAGACGGTGCCCGGCCTGATCGTCACCCAGCACTCCGGCGACGGCAAGGCCAACCAGTACTTCCTGCGCGGCTTCAACCTCGACCACGGCAGCGACTTCGCCACCAGCCTGCTCGGCATGCCGGTCAACATGGCCAGCCACGCCCACGGCCAGGGCTACATGGACCTCAACTTCCTGATCCCGGAACTGGTCCAGGGGATCGCCTACCGCAAGGGCCCCTACGCCGCCGAGGATGGTGATTTCGCCACCACCGGCTCGGCGCGCATCGACTACCGGCGCAAGCTGGACGGCAA
This sequence comes from Pseudomonadota bacterium, assembly GCA_018241665.1. GTDB lineage: Bacteria > Pseudomonadota > Gammaproteobacteria > Burkholderiales > Rhodocyclaceae > Zoogloea. The sequence continues at coordinate 42,587 of JAFEDK010000003.1, forward strand.
CTTCGTGGACTTCGGCCTCGGCCAGAACGGCTACCAGCGCGTCCTCGCCGCCGGCAGCCGGGCCCTCGGCGAGCCGGACAGCGGCGACAGCCGCCAGCTGCTGGCCGCCGTCGAGCTGATGGGCAACGACGGCCCGTGGGACCAGCCCGAGAACCTGGTGCGCCGCAACGCCGTGCTGCGCCTGTCGGACGGCACCTCCGCCCACGGCTACGCGATCACCGCGATGGCCTACTCGGCCGCATGGACCGCCACCGAACACGTACCGCAGCGGGCTATCACCAACGGCGAGATCGGCCGCTACGGCGCCCTGTCGGCCCACGACGGCGGACGGACCCACCGCCACAGCCTGTCGGCCGAATGGGGCCGCCTCGGCGAGACCACCGCCAGCAAGGCCAACGCCTACGTGATCGACTACGGCCTCAACCTGTTCTCCGCCCCGTCCGGCTACATCAACGGCCCACAGGGCGACCAGCACGAACAGGCCGACCGCCGCTTCACCTGGGGCGGCGACGGCCGCCACGCGTGGTTCCTCGGCCCGGCCTGGCGCGATACCGAACTGGCGGTGGGCGCCCACCTGCGCCAGGACCGCATCGGCAAGGTCGGCCTGTACTCCACCGTCGATCGGGCCCGCACGGCCACCGTGCGCGAGGACCGCATCACCGAGACCAGCATCGGCGTCTTTGCCGAAGCGCGCACCCAATGGACGCGCTGGCTGCGCAGCACCGCCACCCTGCGCCGCGACGAGCTGCGCGCCGACGTCACGCCCCTCGGCGGCCCCTACAACATGGACAACGGCGGCCACGCCCGCGCCGGGCAGACCAGCCCGAAGCTCGGTTTCATCTTCGGCCCCTTCAACCTGGCCGGCGCCACCGAGTTCTACGCCAACTGGGGCCACGGCTTCCACAGCAACGACGCCCGCGGCGCCACCAGCAGCACCAACCCGGCCGACGGCAGCGCGCTCGAGCGGGTGCCGCTGATCGTCAAGGCCAAGGGCTCGGAAGTCGGCCTGCGCGCTGCGCCGCTACCGGGCTGGAACACCAGCGTATCGGTGTGGCAGATGGACCTGGCCTCCGAGCTGGTCTTCATCGGCGACGAGGGCATCACCGAGCCGAAGGGCGCATCGCGCCGCCACGGCCTGGAGTGGGCCAACTACATCACACCGACGGACGGTCTCATCATCGACGCCGACCTGGCCCTGTCGAAGGCCCGCTTCAAGGACGCCACGGCCGGCGCCGACCGGGTGCCCAACGCGATCCCCGTCACCGCCTCGGTCGGCGTCGCGGTGGACCGCGGCGGCCCGTGGCACGGCGGCCTGCGCCTGCGCTACCTGGGCGCCTACCCGCTGGAAGAAGCCGGCGAGCACAAGTCCACGCCCTTCTGGACGGCCAACCTGAAGCTCGCCTACCGCGCCTCGGCGCGCGTGCAGGTCAGCATGGACGTGCTCAACCTGTTCAACCGCCACGCTAACGACATCGAGTACTGGGGCGGCGCCTGCACACGCAGCGAGACGCTGGGCGGCAGCTGCAACGGTGGCATCGACGGGCGCCTGGTCCATCCCCTCGAGCCGCGCAGCCTGCGCGTCGGCCTGCGTATCGGCTTCTGAGCACAACGAACTGATATCCGGCATGCCACGACATCCATCCGGATGTTCCGAAGTGAGTTCGTAACTTCCAAATTAGACTTCTGCTAGATCAGAAATTTTTTACGGATCCGCAGAAGTGTTGTCAGAAGCCTCCGAAGTCGATATCACGGTGTGAACATTCCATATCGCCACGCACACATTGAATGTTCGCGCCGCGCATGCCGATAAACCACCTGCACACCTGGATGTTGCCGCCGCCCCATCGAGGCCAGCCGGCCCGCAGCGTCCGCCACCGCCGTCACAGCGCTTCGTGACGCAACAGGCTTGAACCCGGCCAGGCGATGGAGGATGCTGCCAGCGGCTGCGCGCCGACAGGCGGCACATAACAACAACAGCACCTCACCCTGATTCGAGGAGCCGCGATGGGCACCGCCCTGGAGACGCTTCTCCACTGCCTCAGATACCTCCTGCTGCCCTGCGTGCTGGCGCTGGGCACCGTGGGCCTGGCCCACGGCGGAGACGCGCAACAGGTCTTCCGGGTCGGCATTACCTCCTTCCGCGACAAATCGGTGACGCTGCGGGAATGGAGCCCGACCATGGACTACCTGGCGGACAAGATTCCCGGCAGCCGCTTCGTGGCCGTGCCGATGAGCCTGCGCGAGTTCGAGGCGGCCGTCAGCCGGCACGAGATCGACTTCGTCATCACCAACCCCGAGCACTACATCCTGCTCGAGACGGTCCATGGGGTTTCCCGCGTCGCCACCCTGGTCAAGCGCGAGAACGGCGTTCTCGTCAATCAGTTCGGCGGGGTGATCTTCACCCGCGCCGACCGCGCCGACATCCACGACCTGGGCGACGTGAAGGGCAAGCGGATCGCCTCGGTGGACCGCAGCTCCTTCGCTGCCTTCCTGCTCCAGTACGACTTGCTGAAGGAACACGATGTGGACGTCGACCGCGACTGCCACGTGGATTTCCTCGGCTTTCCGCAGGACCTCAGCGTCCGCGCCGTGCTCGACGGGCGCGCCGACGTGGGCTTCGTGCGCAGCAGCGTGCTCGAAGCGATGGCCCGCGAAGGCAAGATCGAGCTGGCGCAGATCCGGATCCTGCATCCCACCCGCGCCGGTGAATTCCCCTTCCTGATCTCCACCGGCCTGTTCCCGGAATGGCCCTTCGCCGCCGCGCCGCAAGTGCCCATCGACATCCGCAACCAGGTCGCCGCCGCGCTGCTGACGATGCCGCCGGATGCCCCCGCCGCCCGCAGCGCGCGCTACTACCGCTGGTCCACGCCGGTGGAATACCTGAGCGTGCAGAACCTGATGCGCCGCCATCACATCTATCCCTACGACAAGATCGAAGCGATCACGCTACGTGAGCTCTTCCAGCAGTACGCGGTGCACGTCGTGGCCGCCACGCTGACGCTCATCCTCGTCATGGCGTCCCTGTATCTGCGCGCCCGCCGGCTGAACGCGGCACTCAGCCGCTCCCGCCAGGCGCTCGACCATCAGGCCCACTACGATGCCCTGACCGGCCTGCCCAATCGCAACCTGCTCGACTACGATCTCGAAAGAGCCCTGAGCCAGGCACGACGCACCGGGCAGGAGTTCGCGCTGTGCCTGATGGATCTGGACGGCTTCAAGCCGATCAACGACCGCTGGGGCCACAAGGTCGGCGACGAGGTGTTGCGGGAAATCGCCCGGCGCCTGCAGCATGGCCTGCGCGCCGGCGACCGGGTCGCCCGCTGGGGCGGCGATGAATTCGTGCTGCTGCTGGGCGGGGTCGCCACCCGCCAGCAGCTGACCGAGATCATCGAGCGCATCCTGCACTCGGTGGCCATGCCGCTCGACAGCTGCAGCGGTGCCCAGGTCTGCGCCAGCATCGGCGTCAGCCTGTACCCGCAGACGGCGACGGACGCGGAAGGCCTGCTGAAATCCGCCGACGAGGCGATGTACAAGGCCAAGCACGCCGGCGGCAACCGCTTCGTGTCCCCGGCATGAACACGAACGGCAGCGCGCCCACGCAGCTCAGACGCTGAACTGCTCGACCGAGGCCTTGAGCTGCCGGGCCAGGCTGGCCAGATCCCCGGCGGCAGCCGACACGTCGCGCACGATGCCGGAGGTTTCCTCGGACATCTCCACGGTACGCTGGACGTTGCCCGCAATCAGGTTGCTCGTCGCACTCTGCTCGTGCAACGCAGTCGAGATTTCCGCCACCGACGCCAGCACCTGTTCGATGCTGCCCTGGATCTGTCCCATCGCCGTATCGGCCTGCCCGGCCATCTGGACACCTTCCTCGACACTGGCAAGACCGCCGTTCATGCCTTCGACGGCGGCCTGGGTGTCGCTCCAGATGCGCTCGATCATCCCGGCGATTTCCTGGGTGGACAGTGCCGTCCGCTCCGACAGCTTGCGCACCTCGTCGGCCACCACCGCAAAGCCGCGCCCGTGCTCCCCGGCGCGGGCGGCCTCGATGGCGGCATTCAGCGCGAGCAGATTGGTCTGGTCGGCAATCTCCTTGATGACGCTGACGATGCGCGAGATCTGGTTGGAGCTTTCGCCGAGGGACATCACGCGCTCCGACGAGTGCGTCACCGCCCCGGAGATCTTCTGCATCTCGCCAACCATCTCCTGCACGGCCCGGGTTCCGCTGCGGGCCAGGGAGCCCGTCTCCGACGCATGGCGGTCCACCTCCGACGCATTGTCGGCGATGTTGCCGATGCAGGCGGTCAGTTGCTCGACCGATGCCGCCGAAGCGGCAGAGGCGTCGTTCTGGCGTTCCGTCGCCTGCAGCATCGCGCTCGACGAGGCGGACAGCCGCTGGGCCGAGGTGGCGAGTTCGGCGGCACTGCGGACGATGCGCCCGACAATCTCCCGCAGCCCGACCTGCATCTGCCGGGTTGCGAAGAGCAGGCTGGAATCATCCCCCGGCCGCGTGACGATCTCTTCCGACAGCTTGCCCTGGGCGATGTGCCGCACGACGTCGATGACGTAACGCGGTTCGCCGCCCAGCTGCCTGAGCAGGCGACTGACGATCAGCCCGATGAGCAGGAACAGCACGAGTTGCAGCAGCCCCTGGCCGATCCACAGGCCGCGATTGAGCGCCCGCAGGGCCGCCATGTCGCCTTCGATATCGATGCTCACGCTGGCCCCACCCAGCACGAAGCCCTCTTCCACGCCATGACACTTGAGGCATTCGATGCTGCGGAAATTCTTCATCGCCACATAAGGCACGACGACCCGCAGCTGGCTGCCGCCCGACGGCGGGTGGGAGAAACGGATTTCCTCCTTGCCGGATTGCAGGATCCGCTGGTCCAGTTCGTCCACCGGCAACTCCTGCGGCAGCGCCGGCGGAAACTCCTCGTCCAGTTGCTTGGCACGGAAGACACGCAGTTCGCGGATGAATTCGGACTTGCCGATCTTCTCGATATACAGCGCGCGGCTCTTCTGATCGCTGATGACCTCGGCGTCGCCGGCCTTGGTGATCATCAGCGTATTGAGGCCGTTGATGGCGCCATCGGCGACCATCCGGGCCCGGTCGGCGGCGGCGGCCAGGGTCTGCCGCTCGAGATGCTGCATGAGCCACAACTGCATCAGGACGAAAACCAGCACCAACGCGCCCTGGATCAGAAGCTGCAGCCTGGTCCGGAGCCCAAGTCCCTGCCACCACGATGAAAGCCAATCCAAAATGTCCCCCTGCAGGGCATTGCCCATGATGTCGATAAGGGAATTAGATCATATGGCATCCATCGCAAGTATTTGCAGGCAGGCATCCACAGGACGGACAAAGTAAAAACGCCCCAAAAGGGGCGTCTTTACTGGGTATCTGGCGGAAGCGGTGAGATTCGAACTCACGATGGGTTTCCCCACGCCGGTTTTCAAGACCGGTGCATTCAACCACTCTGCCACGCTTCCAATGCATTGCCTGTGCGCATATGCAGGGCGCGCATTCTAACATGGGCGCACGTTTCGCCAAGCCGCCTGAAATGGAGCGGCGGTTGAAACTTCCTGAGGCCTTCGCTACTCTCAGTCGGTGCAGGCCATCCTGCTAATGTCATTCGGAGGATTTACATGCAACTCGACACTTACGGTCAGCAAACGCAGGTCTTGTCGCAAAGCGCCAACCGCGTGCTGCGCAACACCTACCTGCTGCTCGCACTCTCCATGGTGCCGACCGTTGCCGGTGCGCTGATCGGCGTACAAATGCAGTTCTCGTTCCTGGCGGGCAGCCCGCTGATGAGCTTCCTGCTCTTCATGGGGATCGCCTTCGCGTTCTTCTACGGGATCGAGAAAAACAAGAACAGCGGCGTCGGCGTGGCCCTGCTGCTGGCCTTCACCTTCTTCATGGGCCTGATGCTGTCGCGCATCCTGCAGGTGGCGCTCGGCTTCTCCAACGGCGGCTCGATGATCGCGCTGGCCGGTGGCGGCACTGCCGCCATCTTCGCGACCATGGCGGGCATCGCCAGCGTCTCCAAGCGCGATTTCAGCAACATGGGCAAGTTCCTGACCGTTGGCCTGGTGGTTGTGCTGATCGCAATGGTGGCCAACATCTTCCTGCAGATGCCGGTGCTCCACTTGGTCATCTCGGCGGTCGTGGTGCTGCTGTTCTCGGGTTACATCCTGTACGACATCAGCAACATCGTGCAGGGCGGCGAGACCAACTACGTGAGCGCCACGCTGGCTGTGTATCTGGACATCTACAACGTGTTCGTCAGCCTGCTGAACCTGATCATGTCCTTCACCGGCGAACGCGACTGAGCGTCATCGGCGTCACCTGATCAGCAAAAACCCCCGGCATGCCGGGGGTTTTTGCTTGTATCTTCGTCCAGGCCGCTCAGTCCCGCTCGAACAGCGCGATGGACTCCACATGGGAGGTCTGCGGGAACATGTTGGCGATGCCCGCCCCCTTCAGCTGGTAGCCCTTCTCCTTGGTCAGCACCGCGGTATCGCGGGCCAGCGTGGCCGGGTTGCAGGACACATAGACGATACGCTTCGGCGCCTGCTCGCCAATTGCCTTGACCACCGCGATGGCGCCTTCCCGCGGCGGGTCGATGAGCATCTTGTCCAGATGGCCGAGGGCCGCCAGGCTGTCCTCGGTGGCCTCGAAGAGGTTGGCGGCGTAGAACTCGCAACGCTCCGCCAGGCCATTCGCGGCGGCATTCTGACCAGCGCGGCGGACCAGCGTCTCGCTGCCTTCGACGCCGACCACGTGGGCCCCCAGCGCGGCGATCGGCAGGCTGAAGTTGCCGAGGCCGCAGAACAGGTCGGCAATGCGTTCGCCGGGCCGTGGATCGAGCAACTGCATCGAGCGCCGCATCAGCACGCGGTTGATCCACATATTGACCTGCGTGAAGTCGGTCGGCCGGAAGGCCATCGACACGCCGAACTCCGGCAGCGTATAGGCCAGCCCGGGCGCCTCGGCGGGATGCAGGCGATGGGCGGAATCCGGCCCGCTCGGCTGCAGCCACACCTGCACCTGCTCGGCCTCGGCGAAGGCCTTCAGGCGCGCCGTATCGGCCTTGCTGAGCGGCACGATGTGGCGGAACACCAAGACCGTGATCCCTTCGCCCACCGCAATCTCGATCTGCGGCAACCGGTCGGGCACGGACAAGCCGGCCACCAGCTCGCGCAGGCGCGGCACCATGTCCGACACATGCGGTGGCAGGATCGCGCAGCTCTCCATCGGCGCCACGTAGCTGCTGCGGCGCTCGTGGAAACCGATCAGGACGCCGCCCTTGCTCGGCACCACGCGTACGGTGAGGCGTGCGCGATAACGGTAGCCCCAGTCCGGCCCGACGATGGGCGGATAGAGCACGTCGGGCTTCGCACGGCCGATATGCCACAGGGCGTTTTCCAGCACACGCTGCTTGGCCGCCACCTGGGCGCCCGACTCCAGATGCTGCATGCTGCAGCCCCCACAGACGCCGAAATGCGGGCAGAGCGGCTCGACGCGCTGGGAGCTGGATTTCAGGACACGGTCCGCATCCGCCAGTTCGTAGTTCGGCTTGACCTTGTGGGACGTGAAGGTCACCCGCTCGCCCGGCAGGGCACCTTCGATGAAGATCGTCTTTCCGTCGAGGTGGGTGACGCCGCGCCCCTCGTGGTCGAGGGATTCGATGACCGCTTCGCGCATGGCCGGGAGTCCAGAAATGAAGGGCGCCATTTTAGCGGCGGGACCGGCCTTTGCAAGGCGAACGGCTATAATCGCGCGATGATCTCTACACTTTTGGGCGGCCTGACGGCAGAGGAATTCCTCGCCGAATACTGGCAAAAGAAACCACTGCTGATCCGCCAGGCAGTTCCCGGCTTCACCGGCGTCGCCACCAAGGACGAACTCTTCGAACTGGCCCGCGACCCTGACGTCGAATCCCGTTACGTCACCCATGACAACAAATCCTGGGAAGTCATCCGCGGCCCGCAGAAGGCCTCCGACCTGCGCCGCAAGAAACACCCGTGGACGGTGCTGGTGCAGGGTCTCAACCTGTTCTGCCCGGATGGCGACGAACTGCTGCACCGTTTCGACTTCATTCCCCAGGCCCGCCTGGACGACCTGATGGTCAGCTACGCAATCGATGGCGGCGGCGTCGGCCCGCACTTCGACAACTACGACGTGTTCCTGCTGCAGGGTATCGGCCAGCGCCGCTGGCTGATCAGCAACCAGGACGACCGCAGCCTCGTCGAGGACGCGCCGCTGAAGATCCTGCAGAACTTCCAGCCCGTTTACGACTGGGTACTGGAATCCGGCGACATGCTCTACCTGCCGCCCCACTGGGCCCACAACGGCATCGCCATCGGTGAATGCACCACCTATTCGATCGGCTTCCGCTCGCCGACCTCCCAGGAACTCGCCCAGCAGTTCATGGGCCATCTGCAGGAGACGATCCAGATCGATGGCATCTACGCCGACCCGGACCTGAAACTCCAGGCCCATTCGGCCGAAATCGGCGATGCGATGATCGATCGGGTAGTGGACACCCTCAAGCGAATCACCTGGAACCGTGAAGACGTGCGTGACTTCCTCGGCGCCTATCTCACCGAACCCAAGCCCCACGTGTTCTTCGACTGCCCGGACGAACCGCTGGAGCACGAGGAATTCGTCACCGCGGGCCTGGCCGACGGCTACCGGCTCGATGCGCGCAGCCTGCTGCTGTTTTCCGGCGGCAGGTTCTTCATGAATGGCGAACCGGTCCCGGTCGAGGAAGAAGACCTCGCAATCCTCCAGAACCTGGCCGATCAGCGCCGTCTGGACTCGGTCATCGGCCTGTCCGAAGAAGGCCTGGCCCTGCTGTATGACTGGTACTGCTGCGGCTTTGCACACCCATCAAAATCGCTGATGGAATAAGGCAGAAGTTTGATTTAATGGCTTGACAAGTGCTTATCCCTGTTGCGGCAACGCAACAATGTCTTTATTCAAGCACTTCGTCCGTGATAGCATTCGAACCAGATCGGGTCCCCCACCTGATTGCTCCTAAATTTAGGTTGTTGTACTTCATTTATCGATAAGGGAAATCAACAATGAAACAATCTCTCCTGGTTGCTGCTCTCGTTGCACTCGCTGTTTCCGCTTGCGGCAAGAAGGAAGAGCCGAAGCCCGTTGAAGCTCCGGCCCCCGCTCCCGCTGCTGCTCCCGCTCCGGAAGCCAAGCCCGCTGAAGCTGCTCCCGCCGCTGCTCCGGCTGCTGACGCTGCCAAGCCCGCTGACGCTGCTGCTCCGGCTGCTGACGCTGCCAAGCCCGCTGAAGCCGCTCCCGCCGAGAAGAAGTAATCAGGTTTTCTCCGGTAGCAAGAAAAGCCAACCTGCGGGTTGGCTTTTTTGTTGCCATTCGCCGGCCCTGCCAATGACAGACTCGGCGAATGCTTCCCGCAGACGCAAAAAAGCCGGAGCATGCCCCGGCTTTTTTGTAACAGCTGGCAACAAGAATTACTTGAGCTGCTCGAACAGCAGGCCAAGAATCTTGCGCGCGGAGTCGGACGTATCCGTACCGCCTTCGCGGGTCAGGACCTGCACCGACGACGAGGCGGCCTCACCCGACTTCACGTAGATACGATACTGGTTGCCCGACTGGATCGATGGCTTGGAATCACTGCTGCGCCAGAAAGCCAGCTTGGACAACAAGCCCTCGTCGCCCTTCTTCTTGACGTCGACCTCCGGATCCACGTAACGCACGTAATAAATGCCCTGGGAGCGGTCACGATCTTCCACCGTGAAACCGACGCGATCCAGGGCCAGGCCGACGCGCCGCCAGGCACGGTCGAAACCTTCCTGGACCTGCAGCACGGAAGCACCACCTGAGGCGCTCTGCAACTTGGCCTTGTCAGCAACCGGGGCAGCCGCGATCTGTGCCTTGGCCCGCGTTTCATCAGCACCGAGGCGAATCATCAGGCGCTGCAGGAACTCGGCCTCCAGTTCGGGATCAGCCGGGCGCGGCTGCCACACGGTACGGTCCTTCGCTTCGTTCGGATAGATTTCCATCATGCCGCGGTGGCTGATGTAGATCTCGACCGAACCCGGCGTATTGCTCGTTTCCAGACGGGTCCGGAACTTGTCCCGCTCCGGGGTCGAATACAGGCCGTCAATTACCTTGCCGAGCGTGCGGCGAATGATGTCGTTGTCGATCTTGGCGCGGTTCTCGGCCCAGTCGGTCTCCATCACGCCGATCTCGGGGCGATCGACGTTCAGCAGGAAACCGTTTTCCTGCCAGAACTCGCGGACCTGCGGCCACAGCTTGTCGGCCGTACCCTGCACGACCAGCCAGCGCTGGCTGCCGGAACGCTCGACGCGCATCTTGTCGATCGACTGTGGCGCAACGACGGCCACCGGCTTGGCTGCGGCCGCGGTGCCGGCTTGCGGCCCGCCCCGCTCCGCGTTGTAGGCGGAGAAAGTGGCCGAGCCCTTGGGGTTCAGATCCGGCACGGCATAGCGATCGTCCGCGGCGGGAGTGGTGAGATCGGGCGGAACCTCCAGCGAAGGCAGCGTGGCGGCTGATGCCGCGCTCTTGTAATCGATCTTCTTCGATTCCAGCAAGGAACCGGAGCAACCGGCGAGCGCAATCGTCGCAACGACGATTGCCGAACCGGAAGCCAGCTTACGGCTTTGCATGCGTAACCCTCGGGATGGGAAATACAAACTCAAACTTCGATGCCGGCCTGACGCATCGCGTCACGCACGCGCTCGTGACAGCTGTCGGACAGGCGGGTCAGCGGCAGGCGGATGCCGGAACCGATGAGCCCCATCTGCTCGACCGCCCACTTGACGGGGATCGGATTGGCTTCACAGAACAGGTGGCGGTGCAGACCGACCAACTTGGCATTGATCTCGCGAGCCTTCACGCCCTCGCCGGCGGAGGCGGCGACACACAGCTCATGCATCAGGCGCGGCGCGACGTTGGCGGTGACCGAGATGGTCCCGTGTCCGCCCAGCAGGATGAAGGCCAGGGCGGTCATGTCGTCGCCGGTGTACAGCGCGAAATCTTTCGGAGCCCGGGCGATCAGGTCGCAGGCGCGATCGATGTTGCCGGTTGCATCCTTGATGCCGATGATGTTGGGGATCTCGGCCAGACGCAGCGCGGTGTCGTTGGACATGTCTGCAACGGTGCGCCCCGGCACGTTGTAGAGGATCGTCGGCAGCGGGCTCGCCTCGGCGATGGCACGGAAGTGCTGGTAGAGGCCTTCCTGGGTCGGGCGGTTGTAGTAAGGCACGACCGACAGACCGGCGACCGCACCGGCCTCGCGCGCGAATTCGCTCAGCTCGATGGCCTCGCGGGTGGAATTTGCCCCCGTGCCGGCAATGATGGGAATGCGTCCAGCGGCATGCTCGACGGCAACGCGGATCAGCTCGCAGTGCTCCTCGACATTCACCGTCGGCGATTCGCCGGTGGTGCCGACGACGACGATGCCATCGGTACCTTCCTTGACGTGGAAGTCGATGAGGCTACGGAAACGGGAAATATCCAGGCTGCCATCTTCGAGCATCGGGGTAACGATGGCGACAATCGAACCGGTAATCATGAGCTAGTGCTGGAGAGGGAAAGTTGAGTATTGTACCCAATCACTTCGCGAAGCATAGACGGGTGCAAACAGCGGTTACCAAAAGGCCGACGCGAGCGTGACGAAGTCACGCCGGGCATGAAACGAAAACCCGCCGCAGCGGGTTTGCGCCGGAATTTTGGCGATCAATTACAGGTCGGCCAGCGCCTTGACGTGCGCCACCACGCTGCGAGCCAGGGACGACAGCGAATAACCGCCTTCCAGCAGGGACACGATGCGGCGCCCGGCACATTCGGCAGCCACGGTCTTGAGCTGCTCGGTGGCCCACACGTAATCGGCCTCGACCAGGCCCATGGAGCCCATGTCGTCCTCGTAGTGGGCGTCGAAGCCGGCCGAGATGAAGATCATCTCCGGCGCGTGATTGCGCAGCGCCGGCATCCAGATATTGGTGACGACCTCGCGGAAGACGTCACCCCGGCTGCCCGCCTTCATCGGCACATTGACCATGTTGGGAGCTGGGTTGTCGGCGCCGCTGTACGGGTAGAACGGGTGCTGGAAGATGCTGACCATCAGCACGCGGGGATCGTCGCGGAAGATGTCTTCCGTGCCGTTGCCGTGATGCACGTCGAAATCCACCACAGCAACCCGCTTCAGCCCGTGCGCCTCCAGCGCATGTCGGGCCGCCACCGCCACATTATTGAAAAAGCAGAAGCCCATCGCCTTGCCGGCCTCGGCATGGTGGCCGGGCGGGCGGATTGCGCAGAACGCGTTCTCGGCCTGCCCGGAAATCACCAGGTCGGTGGCGTAAACACCGGCCCCCGCCGAGCGCAGCGCCGCCTTCATGGAATTGGGACACAGGGCCGTGTCCGGATCCAGATGGCGGATGCCATGCTCCGGCACGCTGGCCAGGAGCTCCTCGACGTGCTCCCGGGGATGTGCCCGGGAAAGCTGCTCAATGGTCGCCTGCGGCGCGTCATGAAAGGCCAGATACATATCGAGGCCCGCAGCAATCAGACGGTCGTTTATCGCACCGAGACGCTCCGGGGACTCCGGGTGATGCTCACCCATGTTATGCAACCAGCAATCCCGGTGCGTGATGAATGCGGTACTCGTCATAGACTCTCCCCTGCCTCTCGCAGTGTCTTGTTATACGTCGTGAATGCTTGCACTCCCCGGCGTACGCCTTGTCCGGCGCGAACTCCTCGACCTTGTACTGGTCATTGGAGCACGACGCCGAGAGCGCTGTTATGGAATCATTATCCCCTTAACTACAGCCTGAAAAAAGCCCGCGCCATGCCGCAGCAGATTGCCAACCGACTTGCCGAAGCCACATGCCGGATCATTCTCGGCAAGGAGCGCGCCGTCCGTCTCGCCCTTGCCTGCGTGCTGGCCCGCGGCCACCTGCTGATCGAAGACATTCCGGGGGTCGGCAAGACGACCCTCGCCCACGTGCTCGCCCGGGTGCTGGGCCTGCAGTTCCAGCGCATCCAGTTCACCAGCGACATGCTGCCCGCCGACATCGTCGGCGTATCGGTATTCGACCAGCGGGAAGGCGCCTTCCGCTTCCACCCAGGGCCGGTGTTCTCCCAGTTGGTCCTGGCCGACGAGATCAACCGGGCCACGCCCAAGGCCCAGAGTGCACTGCTCGAAGCCATGGAGGAGCGCCAGATCAGCGCGGAAGGCCGCACCTGGCCGCTGCCCGAGCCCTTCTTCGTTATCGCCACCCAGAACCCGGCCGAGCAGATCGGCACCTTCGCCCTGCCGGAAAGCCAGCTGGACCGTTTCCTGATGCGCATCTCGATGGGCTATCCGGACCCCGCCGCGGAACGCGCCCTGCTCGCCGGCGAAGACCGGCGCGAGATGCTGGCGCGGGTGCAACCCGAGCTGCAGCCCGGCGAGCTCGACAGCCTGTTCGCCGCGGTACGCCAGGTCCACGCCGGCCCGCGCCTGCTCGATTACCTGCAAGCCCTGCTCGCCCACAGCCGCCAGGGCGCCGGCTTCGCGCTGGGGCTGTCGCCGCGGGGTGGACTGGCCCTGCTGGCGGCGGCTCGGGCCTGGGCCTTGCTGGCCGGCCGCGACCACGTACAGCCCGAGGATGTGCAGGCCGTCCTGCCAGCCGTCGCCGGCCACCGCCTGCGGGCCGCCGACGACGCCCCATTGACTGCGGATCAACTGGCACGGCGCCTGATTGAAGCCGTAGCCCTGCCGGGATGAGTTTCACCCGCTTGCGCACCGCCTTCCAGCGCTGGCTGTTCCGCGTCAAGGGGCCCGAGGTGGCTCCGATCACGCTGGGCCAGCGACGCATCTTCGTGCTGCCGACCGCCTTCGGGCTCGCCCTTGGCGCAACCCTGGCGGTAATGCTGCTGGCGTCGATCAACTACACCCTGAGCCTGGGCTACGCACTGAGCTTCCTGATCGGCGGCGTCGCCTGGGTGAGCATTCACCACGCCTTTCGCAACCTGGTCGATCTGAGCATCGAACCCGGCCGGGTCGAGCCGGTCTTCTGCGGCGCCCCGCTCCACTTCGGAATCGTCCTGGACAACCCTGAAGGGCGCACCCGCACGGGACTCCAACTGCGACCGACACACGCAGGAAGACCAGTAGGAGAAGAGCTTTTCGATCTCCCGGCCACAGGGCGGGCCCGGCAGGACGTCGCCATTGCCACCACGGTGCGCGGCTGGCTCCAGCTCCCCCGCCTGACCCTCGAAACCCACCACCCCCTCGGCCTGATCCGTGCCTGGAGCCTGTTCCAGCCCGACATGCGCGGCCTGGTCTACCCGACGCCGGAAAGCCACGCGCCCGCCCTCCCCCACGGCACAGACGACCACCCCGGCGGCAGCACGCGCGGCCACGGCACCGACGACTTCGCCGGCCTGCGCCATCACCAGCCGGCAGACTCCCCGCGCCATGTGGCCTGGAAGGCTGTGGCCCGGGGTGGCCCCTGGCGCACCAAGACCTTCGACGGCGGCCAACGCGGCAGCATCTGGCTGGACTGGCAAGCCCTGCCCGCGGGCCTGGACACCGAAGCCCGCCTGTCGCGCTTGACCAGCTGGATCATCGACGCGGAGCGGAGCGGCCTCGACTATGGTCTGCGCATTCCCGGCACCCAGCTTCAATGCGCCCATGGCACAGCGCACCGGCATGCCTGTCTCAGCGCCCTCGCGCTATACGGTCGCCCCCATGGCTGAACCCGGCCTGCGCCCCGATCAGGCAGGCTGGCTGATCGCCTGCGCTGTCATCAGCCTGGCCCCCCACGGTCAGCACCTGCCCCCGGCGATCACTGCGGTCTGCATATTGCTGCTGCTGTGGCGGACGGCCATCAGCCTCGACAAGGGGCACCTGCCCCATCGCCTCCTGCTGATCGGCGTGGCAGCCTGCGTGGTCGGGCTGGTTCTGCTGGAATACCACCAGTTCTTCGGCAAGGATCCAGGCATCGCGGTCCTCGCCGGACTGCTGAGTCTCAAATTGCTGGAAACGGACAGCCGCCGCGACGGCCGGGCGGTGCTGCTGCTGTGCTTCTTCATGCAGACCGGCCTGTTCCTGTACCAGCAGAGCATGCTGGTCGCTGCCCTCGCCCTGCTCGGCACAACGGTGGCCATCGGCAGCCTGCTGGCACTGCAAGGACGGTCCGCGGCCCCGAAGGCGCGCCTCACCGCGGCCGCAAGGCTGGTGCTGCAGGGCGTTCCGCTGATGCTCGTGCTGTTCGTCCTCTTTCCCCGTGTTCAAGGCCCCCTGTGGGGTCTGCCGGCCGATGCCTACAACCGGGTTAGCGGGCTGTCGGACAGCATGACGCCCGGCGACATGGCACGCCTCAGCGAATCCAGCGACATTGCCTTCCGGGCCGCCTTCGCCGGCGAACTGCCGCCCCCCGCCGAGCGCTACTGGCGCGGCCCGGTCCTCAGCCGTTTCGACGGGCGCAGCTGGCGTACCGCGCGCAGCAGCACGAGCCCGCGGCCGGCTTACGCCCCCCAGGGCGTCGCCTACCCCTACACGCTCACCCTCGAACCCCACAACCAGCGCTGGCTGCTGGCGCTCGACTTCCCCGCTGAGGCCCCCGGCCTGCGCTACGGCAGCGATTTCCAGCTGATGTCGGGCGATCCGGTACGTAGCCGGCTGCGGCTGTCCCTGCTCTCCTATCCTCACACGCCGGTCGGCATCGATGCCAGCCCGCGGGAGCTCCGCGAGGCCCTGGCCCTGCCCTCCGGCAGCAATCCCCGTACCCAGGCGCTCGGCGCCCGCATCCGGCAGGAAGCCCGCGACGCCGACGATGCGCTGCAGCGGGTCATCGCCGACTTCCGTCACCGCAGCCTGAGCTACACCCTCGACCCCCAGCCCTTGGGCCGGGAGGATGCGGACAGCTTCCTGTTCGATACGAAGCAGGGTTTCTGCGAGCACTTCGCCTCTGCCTTCGTCATTGCCATGCGTGCAGCGGGGGTTCCGGCGCGGGTCGTCACCGGCTATCAGGGCGGGGAATTCAACCCGGTGGACGGGACGCTGGTGATCCGTCAGTCGGACGCCCATGCCTGGGCTGAAGTCTGGCTGGCCGGACGCGGCTGGACGCGCGTCGACCCGACCGCCGCGAGCGCCCCGCGGCGCATCGATGGCGGACTTGCCGCCGCCCTGCCCGACAGCGACCGCCTGCCGCTGCTGGCCCGCAGCTCCCTTGCCTGGTTGCGGGAGCTGCGCAATCAGCTGGACGCCCTAGACAACCGCTGGAACCAATGGGTTCTCGGGTACAATCCGGCCCGCCAGAAAGCCCTGCTCGCCGACTTTGGCGTGGTGGATGCCGACTGGCAGACGATTACCGCGCTGATGGCCGGCGCCTGCACCCTCGTCATGGCGGCCCTGACCGCATGGGTATTGCGACGTCGCCTGTCGGCCGACGCCCTTGATCGCAGCTGGTCTCTTTTCTGTCGCCGACTCGCTTCCGCGGGACTACCTCGCGCTGCCTGGGAAGGCCCGCAGGACTATGCCGAGCGTGTCGCCAGCCAGCGGCCCGACCTCGCCGACACCGTGAAGCGCATCGCCACCGACTATGCCCGCCTGCGTTACGGGCGCACCGGCATCGAGCGAGCCGCCCTCCAAAGCCTGAAGCACTCCATCAAGAATTTCCGTCCCCGATGAAAAACGCCTCCTTCCGTCGCTCTCTGACGCTGGCCCTTCTCACTTCCTGCCTCGGCGCCCCCACCATGGCCCATGCCACGGAACGCTATGCCGACCGCCCGGAAACCCAGCAGTTCATCGCCGAAATGCAGCAACGCCACGGCTTCGACAAGGACGCACTGACCTACATCTTCCGCCGCGCCCAGTATCTGCCATCGGTGATCAAGGCCATCTCCCCACCGAAGGACCCCGGCGTGCGATCCTGGCAGCGCTACCGCGGCCGCTTCATCGAACCCGTGCGCATCAAGGCCGGCGTGGCCTTCTGGGAGCGCTACCAGGACACCATCAAGGCGGCGAGCGAGAAGTACGGCGTGCCGGAGGAGATCATCGTCGGCATCATCGGCGTGGAGACCATCTACGGTCGCAACACCGGCAACTACCAGGCGGTGTCGGCCCTGTCCACCCTGGCCTTCGACTACCCGCGACGAGCCGAGCTATTCCGCGGCGAACTGGAAAACCTGCTGCTGATGGCGCGGGAACAGCACCGCGACCCGCTCGACTACCAGGGCTCCTACGCCGGCGCACTGGGTCTGCCCCAGTTCCTGCCGAGCAGCGTGCGCAACTACGCGGTGGACTTCGACGGCGATGGCCAGATCGACCTGCTCAACAGCCCCAAGGACGCCATCGGCAGCGTCGCCCGCTACATGCAGATGCACGGCTGGGAGAGTGACGCACCGGTTGCCGTGCGCGCCAGCGTGACGCCGGGCGCCGACCTCACCGCACTGATCGCCAACGACGTTGATCCCGCCTTCGATCCGGCAACGCTCGCCAGCCGCGGCGTCAAGGCTGCCAGCGGCGAGATGCCCGCCAACAAAGCCGCCTTCATCGAACTGGTTACGCCCGGCGAAGACAGCGAATACTGGCTCGGCTACCAGAACTTCTACGTGATCACCCGCTACAACCGCAGCAGCTTCTACGCCATGTCTGTGTTCCAGCTGGGCGAAGCCGTCAAGGCCGCCCGCCAGACGGCCCTTGCCAACCGGCGTTGAGACCGGCTGCAGCCCACTACTGATCGTAGGGGCGAATTCATTCGCCCAAGGACTAGATTCAACCGACTGAGGGCGAATGAATTCGCCCCTACGGCTTTAGGCTGCGGATTGCCACTGGGGGCTTCCGTTAGAACAGCTCGAGCACCTTCTCGGGCGGCCGGCCGACCACGGCGCGCTCGCCGCGCACGACGATCGGCCGCTCGATGAGAATGGGGTGCGCAGCCAGCGCATCCAGCCATTCGTCCTCACTGAGCGAGCGCCCCTTGTAGTCGGACTTGTAGATATCCTCACCGGTGCGCACGATGCTTTCGGCCGGCACGCCCAGCTTCCTGACGATCTCGGCCAGTTCGGCCCGGCTAGGCGGCGTCTTGAGATATTCGACGATTTCCAGTGCCACGCCTTTTTCCTGCAGCAGCGCGCAGGCGGAACGGCTCTTGGAGCAACGGGCATTGTGATACACGCGAACGGTTTCGCTCATGGACTTCAATCCTGATGGAAGGTGAATTAACGGAACGCCGCGGCGGCTGGCCGGCATTCCGCCCACCGCCCCGGACTAGAGAAGCACATCCTTCGAAACACCGCGCCGCTTGATGATGCGGCGCAGCTGACCGAGGGCCTCGAGCTGGATCTGGCGCACCCGCTCGCGGGTCAGCTCCAGGCTGTCCGCCAGCTCCTCCAGCGTCTGCACCTCGCACTCGTCGATACCGTAGCGATGACGGATCACCATTCGCTGCTTTTCGCTGAGCTGGCCGATCCATTCCCGCACGAGGGTTTCGACCTCGAGATCCTGGATCTGCACGTCCGGCGTCTCGGCATCGTCATCCGCCAGGGATTCGCCGATCGACAGGGTTGGATCGATGTCCAGCGGCGCGTCCAGGGACGCCGTATGCTCGTTGAGGGCGAGGATCGCCCGCACATCCTCCACCGGCCGGCCGAGCTGGCGAGCCACGTCCTCGATGGAGAAATCCCCGTTACTGGCAGCCTCGAGCTGGCGCTGGCAACGCAGCACCTGGTTCAGCTCTTTCACCACATGCACCGGCAGGCGGATCGTGCGGGACTGGTTCATGATCGCCCGCTCGATGTTCTGGCGGATCCACCAGGTCGCGTAGGTGGAGAAACGGAAGCCACGCTCCGGATCAAACTTTTCGAGGGCGTGGATCAAGCCCAGGTTGCCCTCCTCAACCAGGTCGAGCAGCGGTATGCCCCGGTTGAGGTAATGCTTGGCAATGTTGACGACGAGGCGCAGGTTGCGCTCGATCATCGTCTGCCGGGCCAGAAAATCCCCCTCGCGGACCCGCCGCGACAGGGACAGCTCCTCGTCCGCCGTCAGCAGCGGATTGGCGCCGATTTCGTTGAGATAGAGCTGGGTAACGTCACCCAGGAATTCGGTGTCGGGCGACTGCGCCGGGACTTCGAGGAAGGCCTCGACCTCCGGGGGCAGGTCCGACTCCGGGCTGTCGAGCTCCTCAGGAACGGCCGGATCGTACATGGAACCCTCTCTGAACCGTAGGGAGACACTCAGGGAGACAACATTTCATGCAGCTCCTCCTGCCAGTGCTCACCCAAAGTTCGGCAAGGGTGATGCCCGGCGACTATAGTCATTCATATCAGCGCACCGCTCAACCCTGCCCCGCACCCGCAGGTGTTCAACGAGGGGGCAGGAACTTGCCGGGATCAACCGGCTTGCCTTGCTTGCGGATCTCGAAGTGCAGCTTCGGGCGGTCGCTGTCGGTATCGCCCAGTTCGGCAATTTTCTGCCCCTTGCTCACCGCCTGCCCTTCCTTGACCATCAGGTTCTGGTTGTGGGCGTATGCGCTCAGGAAGTTATTGTCATGCTTAACGATAACGAGTTTGCCATAACCGCGCAAACCCGTACCGGCATAAACGACGCGACCGCTGGCCGCGGCAAGGACCGGATCGCCGCTTTTGCCGGCCAGGTCCACACCCTTGCTGGACGTTTCGTTGAAACCGGCAATGATCTTGCCGGATGCGGGCCAAGCCCAGTCGATCTTGCCATCCTCGCCGGAAGTCGCCGGAGCGGCCTTGGCCGGCTCGGGCTTCTTTTCTTCCTTGGGTTCGGGCTTCGGTTCCGCTTTGGCGGCCTCGGGCTTCACGGCTTCCGGCTTGCCGGCATCCAGCCGGGGCTCGACCTTGGCCACGGCGACGGGGGCTTCCGGCTTCTGGGCCAGGGCCCAGGCCTGTTCGGAATAGGGCACCTTGCCCCCCTTCGGCTCGCGGCGTACTCCGTCCGTACTTGCAGCCGCAGCGGACGCAACCGCGCCGTTGGTGGCGGCACCGACAGGACGCACCTCGACGCCGGACGAAGCCACCGGCCGTGTCACCGCGCCGGACTCGGGCGGACGCACGCGCAACTCCTGCCCGACCTCGATCAGGTTGGGGTTCTCGAGGCCGCTCCAGGCAGCGATGTCCCGGTAATTCTGGCCGTGATCAAGGGCAATGCGGATCAGGGTGTCACCGGGCTTGACGATGTAGTACCCCGGCCGTGCCACCTTGGGCTGCGCAGCCGGGGCCGGCGCCTCGCCCTTGTCCGGCGCCTGACTTGCGGGACGCGTCGTGCGCTCCGCAACAGGGGCGGGCGACTTGGTGGCGCACCCGACCAGCAGCAGGGCCATCAGGAGACTACTTGTACAAACGCGGGACAACATCATTCGTTGAGCATCAATCATTCTGTGCCGGGCAGCAGGGGTACGAAGCGCACCGCGCTGAGGCGTGTTTCTCGGATGCCGCGAGCCGTGCGCTCGATCAGCACCAGCACCTGCTCTGCCGCGCCGACCGGCAGGATCAGCCGGCCGCCATCGGCCAGCTGTTCGACGAGCGCCGGCGGCACCTTCGGCGCAGCCGCAGCGACGATGATCGTGTCGTAGGGCGCGGCCTCCTTCAAGCCCACGCTACCATCGGCATGTTTCAGGCGCAGGTTGGGGCGACGCAGGTGACGCAGGTTGTTACGTGCCCGGTCGAGCAGCGGCCGCAAGCGCTCCACCGAATAGACTTCCGTTCCGAGGTGCGACAGCACTGCAGCCTGGTAACCACACCCGGTTCCGACCTCCAGGGTCTTGCCAAGTTCGCGGCCAGCCATCAACAGCTCGATCATCCGTGCCACGACGAAGGGCTGGGAGATGGTCTGCTGCAGGCCGAGGGGCAGCGCCGTGTCCTCGTAGGCCCGCGATGCCAGCGCCTCCTCGACGAAGAGATGGCGCGGCACGGCCATCATCGCCGCGAGTACGCGCTCGTCGCGAACACCCTGCTCCTTGATCCGCTCGACCATGCGTGTCCGCGCCCGCAGGGTGGTCTGCAACGCGGTCCGCAGCGCTTCACTGCTCATTTGCCCAGCCAGTCGCGGACGGTGGAAATCTGGCCCTGGTGGGTCAGATCGATCTGCAGCGGCGTGACGGACACGTAGCCGTTGGCCACCGCATGGAAATCAGTTCCCTCGCCGGCATCCTGGGCCGCGCCGACGGCGCCCACCCAATAGACGGTCTCGTTGCGCGGCGTCACCGACTTGACGGTGGGCTCAGCCTTGTGGCGCTTGCCGAGGCGCGTGACCTGCACGCCCTTGATCTGCGCATAGGGCAGATCGGGCACGTTGACGTTGAGCAGCGTCGGCACGCCGATGGACTCCTGCTGGAAACGCTCGACCAGTTCGCGAGCCACCCGCGCCGCGCCGGAGAAATCCGACGCGCCCTTGGCAACCAGGGAAATGGCGATGGACGGGACACCCAGCAGGAACCCCTCGGTGGCCGCCGCGACGGTACCCGAGTAGATGGTGTCGTCGCCCATGTTGGCGCCGTGGTTGATGCCCGACACGACCATGTCCGGCAGCTCATCGAGCATGCCGGTGACGGCCAGGTGTACGCAGTCGGTGGGCGTGCCATTCACGTAATGGAAGCCGCTGGCCGCCTTGCGCAGGGACAGGGGCCGGTCGAGGGTCAGGGAGTTACTGGCGCCACTGCGGTCACGCTCTGGAGCAACCACGGTGACCTTTCCAACTTCAGACAGGGCAGCCGCGAGGGCATGCAGGCCGGGAGCGAAATAACCGTCGTCGTTGCTCAGCAGGATGCGCATTGGAATCCGGGATCAGGCTTTCAAACAGGTGGAATGGAGGCTTGCCCGACACGTCCCGCGGGGCTTGGGCCCGGCCGGGCGGCTGCATGCAAAGACCTTGGACAGGCGGCGAGTTTAGCAGAGTCGGCTTGGCCGCTGCTAGGCGCAAACCATGCGGCGGCGCACCGCAACGCCCACGGCGGGGAAAGATGAATTTGTTTTCGGGGGCGTGGAATAAAGTACCCGCATGCGCTGTTTAGACAATACCCAGCCACACACAAAGGAGACCACGACCATGAAAAAGCTGTTCCTCGCCATGAGCCTTTCGGCCGTCCTCGGCGCCTGTGCCAGCATGCCCGACACCCCGCCGGCCCAGAACCGCTACGGCATGCTCACCGACACCCAGGGCATGACCCTCTACGTCTTCGACAAGGACGCGGCCGGCAGCGGCAAGAGCGTCTGCAACGGCCCCTGCGCCACCAACTGGCCGCCCTTGATGGCCAGCGAGAAAGACCAGGCCCGCGGCGACTGGAGCATCGTCGGCCGCGACGACGGACGCCGCCAGTGGGCCTACAAGGGCCGGCCGCTGTACACCTGGAGCAAGGACCAGAAGCCCGGCGACACCACCGGTGACGGCTTCCTCAACAACCAGTGGCACGTCGCCCGCCCGTAAGCCACGCAGCGCCCGATGCCCACCGAGCACGCCATCCTCGCCGAGATTCCGCGCCTGCGCCGCTATGCGCGGGCGCTGACGGGCAACGATGCGGATGCCGACGACCTGCTCCAGGACACCCTGGAGCGAGCCCTCGGCAAATGGCTGCTATGGCGGCCGGGCAACCTGCGGGCCTGGCTGCTGACCATGATGCACCATGTCTTCCTCAACCAGCTGCGCCACCGGCCGACCCTCGTCACGCTGGACGAGGACACGCCCGCGATCCCGGTACGCCCCCAGCAGCAGGATGAACTTGACGTGCGCGACCTGGACCGAGCGCTAGGACGCCTGCCCCCCGAGCAGCGGGAAGTCCTGCTACTGGTCGGACTGGAAGAACTCAGTTACGCCGACACCGCCCGCATCCTGGGCATCCCGCCGGGAACCGTCATGTCGCGCCTGTCCCGCGCCCGCGAGCGGCTGCGCGCCATCCTGGCCGGCGAGGACCGGCCCATGCATCTGAAGGTCGTGAAATGAACAAGGAGCACGTCAGCAAGGATCAACTGCATGCCTACGTGGATGGGCAGCTGTCCGCCGCAGATGCGATGCGGGTCACCGCCCACCTCGCCGTCGACGCTGACGATGAGGCCACCGTGGAGGCCTGGCGCGACCAGAAGATCCTGCTGCATGCAGCCTACGATCGCCAACTCGACGCAGCGATCCCCCACGCCATCGCCACCCGCCTGAAATCACCGAGCAACCAGCCCTTCCGTCGGGCCGCCATCGCTGCAGCCTGGCTCGCCGCGGGCATCGGCATCGGCATCATCGCCGACCGCCAACTCGCCGCCCCCTCCGACGCCCCGCTCGCCCTAGCCAGCCTGCCGCAACGGGCCGCTATCGCCCATGCAGTATTCACCCCGGAAGTACGCCACCCTGTCGAGGTCGGCGCCGACCAGGAAGCCCACCTGACGGCCTGGCTGTCGAAACGCCTGGGCCATACGCTGCGCGCACCCAAGCTGGCGGTGGAGGGCTTCCACTTGGTTGGCGGGCGCCTGATCACCGCCGACAACGGCCCTGGCGCCCTGCTGATGTACGAGGACGGCGGCGGCCAGCGCCTGACCCTGTACGTCTGCGCCGACAATCAGGACAGCGGCGCCACCGCGTTCCGCTTCGCACATCAGGACGGCGTCTCAACCTTCTACTGGATAGACGGTCGCCAGGCCTACGCCCTGTCCGGCAAGCTCACGCGTGACGCCTTGCTGCCGATCGCCAGCACGGTCTACCGGCAACTCAACGGGGACAGCTAGGTCGAAGGCGGAGCTCGCCCGGTGTTGGGCGAATGAATTCGCCCCCACTGGAATGCCCGGAAAGACCCCGGCCTGCGATGCTGTAATTTTTGCGGGCCTGCTCCGTCTACATCATCACGAATAATCACAATGGACACGCTGCCATGCTGATCCGCCGCCCCACCGACATCCTGCCGTCCGAAATCACCACCTCCGAGCTGTACCACGACCGGCGCCGTTTCCTCACCGCGTCAGCCGCCCTGGCCGTCGGTGCCGCACTACCCGCTGGCCTGGCCCGCGCCGCCGGCCAGAGCCTCGGCCCGCTGGCCAGGAGCCCCTACAGCATCGGCGAGACACCAACCTCCTACAAGGCCGTCACCACCTACAACAACTTCTACGAGCTGGGTACCGACAAGGCCGACCCGGCCGAGAACACCCACCGCCTCAAGCCGGCCCCGTGGACGCTGCGCGTCGAGGGATTGGTGAACAAGCCGCGCACCTTCGGTATCGACGAACTGCTCAAGCTCGCCCCGCTGGAAGAACGCATCTACCGCATGCGCTGCGTGGAAGGCTGGTCGATGGTGATCCCGTGGGTCGGCTTCCCGCTGGCCAGCCTGCTCAAGCTGGTGGAGCCCCAGGGCAGCGCCAAGTACGTGGAGTTCGTCTCCCACTACGACAAGAGCACCATGACCCGCGGCGTGCTCGACTGGCCCTACAACGAAGGCCTGCGCATCGACGAAGCCCGCCATCCGCTCACGCTGCTGGCGGTCGGCCTGTACGGCGAAGTGCTACCGGTCCAGAATGGCGCACCGATCCGCCTGGTGGTGCCGTGGAAGTACGGCTTCAAGGGCGCGAAATCCCTGGTGACCCTGCGCCTCACCGAAAAACAGCCGATCACCGCATGGATGAAGGCCGGGCCGAGCGAGTACGGTTTCTATTCCAACGTGAATCCGGAAGTGGACCACCCGCGCTGGAGCCAGGCCACCGAGAGGCGTATCGGCGAGTTCTCCAAGCGCAAGACGCTGATGTTCAACGGCTACGCCGACCAGGTCGCGTCGATGTACACCGGCATGGACCTGCGCCGCTTCTTCTGAACATCACAAGACAAGAACAACCATGCCCCCGACCAACTCCCAACTCGGCACCATCAAGGCGGCCCTGTTCGCTCTCTGCCTGCTACCCGCCTTCCTGCTGTGGCGCGGGCTGGAGATGGACACCCTGGGCGCCAACCCGATCGAGGCGCTGACCCGCGCCACCGGCGAATGGACACTGCGCTTCCTGCTGATCACCCTGACGGTGACGCCGCTGCGCAAGTACAGCGGCTGGCACTGGCTGGTGCGCCTGCGCCGCATGCTCGGGCTGTTCGCCTTCGCCTACGGGGTGACCCACCTGCTCACCTACGTGTGGCTGGACCAGTTCTTCGACTGGCATGCCATCGCCAAGGACATCCTCAAGCGCCCCTTCATCACCGTCGGCTTCGCCGCACTGGTGCTGATGACAC
Source organism: Pseudomonadota bacterium (assembly GCA_018241665.1). Lineage (GTDB taxonomy): Bacteria > Pseudomonadota > Gammaproteobacteria > Burkholderiales > Rhodocyclaceae > Zoogloea. The sequence goes on from JAFEDK010000003.1 coordinate 67,798, forward strand.
CGCTGGCCGCCACGTCCTTCAACGCCGCCATCCGCAAGCTCGGCGGACGCCGCTGGCAGGCCCTGCACCGGGCCATCTACCCGATCGCGGTGCTCGGCTGCGTGCACTTCTGGTGGCTGGTCAAGAAAGACATCACCGAGCCGCTGATCTACGCACTGATCACCGCCGCCCTTCTGGGCCTGCGCGCCTGGTGGCGCGAACAGGAACGCCGCAAGCAACTGGCCGGCGGCTACCTGCCGCAGCCACGCTTCGAGAGCAAGGTGATCAAGATCTTCGAGTAGGGGCGAATTCATTCGCCCTCGGTCGCTTGAATGGAGTCCGCCGCGGGCGAATGAATTCACCCCTACGGCTTAACCCGGTTAGCCTAGGCCGCCGCCGCGTCGCTCAAGCCTTCGGGCGGATCGCCGACTTGGGACGGAAGGCTTTGACGATGGCATCGTCGGTTTCGATGTAGGGCCCACCGATCAGGTCGATGCAATAGGGCACGGCGGCGAAGATGCCATGCACCGTCTGCTGCCCGTCGGCCTCCTTGAGGCCTTCGAGGGTCTCGGCGATGGCCTTCGGCTGGCCCGGCAGGTTGATGATCAGGCTCTGGCCGCGGATAACCGCCACCTGGCGCGACAGGATCGCCGTCGGCACGAAGGCCAGGCTGACCTGGCGCATCTGCTCGCCGAAGCCCGGCATCACCTTGTGGGCCACCGCCAGCGTGGCTTCCGGCGTCACGTCGCGCAGCGCGGGGCCGGTACCGCCGGTGGTCAGCACCAGTGAACAACCTGCTTCGTCGCACAGTTCGATCAGGGTTTTCTCGATGGACGGCTGATCGTCCGGGATCAGGCGAGTCACCGCCTCCCACGGCGTGGTCAGCGCCTTGCCCAGCCAGTCCTGCAGCGCCGGGAGGCCCTTGTCTTCATACACGCCGCCCGAGGCCCGGTCGCTGATGGACACCAGGCCGATCTTCACGCCCTCGCTCATTCCTCGTCTCCCGCCTCGTCGTGCTCGTGGTCTGCGGCCTCGCCGGCCGTGCCGTCCTCCAGCTCACGCAGGATCCGGAACAGCTCCCGGTAGGCGCGCGGCGGCTTGTTCTGTTCCTTCTCCTTGATCGCATTGCGACGCAGCACGCGGAGCTGCTGCAGGTCGGCACCCGGGTGGGCGACGGCGATGTCGTGGAGGGTCTTTTCGTCTTCGATCAGCTTGGTGCGCAGGTTCTCGAGGCGATGCATCTTGGCCGTCTCGACCGCCGACACGCCCTTGAAGGCGTCCAGCGCGGCGCGGATCGGCGCCGGGTCCACATTGCGCATCAGCTTGCCGATGTATTGCAGCTGGCGCCGCTTGGCTTCATGGGACGGGAAGCGCTGGTAGTCCTTGACCGCGTCGCGCAGATCCTCGTCCATCGGCACCTTGGCCAGGCGCTCCTTGCCGAGGGCGACCAGTTCCTGGCCGAGGTCCTGCAAGGCATGGCTGGCGCGCTTGAGCTCCGACTTGCTGGGGCCGGTGTCTTCTTCGTCTGGATGATATTTGTAGTGGGCCATCTGGGGGCAGGAAGTGCTCGGGAAGGGTAAGATTATAGCCTTTAGCCCCTCTCCAACCGGATCGCCATGGCCGACAACCGTTTCAGCTTCACCCAGGACCAGCTCAAGACCATCGCCGAAGACATCCTCAAGTTCGCCCGCAAGCGCGGCGCGACGGCCTGCGAGGTGGATGTCTCGGAGGGCTTCGGCCAGTCCGTCACGGTCCGCCGCGACGAGGTGGACACCATCGAGTACAACCGCGACAAGGGTGTCGGCGTCACCATCTATGACGGTCAGAAGCGCGGTTATGCCAGCACCTCCGACTTCTCGAAGGAGGCCCTCAAGTCCACCGTGGACGCCGCCGTCTCGATCGCCCGCTTCACGGCCCCCGACCCGGCCGCCGGCCTGCCCGACGAAGCACTGCTGGCCAAAGAATTTCCCGATTTCGACCTCTACCATCCGTGGAAACTCTCCACCGAGGAGGCCATCGAGCTGGCCCGCAACTGCGAGCGCGCAGCCTTCGCGGTGAGCCCGGAGATCCGCAACTCCGATGGCGCCAGCGTGTCGATGCAGGAAGCCCACTTCATCTCTGCCAACAGCCTCGGCTTCCTCGGCGGCTACGCCAGCTCCCGCCACTACCTGTCCTGCTCGGTGATCGCCGGCGAGGGCGACGACATGCAGCGGGACGACTGGTATTCCACCAAGCGCGATCCGTCCGAACTGGCCGATGCGGAAGAAATCGGCACCTTCGCCGCCCGCCGTTCGCTGGCCCGTCTCGGCGCGCGCCAGATCCCCACCTGCGAGGTGCCGGTACTGTTCGAGGCCCCGCTGGCCGCCGGCCTGATCGGCGCCTTCGTGCACGCGGTGAGCGGCGGTGCGCTGTACCGCAAGTCGTCCTTCCTGATGGACAGCCTGGGCAAGCAGGTCTTCCCGTCCCATATCCAGATCTCCGAGCGCCCGCACCTGACCAAGGCCTTCGCCAGCAGCTCCTTCGATGACGATGGCGTCGCCACGCAAGATCGCGAGGTCATCATCGACGGCGTGCTGCAAGGCTACTTCCTCAGCACCTACTCGGCGCGCAAGCTGGGCATGCAGACCACCGGCAATGCCGGCGGCAGCCACAACCTGCTGGTCAAGTCCGGCCAGTACGACCTGGACGGCCTCATCAAGCAGATGGACCGCGGCCTGCTCGTCACCGAGCTGCTCGGCCACGGCGTCAATTACGTGACCGGCGACTACTCCCGCGGCGCCGCCGGCTTCTGGGTCGAGAACGGCAAGATCCAGTACCCGGTGCATGAGATCACCATCGCCGGCAACCTCAAGAACATGCTGATGGGCATCCAGGAAATCGGCTCCGACGTGCTGGTGCGTGGCTCCAAGCACTGCGGCTCGATCCTGGTGGACCGCATGACCGTCGCCGGCGCCTGATCCACCAAACAGTCCCGAGCAAGGAGAGCGAGCATGGAGAGACGTTCCTTCCTGAAACACGCCGGTGCTGGCATGGCCGGCGCGGCCGTGGCGGCCCCGGCTTCCGCCGCCGAGTTGCCGACCATCAAGTGGCGGCTCGCCTCCAGCTTCCCCCGGACCCTCGACACCATCTTCGGCGCGACCGAATCGGTAGCCAAGCACGTGGCGGCAGCCACCGGCGGCAAGTTCCAGATCCAGCTCTTCGCGGCCAACGAAATCGTGCCCGGCCCGGGCGTGCTCGATGCGGTGAAGGACGGCACCGTCGAGATCGGCCACACGGCATCCTATTACTACGTCGGCAAGGACCCCACCTTCGCCTTCGACACCTGCCTGCCCTTCGGCCTCAACAGCCGCCAGCAAACAGCGTGGATGTTGAGCGGTGGCGGCCTGGAGCTGATGCGTGAGTTCTTCCGCGACTACAACATCCACCTGATCCCCTGCGGCAACACCGGCACCCAGATGGGCGGCTGGTTCCGCAAGGAGATCAAGTCCCTCGACGACCTCAAGGGCCTCAAGTTCCGCATCAGCGGCATCACCGGCCAGGTGCTGGCCAAGCTTGGCGTGGTGCCGCAGCAGATCCCCGGCGGCGACATCTACCCGGCTCTGGAAAAAGGCACCATCGACGCCGCCGAGTGGGTTGGCCCCTACGACGATCTCAAGCTCGGCTTCAACCGGGTCGCCAAGTATTACTACTACCCGGGCTGGTGGGAGGGCGGGCCGCAGCTCTCCATCTACGTGAACATGAAGCACTGGGCTTCGCTGCCAAAGGAATACCAGGCCATCCTCGAGGATGCCTGCCTGCGCGCCCACTCCGAGATGCAGGCCAGTTACGACGCCAAGAGCCCCAACGCCCTCAAGCAGCTGGTCGGCTCGGGCACCCAGCTGCGGCCTTTCCCCAACGAAGTGATGGCGGCCGCCTTCAAGACGGCGCTCGACCTCTACGACGAAATCGCCACCAAAAACGCCAAATTCCGCAGGATCTACGAGGCCTGGAAGAAATTCCGCGACGACCAGCTGCAGTGGTTCGCTGTGGCCGAAAACCGCTACGACAATTTCATGCAGGCGACCCGCGTTGCCACCCGGGCCCGCAACAACAAATAGGCCAGCGATGCACTTATCCCGTGGGGGAAAAACTGTGGGGGCGAATGAATTCGCCCCCACAGAAGCAGCCCCCACAGAGGCAGCCCCTGCAGCGGCAGTCTCCATCGCGACGGCCCTCGCCGGATCTGCACCCGTTCCGCGCCCTTCAGCTCATCACAAGATGCACCTTGTACCTTTGAAACACGCCCTTCGCTTTTCCGGAGGACTCCACCCATGATCGCCGCCTTTGCCCTTCTGCTGGCTTTCCAGCTCGCCGGCGAAGCCCTGCGCGTGGCCCTGCACCTGCCGGTTCCCGGCCCGGTGATCGGCATGGGGCTGCTGCTGGTCTACCTGATCGCCCGCCGCGGCCCGTCCGAATCCCTGCGGATGACCTCCGGCAACCTGCTGCAGAATCTCTCGCTGATGTTCATTCCCGCCGGCACCGGCGTCATGCTGCACAGCGCCCGCCTCTTCGATGAAGCCGGGCCGATTCTCGTCGCGCTGGTCGCCAGCACCGTGCTGGGCCTGGCTGCCACCGGGCTGACGCTGCATTTCCTGACCCGCAAGGGCAAACAGGAGGGCTCCCGATGAACCCGGAAAGCATGACCGAGATCTGGGTCTACCTGTCCGCCCAGCCGCTGCTGTGGCTGACCCTGACGCTGGCGGTGTACCTGCTGGCCCTCGCCCTGCACCGCAAGGCCAAGGGGCACCCGGTGGTCAATCCGGTGCTGGTGTCGGTGAGCATCCTGGTCGTCCTGCTGCTGGTCACCGGCACACCCTACCAGCGCTACTTCGACGGAGCCCAGTTCGTGCACTTCTTGCTTGGCCCGACCACCGTCGCGCTGGCGGTGCCGCTCCACGCCCAGCTCAAGCGCCTGCTCGCGATGGGCGGGCCGCTGCTGATCGCGCTGGTGGTCGGCTCCCTTACGGCCGGCCTGTCGGCCTACGCCATCGGTGCCTTGCTGGGGGCCAGTACGCCGACGGTGATCTCCCTGGCGCCGAAGTCCGTCACCACGCCGATCGCCATGGGCGTCGCCGAGCGCCTCGGCGGGCTGGCCTCGCTGACCGCGGTGTTCGTCATCCTGACCGGCATCTTCGGGGCAATCTTCGCCGACGGCATCCTGCGCCGCCTTGGCGTAAAGGACGACGCCAGCATCGGTTTCGCCCTCGGCCTGGCCTCCCATGGCATCGGCACCGCGCGGGCTTTCCAGCTCAGCGAGCAAACCGGCGCCTTCGCCGCGCTGGCGATGGGCCTCAACGGCCTGTTCACGGCCATCACCCTACCCTGGCTGCTGCCGCTGCTGACGCCACTGCTCAAGTAGCGCTGCGTGAACTAGGGTTGCCCTCAAGTTGCCCACGGCGTATGCGGCCCCGATAATCGGGGCCGTTGCCATTTTTGCTGCACCGCATCCATGGACCTGCTTATCGATGTGATCCTGCGCGCCGGCCGTTCTGCGGTCGAACTGTCGTTCTTCGTGCTGCTGCCGGTGATGATCGTCATGCTGTCCCTGATGCGCCTGCTGGAAGCCAAGGGCGTACTCGACTGGGTCGTCGCGCGGCTGGCTCCGCTGCTGCGCCCCGTCGGCCTGACCGGCCTCGGCGTGTTTGCAGCGCTGCAGATCAACTTCGTCAGCTTCGCCGCTCCCGTCGCCACGCTGACCATGATGGACCAGCGTGGCGCCTCCAGCCGCCACCTGGCCGCCACGCTGGCGATGGTGATGGCCATGGCCCAGGCCAACGTGTCGATGCCGATGGCGGCGATGGGCCTGCATTTCGGCGTCGTGCTCGGCTGGTCGCTGGTCGGCGGGCTGGCCGCCGCAGCGGCCACCTATTACGGCTTCGGGCGCGGGCTCAGCAGCACCGAACACACCATCGATGAAACCCTGCACCATCCGGTGGCCGAGAGCGCCAAGGGCATCCTCGACGTGATCAACCGGGCAGGCGCCGAAGCCTTCAAGATCGCCGTCGGCTCGATCCCCATGCTCGTGCTGTCCCTCACCGTGGTCCTCGCCCTGCGTCGCCTCGGCGCGCTGGACGCCCTCACCGGCCTGCTGTCGCCGCTGCTGCTGACGGTCGGCGCCGACCCTACGCTGATCCTGCCGACCCTCACCAAGTACCTGGCCGGCGGCACCGCGATGATGGGCGTCATGGACGAGATGTTGCGCGCCGGCACGGCCAACGCCGCCACCCTCAACGGGGCCAGCGCCGGCCTGCTGATCCACCCTCTCGACGTCCCCGGCGTGGCGGTGCTAATTTCCGCCGGGCGACGCGTCGCCGACGTGTGGAAGCCCGCCACCCTGGGCGCGCTGGTCGGCATCGCGGTACGCATGGCGGGGCACATGGTGGCCGGCTGAGTCCGTTGCCGTCGGAGTGCTGCAGTGCCACACTGGCAGGCATTCCGAGGCCCCTCGACAAGGAAAGCGGGCCCGCCCATCTCCTGGAGAGCCCCATGTCGACTGCGTCGCATCTGCATTCCCCAGCCCCACGCCAGTACAAGTATTACGAATTCGTGATGGCGGCCTTCGTCGCTGTCTACCTGTGCTCCAACCTGATCGGCCCGGCCAAGGCCGCGCAAGTCGTCGTCCCGGGCCTCGGGCCGGTGACCTTCGGCGCCGGAGTGCTGTTCTTCCCGATCTCCTACATCTTCGGCGACGTGCTCACCGAGGTCTATGGCTACGCCCGCGCCCGCCGCGTGATCTGGGCCGGCTTCGGCGCGATGGTCTTCGCCTCGGTGATGGCCGCGGTGGTGGTCGCCCTGCCACCCGCTCCAACATGGACCAACCAGCCGGCCTACGAGATCGCCTTCGGCTCCACCTGGCGCATCGTCGCCGCCTCGCTCACGGCCTTCTTCTGCGGCGAATTCGTCAATTCCTACGTGCTGGCGCGCATGAAGATCCGCAGTAACGGCCGCCACCTGTGGCAACGCACGATAGGCTCGACGATCTTCGGCGAGGGCGTCGACTCCCTGCTGTTCTATCCCCTCGCCTTCTGGGACTCCGGCCTGATCCCCAACGCGCTGCTGCCGGGCATCATGCTCGCCCAGTTCGTCACCAAGGTCGGCGTGGAGACACTATTCACACCGCTCACCTACAGGATCGTCGCCTTCCTGAAAGAGGCCGAACGGGAGGACCACTACGATGTGGATACCGATTTCACGCCCTTCTCGGTCAAGGTGTGACGGCCGTTGCGGCGGCGCGGCATTTCACTAGGCGAAATCAGCGCACCTGAGATACCATTCCGCGTCCTTGAATCAGAGGCAGGAAATCCGTTGTCCACGCCAGAAACCGCGAAAAGCCCCATCCAGGTCATCGAGCGCATGATGAAGCTGCTCGATGTCCTCGCCGAGCACCCCGATCCGGTGCCCCTCAAGCAGCTCGCTGCGGAAACCGGGCTTCACCCCTCCACGGCCCATCGCATCCTCGGCGCGATGAGCAGCAGCGGCTTCGTCGAACGCAGCGACGGTGGTGCCTATCGCCTGGGCATCCGCCTGCTCGAACTGGGCAGCTTGGTGAAGTCGCGCATCTCCCTGCGGGAAACTGCCATGGCGGCGATGGTCAAGCTTCACGGCAGCACAGGCGAGAGCGTGAACCTCGGTATTCGCGCAGGCGACGAGATCGTCTATGTGGAACGGACCTCCAGCGGCAAATCCGCCGTGCGCGTGGTACACATCGTCGGCGCCCGCGCACCGCTGCACACCACCGCCACCGGCAAGCTGTTCCTCGTCGAGGACGGCCCCCAGAAGGTCAAGGACTACGCCCGCCGTACCGGCCTGCCGTCATCGACGCCGACCTCCATCACCACCTTGCAGGGCCTCGAGAAGGAACTCGACAAGGTCCGCCGCCACGGCGTCGCCTATGACCTGGACGAAGTGGAAACGGGCGTGCGCTGCATCGCCGCCGGCATCCGCGACGACAGTGGCGACCTGGTCGCCGGCCTGTCCCTGTCCACACCGTCCGAGCGCTTCAACCCGGACTGGGCACCGCTGATCCGCCAGACCGCCGACGAAATCTCCAGCGCACTGGGCTATGTCGCCACGGTCACACGCCAGCCCTGAGTCACGGCCGTTTGTGTCGCGAAACCATACATCCTGAAGCGTAGGGGCGAATTCATTCACCCGACACGCAACAATCGTTCTCTGCGGGCGAATGAATTCGCCCCTACGAGAGCCCGCCAGGAAAGCCAGCACCGGCGTTACAGGCGGCGATCGGCCTGACAGGATCCAGCAGCACGCATTCCTGAAGGCCACAAAAAAACGGGCGCCCCGGCGCCCGTTTCCATTTCCGCTACAGCAACACTCAGGTCGCCGGGCCGTGGCGGCCAGCTGCGGCAAGCTTCTGCTGCATCGCGGCGCTCTCCAGCCAGCGCTTGACGCGCTGGGCATCGGCCACCCGCGTGAAGCGGCCGAAGGAGTCCAGCAGCACGATGATCATCGGCTTGTTGAGCATCCAGGCCTGCATCACCAGGCATTTGCCCGACTCGTTGATATAGCCGGTCTTGGACACGCCGATCTGCCAGTTCGGGCTGCCAACCAGCGAGTTGGTATTGTTGAACTGGCGCTGGCGACCGTTCAGGGACACCACGTAGTTGGCGGTGGTGGAGAACTCGCGGATCAAGGGATAGCGGGACGCCGCCGACACCATCTTGACCAAGTCCCGGGCGCTCGACACATTGGCCGAGTTGAGGCCGGTGCTGTCGGAGAAGCGGGTGTCGTGCAGGCCGAGGGCCGCCGCCTTGCGATTCATCGCCACCACGAAGGCCGGCAAGCCGCCCGGATAGTTGCGACCCAGAGACGCCGCAGCACGATTTTCGGAAGACATCAGGGCCAACCGCAGCATGTCATCCCGCTGCAGTTCGGTGCCCACCGGCACATGGGAGCTGCTGTTGCGCAGGGTGTCCACGTCATCCTGGGTGACCGTCAAAGTCTCGTTGAGGGACAGCCGGGCATCCAGCACGACCATCGCCGTCATCAGCTTGGTGATGGACGCAATCGGCACGACGGTGTCGGAGTTCTTTTCGAGCAGCACGTTGCCAGTGGCTTGGTCGGCCACCATGAAAGCGGCCGACTGCAGCTGAGGATTGCCTTCATGATCGACACCATCATGGCTGGCCGCCGCAACCGCATGCTGGGCATGACGCGACGAATGCGCAGCCACCTTGCGACCATGCGGTTTGTCCTCGGCCGCCTTGGCGACCTTGCTGCCCCGGGCTTTGCCGGACTTGGACGACTTGGCCACCTTTTCAGCCTTCTCGACCTTCGGTGCGGCCTTGGCGGTGTGGGACTTCTTCGACGACGCATGGTGCGCTGCTGCAAATGCATCGCCGGGCACAACGGTGTTGAGTGCAAAGACTCCCAGCAGGGTGAGTACGGTAGTACGGATTTTCATCGTCTTTCAAACTGGTTCATGAGCGGGAAGAAAGCCTTCTCCCCCAATGAAAAATCTTCGCGACAGGCAGGCCTCGCGGGCGGAGTTCGGCACGCTCCGGCGGATGCTTTTTGGATAGGCACCACAACAGGGCCGGATGGCTCAAACGCGAACAACATACTTCTTATTCAAAATAAGGGGTTATTTTAAATTTTTGAAGTTTTTTGTGAATGATTTTTTTGCATTTCTGCAGCGCCCTTCCCAGGATGGTGTGCATTAGCACATGTACTTACCCGTCGACTCTCAGAAAACGGGCCAGTTCGGCACGTCGGCCGATCGCGTCCCGATAGCCGAGCTCCATCAGGGAGCGCGTGTAGGCCTGCTCGAAGAGCAGGTAGGAAAGCAGCACGGAGCCGTCCTTGCGCATCGCACCAATGCTGCGCAAGACCACGCTCAAGGCCCGCGGCAAGGCATTCCGATGCCGGGCCGCAAGATAGTCAAGGCGCTGGGACGGCGCGATCACCAGGGTTTCGATGGGCCGCAGCGCAATGCCGGCAGTGGCCCGCTGTTCGGGCGTCAGGGCCGAGAGGGTGGCGTTGATGCGCTCCAGACGCTCCAGGTCCATGGCCAGCCCGTCCAGGAATATGCTCGACATGGCGTGACCCGCCACCTGGGCCGGGGATGGATAGCTGTCGGTGCGCTGGCGCGCTTCTTCCGAACGCCGGCCGCCGGCGATCACCAGAATGCGCTCCGCGCCGAGGTGGATGGCCGGACTGATCGGCGCCAGCTGGCGCATCGAGCCGTCGCCGAAATATTCCCGGTTGATACGCACCGCGGGAAAGACGAAGGGGATCGCACTGGACGCCAGCAGGTGCTCCACCTGCAGTTCGGAACGCATGCCGATGCGCTTCTCCCGACGCCATGGCTGCAGCTCGTCGCAGGCCTGGAAAAAGGCCAGGTTGTCGCCCGAGGTGTACCCCGACGCGCTGACCGAGATGGCCCGCAAGTGGCCCGCATCGATGGCCCGGCTGATGGCCGAGAAATCCAGCTGCGCCTCCAGCAACTCGCGCAGTGGTGTGTTGTCGAGCAGGGAGCGTGGCGACTGGCGCACCAGTGCGCCGAAAAAGATCGCCGAGCCCCAACGCAGCACCGACTGGGTGACGGCCGCGGTGTCGGCCCGATAGACGTGGTGGACACGGAAATTGCGCCAGATGTAGGCGAGCTTCCGTACAGCCTCATCGAAGTTGGCGGAGAACACCGCCAGCGCCGCCGCATTGACGGCGCCAGCGGAGGTTCCGCACAGGATCGGAAACGGATTCTCCCGGCGCCGACCCCATACCTCCCGAATGGCGAGCAGCGCCCCGACCTGATAGGCCGCCCGCGCCCCGCCACCGGTAAGAACCAGCGCCGCCCTGCCTTCCTCCGCCATCCTGCTCTCCGTGATCAGACTCACGGAGTTTAACGGCGCAAGACGACGGAGGCATTAGCGCAAGATCAACGCCCCGCTTCGACCACCGTCAGCGCCGTCATGTTGACGATCCGGCGCACCGTCGCCGTCGGGGTCAGGATGTGCACCGGCTTGGCCGAACCGAGCAGGATCGGGCCGATGGTCATGCCTTCGCCGGCAGCGGTCTTGAGCAGGTTGAAGGCGATGTTGGCAGCGTCCAGCGTCGGGAAGATCAGCAGGTTGGCATCCTCGCTCATCTTGGCGTTGGGGAAGACCTGCTTGCGGATGCCCGCATCCAGCGCCGCGTCACCGTGCATCTCGCCTTCCACTTCCAGGTCGGGGTGCTCGTTGTGCAGCAGCACCAAGGCCTTGCGCATCTTCTCGGCGGTCGGCGAATTGTCGGTGCCGAAGCTCGAATGGGACAGCAGCGCGATGCGCGGCTGGATGCCGAAGCGACGCACCTCGTCGGCGGCCAGGCGGGTCATCTCGACGACCTGCTCGGGGGTCGGATCGTAGTTGACATAGGTGTCGCACAGGAACACGGTCCGGTCCGGCAGCGCCAGCAGGTTCATCGTGTAGAAGTTGCGCACGCCCTTCTGGCGGCCCAGCACCGTCTCGATGAACTTGAGGTGCAGGTGGTGCATGCCGTAGGTGCCGCAGATCATCCCGTCGGCGTAGCCGAAATGCAGCAGCAGCGCACCGATCAGCGTGGTGCGGCGGCGCACCTCGCGCTTGGCGTAATCCACCGACACGCCCTTGCGCTCCATCAGCGAGTGGTAGTGGGACCACAGCTGGTTGAAGCGCGGGTCGGAGTCCGGGTTCACCATCTCGAAGTCCAGCTCGGGGCGCAGGCGCAGGCCGAAACGCTCGATGTTGTGCAGCACGACTTCCGGGCGGCCGATCAGCACCGGACGGCAGGTGCCTTCGTCCACCGCGGTCTGCACCGCGCGCAGCACGCGCTCGGCTTCGCCTTCGGCAAAGATGATGCGCTTGGGCGCCTGCTTGGCGGCCTGGAACACCGGCTTCATCACCAGGCCGGACTGCCACACGAAGTTGTTGAGCTGCTGGCGGTAGGCGTCGAAATCGGTGATCGGGCGCGTCGCCACACCGGATTCGATCGCCGCGCGTGCCACTTCCGGGGCGATCTTGACGATCAGACGCGGGTCGAAGGGCTTCGGAATGATGTACTCGGGGCCGAAGCCGGACAGCTTCTCGCCGTAGGCCGCCGCCACGATGTCGGAAGCCTCGGCGCGGGCCAGCTCGGCGATGGCGCGCACCGCCGCCAGCTTCATCTCGTCGGTGATCGTCGTCGCGCCGACGTCCAGCGCGCCGCGGAAGATGAACGGGAAGCACAGCACATTGTTCACCTGGTTCGGATAATCCGAACGACCAGTGGCGATCAGCGCGTCGTCGCGGACCTTCTTGACCTCTTCCGGCAGGATCTCCGGCGTCGGGTTGGCGAGCGCCATGATCATCGGGCGCGACGCCATCTTGGCAACCATCTCCGGCTTCAACACCCCGCCGGCGGACAAGCCGAGGAACACGTCGGCGCCCTCGATGATCTCGCCCAGCTTGCGCGCGTCGGTCTTCTTGGCGTAGCGGGCCTTGATCGGGTCCATCAGCGTCGTACGGCCTTCGTAGACCACGCCTTCGATGTCAGAGACCCAGATGTTCTCGACCGGCACGCCGAGCATCACCAGCAGGTCCAGGCAGGCCAGTGCGGCCGCGCCGGCACCGGAGGTAACCAGCTTGATCTTGGACAGGTCCTTGCCGAGCAGGTGCATGCCGTTGATCAGCGCCGCGCGGACGACGATGGCGGTGCCGGGCTGGTCGTCGTGGAAGACCGGGATCTTCATTCGC
>JAFEDK010000040.1 GCA_018241665.1 Pseudomonadota bacterium
ATTAAACATAAAACGCAACTCTGTATAAGTTTAATACTAAGGAGTGCACAAAAACTATCTTGCTTTTGGCTATACCCTCTAGAAAAAAACCAAAAATTTAGCTAACAGAATTGATACTTATGTTCTAAAGTTTGGTTCCGGCTAAGATATTGTTGCCGCCAAACTAAAACCTGCCAGTCAGAGATCCGGGACAGGGCTGAGCCGCCGAGTCACAAGGCCCAGAACGAGGTTCTCGATCCGCGCAGAGCGCTCTCGCGGACTTGCGCCCTGCGGCGCCAGCAGCTCGCTCAGGACATATCTAATCATCATCTCGCAAACTAATTCGCGATCGATGCGAATGCCTAAGCGCAGATCCCAAGCATCGAAAACAACGCAAAGTACATCCTGCAAGCGTAGAACCGAGTCGTGAAAAATTCGCAGAAAAAAACCAAGCGCATATTCTGGCGCAACCTTGAGCAGCCGCCGTGCCTGCCCACTTTCTAGATAGGCCTCTAAGTAGTCCACCACAGCGCGGAAGCGCACGTCGGGATCGTCACTGACCTGTGCCGCGCAAAGCATCGCGGCATGGAACCTATCCCGCTTGTGGCGGGAAAAGGCGTCAAGCAGATCACCTTGCGAAGAAAAGTAGCGATAGAAGGTTCCGCGAGACACCTCCGCCCTCTCACACACTTCGAGAATGGAAACTCGCTCCGAGCCGGAGCGAAGGATGATGTCCTCCGTCGCGGCTAGAATCGCCGCAATGGTCTCCTCGGAGCGCCGATTGCGGCGCCCCACGCCCCCCTCCGATCCCACCGCACCACGTCCCGTGATGGCAGCCACCCTCAGTACTCGCGCACCGCCACGTCGCGTGGGCGTGAGTTATAGCCGGGTAAATGGAGTCCTCCATCAACATGGATGGCCTCGCCGGTCATATAACAGGACAACTCGCTGGCCAGAAAGACTACCGCCGGGGCGATGTCCGCTTCAGGATCTCCGCTGCGTCCGAGAGGGCGGAGCGCGGCGGAGGCTTCGGCGAAGCCGGGGTTCTCTGCCGCCAACTTATGGAAGGTAGCGCCCATGGCTGTGGGGGCGATCGCATTGACGGTGATATTGAAGCGCCCCCACTCGGACGCAGCGCTGCGGGTCAGTCCCAGAATGCCGGCTTTGGCCGTGTTGTAGTCGGCGTGCAACCATGCCCCTGTCTCCACGTCGATGGAGTAGAAGTTGACGATCTTGCCGCCACCCCGCTGTTTCATGTGTGGAAGTGCCGCCTGCATCGCCCACCAAGATGCCCAAATAGTGGATTTGAGCGTCCGCTCCAACACCTCGTCAGTCTTGTCCTCGAGGAGCACGTTGGGCGATGGGACAAAGGCGTTATTTACAAGGATATCCAGCCCACCGAAATGACTGGCCGCGGTGTCAACGGCGGCAATCACACTGACCTTCGACGTCACATCGGTATGCACAAAAAGCGCCTCACCCCCGAGCTCCACTAGCTCACGGGCAACCTGCTCGCCACTGGACACATCGATCTCAGCGATGACGACCTTCGCCCCTTCACGGACGAAGCGTCGTGCTACGCCTTTGCCTATGCCTCCTCCTGCGCCTGTGATCAGCGCGACCTTGCCTTCAAGTAGCCCCATGTCCCATCCTTAATTATGAACATAATATGTGTTACTGTTCATATATTGGCAAGACAATCCCGCGCTGTCTATAGCACGCAAGAAATTCTCCTCACCGAACACAGAGAAAAGAGAGCCCACCCATGAAAGTCTTCAGACGCAGGGTAGAAATCCGCTCGCGGAGCACGACCGAAGAGGGTGAGGTACGTGCCGCCCTAGAAGACGACTTCCATCACTTCCGCGCCGTCGCGCACCATCGGCACGGCATCGTCACAGCCGTAGAAGGCAGTTCGCCACGCCATCCGTTTACCGCCTGTCCCGCAGCAGCCGGCCAGTTGGAGGCATTAGTGGGAATGCCCCTGACCGTCGTCGCAAACAGCGTGATTCGTTACGTGGATGCCAGTCTGCAGTGCACCCATCTGCTTGATTTGGCGGGCCTGGCCATTGCCACGATGGCATCCGGACTGGCCCGGCGCGGCTATCAGATCGAGGTCCCGCGCAGCGAACTCGGTGTCACTTCAGCCCACCTTGTGCGGGATGACGGCTATCACCTCGACTGGCAGCTGGACGGACAGATGATCGTTGCCCCAGAGCCCTTTAGCGGCCTCAGTCTGCGGGAGGGCTTCGCCCGCCAGATCCTCTCCATCCTATCCACTGAGGAGGCAGAGGCGGCTCTTGTGCTGCGACGCTGCGCGGTGATCGGAGCCGGCCGCCTCAAGGACATCGACCTGGAGCCCCATGCCAAGCCGACCGGCCGCTGTTACTCCCAGCAACCGGAACGGGCTCCACTGGCGATCCGCATCGTCGGATCAACCCAGGACTTTACCGACAGTCCGACCGCCCTATGCCGGGAAGACACCTATTGGCTGGCCTTCGGCGCCGACGCCTGAGCTGGCGCTTTCATCTGCAGGGCCGATGAAAATGCCCTGCAAATATAGAAAACGCCTCCACGACCGCAGGTAGTGAAGGCATCACAACCGTGAAGGTTCGTGCTTACTGGGCGAGCACCCAGCGGACCAGGACGCGTGCCTCATCCTCCGTCACCGCCACCCGGGCGCCGGGCGACGGCATCTTCTTGGTGCCCCAATGGAAACCACCTGTATCCGGCGACCCCTTGACCACGGTCCGGACCAGCAGGTCTTCAGCACTGGCCTTACCCTTGTACTTCCTGGCCACGCTCTTGAATGCAGGCCCGACGACCTCCTTGTCCACAGCGTGACAACTCAGGCACTCCTTGGCCTTGGCCAGATCAGCCCCCTCATCGGCCCAAGTTGCACCCGAGGCCATCAACAATCCGGCCATCACTCCGATCCACAGCGTCTTCATCGTCTCGACTCCTCTCTTCTTTTCCGAAATGCGGTATGCCGGGCAAGCCGGCACTCCAACTCCGAAAGCCCGTGGGCTTCTGGACCCTTCCCGGCCACCGGATCCGGCGGCCGGTCAATCTGTACCGGGGTCAATCCCGGTTGGCCGCCTCCCAGGCCTTCAATTCGAAGCCCGGCACCTGGGCTTCCGCCGGGGTCAGACGCGGCGGGCGGGCCAGGATCTTGCGCGCCGCCATGTGGTCGCCTGGCCGGTTGCAGGACTCCACGGCAACCAGCTGGTCGTCACGGAAGCACAGCACGGAGAGCTGGCCGCTCTCCGGCGTACCGAGGGCAACAGTGTTGTCGTACCCCATCGACATGCCGGCAATCTGCAGCTTGAGATTGCCCTGGTCGGTCCAGAACCACGGCAGCGCGGTGTAGGGTGCCGGCTTACCAACCAGCCGGGCGGCGATGGCGCGCCCCTGGTCCACTGCGTTCTGCACCGACTCCAGGCGTAGCGGCTTCTGGCCGTTCTGGATGCACGGGAAGGACGCCACGTCGCCCAACGACGATATGTGGGCGTCACTGGTCAGTAGGTTACTGTCCACCTTGATGCCATTGTCAATGTCGAGTCCAGCCTCAAGGGCCAACTGGACATTCGGAATCACCCCAATGCCGTACACCACCAGATCGGCCGGCAGAGTCTTACCTTCGGCGGTCACCACGCCACTCACTTTCCCCCCCTCGCTCAGGATCTGCCCGATGCCCTGACGGAACTCAAAGTGGACGCCCCAGGCTTCGTGGGCCGCGCGGAACAGATCCGACATTTCCCGCGATATGGCCCTGGCCATCGGCCGATCGCCCAGTTCAAGTACATGGACAGTCGCGCCATTGGCAGCTGCAACCGCGGCAAATTCGAGGCCGACAAAGCCTGCGCCGACCACCACCACATGGCGCGCCTCCTTCGCCAGTGGCGCCAGTTCATCGGCGTCAGCCTTGGTCTTGATGCCGAATACCCCGTGG
This sequence comes from Pseudomonadota bacterium, assembly GCA_018241665.1. Lineage (GTDB taxonomy): Bacteria > Pseudomonadota > Gammaproteobacteria > Burkholderiales > Rhodocyclaceae > Zoogloea. The sequence goes on from JAFEDK010000040.1 coordinate 3,929, forward strand.
GCGTCGGCACCGGGCACCGACAGGGGCCGGTTGTGAGCCCCCATCGCCAATACCAGATGGTCGTAGGGCACCGCACGCCCGGAGGCGAGACGGACCTGGCGGTTGTTGCGGTCCACGGCCACCGCCTGGTCGTGCACCAGTTCTATGTTCTGCTGAGTGTAGAAATCCATCGGCCGGAACAGCAGCGCCGTGGCGCTGATCTTGCCCAGCAGGTAGGCCTTCGAAAGGGGCGGTCGCTGGTAAGGCAATCCAGGTTCGTCTCCGATCAGGGTGATGGCGCCCTGATAGCCCTCCTGGCGCAGGGAAGCCGCGACCTGGAAGCCACCCTGCCCCGCTCCGACGATCACAACCGAGTTGAGCGTCATGCTGTTTGTCTCCGTTCTTTCTTGTAGTAGGGTCTGATCAGTACTGGGAGGCCGGCAAATGGACCATCAGGCCGTCCATACCCTCCTCGATCACCAACTGACAGCTCAAGCGGCTGTTGGCACGACGCTCCGAAACGTTGTCGAGCATTTCATCCTCGGTCCCGGCTACCGGTGGAAAGCGGTCCACCCAGGCTTCATCCACATAGGCGTGACAGGTGGCGCAACTGCAGGCGCCGCCGCAGTCACCCTGAATCCCGGGAAGCATCGCGAAGGTCGCGGCCTGCATGACGGACTGCCCCACTTCGCCGTGGACCTGGTGGAGGGTACCGTTGTGTTCGATAAAAGTAAGGGTAGGCATGGTTTCGACTCCAGATAAGGAAGGGCTCAGGTTCGGCCAGCAAGGGCTACAACCCCGCTGAATCCCGGGTGACGTCCCAGGGTCAACAGAAGCGCCGGACCGACGAGGGAACATACGAGGCAGTAGACCAACATCGCGGCGTAGGACCCGGTATGGCTGAACAGCGCAGCAAACAGCAGGGGCGCCAGAGCGGAGGCGACCGTGTTGAGGCCCTGATGAACACCGAACAGGCGGCCGTATTCCCGTAAGCCGAAATAGCGGGCAATCAGGAAGGCCGCAATGTCGAACTCGGCGCCGGCGCCAAAGCCGACCAGTACCGCGGCAAGGCCGAGCAGCGCCAGATCGTTGTTGCCGCTCATGTAGATCAGACACCCCAGGGCAGGCAGGAACAGGCTGACCGCCGCGACGCCGGGCGGCCACAAGCGGTCCAGCAAATAGCCCACCACCACCCGCCCAAAGACCAGGGAAACCCCAAAACCACTAAAGATAAGGCTCGCATCGCCCCCCGACAGACCACGATCGCGAAGCATCGGTATGGTGTTGGTAACCATTCCAACGATGGCTGAGATCACCAACGCCAGTGCTGCATTGCAGATCCAGAAGCGCCGGGATACCAGACCTTCCCTCAGGGACATGCCCTCAAGCCACACATGGGGCGCGGGCTTGCCGTCATCAGCAGCGCGAGCCGGGGCATCCTCGATGGGCAGGCGGAACCAGATCAGCACCAGCGGAAGCAACAGGCCAATATTGAGCACCGCCAGGATCACGAAGGCTGCCCGCCAGTCCCACCGTTCGATCCCCCAGGCCAGAAGGCGCGGCACTACGGCCGCGGTGATGCCTGTCCCGGACAGGCCGATCGCCAGTGCCAGGCCTCGATTACGGACGAACCACAGGTTGAGTAGCTGGGTCCAGGTGACCGCCAAAGAGCCCATACCGATGATGGGCAGCAGAGCAAAGGCAGCATAGAGGGACCACACCGAGCCCCTGATCAGTGTCGTCGCCAGATAACCGAGGGAAATCAGCACCAGCGACGCCACCACCACCCGACGCATGCCGAAGCGCAAGTTGATCCAGCCGACTGCCTGCAGGGAGAGCACCGCGCCGCCGAACAGGAAGGTAACTGCCACCTGTAGCTCGCTGCGGCTCCAGCCGAAGGCCTGCTCAAGCGGAATCACCAACGTCCCGAAACCGTATAAAAGTGCGGCATTGATACTGACTGCCACACCGACGATGGACAGGATCAGGACCCGCCAGCTGTTCTTGAACTCGGTGAAATCGATGCTCGTCAAGCCGATAGGACTACCCATGGACAAGCCCTCCGTCAAGATCTTTGATTTATGGAAATAGAATCTATGCAATTCCCCGCCACGGCCCGTCAGCCTGTGGCGGGGATGCTCCGCGGAATGTGCCTAGAGGAAGATCGCCAGGTTGGGAGTGCCAAGGACGGCCTGGTCAAGAATCACTTCGCGCCGGGCCAGTTTCAACTCACCCGCTACGTAGCGCAGCACGTCGCGGCGCTCGCCGCTGATCAGGTCGAGGTCGGGGCTGTCGAAACGGCTGCGGGTCAACAACAGGTAGCTCACCACGGCCAGTTCACCCTCGACACCAGTGGTGCTCACCTGAACATTGGTGACCAGCCGGCGGGTCCGTGACGGGGGATCTTCCGCCCAGGCGCTCTTGGTGCCGGTCAGTCGCATGACCCGCCCCATGATCGAACGGTAGTCGTCGTGGTAGTGCTGCACCGTGCGGATGATCGATGCGGCCTGTTGTGCCATCGGCCGGGTCTGGCGCAAAGGCACGCTGTAAACCAGGTCGGTGGCCAGCAATGCGCTCCACTCCTTGAGGCTGATGGCGTCAAGGAGACTGGCCTCCCGGTACAGGAAGCCGAGAACCTGGTTGTAGGTATCGGAGCCGATGGCGACGACTTCGCCTTGCTGGACGTCGGCGCTGGAGAGGTGTTGGGTAGCAGTCATGAATTCACTCCTAATGGATGGACAGGGGGCTGTGGGTCACACGTTGGCGAGCATCAGCTCGTGCCAGTGCAACCACCAATGCCACTGGGTGTCATCCTTGGTGAAGCCTTCATTGACAATGCCGGGCCCGGGCCAACCTGCCGGCTTGCTGGTCTCGTAGATAGCCTGGTACTTGAGGGTCGATTTGCGGCCACGGGCACCTCTGGCGGCAACCGTCATGTGCGGCCAGGTGTCGGAGTCGTCCTGCTCGACCATGCCTGAGGTGCCGAAGAGCTGGATGCTCTGGCGCAGCATCTTTTCCTTCAGTTCGGGAGGGGTGTCCTTTTCGGCGAGGATCCAGTTCACGAACTCCAGCTGATCCGGGCCCTTGGGCACGTAGGCATGCAGCAAGGTCAGTCCGAGCACGCTGCCGTCGGCCTGCGGGATATACACGAAAGCAAACAGCACGTTGGGGAAGATTCCCCCGACCTGGGGCGGCATGGAAACCAGTACCTTGAGCTGGTCTTCACTCAGGTTGCGCTTCAGTTGAGGCAGCATCTCGCGCGTCACACCCGGCGGCGGCAGGGCTTCCAGCTTCTGATCGACACTCAGTTCATCCGGATCGAGGCCGGTAAGCTTACGGATCTTGCGACCCAGGTCGATGCAGCGCAGCGCGTGGCCGTGGGGCGAGCTGACCTCGACGCCATACATTTCGGGGCTGAGGTCGGCTCCGCCCTCCTCGCCACTCTTGGCATAGTTGCCCACTTCGCCCAACCAGCGGTGCAGGGTCAGGGTGTGAAAGCCGTCAGCAGCAGATTGCTCCCCGGCGGTCTTCCAGTTGGCACGGACGATAAACCGCTGGGGCGGGCCGAGCACCTCCAGGCCCTTGTCGGAACGCTGAAAGAGAATGTCAAAATACCACTTGGCATCGCCGAGGAACTCCTCGAAGGACGGGCCTTCGTGATCCCAGGTGGCGAAGATAATGCCGCCGTAGAGCGTGACCCGGGCCTGCTCCAGGCCTAGCTCCGTCTTGCTCATCATCTTGCCGTGCATGCACTCCTTCTCCACCGGGGAGGCGAGGAAGTCGCCGTTCGGGCGGAAGGCCCAACCGTGATAGATGCACTTGTGGATCGGCGTATTGCCCGCATCCAGGGTCGAGACCTTCATGCCCCGGTGCGGACACACGTTGAGGGATACATGAATCTGGCCGTTCTTGCCACGGGCCACGATCACCGAGTCGGAACCCATGTCGCGCACGACAAAGTCGTTCTCGTCGGGGATTTCGCTCTCGTGACCGAGGAGCAGCCAGCTGTGCCCGAAGACACGATCCATCTCCAGGTTGTAGATCTCGTGGTCCGACAGGGCCCGCATCTGGATTTCGCGGGTATCGACCTTGACCAGGTCTTCGATGCTTGTGCCGTCGGCCAGCACGTTTCTTGTCTGCTTCAAAATTCTCTCCTTTGGGTTTGGATTCGCTCGGGGTGCGAAGGGGCTAACGAATGTGGCTTGTTTTTTTGTCGGACTACAGCGGCCACCCTGGTCGGGAAGTTGGCGCTCACACGCCGGACTTGCGTACGCGGGTGCGCAAGATGCCGATGCCATCGACCTCCAGTTCGACCACGTCGTCAGGCTTGAGGAAGCGCAACTGCTCCAGCCCGCAGCCGTTGCCGACGGTGCCGGAACCCAGGACCTCGCCCGGATACAGGGTTTCAGAGCGGGAAATATGGGCAATCACGTCCTCGAACTGCCAGCGCATCTCGCGGGTATTACCCCGGCCCCACTCCTCGCCATTGACGCGGGCGATCATGTTCAGGTCGTAGGGGTCGCCGAGTTCATCAGCAGTGACCAGGCACGGGCCCATCACGTTGCCTGTGTCGAAGTCCTTGCTCTTGGCCGGGCCAAGCATCCCAACCATCTCGATGGCCTGGGCGTCGCGGGCACTCATGTCGTTGAAAATGGTGAAGCCGACGATGTGCTCACGCGCCTTGTCGCGGGGAATATCCTTCCCCTTCCTGCCGATGTAGCAGGCCAGTTCCAGCTCAAAATCCATGACCTTGCTGTAGGTTGGCCAGATCACGTCGTCGTCAGCACCGATCACCGCAAAGCGGTTGCCCTTGTAGTAGATAGGTTGGCGGTTGAAGGTGCCGATAACCCGGTCGTCGGCGCGTGTGTTCATGGCCTTCAGCGCAGCTTCCGGGTCGGGCTCGCGGGCCACTCGCATTCGGCGAGCCGCAGCAAAACTCTGGCGCAGATGCAACTCGAAACAGGAACAGTCGCGGATTTGCGGCGGCGGCTGGATCGGGGCACACAGGTGCACGTCGGCACGGGCAAGTACTGCACTGGCAGGAGCCGCCGCCACCAGGGCCCGAGCTGCATCGAGGGCGCCCTCGCCCGCCTCCACCAGTGCCAGGACGCTGGCAAACGCAGTCCGGACGCTGCCATTGCGGGCTTCGTTGGCAACCTGAAGGTCGAGTACCAACTGGTCCTTTTCGATCAGGGCTCCCGCTCGCTGGAAGCCGCGAGCATCAAGATAAGTAACGAGTCTCATGGGTGCTCCGTCAGGGGCGTTTTATCGTTCTCGGGAAATGAGCGCCGATTTTCAGACGCGGCCGCTAACCGGAATTAGCGCGCCGCTGACCGCAGAGGCCTCTTCCGACAGCAGGAACACGATCACAGAAGCAAGCGCATCGGCACTGACCCAGCGGGTGGGGTCGGCATCAGGCATATCTGCGCGGTTGGCAGGGGTATCGATGATGCTCGGCAAAACCGCATTGACGGTTACACCCTTGTCCTTAAGTTCTTCGGCGAGGGCTTCGGTGAGTCGTGCGACCCCGGCCTTCGAGGCGGCATAGGCGCCCATCCCCGCAGCAGCCTTGACAGCGCCGAGAGCGCCCACGTTCACCAGTCGTCCGGAGCCCCTGGCCAGCAGGTAAGGCAACGCGGCCTGGGAGGCGATCACGGCGGTGCGCAGGTTCATGCCATACATGCGATCCCAGGATTCGACGCAGCCGCTCGCCAGCGTTTCCCAAAGGAAGCCGCCCGCCACGTTGACCAGCGCATCGATGCTGCCCAGAGTCTCGGCTATACGGCCAAAGGCCTTGCTGGCTGACTCGGGACTCCCCAGATCCACTTCGCCAAGCGCCAGTTCAACACACGGTAATGAGCTAGCCGGAACGGGAGCACGATCAATGAGGGCCACCCGGGCGCCCTCCTTCACCAGCCTCGTCGCCAGCGCACTCCCGAGGAAGCCGAAGCCTCCGGTAACGACGATCGTACGGCCGGTAAGGGTTTGAGTCATGGTTGATCCTTGGTATGCGGTTACGGGGAAATCGCTTCTGGAATACCGAAAAATCCGGCTTCAATGGAAAACTTTAGACAGATTTTGAAGTTCTGTCTATATGCTAGTGCTAGAATCTAATTCCGTAGCCAGAAAACAACTTCCGGATTCCAAGAACCATGGCCCGCAAGCTTCCAGCACTGAACCCCGACAACATTGCGTTCTGGCAGGGTGGAAAGACCGGCTCGCTAAACATCCACCATTGCAGCTGCTGCCGGCGCTACTTCCATCCGCCGGCCCCGATCTGCCCCCACTGTTTGAGCCAGGATGTGGCACCCCGCCCGGTCAGCGGACGGGGAAGGGTGATCAGCTACACGATCAACCATCAGCGCTGGCAGGCCGCGCTCGAGGTGCCCTATGTGGTGGCCATCGTGGAACTGGAAGAGCAGATGGGCCTACGCCTCGTGAGCAACATCGTCGGGATGCCGGCTGACGAAGTCCGCATCGACCTGCCAGTGAGAGTCACCTTCAGCCAGATCGAGGATGTCTGGCTACCATTTTTCGAGAGGGACGCATGATGTTCGACCGCCTGTTTGAGAAGGACGTGGCGATCAGTGGCGTCGGCCAGTCGGAAGTCGGCCGCCCGTCCAGCCTGTCTGCTATGAAGCTGACCCTCGATGCCACCCTGGAAGCCATCGCCGATGCCGGCCTGACCCGTGACGACATCGACGGCGTGGCCTGCTGGCCTGGCGATAACAACAATGGTGACGCCTTCTCGCCGGTGGGGCCGAATGCGCTGATCAGTACCCTGGGTCTCAAGGTCAACTGGTTTGGTGGTGGCTACGAGGGCCCCGGCCCCCTGGCCGGCCTGATCAATGGTGCGATGGCCATCGCTACTGGCCTGTGCAAGCATGTGCTGGTTTTCCGGACTATCACGGAAGCCAGCCGGCGCCAGACCGACAAGACCGCCAGCGCCCTTTCCAACAAGACCATTGGCCGCGACAGCAGCTTCTTCTGGCAGTGGTACACGCCATTCAACGTACTGTCGGGCATCAACCTGATGGCCATGTACGCTCAGCGCCACTTCCACGACTACGGCACGCGGCCAGAACAGCTGGCCCAGATTGCCATGACCTGCCGCGCCAACGCAGCCCTCAACCCAAAGGCGGTTTACCGCACGCCCATGGGGCTCGACGACTACATGGCCTCGCGGATGATCTCGACGCCTCTGCGCATGCTCGACTGTGATGTGCACTGCGATGCATCGACGGCCATCGTGCTGTCGCGCATCGATGCGGCCCGGGGAGGCCCAAATCCGCCAATCCGCCTCGAGGCGATTGGCGCAGCCCTTCACCAGCCCTGGTCCTGGGATCAGATCGATCTGACCGCCATGGTCACCGGCGAGGTCGCCCACATGATGTGGTCGCGCACCGACCTGAAGCCCTCCGATCTGGGCTCCGCGCAGCTCTACGACGGCTTTTCCATTCTGACCATGATCTGGCTCGAAGCCCTTGGCCTCTGCCCGGTGGGCGAAGGCGGACGCTTCATCGAAGGTGGTGGGAACATCGCCCGCGACGGCCTCATCCCCATCAACACCAACGGTGGCCAGTTGTCCGGTGGGCGCACCCACGGGCTCGGCTACGTCCACGAAGCCTGCAACCAGTTGTGGGGCCGCGCCGGCGAGCGCCAGCTCAAACCCCACCACGCCTCAGTGGTGGCCGCTGGCGGCGGCCCCTTGGGGGGGAGCGTGCTGCTGGTCCGGGAGTAAGCTCCGCGCCCCTTATGCCTTGAAAGGAAAGCCCATGGAAAAGTTGCTTGTCCACCTGTTTGCCCTGGTGCTCGGCTGCACCCTCGTCTCCGGCTCTGGCGCGGCTCCGCCGCCAGCAACCCGCAGCGAGATCGATGCGGGACGCGCCCGGGCCTTGCTGACCCGTGCCGTAGAGCATTACCGAAGCGCCGGCGACACGGCCCTCGCCGAGTTCGGCCGCCAGGGGCGATACATTGACAAGGAACTCTACGTCTATGTTCTCGACGCCGACGGCACCATGCTCACAAGCGGAGGATCATCGGCATCCCTGATCGGCCGTAATGTGAGCGCCATGCGCGATGCGACCGGAAAACCCTTTTTTGCAGAGATCCTGGAAATTGCCAAGACCCGCGGCAGCGGCCAGGTGGAATATCGCTGGCTGAACTGGGTGGACAACTCCCTTCAGCGAAAGCAGGCTTTTTTCCAGCGGGTAGATGAACGCATTCTGGCTGTCGGTTATTACCTGCCCCGTACCAGCCCTGCTCAGGCCCGAGCCTTCCTGGATCAGGCGGCGGCAGCCCTGAAGGCAGCGCCGGACGAAGCCATCAAGGAGTTTAACCGCCTCGGCGGACGTTTCGTGCAGGACGATCTCTACGTCTTCGTGATCAACATGAAGAACGGCCACTTTATCGCCCACGGCGCCCAGCCGCGCCTGATCGGCACCGACGGCCTGGAGCTGAAGGATACCTCCGGCCAGCCCATCATCCGCAACATCCTGGCGATGGCTAAAACCCAGAAGCAGGGCGAACTCGACTACCAGTGGCCGAACCCGGTGACCAGACGTACCGAGCAAAAAAGAACCCTTTTCCAGGTCGTTGGCCCCCACATCGTCGCGGTGGGTTACTACAACCAGTAAACCACCCCAACCACCTCCCTCAGCCCGAGCCCGCTTCCAGCAGCACGGGCGGCCAGCCCCCTCGGTCGCCCATCTCGGGCCCTTCAACCCGCTTCGGCGGGTTTCTTTTTTGACGCGCTCCGTATCCAGTTCGAAGTGAAGAAACTCTTGCTGCGAGAATATAAATTCTCCATATAGAATGCATGGGCAATTCAGATCGGATCCTCCAACCTGCTCACCCAGTCCATCACCATGAAAACAGATCCAAGCGACAGCATCGCCGACAAGCCTGCTCCGGAGGATGACGGTAGCAATCCGGAGAACAACAACCGGGTGGGGAACAGCGTGATGGTCAAGCCCATCATCAACGCCATCCGTATACTTCGTCACCTCACCGAAACCGGAACGCCGGAGCGAGCCGCGGATCTTGCCAGGCTCCTGTCCATCAACCCAAGCACCTGTTTCAATATCCTGCGCACTCTGGTCGCCGAGGACATCGTGGACTTCGACCGGCGCGCCAAGACATACACGGCCGGACTGGGACTGGCCAAACTGGTGGGCAACATGGTGACCGAAGGTCAGCGCCTTGAAGCGGCCCGCCCCCTGATGCAAGAGTTCGCCGCCCGCTTCGGTGTGACTGTGACCCTCTGGCGACGCATGGGCACCGACCGCATCGTCCTCGTCAATTCGGAAACCAGCCCTGCCGACCTGCGCATTGACATGGCCACAGGCCAGCGCCTGCCCATGCTGATGGGGGCCAGCGGACGCCTGTTCGCGTCTCGGCTCGACCTCGACGACCCCGAACTCCGAGCCGTTTTCGACAAGATCCGCTGGGCCCGCCCCCTCTCCTTCGAGACCTACCTGCAGGAAGTGGAACAGTGCCGCCAGCAGGGCTGGTCCCTGGACGACGGCTATTTCTCGGCCGGCATCATGGTTATCGCCGCCCCCGTGTGCGACCGTAATGACAATATCGCCTACACCGTATCGGCTGTGATGTTCCGCGGGCAGTACGACGAAGCGGGTATCGAAACCGTCGGCCGGGAGATCAAGGAGTTGGGTCAGAAACTTGCAGCCATGCTGTTCTGAGCCATTCAGGCCAGGATCAAAACATCCTGCAAAATAGTGACACTTTTTTGTTTTCTGTGCATAATAAGTGTGGCGGCTTCAAGCTGCATTCGAATGTGAGGAGACAAAAAATGAACACCCCCGAAACCACTGGCAAGGCTCTCCACCGCGTCTTTGCCGAACGCAGCAAATGTTGCGGCTACGGGCTCTGCGCCGCGATTTGCCCGGAAGTCTATAAGCTCGACGCCGACGGCCTTGTGTACCTTGAAAGCGAGTTCGTCCCGGCCGGAATGGAAGAGTCTGCGTCTGAGGGGGCAGTTGCCTGCCCAGCCGAAGCTCTGCGTGTCGAAGCCCCCACAGGTACCTGACTCCCCTCCCATCACCAGTAAGCGTTCCGGCAGACTCGGCCAAGCGGGCGCGCACGCGCCAGCTCTGTTCGTCGAGGGACCATTGACTGTCCGGACAACCGCACATTGGTATCCATTCAGGGGACTCCCCATGGCACGACTTGCAGGCAAGCTTGCGCTTATCACCGGCACGGGCGGCGGACAGGGGCGCGAAGCGGCTCTGCGCTTCGCCCGAGAAGGGGCTACCGTCGTCGGTTGCGACGTGGACGCCCAAGGTCATCAGGCCACCCGTGAACTGCTCCGAGCCGAAGGCTTCGAGCTCCACGGCCTGGCGCCCGTCGACCTCGGCAATCCGGAACAGGCCCGTCAGTGGGTGGAAGTCGCCGTCGCCGCCCACGGCCGCATCGACATTCTCTATAACAACGCTTCAGCCGCCCGTTTCGGCTTGGTCGGCGAGTTCTCCATCGAGGACTGGCACTACACCATCCGCAATGAACTTGACCTGATTTTCTTCACCACCAAGTACGCCTGGCCGCATCTCGCAAAAAGCAGGGGCGTGGTGATCAACATCGCGTCGACGGCCGCCTGGGGCGGGTCGCGAGTAGCCGGCATCTCGGCCCATTCGGCGGCCAAGGGCGGCGTGGTTTCCTTCACCCGCCAGCTCGCCATCGAAGGCGCCCCCCTCGGCATCCGCGCGGTCAGCATTAGCCCAGGCTTTGTGATCACTCCGGGTACCGCAGCTTTCGTCGAAGACCCGAAGATTCGTGCCGCGCTGCTCGACGGCGTGCCGATGGATCGTCCGGGCCAGCCCGAAGAGGTCGTTGCACTGGCCCTTTTCGTAGCCTCCAGCGAAGCGTCCTTCATGACCGGCTCGGATCTGGTCATCGACGGCGGCTTGCTGGCTCATTGACGACACACGCAGAAGGCCCTCCCAGAGGGGCCTCTTAATAAAGACGACCCAACGGTTGATTCCACACCAAACGCACACAAGGGGAAACGCACATGGACATCATCGGCATCGGCTATCTCGGCTTCGAAACCACCCGGCTAGACGAATGGCGCGAGTATGGCTCCCAGGTCATGGGCTTCGGCATCACGCAGTCGCCCACCTCCGACCCCGACTCCCTCTACTTCAAGATGGACGACCGCCGTCACCGGCTTGCCTTCCACCCGGGCCGGATCGACCGCATCGCCTACATTGGCTGGGAGGCCCGTGGCCGTCTGGCCTTCAACGCAGCCGTGGAGAAATTCCGGAGTGCCGGCGTGGAGATAATCGTCGGTGACGCCGAGCTCTGTGAAACCCGCGGTGTAAAGGAGCTAATTCGCTTCCGCGACCCGGTGGGCTACCAGCACGAGCTGTTCTATGCCCAGAAATGGACGCCCCGCTCCTTCACTCCCGGCCGTAACCACGGCGGCTTCGTCTGTGACGAACGGGGTGTCGGACATGTGGTCCTGATCACACCGGAATACACCCCCGAGCTGGAGCACTTCCTTATCGAGGTCATGGGCTTTCACTGGTATGGCTCCGGGGCAGGCAAGGGCAAGACCGGTTTTTTCCGCTCGAAGCTCAACGACTTCACCAGCCACGATATCGCCTACGGCTTTGGCCCGGGCCGCATGGGTGTTCAGCACGTGGGCATCTTCGTGAAAAGCCTCCGCGACGTGGGCGAGACCCTGGACATCGTCAACGCCCGCAAACTGCAATTGCAAATGACCCTCGGACAGCACACTCAGGACCCCCACGCGTCCTTCTACCACTTCACCCCGTCGGGCTTCGCCTTCGAGACCATCACCGAACTCGAGCCGTGGCAGGGCGATGCCTTCGAGCTGAATCCGGAAAAACTCAGCACCTGGGGCCACGAGATCGTCGGCCCCATCCTGGGTCCGAGCGTACGCACGCCAGAGGAACTACTTGAGCCCGAATTCCTGGCGGCGAAGAAGAGCCAGGCATGAAGATCGCGCGCGTCGCCGATGCATTCGGCGAACGCTTTTGGGCGCAGGTGGACGAAGATGCCGGGCTCGCCTGGCGGATCGGTTCGGCCTTCCGCAACTGGGCCCCCGCCGCTGCCGGGGGCGACACAAGCGGCATGGGCCTTGCGGCCTGCCCCCTTGCTCTGACGACCCTTCGTCTTCTCGCTCCGGTCGAGCCCGGCGCCCGTATCTTCGGCGTCGGCCTCAATTATCTCGAGCACCTGACACGCCTCGGTCGAAAGGAAGCGCCGCCCCACACGATCGCTTACATAAAACCTGAATCAGCTGTGGTTGATCCCGGTGGTGAGATTACCTACCCAGCGGTTACCCGCCAACTAGACTTCGAAATAGAGCTGGTGGCAGTGGTCGCCCGCGAGCTCGGCGAAACACCCCGTGCCAGCGACTGCCTACTGGGTTACACCATCGGCAACGATGTCAGCGCGCGCGATGCGGGCAAGCGTCTCGGCACCCTCGATCTGTTTTCCCAGAAGGCCCTTGACCGGACCGCACCAATCGGGCCGTGGATCGCCACGCGCGACGCCTACAGCCACGCCGGCCAACCCAACCTGCAGATGCGCCTCTCAATCAACGGCGAATTACGTCAGCAGGATTGCACTTCAAACATGATTTTCAGCATCGACGAACTGCTCGACTTTGTCGATGCCCGGGTCACCCTGCACCCTGGTGATCTCCTGTTTACCGGCTCGACCTGTGGTGTCGGCCTGGAAGATGGGCGCTTCCTCCAGCCAGGAGACCGGATCGAGGCGGAAATCGCAGGTATCGGCGTACTCACCCATCGGGTTGGACTGCCCCGCGTACTGCTCCCCGACCGCCGCCGTGGCCGCCTCGGCCTGCCCGACTGATGCCCCCACCCTGCACGCAGAGACTCTCAAGGAGGCCCCGATGTACAGCCATATTCTTGTACCCACCGACGGCACGGCCCTTTCCGTGCACACCATAACTAAGGCCGTGGAGTTTGCCCGCACTGTCGGCGCCCGCATCACCTTCTTCTACGCCGACCCAGACGCATCGGCCTCGCTCACCGATGATGCGGCCCTGCTCCAGCTGATTGCCCCTGACACGTACCGTGACGATTACAGCGGACGAGCCCGAGAGATCCTCTCCAAGGCGGCCGTCACGGCGGCTGCAGCGGGCATCGAATGCGAGACGATCAGCCGCACAAGCACCCGCCCCCATGCCGCGATCCTTGAGGTGGTTGAAGAACTCGGATGCGACCTGGTTTTCATGTCTTCCCATGGTCCGCGCAGCTTCGGCGGTGTCATGCTGGGGTCAGAAACACTCAAGGTGCTTGTCGGCGCCAAAGTACCGGTACTCGTCTCCTCTGTGGAAAAAAACGATCCTGCGCCGGCTATGAACATGGTCACCTCGACCATGAAGGACGAGCACCGCAGCATCGCTGTGGTGGCCTACGGCCTACGCACTTTCTCCCGTGCCCTGCAGGAAAACCGCACAGTGGACTTTGAACTGCTCAAATCCATGCTGGGTTACCTCCGGACCTTTCCTGCCAAGTTACATCACCCCAAAGAAGAGGCTTATCTCTTCAAGAAACTGCAGGAACGCACAAGCGAGTTCGATCCGCTGATTGCAGAGCTCCAGCGTCAGCACCGTGAGGGAGACAACGAACTACAGCGCCTCATCGAGGATGTCGAAACTCTGGGGATCGCTCCTCCCGCCGAACGAATCGACTTCGTCACCCGACTCGAGCTCTTTGCCGGCGAACAACTCAAGCACATCGGCATGGAGGAGAACCGTATCATGCCGGCAGCCGCACGCTGCCTCCTTCCAGAAGACTGGGCCATCGTCGCACGAGCTTTCGGCGAGAACGGCGACATGCGTTTCGCCGAGGAAACTCGCGAAGGCTTCCGTCGCCTCTTCTCCCGAATCGCCAATCTCCAGTAGGGCCTCCATGAGAAGTCCCTCAGCCTGGGCGCCTTTGCGCCATCCACCCTTTCGCGCTCTTTGGTTGGCCACGGTGATGGCCAACCTGGCGGTATGGATGCAGAACATTGGTGCAGCCTGGATGATGACCGAGCTGGTGGGCTCCCCGCTGATGGTGGCCCTGGTCCAGACCGCCATGGCCTTGCCGGCCTTCCTGCTAGGCCTGCCCAGCGGAGTGATAGCCGACCTGATGGACAAGCGCCGGCTGCTGCTTGTTACCCAGTGGCTGGCCCTGTTCGCCATGATTCTGCTATGCGTGCCGGCGCTCACCGGCCGGCTCGGCCCCTGGTCCCTGCTGCTTTACACCTTTGCCCTGGGCACCACCAGCGCCCTTAGCATGTCCGCCTGGCTGGCCTGCACCATAGATCGTGCTCCTGAAGGACAGGTGGCTGCAGCGATCGCCCTCGGGACCGTCTCTCCTAACATCGCACGGGTAGTAGGGCCCGCGCTGGCTGGTGCGCTCATTGCCAAGGCTGGCGCACCGATACTCTTTGTCGTCGTGTGTGGCGGCTTCGCCGTAGTGCTCGCCCTGCTTGGACGGCTACACGCCGACCCACGAAGCGATGGACTTCCGACGGAGCGCTTTCTGCCAGCGATCTTGAGTGGTCTGCGCTACGTACGCCATTCTTGTGCGCTCCGTCGTACCCTTGCCAAAGTCACCGTTTTCTCGACTGCCGGCAGCGCCCTGTGGGCCCTTCTGCCATTAATCGCTCGCGAACATCTGCAACTCGGCGCCGATGGCTATGGCGTTCTCCTAGGTTGCCTGGGTGCCGGTGCCGTCATCTCAGCGCTGAGTCTGCCCGGTCTGTACAAACGTCACCCACTCCAGCGTCTCGTCCTGCGAGGCGGCCTCATCTTCGGCCTCATCACGCTGTTGAGCGGTGTCCTGAGCAGCCTCCCGGTACTGTGTCTGCTCTACGTCTTTGGCGGCATGGCCTGGATGGCGGTCAATACCACCCTGACCACCGTTATCCAAACCTCGAGCGCCATGTGGGTAAAAGCACGGGTTGGGTCGATCTACCTGATGGTAATAATGGGTGGGATGGCACTAGGAGGTGTCTTCTGGGGACTGCTCGCGGCCCGACTGGGCCTAGTCGGTACTCTGACCCTGGCTGGTCTGCTCATCGCGACGGGCAGCATGCTCTCTTTCCGCCACCCCCTTGAATTGGGTCAGGAGAGGGAATTCAGCCCACACCCGGGAGGACTCCCGACCCTCCTTCCGACCGCCGTCGACAGTAACTGTGGGCCGGTGTGCGTGGAAATCAGCTACATCGCCCTTCCCGAATTGCGGGAGGATTTCCTGGAACTCACCCAGGCCATCGAAAGCGTCCGGCGCCGCAATGGGGCCAGCGATTGGCGCCTGCTGCGCGACTTGGCTTGTCCTGAGCGCTATACCGAGCGCTTCGTAGTCGCCTCATGGATGGACTATCTTCGTCAGCACGATCGCAGCACCCATGCGGACGCTATCCGGGAAAGTCGGCTGGCGGCGTTCCACTCCGCACCGGGCATGCTGCCCCGCTGTTATCTGATCGAACGCTGAAACAGAATCGGGCGGCATTCGCCGCCCGACAGACAGTTACCTGCAGCGCCAACCTCAGTGGGGGTGGGATAGGGCTGCCATCAGCGAACCCGCGGTGTATCCCCGCGCCATCACTAGGCTGTGATGCGAGGCATAAGACTCTGCAAAGTAAGCGTCGCAGGAAAACTCAGCGACGCTGCGCACGGGGACAGAGTTGGTGGGTGCAAAAGTGATTCCGGCACAGCCGATAACAAGTGCAACGGCGCTGGTGGGCTTGATGATCATCTTGTCTCCTCCTTGACCCTAATGGGTTCTTTGGGTAAAGGCAGCGCGGATACATGCTGCCTTGCTCTGACTTAAGAATAGCCCATCGAACAATAAATACAAAAAATAAAATACTGTCCAATTTAACAATCCTCAGATTTATCACGAGCCCTGCGATGTGACACCGAAAAAAAAAGCCCATCGGGGGAGACCGATGGGCTGAAAACTCTCCGGTGGCACGATGGGGAGGAGAGGTACTACATAACCACCAGAGAGGCGTTGAGCGTCAAGCGGCCACTGTCAGGGCCGGAACAACCTCAAACAGATCTGCCACCAGACCGTAGTCGGCCACCTGCAAAATGGGTGCTTCCGGATCCTTGTTGATCGCCACGATCACCTTGGAATCTTTCATACCGGCCAGGTGCTGAATAGCACCAGAGATGCCCACTGCGATATAGAGTTGCGGAGCAACGATCTTGCCGGTCTGGCCGACCTGGTAATCGTTGGGGACGAAACCCGCATCCACGGCAGCACGGCTGGCACCCAGGGCGGCACCCAGCTTGTCGGCAAGTGGCTCGAGCATGGCGCGGTAGTTCTCGCCACAGCCCAGGCCCCGGCCACCGGAAACGATGATCTTGGCCGCGCCCAGCTCGGGACGCGCGGATTGTGTCAGTTCCCGCCTGACCCGTTGGGTCAGACCGAGATCGGGTCCGGCGGCCACGGTCTCAACGGTGGCCGAACCTCCCAGCCCCGGTGCAGCGAAGGCCGTAGTACGAATAGTCAGAAACTTGATCGGGTCGGTACTCTTTACCGTAGCTAGCGCATTGCCCGCGTAAATCGGCCGTACAAAGATATCGGCTGATTCGATGCCGACCACATCCGACACCTGCGCCGCGTCGCAAAGAGCGGCGACCCGTGGCAACACGTTCTTGCCTTCCGCAGTCGCGGGCGCCAGCACGTGGCTATAGCGGCCTGCCAGCCTCTTTACCAGCTCTGCCAAGTTCTCAGCACTGCCCCCGGCGTAATGAGCGGCATCGCAAAGCAGCACGCGGGCAACACCCTCCACCTGGACCGCTGCGTTGGCGGCCGAGCTGCAGTCTGAACCAGCTACCAACACGTGGATGTCGCCTTCCAAAGCGCGGGCCGCGCCAATCGTACTCAGGGTTGCCGCCTTCAGGGTTTGGTTGTCGTGCTCAGCAATAACCAAGATCGTCATTTCAGATTACCTTTGCTTCCGTCTTCAGTTTCTCGATCAACTGGGCTACGTCGGACACGAGGATCCCACCACTGCGTTTAGGAGGCTCCACGACTTTCAGTGTGGAGAGTCTTGGGGTCACATCAACGCCCAATACCGCCGGCTCAAGGGTATCGAGAGGCTTTTTCTTGGCCTTCATGATGTTCGGCAGGGTCGCATAGCGCGGCTCGTTAAGACGCAGATCTGTGGTGATCACTGCCGGCAGGCGCACTTCCAGAGTTTCCAGGCCGCCGTCCACTTCGCGCACCACGGTAGCTTGGCCGTTGGTAATCGATACCTTCGAAGCGAAAGTCGCCTGCGACCAATCCAGTAGCGCTGCCAGCATTTGGCCGGTCTGGTTGGCGTCGTCGTCGATGGCCTGCTTGCCGCAAATCACCAGCGCGGGGTCTTCCCTGTCGCATACGGCCTTGAGTAGCTTGGCTACGGCCAGTGGCTGCAGATCGACATCCGACTGCACTAGGATGCCCCGATCAGCTCCGATGGCCATTGCCGTGCGCAGCACCTCTGCCGAGGCGGTCACACCACAGCTTACAGCTACCACTTCGCTGACCATGCCGGCTTCCTTCAGGCGCACCGCCTCCTCCACAGCGATCTCATCGAAGGGGTTCATGCCCATCTTCACGTTGGCCAGGTCGACCCCAGAACCATCAGCCCTGACGCGCACCTTGACGTTGTAATCAAGCACGCGCTTGATTGGAACCAATACCTTCATTGCTGTCGCTCCTTGTGTTGTTATAAGTTCAGCCGGCCAGCTCGGACCGGTCGGCAAACTGAGCCAGGGCTTCGGGGTTGGCCAGCGCGTCAACGTTTTTCACCGGCTGGCCGTGCACCACATTGCGCACGGCCAACTCGACCACTTTGCCGCTCTTTGTACGCGGAATTTCGCGCACCTGGACGATGCAAGCCGGCACGTGGCGTGGAGAGGCGTTGTTACGGATCTGCTGGCGAATGCGGGCACTAAGCGCCTCGTCGATAACCAGGCCATCTGCCAGGCGCACGAAAAGCACAACGCGCACGTCGGTTGGATCAGCCGGCGGCCAGTCCTGACCGATCACTACGGCTTCAAGAACTTCGGGCAGCGTCTCAAGCTGACGATAGATCTCCGCGGTTCCGATACGCACACCGCCCGGATTGAGCGTGGCATCGGAGCGGCCGTGGATGATGAAGCCGCCATGTTCCGTGATTTCGCAGAAATCGCCGTGGCACCACACGCCCGGGAAGCGCTCGAAATAGGCGGACTTGTACTTAACCCCGCCCGGGTCATTCCAGAAGCCAACCGGCATGCTTGGGAAAGGCTGCCGGCACACCAACTCGCCCTTTTCGCCGGTCACCGGTTGAGCGTTGTCGTCCCACACCTCGACAGCCAGACCGAGACCCGCACCCTGGATCTCGCCACGCCACACGGGCAGTGTTGGGTTACCCAGCACAAAGCACGAGACGATATCGGTGCCGCCCGAAATGGAAGCCAGCAGCACATCCTTCTTGATGGATTCATAGACAAAATCAAAGCTCGCCGGCGCCAGCGGGCTGCCAGTGGACATCACCATGCGGAGGTCGGGCAGGCGGTAAACATCGGCCGGACGCAGGCTGCTCTTGGCGAGGGTCTCGATGTACTTGGCCGAGGTGCCGAAATGAGTGAAACGCTCAGCCTCGGCGTAGTCCCACAGGATCCGGCCATCGTCCACGAAGGGGTTCCCGTCGTAGAGCATCAGCGTCGCCCCTGCGGCCAGACCGGACACCAGCCAGTTCCACATCATCCAGCCACAGGTGGTGAAGTAAAACAGACGGTCGCCGTCTTTCACGTCGCTGTGCAGACGGTGCTCCTTGAGGTGCTGCAGTAGCGTGCCCCCGGCGCCGTGCACGATGCACTTGGGTACGCCGGTGGTGCCTGACGAGTACATCACGTAGAGCGGATGGTCGAAAGGCAGGCGCACGTAGCGTGGCTCTGTGACATGCTGGAAAGGTGCAATGAAGGTCTTGTAGGACACTGCCCGCGGCAGCTGTGCCAGGTCCGGTTCCGCACCGGCAGCCAGATAGGGCACCACCACCAGCTGACGCACGCTGGGTAGACGCGGCATCAATTCGGCGAGTTTGCCCGTGATGTCGATCGCTTTGCCGTTGTACCAGTAGCCGTCACAGCTCAGCAGCACTTTTGGCTCGGTCTGGCCGAAGCGGTCCACTACGCCCTGCACGCCAAAATCCGGCGAAGCACTGGTGAACACCGCGCCGATGCTCGAAGCAGCGAGCATCGCGATGAGCGTTGCCGGTACATTTGGCAGATAGGCAGCCACGCGGTCGCCCTGCTCCACACCAGCGGCGCTCAACGCAGCGGCAAAGCGGGCCACCTCGGTGCGCAGCACCTGCCGCGACAGGCTCTGCTTGATCTTGTCTTCGCCCCAGAACACTAGTGCCTGAGGGTTGTCACTGTCACGCAGGAGATTCTCGGCAAAGTTGAGGCGGGCATCGGGGAACCAGCAGGAATCCTGCATGCTGCCCGAGCTAATCAGACCGCGCACGCCCTGCTCGCCGATCACTTCGCAGAATTCCCACACCAGGCGCCAGAACTGAACCGGCGAGTGCAGTGACCATTCGTGCAGGGCCATGTGGCTCTCCAGCGACTGGCCGGAAAGAATCCGAGCGCGGGCGGTAAAGGCTGCCATGTTGCTGGCGGCAGCCCGCGTTTCGGCGGGGCGCCACAGTGGCTGCTCACGATTGCTATCCATATTGCGTCTCCTCATTTTTTATATGCGGCAAGGCCGGAGCCATGCAGTCGAGGCACAAACACTGGCCTGAGCCAGCTCAAGCGGCGGCTTGATCGTGGAATTCGCCCCGGTAACGGGCAAGCAGGGCAGCACGACGGGCATCCGCCTTTTTCATGCTGCTTTCCTTTACGTGCCCGTAGCCGCGGATGGCTTCCGGCAGGCTGGCCAGCTCAAAGGCCAGTTGCAGGCGTTCGCCGTCGAGAGTGCGAGCGAACTCATCCACCAGAGCCAGGTAGTCGCGCACCATCTGCCGTTCGGCGCGGCGTTCGGCAGTCTTGCCAAAGGGATCGAGGAGCGTGCCGCGCAGGCCCTTGAAGCTGGAGAGCAGCGGGAACAGCTTCATCAACCACTGACCGTAGCGACGCTTGACCAGATGACCGTCAGCGTCCTTTCGCGCCAGCAGCGGCGGGGCCAGGTGGAAGCCCAGCTGATAGTCCTTGCCCGGCTCGCCCTCGAACTGGTCCCGCAGGCGCGCCAGGAAGGCCGGCGAAGTGTGCAGCCGAGCAACTTCGTATTCGTCCTTGTAGGCCATCAGCTTCGCAAGATTACGAGCCACAGTCTCTGTGAGTCTTAGCTGGCCGTCGCGCACACGCTGTTCTTCGACCGCCCGGATCTTGGATACAGCCTGGAGGTAAAGATCGGCATAGGCGCGGTTCTGGTATGACGTGAGATGAGAAGCCTGACGCTTGATAAGCATATCCAGACCTTCGCGCAGTTCGAGCACCTGACCAGCGTTCGTCACGTTGCCAGCTACAAGCAACATTGCCTTGAGCCGGGGCAGATCGTGGGCGGCTACACGCCCACACTCAAAAGCTAAACGGTTCTTTTCCACTGCGACGCCATTGAGCTCGATGGCTTTGAGCAGCGACGCACGGGACAGTGGTACCCATCCCATCTGCCATGCAAAACCGAGTACCAGTGGATTGGCGTAAAGGGTGTCACCGAGAAGGGCCAGAGCCAGCGCGTTTGCATCGAGAAATTCGCAGACCTCGCCGACGCTGTTGCGCACATCCGCCTCGGTGGATAAGGTTGGGAACTTCCAGTCCCGATTGCCGATGAATTCGGCCGTCGGTGTGCGGGCACGGTTTACAACAGCCCGGGTTACCCCGTAGCGCATCTTCGACAAGGCTTCGGACGAGGCCGATACGATGGCGTCGCAGCCGATCAGTAATTGGGCTTCCCCGGTCGCAATGCGGGTGGCGTGGATCTCGTTCGGCGCGTTGGCGATCTGCACGTGACTCAGTACCGCCCCCCCCTTTTGGGCCAGGCCGGTCATGTCGAGCACTGTGACACCCTTGTTTTCCAGGTGGGCTGCCATGCCCAGCAACGCCCCGACGGTGACGACTCCAGTGCCGCCGACGCCAGTGACGACGATACCGTACGGACGCTTGAGCGCCGGCAGGGTCGGCTCGGGCAGCGTAAAGTCAGCCAGCACGGCGCCAGGATCACGGCCACCGGCAGCTTTCTTCAACTTGGCACCCTCAGCGGTGACGAAACTTGGGCAAAAACCCTTCAGGCAGGAAAAATCCTTGTTGCAGGAGGATTGGTTGATCTTCCGCTTCGTGCCGAATGGCGTCTCTAGCGGTTCTACCGACAGACAATTGGACGCAGTTGAGCAGTCGCCACACGCTTCGCAGACGTCCTCGTTGATGAACACGCGACGGTCCGGGTCGGGATAGTCGCCACGCTTCCGGCGGCGGCGCTTTTCGGTGGCGCAGGTCTGATCGTAAATCAGGATCGTGACGCCCGAGGTATCGCGTAGTTCCTTCTGCAGGCGGTCGAACTCATCCCGGTGATGTACTTCCACCTCGTTTGGCAGGCCTTCACGCGAGGCGAATTTTTTTGGCTCATCGGTGACGATGAGGATCTTGCTGGCACCCTCGGCAGCCAACTGACGGGCAATCTGCGGCACGGTCAGGATGCCGTCTACCGGCTGGCCGCCTGTCATTGCCACCGCGTCGTTGAAGAGAATCTTGTATGTGATGTTGGCCTTGCCAGCCACTGCGGCCCGGATGGCCAGCAGGCCGGAGTGAAAGTAGGTGCCGTCGCCCAAGTTTACAAAGACGTGCTTATCCCCCGAAAAGTGCATCTGACCAAGCCAGGACACACCTTCCCCCCCCATCTGGGTGAAGGTCTCTGTACGGCGGTCCATCCACATAGCCATGTAGTGGCAACCGATACCGGCCAGTGCGCGGGAGCCTTCCGGCACCCGGGTCGAGGTGTTGTGCGGGCAACCCGAACAGAACCAGGGCTTGCGCTCGGCAGTCAGGCGCGGGCGGGCCGCCTCGCGCTCCTTGGCCTCGATGATGGCGATGCGATACAGGACCTTGGCGCGCACGTCTTCCGGCAGCCCAACCCGCTCCAGGCGACTGGCAATGGCCTTGGCAATCAGCGCCGGCGACAGTTCGTAACGGGCAGGGAGCAACCACTGGCCACGGGGCTGCGACCATTCACCGCCGGCGTTGTCGCGCTCGTCGAACTTGCCGTAAATGCGCGGACGCACGTCGTCGCGCCAGTTGTAGAGCTCTTCCTTGAGGGCATACTCCAGGATTTGGCGCTTCTCCTCGACGACGAGGATTTCTTCAAGCCCGGTGGCGAAGTCGCGCGCATCGTGGGCGTCCAGCGGCCACACGCAGCCCACCTTGAAAACCCGGATACCGATCTTCTGGCAGGTTTCCTCGTCGAGACCAAGGTCAGTCAGGGCCTGACGCACATCGAGGTAAGCCTTGCCGGCAGCCATGATGCCGAACCGGGCCTTAGGTGAATCGATGACCACACGGTTGAGACGGTTGGCACGGATATAGGCCAGCGCAGCGTACCACTTATGGTCGAGCATTCGCGCTTCCTGGTCCAGGGGAGGATCAGGCCAGCGGATATTTAGCCCATCTGGCGGCACCTCGAAGTCTTCGGGTAACACCACCTGTACCCGCTCCGGATCCATGTCCACAGAGGCAGTCGACTCAACTACGTCTGTAACACACTTCATCGACACCCACAGGCCCGAATAGCGGCTCATGGCCCAAGCGTGGATGCCATAGTCGAGATATTCCTGCACATTGGACGGGTACAGCATCGGAATGCCACAGGCAATCAGCAAGTGCTCCGATTGATGGGCCACCGACGAGGATTTGGCGGCGTGGTCGTCGCCGGCCAGCATCAACACCCCGCCGTGCTTCGAAGTCCCGGCTGCATTGGCATGCTTGAGCACATCGGCCGAGCGATCCACGCCTGGCCCCTTGCCATACCACATGCCGAACACCCCATCGACTTTGGCGTTTTCGTACAGATTGACTTGCTGGGTACCCCACACGGCAGTGGCTGCCAGATCCTCGTTGAGCCCCGGCATGAAAACTACGTCGTGGTTTTCCAGGTGCTTCCTGGCCTTCCACAGGGCTAGGTCGAGCCCCCCCAACGGCGAACCGCGGTAGCCGGAAATGTAGCCGGCAGTGTTCAAACCAGCCAGCCGGTCGCGCTCCTTCTGGAGCATCGGCAAACGGGCCAAAGCCTGGGTGCCGCTGATGTATACGCGCCCTTTCTCAAGGGTGTATTTGTCCTCAAGGGACACCGCACGCAGGGCGTCGGTGGTGGTCACCGTCAAGGGGGAATTCATGCGCTGTCTCCTGCTACTCGTTTTATTTGAACAAATAATACGAAACTGTATTGTTATCGTAAAATCACAAATACTGAGTTCAGGTATCTGAAAAACGCATGGACGCCGATAGCAACATCACCCTGCGCCAGCTGCGCTATTTTGTGGCCGCCGCCGAAACCAGGCAGTTCTCCATGGCTGCCACCCGGGCCCACGTATCCCAGTCAGCCATCACCAATGCGGTATTGCTGCTTGAGCAGACCCTCGGCGTGCGCCTGTTCGACCGCCTGCCGCACGGTGTTGCACTCACCGCGGAAGGACACCGCTTCCACCAGCACGCCAACCACATCCTTAATGCTCTGCGCGATGCGGTGCGCGAACCCTGCTTTCCAGCCCATCAGCAAGCAGGGGTGCTGCGCATCGCCGCGTCGTACACCGTGCTCGGGTACTTCCTACCTTCCCTTCTGGCACGTTTCCGCATGCGCCACCCGGATGTGGAGATCGACCTCCATGATATGAATCGGGAGAACATCGAACAGGCGGTGGTGGACGGTCAGATCGACATGGGTGTCGTAATCCTCACCAATATCGTCGATCGGAATCGCTTCGCTCATCAAGTGCTGGTGCGCTCCCGCCGCCAGTTGTGGGCCTCGGCAGCCCACCCTTTGCTGGGCAAGGATTTCGCCTCTCTGCAGGATATTGCTGCCTATCCCTATATCCAGCTGACCGTGGACGAAGGCGAGGCGTCCACCCGCACTTACTGGACGGCCAGGGGTATTGAACCCTCGATCGCTTTTCGCACAAGCTCAATGGAGTCCCTGCGTGGGCTGATCGCCCATGGTTTCGGGGTGACCATCCTGTCGGATATGGTCTATCGCCCCTGGTCCCTGGAGGGGAAAAGGATCGAGGCACGACCGGTCCTCGATGCAGTCCCCCACATGGAGGTGGGACTAATCTGGCGACCGGACGTGCCGCTGCCTGCGGCGACCGAGGCCTTCCGGGAGTTCCTGATCCACACCTGTGGCAGCTGACCGGGATCTAATCCCCTCAGCATCTGCTTCCACTAGCGATTGATGGCGCCGCGCCCCTCGCCCAGCCCGAGCATGCCGAGGAACTCCCGGCGGGTCGCTGGGTTTTCGCGGAAGGCTCCGAGCATGCGGCTGGTTACCAGACAGGCCCCCGGCTTATGGACGCCGCGGGTCGTCATGCATTGGTGGGAAGCCTCGATGACCACGGCCACACCGCGGGGCTGGAGTACCCGCTGAAGGGTGTCCGCGATATCGGCGGTCATCTTTTCCTGGATCTGCAAGCGCTTCGCGTACACATCGACCAACCTTGCCAGCTTGGAGATGCCGACTACCCGCAGGTCAGGCAGGTAGCCGATATGCACCTTGCCGATGATCGGCGCCATGTGGTGTTCGCAATGGCTCTCGAAGCGGATGTCGTTCATCACGATCATCTCGTCGTAGCCCCCCACCTCGCCAAAGGTACGGGCGAGGATTTCGGCCGGGTCGACCTGATAGCCGGCGAAAAACTCTTCATAAGAACGCACTACTCGCGACGGCGTGTCCACCAGACCTTCCCGCGCCGGATCATCCCCGGCCCAGCGGATTAGGGTGCGGACGGCCTCCTCAGCCTCTTCCCGAGTCGGACGGGCAACCGGCAGCCCTGCTGCGCCCTCTCTGCTTTTCGACATCCTTATATCCTTTCTATTATCCTTGCTCACACCCTGAAGTGGCACACCGCCCGGTCCAGCTCACCGGCCGACTCCCGCAGGAGAGCCACTGCCCGAGACACGTCACGGGTGAGCTGATGGCTTTCGCCGGCCAGCTGCGAGAAGCGGTCTACACCCGCAACGATGTCCTGACTGCCTTCGTGCTGAGTGATAACCGCTCCGGCAATCTGGTCCATGCCCCGGTGGGACGCATCCACCAGGACACTTGCCTTCTGTAGAACGCCCTCCAACTCCCCCGTCAGGCGGTGGCTATCGTTAAGGGCCTGAGTGCCTTCCCGCAGGGAGCGCTCGACTGCGTCCGACTGACGGCCAAGCTCCAGCGTCAATCCGTTGATGGAATTGGCAGCTAGCGCTGAACGTTCGGCAAGCTGACGGACTTCGTCGGCCACCACACTGAAACTGCGTCCCTGCTCGCCAGCCCGCGCCGCCTCGATGGCTGCATTCAGGGCTAACAAATTGGTTTGCCCGGACAGCTCCTTGACCTGCGCAATGCTCTCGGTGATGGATGAAGTGCTACGGACGAAGTCACCCACCGAGGCGCGAATCTGGTCAAAAGCACCACGCATGTGCACGATCTCGTCGAGCAGGCGTTGCAGCGCAGTGCGTCCGGCCTCTGCGCCCTGCAGGCTGGCAGACGCCGATTCACGCACATCATTGGCGCTGGCAGCGATTGACTCGACGCTGCGGATCATCTGTTGCACCGTTTCCCCAACCGATGCCGCAGCCTGCACCTGATCGTTGGCCCCGCTCGCCACCCGTCCGGATGCGCCGTAGAGTTCCTCGGCGGAAGCCACCACCACGGTCGAAACTTGCCCAACCTGCTTCACCGCCTTCTGGAATCCGTCCACCAACTCGTTAAAGGCCCGCGCAGTACGCGCCACCTCGTCATTGCCGACGACCGCAACCCGACGCGTCAAGTCACCCGAGCGCAAATCTATGGATGCCTCCTCGATAGCACGGATGGCACCCACGATCTGACTGCGAACCAGCAGGCTCACTCCCAAGGCCAGCAAAATCGCCAGTACGGACACACCGGACACCACAGCCACGACCTCACTCGCCATCCGGTGGGCACTGGTAAAATCCTCCTTGGCCAGGGAGTCCTGCAGGCGGACGAGGGCCGAGATCTGCCCGAAGACGCGGTCATATTCCTTGCGGACCAGGCTGAGTCGGCGGAGGCTACCTTCCGGATCCGCCGCCGCTGCGGACGTCAGCTCGCCAACCGCCTCAGCAAAGACCTGGACCTGCCCCTGCAATTCATCATAGAGGACCTTCTCCTCCTTGTTCAGACCAGGGCGGTTCGCGCTTGCCCCGATGACTCCAGTGAGCTCTGCAACACTGGCCTTGAGATCGTCAGCGTATTGGACGATCTCCTCCTTACGCTCCTCAGCACCCGGTTCCATCAAACGCACCACCATCGCGTATGTACTGACCATCGTGTCCTGGGCCGCTGACGAAGCCACTAGGGTCTTGCGGTATTGCTCGAAGCGAACCTGTTCGAAGGAACGCAGTACGTCCTGCTGACCGTCCATGCCATACCAGGCAACACCAGCCACTCCGAGCAACAGAAAGACAATCAGAACCGGTGCAACGAGAAGCTTGGTACCGATGGAATAGCGTCCCAGGAAGGACGCGGCGGGGCGCCAAGAGGAGCCGCCAAGGGACAGCGCAATAGCTTTCATCATTCCTCCACGCAATAGCGCGAAAAAAGAGGCCCGTGAAAACGGGCCTTCAAGTGGAGATGAATCGTTGAGCGACGGACGACAATGCCTACACGACCGCCCAGACTGGCTCGCCTCAAAGGCTGCGGCCGATGATCTCCTTCATGATTTCGGAGGTACCTCCGTAAATCCTCGCTACGCGGGCATCAACCCACGCGCGGCTGATCTTGTATTCGCTCATGAAGCCATAGCCGCCGTGGAGTTGCAGAAATTCGTCGAGGAGCTTGCCCTGCATCTCGGAACCGACCAATTTGGCCATGGCGGCCACGTCAGCCGAGAGTTCTCCGGTGAGAGCCTGCGCCAGACAATGGTCCACGAAAACGCGCAGCATGGTGGACTGCGCCTTGGCTTCGGCCAGCTTGAAACGGGTGTTCTGGTAGTCAAACACCGGCTTGCCGAAGGCCTTGCGCTCACGCGTGTAGGCGATGGTTTCCTCGAGCAGGGTGTCGATGGACTGGGCCGCACGGATGGCGATGATCAGTCGTTCCCAAGCGAGCTGATGGAACAAGTAATTGAAACCCTTGTTCTCCTCACCCAGGCGGTTTTCCACCGGCACACGCACCTCGTCGAAGAACAGCTCGGCCGTGTCCTGCCCTTTCAAGCCGATCTTTTCCAGCAGGCGTCCCTTGGAGAAGCCGGGCCGGTCGGTCTCGACGCAAATCAGGGTGAGGTTCTTGCTGGCAGGATCGAGCTTGACCGCTGCCACCACCAGATCGGCATTGCCACCGTTGGTGATGAAGGTCTTCTGGCCGGAGATCACATATTCGTCGCCGTCGCGGCGGGCTGCCGTGCGCATTGAGCGCAGGTCGCTGCCAATACCAGGCTCGCTCATGGCGATCACGCCGATGATCTCGCCGCTGACCATGCCGGGCAGCCACTTCTGCTTTTGCTCCTCGCTGCCATAAGCCACCAGATAGTTGGCGACGATCTCGGAATGAGTGGTGAAGCCCACCGCCGTCGCATTGACCCGGGCCAACTCCTCGATCATCACTGCCGAATGTCCATAGTCACCGCCGGCGCCACCGTACTCCTCGGGTACGCAGGAACACAACAGCCCGGCTGCACCGGCCTTCCGCCAGACATCCTTCGGTACGATGCCTGCCGTCTCCCATTCGTGGAGATGGGGCACAATTTCCTTGTCGATGAAGCGGCGGGCCATGTCCCGGAACATTTCGTGGTCTTCACGGAAGACGGTTCGCATTCTGTTGCTCCTCCAGATTGGATCTTGTAGTTGTTCCGGCTCAGCGGCCGGTGTACTGCGGGGTACGCTTCTCAAGGAAAGCGCGGACGGCTTCCTGGTGGTCGTCCGTGTGGTGGGCCAGCGACTGGAAGGCTGCCGACAGCTCCAGCAGGGAATCTAGGCGCATGTGCTGACCTTCCCGGAGCAGACGCTTGGTGAGGCGCAGGCCGTGGGAGGGGTTGGCCGCCATCCGGCGGGCAATATCCTGGGCTGCGCCCTCTAGTTCGGCCGCAGGCACCACCTCGGTCACCAGGCCCCACTCCAGGGCCTTGATCGCGTCAATGGTGTCCCCGGTCAAGGCCATCAGGCTTGCCTTCGGCATGCCGACGATACGCGGCAGCAGCCAGGCGCCACCATCGCCGGGCACGATGCCCAACTTGACGAAACTCTCGGCAAACTTAGCCGTGTCGGCCGAGATACGCACGTCGCACATGCAGGCCAGATCAAGGCCGGCACCGATGGCTGGACCGTTGATGGCAGCCACCACCGGCACATCCAGGTCATATAGGGCCAGCGGAATTCGCTGGATGCCGTTGCGATAGCTGTCGCGCAGCTCGTAGGGTGAGCCGGCGAAGATGCCGCCACGCTCCCGCATGTCCTTGACGTTGCCGCCTGCACAAAAGGCCGGGCCGTTTCCGGTAAGAACGACGACCTTGACCGAACGGTCAGCTTTGACGGCAGAGCACAGGTCCACGAACTCCTGCATCTGGGCCGGCTCGGACAGGGCGTTACGGGTTTCAGGGCTGTCCATACGCACGGTGAGGATCGCGTCCTCCCGCTCGACAATCAGAAAGGGCTTCATGCGGAGGCTCCGGCCTGGGTTTCGAGATTACCGGCGACGAGGGTCGGCCAGAAGAGCGCTGCCCCGCCCTGACACAGGGCCCTGCCGAGCTCACCGGACCAATGGGTAAGGGTTCCAAACTCGCTACGCCAACTCCACAGGCGGCGGGTTGTCAGGTGCAGCGCGTGCTCGTGGGTAAAGCCGATGGCCCCATGCACCGCGTGGGCAGCCGAGGCACCGATACCGGCAGCCTCCGAAGCGCACACTTTGGCACTCGCTACCGCCAGGCGGGAAAGGCTAACGGCAGACTGGGCGAAGGCCGCTTCGGCGCCCATCGCCGAGGCCGCCGTGTGCTCGGAGAGCACGGCGATCTGGTGCTGAATGGCCTGGAAGCTGCCAATGGGCTTGCCGAACTGGACCCGCTCGTTGGCGTAGGTGATGGTCATCTCGAGCATCCCCTGCAGGGCACCGGCGATCTGGGCAGAACGCAGCATGGCCCCGCCAAGGAGGAGCACATCGGCGGGAATACCCGCCGGCAGCGGTACGGAAAGCAGTGGTTGGACGGTTTCGAAACGGAAGCTGTCTCGAGGTTCAGCCGCAGTGTTGCTGCACGCCGTGCGGGCAGCTGCGGCCTCGACTGGCAGCAGCACCAGAGTCGGCGCTTCGCCAGCGGTAATGGCCACCAGCACCGGCACGTCGCGGCCCCAGGGCACGTCGGCCGCCACGCCGCTGACCTTGCCATCCGCGAGGGTCAGGTGGCCGCCGGCAGCGAAGGACAGCGGACCGGCTTGGGCTTCCTGCCCGCACACGCCGAGCAGCCAGTTAGCAAGCAGCGTTTCGGGCAGCGGCAGCGGCAGCCCGAAACGGCCACACAGGCGTACCACGCCACCCAAGTCGGCCCAGGTGGCCCCGGCTCCGCCCTGCTCTTCCGGGACCGCAGCCAGACCGAAGCCGGACGCCTCCATGGCGGCCCAAAGTTCGGCATTCCAGCCCGAGGTTTCGGCGGCCAGTACCTTTTCGGTGCTAACCAGGTCGACGAACAGACGCTCGACGGTCGAGTCGAAGATTTCCCGCATGGTTAACGCAACCCCAATCCGCGCGCGATGATGCCGCGGAGAATCTCCCGCGTACCACCACGCAATGAAAACGAAGGCGCCATCTGGGTCAGATAGGCCAGTACCCGGGCGTGATCCCCCCCGCCCTCCGCCGTCGGCGGAATCTCGACCAACAGCTGGGCCAGCTCGGGGATTTCCTGCTCGAAGACAGCGCCCAGATCCTTCACGCAGGACGCCGCCCAGGTCGGGTTTTCGCCAGCCGCAAGCTGGGCAGTGACCGACAAGGACATGTTGCGCAGGGTGACGAGACGTGCCGCTAGCCGACCGACCTCCTTGGCCTGCAGGGCGTCGGGCGATCTGCCCACCGCATCCATGAGAGTGTGGATCAGTGCGATGGAACTCAGGAAACGCTCCGGACCGCTCCGCTCGAAAGCCAGTTCGGCCGTCACCTGGGACCAGCCCTGCCCTTCGGTGCCGATCAGAGCGTCGGCGTCCAGCACCACCTCATCAAGGAACACTTCATTGAAATGCTCGCTGCCAGTCAGATCCTTGATGGGACGGATGGTGATGCCTGGCAGGGACAGATCGATGATGAACTGGGACAGACCTTCCTGGCGTTTGCTGTTCTCGCCAGTGCGCACCAGCGCAATCATGTAGTGGGAACGGTGGGCGTTGGTGGTCCACACTTTCTGGCCGTTAACCACCCATTTGTCACCCTCGCGGCGGGCTCGGGTCTTGATCGAGGCCAGGTCGGAGCCGGAGTTGGGCTCGCTCATCCCGATGCAGAAATACTGCTCGCCGCGACAGATTGCCGGCAGGTGCCGATCTCTCTGGGCATCGGTGCCGAAATGCAGAATCTGGGGGCCGCTCTGGCGGTCGGAAAACCAGTGGGCCGAGACGGGAGCGCCGGCGGCCAGTAGTTCCTCGATCACCACGTAACGAGCGAACGGACTCGCATCGGAGCCGCCGTAGCGTTTCGGCAGCGCCATGCCGACCCATCCGCGGGCACCAAGGCGACGACTGAATTCGGCATCGAAGCCCATCCAGGAATCAGCCCGGCGAATGGCGGGGTAGTCCTTTAGCGCATCGGCGAGGAATTCGCGTACCTCACCTCGCAAGGCTTCGGCCTCGGGTGGGATACGACTGTATTTGAACTGATCGATGGACATGGAGCGGTCTTAATTAAGTAAGAGGGGCCCGTATGGCGGACGATGTTCGGGGTGAGAGCTGCCCTGCCTCTCCCTTCAGGGGTCGGCAACCACCCCGGGGCCACAGCCCCGGGAGCAGGCGTGACTCGGGTCTTACAGCGCGGTTTGCGCGTCGGCAGCGGCGAACATCCTGTTGATGTCGCCAGATGTCACCGGCTTGGTCGGATCACGCTCGGGAGCGGCGCCACCCAGCCCGAGGGCCGGCTCGATATTCACGTGGCCGGCCTGGGCACGCAGGGCGCCGACCGTGCAGTTCTCACGACCGAGAATGGCGAACGGATCGTAAGAGAACTCGCGCATGGCGTTGAGGTGGGAGATCTTGTTGATGATCTCGGCCGGCAGGTGCTGCGCCTGTTTCCAGAATACGTCGGCGGAATTCGGCCAGGTGCAGTCAGAGTGGGGGTAGTCGCACTCCCAGGTGACCATGTCCACGTTGATGGCATCCAGATTTTTCAGACCAAAGGCATCCTCGATGAAGCAGGTAATGATGTGCTCATTGAAGATGTCGCTGGGCTTCTTGCCGCCGAAGTTGGAGTTGGTCCACGCGTTGTGATGGTTGTGGGTGAAGTCCGCCCGCTCCAGCAGGTAGGGAATCCAGCCGATACCGCCTTCCGACAGGGCCATGCGCAGCTTGGGGTACTTCTTCCACATCGGAGCCCAGATCCAGTCCGCGGCCGAGTTGGAGATGGAGATCGGCATGGAGGTGATCCAGGCGTCGATCGGTGACTCATCGGAAGCGTGGGCGGCCTTCACTCCGGTGCCGATGTGGCAGCAAATCACCACGTTGTTGTCCGCGCAGGCTTTCCACAGGGGATCCCAGTGTTCATTGTGGATGGACGGATAGCCATGCACCGTGGGATTGTCGGACAGGGTCAGGGCATGTACGCCCTGAGCGGCCAGGCGCTTCACTTCCGCGGCGGCGGCCTGCATGTCCCACCAGGGCACCATCATCAGGGGGATGAAACGGCCAGGGGCCGCGTTGCACCAATCATGTAGGTGCCAGTCGTTGTAGGCCTGGATAGCGGCAAGGCTGACGGCCTTGTCAGGCATGACCTGAAAGCGCTGACCGGCAAAGCCGGGGAAGGTCGGAAAGCACAGGGAGCCGAGCACACCGTTGGCGTTCATGTCATCGACACGGGCCTTGATGTCCCAAGTACCGCGACGCATCTGCTCGTAGGAGAGCGGCTCCATGCCGTACTCCTCCTTCGGGCGGCCGACGACCGAGTTGAGGCCCATGTAACCGGTGGCCTGCTCTTCGAACACCCAGATGTCTCGCCCTCCCCGCTGCTCGACCTTCGGCTCGCGCCCCTTGAATTTGGCCGGCATGTGGCGATCGAAGGCTCCCCGCGGCTCGATTGCGTGGTCATCGACGCTGACGAGAATCAGATCTTCCAGTTTCATTTTTGTCCCCTGTTGGAATGGTCCACGCCGGGCGTGGATCGATATTGGAGTTTCAGTTTAGTCCAACATCCATATTTTGTTAAACACTTTTTTGATAAGTGTTCAGTTTTGTTTTTGCTTCAGCCATCAGTCCCAAATTACCGGAACCGCGTGGGGGCCGCGCAGCTGGGCACCGGTGATGCGCGGTCGAGGCTGGTCCGGGTCGAGGCGGATGTTTGGGAAAATGTCGAGAATGGCGTTGAGCGCAACCTGGAGTTCGGTCTTGGCAATGAACTGGCCAATACACATGTGCGGGCCGAACCCGAAGCCGAAGGACGGTTTGGCCTTGCGGTCGATATCGAACTCTTCGCTGTTGTCGAAAACGTCCTCGTCCCGATTGGCGGAGGTAACGATGCATTGGATCATCGCGCCCTTAGGGATCTGCATGCCGGCCAGTTCCAGATCCTGGGCGGCCTGGCGCACCTTGAACGTGGCCACCGGCTCCAGACGGATCGCCTCGTCAATGGCCTTGGGTACCAGAGAACGGTCCTTGCGCACGCGATCGAGCACCTCCGGCCGTTCGAGCAACAGGACCATCAGCGAGCCAAAGGTACGGGTAGTGGTTTCGCCGGCTGCGGGCAGCAAGGAACGAACGAAGGTGGTGATCTCGTGGTCGTCGAGAGAACGTCCCTCGTAGGTGGCGCGGATCAGACGGCTGATCAGGTCGTTGCCTTCGGCGCCGTTCCTGCGCACCTCGACGACGGCCTCCTTGACCGCGTCATAGAGGGACTGAGCGGCCTCCATCGCAGCCTTGCGAGCAACGGCGGCCTTTTCCGGATCAACCTGTGGACCGGCCAGTATGGCCAGTGCCCAGGCAGCATACTGCTCGACTTTCTCCGGCTGGTCGTCAGGAAAGCCGATCAGCGCATAGATCAGGCGGATCGGAAAGTGAAGACCGAAGTCCATCAAATCCGCCTTCTTTTTCGGTACTAGTGGTAACAGGTATTCGTTGCGAACGATGGGATCCATCTTGGTATCGCGCCATGTATTCACCACGTCAGGCATGAAGATAGGCTGCAGCAATGCACGGGCCCGCCGGTGAGCTTCTCCGTCCATGCCGGTCAGGATCAGGCCGTCGAAGAAGGCACCGAGGCCTTCTGCAATGAAACCACTGGTGTAGTTGGCTGCATCGCGCAGCACGGCCATCACATCCTTGTGTTTGAAAACCGTGAAGGTCTTGCGCTCGGCGTCGTAACGGGCAATGTTCGGAACGCCGATCTTGCTCATGAAGTCTTCGGCGATAATCGGTGAGTTCCTACGCATCTCCCGATAGATCGGGTAGAGATCCACATCGTCACCACCGTAGTTGTTGGCGACGCCGGCAAAGGCGCGCTCCAGTGCAGATTCAGTCTTGTCGGTCATTGCTACTCTCTCCTCCTAGTGTATTCATTGGGCTGCACGCATCTAGGAACGGCGTCCATTGGTCAGACGCCTGCCGTCGGCACGTCGCTAAAGCCAGTCCTGCTGTGAGACCCATCGCAAAAAGGCTTATTTGCGGATGCGCCACAGCGACACAGGAAGGCCGTTGTGCCCTGCAAAGCCAATGGGGAACCATCCTGCAACAGTTCAATGGCGCCCTCGACTTTCAGGGGGCCGTTCTTCAACACAGAAACCTTCACCTCCGACATAGGCTCTCTCCTCTCGAAAGACATCTGATCCTCAAACAACTCAGCCCAGCAGGGCCTCGATAGCCGCTACCAGGGCCGGGTGATCCGGTGCCATGTCTGGGGCGAAACGCCCCGCAACACTCCCATCCCGACCAACCAGAAACTTCTCGAAATTCCACATCACATCGCTCCCGCGGACGGGCAGCAGTCCGTGCTCGGCCAGTACCCTGCGCAACTGGTCATCGCCTGACGGCGTGGCTGCTGGCATGGCCGCTATCAGTGCGTCGTAGAGCGGATGACGCTTACTGTTGATGCCGAGTTTGGCAAACAGTGGAAAGCTCACCTGAAAGCGGCTCTCACAAAAGCTCTGAATCTCGGCCTCGCTGCCAGGCTCCTGAGCACCAAAGTCATTGCAAGGGAAGCCAAGGACTACCAGCCCTTGCGAGCGGTACTTCTGCTGCAGGGCTTCGAGCCCGGCGTACTGAGGGGTCAGGCCGCAGGCCGAGGCGACGTTGACGATCAGAAGCACCTTGCCCCGGTAGTCCTCAAGGGTTGCCGGAGTCCCGTCGATACGTGGCACCGGAATTTGGTAAATGCTCATATGGGGATCTCCTAATAGGCTTGCTGCACGTAAGTCATGCGACCGCCAGCCAACATCAGTGCGCAAAACAGGTTGAGCTCGACGATCTGAGGTGTGGAGAACCAGCGCGCCAGATCGATATAAACAGCGTCGTCGATAGACAGATAGTCACCGGCGAACAGTTCGGCATAACGCAGCGCTGCCCGCTCGGGACCGGAAAAACGTTCGTGGTCGGCCGACAAGCAGGCGATATCCAGCTCGCTGACACGGTCGTCCTTGCGGGCAACCTGGCAGGCACGGCAGCTTGTTATGGATGCGATCTTCAGACGCACCAATTCCTTCAGCCGGCCATTCAGTACTCCGTTCAAGTGCATTTCCTCGAGGACTACCAGCCAGGCTTGGGCCACCTGCGGACAGTGGGCCCACACCTGCACGGGCAGGCTCGAGCTCAGCATGCGGCTGGCACGCCCACGGGCCACCGTTTCGGCAAGTGACGGCGGCAGGGCGTTGAGGGGGACGGGATCGATACGGGGCATACGTTCTCCTGCGGGGCCCCACCAGCAGGAGACTATGCTGCCTGCTGGTGGGGCCATCGTTCACAGTCGTTCGATGATGGTTGC
Organism: Pseudomonadota bacterium; assembly: GCA_018241665.1. Taxonomy (GTDB): domain Bacteria; phylum Pseudomonadota; class Gammaproteobacteria; order Burkholderiales; family Rhodocyclaceae; genus Zoogloea. Next base: position 39,241 of record JAFEDK010000040.1, read on the forward strand.
GGTGCCCATTCCC
>JAFEDK010000041.1 GCA_018241665.1 Pseudomonadota bacterium
GGCCTTTGTTTGGGGGTATGGTGGTGGGCCTGTAACCCGCGCCAAACCTAGCTAACTCAGCGCCTTACAACCGGTGCAAACCACTGCGGAACGGTGCGGATTCAATCCCAGAATGGGGTGAATCGTAGCAGGTCGGCCTCATCACAGCGTCGAGCCCCATCACCAGGATCATCGTCAGTTCGGTTCCGCATTTCTCAATCGAATCCACGTCCGCAAATTGAACAGGATGGCACTGCTTCCTGTCCTTTCCTTCCTCGGATTGGCCAGGAATCGCGCACGCGCCTTGGCTGCGGCCCAAGGACTAGGCCTGAATGCGCAACTCCACCAACCACGACAGGAGTTGCACAATGCAAAAAATCGCCATCAACGAAAACGAACTCGCCGAGCGCTGGGGTATCAGTCCGAAGACCCTGCAGCGCTGGAGGAGTGAAGGCCGGGGGCCCCGGTATCTCAAGCTCTCGAAGCGCGTCACCTACCCGATGGACGAGGTGCTGAATTTCGAGAACCGCGCCCTGTACGAGTCCACGTGGGAACGTAGCAACCAGGTCGTGGCGTCGCCGGACGCGAAGCTGGTCAGCGCCCGCGAAGTGGCGACTGCCACCAGCCTTCCGGTGTACCTGCTCACCCATCCCAGACTCCGCGAGGCTCTGGGCCTGCCGTGCGTCCGGGTCGGGAAACTGGTGAGATTCAACCTCGATGAGGTGATGGCCTGGGCCCGCCGCTGCTCCAAGGAGATGGAGGACCACGGCATCGAAGTCGACCCGGACCCGAAGGCGGGCAGAAGGTCGCTCCTGGAGGCGATCGCCAAGTTGCCAGCGTAAGGCCGGGAGCCAGTGTCGAGCCGCGCTCATCGGCGGCTCGATATCCGGAGGTGGCGCCATAGGCTCTGGTACGAGCATGTTCCTTGTTTTCGTCGAAATATTGCATTGGACGACATTTTGGAACATACTCACTCCATGCTCGCCGACACCCACACCCAGCGCGTCCTCGATCTGGCCAGCCAGAAGGGGCTGCTGCGCGCCAGCGATCTGGGCGCCATCGACGCGCCCCGGGTCGTCCTGACGCGCCTGACCGCTGCTGGCCAACTGGAGAAGGTCGGTCGCGGCCTCTATCGCCTGCCGGACTCCCACGGGTCCGAACACGAGAGTCTGGTGGCCGTCGCCACAAAGGTGCCGCAGGCCGTGTTCTGCCTGCTCACGGCGCTGCAGTTCCACGAGCTGACCACTCAACTGCCGCGCCAGGTCTGGATCGCCATGCCACGCGGCAGCCATGCCCCGCGGTTCGACTATCCGCCGATCAAGATGGTGCAGTTCACGGGCGAGGCCTACACGGCCGGCGTCGAGGAAGTCGAACGCGACGGCGTCAAGCTCCGCGTCTACGGCGTGGCCAAGACCGTGGCGGACTGTTTCAAGCATCGCAACAAGATCGGCCTGGACGTGGCGCTGGAGGCACTGAAGGACGCCCGGGCCCGCAACAGAGCCTCGGTCGATGACATCTGGCGCTTCGCCAAGGTCTGCCGCGTGGCCAATGTGATGCGCCCCTACCTGGAGAGCATAGGATGACGCCGGCACGTCCGGCGAACGTCGCCGCATCGGTCCGCGCCCGCCTGCTGAACGTCGCCAAGGCGCAGGGTGTCGACTTCAATCAGGTGTTGGTGCGCTTCGCCCTGGAGCGCATCCTCTACCGCCTGGCCCAGTCGCAGCACGCCGAGCGTTTTCTGCTCAAGGGCGCGCTGCTGTTCACGCTCTGGTATGACATGCCGCACCGGGCCACACGCGATGCCGACCTGCTTGGCTTTGGCGCCAGCGATCTGGACACCGTGGCCCAAACCTTTCGTGAGATCGCCGCCGTCGCCGTGGACGATGGCATGGCGTTCGACCCAGCTTCGGTTACGGTCGAGGAGATACGCAAGGAGACCGGGTACGGCGGCGTGCGCGTGTTCATCGCTGGCGAACTGGCCAAGGCGCGGTGCAAGACCCAGATCGATGTCGGGTTCGGCGATGCCGTCACGCCCGCGCCCGTGGATTCGGTCTATCCGGTGCTGCTGGATGATCTGCCGGCGCCCCGGCTGCGGACCTATCCGAGGTACACCGTTGTTGCGGAGAAGTTCCATGCCATCGCCCTGCTGGGCATGACCAACAGCCGTCTGAAGGACTACTTCGACCTGTCGGTGCTCATGGAACGAGAAACCCTCGACAGCGAACTGCTGGCCAAGGCAATCCGGGCCACCTTCGAGCAACGCGGCATGGCGGTGCCAGGAGCGCTTCCGATCGGGCTGTCCGACGAATTCGCGCACGATCCATCGCGACAGGCACTGTGGCTCACATTTCTCAAGAAGAACGATCTGGCCCCCGAGCCACTGCCTGCCGTCGTGGAGCGATTGCGCGTGGCATTGGCTCCCGCCTTGAATACCGTCGGTCGTTGAATACGACATCAGCGGGCATCAGGGATTGGCGACATCCTTGAACGCAGCGCACGTTGCCGCCCGCCCAACGATGACCAGCAGCGACTTGGCGCGGCTCATGCCTACGTAGAGCAGCTCTTGCCGCTGCGACAAGTCGATGGTGTCCAAACCCCACAAGATCACGACCGGCGATTCGAGTCCCTTGAAGCGTTGGATGGTGTCGATCAGAACCGTGGTCTTGCCTCTGACGCCCTCCTCAAGCCAAGTTGCTGGCTTCGGCAACGGAAGCCTTCGCAGGGCAGCGTAGTACTCGGCCTTGTGCAAGGCATCGGCCACCAGCACCGTGATGTCACCGGGCGCGACGCTCTGCTTCGCAACCAGGTCGACGATGCGTGCATTGATCTTGGCCACCTGTGGATCTCGACTTGGCGACTCGTCAAATTGAACGTCATCGCCCTGAATGTCCGGCGGACTCACTGGAACGCCCTTGTAGTGCTTGTAGGCGGCTTCGTGAATCGGCGCCGTGTTGCGGCAATTCGTGGTCAACGAGAACGGCTCGTTGCGGATGGGAAATGTTCCGGCGCGGGCATACAAGTTCTGGTTGTCGTCGTAGAACACGTACAGCGGGCTGCTGCCGTAGTCAGTCAGCAGCAGCTCGAGCGGAACCCAGAACTCCTCGCGAAAATCTTGGCCCTCGTCGCAGACTATGGCGTCGTACCGATCCGGTAGGATTTCGAGGGAGTATCCGAGTGCGTTGGGTAGTTGTACCTCGTAGAGATCCTTGCCTGGATAGGTGATCTTGGCTTCGGAAACCAGATCCCGCCCAGATGCTCGATTAGCCCTCTCAACCTGCCGGTGGCATAACTGATGGAAGCTCATCACATCGAGGTTCGCGGTACCTGCGCAAATACTTGATAGATGGTCTGCGAGTTGCCGGTTGTAGCAAGTCAGCAGCGTTCGGAACCCATCGGATGCAAGACGACGAGCCTTTTCAAGTGCCAGGACCGTCTTGCCCGTGCCTGCGCCACCGCTCACGGCGACTCTGCGGTGTGAGCGCAAGAAATCGAGCACACGAATCTGGTCCTTGGTCAGAACCAGCCGACGCGCCTCCTGGTCGGCCAGCTGCGATGAGATCAGCGGCGCGACCACGAACGACCTCGCGAAAACCTCGCGCAGAACATCCACGCCACGTCTGCCCATGGGAGTGAACCCCGACGCTTCATTGCCCCAGTAGGCGAAGACTGCTTCGATCCACGCCTTCGGATCTTGAAGGTCTCTGGCGCAGCCGATCAGCGCTGACGGCATGTCGGGTCGGCTTAGCGCGTTCGCATCGCCGACATCAGGAAAGAACACCGCATGACCTCGGAGCACATTGCCGAGCGACAGATCCCGCCAACGCTGATGTTCATTCAGTTTAGATCGAATCGAATATTTGGCCTTCAGAGCCTGATTGACGGGGTTGTTGATCGCATGCTTTTGATGATGTCGATCGACGGAAAACCAGTCCCCGCTGCTGGCGTCGAACCCGACGCCCCCACCCTTGACTTCGATACACACATACCCGAGATCGGGGTGACAGACGACGAAGTCGGTTTCGCCATCCTTGGCTTGCTCTTCCTCGCGGCGCAAGATCCAACCGACCTGGAAGAAGACGACAAAGTCGCGGGGAAGACTATCCCTCAACGCTCTGTAGACCTTTGCCTCCGCCTGGGACGGCAAGTCCGCCAGCTGAGCATCGGTCAGTTCAGGAATGATCGTTGTCATCGTCTTCCTCAACCACAGTCATCGTCTGCAGGTTCAGCGTGACCGTGCGCCGACCGCTGGTCTCAAAATCGACGGACATCACCCGCGTCGAGCCTCGCAGCTCCATCGATTCGATCCGCCCAAAACCGAAATGCTGATGCTTCACCCTTGCGCCCGCAATGAAGGCAAGCGCTGGGTCGGCACGCTCATCAGCAACAGCTTCGCGCCAGTTGCCGTCAAACATGAACGAAGTCACCTGCGTGGCCGGGCTGCAAATGGGGTGAACGCGCAGGTGTTCAGGATCGGAAACAAATTCGACCACGTACAGCCAGTAGCGATCGCCATAGTCCTGAGCGTTGCTGAACTGGAGCCGCGACAACCCCACGCCCGTCTGGTTCCACTCGCCGTTGACCCCTTTGACCTCGATGAACCGGTCTTCGCCTGTCAGCGGGTTTCGGCTGATGATGTCGTACCCAGGGTGGGTTTGGGCCATCTGTTCCGCGACGCGCCCCCGAGCCTTTTCATAGGCGCAGACGGCGGCGCGGGCCACCACCTCAACAGCCAGGTTGTGCTCGGATGGGCCATCCTGCTCGTCGGCATCGGCAGATTCCTCTTGCTTCTTCCGAACATAGGAAAGAAGTCGTCGATCCCACTGCTCCTTGTGCTTTGGACGTGGCTTCTTGGCGCGCTTGTCGCCAGTCGACGAACCTGTGCCGTGGCCGCGCCCAGTAGCCTGATTACCACCTGGGGCAACCTTTTCTTGTGCGCCTTCAGACCCGGTTCCAGGTCGCCCTTGATCGGGCGGCGGCACCTCCTTGGGCGGAGCTTTCGGCTCGCCTGTCAGCCGACTCGTATCAGGCCGATCCGGTGTGCGTTCTCCACCTTTGGGCGCGTCGGTTGGCGCGGTATCCGGCTTGCTCTCTGGCTGATAGCCGGGGTCGGTCGTGCTCCCCATGTCGTCCAAGCTCGACGAGGTCAAGTCATCTGCCTGTCCGCTTACGCTTTCAGCATCCAGGTACGGGATACCTGCATCGGTCAGTTCTCGGTGAGCCTCATCAAAAGGCATGCTCATCAGCGGTCGAACGCTGAGGGTCAGTTTCGAGATCTCGCTTCCAGACTCTTCTGGCATCAACTGGTGGAAGATGGCATTCAGGACGTGGGGCCAGCTGCGATCCCCTACCGGTCGCGCCAAGATCAGCTGGCGTTTGTCGATGTCATAGAACGCATGCGCTGCCGAGGGTGGAGCCGAAGCCCAATCCCCGCCAACGTGCACGGACGCTTGGATGCGCACGAGCTCGTAGCTGATGGCGGTCAGCTCTGAAAGCGCCTTCCGCACCTTTCGTTTGACTGGCGTCGGTTTGTCGTGCAGCAATCGCGCAAGGACGTCGATCCGCTCCATCAGCTTGTCGGCAAGCTGCGGTTCCTCGGTCTTCTGTCCATCAACGAACTCAAGCGCGACCTCAGCGCTCTCACTAAGCCGCCTGACCCCGACCTTCTCAATGAACGGCCACAGCTCGGGGGCAGGTTTGCACAGCGCCCGGTCAAGCTCCCCATTGAAGAAACCTGCGTGCCACTCGCTGTCCTGAAGCAGCACTTCGTCAGGATGAGTGGGCTGCCCCATGAGGTTCAATATCGTTGGCGCCTCTTGCAACCTTCGAATGTCCGGGGTGAACCGCCCCGGAAATTGAGG
>JAFEDK010000042.1 GCA_018241665.1 Pseudomonadota bacterium
ACCATCCACACCGGTTCCAGCACCGGGCTGCGCTGCAGCTTGGCCAGCAGATTCGTGCCGATGTTGCCCGGGCCGATCAGGGCGCATTTGATTTTCTTGGTCATGGGTTTTCTCTCGGTTGGGTGACGGGCATGCCCGTTCTGGTGTTCTGTTCTTGTCTGGGGATGCAGACTGCGCGGCTTCCGCCCAGGGAGTTCAGGGAGGAAGACGGAAACCGCGCAGCTGCAAACTCTTCATGTCAGACGAAGCGCACCGAGCAGCCGCCGATGCCGGCGATGGTGAGGCGCAGGTTGTCCCCTGCTGCGACGGGCACCATCGCGCCGAGCGCGCCGGAGAGGATGATCTCGCCCGCTTTCAGCGGAATGCCGAGGCGGCCGAGGGTGTTGGCGAGCCACACCACGGCGTTCACTGGCGAGGCCATCGTGGCTGCGCCAGCGCCGGTGACGGCCACTTCGCCATTCTTTTCCAGCACCATGCCGCAGTTCACCAGGTCCAGCTCGCGGGGATCGACCAGGCGGGAGCCGAGTACCAGCACGCCGCAGGAGGCGTTGTCCGCCACCGTGTCCTGAATGCGGATCTTCCAGTCCCGGATGCGTGAGTCGACGATCTCGAAGCAGGCCATCACGCCTTCGGTGGCCCGGAGCACGTCGGCTGCCGTCACGCCGGGCCCGATCAGATCCTGCTTGAGCACGAAGGCGATCTCCCCTTCGGCCTTGGGCTGGATCAGGGTATTGATGGGAATCGGGTCGCCGGTGTTGTAAACCATGGCGTCGGTCAGCTGACCGAAGTCGGGCTGACCGACGCCCAGCATGTCCATGACGGCGCGGGACGTGACACCGATCTTCTTGCCGATGATCTTTTCGCCATCCCGCAGGCGAAGGGCGATCAGTTTCTGCTGGATCGCATAGGCGTCTTCGATGCTCAGGGTCGGGTGGCGGTCGGTCAGTGGATTGACGACCGTGCCCTGACGCAGGGCGTCGTAGAGGGTTTCGGCAAGATGGTCTGTCAGTTCGGGGCTAGTGATGGAATTCATTCCTTGTTCCTCAGGGGCTCGGTCAGAGCCCCGCCGGTGTGTTCGCAAGCCGCACTCGGGCCTGCCTATAGATGCTTGTGTCCCCAGACGCTGGTCACGTCGAAGAGCTTGACGTCGGTGTCGTCGGGGGCCATTTCCAGCCCACCCCAGCCGCATTCGAGCTGCAGCTTCGACGGTGACTCCACGTAGAACGAGAACATGTTGTCGTTCACGTGGCGCCCGATGGAGCGGGTCTGGCGAAAACCGTGGGCATGGACCCGGTCGAGGGTCAGCCCGACGTCGTCAATGCGATTGACCTGCAGCATCAGGTGTCCGAGGCGGCGGGGAATGGGCAGGCGGCCGAAGGCCAGGGTGTGATGGCGCGGATTGCAGCGCATGAAGATGAAGTCGCCAGCCAGACCACCGTAGTTCTTGGTGGACACGTAGTCGCTGGTGACGAAGCCCATGATTTCGCCGTAGAACTGCTGTACGCGCAGCGGGTCGTCCACGACCAGCATGAGATGCCCCAATCCCTGCTCTCCGGTCACGAAGCCGCCGTGCCCCACCGCGGCGCAGAAGGGGCGCTGGGGCTGGAGCAGGCTACCGTAGGAGACTTCCACGTCGATGCCGGAGGGGTCGGTCAGCAGGCACATCTCATACACGCCGCGGGCGGCGCACTCGTCGCGGCTGGCCATGCGGAAAGGATGGCCAGCCTGCTCCAGGCGGGCGCAGACTTCCTGCAGGCCGGCCCGATCGGCCACTTCCAGGCCGATGACCTTGAGGTCATTCCTCTCGCCGCGGGAGACCATGATGCGCCACGGGCGGGCGTCGATCCGCAGTTTCAGGCAGTCGGCATTGCTGTCTTCCGCCACTTCACAGCCGAATACGTCGCTGCCGAAGACGCGCCAGCGCTCCAGGTCGGAGGCCTCGATTTCCACGTAGGCCAGGCGTTTTACCAGACTCATCGCCATTGCTCCTCAGCGGGTCCGGCGCCACGTCAGTCGGGCGGTACGGGCTTCGGGCGTGCCTTCTTCCAGGCGGGCGACCAGCATGAGTTCGCCGTTGTCGCCGCGGACGATCTTGCGGCGTTGCTTGCCCCCCTGCCAGTTCGGAAAGATGGCCAGCTCCACGTGGTGGGTCACGTAATCGCTCTCGAGGGAGTAGGCGCCCGCGTAGGAGAGGTATTCGTTGTAGGCGGCAGCCTTGTCGGCATCGCTGGCGTCCCACTGGCCGCCGCTGGTGAAGAGCGTGCGCGGCGAGCGGGTCACGAGACAGAACATGGTTCCGTCGCCGTATTCGATGAAGCCTTCCAGCTTCTCGCCAAAGGGATGGACGACGCGCCCATCGTCGTACTCTTGCGCCCACGACTGGATGTACCAGCGTCCCTTGATGTCATCGGTCATCGTTCAACTCCTCGTCACCCGTCGCTCAGTGCTTGGGTGGGATTGGACTCATTCGGTCAGGAAGTCGCGCACCAGGCGCGCGAAACGTCCGGCATGTTCAATTTGCGTCCAGTGGCCGCAGTGGCCATAAACGTGCAACTGGGCGTTCGGGATCAGTTCGCACAGGCGCAGGGAATTGGCGAGGGGAATCACCTTGTCTTCGCGGCCGTGGATGATCAGCGTTTCGTGGGGAATCGCCTTGATCGCGTCCTCGGTGCTGGCGAGCGCCTTGACCCAGCACTGGCGCGGGGCAGGGAACATGGCCGAAAAGGCTTCCTGGGCACCGGGCTGGATGCTGGCCTCGTAGCGGGAGCGCACGATGTCCTCGGTGATGCGGGAGCGGTCGAAGGCAAAGATGTCCATGATCCGGCGCATGTTGTCCATCGACGGCTCATAGCCCCAGACCGCGTCCAGACCCGGCGTCAGTTCGAAGTCGACGCCGGCTGCGCCCATCAGCACCAGCCGCCGGACGCGCTCGGGATGCTGGATGGCCAGCATCAGGGCCAGCGCGCCGCCAAAGGAGTTGCCAATGATGTCTGTCCGTTCCAGGCCAAGGGCATCCATCAGCCCTACCGCCTGGGCCACCCAGCGCTCCGGCGAATACTGCCCTTCCGGAGCGCGGGCGCTGTAGCCGAAGCCCAGCATGTCGGGCACGATCACCCGGCTGCTCTTGGCCAGTTCCGGCATCGCCAGGCGCCAGTTCACAAAGCCGCTCACGCCCGGGCCGGAGCCGTGGATCATGAGAACGGGATGGCCTTCGCCGAGGTCGTGATAATTCGTCCTGACGCCATCGATATCGATGGAAAGACCGATTTCGGGGTTCTGCTGCATATTTGCTGAAATCCTCTAGGGATGCGGGTCCCTGAGCCCGTATCGGGGGACTGGCCGGCGCCTGAATGACAGAACGAGAATCCTGTCTCGATGCTGCGCCGGCCGACGCCTTGGGATTGAGTGCCCGTTGCGTGCCGATCGATATCGTCGCGTCGGCATGCAACGGAGGGGCTCAGAACTCCACCTTGTCCACCTTGTAGCGCGGCGGCTTGCCGTCGGCGGTTTCGCGGAAGCGGATGGACGAGGTCTTGGTCGCGCCGTTCACCCCGCGGCCGGGTTTGGCGATGCCGCGGTTCCAGCGGGAACACAGCTTGCGCCAGGTGATCGGGGACAAGTCGGTGGCCACGAGTTGCTCGTCTTCCCAGCCGGTGCCGTCGGCGTAGAAGTTCTGCATGGCCTCCCGCGCGTAGATGTCGCAATCATTGAAGCCATGCAGCGCGAGGGGCTTGTACACCCGCTCGAAGCGGTACTTGTACTCGTCCAGCTCCGCGGGTGTCTTGCACACGCGGACGAGCACTTCCCAGTATTCGTGGGTGTCGTCGGTGATGGGCACGTTCCACTCGTATTGCACCACGTGCTCTTCGGGCCAGTTCTCCACCATCAGCACACCGGGCATCACGATGGACGTGCGGTAGGGACGCGCATTGACGCCCTTCACCTCGACGCCGAGCTCCTTGTTCTCAAGAATGGGCTGCCACTTGTCGGTGAAGAGCCACTGCATCATGCCCTTCGGGCCGTTCTCGTCCTCGACCACCGTGATCGCGTCGTCGCCGGTGGGCACGATGCCCAGGGGCAGCACCCACTTCATGGCCTGCACGATGCTGCAGTCCTTATGGACCAGGATGTGGGCGTTGTCGAAGCCGTTTTCGATGGCAATGCGCCAGTTGCCGTAGCCGGTACGGTGCATGCCCATTGCCACGGCGCCTTCGTCCAGCAGGCTGGGGGTGTCCGGCCACAGGGGGTGCGGGAAGCGCTCGTTGCTCTTCGGGAAGCGGAAGGGCAGGTCGTGCTCGAGCGGCGGCACGTCAGAATCCGGGTAGTCGTCCTCACGCACGAAGACGAAGATCATTCCAGCCACTTCATGCACCGGATAGGTCGTCACGCCGGTGGTGCCGATCAGCTTGTCGTCGGGGTTGCCGACGATGGTGGTCAGGCTGCCATCCTTCAGGTCGAAGGTAAAACCGTGGTACCAGCAGGAAATGGTCTTCTTGTCGAAGCACATCTTCTTTTCAGAGAAGCGCACGCCACGGTGCACGCATTGGTCCTTAAGGGCATATACCTTGCCATCCACCCGGCGCAATGCGATGGGGACGCCGCAGATCTGAACACCCTGGACCTGGTCTTCCGCCAGCTCCTCGGTGAAAAGGGCGGGATACCAATGGTTGATGAAGCCCCAGGCGGCGTCCTTGTAAGGCTGGTATTGGCTCTGGGTCTTCTGGTTATTGACACGCTCTTCGCTGATGGTATTCAGTTTCTGGGTGCGCCGACGAATGATGGGTTGCTCCGACATCTTGATCTCCCGATGACTGATTGAATGAGGTCGTGGTGAATCTGGGAGACATGGTATTGAGCGGGAATTGATTCGACGCTCCACTTACTGCTCTGCTTATCCCCTTAGTGCACGAATGAAATACGGCATTTTCGGGAGCGTCGAATGGACTTCTCTGCAGGGAAAAGCCCCTTGCCCGACCTCAGCGGGAAAGGGTCTGCGAAGGGCTTTCGCCAAAGCGGCGCTTGTAATCGGTGGTGAAATGGCCGAGATGGGTGAACCCCCAGTGATACGCTACGGCCGTTACTGTCGTGTCGGACGGAGACAGGCGCTTGAGTTCTTCATTGACCCTGCGCATGCGGACCTCTTTCAGATACAGCATCGGCGAGGTATTCCTGAAACGGCGGAAGCCATTGAAGATGGAACGGCTGCTTACTCCCGCGTGTTCTGCCAGGTCGACGATGGTGATCGGCTGGTCGGCATTGTCCTCGATATAGCGCTCTATCCGTTTGACGAAAGCCGGCGCAATCGAGCGCTCCTCACCCGTCAATTCTTCCGTGTAATTGTGCGGTTGGCAGGTGAGCAGGGTGGCGATGACCGCCTGTTCTACCTGGGCCGCCATGATCGGGGAGTCGAAGCACTGTTCGTCCAGGGCCAGGGATTCGTAGATCCAGCGCAGAAGTCCGGTCCACCGGCTACCGGCGACGCCATCCAGCATCATGCACGGCAGGAACTCGATGGGCTGGCGCAGGGCACGGCCCAGGTGCTGGATGCAGCTGCGTTCCAGCACCTCACGTTCGATGCGCACCACCAGCTTTTCGGTATTGGCCTCGTGATGGATGACAGACGGGGAGGTGGCATTGATGATCGAGCCCACCTTGCCGCTGGAACAGACCGTCTGACCGCCGACATCGATCACTTCGCGTCCTGTCAGTGGCACCTGGGCCAGATAGAAGGAGTCGAAGCAGCCGGGATCGATATCCACCGCGCCCCCGTAGGTAATGCGTCCGAAGCCCACGTCGCGCACCTTGCGGTAGTGCAGTCGTGCGTTGATCGGGCGCAGGCCGTCCAGTTTCTTGAGGCGGCTCTCGCAGAAGGTGCGGACGCCCCACTGGCGCGCTTCTTCCACACTCTGGGTCTGGAAAAGATGTGCCCCGGCCATGAGCGGAAGTGCGCTCGGCTCCGGTTTATGACCAATAAGTTCCATTTCAGTCTCCTCCATTGGAACACTGCTCATGTCTTCTTGTTTTTATGAGCGGAATTGGACATCGCTCTCTTTGGAGTCGTATGTCCGAATTAAGTGCAATGTTGCGCCGCCTTCTTGTTGTTATTTCTGGCGCGACGAGATTTGAACATTGTCCGAACCAAAAAGCACTCTTGCGGTGCAGCATTTTTTCAATTTGGTGCATCGTCGCATTCCTCTGTCAGGCATTTTCTGGAGAAAGCCTGAAAAATCAGGCCTTGGCGTCTTTGTGCGTGATTTGAAGAGGCAAGCACCGTGCCGAATTTTGTCTTTCCGGTACTTGCTGGCGACAAATAAAAGTGCACTTTTTGGATAGTCGGTGCACTTTTTGTATAGCGTTTTTCGGGTGTTTTAAAAATAGGAATTTATTTGCCAATTCCTTTTCGAAGCACGTTGAAGCTGTCGATTCCAGGAAAAGGGGCGGAGACCCTTCCTAATCGGAAAACTGCACTGCCGGGATAAAGCCTTGCCTGATTGGGAGCGACGTTGGCAGGGCGGATTCATAGGATGCATTCCATGCGCGGTTCGTCGCGCACTCCACGAGTGTGAATGCAAGCCATGGAATCCAGCCTCATGAACGATCAAACGCACCAAATCACGCTGCGCTTCGCTGACGGCGCGACTCATACGGTCCACTCGGAAAGTGGCCGCTCCGTCCTCGATGTCGCCCTCCAGGCGGGAGCGCCCCTGATACATCAGTGCCATTCGGGCAGCTGCTCGAGCTGCATTGCGACCCTGTGCGAGGGCAATGCCGCCACCCAGCCCGGTGCAACGCCCAGTCTGCTGAGCAGCGAATACGCTGCCGGACAGCGCTTGCTATGCGTGACCCAGGCACATACCGACTGTGTGTTCGAACTGCCCTACACCAGCACGGCAGGCCAGAGCACGCCGGTGATCGCCAATGCCTTCGTGAATGAGGTCGAACGCATAGCCTCCAATGTGATCCGCCTCAATCTGGAGTTGGCCGAAGGGGATTGGCTCGATTTCCGTCCTGGCCAGTACCTGCAGCTCGAGGTTCCGGGTAGCGGGGTTGCGCGCAGCTATTCCCCGTCGAGCATTGCCGCAGACCTGCCGCGGCTGGAACTGCTTGTGCGCCTGCTACCCGGCGGCGCGATGTCCACCTGGCTGCAGGAGTGCGCCCGGCCGGATGACGTGGTCAAGCTGCACGGCCCGTACGGCGCATTCTTCCTGCGCGAGGAGCACCGACGTGCCAAGCACATCTTCGTGGCCGGAGGCACGGGCCTCGCTCCGGTGCTGTCGATGATCGACGGCATTCGCCAGTGGGGCGGACGCAAGCCCCAGATGCTCCTCAATTTCGGTTGCGCCACACCGGACGCCCTGTTCTGTCTCGATGAACTTGAGCTGCGCCGCCAATGGCTGCCAACCCTCGAGACCCGGGTCACCGTTGATCGCGGGGCGGAAGGCGAGCTGCTGTCCGGCAGCCCCGTATCAGCCCTGCGGGAGGGCGACGTCACTGGCCCCGACACCGTGGCCTACCTGTGCGGCCCCCAGCCGATGATCGATGCCGCCACCCTGCGCCTGATCGCGTTGGGCATGTCGCCCGAACACATCTACAGCGAGCAGTTCGTCGCCAGCCACTAAGCGGAGAGAAACACCATGAGCACCCCCAGCGTGCCGGCCTTCAGCGCCGAACAGCAGGCCTGGTACGACAAGGCTTGCGCCAAGATCGACCCGCAACGTCTGCAGAAACTCCTCTTCTCGATCGTGGACATCCATGGTCCGACGGGGGCCGCCCGTGCCGCCAGCGAGTTCATGGCCAAGCACCTGTCGGAAGTGGGACTGAAGGCCCGCTACCAGCCGATGACCGAGACCAGCGGCAACGTGCTGGCTGAATTGCGCGGTAGCGGCGGTGGCGCGACGTTGATGCTCTACGCGCCGATTGACACCCACCTGGACCTGACCGAGGCGGAAAGCGAATGGACCGGCGCCAAGGGTGAGGCGGATATGCAGCCCCGCGCGCAGATGCTGGACGACTGGGTCTTCGGCCTGGGCGCATCCAACCCGAAGGCGATGGTGGCTACCCTCACGGAGATCGCCACGGCGCTGATTGAGGCGGAAGTGCCTATCGTGGGGGACCTGCTGGTCGGGATGGCGGATGGGGGAATGCCGGTGGACATTTCAGCCCGCAACCACGGCGGCATGTCGAATGGGGTGCTGCATCTCCTCAACCGCGGTGCGGCAGCCGACTTCGCGGTGATCATGAAGCCCTGGAACTGGGTCTATCACGAAGAGCCGGGCATGGGCTGGTTCAAGATCCGCGTGCACGGCACCCTGGGTTATGCCGGGGTGCCCCATGACCTGCCCGCGTTCCGCAGCTCGGTGGTGCCCGCCGCCACGGTGATTCAGGAACTCGAAGCGTGGTTGCTGGAATACGCCGACCGCAACACCTCCGGCGTGATCAAGCCTCACGGGTGGATTGCCGGCGTGCGTTCCGGCGATCCGGAACGTCCGGCCTTTCCGTCTGCGGTCACCGAGATCTTCTTCGACATCCGGATCAATCCGCGCACGTCGCCGGCCAACGTGAAGGCCCAGTTCGCGGAGTTCGTGGCGGACCTTCGCCAGCGCCATCCGGACATCGTCCTCGACTGGGAAATGTATGGCTCCGTGCCCGGCGGCACCACCGATCCGGAAAGCTGGATCGTGCGTTCGGCCAAGCGGGGCTGGGAGCACATCGAGCAGCGCTCCCACGGCATGCCGGACCTGCTGGGGGGGCAGACCGACGGTACGGCACTGCGCCGCTATGGTGTTCCCACCGTGCGCATCGGCTGGCCCTGGCCGGCTCCGAATCCTCCGCTGCCGGTTGCCGAAGGCCTGGGTGGCATGGGGGCGACCTACGTGCCGGACCTCATCCCCTGCGCGCACAAGATCATGTACGTGCTGATCGACACCCTGACACGCAAGCGTCAGGAACTGGGGCTGTAAGCCCTTGGGGCCGGCGTCGTGCCGGCCCGAGAGTGTCTTGTAATCGTCCCTTGAGCTGTTTCCAGGAGATTTCCCATGCCCCCGACGACCCAAGGCAGCATCACCGTGCCTGCCAGTAGCAGCGGTTTCGTCACCGTGGACGGAGTCCGCATCCATTACCGCGAGGTGGAAGGGCCGGATGAGGCGCTTCCCGCCATCTTCACCCATGGCGGCGGGCCCGGCAGCACCGGCTGGAGCAATTTCCGCCTGAGCGCCGCGGCCGTGTCGGCCGGTCGGCGCTGTTACTTCATCGACTTTCCGCAGTTCGGCGACTCGGACATGGTGCCGGTCGCCGGCCCGGTCTTCTCGTGGCAGGCCGACAAGCTGCGGGGATTCATGGATGCGTTGGGGATCGCCAGGGCGCATCTGATCAACCAGTCCTTCGGCGGTTGTGTGTCCATCCGCCTGGCGGCCGATCATCCGCAGCGCGTCGCCAGCCTCACGCTGATCGGCTCCCAGCCGGTGGGGCGAGGCGTGATGGCGCCGCTGCCGCTGTTCAGCAAGCATGCCCGCAGCATCATGCACGACTATTTCGTGGCGGACGGCGGGCCGAGCCTGGACAAGATGCGCGCCTTGATCGCCCGCCTCGAATACCACGACGACGAGCGGGTGGCCGAGGACAACGTCCGGCTGCGCTACGAGGCCAGCATCCACCCCGGTTTTCGTGCGCTGCTCCAGACGCCCGGCGCCTTTGGCGAGTGGGAAAACCTGGCGCCCGTCTTTGCTGCGGTGAAAGCCCCAACCCTGATCTTCTGGGGCCTGCACGACTGGTTTGGCGGCATCGACGTGCCCATGTTGATGCTCAACCAGTTTGCCGATGCGCGCCTGCACGTCATGGGCAATGCCGCCCATCACCTGCAAAGCGAGTGTGCCGAGGCGTTCAACGCCCACCTGCTGGCTTTTCTGGAGGGGCGGTGATGCGCCGCTTGCACTACCAGGAGATCTCCCGGCTGGCCCCGCTGATCCGCACCCGCAAGTTGTCGCCGGTGGAGCTGACCCAGGTTTTCCTCGAGCGCATCGAGGCGCTCGATCCCCGGCTGCATGCCTACGCCCGGGTCATGGCCGATGAAGCCCGCGCTGCGGCCCAGGCCGCCGAGGCCCGTATCCTGCGCGGCGACTATCGCGGCCCGCTGGATGGCATTCCGCTGGCCGTCAAGGATCTGTTCTGGACCAAGGGTGTCGTGACGGCCGCCGGGACCACCGTCCATCGGGATTTTGTCCCCGCGGAGGATTCGACGGTCGTGCGTCGCCTGCGCGATGCCGGTGCGATCATCCTCGGCAAGCTGCAGATGACCGAGGGCGCCTTTGCGACCCACCACCCGTCGATTCCCGCACCGGTCAATCCCTGGGGCGCGGACCACTGGACGGGGGCGTCGTCCAGCGGCTCCGGCGTGGCCACGGCGGCTGGCCTGTGCTGTGCCGCGCTGGGTACCGATACGGGCGGCTCGATCCGCTTTCCCAGCGCCGCCAACGGCCTCACCGGGCTCAAGCCGACCTGGGGACGGGTCAGCCGGCATGGCACTTTCGAACTCGCCGCGCTGCTCGATCACGTGGGCCCCATGGCGCGCAGCGCCGCCGATGCGCGCATTCTGTTCAACGCCATCGAAGGCCACGATCCCCTCGATCCGACGTCGGATTCGACGGCCCTGCGGGGGCGTTCCCGCGCGGTTGCCCTGAAGGGACTGACCGTCGGGCTCGACCCCTACTGGAACTCCGATGGCACCGACGATGCGACCCAGCGTGCGCTGGAGAACGTCCTCGCGACGCTGCGTAGCCTGGGGGCCAAGGTGCAGGAGGTGCGCTTTCCCGATGCCTGGCACATCGCCGGTCAATGGGAAGCCCAGTGCGGCGTCCAGACGGCTGTTGCCCACGCCGACACCTATCCCGCCCGGGCGGCGGAGTACGGCCCGGCGCTGAGCCGGTTGATCGACGTGGGGCGTGGTCTCGGTGGCTCCGCGTATCAGCGCCTGTTGCTGTCTGCGGCGGCCTTCACCGGCCGCGTCAATGCGCTGCTGGAGAGCATCGATCTGCTGCTGGTGCCGGTGCAGCCCATTGCGGCACCCACCCACGCGCAACTGGGCGCGCTGGCTGCCGACCCTCAGGCCAACCAGCGGCTCATCCAGTTCACCGCGCCTTTCAATATTTCCGGCCATCCCTCCCTGAGCCTGCCCTGCGGGCTGACCGCCGACGGGCTACCGATCGGCTTCCAGTTCGTCGCTCGCAAGGGGGGTGAGCAGACCCTGCTGGGGGCCGGGGTGGCCCTGCACCGGGCCACCGACTGGCACCGGGCCCATCCGGCTTGCTGACCCAACCCAACTTCACAGAGAACCCGAGAAGGATGCATCCCATGTCCCAGATTTCCCCGACTCCCGCCGATATCGACGCGCTGACCCTTGCCGAGACGCTGCGCCTCCTCGACAGCGGCCGCCTGAGCAGCGAGGCCCTGGTAAAGGCTTATATCGAGCGCGCCCGCGCCCATGGCGACCTCAACATCTTCATCACGCTGGACGAAGAGGGGGCGCTGAAGGCCGCGCGCGCCGTGGATGCCGTCCGCCGCGCGGGCCAGCCGCTTGGTCCCCTGGCCGGCATTCCGGTGGTGGTCAAGGACAACATCCACGTCGCCGGCATGCCTTCGACCGCCGGCACGCCGGCGCTGGCCGGCTTCGTTCCTGCCGAAGATGCGCCGGTGGTGCGTCGCTTGCGAGAGGCGGGCGCCATCATGCTGGGCAAGACCAACATGCATGAACTGGCTTTCGGCGCGACGGGCTACAACGCCGCGTATCACGCGCCCGGGGTGGTCGGCGTACGCAACCCCTACGATCCGACCCGGATTGCCGGCGGCTCCTCGTCGGGCAGCGCGGCAGCCCTCGGCGCCCGCATGGCGCCTGCCGCCCTCGGTACGGATACCGGTGGCTCGATGCGCATTCCCCCCGCGCTAAACGGTTGCAGCTCCCTGCGTCCGAGCGCCAGCCGTTACCCGTCCCAAGGTATCGCGCCGATTGCCAGCAGCCGTGACACCGCCGGGCCCATGGCCTTGTGCATGGCCGATGTGGCGCTGCTGGATGGCTTGATCACCGGTGAGCAGGCTTTGCCACCGGTGCAGCTCAAGACCCTGCGTCTGGGGGTGGTGCCTGATTTCTGGGCCAACATGGACGACGAAGTGGCGCCCATCATGGCCAGCGTGCGACTCAAGCTCGAGAACGCGGGGGTTACCTTTGTCGAAGTGGACGACAAGGAGATCATGGCCCTCAACGATGCCGTGGGTTTCCCGGTGGTGTTCCACGAGGCGTATCCGGACATGGTGGACTACCTGGCTAGCCAGGGGCCCGGCATCTCCATCGAAGCCCTCCGCGCCGGGATTGCCAGCCCGGACGTGGCCGGCATCTACGACACCTTCGTGCTGCCCCGCAAGGCGCTGGACGTCGAGGGCAACGTCGTCGACTCCGCCCCTCTTTACGAGCAGGCTCAGCGCATCGGCCGCCCGGCGCTGCGCGCCCACTACCAGGCGCTCTTCGAGCGCCATCGCCTGGATGCCTTCGTCTTTCCCACCACGCCGATTGTCGCGCCGCTGGCCAAGCCGGACGTCAGCGAGCCGCAGAACTTTTCCCTGCTGATCCAGAACACCGAGCCCTCGGCCAGTGCCGGGTTGCCGGGCATCCAGCTCCCGGTGGGGCTCGGTGCCACGACGGGCTTGCCTGTCGGCCTGGAGCTGGACGGCCATGGCGGCGAGGACCGTCGCCTGTTGGCCATCGGCATCGCCCTCGAGAACGTGCTGGGGCGCATTGCCCCGGCTGCATTGTGAAATCCCCCAGAGAAAAAGGAGACACGCGGTGAGCATTTATCCCGACCTGCAGGACAAGGTTTTCATCGTCACCGGTGGCGGCAGCGGCATGGGCCGTGATGCTTGCCTGGCGTTGGCGTCGGAGGGCGCGCGGGTCGTCCTCGGCAACCGCAACCGGAGTGAAGGCGAGCGCATCGTCGAAGAGATCCGTGCGGCCGGCGGCCAGGCTGTCTTCCAACCCACCGATGTCTCCCGCGCGGCGGACTGTGTAGCGCTGGTGGAGCGTGCCGTCGGGCATTTTGGCCGGCTGGACGGTGCATTCAACAACGCGGGCCTGCAGCGCGACTTCTGCGACATCCACGAAACCCCCGACGCCGATATTTCGGACGTCATCGACATCAACCTCAAGGGCATGCTGTACATGATGAAGTACGAGGCCGCCGCGATGCTCCGCAGCGGGGGCGGCAGCATCGTGAACAACAGCTCCATCTTCGGCCTCAAGGCCATGCCGCACCTGGCGTATTACGTCGCCGCCAAGCACGGCATCATCGGGGCCACCCGCGCGGCCGCGCTCGATTACGCCCAGCAGGGCATCCGCGTGAATGCGGTCTGCCCCGGCCCGATCAAGACGGCCAGCTATGACCGCGTGACTGGCGGCGACGACCACATGTACGACGATGGGGTGCCCATGCACCGCATCGGCCAGCCCCGGGAAGTCAGCCATGCCGTGCTGTGGCTGCTGTCGAACCAGTCGTCCTACGTGACCGGCGGTTTCATCCCGGTGGACGGCGGCATGTCGGCCAATTGATGCCGGCCCCCGCCTTAACAGACAGAAAAGGAGCGCAATCCATGGGCAAGCGGGTCAAGATGATTTTCCCCGTTCCGATGAGCGAGGCCACCCGGCCGATGGTCGAATCCCAGCTGCCGCCGGAGTTCCGGCGCAGTGACATCGACGTGAGCTTTGTCGGCGCCGGCAGCACGATCACTCTCGCCGACAGCTACTACGACATGGCCATCATGGAGCTGGCCGTGATCCAGGCCGGCATCCAGGCGGAAGAGGAGGGCTTCGACGCGGTGTGCATCAACACCGTCAGCGATTCCGGTCTCGCCGCGCTGCGGGCCCGGCTCACCATTCCCGTTCTCTCTCCAGGTCAGAGCGCCTTCCACGTGGCCGCCATGCTCGGCCACAAGTTCAGCATCCTGACCATGTGGGAGCGCTGGTTCCCGCTCTACCGCAAGACCCTGAAGGAATACGGCCTGGAGTCCCGCCTCGCGTCCATGCGCGCCATCGACGTGCGCCCGGACACGGTGGAGCTGCTCACCGGTAAGGAGGACATCGTGTTCGCCCGACTCGAGGAGGCTGCGCTCAAGGCCATCCACGAGGACGGCGCCGATGTCATCGTGCTCGGCTCTACCACGATGCACCAGTCCCACGCCTACCTGGCGTCCCGTCTGCCGGTGCCGGTGCTGAACCCCGGTGTCGTGGCGTACAAGATGTGCGAGCTGTTCCTCGATCTGGGCCTGGCCCACAGCAAGAAGGCGTTCCCGTCGCCGGAAGCCTTGAAGGACGCGGCTTTCGGCATTTAAGTCTGTCTCCTCGGCGGTTGGCCTGGTTGCGGGGGAACCCGCAACCAGGCTTTTTTCATTCCGGCGTGGCCGGGAAGACGGCCTGCAAGCCGGCCTCCGCGCAGCGCTCGTCGTCCTCGACGCTGCCCCCTGACACGCCAATTGCACCGATCACCTCGCCGTCCACCTCGACCGGGATCCCGCCGCCGAAAACCACCAGCCGGGGGCGCTGGAGGATGTTCTGCTGGATGAGGGGCGAGTAGCCGGACAGGGCATCGCTCCACTGGGCGGTCGGCATCCGCGCGCTGGCGGCCGAGTAGGCCTTGTCCATGGCGGTCTGGAGCGAGAGCAGGGAGGAGTCGGGCATGCGCAGGAAGGCCATCAGCGTGCCGTGGCGGTCCACCACCGCGGCATTCACGTGGATGCCGAGCCGCTCCGCTTCGTCAAGGGCGGCACTGGCCATGCGCTGTGCGGCATGACGGCTGATGTTGCGCTGGGTCACGGCCAGCTGAAGGGGTGTGTCACTCGCGTTCGTGTGTTCCATTCGATACTCCTGGCACGGCTTTCTGCCGGGCCGCACTAAAAAGAAAAAGGGGCGTGCCCGCTGACGAGCGACGCCCCTGTGTCACACCGCAGTGCGCTTGGTCAGCGACCCGCAGCCTGGAGGGTCTGCAGGGAGATGTCGGACTCCTTCACGCCCGGCGGGTTGGTCTTCCAGGACGCGGTATCGATGAGCGACACGGTGGCATGGTTGCGCTGGAAGTCGATGATCGCGCCGGCGCTGGTCCGGATGTCCAGGAAGCCATCCTCGGCCTTGCCCGGGTAGGAATGCCATTCCATGAACTTCCAGAATTCGCCCTTGCGGTTGTAGGCCTCGCCGTAGTGGATGCGCGGGAACTGGGTGTCGATGTAGAGCACCTTCTTGCTGTAGGGATGCTCGGCCGGCGTGGTGGCCTCGACCACATACACTTCCCGCGGCTCGAAGCTGTTGTTGTTCATGTTCCAGTACGGCGGCTTGTTTTCGAGCACCGGGTACTTCTGCTCGAAGCTGTCGCCCTTGGCATTCCACAGCGGGTACTTGCTGTGCATGACCGCCAGGACATAGCGTTTGCCGAGGAGCTTGTAGCCCTTGTACCAGCAGGGGCGGGCGTTGAAGATCTCCAGATCGTCCTGGAGCTGGTCGGAGGAGCCCACCGGGTCCATCCAGGCACCGCCCGAGAGGCGGCGGACGCGGCGGACGGCCGGCACGTAGGCCCACACGTCATTGACCTTCACCGAGTCGTACTGGATCGTGAAGGTACCGATGCCCTTCATGTCGGACGGCGACTTGAAGTACAGCAACTGCCGGCCACGCTGGGTGCCGTCGCCCTGGGTGGCCTCGCCGGCCAGGCGCCCCTTCATGGCGTAGCGGGTGAACTCGGCGACCGGTTCGGCATGCACGCCTTTCTGCCCGTCGATGAGGACCTGGGTGTAGAGGGGCACGATGGCCACATCGCCCATCAACTGGCCCAGGTGCCAGTTCCAGACCAGCTTCTCGGCCGCCTGGGGATCCTTCATGTCGATGTTCGGGAAGGGTTGCCCGGCGCTCCAGCCGTCCACCTGGCAGCTTTCCGCGTTGATCTTGGTCTTGCCGGCGTTGGCCTCGGAGGCCTTCACCCATTTCGGATCGAGCTTGACCTTCTGGGACTTCGCGAGGGGCAGCTTCCAGCCGTTGTTGCGGATGCGCCATTCCATCTTCTCGGTCAGCATGCTGGCGATGGTGTGGCCTTCGAAGGTGTCGTTCTTGATCTTGTCGAGGTTCTCGGCGGAGATCACGGTGCCCGGCGGCAGTTCGGCGGCATGGCTGCTGCTGAAGGCGAGGGCGAGCAGCGCGGCGCAGGCGCTGACGGCGATGGGTTTGCGTAGGGTCATGGTGTTGGCTCCGATGGGGGTCAGAAGAGGTAGGTCAGGCTGGTGTAAAGCTGGTCGCGCCGGTGGAAGTAGCCGAAGAGGCTGGCGCTGTCGCAGACGGCCACGTTGCCGGCCGGGCACTTGCTGAGGTCGCGGTGTTCGTCGTCCCAGAACTTGTCGTACTCCACCTTCCAGCGCCATTGCTTGTTGAGTTCCATCGTCACGGACGGAACGATGAAGCCGCCGCCGTAGGTCAGGTCGGTTCCCACCACCAGGTTGGGCTTGACCCGGCCACTGTCGTAGGAGAGGTCGAAGATCGCGGTGAGCAGGAAGGAATGCTCCTTGGTGAGCTGGCCGGCGCCCACGGCATTGAGCAGGCGTTCGCCCTTGTCATAGTTCGTCAGCCATTTGTCGAAGAGCTGGACCGAGAAGAACATCGGCTTTTCCGTGCCCAGCAACGACTGGGTGGCGGCGATGTTCTTGTCCATGCGCAGCATCCACGCCATCACGTCCTTGCGCTTGATGCCGTCGAAGCCCGGTGCCACGGCCTGCGACAGCGGGCCTGCCAGCGGGCCGTTCTGGAACTGGTAGGGCGCATCCTTGATGAACGCCAGTTCGGTGCTGAACACCGCGTCGGCCCAGGCGGCATACCCGCTGGCGGTGGCGCCATACACATCCACGGTGGGATAGATCAGGTCGCCAGCCACGCCGAGGCTGTTGGGGCGGCCCAGGGTCGTAACGCCAGAGGGCGTGCCAGGCAGGCCAAACAGCTTGAGCGTGCTGGCGGCATTGAGCATGGGGCCGGGCGAGAAGGTCTTGAGGTAGGACACCGAGTAGTTGATGTCATGAGCCAGGCCGGTCCAGCGGATGCCGCCGGTGACTTCCCGGGCATTGCCCTTGGGGTTGCGGAAGTCATAGGGGTCGATGTTGCGGAAATCGACGCCAACCACCGATTGGCTGGACCAGCGGCCGCCGTACACGTCCAGCTCGGTGCCGATGTCCGATTTGCGGTCCCAGCCCGGGCGCACGAACATTTCGATGCCGCCGTCCAGCTCGGGCACGTCCACGTTCAGCTTGGCGATGAGGTTGGCCTTGCGCAGTTCTTCGTTGGACGGTTCGAGGAAGGAGCGCCAGGTGTAGTCGAAGCCATGCACGAGGTCGTTGGCGGCGAAAAAGTCCGTCTCGCCCCACACCACTTGCTGTTTGCCCAGGCGCAGCCGGGCGCGCTCACCGACCGGAAAATCCACGTACATCTCGCGGATCACATCGCCGATGTCGTTCTTGTTGTAGAGGGCCATGATGTCGCCGCGGCCGCTGGCGTCGCCGTAGTTGTAGGCGCCCATCTTTTCCAGGTGATCGAGGAAGGAGGTCTTCGCTTCCCCGACGGCGCGCAGCTTGGTGACCACCGATACGTCCCGGACCGGCGTCCAGTCGATGTTCAGGCGGGCGGTAGTGCGGGCCATCGACAGCTTGCCGCGGTCGTTGTAGTTCGGCGTGTCCTTCCAGTCCGCCGTGTTCCAGGAAAACTCCTGTCTCAAGAAGCCGTCGAGCTTCAAGTCACCCGGTTCTCCGGCGCTTGCGGCCTGGGCGGCGGTAAGCATCACCGCAAGGGCCACGCTCTTGGGCCTGCATGCAAACCGCTGGCTGCTCATGTTTCCATTTGCCATTTACTTCTCCTGGATTGCTTTGGGGGTTGTGCCGGTAGTCCGGCGGATTGAAGACAATCGGAGCTGGTGGGCGGGCTGATCGCCCGCCAGCGGATAAGGCTCAGTGCGCCTGGGGCTGGATGCCGGCCAGAACCGGCCGGGTCTTGCGCCCGAAGATGAAGTCGGGGCGGAACACGTAGATGACGGAAGGCATCACGAACAGCGCGGACATGGCCGAGATGCCGAGCCAGATCGCCATCAGAAGGCCCATTTCGGCCTGGAATCGCAGGGAGGAGGCCCACCACAGCAGGGTGCTCAGGATCAGCACGCTGGCCGTCACCAGCACGCCCATGCCCGCGGAGTGGAGGGCGGTGCGGATGGCGTTCTCGGGGGTGCTGCCGATGGCGATTTCTTCCTTGATGCGATCGGCGATGTAGAAGGCGTAATCCACGCCCAGGCCGATGCCGAGGGCGGCCACCGGCACGGTGTTGATGCTCATCCCGATACCCTTCCAGGCCATGAAGGCGAAGGTCAGGGTGTTGGAGATGATCACCGGCAGCATGAAGAGCATCCCGGCCACGGTCGAGCGATAGACGACGGTGCAGATGATCATCAGGACCAGCAGGGCCAGGGCGACGCCTTCGATCTGGCTGGCGAGGATCACCTCGTTCATGGCCGCCGTAATGCCGATGAGGCCGCCGGCCAGTTGCCATTCGCCGGTCTGAAGCGGGTTATGGGCCACGAACTCCTTGATGCGGGCCATCGCCGTGCGGATCGTTTCGCCCTGGCGGTCGCGGAACATCAGGGTGACGGAGCCGTTGGCGGCGGGGCCGTCCACGAAGCGGTCCATGTCGCCCGGTTCGGAAACCGACTCCAGGATCGCCATCAGGCTGCCATTGATGGTCGCGGTCGCGCCCAGTTCCTCGTAGCGGGGGTTGCCCTCCCGCAGGGTCCGGTTGAGCACGGGCACCACGTCGGCAATGGAGATCGAGCCGCCGATTTCGGGCTGCACCTCCATGAAACGCTGGAAGCGGTTCATGGCTTGCAGGACTTCATTGCTCTTGACGAGCCCATCCTTGCCGTCCTGACCCACGACCACGAACATGCGGTCCACCCCGTCGAAGCGGTTGTTGATGGCGGTGGAGTCCTGGTTGTAAGTAGCCTCCGGCCACAGGATGGGCGAGCCCGGGTTGGCATCGCCGACCTTGAGCTTGAAGGCGTAGAAACCGGAGCCCAGCAGCACCAGCAGGCTGCAGCTGATGACCACGTAACGGAAGCGGGAGAGGGCCATCCACAGGCCGAAATCCAGCACCTTGCGCAGCAGCGGCGCCAGATCCAGGCCATGGGCCGTGCCTTGGGGCTTGCGGATCCAGGACAGCAGCACCGGGGTCAGGATCACCGCGCTGATGGTCAGGGTCATCACCCACACCACCGACAGCAGGGTCAGCTTCTGCAGCATCGGGATCGGGCTCAGCGCCACCACGGCCATGCAGGCCGCGTCGGCGATCACGCCGACCATGCCCGGCCGGAAGAGGTCGACCAGCGCAACGTGGGCCGCCTGACGGGAGGTTTCGCTGCCGTCGGTGATGTGCTCCAGTTCGTCATCGAAGCGATTGACGATTTGCACCGAGTGGGACACCGCCCGGGAGGTGATCAGCATCGCCACCACGATGACCAGGGGTTCGAAGTGGATGCCCAGCAGGTTGCAGATTCCCAGCGCCCAGATGGCGCTGACGGCGCCGGCCAGCAAGGGCAGGAAGACGCCACGCCAGGTGCGCAGCAGCAGGAACAGCATGGTCAGGGTCAGTGCCAGTGCAATGGCGACCAGCTCGAGGGTCTCCGGCAGGTAGTGCTCGACCCAGCCGTACAGGATGGGGGCCCCCACCACGCGGACATGAACCCGGTCGTTCTCGACCTTCTTCACCAAGGCACCAATTTCCTCGAAGACCTTGGCGTAGTTCACCTCCCGGTCGATGAAGTCCACCGTGATCAGCGTGGCCTGCAGGTCCTTGGACACATAGGGGCCGTACACCAGAGGGTTACGCAGGACAGCCTGCCGCAGGCTGGTCATTTCTTCCGTGTTGGCCGGCAGGTTGGGCCACATCAGCGGGCGGGTTTCGATGCCGTCCGTCGAGGCCCGCACTTCCTTGAGCTTCTTCGACGCAAGCGAGGTGATCTGGAAGGGATTGACCGCCGAGACCTCGCGCAGGCCGAGCGTCAGCGCGCGGACCTTCTCCAGTACTTCCATGTCGAAGATGTCGCCTTTGTCCACCTCGAGCATGATCGTGACCATGTTCGAGCCGCCAAAGGTGTCCTTGAACTTCTGGTGGGTCTTCACGTACTCGTGGCGCGACGGAAGCATGTCCTCGAATACGGTGCGCACTTCGATGCGCAGGGCAAACCAGCTGAGCACAAGGGTCAGGCAGGCAATGACGCCCGCAATCAAGGCTCGCCGGCGCATGCAGAATGCCGCGATTTTTTCAATCATGGTTTTGGATCCCGAACAGTGATGAATCGTGGGAAGGAGAGGGCGAATGGGCGGGAATGGCCCGTTTCAGCGGCCCAACGCGTGCCAGCGGGTGCCGTCCCAGCGGCCGACGTTGGCGCCGGTCAGCCAGGCTTCCTTGCCCATGGGCAGGATGCGGGTGTGCCAGGCCAGATCCCGCTCATCCAGCTGGCCGCTCTGCCAGTCGCTGGCGCCGGGGCCGGCCTTTATCCAGGTGCCCAGGGCGCCGACGCCCAGCCAACGCTGATTGGCGTCGTCCCAGGTCACGTCGAACAGGTGGGCGTGGCTGTCCAGTTTTTCCTGGCGCCACGTCCGGCCGCCGTCGCGGGTGGTGAGCACCACGCCTTCGAGGCCGACCGCGACGCCGTCCGTGGGGTTGCGGAAGGCGACGGCCATCAGCGAGCTCTGCACCGGGACTTCAGGGGCCTGCCAGGTATTGCCTCCATCTGGACTGACGAGAATCCGGCCGAACTCGCCGACCACCACGAGGCTGCCGTTCGGTAGCAAGGTGGCGTCGTTCCAGGCCACGTCCTCCTCGTTGCGCAGGCGGGTCCAGGTGGCTCCGAAATCCGTGGTAAAGAGAAGGGCGCCCATTTCGCCGGTGGCCACCGCCTTGCCGCCAGCGGCCACGCGCACCCGGGTCAGTTTGTTGGCCACCTCCGAATGGGGGACGTCGCTCACTTTTTTCCAATGCGCGCCGCCATCGGAAGTAATGAGCACAACCCCTTCATTGCCCACGGCGACGCCATGGGCGTCGTCCCAGACGGCGATGTCCTGCAGCGTCTGGTCCGTGGCCGGGATCAGCGGCTTGGTATGCCCCTGATCATTGATCGCCACGATCTTGCCGCCGGAGCCGGCTACCCAGATGCCTTCACCAGGGGCGGGGGATATCCCGTAGAAATGGTCACGTCGCTCCAGAACAGGCGGCTGCACGGTGCCGCCTACGGGTTGGGGCTTGATGAACAGTCCTGCCCACAGAAGGCCGCTGATGATCAGCCACGGCACGCCTGAAACCGTGACCTTCACGATCTTGCGTCGTAGGCGATTGCGTGGAATTTCAGCGCTTGCGAGCTGTGGCTCGACGGCAGAGGAAATGCGGTCCATAGGTCGTGATATCCAGTTAGGTGAAGGAAACCCGTGAATTCGGGCCACCAGAACATGGCGTCAATCTAAGGATCGGGAGAGGGGGGCGACTATCCGGCTAGTGCAGGAACTGTCCACTGGACGCAGGGGATTTTTTTAGGCTTGGAAAGAAATGCCTGGCTCAAGCAGTATTGTTGCTATTGAAATAATGCTAATTGAATTTATTGGGCGGGAGGTTTCGAGGATTCAAAGAATATGCCGGCCATCTTCGTCAACGGATGGCCGGCATTCTTTCTTTGGGAGGGCGTACGGCCCTACGGTATCCGCCTATTGGGCAAGCCCTTGGCCAGAAAGGGACCCAAACCCTGCGACCCATTCTGGAATGGCACAGTAATAGTTCTGTCGTCCTGACCAATTGCCATTTGAGGCAGAATCAATTGCCGCCGCTGCGGCAACCCAGGCACGTACTTCATGTGTCGAGGCGCCCGCTTCCTCTGTGACCTGGGCATTGACATATGCATCGATGGCTGGCCAGTCCTGTTGGCAGAGTCGCTCCATGAATGTCTGATCCCACTCAGGGTTCAGCGGGTGCAAGTCGCTGCCGCCGGCAGAGAAGCGGCGTGCCGCGTCGATTGTGCGTTGCTGTCGGGCAGCCCGTGCGGCAGGGGTTGGGTTCCGTCCTGCAATGAGGCGTTCAATGACCTCAGGGTCCGTTGCCGTCGCGATCCTGGGTATCGGCGGATTGTGCGACAAGCCTCCCGATGCCAGAAAAAGCGTGCGGCGGTTCTGGCTGCGTGCGAAATTCCCGATGGCGATGCCCAGTTGGCGTGTCCTGCGGAATGTTGCCAGCGGTGGTGCAACGGCATTCAGCATGATGGGAATCACAGGATAACGATCGAGCCCCCCGGTCAATTCGATCAGGCTTTGCGTGAATCCGTGGTCGACCTGCATCCGATATGAAAAAGCCAGATCGATACCGGATTCGATCACGCTTTCGGCGCAAGCCTCCGCCAGGGCTTGGGGAACATGCAGCGCACCCACCGGCGTCGCATAGTCGCCAACCGAGCTTGCCGCCATGCCGATGCAAAACTGTGGCATCAGATCAAGAAAGAAGCCATTGAAGTGGTCCGGCGCAAACAGATAAATGATCTCCGGATCGAATGCCTCAATTTCATTGCGCACCGCGCCGATGCAGTTGGCTACCTCCGTCACGACCTCCGTCGCAGGATATTGATAGCCCTTCAGGGGCGTGTGCGACATGCACTGAAGCATTGTTTTCATGGCAGCTCCTGGCCGGGGCGTTTTGCCCCGATCAGTACGAAGAACATACGCGCGGGGCGAGTGCTGCGATTTCTCCACGCGTGGCGGGTGCCGATCTGAACCACGACATCGCCTTGCCGAAGCGATCTCTCTCGCCCATTTCCCAGGTCGAGCACGATTTCGCCTTCGACCACCACGCCGTAATCGATCGTATTGGTCGCGTGGTATCCCGAGCCGTCAGGCTCAAAACTCTCGGCAAGACCTGGTAATCGTTCGCCAAACTCCATCGCGGCCTTTTGGGGATCGAAGTCCGCGCTCATGACCTGATCGTCCGGTGGGAAAGTGACCATCAGGGCGCTTGTGCCACCGCATTCCGGCAGGACTGAGCGCAATACTGACGTTTCATCCCGTGGTGTCGGCTCGATTGCCGGGGCTGGTGTGGTACGCCATATGGATGAAGCCGAGAAGCCCGGTATATGCTCGAAAGGACCAGAATTGTGAGGTTTGCCAATGATCTTGAGATCGGCCTGTCCGGACGGATCGTGTCCGGTAACGATACGAGTAAAGCTCATGGCATTTGACTAATAGGCAATGTGGAAATTCGTGAAGCCGTTGCCGTGCCGCTCGATGTCTTCCAGGGCTTCGTTGATCTTCTCGAGGCTGTAAGGCCTGGGCTCGAGGATGCCCAGATCCACTGTCCCCGCGGCAATCATGGCGGCCATTTCATCGCCTTCGGCGGGCGTGAACCAGAGGGAGCCGATGTACTGGAGCTGCGCGCACATGAAAGGGTGGGGATCAATGGGAATCGGCCCCGCTACGCCGCCAATCTGCACGATGCGCCCGCCCCGGGTGACGGCCTGCATGGCATCGATCGAGAGATCCACCGAGGCTTTCGCGCCGAGTGTGTCGAGCATGACGTCGACTCCGTCCCTGATCCGTGCCCGTACTTGCTCATGAATCGGCCCATCGCCCCAGCAAATTGGAACCACCCGCAGAGGATCCAGTTGCATCAGGCGTTTCAGTGCCGCGGGATCCCGGCCCGCGACAATGACGCGGCCGGCACCGAAGGCCAATGCCAATAATGTTGCACCGACGCCCAGCGTCCCCGTTGCACCGAGAATGAGAATGTCCTGTCCCGGACGCAGGCCCGATTTGCGAATGGCCGAGTAGGCTGTTCCCAGGTAGCCTAGGCGCGCCCCGTGCTCGATCCGCATGGTTTCCGGAAGGCGCACCAGATTGGCCGCGGGCGCCACGGTGTATTCGCCATATCCCGCATAGGGGTACGTCCTGAAAACGGATTGGGAGTCTTTCCCAAATCCGAAGTAACCCATGAACGTGTAGCTCTCACAGCGCGTGGGCTCGCCCTGCTTGCAGTGGCGGCATTCCCCACAGCCAACCCCGGGATTCACATACACACGGTCGCCCGGCTTGAATGAGCTCACCTCTTTGCCAACGGCAGCCACGGTTCCTGCCGCATCCAGACCGAATATCGCCGGGAGTGCTGGCAGCGGCAGGAAGGGGTACCAGGTCGGAAAATGGGTCACCACATTCCGAAGGTTGGGGATGATCCCGCATGACTCGACTTTTATTAGAACATCATGCGTTCCTGGCGTCGGCACGGGGACTGCGTCGATCCGGAATTTTCCCCCGATTTCGTGCAGACGGGCCGCTTTCATCATTTGCATTGATTGTCTCCTTCTATTTCTTGGTGACCGGGATTGAGTGGGGCCTCGGTGAGTGCGGACATGAAGTTATTGGTGTGTTCCTTATTGCGCACTCCGCGCAATCCCCGACTTATCCTCTCAACGCATGAATGAAAACGAGTTGTCTGCTACGGATCTGGTCGTGGCCGGAAGTCCGCAGAAAATGCCTGCAATGGTGCCTCTGGTGCTACCGCGCAGAACCCTGCGCTACCGGGATAGGCGCTTCGCTCTCCGGATATGATCCCTGTAGTCTCAAGGACTTAGACTCCTCTTTGTGATCACATCGAGGAGGCATTTACATGATTCAATCCATCCCGGCCCTGACTGATGAGCAAACAAGCCGCTTCATGCAGATCAGTCTCAATGGCGATACGTACCGGGTGCATTTCAATGACACGGGTGGCGAAGGGCCGGTAGTGGTGATGCTTCACGGCTCCGGCCCGGGAGCAACGGGCTGGGCAAATTTCCAGCGGAATGTAGAAGCGGTCTCCAGCGCGGGTTACCGGGTCGTCCTGATGGATTGTCTGGGTTGGGGAAAGAGTGATCCGATTATTTCGACCGGCTCCCGTTCCCAACTCAATGCGGATACCCTTTGCGCGCTGTTGGACGGTTTGCAGATCACGTCCGCGCATTTGATCGGAAACTCGATGGGGGCGCACAGCGCGGTGGCCTTCGCCCTCGCATATCCGCAACGGGTCGATAAGCTGATCTTGATGGGGGGCGGAACCGGTGGCGCCAGTCTGCTCGTCCCCATGCCTACGGAAGGCATCCGTTGCCTGAATGCGCTTTATCGGGAACCAACCATCGACAACCTGAAGCGGATGATGGACATCTTCGTCTATGACCCAAGCAGTCTGACTGAAGAACTCCTTCGCTTACGTCTGGCCAACATGCTCGGGAACCGGGTGCATCTCAGCAACTTCGTGGCCAGTCTGCAGGCCAATCCGAAACAGTTTCCGGATCAGGGGAGCCGGCTTAATGAAATCACCGCGCCAACATTGATCGTCTGGGGCAGAGAGGATCGGTTCGTCCCCCTGGACCTTGGTCTGCGCTTGATGGCTGGGATCCAGAAAGCTGAAATGCACATCTTCAACTGCTGCGGCCACTGGGCGCAGTGGGAGCACGCAAGCAAGTTCAATGGCTTGGCATTGTCGTTTCTCGCGCCAAGTTGAGCCTGAGTAAGGCCTGCAAAGCCGCAGCACTGCTCGGCCGGTCTTGAACTCTCCGTGAGGCAGTAGATCGGCCGGGCAACAAAAAGGGACTGCCCAGCGCTCTGAGCAGTCCCATCTTTCACTCCAGTCGCAGGAAGGCACCTTGTCCGTTGTTGTCTTGATGTGGGTCCTGCGCTCCTCTGTATCGCGCAGGCCTGCACAATCAACGGGCAGCGTGTGAGGGGCGAAATATCCCTTGTGGAGCGGGAAGAAAAGGCCGCAGGCCAGAAACGGGCTGAGTTTTTTGACCAAGGGTAGGCCAAAAAACAAAATGGGCTAGGCGTTCAGACCTAACCCATCGAGCTCAACGCTTGCTCCCTGACCACGATGTTCTGTAAAAACAGGTGCTTGTTTGAGCATTTGTTTTCACCGCATGTGGCGCGCCCGAGGCCTTCGGAGGGCTGTCAATAATATCTGTTTAGAACGGATAAAAGGCGCATAGATAGGCGTAATTAGTTGAATATTTGACGCTATGATCAGGGTGAAGCACTTTGATGGCATCCCCAACGCGCACCCTTGAGCCCACAACTTGACGCTAGATACCCGCTCTGAGGCCCCCCAGCCTCTGCCCACTTCCACGACCCGTGCTCCCTCAGACACTTGGCGCCCCCTCGTAGATTGGGCTGACGCCGCTGGCTGTCTTGATGAGCTTCGGCTGCTTGTGCTCGTTTGCCAAAGCCAGAGGAACCCGGAGTGGCTTGGCACAGCCTTGCATACTATCGCGACCTCAAGGGCGCGTCTGATCCTAGGTGATTGGTCTGCCTGCATTCCGGAGCTTGAGCCGCTGTACACCCTGGCAAGCCAAGTGAGCATCACCACTTCGCCTGGGGTACCCGCAGCCTTGCCGACGTCCGTCCCGCCAGAGCGGCAGCTCCGTGGGAGCCTTTCGAGCGCCTTCATTATCGCATCTCTGATCGATCCTGCGCCGCCTGCGCGGGATAGCCGCTACGCATCGGTGTTCCCGGAGTGGTTCGACACTCTACGACTTTGGATGCTCGGGCAAGCTTGGATCCGCGCACTGCGCGGAAATTATCTGGATCAGAATCTCAAGGCCGTCGCAGACGCGCTCCGCCATGCAGCTTCGCGCGAACCGGCTTGGGTCGGGTTGCTGTCTGCTCTCTACGAGCCATTCCCAGTTGAGTTTGAATCTGTTTCGAATACCTTGCGGCGACGAGCTCAGGCTCGACTCCTCGCTGACGAGCTAGGCAGTGCTGAGCAAAGGGTCCTCCGTGCGCTCATACGGGTAGCGCGGAACGAGGATGCTCCAACCAATAAGGGATTGTCCGAAAGTGATGAATTCCGTGTAAGAGTTCTGAGCTCACTGGGTGACGGCACGTCTCCGATACGCGTGTTGCCGGGATGGGAGGAGAGTGCTGGCGGGAGCGATCTTGAGGTTGAGTTGGATGAGCGCGCAGATGCTGACGGCGCTCGTGTCATGTCCTTCGTGGGCAAGGCGACGGAAACGCCTGCGCAACGCAGCATCACCGGAAACACCATCCTGTTGCGGAGCCATGAGTTCAGTCAGTACCTGCCCTGGTCCTGGCATCAGCTTACGCGACCGGAGCGCACGGCTATCGAAGAGTGGATTGAGTCTGAACGCGATCAGGGTGGGCGGGATGGTTTGCTCGCTGCGTTCACCTGGATCGCGCTCGCCACGGGATACTCGCTGATGCAAGTCTGCCATTTTGGGCTGGGTAGCAACGTTGAGGGTGACTGGCAGCTTTCCACTGACCTTGATGTTCTGTTCCGTCAGCCTCCGCGGCCATCCTATCGGCGAGAGTTGCCTGAGGCACTGACAGAGTTGCTGGTGCTGCCGGCGTCCGTTCATCGCTTGCGTCTGCCCGACTGGATCCGACTTGTGCTTGCGGGCTACACACAGATCCCAACTCGCAAAAAACTGGGCGACTTCTGGATATCGGTCACCGAAACGCCTAGCCAGGCTTTCTTGCGTGTTGCCGCAGTGCGGGGTTTTGCGCGGGTCACCACAAGTATGCTTAGTCATGTGCTGGGCTACTCCCTGTATCACCGTACGTCTGACAGCCTCCTCGCGTTGGCCGGAAGTGCCCATGGCCGCACCGCAATGCCGGGCGCCAGCGCCTACCCTTCGTGGGCGGCGGCAGAGGTGCTGGATCGTTACCATGCGCTCGGTACCGAGCTCCAATTCGACATCAGCCCCGATGGCGATGGTGTCAATGCATTGGGGAGCCGTCTAAGGGTCGTTGAAGAACTGTTTTGCTCGCTTCTTAGCAGTGCCTTCAGCGGACTCGAGTCACAGATCACGCAGGGCTCCTTGATTGAACAGCACAACGCGTACACAACGGCTTTGGTGATCAAGCTGTTTGCGGCGACGGGTGCGCGTCCGGTGAGCGACCCGTTCGAGTCCCCTCTGCACTTCGATCTTGGCGATCATCGGGTGTATGTCGCCGACAAGTTGGTTGTCGGAGCGGAAGGCGGCCGGCTGCTGCCGATGCCAAAGTCACTTTCAGTTGAGATCGAGCGCTATTTTGGCTATCTCGAGAAGCTCGCACTGCTTTTTGCACCCTCTCAACCAGCCTTCTCTGCTGCGCTTCTTGGGCTGCACGAATCCCGGCCCCCCTTCCGACTTCCCCTCTTCTTCTACCTGGGTAAGGAGGGTTGGGAGTCTGTCTCAGAGGAAGGGCTGAGGAGGTCTCTCGGCAGTGGTGTGTTTCCTGCTCCCCTTAATATCTTCCGGCATCGACTTCCCGTGGCTCTGCGCGCAAGAGGTGTTGATGCCGAAGTGATCGACGG
The DNA here is from genome assembly GCA_018241665.1 of Pseudomonadota bacterium. GTDB lineage: Bacteria > Pseudomonadota > Gammaproteobacteria > Burkholderiales > Rhodocyclaceae > Zoogloea. Next base: position 28,415 of record JAFEDK010000042.1, read on the forward strand.
GCTACTGGGCCATGCCTACGGAGGTTGCAGCACTTACGGGGATTGGTCGACACGGCAATGGAGCGTCGACATGGAGCAGGGTGGTCCGGCGCTTGAGAGTGCCTTCAGCGAGTTGGCATTGCCAGTCCTCCCAGTGCCGATCCTCCGGGCCTCACCGGAATGGCCCAGGGCGCTCGCGGAGCAGGACGTCCTCTTTGGACTCGCGCGCCGTAAGCGTGAACAACGGAAGCGGCGTGAGGCCGCCCGACAGCAGGCGCGCGCGCTGATCGAGGACTGGCTTGAGGAGCGCAGCGTCGGAGAGATTACTGCGGAGGAACTGGCCAAGCTTGAACGTATGCTGGTCACAACGCCGAGCGGGACGCCCCATGTCATGGCGCACATCCGCTACGCTGTGCTTCAGCGATACTTCAACATGCAACTTCGGCGTGGCACGACCACCCTGCGACTGCGGCGCGCGTATGTCGCGCTTAACGAGGATGCGCCATTCACCACAGACTTGGCAGCGCGCGCTTCCCGGGTGGTGAGAATGCTGCTCGAACAACTGCCGATCCTGCGGAAGGCTTTTCCTCCCAGTCGAGCAACCGCCACCGATGCCTTACTGATGGCGAGCTTACACTTGATGGCGGAAAGCCGGATATCCAACTCCGCACTGTTGCATGCGATATCGGATCCCCGGGTTGTCTGCCTCGTTCACTTTCGGCGTCGATATTGGCTCGAGTTCAGACCGGATCTCGAGGACGAGCTTGAGGCCAGCGACGCCACGTCTCCCTGTCTGAGGCTTCCGATCTCTAGGGACTGCGCAGCTTTTCTGGAGGCGGGGCGCAAACCCGGTCGAAAGAAGGGGGCCGTCCAGAAGGTACTGGGTGAGGCCTTGATGAGTTGTCATGTCGATCTAAGCAACGAGGACGGAAAGAACGTAATCGACATCCTTGCCAGCTATGTCGATCAACACAATCGACTTGCCACCCCAGGCGTGTTGGCCGGTGTGCTGTCCGGGCGTGTTACCGCTTGTAGCCTTGATCATTGCGATTGGGTGAGACTCGAGACCGGCGCGTTTCTGGAACTCCCCGGCGCAGTGCCTAGCCAAGTAGGAAGCGATCAGGTATCTCTCACGTCAGCGGAAGATGACCTCAAAGCGGGCGAGCGTGATGAGGCTCGCTCTGTTGCCAGTCAGACCGAATCGCGTCTCTACTTTCAAGCGCTCCGACGAGGTATCGAGGGCGCCGACACCGATCGTAACTCCAAGGGCAGAAGGGAGATGGTCAGTGCGGTCTCTTCTGTCGTCACTGAATTCCGACCCCGTGTATCGTCGGCGCTGTATCTGGTAGGGGAGTGGCTTTGTCAGCTTGTAAGCACGGTGAGGCGGCTGAGCAGTATTCGACGTTACCTCAGCGGCATTTCGCCTGCGGCCGAGCGGGTATGGTACGACGCGGATCTATTGAATGCCGAGGAGGAGGAGGTTGGCGAACTCTACAGCGCGCTGCTGGCTGCCCGTCCTGACATTGAAGCGAGAGCGGTGGGCCTCTATTTACGGCGTTTTCACGTTTTCGCCAGAAAGTTCGGAGCGATCTCGGATCCAGATTGGGGAGATCTCCCCCTTGGGAAGGCCACGATATCGGTGCGGCCGGCTTATATCCGAGAGCATGACTACCTGGCTGCGCTCGACATCATCCTTGCTTCATCCCATAGGTATGGCCAGGATGTGGTGACGGCAAGCGCAATGGTCTTGCTCCTCGCTTATCGATATGGGCTGAGAGCGTCCGAGGCAGCCGGCTTGGTGAGGGGGGACTGGGTTGGCGACGTCCGGCCCCTACTTCTCCTCAGGAACAATGCCATCCGCAGGCTGAAAACGAACTCGGGTCGCCGGCTCGTTCCAACGTTGTTTGAGCACACCGCGGTGGAAAACAATCTGATCAAGCGCGTGCTCGTCACCGCAGAGGCGAATTCTGGCGGGGATATGGCCGCGCCGCTTCTGGGCGGTCAGATACGGGGGCCACGAGCTGTCGGGCGTATGCGTTTGATCGTCATTCAGGCACTGCGCTGGGCGACCGGCAATCCAGCGCTTGTGATCCACAGTGCCCGGCACAGTTTTGCGACACGAGTTCTTGACTCGATGGTCTGCATCGACGCCGCAGTTCATCGAAGTCATTTGGATGTGCCTGTCACCGCAACGATGCGGGCTCAGGTTCTGGGGAGTGCGCATCAGTCTCGGCGGACCCTATGGGGCGTGGCGCGATTGCTTGGTCACGCGTCACCTGTAACGAGTATCGGATCCTACTCGCACGTTGTAGATCGATGGCTTGATGATTACGTGGACCACAACGTCTTGCGGCGGGCGAGGGCAGCCCTGCTCGAGGGGGTCTATGACCTGGATGCTCAGAAAACCAGGGCGGCGAAGCTTGATGCCCATCCCCTGGAAGACAACATACCCAACGTCTCTGTCGGGAGTTTGGTGCGCCTGGCGCGACTGGTGAGTCGAGGTGCGGACCATCATCGTTCCGCAATCGGGCTTGGCGTTCCTTCTGAGATTTCCGACGAGATGCGCTCGGCCCTTGAGTCTGCTTTTCGGGGGAGTGCGAAGCGCTCTGAGCGGAGCAAGTCCTTGCCAGAGTTGATGACATCGGTCACTGAGTTGCAGTGGGAAAGTCTGATCGAGTTCGCGGACGAGGTTCAGGTGGATCCCAATAACCCTTGGGGCAAAGTTCCGACGGCCTCCGACTTCGCAGGGTTACTTGGGCCTCAGCGTCATATTGTGATGTGGAGAGAGGAGCATTTTGAATGGATTGGGCGGCTTGTTAAGTCACTTCATCTCCAAGACTCGGATTTTGTTGTTTTTACAACATCTGGCCTCACGCGGGACCAAGAAATCTGGATCGAAGAATACTGCCTATCGCAATTCGTTGTGACTGAAGGTAGTGAAGCTCAGTTGGATACCGTGTGGACTGAGCGTGGGCGCACAATGGTTGTTGAGCGAGCGGTCTTGGTTCTGAGCCGTCGAAAGGGTCACGCCGTCTCCAATCGCATATTGCTGACAGTTCTTGCTATCGCATGGTTCGCGGCTGTATCGATTGGGTGAAATCACGCTTTTCTGAGTGACGAATTATATTTGCAAGGCCATAAAATGGCAGCGCCAGTAGATGAAATAACGCACAAGTATGATCGAGAATTGAGCCATGTATTTCAAAGGTGAAGAACATGGCAAGGAAGAAAATTTGTATCACGCTGACGCGGCCCCAGCCCTGCAGGTTTGATGGGAGGCAGCTCATTCTACAAAATGAGCTAAATCTTGAGCCTGTCAAAGTCTTGTCAGATTGCCTGGCGAATTTTGTTAGTGAACTTGAGAGCGCTGCCGGGTGTGAGGTTGAGAAGTGTTCGACGACGACGCTCGACCTTGATGAGGATCACTATTATGTTTGTGTGGTAATTGATGTTGAAGAGTCCGGAAAATTTGGCGAGATGGAGATTCAGAGATTTTTAACGTATCTCTTTGATGATGGTCAAGCCAGTTTTTTTGATAGCACAACTGAACTTCCCGTAATTCCGCAGGAGCATGAGGATATTGCACGCTCGGAGGCAGAGAAAGCTCGGGCGAGCTTAGCCGGAACGGTTTTGATGGATGAGGTGTCGGTTTTCCTTGGAGAGCAGCAAGTTTGCAAAGTTGCGGGTAGGATAAAGAAGGCCGCCCCGAAATTGTTGCCAATCAATACCAATCCAAAGATAAGGCGCGGAAGTTTTTCTGGATATTGTAGATTTGAGCGAGTGGTGCATTTCATCGATGAGGGCGCGAGAAAGAAGACCGACGTCCACTATGATCCAGCTTATTTTAATGAATCGGTGTCAAGAATTAGCTCCGACGCCTTCAATCGCGTTGAAATCGTCACTCAAGAAATGCGGGTGGCCAGTGGCAGAATCGCCGTTACTCTTATCTCAATCAATGAGATTGAGAAGGACTCCTCTTCGTTGTTCTAGTTCTTGTGGAGCGAAGAAGTCTGTGTGAGCCGGCTCGACCTCGACGAGGTCGGCTCAGAGACACCCAGCGCGAATCCTTGGTTGCAAGACTCAAGGCGATGGTGCCAACCCTTGAGGAAGTGGCGAATCAGGGGGAGCGCTTGAGCCTGGATGCCGACACGCTCCATCACCTGCGGCCCGGGATTCTCGCCCGTCCGTGCCCAGGAACTTGCCGACCTGACTTGACTCATGGAGAAACGCTACAAGAGCATCTCCGCTTCCGAGCAACTGGATCTGCGTCGGGAGGCCATCGAAGCCAGCCGCGAACAATAACGCGACACCACCAGCCGGTTTAAGCCCTTCGGGATCGGTGGCCAACGCCCAGATTCTTTAATCAGCAAAAGCACACGCACTCTCATCTTTCCGCATACCTTAAGAGCAAGATCGCTCCGGGCAGAACCTGCCAACATCACTGCGATAAGTACAAGAGCATCATTGCCATCTACCTTAACCTTCGATACATTCTCAATGAACTAACCACATCAGCTAGCGAGAACCGTCTCACTATCTGTTGAGCAATCCTGTCAAAGTTCCCATCAAGGATGGATGAATGACTAAGACCTATCTCAACATTCCTTGGGCCATGCAGAGTTTCGCCGCCACCAAAGGAGCGCAGCGAGAACTAGAAACAGGCAACTGGTTCTTCTCCGGCGAGGTGCCTGTAGAACTACTGGAATTCGTGCCACCGCCCGTTCGAAGCCATGAACCAAAGCAGGTACCTAATTGCCCTGAATGTGGTTCAGTGATGTGCAAACGCTACAACAGTAAAGACGGAAGCCCATTTTGGGGGTGCCCTGCATACCCAAAGTGCAGGGGGCTCAAACGGTGGGAGTACGACTCAGCGACGCCACTCATCGATTTAGCGGAAAAGGCTCTAGATCGACGCAGCCTCCCATCTAGCCCTGGAGGGGATGGATCGGCAAAAAAAGGAAATGCAGCCGCGCTAAAAATTAGAATAGATCAAATAGTTAGTACGGCTGCGCTTTTATTTGGGCATCAATCCCTGAACGCCTGGCTAGAAACCCCGTCCGATCGCCTAGAGGGAAAGACGCCGCTTCAGCTTCTGGGGACAATCGATGATTGCATTAAAGTTCAAAAAATCCTGAAACAGCTTCAAGCTGACCGCTCCAAGTAGGATGAAGCGGGCCATTAGCACATCCTGACAATCATCCAATCTGTTCGACTCTGCTCCGGACCATACTCAACCAACCGTCAGCCGTACCTATCCGTACGCAGCCCCCCACTCTAGGACTAGCCTTATAGAAGGCCCAATAGTCTTTTAGCTCACTTTCAGCTGCCAATACAGCCGGCT
>JAFEDK010000043.1 GCA_018241665.1 Pseudomonadota bacterium
GGGCTGGTGCTGTGGGGCTGGTGCTGTGGGGTTGGTGCTGTGGGGCTGGTGCTGTGGGGGCGAATTCATTCGCCCGCGGTGGTTCATCCACGCACCGCGGGCGAATGAATTCGCCCCCACAGCTCACCCCCCCCACACCCCACTCCCCCACAGCTCACTCCCCCACAACCCACTCCCTCACAGCGCGTTCACCCGCGACTCGTGCCCCGCAGACAATCCCAGGACGCCTCCCGGCATCACCCCTTACGCGGCGGCAGGGCGCACAGCACGGCGCCGGCCGACACGACCAGGATGCCGACGATCACGCGCAGGCCGATGGCTTCGTCGAGGAGCAGCCAGGCCCCCACCGCCGACACGCCGGGCACCAGGGCCAGCATCATCGAGGCCTGACAGGCGCCGATCTTTTGGTTGGCGTAGCTGTACATGCTGCCCGCCAGCAGCGCCGCGACGACCCCCTGGTAGACGCACTGCAGCGCGATCTCCCCGGCCGGCGCCAGCAGCACCGCCTTCGGCAGCCACAGCAGGTACACCGGCAGGTAGGCCACGCAGGAAAAACTCGCCACACCGGTGATCGCCAGCCACGGACGGACCTGCCAGCGGCGCATCAGCAGGCCGAAGATGGCCCAGGTCAGCGCGGCAGCGAAGAACAGCAGGTCGCCGATCCACTGCGCGCCGCCGCGGCCGGCCACCACGCTGTCGTAACCGATCAGCACCAGCCCGAAGGACGACAGCAGCAGCGCCAGCGCGATGTGACGGGCGAGCCGGAAGCCGGCCAGCACGGCGACGATGACGATGGTCCAGAACGGAATGCCGCCGTTCACGAAGACGCCTGCGTGGGCGGTCGGCGCAAAGGCGAAGCCGGAGTACACCAGCAGCCCGTAGCCGAGGCCGCCGAACAGGGCCAGCGCCATATAGCGCGGCCAGTCGGCCGGCTTCACGCGGACCAGGAAGAAAGGCAGCGCGATCAGGCCGGACACGCCGAAGCGCATCGCCGCGATGTCGAAGGGTGTCAGCACGCCCTTGCTGCCGAGGCGGGAGACGATGTTGAAGCCCGACCAGCACAACACCACCACACAAGCGGCCAGCAAGCCCTTGGTGTGGTCGGACAGGCCCGGACGGTCGGAAACATGGTGCTCGGCGGAATTCATCGGCAGGCCTTCGGCAATGCGGCCGGGGCGACACCCCGGCTCAGTTTTCACTCAACGCGCTCATTGTGGCTCATGCCGTGGCCTTCCCCGCGTCCGCCGAGCGGCGCCCACGAATAATCCGCGAAGGCCGCCCGCGCCTCCTCCACCACCTGATCGGCACGCAGCGCAAAGGCGTCGAAGCCGCAGCGATGCAGGAAGTACAGCTGATCCCGCAGCACATCGCCAACCGCCCGCAGCTCGCCGCGATAACCGTGGCGGCTGCGCAGCAGGCGGGCCAGGGAGTAGCCGCGCCCGTCGGTGAACACCAGAAAGTGGATCGCAATCAGCGGGATGTCATCCAGCCACGGCAGCACCGCGTCGAGCCCGTCTTCCGCCACCAGCAGCACGCCGGCCCGCTGCGGTTTGAGCGCCGCCCGGTGCGCCAGCCACAGCGGCAAGGGCAGCAGCAGCGGCCCGCCCGCGGCGATGGCGTCGGCGATGTGCGCCGCGCTGGCATCGGCGGCAATGGGCTGCCAGCGGTCGGCGACGATCTCACCGTGCTTGAGGATTGCGGCGCTCATGCTCCACCTCCATACACGCGGGTCTTGAAGGGTTCCAGGCCGAGGCGCTCGACCGCGTCGATGAAGAGCTCCCCCTCATGCCGCAGGGCCAGGTACACCTCCAGCAGGCGCTGGATCACGTAGGGGATCTGCTGCGCCGCGAAGGCCGGGCCGATCACCTTGCCGATGGCCGCCCGCGTGCCTTCCCGGCCGCCTATCGTCACCTGGTAATACTCCTCGTTGTTCTTGTCCACGCCGAGGATGCCGATGTGCCCGATGTGGTGATGGCCGCAGGCATTCACGCAGCCGGACATGTTGAGTTCCAGCGGCCCGATGTCGAACTGGTAGTCCAGATCCTCGAAGCGCTGCTGGACCGCCGCCGCCACCGGGATCGAACGCGCATTGGCGAGGGAGCAGAAGTCGCCGCCCGGGCAGCACACCACGTCGGTCAACAGGCCGATGTTGGGCGTCGCCAGGCCCAGCGCCCGCGCGCCTTCCCACAGGGCCGGCAGGTCGCGGCGGGCGACGTGGGGCAGCACCAGGTTCTGTTCGTGGCTGACGCGGATCTCGCCGGCGCCGAAGCGCTCGGCCAGCTCGGCCACGCCGTCCATCTGCTCGGCGGTGGCGTCCCCCGGCGGCGAGCCGGCTTTCTTCAGGGACAGGGTGACGATGGCGCGGCCGGGGTCGCGATGATCCGCCACGTTGCGCTCGACCCAGCGGGCGAAGGCACGGTTACTCGCCAACGCCGCCACATAGACCGGGTCGGCAGCGTCAACAGGCGGCAGGTCGCTGCGGGTGAAAAAGGCGCTCATGTCGTCGAAGGTCTGCTCGGCGATCACGCCGGGGCCGCCGCGGCTCCACGCCCATTCCTCCTCCACCTCCCGCGCGAAGCCGTCCAGCGTCAGATCCTTGACGAGGATCTTGATGCGCGCCTTGTACTTGTTGTCGCGGCGGCCGTAGCGGTTATAGACCCGCAGGATGGCCTCGAAGTAGTTGAGCAGTTCCTCCCGCGGCAGGAAATCCCTGAGGCACTGGCCGACCATCGGCGTGCGGCCGAGGCCGCCACCGACGAAGACCTGGAAGCCGATCCTCCCGTCCTCGGCCACCCGCGCACGGGCGCCGATGTCGTGGAAGCGCACGGCGGCACGGTCCTCCTCGCCGCCGGCGATAGCGATCTTGAACTTGCGCGGCAGGAACAGGAACTCGGGCGCCAGCGTGGACCACTGGCGGACGATCTCGCAGTAGGGACGCGGGTCGAACAGCTCGTCGGCGGCCACGCCAGCGAACTGGTCGGTGGTGATGTTGCGGATGCAGTTGCCGGAGGTCTGGATCGCGTGCATCTGCACGGCGGCCAGTTCGGCCAGGATGTCCGGCGTCTCCTCCAGGCGCACCCAGTTGAACTGGATGTTGCTGCGCGTCGTGAAGTGGCCGTAGCCCCGGTCATAGCGGCGCGCGATGTCAGCCAGCTTGCGCAGCTGGTAGGCCGCCAGCGTGCCGTAGGGGACGGCGACCCGCAGCATCGGCGCGTGGCGCTGGATGTACAGGCCGTTCTGCAGGCGCAGCGGGCGGAACTCGTCCTCCGCCAGGCGCCCGTCGAGAAAGCGCGCCATCTGGTCGCGGAACTGGACGACCCGGTCGTCCACCAGGCGCTGGTCGGTTTCGTTGTAGCGGTACATGGATGGTGTCTCGGTTTTCTCCGTTGGGGCGAATTCATTCGCCCGCGGACATTGTTTAACCGGTGGAGGGCGAATGAATTCGCCCCAACGGAAATGCCCGCACAGGGCTTCAAGGCAGCACGAAGGTGCTCTTCTCGCTGACCTGGGTGTCGGGGTCCTGCCGGGCCTTGATCAGGAAGGCGATCGGGCTGGCGCCGGATTTGGCGGCGTCGGGCGGCGCGGCGACGGTCACATGGACTTCGCGGATGCCGCCGGCCTCGCCGCTGAAGTGGCTCGTGCCGACCAGCTGGATGCCGGGCAAGCCGCTCACCGCCACGTCGAAGTCGCGGTCTTCCTCGGCCAGGTTCATCAGCTTGAGGGTGTAGGCGTTCTCGATGAGCCCGTCGGCGGTCTCCCGCGACAGGCTGCCCCGGTCGCGCAGCACGTCCACCAGCAGCAGCGAACGCTCGCTGAGGGTCCACGCGCCGAGGGCCACGAAGACCCCGATCAGCCCGCCATACACCGCCAGCCGCGGACGCCCGCTGCGGGTTGGCTGGCCGGCCAGTTCCTGCTCCGACGCGAAGCGGATCAGACCGACGGGCTTGGCGACCTTGGTCATCACGTCATCGCAGGCATCCACGCACAGGCCGCAGTTGATGCACTGGTATTGCAGGCCGTCGCGGATGTCGATGCCGGTCGGGCAGACCTGCACGCAGATGCCGCAGTCGATGCAGTCGCCCTTGCCTTGACTTGCGCCCTGCGCGGCCCCCTGCCCCGCCGCCTTCAACGCGGCCGCGCCCTTGCGCGGCTCGCCGCGGGCCACGTCGTAGCTGACGGTGCGGGTGGTGCTGTCGAACATCACGCCCTGGAAACGGGAGTACGGGCACATGTGCTGGCACACCGCCTCACGGGCAAAGCCGGCCTGCACGTAGGTAAACAAACCGTAGAAGATCAGCCAGAAGCCTTCCCACGGGCCGACGTTCCAGCCCGCCACCGCCGGCAGCAGTTCGCGGATCGGCGTGAAGTAGCCGACGAAGCTGATCGCCGTCCACGCCGCCACCAGCGCCCACAGCGCGTACTTGGTGCCGCGCCGGGCCAGCTTGCCGAAGCTCGGCGGGGCCTGGTCGAGCTTCAGGCGGGCCAGGTGGTCGCCTTCCACCTTCGCCTCGATCCACATGAAGATTTCCGTATAGACCGTCTGCGGACAGGCGAAGCCGCAGAACAGCCGCCCCGCCAGTGCAGTGACAAGGAACAGGCCGGTGGCGGCGAGGATCAGCATGATGGCCAGCAGCAGCGCGTCCTGCGGCCACAGCACCAGGCCGAAGAGGTAGAACTTCTCGTGGGGAATGTCGAACAGCACGGCCTGGCGGCCGCCCCACTGGAGCCAGCAGGCCCCGTAGAAAACCAGCTGGGTGAACCACACCATCGCCCAGCGGATCGTGTTGAATCGGCCGCGCACCTCGCGGGCGTGGATCTTTCCCTTCTTGCGGTACAACTCCAGTTTGGCTTCGCGGACCTTGCTGACAGGCTTGTTCATCTGGGTATTCCTCCTGGACCGGGAGTAAATCACCCGGGGCCGGATGGAAACAGATTCAGGCTGTCGCTTTTCCTATAGATACAGATTGTTTTCTGCCCACAGGGGGTGGGCCTGTGGGGGCGAATTCATTCGCCTGCGGAGCCTGGCCAACCGGCAGAGGGCGAATGAATTCGCCCCCACAACCGCCCCCTACAACAGCAACCCCAAAAGGAGCCCGCCACCAGTCCGAGCCCATTAAAGCAGCGCCCCCAGCGTGGCGACGGCCGCCCGCCCGCGCTCGCCGAGGGGATGGCCGAAGTTGAGGCGGATGCAATGGCCGAACTCGCGCTTGGCCGAAAAGATCGGCCCCGGCGCGATGCTGATGCCCTGCTCCAGCGCCCGGCGGTGCAGCTCGAGGGCATCGGTGCCGCGCGGCAGTTCCAGCCACAGGAAGTAGCCGCCCAGCGGCCGCGCCAGCCGTGTGGCGGCCGGGAAATAGGTTTCGACGGCGGCCACCAGCGCCGCCTCCTGGGTCGCCAGCGTGCCGCGCAGCTGGCGCAGGTGCTTCTCGTAGCCGCCGTGCTTCAGGTAGTCGGCCAGCGCAATCTGTACCGGCACCGTCGTCGCCAGGCTCAGGGACAGCTTCTGGCGCTGGATCGCCGCCGCGTAGCGCCCCGCCGCCACCCAGCCGATGCGGTAGCCCGGCGCCAGGCATTTGGAAAAGGACGACACGTGCATGACCCGCCCGTTCGGGTCCACCGCCTTGGTGCACAGCGGCGCCTCAGCGCCGAAGTGCAGCTCGGCATACACGTCGTCCTCAATCAGCGGCACATCGTGGCGGTCGAGCAGCTCCACCAGCGCCTGCCGCCGCTCGTCCGGCACCCGCGCACCGGTGGGATTGGCGTAGTTGAGCATGAACAAACAGGCCTTCACCGGATGGTGGCGCAGCGCGTCCTCCAGCGCCGGCAGGCTGACGCCCTCGCGCGGGTGGCTGGGAATCTCGATGACCTTCAGGCCCAGCCGCTCGGCGGCCTGCAGGCCGGCGTAGAAGGTCGGCGACTCGATGGCGATCAGGTCGCCCGGCCGCGTCACCGCCTGCAGGCACAGGTTCAGCCCTTCCATCGCGCCGGAGGTGATGACGATCTCCTGCGGCGCCACAGACGCGCCGTGGGCCAGGTAGCGCAGGGCCAGCTGGCGGCGCAGCTCGTCGTTGCCCGGCGGCAGGTCGGTGACGGTGGCCAGCGGATCGAGGTGGCGCGCGGCGGCGGCCAGGCAGCGCCCCAGCTTGTCGAGGGGATACAGGTAGGGGCTGGGGAAACTGGAGCCGAGGGGCACCACCGCCGGGTCCTTGACGCTGTCGAGGATCTGGAAGATGAAGTCGCTGACCTCCAGTGCCGTCGAGTGGCCGACCGGGTGGGTCATCTCCGGCTCGGCCAGGCGCTGGCCCAGGCGCGCCCGCACGAAATAGCCCGACTTGGGACGCGCCTCGACGAGGCCGCGGCTTTCCAGCAGCGCGTAGGCCTGGGTCACCGTCACCGGCGCGATGCCGTTGCTTTTGCAGGCCTGCCGCACCGACGGCAGGCGGTCGCCGGGACGCAGCACGCCGTCGGCGATCAAGCGGGCGGTCTGTTCGGCGAGATTCTGGTAGAGGCTCATGGACGGATGGTAGCAGGCTCGGGGAAGCGCCTTCCTCGCCTGCCCGAGGCCGCAGGCGAGCTCACGCCGCGGCAAACAACATGGTGACTTTATCGCCACATCACATCGGCCCGGCCAGGGTGGGCGAATGAATTCGCCCCTACGTAACTCATTCCGCGCGACGGTCCCTCCTCTGGGCGAATGAATTCGCCCCCACACAACCCATTCCGCGCGACGGGCCTTCCTCCGGGCGAATGAATTCGCCCCCACGTAACCCGTTCCGCGCGACGGTCCCTCCTCCGGGCGAATGAATTCGCCCCCACGTAACCCGTTCCGCGCGACGGTCCTTCCTCTGGGCGAATGAATTCGCCCCCACGCAACCCATTCCGCGCGGTGGCCTTCCGTAGGGGCGAATTCATTCGCCCATCCCCTTTTCCTGGCGCTTGCAGCCCCCATAAAGCTGTATACAATTACAGCCAAAGCGAGATACACCATGCCCCTGCACCAAACCCCATCCCCGCACCGCAACGCCATCCCTTCGCCAGCCACGGCGGCCGCCCGCAGGCCGACGGCAGGGAGCGCCCGCCGATGAGCGACGTGACCGACACCACCATCCCCGCCTACCTGTCAAAGCTCAACGAGGTCCAGCGCCAGGCCGCCACCCACGGCGTCGGCACGACAGACGGCGACGGGCCGCTGCTGGTGATCGCCGGCGCCGGTTCGGGCAAGACCAACACCCTCGCCCACCGGGTCGCCCACCTGCTGGCCCGCGGCGCCGACCCCAGCCGCATCCTGCTACTGACCTTCTCCCGCCGCGCCGCCGACGAGCTGGCCCGGCGCGTGCAGCGCATCGCCGCCAAAGTGTCGCCGCGCCACGCCCAGCTGGCCGCCACCGGTTTCCCGTGGGCCGGCACCTTCCACAGCGTCGGCGCACGGCTGCTGCGCGAATACGCCGGTGCCATCGGCCTCGACGCGGCGTTCACGATCCACGACCGGGAAGACTCGGCCGACCTGATGAATCTGGTCCGCCACGAGCTGGGCCTGTCGGCCAAGGGCAAGCGCTTCCCGCTGAAGGGCACCTGCCTGTCCATCTACTCGGCGGTGGTGAATACCCGCGCGCCGCTGACCGACGTGCTGCTGTCCACCTTCCCGTGGTGCGCCGAGTGGGCCACCGAGCTGAAGGCCCTGTTCCGCGCCTACGTGGCCGCCAAACAGGCCCAGCAGGTGCTCGACTACGACGACCTGCTGCTCTACTGGGCCCAGATGGTCGGCGTGCCGGAGCTGGCCGCCGACGTGGGGGCACGCTTCAGCCACGTGCTGGTGGACGAATACCAGGACACCAACCGCCTGCAGGCCGAGATTCTGCTCGCCCTCAAGCCCGACGGCCGCGGCCTCACCGTAGTCGGCGACGACGCCCAGTCCATCTACAGCTTCCGCGGCGCGACGATCCGCAACATCCTCGACTTCCCCGGCCACTTCGACCCGCCGGCCCGCCAGCTGACGCTGGACCGCAACTACCGCTCGACGCAGCCCATCCTGGCCGCGGCCAACGGCGTCATCGGCCAGGCCAAGGAACGTTTCTGCAAGGACCTGTGGAGCGAGCGCGCCTCGGCCGAGAAGCCGCGCCTGATCAGCGTCCGCGACGAAGCCGACCAGGCCGCCGGCGTCGTCGAGCGCATCCTCACCCGCCGGGAAGGCGGCCTCAAGCTCAAGGCGCAGGCGGTGCTGTTCCGCGCCGCCCACCACAGCGTGCGACTGGAGATCGAACTGACCCGCCGCAACATCCCCTTCGTGAAGTTCGGCGGGCTCAAGTTCCTCGAAGCCGCCCACGTCAAGGACGTGCTGGCCATCCTGCGCTGGGCGCAGAACCCCCGCGACCGGGTCTCCGGCTTCCGCGCCATCCAGCTGCTGCCCGGCCTGGGCCCCAAGTCCGCCGGGCGCATCCTCGACAACCTGCAGGCCGCCCCACCGGGCTGCCTGCTGCTCGCCGAGCAACCGGTGCCCGACAGCGCCCGCCTGCACTGGCAAGAGTTCGCCGTGCTGGTGGAAGGGCTGGCCGAGGCCGGCGCCTGGCCACTCCCCGTCGAGAAGCTGGCCCTGTGGTACGAGGGCCAGATGGAGCGCCTGTTCGAGGACGCCGCCGTGCGCCAGGCCGACATCCAGCAACTGGCGCGCATCGCCGCCACCTACCCGAGCCAGGAGCGCTTCCTCACCGAGCTGACCCTCGACCCGCCCGACGCCACCAGCGACGAGTCCGGCAAGCCGCTGCTCGACGAGGACTACCTGATCCTGTCCACCATCCACTCGGCCAAGGGCCGCGAATGGCCGGCGGTGTCCCTGCTCAACGCGGTGGACGGCTGCCTGCCGTCCGACCTCGCCACCGGCAGCGAGCGGGAAATCGAGGAGGAGATGCGCCTGCTCTACGTGGCGATGACCCGCGCCAAGGACCATCTCGACCTCTACGTGCCACAGCGCTTCTACGTCAGCGGCCAGTCCGCCACCGGCGACCGCCACGTGTACGCCAGCCGCACGCGCTTCATCCCCAACCGCCTGCTCGACCACTTCGAGACCTGCACCTGGCCCGAGACCACCCCCGACACGCCGGCCAAGGCCGAAACCCGCCAGGCCGCCGTGGACCTGGCCGCCCGCATGCGCTCCATGTGGGACTGACCCGCAAGATTGACCGGCGGCATTGACCGATACGGAGCACCCACCTAGTCTCGAAAGGCCTCCCGATGCCTTTCGACAATGACCGCCACCGCCCGCAAGACCCTGCTGCTCGTCTATCACTCGTGGACCGGCGCCACCGAGCAGATGATCCACGCCGTCGCCCGCGGCGCCGCCAGCGAGCCTGATCTCGATGTGCGCCTGCTGCGCGCCCCGGAGGCCGGCCCCGACGACCTGCTGGGCGCCGACGGCTACGTCTTCGCGACGCCGGAGAATCTCGCTGCGATCGCCGGGCTGATGAAGGATTTTTTCGATCGTAGCTACTACGGCGCCCTCGATCGCATCAACGGCCGGCCCTACGCCGCGGTAATATGCGCAGGCAGCGACGGCAGCAACGCCGCCCGCCAGATCGCCCGCATCGCCACCGGCTGGCGCCTGCGCGACATCGCCCCGCCGCTGATCGTGTGTACCCACGCACAAACGCCGGAAGACATCCTGGCCCCCAAGCACGTCCCCGCCGATGAGCTCGCCAAGGGCGAGGAGCTCGGCGCCGCCTTCGCCGCCGGGCTGGCGATGGGCGCGTTCTGATACACCGCAGCATAAATTTTTCGAATCGCCGAACCGCCACGCCGACGTGGCGTCGAACCTGTGTGCCCTTGAATCCGCCCCCCTGCTGACTGCCGATGCCCCACAACGTTTCCCTGATCGCCCTCATCGCCGCCGGCCTCGGCCTCGCCATGGTCCTCGGCCTGGTCGCCACCCGCCTGCGCATGCCGCCGCTGGTCGGCTACCTGCTGGCCGGCGTGGCCATCGGCCCCGGCACGCCCGGCTTCGTCGCCGACCTTCCGCTGGCCGGCCAGTTGGCAGAAATCGGCGTGATGCTGCTGATGTTCGGCGTCGGCCTGCACTTCTCCCTCGACGACCTGCTGGCGGTGCGCAAGATCGCGGTGCCCGGCGCCGTCGTGCAGATCGCCGTGGCCACCGGCCTCGGCGCAGGAATGGCCCTGTGGTGGGGCTGGCCGATGGGTGAATCGGTGGTGTTCGGGCTGGCCCTGTCGGTGGCAAGTACCGTCGTGCTGCTGCGCGCGCTGGAGGCGAAGGGCATTCTCGACTCGACCAACGGACGCATCGCCGTCGGCTGGCTGGTGGTGGAAGACCTGGCGATGGTGCTGGTGCTGGTGCTGCTGCCAGCCCTGGCGCCGCTGCTCGGTGCCAAGGACGCCGGCCCCCAGGCCGACTTCTCGACCCTCGCGCTGACCATCGGCATCACCCTCGCCAAGGTTTCCGCCTTCATCGCCCTGATGCTGCTGGTCGGCGGGCGCGCTTTTCCGCGCCTGCTGTGGCTGGTGGCGCGCACCGGCTCGCGGGAGCTGTTCACCCTCTGTGTGATCGCCGCCGCAGTCGGCGTGGCCTACGCGTCAGCGATCCTCTTCGACGTCTCCTTTGCGCTGGGCGCCTTCTTCGCCGGCATGATGATGCGCAAGTCCGAGTTCAGCCACCGGGCGGCGGAAGACTCCCTGCCGCTGCGCGACGCCTTCTCGGTGCTGTTCTTCGTGTCGGTGGGCATGCTCTTCGACCCGCAGGTCGTGGTCGACGCGCCCTTCAAGGTGCTCGGCGTGGTGTTCATCATCCTGTTCGGCAAGACCCTGGCCGCCATCGCGCTGGTGCTGGGCTTCCGCTACCCCCTCAACACCGCGCTGACGGTGGGCGCCAGCCTGGCCCAGATCGGCGAGTTCTCCTTCATCCTGGCCGGCCTGGGCCTGGGCCTGGGGCTGCTGACGATGGAGGGGCAGAACCTGATCCTCGCCGGCGCGCTGATCTCCATCGCCCTCAACTCGGTGCTCTTCGCCGCCATCGAACCAGCCCAGGCCTGGGCACGGGCCCGCTCGGCGTGGGCGCGCAAGCTCGACCTGCGGGACGACCCACTGGCCGCGCTACCGATGAGCACCGACCGCAAGCTGCTCTCCAACCAGGTGGTGCTGGTGGGCTACGGACGGGTCGGCCGTCACATCGCCGCGACGCTGGAGAAACGCCATGTTCCCTGCGTGGTGGCGGACAGCAACCGGGAGGTGGTGGAAACCCTGCGCAAGCTCGGCAAGGCCGCCGTCAGCGGCGACGCCTCCGACCCCATCGTGCTGGTCCAGTCCCACATCACCCGCGCGGCGATGCTGGTCATCACCGCGCCGGACCCGCTGGCCAGCCGCAAGATGGTGGACATCGCCCGCAAGCTCAATCCGGAGATCGTCACGGTGCTGCGCGCCGACAGCGAGGACGACGCGGACCTGCTGCGCCGGGAAAAGCTCGGCCGGGTCTTCGTCAGCCACCAGGAACTGGCCATCGGCATGTCCCAGTACGTGCTGGCCGAGCTGGAATCGGAGCAGGACAGCCATGGTCATGGTCATGGCCACCATCCCCATCACCACCACGGCTGACGCCGGTCCCGCCCGCCGGGCGCTCAGCCCGGCGAAGCCGCCTCCTGAATCCGCCTGGCGTCCGGCAGGGGCGGGAACGCCGGCAGCGCCACTTCGATCGCCCGTCGCGTATCCGCCAGCAGCACCGCCGTGACCTCCGCGTCGATATGCCCCGTGTCGGCCAGCATGCGCATGAAGGACGACACCTCGGGCACCGACAGGCCCTGGCGGTACGGCCGGTTCTGCACCATCGCCTGGAAGATGTCGGCGACGCGCAGGATGCGCGCCTCCAGGGACAGGGTGTCGCCCTTCAGGTGGAAGGGGTAGCCGGAACCATCCGGTTCCTCGTGGTGGTAGGCCGCCCAGCGGGCAATGTCCTCGAAGCCGTCGATGTTGCGCAGGATCTGGAAGGTCTCGAAGCTGTGGGTGTTGATGATGCGGCGCTCGCGGCTGTCGAGGCGGCCCGGCTTGTCGAGGATCTCGTCGGGCACCCGCAGCTTGCCCAGGTCGTGCAGCAGGCCGGCGATCTCCAGCTTGTCGCAGTTCTCCGCCGGCACGCTCATGCGCTCCGCCAGGAAGCGGGCCAACCGCGCCACGCCAAGGGAGTGTTCGGCGGTGAAGGGGCTCTTGGCATCGACGATGCGCGCGAAGATGGCGGCCAGGTGCCGCAGATCGCCCATCGACGCGGGAAAAGGCTCCGCCCGCGCCAGCTGATCCACCAGGCAGGCCTGGATCGAGCGCGGCTCCAGCATCAGCCAGAAAGCCTCGGTTCGGGAGGCTGCCATGAACGCATCGACCAGGTCCGGCGCGAAGTAACTGCCCGCGTGGGCGGCGATGCTGCTGCGGATGCCCTCGGTGTTCTGCAGCGTGCTGTTGTCGGCGTAGTAAGGCGCGGCCAGCGCATCGACCCGGTCGGCCAGGTACAGGCAGTTGGCCTGGCGGGCCACGTCGGGCGGCAGATCGGCCGGCATCGCGTCCCAGCGGGTATGGTGGTAACGCACCGGCTCGGCCATCGGCGCCAGCGGCGGAAAGCTGGTGAGCAGCGCATGCCCCACTTCGCAGTGGATCTGGGAGTCCTCCCAGTCGAACTCCTCGACCAGATGGTTGTGGGTGCTGGTGGACGACACGCCGATGTCGTGCAGCATGCCGAGGTCGAACAGGAAGGAGGCGTCGGCCTCGCCCAGGCCTTCGGCACGCGCACAGGCGGCGGCCATGATGCCGACCCGCTTGCCGTGGGCCACGTCGTCCACGCCAACCAGGTCGAGGGCGTCGGACAAGGCATAGATCACGTGGTGAAGATCCGCATGAATGGTCATGAAGCCACCTCGCTGGCAGTGAAGGGGCGCGCTCCGCGCCCCCGGTATTCGGTCGGGCTGCAGCCCATCTCCTGGCGGAACATGTAGGTGAAGGCCGACGGCGAACTGTAGCCCAGCTCCAATGCTATATCGGTTACCGGGCGCCCGGCCCCCAACCATTCCACGGCGCGGAACAGACGCAGGCGATGCCGCCATTCACGCAGGCCCAGCCCCAGCTCCTTCTCGAAGCGCCGGGCCAGGGTGCGCGCCGACGCCCCCAGCGCAGCCCCCCATTCGTCGGCGCCACGAAGATCAGCCGGGTTCGCATACAAGGCCTCGCAGAGCCTGCGCAACATCGGGCTGGTCGGCCACGGCAACTGGAAATCCTGCACCGGCAGGCGACGCAGCTGGTCGAGGATCAGCGCATGCACGCGGGCAATGTAGTCGGCGCTCTCGCCGCGCCCGCCGATGTCTGCCAGTTCGACGATCAGCGCCCTCAGCAGCGGAGACATCGCCAGCACCGCGCATGCTCCCGGCATGCCCAGGCCGGGAGCATCAGCCACGTACAGGTTGCGGAACTCCGCGCCGTGCAGTGCGCCGGTGGTGTGCAACACGCCGGTGGGCACCCAGATCGCCTGCTCCGGCGTGATCACGTAGCGGGATTTCTCGACCATCACCACCAGCGTACCGGCGGTGGCGTAGACGAACTGGTTCCAGCGGTGCGCGTGGGGCGGAAAGATGTGGCGCGCCGGCAGGGTCTCGAAACGCTGGAACACCGGCCCCGGCAATTCGTCCATGTCCGGCACATCGACCAGTGCCCAGTCTTCTTCCAGTTCCATGTGTGCTCCAGAGCGAGGGATTAGCCCCGTGTCAGCTCATCGACAATGAAAGTCATCCTATCGAAAGTTAGACAGCCCTGCACGCCCTAAGATCAAAACCATAACAACCCGTAAAAGAGAGAACAGCATGCACGCCGCTACAACCGCCCTTCCCGCAAGCAGCGCGGCCGACCGTTACCGGGTGATCTTCGCCGGCATCTGCGCCCTGATCCTCACCGTCGGCCTGGCCCGCTTCGCCTACACGCCGCTACTACCGATCATGCGCGGCGAGGCCGGCCTCAGCGCCATGGCCGGCGGCTGGCTGGCCACCTTCAACTACGTCGGCTACATCACCGGCGCGCTGGTGGCGGCGACGATCAGCGACCTCGGCCGCAAGTTCAAGCTGTACCGCATCGGCCTGGTGGTGGCCGTGGTCAGCACCGCCGCGATGGGCGTCACCCAGGACGTGACGCTGTGGGTCGCGCTGCGCTTCGTGGCCGGCCTGTCGAGCACCGCCGGCCTCCTGATCGCCTCCGGCCTGGTACTGAACTGGCTGATCCGCCATGGCCACCGGCCGGAACTGGGCCTGCACTTCGCCGGTATCGGGCTGGGCATCATCGTGTCCGGGCTGGCGGTGGCCGGCATGGTCGGCCACCTGGCGTGGGACGGCCAGTGGCTGGGCCTCGGCCTGCTCGGCGTGCTGTTCTTCGTGCCGGCCTGGTTCTGGCTGCCGGCCCCCGCGCCGGTCAGCGCCCAGGCCACGGCCCAGTTGCCGGCGGCACCGTCGCGGCGCTGGATGGGGCTCTTCATCGCCTCCTACTTCTGCGCCGGCTTCGGCTATGTGATCAGTGCCACCTTCATCATCGCCATCGTCGAGAAGCTGCCGCTACTGGCCGGCAAGGGCGGCTGGGTGTGGGTCATCGTCGGACTGGCGGCGGCGCCCTCCTGTTTCCTGTGGGACCGCATCGCCACCGCCTGCGGGCAGATCCCGGCGCTGCTGCTAGCCTACGGCCTGCAGATCGTGTCCATCCTGCTGCCGGCCTTCAGCGACGGCACCGCCGCCAACCTGGCCAGCGCCATGCTCTACGGCGGCACCTTCGTCGGCATCGTCAGCCTGACCCTGTCGATCATCGGCCGCTGCTTCCCGGCCAACCCGGCCAAGGCGATGGCGCGCCTGACCCTCAGCTACGGCGTCGCCCAGGTCGTCGCCCCGGCGATGGCCGGCTACATCGCCACGGTGACCGGCAGCTACAAGGGCGCGCTGATCATCGCCGCCTGGGTGATGGCCGCCGGCATGGCCCTGCTGGTGGCCCTGATGCGCCACCAGCAGGGCAACCCACGCTGACCTGCGTCGCTGAATGTGGGGGGATTCTGTGGGGGCGAATTCATTCGCCCGCGGAGGTTCATGAACCTGCAGAGGGCGAATGAATTCGCCCCCACAGGTCTGAACCCACAGGTCTGAACCCACAGGTCTGAACCCTCAGGTCTGAACCCTCAGGTCTGAACCAATGATCCGGCCTCATGCTTGAAGGAGCCAGCTAGGCCTGACGCAAGAAGGGCTTGCCTAGGCAAGCCCTTCCCCCTTTCACATCGGCCGGACCGGCCCCCAACCGGGCCGGCCGACGCAAATCACTTCAAGGTCGCCAGATAGGCCAGCAGCTCGGCCCTTTCGGCCGCGCTCGCCAGTCCGTCGTATTTCATCTTGCCACCCGGGACGACCTTCTTCGGGGCTGTCACATAGGCGTCGATCTTGTCCGGCGTCCAGGTGATGCCGCTGGCCTTGAGGGCGTCGGAATAACTCGCATCGGCCACCGTGGCAGCCTTGCGGCCGACCACGCCGAACAGGCTCGGCCCCTTCTTGTTCTTGCCTTCGCGCACGCTGTGGCACTCGGCGCACTCGGTGGCGAACACGTCCTTGCCCTTTTCCACATCAGCCGCGGCGCAGGCCTGGAAACTGAGGGAACTGGCAGCTGCCGCCAGCAGCAGCGGCAGCGGCAGGACGGCGCGGGAAATCATTGTCATCACGTCACTCCCTCAGAATGAGGTCCACGCGAACAGGAACAGCGTGTTGTTGTCCTTCGCGTCGCGGCCGTTGCCGTCATAGTTGGTCTTGGCACCGTTGTACTTGTTGTACATGGTGTATTGGGCGCCGAGGCGGACGTTGGCCCACGGGGCGCCCCAGGAGTTCTCCTTGCCCCACGGCGTCCAGTCGGCCTGCAGGATATAGCCCGAGGTGTTCGGCGAACCGTTGGCGAAGCCGTCGCTGTACAGCGTGGCGTCAGCGGTGCCGTGGGTCACGAAGCGGCCGACCGTCGCCCCCCAGGTCTGCATGTAGTGGTAGGACGCGTTCAGCTTGAACTCGTTGAGGCGGCCCTTCAGGTTGTCGGCGCCGTCGGTGGCAACCAGCTGGTTGCGGGTCTGGCGCTCACGGATGTAGCTGGTGTTGACGGTCGCCACATGCTCGCGGGTGCCGAGGAACTGATACGACGCATCGACGCCCAGGTCGTTGAACTTGTTGGAACCCGGCGTGCTGCGGTCCGGCTGCAGCGAAGAGTTGAGGCCGAAGATGCCGGCGTTGAAGGCCTGCTTCTTCAGGTCCTGGAACACCGCCAGACGCCAGTAGGCGGTGTTGCCGCCGAGCCGGCCCATGTCGTCGCCCTTGCCGAGGCCCAGGCGGCTCTGCATGGTCGGGGTCAGCGAGCGGTAGGTGCCCAGCTCCGCATACACCATGTTGTTCCAGAAGGTGTAGGCGGACACGCCGGTGACCCGCTGCTCAAGGCCACCGTTGATCAGCGTACCGGCACCGCCCTGGCCAAAGCCCAGCGCAGAGGCGGTGTAGGGGAAGCTCCACACCGGCATGCTGTTGAACGGGTCCTGCACGCCCGGGTTGTTGTTCACCGACACACCAAAGACAGTTTCCTTGCCGGCTACCTCGGTAGTGTGGGCAAAACGCACGTCGGCCTGATCGATGGACGTACGCTGGCCGATGCCGTCGTAGGTGGCCTGCACGAAGGCGCCGATCTTGTCGCTCAACCGGCCAGCCAGGAAGACCGAGGCCTCATCGAGGGAGTGGTTGTTGTTCGGGCTGGACTTGTCCGGCGCCGGGTCCTGGCTCTTGGCGGTACGCGTGAAGGACGCCACCACCATGCCGGACAGCGGCACTTTTCCGCCCTTGCCGTCGGAGTCGGTATAGCCGCCAATCTTGAACTTCACGCCATAGGGCGTCAGTTGCGGGCCGTAGGCGCCAATGTGGCAGGCCGCGCATTCCTGCCCGGTCTGGCGGGCAAAGCTCGGCACGGCGTGGGCCGCCGGCGCGGTAGCCAGGAAACCGGCTGCAGCCAGCACCAGGCCGGCCGTATGCCGGATTACGGACAGACGGGTTTTCCCCCCGGAAAGAATCGGATGCATGTTTGTCCTTGTACTTGTGATGAAGAAAAAATCGCTGTGCCCGTGGGGGCAAGCTCCAGTAAGGGCTGGGCCTGCGGGCTGGGCCTGTGGGGGCGAATTCATTCGCCCGCCGAGGTGAAGCAATCCGCAGTGGGCGAATGAATTCGCCCCCACAGATATGAGGAAGCTCGCCCGAACTACCGGGCCGGCAGCATGGCGCGCAGCACGTTGTCGCGACGCACGAAGTGGTGATGGAGGGCCGCCGCGGCATGCACACCGACCAGGCCGATCAGCAGCCAGGCGGCGTTCTCGTGGTATTCGGCCAAATCGTCAGCCAGGTCCTCGTCCTGCCCCACCAGCGGCGGCAGATTGACTAGGCCGAAATAGGTCACCGGCTTGCCATTGGCGCTGGACAGGGCCCAGCCGATCAGTGGCAGCGCCATCAGCAGCACGTAGAGAGCCAGGTGCGCCAGCTCGGCCGCCAGACGGGCCAGCGGCGGCATGTCGGCGGTCGGCGGCAAGGGCCGGTGGGCCAGGCGCACGACGATGCGGGCCATCGCCAGCAGCGCAACGGTAAGTCCGATACTGCGATGGATGTTCATGAGGGTCGCGCGCAAGGCCTTCTCCTCCACGCCTTCACGCAGGAAGGCGATGCCCACCACCAGTGCGATCAGCAAGGCCGTCGCCCAGTGCAGGAAGACCAGGGAACGCGGCCGGCGCAGGCCGGCGGAAGAGTCGATGAAGGGAGATTCGGAAGTGCTGTGCATGACCACGGGGCCCACGTTGAATAACGCGACGGACCTTAGCGGTCGGCAACCTTCAATTACCTGACAATCGATAGGGGATTAAGACCAGTGGCGTGCTGTGGGATGGTGCTGTGGGATGGTGCTGTGGGATGGTGCTGTGGGATGGTGCTGTGGGATGGTGCTGTGGGATGGTGCTGTGGGATGGTGCTGTGGGATGGTGCTGTGGGATGGTGCTGTGGGATGGTGCTGTGGGGGCGAATTCATTCGCCCGCGGTGGTTCATCCACGCGCGGAGGGCGAATGAATTCGCCCCCACAGCCTACCAAGCCCTCCCACAGCTGCTTCAGCCCTTCCGCAGCCGATTAAGCCCTTCCGCAGCGGATCAAGTCCCTACAGTTGATCAAGTCGAGTCCCGAAGCACATCACGCTGCCGTCCCGACCACCCCTGGAAGCTCCGGGAAGACGACCCGGATGCATGTGCCAACACCCTCGCTGCCGCTGGCGATGCAGACCTCGGCGGAGTGGCGGTCAGCAACCTCCTTGACGATGGCCAGGCCCAGGCCGGTACCGGGGGCCCCGCTGGCGGCGCCCCGGTAGAAGCGCTCGAAGACCCGGCTGCGTTCGCTCTCGGGAATGCCCGGGCCATCGTCCTCCACCTCCACGAACACGCCCGCCTCGGCATTGCGACCGCAGCGCACCGTAACCTGCCCGCCTTCCGGCGTGTAGGCGATGGCGTTCTCGATGAGGTTGGCGAGCATTTCCCGCAGCATCCAGCGCGACCCCTGTACGGTCGCCGGGGCGGTCTCGAAGCCGAGATCGATTTGCTTGGCGAGGGCATCATCGAGGAGGTCCGAGGCGGCATCCTCGAGCAGCGCGGCCAGATCCACCGGCCGATGCTCGCTGATCAGCGCGCCTTCCGACGAGGAGCGGGCCAAGGCCAGCATCTGGTTGGTGAAATGGACCAAACGACCGGTGGACTCGCGCAGGCGCTCGATGCGCGGGCGGGCCTCGGCGGGCAGGGCTTCGACGGCGAGTTCGAGTTGGGTCTGCAGGCCGGCCAGCGGCGTGCGCAGTTGGTGGGCGGCGTTCGACAGGAAGGCCTGCTGGGCCCGCCCCGCCCGCCCCAGGTGCTGCAGCAGGCGGTTGATGGCCCGCACCAGCGGCCCGGCCTCGGCCGGCACACCGGTCTCGGCGATCGGGCTGAAGTCGTTGGGCCCACGGGCGGCGATGCCGCGCCCGAGGGTATCCAGTGGCTTGAGCGCATAGCGCACACCGAAATACACCAGCAGCAGCGCCGCGGCGATCAACAACAGGTTCGGCCAGAAGATCATCGCCAGGATACGGTTGGCGGCATGCCGGCGCTTGAGGGTGGTCTCGGCGACGATCACCGTCGCTGTCATGCGCGGGCTTTCGTAGCGGTAACTGGCGGTCCGCAGCGCACGTTTGCCGATCCTCGCATCCTGCACGACGCTGCGGTTGGCGACCTCAGGCCGCGGCAGTTGCAGCAACTCGGCATCGCCGGCGATCACCTTCTCCCGGCTATCGAACACCACGTACTGGATCTTGTCGATGGCATCGGAACGCAGGATCTCGTCCGCTGCCGGCGGGATGTCCACCTCGATGTCCTTGTCGTCGTCGTCCCGCTCCAGGCGCGTGACCAGGGCCACCGCCGTTCCGGTCAAGGCGTTGTCGTAGGCTTCGTCGGCAATGCTCAGCGCCGAGCGGTAATCGGCCACCATGCTGGCCGCCAGCAGGATCAGCAGCGGCCAGGAAATGACCACCAGCAGCCGGTTGCGCAGCGCGCGGGCCTCACCGAGGCGCGGCATCGCCCTCTCCTGCCTCGCCCGCTTCGATGCGGTAGCCGATACCGCGCACGGTGCGGATGCCGACCCCGCTGGCGGCCAGCTTGCCGCGCAGTCGCGACACGTAGATCTCCACCGCGTTGGAGGTGATCTCCTTGTCCCATTGGCTGAGGCTGTCGGCCAGCTTCTGCTTGGCGACCACCTTGGGCGCCACCAGGGCCAGCTGTTCGAGCACGTCCCACTCCCGGCCGGTCAGTTCCAGCTCGGTACCGGCCAGCGTCGCGCTGCGCCGCTGCACGTCCAGCGCCAGCGGGCCGACGCTCAGCACCATGCTGGCCGCCGCGCGGCTGCGCCGGATCAACGCCCGGATGCGGGCGAGCAGCTCGGGCAGCAGGAAGGGTTTGACCAGGTAGTCGTCGCCCCCCACGTCGAGGCCGACGACCCGGTCGTCCAGCCCGTCGCGGGCGGTGAGGATCAGGATCGGAGTGAGCACGCCGCGGCGGCGCAACCGGCGGATCAGCTCCAGCCCATCCATGCCCGGCAGGCCGATGTCCACGATCGCCAGGTCGTAGGCGGTATGCTGCAGCACCGCCTCGGCCGGCTCGGCGGCCTCCAGCCGGTCGACCATGAAGCCCTCCCGCTCCAGGCCTTCAACCAGGCCGGCGGCGAGGGTCTTGTCGTCTTCCACCACAAGGATGCGCACGCTCGAAAACCTCCGTCAGTTGCTGTCGCCCAGGCCGTCGCGCCAGAAGCGCTCCATCGCGATGTAGGCGTAGGACGCCGACCAGCCGATCAAGAGCAGGCCGTTGAGGGCCTCGGTGCCGGCCAGCAGGCGCACGTCGCCGCCGGGCACCACGTCACCGTAGCCGAGGGAGGTGAAGGTCTCGGCCGAGAAATACAAGGACACCGCAAACGAGAAACGCCCTTCATCCCCCACCGAACCGAGTCCGGCGTAACGCACCAGCGCAAACACCGCGAACGCGTACAGCGCAATCTCCAGCAAATGCGCCATGAAGGTGCCGAGGATGACGACGATCAGCTTGGCCCGCGGGCGGATGGCCAGTTCGGGCAGCCACAGGCTCAGGCCACGCAGCACCTCGTAGTGGATCACGGTCGTCAGCACGACCAGCAAGAGGCAAACGGAAACGATCAGGGCCATCGGCGCGGAAACTCCTCAACGGGCGGCAGCACGGCCACCGGCCCGCATTTTGTCACGCGAAGCTGACAACAAGGCTCAGGCCGGCTCGTCGCCGTAGCCGATGACCGCCTTCACCTCGAGGAACTCCTCCAGCCCGCAGGCGCCCCACTCTCGCCCGAGACCCGACTGCTTGTAGCCGCCGAAAGGCGCGGTGAGGTCCACCGGCGCGCCGTTGAGGTGCACATTGCCGCTGCGCAACTGCCGCGCAACCGCCCGCGCCCGCGCCAGATCGGCCGACGACACGTAGCCGGACAGGCCGTAGGGCGTGTCGTTGGCGATGCGGATCGCGTCCGCCTCGTCCTTGTAGGGCAGGATGGACAGCACCGGGCCGAAGATCTCCTCGCGGGCGATGGTCATGTCGGGCGTTACCCGGCTGAACACCGTCGGCCGCACGAAATAGCCATGCTCGATGCCGTCCGGCCGCCCCGGCCCACCGGCCACGAGCTTCGCGCCCTCGGCGATGCCCTGTTCGATGAAGGCCTGCACGCGCTCGAACTGGGCACGATTGGCCAGCGGCCCCATCGTCGTCGCCTCTGCCAGCGGATCACCGACCACCACCCGCGCCAGGCTCGCCGCGGCGATCGCCTCCACCTCGTCGAGGCGCGCTTCCGGCACCAGCATGCGCGATGGTGCGTTGCAGTTCTGGCCGCTGTTGGTCATCAGGCTGAGCACGCCGTGGCGCACGCTCTTCGGGAAATCCACGTCGTCGAGCAGGATGTTGGCGGACTTGCCGCCGAGTTCGAGGGCAACCTTCTTCACCGTATCGGCGGCACTCTTCATCACCTGCTTGCCGGCCCGCGTCGAGCCGGTGAAGGAGACCATGTCCACCTCGGAATGGGTGCTCAGCGCGTTGCCGACGCCCGCCCCGTCGCCATTTACCAGGTTGAAGACGCCCGCCGGGACGCCGGCCTCTTGCAGGATCTCGGCCATCACGATGGCCGAGAACGGCGCCAGCTCGGACGGCTTGAGCACCATCGTGCACCCCGCCGCCAGCGCCGGCGCGATCTTGCAGGCCATCTGGTTGGCCGGCCAGTTCCACGGGGTGATCAGCGCGCAGACGCCGATCGGCTCGCGCAGGATGCGCGTCGTGCCCTGGGCCTTTTCAAAGGGGAAATCCTGCAGCACCGCCAGCGCCGTCTTGAAATGGGCCAGGCCGGAGCCCGCCTGAGCGCTGCCGGCCAGAGCCTTCAGCGGCGCGCCCATCTCCTCGCTGATGGCACGGGCCATGTCGTCGTAGCGCCTCTTGTAGGCGGCGCAGATGCGCGCCAGCAGGTCCAGGCGTTCCTCCCGGGACGTCACCGCGAACGCCGGGAAAGCCGCCCGTGCCGCCGCCACGGCGGCCTCCGCGTCGGCGGCGCAACCGATCGCGACACTGCCCGCGACCACCTCGGTAGCGGGGTTGATCACATCCAGGCGGGCCGTGCCGAGGGCTTCGACCCAGCGTCCGCCGATGTAGAACTGATGATGAATGCGCATGTCTCCGTCCTCCTCCTGGCTATTGAGGACGGAAAGTACAGGAAAGGGCAGCGGACCGGAAAGGCGCCGCCCCCGGCCGGGCTCAGACCTGGTCGATACTGAGGTAGACCTGGGTCTGGTTGAGTAGCAGGTAGGCGATCTCGCCGAAGGTCATCGGCCCGACGAGGGAGCCCGAGCGCCGCCCTTCCAGCCCGCAATACAGATAGTTGAGGATGCAGTTGCACGACCACAGCGGCGGGTGATCCGGCTCTGCGCCGATCGCCGCGCCAAAATCGGCCGGCGCCGCAAAGCGGTAGTCCACGTCGTCGAACACCGGGGCGTAGAAATCCACGCGCCCGGCCTGGGCATCCACCGCCTTGATCGACACGTTCACCGACGCGCCGCCGTAATCGGCCACCAGCGGCAGGCGGATGTCCGCGTGGCGGGTCGCCAGGTAGCTGGCGAAGTCAGTTTCCACGCCATTCACCAGGCAACGGGTGGCCGAGAAACCGGTTTCGGGGAAGCGCAGGCTGTCGCCGTCGCCCTGCACCATGCGGTTGAAGATCTCGATGCGGGCGTATTCGCTGTCCGGCAGCGGCACGTGCATCACCACCGCCCGCTCGCCATCGAACGCGAGCTTCGTGCCATCGACCACCAGCGGCGCGACGCGGCCGAAGTCGGCCAGGTGGCTGCCGGCGATCCAGCCGACGATGGGCTTGATGAACATGTCCGGGAAACCCGGTGCCTTGCGGGCGTACAGGGAATGGATCGCCGAGAAGGCCGGAATGATGATCAGCGTGAAGCCGTTGGCCGGGCCGTCCTCGCAGACGTGCTCGAGGTTGGTGATGTCGTAGAAGCGGATTGTCGGCGCACCCGCCGTCGCCAGGATCTCGGTGACGAACACCTTCTCGGACGTCACCAGGCCACCCTCGTCGCCCATGAAATACGGGATCGTGCCGCCGATCCAGTTGCCGGCCGGCAGGCGCCGCAACACGGCCTCATCGCCGGAGATCATCAGGAAGCCGCCGGACGCGATCAGCGCGGCCGCCTCATCCACCGTCATCAGACGGTTCGCAGGGGCATTCATTATTCGGTTCTCCCTCGGTAGCACAGCACGACGGCTCAGGCCGCTTCTTTGCTGAGTTGCTGCAGTTCGTGGGACAGCATGCGCTCGTTCTTGACGAAATAGCGGTGCAGATCACGCAGCTTCATCATGCGCACCTCCTCGTCGGCGATCACCGCCACCTGGGAGCGGATGCGCGACAGCAGCAGCTGCAGGCTCAGCACGCGCACGTCGATGTTGAGCGTGCCATCCACCAGGCGCAGCCACACCGGATCGGTCAGGCTGGGCACCTGGCTGCCGGGCAGGGGTTTCACGCCGTCCTCGAAGTAGGCGAGTACCGCGCTGAGCGGCCGCGCAGCCGCCGAATCCGGCGCCGACGTCGTTTCGCCAACGCCGTGCTGGCCCTTATCGATGGCGTAGCGGTAACGCCACAACTCGCCCATCGGCACCTCGAGCAGCGTGCACACGCCGGCCATGCCGACGCCTTCGTTGAGCAGGGACAGGATCTGGCGATCCAGCGCCCGCGTGAAGGGCATTCCGGCCTCCCCCGCCCACTGCTGGCGCGGCAACTCGCTGCCCAGCGGCGGACGCACCCGCACCTGGACCTTCCAGCCGCCAAAGCCGATGTGCCGCCACGTCACCTCGGGGCCGCTCTCCACGGGCTTGCCGCGGCCGAAGCCGAACCAGCTGCGCGGTGCCTCGACACCGATATAGACATCCATGCAGCGGTTGAACTCGTCGGCGCGGCAGTCCAGAACCGTCCAGGGCTCCTGGACCTGCAGCAGCTGGCGCCACAACATCAGTGCATCTGCCATACCCACCTCACTCAATAGTCGGAGCAGGCAGGATGTTCAGGCCAGCCCCGGGGACGGAAGCAAAGTGGAGAAACGCTGGCAAGGGACATGCCAGCAATGTGTTTCCGCCCACGCGCGCGGCCCCTTGCCGCGCCCGCCGGGACCTACCGATGCCGGGGGCCACACAGCACCACCGCATTGCCGCGGCGCACCATGTAACGCATCTGAACACCTGCTCCGCCGACAGGCGCCAAGGCCTGCTTCAGAGCGAGTCAACCGGCACGGACAGGAAACCCTTCCCCCATTTCCGTGCAAACGATATTACCGCCTGCGCGCACGCTTGGGGCCACCACGAAGGAGGTATGGACACCCCCCGTAGGGGCGAAATCATTCGCCCTCCGCCGATCAGGCAAGCGCCGTGGGCGAATGAATTCGCCCCTACGGGGAGCCCGTGTGCTGCCATCAGGCCTTGGTGAAGCCGATGCGGCCGTTATCGCTGCTCACCCGGATGGTGTCCTTGGCGGCGAACCCACCTTCGAGAATGCGCTTGGCGAGCGGGTTCTCGATGTGTTCCTGGATCGCCCGCTTGAGCGGCCGCGCACCGAACACCGGATCGAAGCCGGCCTTGGCCAGTTCGAGCAGCGCGTCGTCGCTGACGTCCAGATGCATCTCGAGCTTGGCCAGGCGCTTTTCCAGGTAAGCCAGCTGGATCCGCGCGATGGACGCGATGTGCTTCTCGTCCAGGCCATGGAAGACCACCACCTCGTCGATCCGGTTGATGAACTCCGGCCGGAAGTAGGTCTTCACCTCGCCCATCACCGCCAGCTTGATGATCTGGTAGTCGTCGCCGGACATCTGCTGGATCATCTGCGAGCCGAGGTTGCTGGTCATCACGATCACGGTGTTCTTGAAGTCCACCGTGCGGCCCTGCCCGTCGGTCATGCGGCCATCGTCGAGCACCTGCAGCAGCACGTTGAAGACGTCCGGGTGGGCCTTCTCGACCTCGTCGAAGAGAATCACCGAATACGGCTTGCGCCGCACCTGCTCAGTCAGGTAGCCGCCCTCCTCGTAGCCCACATAGCCCGGCGGCGCGCCGATCAGGCGGGCCACCGAGTGCTTCTCCATGAACTCGCTCATGTCGATGCGGATCAGGTGCTCCTCGCTGTCGAACAGGAACTCGGCCAGCGTCTTGCACAGCTCGGTCTTGCCGACGCCCGTGGGGCCGAGGAACAGGAAGGAACCGTAGGGCCGGTTCTCGTCCGACAGGCCGGCGCGGGAACGACGGATCGCGTCGGCCACCAGGCGCACCGCCTCATCCTGGCCGACCACCCGCTGATGCAGGCGCTCTTCCATCTTCAGCAGCTTTTCGCGCTCGCCCTGCATCATCTTGGAAACCGGAATGCCGGTGGCACGCGACACCACCTCGGCGATCTCCTCGGTGCCGACCTCGGTGCGCAGCAGCTTGTTGGCCGGCTTGGCCTCGCCGGTCGCCTCGGCCTTCTTGAGCTGGGCTTCGAGCTGCGGCAGCTTGCCGTATTGCAGCTCGGCCACCTTCTCGAGCTTGCCTTCCCGCTGCAGCCTGGCAATGTCGGCCTTCAGGCGGTCGATCTCTTCCTTGATGTGGGCCGAGCCCTGCACCGCGGCCTTCTCGGACTTCCAGACCTCCTCCAGGTCCGAGTATTCCTTCTTGATGCGGGCGATCTCTTCCTCGATCAGGCCGAGGCGCTTGAGCGAGGCTTCGTCCTTCTCCTTCTGCACCGCCAGCTGCTCGATCTCCAGCTGGATGCGGCGGCGTTCGAGCTTGTCCATCACCTCCGGCTTGGAGTCGATCTCCATCTTGATGCGCGACGCCGCCTCGTCGATCAGGTCGATCGCCTTGTCCGGCAGGAAGCGGTCGGTGATGTAACGGTAGCTCAGCTCAGCCGCGGCGACGATGGCCGGGTCGGTGATCTCCACACCGTGGTGCAGCTCGTACTTCTCCTTCAGGCCGCGCAGGATGGCGATCGTCGACTCGACGGACGGCTCTTCCACCAGCACTTTCTGGAAGCGCCGCTCCAGCGCGGCGTCCTTCTCGATGTACTTGCGGTACTCGTCCAGCGTCGTCGCGCCGATGCAGTGCAACTCTCCGCGGGCCAGCGCCGGCTTGAGCATGTTGCCGGCGTCGATGGCACCCTCGGCCTTGCCGGCACCGACCATCGTGTGGATCTCGTCGATGAACAGGATGATCTTGCCTTCGTCCTTGGCAATGTCGTTGAGCACCGCCTTCAGGCGCTCCTCGAACTCACCGCGGTACTTGGCACCGGCCAAGAGGCCGGCCATGTCGAGGACCAGCACTTTCTTGCCCTTCAGGGTCTCGGGCACTTCCTCGTTGACGATGCGCTGGGCCAGGCCCTCGACGATGGCGGTCTTGCCGACGCCCGGCTCGCCGATCAGCACCGGGTTGTTCTTGGTGCGGCGCTGCAGGATCTGGATCGCCCTGCGGATCTCGTCGTCGCGGCCGATCACCGGGTCGAGCTTGCCCTGACGGGCACGCTCGGTGAGGTCCACGCAGAACTTCTTGAGGGCTTCGCGCTGGCTCTCGGCATCTGCGCTGCCCACGTTCTGGCCGCCGCGCACGGCGTCGATGGCCTGTTCCAGCGCTTTCTTGGTGAGGCCGTGTTCCTTCAGAAGGCGGCCGCTCTCACCCTTGTCGTCGGCCAGCGCGAGCAGGAACATCTCGCTCGCAATGAACTCGTCGCCACGCTGCTGGGCAGCCTTGTCGGTGAGGTTGAGCAGGTTGCTCAGATCACGCCCGACGGACACATCGCCGCCATGGCCCTGCACCTGGGGCAGGCGCTCGAAGGCCTTGATCAGGGCCGCCTTCAGGGCTCCCACATTGACACCGGCCCGCTGCAGCAGGGACGCGGTGCTGCCGTCCTCCTGGCTGAGCAGGGCCAGCAGCAGGTGCTGGGGCTCGATGAACTGCTGGTCGTTGCCGACGGCGAGGCTCTGGGCCTCGGCGAGGGCTTGCTGGAACTTGGTGGTGAGCTTGTCGTAGCGCATAAGGCCTCCGGATCTTGGTCTGAGGCCTAAATGGGGGAGCAGGGGCAAACTTCAAGACCACCCGTGCGACAAGCTGATCCAGGTCAAGCCCATCCCCGGAAGGCAGGGCTGTGGGCTGTGGGCTGCGGGCTGCGGGCTGCGGG
>JAFEDK010000044.1 GCA_018241665.1 Pseudomonadota bacterium
ATTAAACATAAAACGCAACTCTGTTCATATTTAAATTTTGGATAAAAAAGGCGGCGCTCAAGCACCGCCCTTCTTTGGCAAGAGCCCTAGCCCATCACGGCTCACTAGAAAATCCCCGGAACTGTCCCACGTTCACTGCCGCCAAAGGCGGCTTGAGGAAGTAACGGACGGCCAGACGGCCTGGGGTGAAAGTATAGGTTTCGATGCTCTCGATGACCTGATCCGTACCAGCAATACAGTTGTGATGATGTACCGCAGCTACACTACCGTTGATGATGGTCGTCACTACCTTGAGCTGGATCTGACCGTTGTGCTTGTCCCACATCTCCTCGATGACAAACCAGCCGTCCCTCTGCTTGGACCGACCGACGTATTCGATGTCGAGGCCGTCCGGTGCTACCTTCCGGTAAAGCCCCATGAATGTGGTCTTGTCCCCGGCGTTCCAGGCGGCCACCTGTCCGCGCGTGAAATGCTCAACGAATGGTCTGTCGATTTGCACCACCGTGGTCCTTTCTGGCATGTTCACGGCTGGCGAATGAAATAGCGAACGGTGACGCAGCCGTCATCATCGAAGCGATACAACTCGATGGTGTCGATAGCCAGGGCGCTACCCTTGACCTTGTTGCGGTTGTGACACGCAACCTCATTGCCATTGATGATGACGGCCACTTCCTCGATCTCGATCTTCGCGTTTTGCTGCTGCCACATCCTTTCCAGCACCAACCAGCCATCGCTTGGCGGGTGACCGACATATTCGATGGTGAGGCCACCGGGAGCGGCAGCACGGTAATGGGCCAGAAAGCTGTCCTTGTCATTGTCATTCCAGGCAGCCACTTGGCCATGGAGGAAGGCCTCGATGGCCTCGCGGGTAATTGAGCTCATGGGGCTTTCTCCTGTTCGGGCTACAGATCGGAACCACGCACATTGCGGGCAGTACCGTTACGGCGGTCGGATTCGCCCCAGCCGAACCAGCGGTCCGGCTCGCGGGTATCGCCGACACGGCGCCAGCGTCCTTCCTGCTGGGCGGTAATCGGGAAGCCGCCGACAAAGTCACGCATCTCCCCCTTTGGATCAGGCAGAAACTCCCAGACCTCATCGCCTTCCAGCACAATGTGCGCGCTTTCCACGAAGTAGCTGCCAGGCTTATGCACGACCTCACCCTCAATGGCAGTTGTGCAGCGCACCTCACCCTTCTCATTCTGAAGAATGGCGTAGCCCAGGTTGTCGTGGCCGACCATGAAGGAGCCCGCATCCCAGGTGCCATCCTTGTAGATGGTCGCGAAGGACCACCAGATGACATGCATCTTGTTTTCCACCACCAGATCCTTATGGAAGTGGATGGCACCGCCTTCAGCCAGCCAGGCTTGATCAAGGGCAATGATGCCCTTCACCGCCCTACCCTCGCAGGTGCCGGCAACGTCGTAGAGCTGTGACACATAGAAAGTGCCCCAATCGAGCCCCGGCAGGTACCACTGCATGCCGCAGCCGATCAGCGCGCCCTTTAGTTCGAACAGACCTTCCTCTTTCCAGGTGAAACCCTTTTCCGAAGCGGTGATCATCCATGGATTGCCCGGCTCGCCCTCCAGGCTGGACCACACAGCTGTGCCACCTCTCAGTGCCCGGTCGGGAAAGAGGGTCATGGCCTGAGCGGTCATGTGCACCCGGTCAATGCGAATGCTTTCGCCGTCGAGACGTGACGACTGGTAGATGAACTTGGTCGGGTTAGGGCTGCTGCCAGGCGCATTCACCGCCCGCACTACGGCATAGATGTGGCCCTCATCGTCACGCACGCAACCGAAAGGCATGTGCTTGGTGAGCTTGAGACCGAAGTGTTCCCGCAGATCAGCCAGACTCTCGCCGCTGACTCGCTGCGGGCCGACCAGGCACTGCCAGGCAAAGTCACCCCGTTCAGGAATCGTGTTGAAGGTTCTCATCGCGTCTTACCCGCTCAGTCCCAGATTACCGGGATCGACGATGCACCCCGCAACTGCCCCCCCTGGATCTCGGGGGCGGGCCGGTCCGGGTCCAGGCGGACATTGGGAAAAAGATCAAGGACGGCATTCACCGCGGCCACCAGTTCCAGCTTGGCAACGAACTGCCCGATGCACGTGTGCGGCCCGTAACCGAAGGTGAAAGAAGGTTTGAGCTTGCGATCGATATCAAAGACATCCGCATTCTCAAAAATGTCTTCGTCCCGATTGGCGGATGCGATAACGCACTGCACCAGCGCCCCCTTGGGAATCATCACGCCACCCACTTCAACATCACGGGCCGCCTGTCGGACCTTGACGGTTGACGTGGGTTCATACCGAATAGCTTCGTCGATCAACTTGGGGACAAGATTACGATCAGCACGGACGCGCTCCACGAGTTCGGGACGCTGCAGCAACAGGGTCATGACCGAGCTGAATGTACGGGTCGTCGTTTCCCCACCAGCAGCTACGAGCGAGCGCACGAAGGTGGCGATCTCCTTGTCATCAAGGCGGCGATCCTCAAACGCTGCCCGAATCAAGCGACTGATAAGGTCCTCGCCGGTCGCACCTTCCGCGCGCCGCTGGGCTACCAATTGAATTACGGCGTCATACAGCCCCTGGCTGGCAGCCACCGCACTCATGCGGGCGGCCTCCTCCTCGGCCGGGTCGTTCTTGGGGCCGGCAAGTATGGTCAGGCCCATGGCTGCGTATTCGTAAAAATCGCCAATGCTCTCCTGTGGAAAACCGATCAGGGCGTAGATAACCCGGATTGGAAAATACAGGGCAAAGTCCATCAAGTCAGCGTGCTTGTTAGGCACAAGCGGCGCAATGAATTCCTCTCGGATCGATCGCTCGATCTCGGCACGCCAGGGGTTGACGCTCTGAGGGGTAAAGACTGGCTGCAACAAGCCTCGAGCTTTCCGATGCTGATCACCATCCATGGCAATGATGATGAGGCCATCACCACCAAAGAAGGTACCCAAGCCCTTGGCAATGAAGCCACTGGTGAAGGTGGCCGCGTCCTGAAGGATCGCCTTGATATCGTTGTACTTGAAGACCGCATAGGTCGGATTGCCGTGACGCTGACCGGCATGGGTGGGTACCGACAGGCTGGCCATGAAGTCCCCCTCCATGACCGGTGCGGTCTTGCGTCTCTGCTGGCACAAGGCATAGATGTCCACGTCCAAGCCGCGGTAATTTCTGGACAGGGCCGCAAACGCAGCTTCAAGCTTTTCGGAACGGTGCAGGCTTGCCATTTCTTGTCTCCTTATCGCGTGATGTCGATGCCACCGATTCTCCGGCCTTACAGCAGGCCGCTCGTGGCTTTTAAGTACACAAAAATATAAAGTGTGCACATAAGGAGATGGTAGCTCTTGCACAGAAAATGGATCCCGGCCTCGTTTGACCCTGAGTCAAGTGGCGGGAATCCCTCACCGGACGGGAAGGAAGACAATGAAACAGGATCACCTCGTTACACAGGCAGCAAGGACAGCCCCGGCCAAGCGCGAGACTATCCGGCGTATTGTCAGTGCTGCACGGCAGGAGTTTGCCATCAAGGGGCTTGCCGATGCCCGCATCGAAGTGATTGCCCAAAACGCAGGCGTGACCAAACAACTCATCTATCACTACTTCAAGGGCAAAACAGAATTGTTCGCGTGCGTACTCGACGAGTCGTCTGACGACACAATGTCGCGGCTCGTGGCTCTGGACTTGGATCACCTGTCTCCCATTGAAGCCGTGCGCGCTTTTTTGGGCCACATGTTCGACCAGTTTCACGTAAATCCCAGCCTCGGAGCCCTGGCCCAGGAAGGCATCCGCTTTCATGGCAGCCACGCCACGCCACACGCCAGGTTCCCCGATCTGGCCCCCTTGCTCGAACGAAAACTGAAAGTAATCCTGGCGCGTGGTGCCGAGAACGGTGATTTCAAACCCGGCGTGGATGCAAGCCTGCTCTTCACTGCAGCGGGCTTGCTGACTACCGGCGTATTTACTAGCCCTTACCTCGTGTCAGTGCTTTCCGGCCTCAACCCAGACGCACCTGCCGACGTGGAAACCTGGCGAAACTACGCTGTGGACTTCGTCATCTCGGCAATCAGCCCGCGTGCCGCCGGCCACACAAGTCAGTGTCCGTTACCCACCAGACGCATGGACCTGGCCGACGAGCCGCGTTTGCAGTACAAACTCGCCTAACCCTGGTGGCGCCTTGCGGCGCCACCAGGTCTTCGGCCGTCCCGTCTCCCTGCACTGCCCGGAAGGCCGTCTATAGTCCCGCCCGACTCGTCCCTGATGAGTTGTACGTTAAACGCCATAGAGTCCAGTTTCATATCCCTCTCCTGATGTGAAACCGCCGCCTTTCGGCGGCGGCAGACTATACGACGAGGCGGGAAATCAGCGCTTGGCGACTTTGATATCGGTTTCTTCCCAGTCCCAGGTATCGGGCGTGCGGCCCTCATCCCGTAGCTGGTACTTGAGCACCCGCCCTTGAGGATTCTTTGGCATGCTGGTGCGAAACTCGATGTAACGTGGCAGAGCATAATAAGGCACTACGTCGGTAGCCCAGAGGAACAAGTCTTCGGCCTTGAGGGTTACACCCTCGCGCAGGATAGCTGTCACCTTCACATCGTCCTCGCCTTTGTCAGATGGCACTGCATGGACTGCAACTTCAAGGATGGCAGGGTGTTTGGCAAAGGCTGACTCCATCTCGAAGCTGGAGATGTTCTCCCCGCGGCGGCGCAAATAGTCCTTCTTGCGATCGACGAAATAGAAGAAGCCCTCGTCGTCGAACTTGCCTATGTCACCGGTGTGGAACCACATGTTTCGCATCACCTTGAGGGTGTCCTCAGGGCGGCGCCAGTAGCCTTGGAACATGATGTCCGGGCGTAGAGGCCGGACCACCACCTCCCCAGGAGTATTCGCGGGAAGCTCCCGATCCATCTCATCCACAATGCGCACATCAAAGTCGGGAACACGCTTGCCGGACGATCCGGGGGCAGCATATTCGCCCCCTGGCAGGGACGTCACAACACAAGCTTCGGTCAGTCCATAGCCATTGCCACCCACCTGGCGGGCACCGAAGCGCTCACGCCAAATGGCTTTGGTCGGCTCGGTGAAGGGATTGCCACGAACGGTGTGAATCTGCCCGAAGCAGCGCCTCATGGCATCACTGTCCGGAGCCTGGGCCAGTAGCCCACCCATACTGCCGAGAATAGACGCAATGGTGGCACCCGAGCGCTCCACTTCAGGCCAGAAGTTCGACACCGAAAAGCGCTCGACGATCGCCACGCGGGCACCCACCATAATGTTGGAGATGATACCCACACACAGCGCGTTCATATGAAACAGGGGCAGCGGCGTGATGGTCACATCGTCTGCCGTTGCCGGCCCGGCGCGCAATTGAAGGCGGGCAAGATTGCACATAAAATTGTAGCTCAGCATGCACCCCTTGGACGGGCCAGTGGTTCCAGACGTGTAGACCAGGCAGGCAAGATCCGCGGGATCCGGCTTAGTCAGGATCGGAGTGTCGTCGTGACCACGGAACTCATCCAAAGGCGCTACAGGTACGGCGCATCTAACGGTACCGACAGGCGCCTCCCCTCGGTACAGCACGCGCTTCATTTCAGGTAACTCGGCCGAAACAGCCGCAATACGCGGCAAGAAATCAGCTTCGCAGATCACCAAAGCAGCACCGGCGTCTGCGATCTGATGACGCAGAAACTCTCCCCGTAACGCGGTATTGACCGGCACACTGACCGCACGCAACTTATTGACGGCAAGCCAACACACTACAGCGTCGATGTTGTTGCCCAGCATGGTGAGGACGGTCGCACCGGGACGTACACCTAGGGCCTCCAATGAGTGGGCCAGACGCGTGGACAGTCGGTCTACATCGGCATATGTGTAGAGATCGCCCGCGAAATCAAGCAGAATCCTGTCCGGATGTGACGCAACCGCCCGATCCAGGGCCGCAATGACAGTATCGCGCTCGCCAATGGTCCAAGTCTCCGGATTTCCCATACCCGCCATGCCCGTGTCTCCTTGTTGTGATCAGCGCCAGAGCCGACGCCTAGTCAGTATTTGTATGTTGCTGCACGAATAAAATATAAACACAAAACAGAGAAGTGTCAAAATTTAGCATGCTGGCTTCGCACGTCCCTTTCGTGGCGTATGCATGCGCCGAAACAGGAAAATGCCTGGGGAGAACCCAATGAAACACACAGAAAAGGCTGGCTTCCCGGCCGTCGAAGAAGATCAGGTTGATGACGCTAGCGCACCGATTCGGAAGACGCGTCGCAATCGGCGCTCGGAAGGAACGATCCAGACCATCTTGGAAGTAACGGAAGCGATTATTCTGGAGTCAGGCGCCGATCGCATCTCGATCCTGGATGTATGCAAAGCTGCCGACATATCCCGGGGCACCTTCTACCGCTATTTCGCCTCTCAAGACGAATTGCTGGATGCCTTTTCACGACACAAGCGCGATCGTTTCTACGCTGCTCTGATCGAGACAACCTCGCCCCACAAGGATCCGGATGCCCGTCTCAACGCAATGATCAAGTTCATCAGCGACTACATCAGCAATAACCGCGCCCGACGCCTACTGATCGTTGCACCGGAATACGCAATGAACTGGTTCCAACGTATATTCCAAGACTCCATCGTGCGCTTTCAAGACGTGCTATGCATCGTTTTCGATGCATGGGACGAGCGCCTCGGCGTGAAGCTAGACCGAGAGTTAATCTGCGAATTGATCATCCGTTACGTGCTAAGCGAGCAACTAGTCCCCGCGGGACCCGATCAGCACAACCTTCCTCGACGCATCGAGCGCTTGATTAGCGCTCTCATCACCGGCAAGACAGCCCGTCGCTAGAACACATCAGCAGACCTTATCCACGACAGGAATGCACAGCCGGGGATAGTAAGCGATGGGCCTCCTCCGGCCCTTCCTTCCCAGCCTCCCCATCTCGGCAAACTTAACTAAAAGCACCATTGCCTTGGCAGCGTCAAGTCGGATCGATGCGGAGGTGCGGCAGTCGCCCTCTGCAACTTTGAGCCCGAACGCAGCCCCCTCCGACATCATCGACAAGCTCACCCTAGCTTGCGACACGATGCGACGATCTTGTGGCCATCCAGATCGCGCACGTAGGCCGCATATGCGTCGGGGGCAAAAGTACGCGGCCCTGGCATCCCCTCGTCGACGGCGCCAAGCGCCAAGGCACGACGGTGAAATTCTGCGACGGCAGCCCGATTGGGTGCGCTAAGCCCCACGGTCACACCATTACCCGCAGTCGCAATCTCACCATTCCGGGGATAAAGGACCATCAACTGGGGAACATCAGTCCCCCAGCCCAGCACCTTTTCCAGTGTCACTAGCCGCTTTAACCCAAGGGGCTCAAGTACAAAATCGTAGAAGTCCCCGGCTCGCTCCAGATTGGTTGTCCCCAGGGTGACATGGGTCAGCATCATTCTTTCTCCTTGAGCGCTGTCCGTTATACACAATCAAATCGATTAATTGCACATTAATTATAAATGTGTTCACCATTGCAATCACCCCTGCTAGGCACAACGCTGCATCTTGAAGTGAAGATTTTTTTAACTGAAGGTAAAACTAAATTTATGAACACAAATCAAGATTGTGATCAAATAAAATCAGGCTGATACTAGCTGTTACCCAACAAGAGAACTGCCAAGAAGAGGAGATAGAGTGAAGGCACACAAAGAATATGACGTCGTGATTGTTGGCGGCGGTCATAATGGCCTGTCCGCGGCGTGCTATCTGGCTGGAGCTGGCAGGAAGGTGCTCGTCATCGAAGGACGGGAGAAAATCGGAGGCATGGCCTCGTCAGGCTATCTGATTCCGGAAGCCCCCCAACACCTGATTCACCCGTGTGCTCTGGACCTAATGTCCCTGCGGGTGCATCCCATGATGCCTCAGGAGTTACAGCTGGAACGCCACGGCTTCCGTCAGATAGAAATGGCCCCAGGCTATGTTTACCTCCATCCGGACGGCCACTCCCTTGTCTTCTGGCGCGACCCGGCCAAGACAGCTGCAGAAATCCGGCGATTCTCCGAACATGATGCAAAGGAATTTCTCGCACTAATGAAGCTGATCGACGCTTTCATGGATATGGCCATCCCCATGATGCGGGTCGATCCTTCCCAGCGGAACCTAGGTGCCAAGTGGGAGACTGTCAAAGCCGTGCTGCGCAATCGCCACCTCAAACCAGAGATCATGGCGTTGATCGGCAGCCCAGCCTACGTGTCGATCATGGAACGCTTCGAACATCCGATTACCCAGTCTGCCATGTGCGCGTTGCTTGGTGCAGCTGGACCAATCACGAACGAAGCAACCGGAATTTACTTCGCCTTGCTGGGCTTCATCCACCGCTTCGGGCTTGGTCGAGCCGTAGGCGGGATGCAGACGCTTTCCAATGCCCTCGCAGCTCGCCTTGAAGAGCTTGGCGGAGAAATCCGCCTTGCCACTCCCGTCAAGGAAATCGTTGCTGAGGGGGGGCGGGCAACGGGTGTCCGTCTGCCCGACGGCAGCCTAATCAAGGCAAAAGCAGTTGTCGCATCCATCCACCCCAAGATGGCCCTCGAGATGGTTACTCCCGGAGCGTTGGAGCGTCGTGTGCTGACACGCATTGCCTTGGCGCCCGCGAACGGGCACGGTGCATCTCCCCTCAAAGTAGACGTAGCATTACGAGGTCAGGTCCAATACCGGCGCCACGAGGCATTGCGCCCAGACGGGCTGAGTCTGCGCAAGTGTGTACTCCTGATAGGTACAGTCGAGGCTGTACTGGAGAACTTTCGTAGTTCCGCCCGGGGCGAAGTGCCCAAACTGCCATATATGTGGATCACCGCGCCCAGCGCCGTCGATCCTGGTCAAGCGCCAGAAGGACAGGATGTAGCCTACCTCTATCCGGTTGCGATGCCGGTGGAGCCACGTGATGGCTGGGGTGCGATCCGTAGCCAAGTGGGGCAGCAGGTCATCGAACAGGCAGGCCAATACATGGATGGCCTTACGGAGTTCGAGATCGGTCGCCGAGTCGAGGCTGCCCCCGACTTGGCCGCAAGGCTCAACGTACATCGAGGTTGCGTAGTACATGTGGACACCTGCACTACACGATCGGCACTGATGCGCCCAGCCCCCGGACTCGGCGGGGACACGCTACCGCTCTCAGGTCTTTTTCTTGGTGGTGCAGGCATTCATCCAGGCGGGGGCATAAATGGCCTCCCCGGACGCATCGCCGCGGGGCGTGTGAATCGATATCTCGGCAAATAACATTGTCCGAGATGTCTACTCGATGCTCGTAGCCTCCCGTGGTTGGGGAACACTACCTGTCTCTGACCAGCCAAGGGGCTGGTCAGAGACAAAACACAGTCTTCGATCGAGGCACTCCAAATATACGAATCCGTTCAAGCCATTTGTGCGATGGCCTTGCGAAAGCGGGCCAGCGACAGGGAAAAAAGCACCGCGCCGATCACCACCAGCCACAGGAAGGGTTTCCAGACAATGTCGAGCCCCGCCCCGCGGAACAGGATGGCCTGACTGAGCTCGGTAAAATGGGTGGTCGGTGCCAGCAACATCAGGTTCTGCACCAGCACCGGCATGCTCTCCCGCGGGGTCAGGCTGCCCGACAGGATCTGCAGCGGCATCAGGGTCAGCATCAGCAGCAGGCCGAACTGGGGCATGCTGCGGGCGATCGTCGCCATGAAGATGCCCATCGAGGTGGTGGCGAACAGATGCAGCGTCGTCCCAACCAGAAACAACGCCAGCGAGCCCTCGATCGGCACATGCAGCGCGCCGCGGATCACCAGATTCAGGGATACCGTGGCCGCGACCACCACCACCAGGGCGCAGGCCCACACCTTGGCGAACATGATTTCCGTCGGGGTCACCGGCATCACCAGCAGGTGCTCGATGGTGCCGTGCTCCCGCTCACGGATCAGGGCTGCGCCGGTGAGGATGATCGACAGCATGGTCACGTTGTTGACCACCTCCATCAGCCCACCGAACCAGGACTGTTCGAGGGACGGGTTGAAGCGTGCCCGCAGGGCCAGGTCCACCGGCGGCGTGGCGCTGTCCCGGTATCGCTGCACGAACTCGCCCACCTCTCCCATGACGATCTGCTGCACGTAGGCGTTGCCGCTGAAGGCCTGACTCATGCGGGTGGCGTCCACGTTGAGCTGCATGCCTGGCGAGCGGCCGGCCAGCACGTCGCGCTGGAAGTTGGGTGGAATGTCCAGCACGAAGGTGAAGCGCCCGGCATCCAGCGCCGGGTCCACCTCGTTCACCGCAATTTGGGCCGGCGGCGTGAAGCGCGGCAGATAGAAGGCGGCGGCGATGCGCTGCGACAGGGCCGACTGGTCTTCGTCCACGATGGCGATGGGGGCCTTGTGGAGTGTCTCCGGCACGGTCGTGGCCGCCATGTAGATGGCCACCGTGAAGGTCCAGCCGATCAGGAACAGCATCATCGGGTCACGGCGCAGGCTCCACAGCTCCTTCACGCCAAGACGGTAAATGTTCATCAGATGATCGCGCATTCAGCGCTCCTGCTTCTTGAGCAAGGCGATGGCCACGCCGATGATCACCGGCACGGCAATCAGCAGCGGCCAGAACTCGCCGTGCAGGTCGGCGAAACCCAGTGCCTTGCTGAACACCCCGCGGCTGATGGTGAACATGTGGGACGCCGGGTATATCTCGCCCAAAACGCGCCCCCCACCCTCCAGCGCAGCCACCGGATTGATCAGCCCGGCAAACTGGATCGCCGGGATCATGGTGCCGATGGCCGCCAGGAACATCGCCGCGGTCTGGCTGCGGGTCACGGTGGACGCCAGCAAGCCCATGCCGGTCGCGCAGAGACAGAACAGGAAGGCCGCGGCCAGCAGGGTCGGGAAGCTGCCGGTTACCGGCACGTCGAAAACGGCGACGGCCATGAGGCACATCAGCACAAAGTTCAGCATCGCCAGCATCACGTAGGGTGCCTGCTTGCCGAGCAGGAATTCGCTGCGGGTCACCGGCGTGACGTACAGGTTGATGATCGAGCCCAGTTCCTTCTCGCGCACCACCGCCAGCGCCGTCAGCATGGCGGGCAGCATCAGCAGCAATAGCGGGATCACCGCCGGCACCATCGCCGGCAGGCTTTTCACATCCGGGTTGTAGCGGTAGCGCGTCTCGATGCGGGCCAGGCCGGCAGCGCTGCCCCGGCCCTGCTCCCGCGCCTGCTCGAGCAGCCATTGCTGGTGCATGCCCTGCACG
Organism: Pseudomonadota bacterium; assembly: GCA_018241665.1. Taxonomy (GTDB): domain Bacteria; phylum Pseudomonadota; class Gammaproteobacteria; order Burkholderiales; family Rhodocyclaceae; genus Zoogloea. The sequence goes on from JAFEDK010000044.1 coordinate 11,233, forward strand.
TAGCCGCCGACCGTCTCGGCGCGCTGGGGCATCGCCCCGTCGATCCACGCACCGATCTGCACCGGCTTACCGCGGGCCACGTCGCGGGCGAAGCCCGGCGGAATCTCGATGGCCAGCGACAATTCCCCACTGCGCATGCGCCGGTCGAGCCCGGCGTAGTCGGCCAGCGGCGGGCGCTCGCTGAAATAGCGCGAGCCGGCCAGATTGAGCACGTAGTTGCGGCTCAGCTGGGTCTGGTCCCGGTCGAGCACCGCATAGCGCAGATTCTCCACGTCCATGCTGATGCCGAAACCCATCACGAACATCAGCACCAGCGACCCGACCAAGGCCAGCGCGGCGCGCAGCGGGTCGCGCTGCAGCTCCAGGCTTTCGCGCCATACGTAGCTGTAGATGCGTCCCAGACTGCGGCGCACCCGCCCGGCGAGACTCGAACCGGCGACAGGCACCGGCGGGGGCGCTACCGTCGCGACCGTGGCGTCATCGGCTGCACTGCCGCCGCCAGCCTCGACGAGGTAGTCGATGAAGGCCTCTTCCAGCGTCGCCTTGCCGCGCTTGGCGATCAGCGCGGCCGGTGCATCACTGTCGAGCACCCGCCCGGCGTGCATCATCGACATGCGGTCGCAGCGCTCGGCCTCGTTCATGAAATGGGTGGAGATGAAGATCGTCACCCTGTCACGGCGGGCCAACTCGATCATCAGGCGCCAGAAGTTGTCGCGGGCGATCGGGTCAACTCCGGAAGTGGGTTCGTCGAGGATCAGCAGTTCCGGCTTGTGCACCATCGCCACCGCCAGGGACAGGCGCTGGCGGATGCCCAGCGGCAGGTTCTCGGGCAGGGTGTCGAGCACTTCCGCAAGGCCGAAGCGCGCCACCATCTCGTCCACCCGGGCCGGCACCTCAGCCTCCGGCACGTGGAACAGGCGGGCGTGCAGCACGAGGTTCTGGCGTACCGTCAGCTCCCCGTACAGGGAGAACGCCTGGGACATGTAGCCGACCCGGCGGCGGGTCGCAACGTCCTTCGGATCCACCGGCTGACCGAACAACCAGGCCTCACCCTCGCTGGCCGCCAGCAGGCCGGTGAGCATCTTCATGGTGGTGGATTTGCCACAGCCGTTGGAGCCCAGAAAGCCGAAGATCTCGCCGCGCCGGATGCGGAAGCTGACATGGTCCACCGCCACAAAATCGTCGAAGCGCATGGTCAGGCCGCGGGCCTCGATGGCGATATCCTCTTCCCCGCCGTCTTCCAGCGGAGGAATCTCCACCGCCCGGTGGCCGCGCCGCTTGCCCTCGGGCAGCAGGCCGATGAAGGCTTCCTCCAGGGTCGCGGCACCGCTCCTGGCCATCAACTCCGCCGGCGTACCGGTGGCCAGCACCCGGCCGGCATCCATCGCCACCAACCAGTCGAAGCGCTGGGCTTCGTCCATGTAGGCGGTGGCGACCATCACGCTCATGGCGGGCCGGCTCCGGCGGATACGCGCGATCAACGCCCAGAACTGGGCGCGGGCCAGCGGATCGACGCCGGTAGTGGGCTCGTCGAGGATCAGTAGATCCGGGTCGTGGATCAGCGCACAACACAGGCCGAGCTTCTGTTTCATGCCGCCGGACAACTTGCCGGCCGGACGATCCAGAAAGGAATACAGCCCGGTGCTGCGGGTCAACTCGTCGATGCGCCGCCGCCGCTCGGCATGCCCGTGGCCAAACAGGCGGGCGAAGAACTGCAGGTTCTCCTCCACCGACAGGGTCGGATAGAGGTTCTTGCCGAGGCCCTGGGGCATATAGGCGATGCGCGGGCACACCGCGTCGCGGTGGCCCTTGCCGCCCATGTCGCCGCCCAATGCCTCGACCCTCCCCTGCTGCACGGCGCGGGCGCCGGCCGCAAGGGACAACAGGCTGGACTTGCCGACCCCGTCGGGACCGATCAGGCCGACCATGCAGCCGGCCGGCACGTCCAGCGTCACCGCGTCGAGCGCGAGGGCGCCACGATAGCTCAGCGTGACGGCGGCCAGGCGGACCACCGGGGGCAACGCATTCATGGCGTGGCTCTCTTCTCCAGCTGGGCAGGCCATTGCGCCTGCGGATCGGTCTTGACCCACGCCACGCCGGGCAGGCCAGTCTTCACCTGGTCCTTGTACCTGTTGAGCAGTTCACGGTCGATGTGCGCCTTCACGCGGAACATCAGCTTCTGGCGCTCGCTGGCGGTTTCCACCGTCTTCGGCGTGAACTGCGCCGTGCTGGCCACGAAGGAGACCTTGGCCGGAATCACGAAATTGGGCGCCACATCGAGCACGATGCGCACCTCGCTGCCCAGGGCCACCTTGCCGGCAACCGTTTCGGGCAGGAAGAAGCTCATATATACATCCGACAGATCCACCAGGTTGAGGACCTTGCCCCCCGCCCCCAGCACCTCGCCGGGCTGGGCGACCCGGTATTGCACGCGGCCGTCACGGGGCGCCGTAAGCACGTTGTCGGCGAGGTCGGCATCAATGCGCGCAACGGTCGCCTTGACCGCTACGACGGTGGACTTGGCCCCGGTCACCTGGCTGCGGGCCGCCACGGTGGCAGCCCGGGCCGCATCCACCTGGGCCTTGGTGGCCGCAACGGCAGCCTGGGCACTGCGGAAACGGGCGCGATCGTCATCGAGCTCCTGGCCCGACGAGGCGCCCTCGCCGGCCAGGGTTTCGGAACGGGCCAGGCGGCGCCTGGCGGCGTCAAGCTCGCTCTCCCGCTGGACCACCAGCGCCTGGGCCGCCTGCTGGTCACTGTCCCGCGCGGCCACCGCCGCCTCGGCGCCGGCGACCGCCTGCAGGGCCTGCTGGTAGCGCGCCTCGGCCTCATCCCGCTGGGCCTGCAGGCTTCGTACCTGCATGTGCGCCAGCGGCTGGCCGGCAGTGACAAAGTCGCCCTCGCGCACGAGGATGTCGTCGATGCGGCCGGCCAGCTTGGTGGCGACATCCACTTCAGTGGCCTCGATGCGGCCGTTGCCGCTGCTCAGCCCTTCCGTGTGGCCGTCCCCACGCCAGGTACTCCAGGCGAAATAGGTCCCGGCCGCGGCGGCCGCGAGCACGATGACGGGGATGAATTTCCTGATAGTGGCGTTCATGGCGTAGCCCACATTCTCGTCTTGGTCATTCGGCGCAGCCCTCGGCCGCGTTGCCCCCCGCTTGGGAGCCACCACCCAGCGCGGCATACAGGGCGACCTGGGCGCTCAGCAGAGCCCGCCGGGTCTGCACCAACTGCTGCTCGACGACCAGCAGTTCGCGCTCGGCGTCGAGCACCTCCAGGTAGCGGGCCGCGCCGCTGTCATAGCGCAGCTTGGCCAGGCGGGCGCGCTCGCTCTGCACGGCCTGGGAGGCACTGAGGGTATGCACCTGCTCGTCGAGCCAGTGGCGCGCCGACAAGGCATCGGACACGTCGCGGAACGCCGCCTGGATGGCCTGCTGGTAGCGCGCCAGGGCCTGCTCACGACGCAGCCGGGTGACTTCGAGGGCGGCCTCCCGACGCCCGCTGTCGAAGATCGGCAGGGAAACGCTCGGCGCCAGGGTCCATGCACGGCTGCCGCCCTGGAACAGGCCGTCCAGCTCCGCGCTGGCGGTGCCGGCCGAGGCGGTCAGCGCAATGCGCGGGAAGAACGCGGCACGGGCCGCGCCGATGTTGGCATTGGCCGCTTTCAGGGCATGCTCGGCGGCGACGATGTCGGGCCGGGAAATCAGCAGTTCGGACGGCAGGCCGGGCTGCAACTCGCGAAACACCGCCAGGCCGTCGAGCCGGTCAGCGGTGCGCAGGCTGCCTGCCTCCTGGCCGACCAGCAAGGCCAGCGCCTGGGACTGAGCCGCCCGGGCCTGCTCCAGCTGGGCCACCAGGGTGCTGGCCTGCTGCCACAGTACCTCCACCTGGGTCAGCTCCAGTTTGGACGTGGCGCCCAGTTCCACCCGGCGCCGGAAGATGCGCAGCGTCTCGGCCCGACTGGACGCACTGCGCCGGGCCAGGGCCAGGCGTTCATCCAGTTCGCCAAGGCCCAGATAGCCGTTGGCTACCTGAGTCACGAGACTCAGCACGGCAGCCCGGTGGGCCGCCTCGGTGGCCAGGTAATTCTCGAGGGCAGCCGTTTCGAGACTGCGTACGCGGCCCCAGAAATCCACCTCCCAACTGGTGAAGCCGACGCCAACCTGGTATTGCCCACCGACGACCGGTTGTCCGCTGACACTCAGGTCGCCGGGCACCCGCGAACGCGCCATGTCGACGCCGGCGGCGAGGGTCGGCAATCGGTCGGCGCGCTGGATGCCATAGGTGGCACGGGCCTCCTCGACGCGTAGCAGCGCAACCTTCACGTCCCGGTTGGTAGCCAGTGCCTGGGCAAGCAGCTGGCGCAGGCGGCCATCGGCAAAGTAATCCCGCCAGCAGATTTCCATCGCCGGGTTTTCGGCCTCGGTGGCGGGAACGTCAGCATAGGTGGCGGAAACGGGAAGCGGGCCGCGCTGGTGTGGTGGGGCGAGATTTACGCAGCCCGCCAACAGCACTGTTACCAGCGGCAAAGCTTGGAAGTACGAGCGCATGTCAAAACGTGCCATTGTTGTAACGCCTTAGCACAGCCGGTCTAGATCCTAGCTCCTTAGCACTACCCTATCCAAGTATTTCAAATGTAACCACATGGATTTACCGACGCATTGGTCATTAGCTTACTCCAACATCAGTGGTGTGAATCGCCCCGGGTTTCGCGGAGGCCATTTGGTTTAAGTCAGGCCATGACAGCCTGAGCGGTTTGACTGCGGTAATAGTTTGCCTCAGCTTCAGCCGGCGGCATGTAGCCAATAGGGGCGAGCAGCCGATGATGGTTGAACCAGGCCACCCACTCGAGGGTTGCCAGTTCCACCGCTTCAGCACTTTTCCATGGGCCACGGCGATGGATCAACTCTGCTTTGTAGAGTCCGTTGATCGTCTCGGCCAAGGCGTTATCGTAGCTGTCCCCCTTGCTGCCAACCGACGTCTCAATGCCCGCCTCGGCGAGTCGCTCGGTGTAGCGGATGGACACGTATTGCGACCCTCTATCCGAATGATGGATCAGGGCGTCCCGCTGGGGCTGGCGTGCCCACAAGGCTTGCTCCAGTGCGTCCAGCACGAACTCGGTGTGCATGGAGCGGCTGACGCGCCAGCCGACGATGTAGCGGGCAAACACATCCACGACGAAGGCAACGTACACGAACCCCTGCCAGGTCGAGACATACGTGAAGTCGGAGACCCAGAGCTGATTCGGGCGCTCGGCCACGCACTGCCGATTGACCCGGTCCAGCGGACAAGGCACAGCGGGATCCGCGCGAGTCGTGCGGACGGCGCTTCCACGCTGGGCGCCGACAAGTCCCTCGGCCCGCATCAGACGTCCGACGGTGCAGCGAGCCACCTCGATGCCTTCCTGTATTGACCCAGTAAAACCCT
>JAFEDK010000045.1 GCA_018241665.1 Pseudomonadota bacterium
TTGTAATCCCTGTTCAATCCGGCCCCGCCCACTCCGACTTATCTGGTAACCGGCTTGACACTGGCGACAGCTGCCATCTCGACCGATAGGAAGATAACCGGGTATCGGAGCCCACGCTCGAATTCCCTGACCCCTATCGCGCGAAACCCTTTGGCTGAAGCTGATCACTCAACCCTGCGGAGGAGATTGACCTCTGACGTACGGTTACGAAGTTACGCCCACCTGCGTGCTCCATCTTGCCCCGCTGAACACGTAAATTCTCGGCGCGCAACGCGAGCAACGCTACGTACTGGCCCCATACTTCTTTGTGACAGCAACCGCCATTCTTCCCCTTTGAGCCGACCGATAATCTTCATCGTGCTCAGCACCTGCATCTTGCTGCGTGGCTCCTATCCGCGTAGCAACACACACCCACGTACTCAAGTCGGTATATGAGTGCGGAACCAACCAGGAGATCGCCCAGACTCCAAGGTACCGCAGCTCCGGCCAGGCTTCCAGACCCGCCGGTTCGCCATCGCCGACAGCACTCGCAATCGCAACAAAACGCCATGGCACAAGCCGAGGCCGCTCCTGATGTGCCTCTGAAGGAACACCTCACCTTTCAGTTTGTCACACAGGAGAAGGACGGGCAACACTGGGTCCAACTCTGGCAGTGCAGATACTGCAAGATGCCCTATTCGGGTTATTACTCGGCCGTGCAGCAAAGATTCACCGCCAAGACCCGCAACGGCGACGTGGACCTCTGGCAGGGCTGCCCCAACTGCAACAGCGGCACCGACGTGAGCAAGAGGCAAGGCGGGCCGTCGCCCGTCTCGCCATCGCCATCGCCATCGGCAGGGAAGCAAAAACTCTACGCGCCGGCGAGCGCCTGGCCCAACGCGGACAACGCGGTGAGCGCCAGGCTGCGGAGCATGGAGATCAAGACGCAACAAGATCTCAACGCCATCGAGGCAATGCTCGTCCCGGATGACAACATGCGCGAGCGACTCAAGGGCTACGGGGCCGTCAACAAGAAAAATTCGACCGGCCTCACCGACGCCCAGGCCCTCTTCACGCAGATGATAGAGGAAGAGGTGCATCGCCAGCGCAGCGGCAACAAGGAACTGCAGGCGTCAGTCTTCATCGAGAAGTACAAGAACGCGGCCAGGCAGAAGCTGGAGGACAACCCGGCGGACCGCCTGGACCTACTCAGGATCCTCCTGGAGACCAACCACAAGGGCCTCTGGAAAACGGCGCAAGACTCGGGCTTCCTGGGCGGCGCCGAGAGGCACCTGGGCTGGGCGTTCCGCTCGGTGCTACTGAAGGCCTGCCTCCTGGCGTGCGACACCGACGGCAATGCAGCATCGCCCAGGGAGTACTGCGACATCGTAAGCGACCGCCTGGTCAACCTCATCCTCGAGGACTACCAGCGCTTCTGGGGCCACAAGGAGGCCACCGACATCGTCGCCTGGCACGAGGTCATCTCGCTCCGGCAGCACGCCGACGAGCCCATGCACTTTTACTTTGAGCGCGCTTCGCAAGTCTGCAAGGCGTTCAACAACAAGGGCCTCAAGGGCGCCAAGGACAAGCTGGTGATCTCCAACGACTTCATCAACTTGATCATCAAGAGCGGCATGCAACCGCCGCTCCGCAACCAGCACCACCCGCCCATCGGCAACAGGGCTATCGACTTCGTCGACAACCCGGACGACAGGGCGACCTGGACAGCGCTGGACAGCCGCATCAGGCCCAACGTGCTGCCCGCCCCGGACAACAACAAAAACTCGGCGGCGGCGCGCACAGCGGCCGATCTGAAGGCCTTCGAGGAGTTGTTCAACGACAAGCCTCAGGAGCAGAAGGGCGGCGGCAAGAAGGAACGCGGCGGCGGCAAGCGTCAGTCAGCCCCATCGTCACCGGCCAGCAGCAAGGCCGACGCGGACACGGAGGGGAGCGACAACAACGCCGTCAGCGCGCCGAGCAACGGCGGGCGCCAGTACAGATGCTGGGCCTGCGAAGGCGAGCACGCCTACCCGCAATGCACGAAGAAAAATCCGGCCAAGGACGTGGAAAAATTCAAGATCTACGCGGCCGCGAAGTATGAATTCTCGCCGGCAGAGCTGAATGCGCTGGTGATGCCTACGAACATGGACGACCTGGTGACGTTCTTCAAGGCAAACATCGGCCGCAAGCGCCGCAAGGCCGGCAAGAAGTCGGAAAAATGAAGCGCGGCGCCGTACGCTCCGACGACGTCGCGGAACAACAGGAGCCCGACCTCAGCGCTCGGGTTCTCACACTGAATGCCCGAAGCGCTGACGAGGCTGCCCCGGCGGAGGAGGAGGACGGCTTCGTACTGTTCGACTCCTCCGACCCAGACCTCGGTACGCTCAAAATAATAAATTGTGCGGCGCCGGACGCGGTGCCCACGTCAACGTACTCTGGTTCTACCCGCACCCCGGCGGCAACATTTACGACCGCCACAACGCCTGCTAGCGGCTGCAAGCCCGACGCAGACGACGACAAGCCCGGCCAGCTGGACGACTATAAGATCGTCACCGCCGTCAGCAACGGCACCTCGGCACCGGCACCAGCAACCCCGGCGGCGACGCCAGCGGGTTCTAGGCCTGCACCAGCTCGCCCGCCACCTCCCGACCCTACACCAGCCGCGGCCGCGACTGAAGGTCGGATCTACTCGCCACAGCCGTCGACTACACCGTCATCGGCTTCACCGGCACCTACATCGGCGTCAACGGCCCCTGCAGCCACGACTGCCACAACGCCTAGTGCACCACGGCCAGAGGCGCCTACACCGGAGGCGCCGCCCCTCGGCGCGCAAGGGTCTGGTCATCCGCAACCAGCACCGCCAGCGGCACTTGAAGATCGGCAAGAGGTCGGGTCGCTCCCGATCGCCGACGACCCGCCGCTGCAACCCCTACTGCAAGACGTCTCACCCCTGTTACCATTCTTCTACGGCACGACCAGCGAGGAGCGCATGCATGCGCACCTCATGGCCCTCGCGAGAGGGACCGAGGATCACTTTCGCCGTCAGAAGGCCCAAGCCCGGCATCTTCGCAAGGACGACAGAAGTACAACGGCGCGGCAGAAGAAACACCTGATCTACTTCCCGGTCAAGTTCGGCGGCGTGCGCTTTAGACGCGCGTTCCTCGACACCGGCTGCGACAGGTCTGTGATCTCCCGCCTCGCCTTCGACTACCTCAAGTCCAAGATGAAGAAGCCGCCCGAGGAAAGGAAGATACCACCGGTTACTCTTTCTGCTTGGTTCGGCAACACCAGCACCACCGACACGGAGGTTGGCGCGGTCCTACACATCGGACGGCACAACAAGCCTGCGTTCTTCCTCATCGTCGACTGCGCTGACTACGAGATCGTCATCGGCAACGACATCTTTCGTGGCCTGTTCCAGGCTGGCATCAAGCCCGGCCTCGAGAACCTCATCATCTTTCCGGACGGCTCTACACTCAAGTACGAGTGCGTGGCGAATTCGCTTCCGCCAACGGCCACACCCGACCTGGACAACAACGCCCGCCTGCCAGTGCACGTCGCACGCAAGCAGAAGATCGCTCCTCGTAGCATCGCGCGGGTCGAGGTCTACATTCCCCCGTTTAAGCACACGGACGGCAAGGACATCAACTGGTCGATGGGCCTGATGGAGCCTACTGGACTCTTCTGCAACAACCGCAAGCTGAACATGAAGGCGCAACTGCTGCCACCACTCGCACTTTCGCACGTGGTGGTCGCCAACGCGTCCTCAGTTCCGATCGTCGTCAAGGAAGGAGATCGTTGCGCCTGGTACACGCCAGTCGTCGAGGCCATGGAGAAGGCTGAGACTGCGCGCTGGGCGGCCTACATCCCCTACCTCGTCGCAGTCGACGACGCCGAGATCTTGATTCCCAAGGACGGCGGCTATGTCCGAGCTCAGCCTGGCAAAATCTTCAAGCCCAGCGCGGCCGGGACAACTACTCCGCTTGCAACACCTGCAATTGCCGCCCCTGCAGCACCGGCAGCGCCCTCTCCAGCGTCTATGGTCCCTGCTGCGACGGCGGCCGCAACTCCGACGTCAGCCGACAGCCCGACGGCCACGGCCAGCGCAACGCTACGCGCACTCGCGACGTCGACACCGTCATCGACTGCACCAACGGCTCCGCCGCCTCAACCCGATCGCGTGATCTCGGACGTGAAGGGCAAGGTGGACCCCGGCGCCGACGGCGTGTCCTTTGACGAGCGCGTGGAAATTCCCAACAGCGCGAATCAGCCGCCCGTGGCAACCGCCCTGGGCGACGACTGCCCGCAACAACTTCGGCAACAGTACGAGCAAGCAATCGGCTCGCGCATCCTTGTCAACGACCACGCCTTCGCCCCTGAGCTCAGTAAGGCTCAGCCCATGAGGATCCGGCTCGTTGACAACCGCATCGTCAACATCACGCGGCACCTGCCAATAGACAAGGCCAAGGCCGCCGACGAGATCGCACTGGAGTATGCGCGCCAACATATCATTCGTGAATCTGTATCGCCGTTCAACGCGCCCGTCGTCCTGGCCAAGAAACCTGATGGATCTTGGCGTTTCTGCGTCGACTACCGCGCTCTCAACGCCGTGACTGAGCGTGACGCCTACGAGTTTCCGCTCATCAACGACATGCTCAACGCCCTGGCCGGCAACAAGGTCTTCTCGACCATCGACTTGTCCGCCGGGTTTCACCAGCTCCCGATCGAGGAGGAGTCGCGCAAGTATACCGCATTCTCCACCCTGTCCGGACACTGGGAGTTCAATCGCGTTCCGTATGGCCTCACCAACTCGCCGCCGTGGATGCAGCGCGCAATTTCACAAGCGCTCCGCGGCCTCGAGTGGAACATCTGTGTGGTCTGGATCGACGACATCATAATCTTCAGCAAATCGCACGAGGAGCACCTCGAACACCTCGGTAAGGTGTTGGACGCCCTGCGTAACGCCGGCTTCCAAGTACGCCTGAGGAAATGCAAGTTCGCGGTCTCGAAGGTAAAGTACCTCGGTCATATGGTCTCCGCCGAAGGCATCGCGCCACTCGAGGAGAACCTGAAGGACATTCGCGAGGCGAAGCCGCCTACTACGGTCAAGGAGCTGCAGCGCGTGCTCGGCCTCTTCAACTACTATCGGCGCTTCGTGCACGGGTTTGGGCGGCTCACCAGGCCACTCAACCAGTACCTCCTCGGCAACCCTCCGGGCAAGCAGCCTATCAGTCTGGCGGCCGACGCTCGCGAGGCATTCGAGGAACTCAAAATCAAGCTGATCACGGCACCAGTACTGGCATATCCGGACTTCAGCAAGCCGTTCATCATCGAGACCGACGCCTCGCAACACCACGTCGCAGGCATCCTGTCTCAGATCGGCCCCGACGAAAAGGAGCACCCGGTCGCCTACTGGAGTGACGCACTCACGGAGCGGCAGGCGCACTGGTCGGCGTACAAGCGCGAGCTGTTCGCCCTGATCGGCGCCTGCAAGCACTGGCGCAACTATCTTCAGATCAAGCAGGAGTTCACGGCGCGCTTCGATCAGCGCGCTCTCAAGTGGATCTTTGAGGTCCGAGACCGCGAACCCATGCTGGCCGGCTGGATCATGCAGCTTGAGGAGTACGGCATCCGACTCGAGTACCAGCCCGGCGAGAAGAATCAGCACGTAGATGCACTGACGAAGGGCCCGATCAACCGCAACCCGTACCTGCACGGCGGCGAGTCGTACGCACCAGGCGCACTCAGCCGCCCCAAGAAGGACATCGTCAAGATCGGCGCGCTCCGCACACAAGAGCAACCCGTCCGCAACGACTTGAAGGCGGAGCTTCGGCCCCGAGTGCCCGAGATCTACCTCAACGCACTCAACTTCCGCCCGCTGGTGGTCAACCTGGCCAACTTCGCCAAGGACCAGCGGGAGGACCCAGAGCTCGAGCCGATCTTCAAGGACATCGAGGGCAACGTAAAGCCCGACCTCGAGGAGAAGGACATGAAACGGTGGTTAACGGTCCGCAAGGACTATGTCATAGACCCCGAATCGCGCATTCTCTACCAGGTCATCCGCCGCCGTGGCGAGGTGGCGCGCCGCCGACGCGTCGTGCCGCGCAAGCTTCGCGAGGCGGTGATGAACGAGTACCATGGCGAGACGCACGCTGGCCACTTCCACTTTGATAAGGCCTATCCGCGTCTAGCTGATGACTTTTTCTGGCCCGGCATGGCGGCCGACTTCTACAAGCACTGTCGGCTGTGCAAGCAGTGTGGCGCCTTCAACGGCAAGCCCAATTCCTGGGACACTCGCGGCCTGGCTGGAAAATTGGTCAACTTCCCTGAGCTGACGCGCCCTTGCGAGCGCGTTGCGATGGACATTCACGGCCCCTACCCGACGGTCCGCGGTTATAAGCATCTGCTCGTCATGACAGATCACTTTACGCGCTTCGTCTGGCTGGCGCCGCTGAAAGGGCAAACGCACTATGATATTGCAGACGCCTACTTGAGGACTTTCCTCCAGCACGGAATCCTGCCGTCGCAGATCTTGACCGACCGCGGCGGCGGCTTCGACAAGCTCATGGCTCGCGCGATCGCCGAGGCATGGGGCATCAGGAAGAAGGCGACTACCGCCTACCACCCTCAGTGCAACGGCATGCCGGAGAGATTCAACCAGACTATCGCGGCCACTTTCAGCAAAATTCTGGAGGGCCACCAAGAGAACTGGCTGGACTATGTGCCGAGCGTCGCGTACGCGTACAACATCGCACACCACCCGTCGATCAAAATGGCACCCGTGACCGCCATGTTTGGCATCACGCCTGTGTCTCCGATCGCGGCCACACTGGGACGGGAGCATAACGATCCCGCGCACCCGACTCCTCTAGCGGCGGAGGAAGTACGACGCCAGCGCATGGAGGAGGTGTGGCAAATCGTTCGCACCTTGGACCGCAAGGCCAAGGAGCGCCAGAAGTATTACTTTGACCGCAGTCACGACACCAAGACCAAGTACGAGGTCGGCGAGCGGGTGTGGCTCTTCACGCCGCATCTGGGCGTCGACCGCAAGCTCAAGGGCCAGAAGAAGTCTCTCTTGAGCTTGTGGGCTGGTCCGTACGTGGTGGTCGAGGTTGACAAAAATGGCGTCAACTACAAACTCAAGAACGCCCGTGGGCGGCCGACGGTACAATGGGTGCACATCCAGCGCCTCAAGCCGTACACTCAGCGGCCCATGCCGGTCGGCGTACCCGCCACCTTCGTCTTCGCTGACGATTTCGTCCCGGAGAAGGAGACGGACTTCGACTTTGAAAGCAACTCGGATCGGTGGGAACCGAATCCTTCGGAAGGCGACCTGGAGTGGACGGTAGAGGACTTTGAGCCCCGCACCTCTGTGGAAATGGTGACTCCGCCTCTGCCTGACGATCTCTTCCGGTCACGGCCCAACCCGTTACTCCCAACGATTCCTAACCCCAAGCCCCCGGCCAAGCCTTCGGGCGAAGCCAGGCCTGCTTCTCCGCCCGCGCGCGCCAAGCCTAAGCCAAAGGCGGCCGCGCCCGGCCCGCAACCCAGCCCCGCCAAGGCCAAAGCCAAGGTGGCTGCTGCAACACCTCCGGCCCCGGCAGTGCCCGAGGCCAAGGCGGCGTCACCGCCGCCGGCGCCTCGGCTGGCACCATCTCCAGCCCGGCCTGTCACTTCACTTCTTATGCCCAACTCGACACCTGCACCTGTGCCCGCCACTAAGCCGGCTGCGCCTCGCGCGCCCCAGGATGAGGCGGCGCCCCTGGCCCAGGCGCCCTCGACTTCTGCCCCTCCCTCGTCTGCGTCTCCTGCGCCTCAGGCGGAGGCGCCCCGGGCTGAGGCGGCTGCTTCGTGGAGTGCGTCCGACATTGCCAACCTTCCGTCGCCCATCCCGGAGCTGTACCGCGACTTGCGCACGCACCGCGAGGCATTGGATCACATCGGCAACACTGAGGGAAAAGAGGAACAGCGGATTTGGAAGGCGAAAATTACACACATCAACGAGGCTCTGCAGAGCCACTTAGCGCCTGACAACTACAAGAGGCTTCGGCTCGAAAAGAAAATGCCCGCCTCGCCGCTTATACACCTCAAACTCGTGCTCGACTACATGTTATCAAACTTTCGCGAAGTCTTCCAAGACACCATTGACCCGCTCGTAACAGGCATCCGCCCTACTCGGAACGCAAAAACACGAACTACCCGGCCATTAGGGGCTATCAAGCCGTAATACTCGGCAGGGCTCGTATTTCGAAAAGGGGGGGTGTGTCAACGGGTCGCTGGGGCGGCACGTGCCCTCGGAGAATTCCCGGGCCGGAGCGGCTAATATCCTGCCCGCGGCTGTAGCTAAGGGCTTCCCAATACACCTAATCCACGCATCTCTATTGTAATCCCTGTTCAATCCGGCCCCGCCCACTCGGACTTATCGGGTAACCGGCTTGACAGTCCCATTCGGCCGCCGTGACACCCGCGCCTCCGAATCGTCGGGAAACTGATCCGGAGTGTGCAGGAAGCGCTGGGAGCGCGGGGCGTGCAGCCCCAGTCGATAACAGAAGCGGGCTGGACTTGAGGGCCGGTAACTAACAGGACCGGCCCGCATCCGAATTGGCGGGAAATCAGTTCAAACTATACAGGAGCGCTGGAGCGCGTCCCCTGTGTCAGCCCGCTTCTCCCGGGCGCCGGCCACACTAGTCGATAACAGTTGCACGCCAATGCTCGATCTCGGGCAAAATTCATTCACGGAGGTTGAGGACCTGCTTGACCGGGCGGACGATCGG
>JAFEDK010000046.1:0-136 GCA_018241665.1 Pseudomonadota bacterium
TTCGATCCCCGCGACCATGCGTGCGATGGTCCTGCACCATCCCGGCGAGGCGCTATGCCTGGAGCGCCGCCCGGTGCCGCGTCCCGGGCCGGGGCAGATCCTTATCCGCGTGGAGGCCTGCGGCGTGTGCCGCACC
>JAFEDK010000046.1:187-45772 GCA_018241665.1 Pseudomonadota bacterium
GGGCCACGAGATCGTCGGCCGGGTGGTGCGGACCGGCGATGGCGTGGCGGGCTTCCAGGCGGGCCAGAGGGTCGGCGTGCCGTGGCTGGGGTGGACCTGCGGCACCTGCCGCTACTGCACCAGCGGCCGGGAGAACCTGTGCGACGCGGCGCGCTTCACCGGCTACCAGATCGACGGCGGCTACGCCGACTACACCGTGGCCGATGCCCGCTACTGCTTCCCGCTGGCCGAGACAGCTGCTTTGCCGGCCGCCACCGACCTGGCGCCGCTGCTGTGCGCCGGGCTGATCGGCTACCGGGCGCTGCGCCTGGCCGGCGACACCGAGCGGGTCGGCATCTACGGCTTCGGCGCGGCGGCCCACATCATCGCCCAGGTGGTCCGCCACCAGGGGCACCGCTTCTACGCCTTCACCCGCCCCGGCGATACGGAGAGCCAGGCTTTCGCGCGCCAGCTCGGCGCCAGCTGGGTTGGCGACGCGGGCCAGACGCCGCCGGAGCTGCTGGATTCGGCGCTGATCTTCGCGCCGGCCGGGCCGCTGGTGCCGGCGGCGCTGCGCCACCTGGAGAAAGGTGGCCGGCTGGTGTGCGCCGGCATCCACATGAGCGACATCCCGGGCTTTCCGTATGCCGACCTGTGGGGCGAGCGGATCATCCGCTCGGTGGCCAACCTGACCCGCCAGGACGGCCTCGAATTCCTCGCACTGGCGCCGCGCATTCCGGTACGGACGGCGGTGACGGTGTTTCCGCTGGAGGAGGCCAACGCGGCGCTGGAGCGCCTGCGCCGCGGCGAGCTGCAGGGCGCCGCGGTGCTGTCGCTGGCGGGATGATGGGCGCTTGGCGTCAGTGCCGGCGCAGCGTGGAGCGCAGCTGGATGCCGTCGTGCTCGCCGAAGAGTTCGGCGATCCAGTCCACGAAGACGCGGATCTTGCCCGACAGGTGGCGGTTCTGCGGATACACCAGGTTGAGCGGCATGGGCTCCGGAAACCAGTCGGCCAGCACCAGTTCCAGGCTGCCGCGCTCCATCGCGTCCTTCAGCACGAAGGCCGGGATCTGCGCGATGCCGAGCCCGGCCTCGGCGGCCGCCACGTAGCTGTTCTCGTCGTCGAGGGCGATGTGGCCGTCGAGGGACACCTGGATGCGCTGGCTGCCCTTGGCGAAGACCCAGTCGACGATCTTGCCGGTGCGCGGCAGGAAGTGGTTGATGCAGCGGTGCCGCGTCAGCTCGTCCGGATGGCGCGGCGTGCCGTGCCGGGCCAGGTAGGACGGCGCCGCGCAGGTGGCGAAGTACAGCTCGCCGATGCGCCGCGCGACGAGGCTGGAATCCTCCAGTTCGCCGGTCCACAGCGCGCAGTCGATGCCTTCTTCGATCAGGTCGGCGCGGCGCTCGCTGCAGCCCAGCTCCAGTTCGATCTCCGGATAGCGTTCGAAGAAGCCGGGCAGTGCCGGCACGATCACCGAGCGCGCGATCAGCGTCGGCACGTTGACGCGCAACTGCCCGCCTGGCGTGGCGTGGCGCTGGGCCAGGGATTCCTCGGTTTCGCGGACGGCGGCGAGGATCGCCACGCAGCGCTCGTAGTAGGCCGCGCCGTCCGGCGTCACGCTGATCTGGCGCGTCGTGCGGTTGAGCAGCTTGACGCCGAGGGCCGCTTCCAGCTTCTGGATCAGCGTCGTTGCGGTCGCCTTGGGCAGGCGCAGGCTGTCGGCGGCGCGCGTAATTCCGCCGCTTTCGACGACGCGCACGAAGACTTCCATCGCTTGTAGCTTGTTCATTGTTCGGTATTCTGAATGATCAATTCGGGTTTTGCCTGTTGAATCGAGAAAACGCGAACAATAGACTGGGGGCCTTCCGGTTCAAGACACCGGCTTCCCCTCTTCAACGGAGTACAGCATGAGCGACGCAATCAAGCACGTTACCGATTCTTCCTTCGAAACCGACGTCCTGCAGTCCACGACGCCGGTCCTGGTCGATTACTGGGCCGAATGGTGCGGCCCCTGCAAGATGATCGCCCCGGCGCTGGACGACGCGGCCGTGAGCTTTGCCGGTCGCCTCAACGTCGCCAAGATCAACATCGACGAAAACCAGCAGATCCCCAGCCAGTACGGCGTGCGCGGCATCCCGACGCTGATGCTGTTCAAGGAAGGCCAGGTCGTGGCGACCAAGGTCGGCGCGCTGTCCAAGTCCCAGCTGGCTGCCTTCATCGAAGCCAACCTGTAAGAGGCTGGTTTGCCGGCGGGCTGCGGCCCACCGGAGGCGGCTACCTGCGGGTGGCCGCCGGCCGCACAAAAAGCAAAGGCCCGTCGCAAGGACGGGCCTTTGTTCTTCCTGCGGGTCGTGCCGGGATGCTCTCCCGCAAGACCCGCGGCACAAGCTGTCTTACTTGGCAGCTTCGGCGGGAGCGGCAGCAGCGGGAGCAGCAGCTTCAGCCTTCTTCGCAGCAACCTTCTTGTGCTTCTTCTTGGCCGGGGCCTTCTTGGCGGGAGCCGGGGCAGCAGCCGGAGCGGCGGCGGCTGCGTCGGCAGCCGGGGCAGCGGCGGGGGCTTCAGCCAGGGCGACGGAAGAGAAGGCAGCGGCGATAGCAAGAGCGACGAGCTTGTTGATCATGGAAGTTCTCCTTGAACGGTTGATCTTTTGTGGCACCGTCGAAATGCGGTGCCTGCCTGTTCAAACGCGTCCGGAGGGCTGGCGTTGACAGGAATGTGGCCGTTTTTCCATTGAAATGTCAGATCGCGCCATAAGCCGGCCGCATGTATCCCAAGGAGGCGTCGGGCTGCTTCAAGTGAAGGGCGTTCAGTTCCAGTCGCTGTCGCCGCCCGAGCTGTCGTCCCACGACGAATTGTCGGAGATCCCGAAGTCCGTGCCGCCCATGTCGTTGCGGTCGACTTCCGGCGTGCCCAGGTCCAGTGAGCCCAGGTTGCTGTTGTCCGGCGAGGTGGCGGTGTCGCGGGGGACGGGCTTGCCGTCCTTGTCGAGGAAGTGGTGCATCAGTGCCTGTCCAGCCACCATGCCGGCGCCGACCGCCGCGCCGGTGGCGAGGCCGCCCATCACCTGCGAGCCGAGGCCGGGCTGGCTGGGGGCCGGCGCACCGCCGTAGCCACCGGCATAGGCTCCGCCGCTGCCGCCGCCATAAGGGGCTCCGCCCGCGCCGTAGGGCTGCAAGCCGCCACCGCCGTAGGACGCGCCGCCCATGGCGGGCTGCGCATTGCGACGGCTCATGAAGCGGGCCACGAAGGCGATGAAGGCAATCAGCCCGACGCCGGTCAGCAGCAGCCCCCACGGGACGGAGGACTGGGCGACGGCGGGCGCGGCCGGCTGAAACGGAGCGGCGCTGGCGCCGCCTCCCGTCGTCTTGTGGCTGCCGCCGAGGATGTTCTTCAGCTCCTGCACGGCCTGGGGTTTGGCGAAGGGCAGGCCGGGGGCCAGTTTCTCGGCGGTCTGCAGTTCGCTCTCGGCCTTGTGCAGCTGGCCCTGCTTGGCGAGCAGCTCGGCTTCAACGTAGTGGGCCTTGCCGCTGTTGGGGTGGGCCTGCAGGACCTGGCGCATCATCGACTGGGCTTCGTCCAGCTTGCCCGCTTCGGCGGCCTGGTAAACCTGGTGCAGGCTGGGTTCGGCGGCGAGGACGGTGCCACTCATGAAGGTGGTGGCGGCAAGCATCATCAGGCCGATCAGGGTTTTTCGGGACATCGAGGTTTCCTTCCTGTCGTTCCGGGTTCGCGGGGGCGCGGCGTGGCGCCCGAGGGCACCGTCGACCGACGGTACCGTGCACGCCAGAAAATAGGGATGCACCGCGTTGGACTCAAGATGGGTTTTGCAACAAAACATTTGCGCCCCGGCCGTTCCACTGGTTTGGCAACGACACCCCGTGGGGGCGAATTCATTCGCCCTCCGCCGGTTGAACACAGTCCGTGGGCGAATGAATTCGCCCCCACAAGACCCCACAAGGCCGGTGTGCGGGCACATTTCCGCTACACATGGGCGGCGAGGGGCTGCCCGATCTGTGTTAAAACGCGTTCCACCCGAGCACAGTCCGTGATTCGCCCCTGATGCCGCTACCCGCTCTTTCCGCTTTGCTGACGCAGGCCGTCGTCCGCGTCCGCCCCCTCCTCGAACGTCTGCGCCACCCCACCCGCCGAGGCGTGCTGCTGACCGTGGCCGCGCCGCCGGCACTGCTGCTGGCCTACGCGCTGATCCTGATCCCCTTCACGCCGGGCATCAGCGACATCCGCAAGGCCAAGGTGGAGCAGCCGGCGCGGGTGCTGTCGGCGGACGGCAAGGAGCTGGCGGTGTTCAAGTGGGCCAACCGCCAGTGGGTCGGGCTGGCCGACATCTCGCCGCAGGTCACCGCAGCGCTGATCTCCACCGAGGATCACCGCTTCTACGAACACCACGGCATCGACTTCTACCGCCTCGGCGGTGCCGCGCTGCGCACCTTCTCCGGCGACAAGCAGGGCGGCTCGACGCTGACCCAGCAGCTCGCCCGCAACCTGTTCCCGGACGATATCGGCCGCGCGCCGACGCTGACCCGCAAGCTGAAGGAAGCGATCACCGCGCTGAAGATCGAGGCCCTGTATTCCAAGGACGAGATCCTCGAGACCTATCTCAACACCGTGCCCTTCCTCTACAACGCGTGGGGCATCGAGATGGCGGCGCGGACCTACTTCGACAAGTCGGCCAGGAATCTCGACGTGCTCGAGAGCGCCACGCTGGTCGGCATGCTGAAGGGCAACAGCTACTACAACCCGGTGATCAACCCGGAACGCGCCGCGACCCGTCGCAACACCGTGCTGGCGCAGATGGCCAAGCACGGCAAGCTCGACGAGAACCGCCTGGCCGGGCTGCAGAAGAAGCCCCTGCGCCTCGACTTCGAGCGCCAGCTGGAGGCGCCCGGCGCCGCGCCGCACCTCGCCCAGCAACTGCGCAAGTGGCTGATCGCCTGGGCCGACCGCAACGACTACAACGTCTACGCCGACGGCCTGGTGGTGCGCACCACCATCGATTCCCGCCTGCAGGCCCAGGCCAACCAGGCCGTGCAGCGTCGCGGCCGCCAGCTGCAGGCGCTGGCCGACCAGGCGTGGAGCGGCCGGCGTGGGTGGACCGGCAGCCCGGAGCTGGTGGACGCCTTCATCAAGGAATCGAAGGAATACCGCAGCGCGCTGGCCGCCGGCCAGACGCCGGAGGAGGCCCTCAAGCGCCTGCGCGCCGACCGCGCCTTCATGGACGCGCTGCGCCGCGACAAGACCCGCGTGCAGGTCGGCTTCATGGCCCTCGACCCGCGGGACGGCCAGGTGCGTGCCTGGGTCGGTAGCCGCGACTTCGTGCAGGACCCCTTCGACCATGTGGCCCAGGCGCGCCGCCAGCCCGGCTCGACCTTCAAGCCCTTTGTGTATGGCGCGGCCTTCGACAAGGGCATGAGCCCGGACGACACCATCGTCGACCAGGAGGTCGAGATTCCGCTGCCCGGCGGCGAGGTGTGGCGGCCCAGCGACGACGGGGCGCCGAGCGGGCGGGCGATGAGCCTGCGCGACGGCCTGGCCTATTCGAAGAACACCATCACCGCCCAGCTCATGCAGAAGGTCGGCCCGGCCCGCGTCGCCAAGCTGGCCAAGGCGATGGGGGTGCGCCAGAGCCCGCTGGAAGAGGTGCCGTCGCTGGCCCTTGGCACCAGCCCGGTGACGCTGAAGGAAATGGTCACCGCCTACGGCAGCATCGCCAACGGCGGCAGCTACATCGAGCCGATGCTGGTGATCCGTGTTGAGGACAGCGAAGGCAAGGTGCTGGAGGAGTTCGCCCCGGCCAAGCCGCAGGAAGTGCTGCCGCCGGCCACCGCCTACACCCTGATCGACGTGATGCGCGGCGTGGTGAACCGCGGTACCGGCGTCGGCATCCGCAACCAGTTCGGCATCCGCGCCGACGTGGCCGGCAAGACCGGCACCACCCAGGACAACACCGACGGCTGGTTCATCCTGATGCACCCGCAGCTGGTGGCCGGCGCCTGGGTCGGCTTCAACGACAACCGGGTGACGTTGCGCAGCGACTACTGGGGGCAGGGCGCCCACAGCGCGCTGCCGATCGTCGGCGACACCTTCAGCTACGCGCTGCGCAGCCGCCTCATCGATGCCAAGGAGCGCTTCGAATCGAAGGCCCAGCCGGGCCTGCTGGCGCGGGCCTGGGAATGGCTGTCGACGGGGCTGAGCGACTGGTGGCAGGGCTTGTTCAAGCGGCCCGAGCCGGCGCCCGAGGCGCCAACCCGCCGCATTACGCCGGTCGAGCCTGAGGCCCCGCCGCCGGTGCCCCCGGTGCCGGGGCCCGACGAGCCGTTGCCCGTGCCGGCGCTGCCGGAGCCGTCGCCGGACAGCGTGCCGCCTGTGCCTCCGGCCGACACCCCGCCGCCGCCGACGGTGCCCAGCCTCGACCCGTCGTCCGGGCGCTGAGCGGCATGGACACCCCCCGTTTCCCCCTCGCGGTCATCGGTGCCGGTGCGCTGGGCCTGCACTTTGCGGCCCGCCTGGCGACGCGGGGGCCGGTCGCCGTCATCGCCCGCAACCAAGCGCGGGCGGCCGCGCTGCGGGGGGGCGTGGACATTGGCGCTCAGCGCTACATGCCGGAGGTCTTTGCGCCAGAGGATGCGCCGGCGGCCGACTGGGTGCTGGTGCTCGTCAAGGCCGCCGACACCGCGGACGCGGCCCGTACGGCACGGGCGATGGCGCCGCGCGGTGTGCTGTCCCTGCAGAACGGCCTGACTGGCGCCATGCTGGCCACCGGCTGCGGTGCCATCCCGGCCGACCAGGGCATCACTACCGAAGGCGCCTTCCGCGACGGTGCCCGCGTGGTGCCCGCCGGCGCGGGGGAAACCCTGCTGCCGCCGGGCTTCGAGGCCGTCGCGGCGGCCTTGGCGGCGGCCGGCTTCCGCGCCCGCGTCGAGCCGGACATCGCCGCGGCGCGGCTCGCCAAGCTGTTGGTGAATGTGGCCATCAACCCGCTGGCGGCCCTGTTCCGGGTTCCCAATGGGGCGCTGCTGGAGGCCCCGCACCGGGGCTTGCTCGATGCGCTGGTGGACGAGGCCTGGCCGGTGCTGCATGGCGCCGGCCTGCAAGTCGATGCCGACGCCGCACGGGCCCGGGTGCACGCCGTGGCGACGGCCACCGCCGGCAACCGGGCCAGCATGCTGCAGGACGTGCTGGCCGGCCGGCGCACCGAGATCGACGCGATCACCGGCACGCTGCTGGCCATGGCGGCCGCGCAGGGCGTCGAGCTGCCGACGCACCGGGCGGTGTTCACGCTGGTGAAGCGCCTCGAAGGCTGCCCGTCGGTCTCCTCCTGAGACTCGCGTATCGCGGCCGGCCGCCGCGCAGGCAGGATTTCTCCTACAGCGTTATCGGCTGCGTCGGACAGGGCACCGCCATGCCGGGGGCCTATATTCAAGTCACCCTGACTGACATCGCGCGCCGGCTACATCCGGTTCCCGACGTTCCGCGATGCCGCACTCCAAGGAGACAGCAATGAAGAACACCATCGCCACGCTTGCACTGTCCGGCCTGCTGGGTATTACCGCCGTGGGTTGTGCGGTGACCCGCGAACAATCCACCGTCGGTGAATACCTGGACGACGCGACGATCACCACCCGCGTCAAGGCCAAGCTCGCCGAGGATCCGAAGGTGAGCGGCATGGCCATCGGGGTGGAAACCCTGAAGGGCGTGGTCCAGCTGTCCGGCTTCGCCAAATCCGCGGTCGAGAAGGGCCGGGCCGAAGAGATCGCCCGCACGACAGCCAGCGTGAAGGGCGTGATCAACGATATCGTCATCAAGCCCTGACGGTTCCGGGGGCGGCCTGGCCGCCCCGGGGGCGAGGACGGTACGAGGCGCCAGCGTCCGATGAGTCGCTGGCGTTTTTATTTGTGGTCAGGGAGTGGAGGCGAATTTGTGTTGTGGGGGCGAATTCATTCGCCCATGGCCTGCGTTGAGCCGACTGCGGGCGAATGAATTCGCCCCCACAGAGAGAGGGCCCCCGCTCCGCTGTGGGGGCGGATCTGTATCTGTTTGAGGGGAGACGCGGGAATGCGCTCCGCAGGCTGGCACATCCCCGTATCGATCAGCCAGGATGGGCGCCGGGCCCGTCGGTGGTGGCGTGGACGTAGGCGAGCAGTTCGTCGAGCTGGAAGGATTTGTCGAAGAAGGCTTGCGCGCCGAGCATGCGGCAGCGTTCGCGCACGATGGGATGGGTGTGGTTGGAGAAGACCACCGCCCGCGGCGTGTCCGCGCCAGGCGGCAGGTCGTGAAGGGCGGCGAGCACCTTCAGCCCGGTGCCGCCCTGCAGTTCCAGGTCGATGATCGCCAGGTCGGGGTGAAGCCGGCGCAGGAGCTCGATGGCCGCCGCCTCGTTGTCGGCGGCGCCGACGATCTCGACGCCGCCGGTCGCCGCCAGCATCTCGGCGAGCAGGTCGCGCAGCGCCAGCGAATCTTCGATCAGCACGATGCGCACGGGATGGTGGGCGCTGGCCATGTCGCGGGCCCGGCTAGTAGAGGGAAAGGGCTGCGGGCGGGCGGCATTCCTGCAGCACGCCCAGCGCCGAGGGGCCGAGCACGCGGTACACCTCTTCGAGGCTGCGCACGCAGGGTTCCGGCCGGCTGGTGGCGGACACATGGTGGGTGGTGCCGAACAGCATGCCGCCGCACAGCAGCAGGCTGCCGAGCAGGCAGGCGTGCACGGTCCAGTCCCATTCGCCGGGTGGGGCCCAGGTGTGGCTGCGCTCCAGGCGTGGGAAAGTGGCGTGGGTCATGGTCGTCTCCTGGAAGTTCGGGACGGGGGGCTGCAACGGCCGGGCTGGCCGGCCGCCGTGTTTAACGCTGGATGATGATGTCGTTCCTGACGTCCTTCACGCCCTGGGTCGTCCGGGCGATTTCCTCGGCGCGCATCTTCTCCTTCGCCGACGGGGTGAAGCCGGACAGCTGGACCACGCCGTTGTGGGTCTCCACGCCGATGGCGGTGACCCGCACGGTCTTGTCCTCGGCGTGGCGGGCCTTCACGTTGGCGGTGATCGAGGCGTCGTCGATGAACTGGGCGGCAGCGGACTTCTCCGT
Source organism: Pseudomonadota bacterium (assembly GCA_018241665.1). Lineage (GTDB taxonomy): Bacteria > Pseudomonadota > Gammaproteobacteria > Burkholderiales > Rhodocyclaceae > Zoogloea. The sequence continues at coordinate 9,262 of JAFEDK010000046.1, forward strand.
GTCGTGGGACACCGGCTGGGGCTCGGCAGCCTGGGCGAGGCCGGCGGCCGCCAGGCTCAGGGTGGTGGCGACGAGCAGTCGGGTGAAGGGCTTGTGCATGGTGGTTCTCCTTGAGGCTGTTGTCGGTATGCCGGGGCGCGGCGCGTGCCGCGCTTCCATGCTTCCCACTCTATGCGGCGGGCGGGCGGCGGGCTGTCCGACAAGGGCGGAACCGCGTGTAGGACTGCGCTGGCAGCGATGTCGGACTCCACGGGCTTTGCCGCCGGAGCCGGCTGGCTACAATGAAGACTGTTGAATACGCGGAAAGGACCCCATGCTGCGTCTGGCCATCGTCGATGATCACGGCATCGTGCGTGCCGGTTTCCGGGAAATGCTGGTGGACGAACTGGGCATCCGCATCGCCTTCGAGGCGGCCTCCGGCGAGGAGGCTCTGGAGAAGCTGCGCGAGCACGAATGCGACGTGCTGCTGCTCGACCTGTCCCTGCCGGGGCAGAGCGGCGTCGACGTGCTGCGTGTGGTGCGCCAGCGCCACGCCGACCTGAAGGTGCTGGTGCTCAGCGGTTTTCCGGAGGAGCGCTACGCGCTGCCGATGCTCCGCCACGGGGCCAACGGCTACCTGTGCAAGGACTGCGAACGGGACGAGCTGCTGAAGGCCATCCAGACGGTGGCGCGGGGGCGGCGCTACATCTCGGGCCGCACCGCCGAGCTGCTGGCCGACGACCTGGCCGGGGAGTCCGCCGCGCCGGCCCACGAGAGCCTGTCGGAGCGGGAGCTGCAGGTCTTCCTGCGGCTGGCCCGGGGCGAGTCGGTGTCGGGCATCGCCGAGGCGCTGAACCTGAGCGTGAAGACGGTCAGCACCTATCGCTCGCGCCTGCTCGAAAAACTGGCCCTGGCCAGCAATGCGGAACTGGCCGCTTATGCCCTGCAGCACGGCCTGATGGTGTCCTGACGGGGGGCCGCTGCGGCATGTGGCCGCGTCAGGCCGGGCGGCGCTGCAGCGGCATGCCGGCTTCGATCGTGCAGCCCTTGCCGGGTGCCGCCGTCACCGTCAGGTGGCCGCCGAACATCTGCACCCGGTGCTGCATGCCGGCCAGGCCGTGGCGGCTGAGCATCGGCGAGTCGGCATCGAAACCGACCCCGTCGTCGCGGATCCACAGCTGCAGCTCGCCGTCGGCCACGTCGAGGCCGAGTTCCACATGGCTGGCATGGGCGTACTTGCGGATGTTGGTGAAGGCTTCCTGGGCGATGCGGAATACCGCCAGGGCCTGGTCCTCGGTGGGTTCCGGGTCGCTCCCGGGCAGCAGCAGTTCGACCGGAACTTCGCGGCTGAAGTCGTCGGCGAGGGCGCGCAGCGCCTCCACCAGGCCGAGCCCCTGCAGCAGCGGTGGGCGCAGGTCGTCGATGAGGCGCCGCTTGAGGGTGATGCCGGAGCCGATGGTATCGATGAGGCGCTTGAAGCGGTCGCGGATGTCCTGCCCGGTGCCCGGGCCGAGGCTGCGCAGCAGCCAGGCGGCGTCCATGCGGGCGGCGGTGAGGAGGGCGCCCAGCTCGTCGTGGAGTTCCCGCGCGAGCCGGCCGCGCTCCGCCTCGCGGGCGTTGGTGAGGTAGCTGGCCAGGTCGCTCAGCTCCCGCGTGCGCTGGCTGACCGTCGATTCGAGCCGGCTGTTCTCGTCGGCCAGCAAGGTCGCGACGCGGGCGCGCAGGCGGGCCCGCTGTTGCTGGACGCCGAACAGCACGATGAGCAGCCCGAGGGCGCCGACGGCGAGGGCCGTGACGGCCGTCTGCATGTGCTCCAGGCGCTGCAGGGAGTCGCGGGTCAGCTGCGCGTTGCTGGCTGCACGGCGCTCGTGCAGTGTGGTGATCGACAGGCGGATCTGGTCCATGAAGGCCTTGCCGGGGCCGGCCTGCTCCGGGCTGCCGCTGTCCTCGATGTCGCCGGAGGCGACGGCCCGGGCCAGGTGCCGGCGCTTGAGGGCGACCAGTTTCTTGAGCACCTCGAACTCGTCGCGGTCGGCGCTGCCAGCCGGAAAATCCCCTTCCATGGCGGCCAGCAGGCGCCCGACGCGGGCTTCGCTGTCCCGGTAGGGTTCCAGGTAGTCGTCATTGTGGGTCAGTATGTAGCCACGCACGCTGCTTTCCGCGTCCACCACGGTCAGCAGCAGGGCGTCCAGGCGGTCCAGCCGGGCGCGGTTGTCCTGTACGGTATGGACGGCTTCCAGGCCCAGGCGGGAGTTGTCCCGGCTGGTCGCCAGCAGGGTCAGCACGATGGCGCAGCCGGCGAGCAGCAGCACGTAGGGCCAGTAGCGCAGGGCCCGCATGTGCGCGCGCAGGTCGGCAAAACGGGATTTTCCGCTGGAAAGGGGATTGGGCATGCTGTCCACGGCCGGCTGGGGGAGGTGCGCGGCGGGTTTTTCCGCCATGCTGCGCGTGGCTGTCGGACAGTGGTGGCGGCGTGACGGTTCCTGCCGCGCCGTCGCGGTGCCAGGCCCGGCGTGGTCGGACGGGGCAGGACGGAAGGAGTTGAGATGACGGACGCAGGACGTGAGGATCCGCCGCCGCCGCGCCGCCGGAAGCGTTGGCGCGGACTCGTGGTATTGGCCCTGGCGGTGCTGGGAGGGCTCCTGTTCGACTGGAACATGTTGCGCGGGCCGATCGGCGACATGGTGTCGGCCCGCCTGGAGCGGGGCTTCCGCATCGCCGGGCCGCTGGACGTGGAGCTGTGGAGCCTGACGCCGTCGCTGTCGGCCGGCGACGTGCAGCTCGACAACGCGAGCTGGGGCAAGGTGCCGCAGATGCTGACGCTGCGGGAGCTGACGGTGAGCGTGGACCTCATCCGCCTGCTGCGCGGCGAGCTGGTGCTGCCGCGGCTGGAGATCGACGGGCCGCGGCTGCAGCTGGAGGAGGATGCCCACGGGCAGGGAAACTGGCTGCTCGGCGCCCATGCCGAGGCCGTGCCGGTCGCACCGCGGCTGCGCGTCGGCACCTTGCTGGTCCGCGATGGCGAGGTGTCGGCCAATCTGCCGTCACGCCAGACCGACCTGCAGCTGAGCATCGCCTCCGACGTGGTGGCCCGCCGGGTGCGCTTCGGCCTGGCCGGCCACTGGCGCGGCCAGGCCGTGCAGGCCGATGGACAGGCTGGCAGCCTGCTGGACCTGGAACGCGCCGACCAGCCTTATCCGATTGAGGCCAAGGGCACGGTGGGGGCGACCCGCTTCACGCTCAACGGCCGCGTTGCCAACCTGCTGGCGCTGGCCGGGCTGGACGTGGATTTCAGCCTGTCCGGGCGCAGCCTGGCGGAACTGTATTCCCCCACCGGCGTGCCGCTGCCGGCCACGCCGCCGTTCCGGCTGGCGGCGCGCCTGCGCCACCAGGAGGGTGAATGGGCCTTCCGTGACATTGACGGGCGGGTCGGGCGCAGCGATGTGGCCGGCACGCTGAACATCGACCGCCGCGCGCCGCGCCAACGCATCGCCGGCACGCTGCGTTTCCGCCGCCTGGACCTGGCCGACCTGTCCGGCTTCATCGGCGCCCGCCGCGAATCCGGGCAGGCCGTCGCACCGCGGCCGGGCAAGGTCCTGCCGTCACGGCCGCTGGGCCTGGAGAAGATCGCCGCGGCGGATGTGGATGTGGAATTCACCGCCGACGAGATCCGCAACAGCGGCCTGCCCCTCGACACGGCAGCGGGCCGGCTGCGCATCGACGACCGGCTGGTCAAGCTGTCGCCGCTCAAGCTGGGGCTGGCGCGCGGCCGCGTCGACGGTTCGGTCGAGCTCGACACCCGCCAGGCCGTGCCGGCGGCCCGCCTCGACATGCAGGCGGCGCGCCTGCGCCTGCGCGACCTGATGCCGGCGGAGGATACCCGCAAGCTCACCACCGGCCTGCTCGGCGGCCGGGCCAAGTTGGCCATGCGCGGCGTGTCGGTGGCCGAGCTGTTGGGCAGCGCCGACGGGGAGGCGGCTGTCGTGATGAATGGCGGCAGCACCAGCCTGTTGCTGGTCCGCCTGGCCAACCTGGACGTGGCCAACGGGCTGATGGCCTGGCTGGCCGGCGGCCAGCGCGAGGAGATCCGCTGCGTGATCGGCGACTTCCGGGCCCAGGCCGGGGTGCTGAAGACCCAGAACCTGCTGATGGACAGCCAGCGCATGCTGATCCGCGGCGAGGGCACGATCAGCCTGCGCGACGAGGCCCTCGACCTGCACCTGCGGGCAGCCGGCAAGGACGGCAGCCTGCTGGCCCTGCGCGGGCCGTTGAAGGTGGCAGGCAGCTTCGCCGCGCCGTCGGTGACGCCGGAGGCGCTGCCGCTGGGTGGCCGCATTGCGGCCAGCGTGGGCTTGGGCTTGGTGCTGCCGCCGCTGGCTTTGCTGCCCCTTGTCCAGATTGGCGATGCCGGCAGCGGCGCGGATCCTTGCGGGACGATGCTCGCGCGGGTCGGCGCGAAAGTGCGCCAGCCCTGACGCCCGGTTTGAAGCTACGCCTGCCTGGCCGGCAGGCTCAGCCGTCGCCGCCGATGCGCAGGCCGGTCTTCTTGAGGATGGCGGTGGAGAACAGCACGTCGCGGGCGCGGCAGGCGGCGCCGAGCAGTGTGGCGATCTCCTCCACGTGGGCCAGCACGGTGTCGCGGTCGCGCCCGTGCACCATCGCGAACAGGTTGTAGGGCCAGTCGGGCAAGGCCCGCGGACGCTCGTAGCAGTGGGTCACGAAGTCGAGGCGGCCGATGGCTTCGCCGAGCTCGCCGATGTGGGCGTCGTTCACGTCCCAGACCGACATGCCGTTGGCGGTGTAGCCAAGAGCGTAGTGGTTGGGTACCGCGCCGATGCGGCGGATCCGCCCGCCCTGCAACATGGCGGCAAGGCGCGTCTTGACCAGCGCCGCGTCGACGCCGAGCTGTTCGGCCAGCACATCGTAGGGGCGGGGCGCCAGCGGCAGGCCGGCCTGGGTGGCGATGATCAGGCGGCGCTCGAAATCGTCCGGCGGTAGCGTGTCCGTCATGCCTTCAGCCTCATGTCCACGAAGAACTCCCGCAGTTTGGGAAAGGCGAACACCGGCAGGCCGGTGGCGGCCTCGATGCGCGCCGTGGCGGCGGCGATGCCGTCCGGCGTTTCGGTGGCGAGTACGAACCACATGTTGAGGCGGTGCTCGCGCCGGTAGTTGTGGGCCACCTCGGGCAGCGCATTGACCGCCGCCGCCACCTCGTCGAAGCGTTCTTCTGGTACCGCCAGCGCGGCCAGCACGAAGCGCCCGCCGAGGCGTTCGATTTGGAACATCGGCCCGAAGCGCGTCAGCACGCGCGCGTCGAGCAGGCGCTGCAGGCGGGCGAGGAGGTCGGCCTCGGTGGTGCCGAGCTGTCCGGCGACTTCCCGGTAGGGCTCGTCACTGATCGGGAAGCCGCCCTGCAGCGCGTTGATGATGCGCCGGTCGAGCTCGTCGAGGACGGCCGGTGGCGGGCGGCGGGATGGGGCGCTCGAAGGGGCGTTCATGCGGCGGCGAGCCCCTGCGGCGCTTGGTAGCGGGCGCCGCACTGCTTGTAGCAGTCGGTGGAGAACAGCACCGCGTGCGGGAAGGCGGCCAGGCCGACGGTGTCGGCCAGCTCGGCGCGGCGCGCCTCGACGGCAGGGCGGGATTGACCGTGGATCATGCAGAACAGGTTGTAGGGCCAGTCGGGGGTGGTGCGCCGACGGTAGCACAGGCTGACGCCGTCCTGGCCGGCGAGGGCGTGGCCGAGGGCGCTGACCTGCGCCTCCGGCACCGCCCACACGCACATCGCGTTGGCCTGCCAGCCCAGTTCCCGGTGCCGCACGACGACGCCGAAGCGGCGCAGCGTGCCGTCGGCGAGCCAGCGTTCGAGCGTGGCGAGCACGGCGTCTTCGCCGAGGCCGGCGGCGTGGCCAAGGGCGCGGAACGGCCGGGCGACCCAGGGCAGGCCATCGTGCAGGGCATCCACCAGACGCCAGTCAGCATCGTTCAGCGGTTGGCGCGGGCCGGCCGATGTGGCGTGGCGGGTGCGCCGGCCGTTGGCCAGGTCGAAGCCCAGGTCGATGTGGAATTCCTCGAGCAGCGGCAGGGCGATCGGCGGGCAGCCGGTGGCGGCGCCCATCTCGGCCAGCAGCGCGGCCAGCGCAGCCTCGTCGTGGGCGCTGGCGACGAACCACAGGTTGTAGCGGTGCTCGCGGCGGTAGTTGTGATTGACGCCGGCAAAGGCGCTGACGATGCGCGCCACGCGGGGCAACTCGTCGACCGGCACGGCCATCGCGGCGAGGGTGCTGGCGCCCAGGCGGCGCGGCGCGAAGACGGCGCCGACCCGGCTGATCTTGCCGGCATTGCGCAGGCCGGCCAGCCGTGCCATGGCCTCGTCGGCGCTGCATCCGACCCGTGCACCGACGGCAGCCCAGGGCTCGGGAGCGAGCGGAAAGCCGCGCTGGAAGTCGTTGAGCAGCTGGAAGTCACGCGGATCGGCGGCGATCATGGCCAGGCTCCTCTCGTCCGGGGGATGTCTTGTGGTGGTGGAGCTTCCTGTGGTGGAGCTTCCTGTGGGGGCGCTTCCTGTGGGGGCGCTTCCTGTGGGGGCGCTTCCTGTGGGGGCGCTTCCTGTGGGGGCGCTTCCTGTGGGGGCGAATTCATTCGCCCGCGGACTCTGGCGAGCCGGCATCGGGCGAATGAATTCGCCCCCACGGGGTGCTTGAACCCCAAGGGCGGCTTGATCCTCGACGGATAGAGCGCAGCGCATCTCAAAAGCCGATGCGCTGGGCGCGGGACGTGAAGAAGATGCCCGACGGCGCGTCGGCCGGCAGCTCCTTGCGCACCGCGAAGCTGGCGGTGTCCACCACGGTGACCCGGTTGCTGTCCCGCGAGGACAGCCACACTTCCTCGCCGCGCGGCGTGAATTCCAGGTGCAGCACGGCCTTGCCGGGGCTGAAGGTGTGGATCACACGCTTTTCGACGGTGTCGATGACCTGCACCCACTCGTTGTCGGGGAAGGCGAAGTTCACCCACACCTGGCGGCCGTCCGGGCGCGCCATCACGAACACCGGCTGGCCCTTGACCGGAATGCGCGCCGCCTCCTGCCAGCTGCGCACGTCGGCGACCAGCACCTCGTGGCGGCCGACGGCCGGCAGCCAGGCCTGCCCGGCGGCCAGGGACCAGCCGCGCAGGTGGGGCATCTTGAAGACCGGTAGCTTCTCCTCGCCGCGGCCGTAGCCGGACAGGATCTTGCGGCTGCCGGCTTCCGGGTGCCACAGGTCGAGCAGGGAGATGCCGTCCTCGCCGAACAGGCCGGCCAGGAAGTAGCGGCCGTCGGGCGTGACCAGCCCGTCGTAGGGCTGCTTGCCGGCCGGGTAGCGGGTGGTGACCGGCTTGCGCGGGTCGCTGAGGTCGCTGACCCAGATCTCGTTGGCGTCGAACAGCGCGTAGGCGAAGCGCTGGCCCGGCACGTCGGCCAGGCCGACGACGCGGGAGAACTTGCCCGGCGCGTACTCGGCGGGCACTTCGGCGAGCAGCTCCAGCGTATCGGCATCGAAGGCCTTGATGCCGCCCGGTTCGTAGTTCTGGGCGACCACCAGGCGGCCGTCCTGGGACACCGAGCCGCCGATGGAATTGCCGGCCTGGATGATGCGCCTGGCAATGCGGCGGGTCAGCAGGTCCACCTTGGTCAGCCCGCCGTCGCGGCCGAACACGTAGGCGTAGCGGCTGTCGCGGGAGAAGGCGACGTGGGCGTGGGACAGGTCGCCGAGGCCATCCACGCTGCCGAGGCTGCTGTCGTGGCTGTGTTCGACGATCTGCACGCGGCCGGTGGCGCGTTCGATGACCACGCCGAGGTCGCCGGTGCCGCGCAGCTCGGTGGGTGCGCTGGCGCAGGCGCTAAGGGCAAGGGCGGCCGCGAGGGTGCCGAGGGTGGTGAGGAGGCGCATGGTCATTGCAGGCTCGGGAAGCCTTCCTTCAGGCGGGCGACGATCCAGCCGGCCTCGGCCTCGTCCATGAAGCGGTTCCAGCCGGGCATCGCGGTGCCGGGGCGGCCGTTCAGGATGGTGGCGACCAGGGATTCGTCGGGCAGTTCGGCGAGGCGTTCCGGCAGCAGGGCCGGGCCGAGGCCGCCAGCCAGGCGCATGCCGTGGCAGGAGCCGCAGTCCTGGCGGACCATGTGCACCAGCGTCTGCTGGCGCTCCGGCGTCGGTGCCGGCTCGGCGGCGGGGGCGGCGCTCACCGCCAGGGCGGTCAGGCCGAGCAGCACGGCCACGTGGATCAACAACGAGCGGTCCATCGCAGAACTCCTTTTGACGACGCCCTTACAGTAGGTTGACCCGCCGGCAGGGTCATTGATGGGCATCAAGAAGGCCGGGCCGGTGGGGTTGGGGTGGGGCGCTTGAACGATTGCTAAGGGGAGATTTCTTGTGGGGGCGAATTCATTCGCCCGCAGTCGGTCGATCGGAGTCCGAGGGCGAATGAATTCGCCCCCACAGGGGCATTCTCCAGGGGGGCCAGGGTCTTCCCCAGCTGGGCTGGCTTGGCCTTATCCTTGCGCCCTCGTCCCCGCACCCCTTGTCCGATGCCCCAGACCCTCGCCGCTGCTGCCCACAGCGAACTGCTGATCAAGAAGAGCCGTTTCCTCGGTTGCGTGCAGCCGATGGCCGACCGCGCCGAAGCCCAGCGCGTGGTGGCGGCGCTGAAGGCGCAGCATCCGGGGGCGGCCCATGTGTGCTGGGCCTTGCTGGCGGGCGGACAGTCGGCGGCGGTGGACGACGGTGAGCCCAGCGGCACGGCCGGGCGGCCGATGCTCGACGTGCTGCGCCACCAGGACCTGGAAGGCGTCCTGGCGACGGTGGTGCGTTACTACGGCGGCGTGAAGCTGGGGGCTGGCGGCCTGGTGCGGGCCTATACGGACAGCGTGGCGCAGGCGCTGCTGGTGGCCGAGAAGGTCGCCATCGTGCGCAGCACTTCGCTGCGCTGCGCGGTGCCCTATGCGCAGGAAGGGCTGGTACGGCGGGCGCTGGATGGCGTCGGGGCGGTGCTGCTGGGGGTGAGTCACGGCGAACAGGTCGAATTCGCCTTCAGCTTGCCCGTGGATGCAGCGGCGGAACTGGCGGCCCGTCTCGACGAGGCCTGCCATGGGCGTCTGGTGTGGCTGGGGGAGGGGTAGGAAGCGAAGTCCCGCGCAGTGAATGCCTGTGGGGGGTAATGCCTGTGGGGGCGAATTCATTCGCCCGCAGTCCGCTGATCGCAGTCCGCGGGCGAATGAATTCGCCCCCACAGGTGGGCTCGCCGGCTGGATTCCTTCATCCGCCGCCGTGCCTGCCAGTGCGATCAGCCCTTCAGGATCCAGCCCAGCACGTCCTTCAGCTCGGCGTCGCTGATCTTCTCGGCCGGGTTGGGCGGCATCGGGATCTGGCCCCAGTTGCCGGCACCGCCCTTGCGGACCTTGTCGGTGAGCTTGGCGACGGCGTCGCCCTGGCCCTTGTACTTGGCGGCGATGTCCTTGAAGGCCGGGCCGACCAGCTTCTTGTCCATCGAATGGCAGGCCAGGCAGCCGGCCTTCTGGGCGGACGCAGCCGGGTCGGCAAAGACGCTGCCGCTGGCGGCGGTGGCCAGCAGGGCGAGCAGCAGGAAGCGTTTCTTCATTTCTTGTCTCCTAGGCGAGGGGCCGCCGCCCAGGGGCTCCGGGGGCGGCTGGACACGATGCTCAGTAGATGTCGTGCTGCGTGTTGTAGAGGTTGAAGTGGCCGGTCGGCGTAACGATGCGCGGATCCTTGATGACGTTCTTCAGCTTCAAGGTCTTGTCATCCACGACGACGATCGCCGATTCCTTGTTCTTGGCGCTCCACACCGAGAACCACACTTCGTCGCCCGCCTTGTTGTACTCGGGCTGCACCACGCGCTTGGCGCCGTCGTCCTTCAGACCGGCCCATTCGCCGATCGGAAGGGTCTTGTAGCCGGCCGCCAGGTTGTTGACGTCATACACCACGATGGACTGGGAAATCGCCGGATCCGGGTTCAACGGGGCGTCGGAGTACAGGTGCTTGGACTTCGGATGGCTCTTGATGAACAGCGCGCCTCCGCCCGGGCCCTTCAGCGATTCGACCATCTTCCAGGCGTACTGCGGGTGCTTGGCGGGGTCGGTGCCGATCAGCGCGATGCTGTCGTCGCCCAGGTGGCCGGTGGACCACACCGGACCGTACTTCGGATGGATGAAGTTGGCGCCGCGGCCCGGGTGCGGGATCTTGCCCACCTCGATGAGGCCGGCCAGCTTGCCGTCCTTCATGTCGATCGCGCCGATCTTGTTGGACTGGTTGGCGGCCACCATGAAGTAGCGCTTGCTGCTGTCGAGGCCGCCGTCGTGCAGGAACTTGGCGACCGGGATCTCCTTGGTGGAGATGGTGTTGAGGTCGGTGTAATTGACCAGCAGGGTCTTGCCGGTCTCCTTCACGTTGACCAGGAACTCGGGCTTGTAGTGGGACGCCACGATGGAGGCGACGCGCGGCTCCGGGTGGTATTCCTGGTCGCCGACGGTCATGCCGCGGGTGGCCATGATCTTCAGCGGCTCGAGGGTGTCGCCGTTCATGATCACGTACTGGGGCGGCCAGTAGGAGCCGGCGATGGCCAGCTTGTCTTCGTAGCCCTTGAACTTGGAGGTCTCGACCGAACGGGCCTCGAGGCCGGTGCGGATCTCGGCGACGTTGTCCGGCTTCTCCATCCACAGGTCGATCATGTTGATCTTGGCGTCGCGGCCGATCACGAACAGGTAGCGGCCGGAGGCGGACACGCGGGAGATGTGCACCGCGTAGCCGGTCTTGACCACGTTGATGATCTTCTTGGTGTCGCCGTCGATGAGTGCCACTTCACCCGTGTCGCGCAGGGTGGTCGAGAAGATGTTCTCGATGTTGTAGCTGTTCATCTTCTTCTTCGGCCGCTGCTCGGGCGGGATGATGACCTTCCAGGTCGCCTTCATTTCCTTCAGGCCGTATTCCGGCGGCTGCGGAGGCGTCTGCTGGACGTAGCGGGCCATCAGGTCGACGGTGTCGTCGTCGAATTCACCGGAGGTGCCCCAGTTGGGCATGCCGGCGGGAGAGCCGTACTTGATGAAGACCTTCAGGTAGTCGGTGCCGGCGGCGAGGGTCTTTTCCGGCGTCAGCGGCTTGCCGGTGGCGCCCTTGCGCAGCACGCCGTGACAGCCCGCACAGCGCTCGAAGTAGATCTGGCGGGCCTTGTCGAATTCCGCCTTGCTCATCGGCGGTGCCTTCGGGTTGATGTCCTGATACATCTCCACGTTGGCCAGCGGCGATCCGGCCGCCTGGTACTTGGCGGCGGGATCGTTCGTCGATGTCTTCGGCTCTTCGGCGAAGGCTTGCGACAGGGCCAGCGGCAGCAAGGCCACGGCGATCGCTCCGGTTTTCCACATACTCATCGTGCATCTCCCTTTATGAACCCAACGAGCGGCCTATCCCGCTTGCGGCGAAGAGTGCGCTTCGGGGCTATGCCCCTTCCTTGACTCGGGTCAAGTTCGAAAAAGGGAGTCGGCTGATAGATTGCGGTCGTCATGATTCCGGGAGTTCCGCCATGCCTCCGTCCACCGTTGCCAGCTTCGGCCTGCCAGCCGCCGGCACCCTGCGTGCCTTTGTCGATCAGCTCGTCGGTGGCCGCGGCAGCGCTCCGGCCGAGACCTTCAAGCCGCTTGCCAGCGGTGTCCGCCCGCCGGGCCGGGTGGCGCTGGTCGGCGCCGGGCCCGGCGACCCCGAACTGTTGACGCTGCGGGCCGCGCGGCTGATCGGCGAAGCCGACGCGCTGGTGGTGGATCACCTGGTCGGCGACGGCGTGCTGGATTTCGCCCGGCCCGAGGCGGAGCGCATCTACGTCGGCAAGGAGGCCGGCCACCACACCCTGCCGCAGGAGGAAATCAACCGCCTGCTGGTCGAGCTGGCCCGCGACGGCCGCCGGGTGGTCCGCCTGAAGGGTGGCGACCCCTTCATCTTCGGGCGTGGCGGCGAGGAGCTGGAGGAACTGCTGGCTGCCGGTATCCCCTTCGAGGTGGTGCCCGGCGTCACCGCTGCCTGCGGCGTGGCGGCCTACGCCGGGATTCCGCTGACCCACCGGGATTACGCCCAGTCGGTGGTGTTCGCCACCGGCCACCGGCGCGCCGGTGAATCGGCGCTGGACTGGACGGCGCTGGCCCGCCCGCATCAGACCGCGGTGATCTACATGGGCGTCGGCATGCTGCTGTCCCACTGCGCGGCACTGATCGCCCACGGCCGTTCGCCGCAGACTCCGGCGGCGCTGGTAGAGAACGGCACCACGCCGCGCCAGCGCATCGTCACCGGGACCCTCGAAACCCTGCCGGACAAGGCCACCCTGGCCGGCATCCGCCCGCCGGCGCTGCTGATCGTCGGCGAGGTGGTCAGCCTGGCGGGCAAGCTCGCCTGGTTCGACGGCGCGGCCACGGGGGCCGGGGCTGCGGTGATGGCGTAGCACAGCTGGGCTGGTCGCTGGGGCATCCGTGGGGGCGAATTCATTCGCCCGCGGACTCCATTCAAGCGGCGGAGGGCGAATGAATTCGCCCCCACGGATTCTTGTGGGATATGCACATCATTGGTGCATATCCTGGTGTCCATTCTGGTGCATGTTCGGCGGCCTGTTGCCTGGCCGGCAAGCACCATCCCTCTTTTGATACTCCCAAAGCCCTTGTTTGGCGCCGGATTGCAACATCCGCGCAACGGGCGCGGCGTAAACCGCTTGGCGTGAAGTTTGCTACGTCAAGCAATGATTCTGAAAACCGCGCCCCAAGAACGGAGTATCCCGTGACCATCCATGTCGCCCTCAATCACCTGACCTCCTACAAGTACGACCGGCCGATCAATGTCGGCCCGCAAGTCGTCCGTCTGCGGCCTGCACCCCACAGCCGCACGCGCATCCTGTCCTACTCCCTGAAGGTGCTGCCCAAGCCCCACTTCATCAACTGGCAGCAGGATCCGCAGTCCAACTATCTGGCGCGCCTGGTCTTCCCGGAGAAGGTCACCGAGTTCAGCGTGGAGGTGGACCTGGTGGCCGAGATGTCGGTGATCAATCCCTTCGACTTCTTCCTGGAGCCCGAGGCCGAGAACTTCCCGTTCGAGTACGCCGGCGCCCTCAGCCACGAGCTGGCCCCGTACCGCCTGAAGGACGAAGCCACGCCGGCCTTCAAGAAGTACCTGGACGGCATCTCCCGCGACAAGACCCGGGTGGTGGACTTCCTGGTCAAGCTCAATGCCGACCTGCAGAACCACATCGGCTACGTGATCCGCATGGAGCCGGGCGTGCAGACGCCGGAAGAGACGCTCACCAAGCGCACCGGCTCGTGCCGCGACTCGGCCTGGCTGCTGGTCCAGCTGCTGCGTCACCTGGGCCTGGCGGCGCGCTTCGTGTCCGGCTACCTGATTCAGCTGAAGGCCGACGTGAAGTCCCTCGACGGCCCGTCCGGCACCGAGGTGGACTTCACCGACCTGCACGCCTGGACCGAGGTCTACCTGCCCGGCGCCGGCTGGGTCGGCCTCGACCCGACCTCCGGCCTGTTCGCCGGCGAAGGCCACATCCCGCTGGCCGCCTCGCCCGATCCGTCGTCGGCGGCGCCGATCTCCGGTCTCATCGACGAGTGCGAGTGCGAATTCGAGCACCTCATGAAGGTGACCCGCGTGAAGGAAGCGCCGCGGGTCACCAAGCCCTACACCGAGGAGCAGTGGGCCGAGATCGAGGCCCTCGGCCACCGCATCGACGTCGACCTCGACGCCAACGACATGCGCCTGACGATGGGCGGCGAGCCGACCTTCGTGTCGATCGACGACCCGGACGGCGCCGAGTGGAACACCGAGGCGATGGGCCCGACCAAGCGCGTCCGCGCCGAAGACCTCTATCATCGCCTGCGCGAGAAATACGGCCCCCACGGCCTGGCCCACTTCGGCCAGGGCAAGTGGTATCCCGGCGAGCAACTGCCGCGCTGGTCGCTGACCTGCTTCTGGCGCAAGGACGGCGAGCCGGTGTGGACCAACCCGGACCTGATCGCCGACGCCTCCGCGCCGGGCGACGTGGACGCCGCCCAGGCCAACCTCTTCCTCGCCGGCATCGCCGAGCGGCTGGCGCTGGACCCGCGGCGGGTCTTCCCGGCCTTCGAGGACGCCTTCTACTACCTGTGGCGGGAGCGCCGCCTGCCGGGCAACGTCGATCCCTTCGATGCGCGTCTCGACGACCCGCTCGAGCGCGACCGCATCCGCCGCGTCTATGAACACGGCCTGCCCAATCCGGTCGGTTACGTGCTGCCGGTCAGCCTCAACAGCTACACCGGCGACTGGCAGACCGGGCCGTGGTTCCTGCGCGACGAGCGCTGCTACCTGATCCCCGGCGACTCGCCGCTGGGCTACCGCCTGCCGCTGGATTCCCAGCCGTGGGTGGCGAAGGGCGACTATCCCTACGTCAATCCGCCGGATCACCACCAGGTCTTCCCGCCGCTGCCCGAGTATGCCGCCATCCGCCGCCAGCTGCCGGGCGGCCAGACCGCCGTGCTCAATGCGCTGAAGGACGGCGAGGCCGGTTTCGGCTCGTCCGCCGCGGCACGTGCCGCCGCTGCGCTGAAGGCCGCCCGCGACGCGGAGAAGCTGAGCCCCACCGACCGCCAGCCGGAGCCCTTCAAGTCCGCCGACTGGATCGTCCGCACCGCCATGTGCGCCGAGCCGCGCAACGGCACGATGCACATCTTCATGCCGCCGCTGTCCAGCCTGGAAAAGTACCTGGAGCTGGTCGCCGCCATCGAGGCGACCGCCGAGGCCCTCGGCACGCCGGTCGTCATCGAAGGCTACGAGCCGCCGTCCGACCCGCGCCTGACCCACTTCCGCATCACCCCCGACCCCGGCGTGATCGAGGTGAACATCCACCCGTCGCGCAACTGGGAAGAGCTGGTGGACCGCACCACCCACCTCTACGAGGCGGCCCACTACTCGCGCCTGACCACCGAGAAGTTCATGGTGGATGGCCGCCATACCGGCACCGGCGGTGGCAACCACTTCGTGCTCGGCGGCGCCACCCCGTCCGACTCGCCCTTCCTGCGCCGGCCGGACCTGCTGCGCAGCCTGATCTCCTACTGGCACAACCACCCGAGCCTGTCCTACCTGTTCTCCGGCCTGTTCATCGGCCCGACCAGCCAGGCGCCGCGCATCGACGAGGCGCGCAACGACTCGGTGTATGAAATCGAGACGGCCTTCCGCCAGTTCCCGAAGGCCGGCGAGGAGGTGCCGCCGTGGCTGATCGACCGCCTGCTGCGCAACCTGCTCATCGACGTGACCGGCAACACCCACCGCTCCGAGTTCTGCATCGACAAGCTGTACTCGCCGGACGGCCCCACCGGCCGCCTTGGCCTGCTTGAACTGCGCGCCTTCGAGATGCCGCCCCACGCGCGCATGTCGCTGGCCCAGCAGCTCCTGCTGCGCGGCCTGCTGGCCCGCTTCTGGGATAAGCCCTATGCGCCGGAGCGGCTGGTGCGCTGGGGCACCGAGCTGCACGACCGCTTCCTGCTGCCGCACTTCGTCGAGCAGGACTTCAACGACGTGATGGAGGACATGCAGGGTCATGGCCTCGACTTCAAGCCGGAGTGGTTCGCGCCGCACATGGAGTTCCGCTTCCCGAAGATCGGCGACTTCGCGGTGCGCGGCATCGACGTGGAACTGCGCGGTGCCCTCGAGCCCTGGCATGTGATGGGCGAGGAGGGGGCTATCGGCGGCACCGTGCGCTTCGTCGATTCGTCCGTCGAGCGCCTGCAGGTGAAGGTCTCCGGCATGTCCGACGACCGCTTCCTGCTGGCGGTCAATGGCCGCACGATCCCGCTGCAGCCCACCGGCACCGTCGGCGAGCACGTCGCCGGCGTGCGCTACCGGGCCTGGCAGCCGCCGTCCTGCCTGCACCCGACCATTCCGTCCCATGCGCCGCTGGTCTTCGACCTGGTGGACACCTGGACCGGCCGCTCCCTCGGCGGTTGCCAGTACCACGTGGCGCACCCAGGCGGTCGCAACTTCGAGACCTTCCCGATCAACGCCTTCGAGGCTGAGAGCCGCCGCCTGGCGCGCTTCTTCCGCATGGGCCACACGCCGGGCGAACCGGCGGTGAAGGCCTCGCCGGTGGAGAAGGAGTTCCCGTTCACGCTGGATCTGCGGCGCTGAGTACGGAGCCGGCCTCTCCGGGGGCCGGTTTTGCCGGGGGCTCCTCCCTCTGGGAGACGTCCTGCGCGAGGATTTCCTGAAGGGAGATTTCCTGAGGGGAGATTTCCTGTGGGGGCGAATTCATTCGCCCGCAGGCGTGTCCCGGCCCGGAGGACTTTCCCGGCGCGGATGGTCGAATGAATTCGACCCCACAAGGAGCCCCCACAGGCAATCTCCCTCCAGGGAAGCCCTCCCGCTTAACCAAAATCAACAACTTCCGTGCCGTCTGCGGCACGGTCGTGCGCGTGGTGTGTGCTAGTTTCGCAAGATGCCCAGCTCCATCCTTGCCCATTACCCGTATCGACCCGACAGCTACGACGAGTTGTTCGGTGAAGAAGGCGTGCGCCCGCACTGGCAGGACTTCCTCGACCACATCGACGAATCCAGCGCCGACACCCTGAAGGTGCGTGCCGCCCAGCTCTCCCGCGGCATCCAGCAGAACGGTGTCACCTACAACGTGTATGCCGACCCCCGCGGTGCCGACCGCCCGTGGTCGGTGGACCTGCTGCCGCTGATCCTGCCCGCCGACGAATGGCGCGGCATCTCGGCGGCGATCACGCAGCGCGCGCGCCTGCTCAATGCGCTGCTCGGCGACCTCTACGGCGCCCAGACGACCCTTTCCGAAGGCCTTCTGCCGCCGGAACTGGTGTATGGCCACAAGGGTTTCCTGTGGCCGTGCTCCGGCCTCAAGCCGCCTGGCGGCGCCTACCTGCACCTCTACGCGGCCGACCTGGCCCGCTCGCCGGATGGCCGCTGGTGGGTCATCGCCGACCGCACCCAGAGCCCGTCGGGCGCCGGCTACGCGCTGGAGAACCGCCAGCTGGTGTCGCGGGCTTTTCCCGACCTGTTCCGCGACATGCAGGTGCGCAGCCTGTCGGGCTTCTTCCGTGGCCTGCAGCGCAGCCTGGCGAGCCAGGCACCGACCGACGGCGAGCCGCCGCTGACGGTGCTGCTGACGCCCGGGCCGTTCAACGAAACCTATTTCGAGCACGTCTACCTGGCCCGCAACATGGGCTTTCCGCTGGTCGAGGGGCAGGACCTGACGGTGCGCAACGACACGGTCTTCCTCAAGACGGTGTCCGGCCTCAAGCGTGTGCACGCGATCCTGCGCCGCCTCGACGACGACTTCTGCGACCCCGTGGAGCTACGCGCCGATTCCGCCCTCGGCGTACCCGGGCTGCTCGGCGCGGTGCGCGCCGGCAAGGTGCTGGTGGCCAACGCATTGGGCAGCGGCCTGCTCGAATCGGCGGCGCTGCCGGGTTTCCTGCCGGGCATCTGCCGCCACCTGCTCGGCGAGGAGCTGGCCATGCCGTCGGTGGCCACCTGGTGGTGCGGCGAGGAGCCGGCCCGCAAGGAGGTGCTGGAGAACCTGCGCAGCCTGGTCATCAAGCCGACCTTTCCGGGTGGCGGCAGCGAGGTCATCTTCGGCGACCAGCTCGGCGAGGACCAGTTCGAAGAGGTGGCCCGGCGCATCGAGGCCGAACCGTCGGCCTTCGTCGCCCAGGAGCTGGTCAAGCTGTCCCGCGCGCCGGCCTGGGGCGGCGGCCAGCGCCGCAAGCTGCTGACCCGCTCGATGGGCCTGCGGGTCTACGCGGCGATCACGCCGGAAGGTTACAACGTGCTGCCCGGTGGCCTGGCGCGTGTCGCTGGCGTGGATAACACGCGCATCCTGACCATGCAGAAGGGCGGCAGCAGCAAGGACACCTGGGTGCTGTCCGACGGCCCGGTGGCCAGCTTCAGCCTGCTCAACAACAACATCCGCGTCGGCGACCTGATCGAGGAAACCGGCACCCTGTCGTCGCGCCTGGCCGAGAACCTGTTCTGGTGCGGCCGCTATGGCGAGCGCTGCGACTCCGTTGCCCGGCTGGCCCGGCTGGCCTTGTCGCGGCTATCGGAGGGGCGGCGCTCGGAGCGCGCCGGCGCGCTGACCATCATGCTCGAACTGGCGGCGGGGGCCGGCCTGGTGGAGTCCAGGGTGGGGAGCCTGCCGATCGCCAAGGCCGAACTGGACCTGTTCCGCGCGGTGCTCGACCGCCGCTCCGACAGCGGCCTGGCGGCCAACCTGCAGCGCCTCACCTGGTGCGCGACGCAGGCCCGCGAGCACCTGTCCCTCGACCACTGGCACGCCCTCAAGCGCCTGTCCGCCGAGCTGGAGGACGCCCGCGCGACGGTCACCGACGTATCGGCCTTGCTCGAATTCCTCGACGGTGCGCTGACCACCTTCGTGTCCCTGTCCGGCTTCGCGATGGACAACATGACCCGCGACACCGGCTGGCGCCTGCACATCGTCGGCCGCCGCGTCGAGCGCCTGGACAACCTGGCCCGCACGCTGGCGCGCTTCCTGCGCAGCTACGGCGAAATCAACGGCCCGCTGCAGCGGGAGCTGGCGGTGGAGGCCCTGCTCGAGCTGTGCGACTCGATCATCACCTACCGCACCCGCTACCGCGCCCAGCCCGAGCTGCTGCCGGCGTTGCACATGCTGACCACGGACGACGGCAACCCCCATGCGCTGGCCTTCCAGGTGCGGATGGTGAGCAATTACCTGGCCCGCTTCGAGGCCGACGAGAAGGTGGACCTCGGCGTGGCCGAGCTGGAAGCCAGCTTCGCGGCGATCCGCAGCTTCCCGTGGGGGCGCCTGGAGGCGGTCTGCCCGGCCCTCGAGCGGGTTGACGCGAGCCGCCAGCTGGCCGGCCTCTTCGACCGCCTGGGCAGCGCCGGCCGCACGCTGTCGGACCGCCTGGCCATGCGTTTCTTCAGCCACGTCGGCCAGACCGGCCAGGCCACCTTTGCCGCCTGAAGGCCCCATGAACCGTTCCGCCGCCTACACCATCCTCCACGAAACCGAATACGCCCCCTGCGGCGTGCCGGTGTCGCTGGCCCAGCACCTGCTGCACCTGATTCCCCGCGAGCTGCCGTGGCAGAGCCGGGAGTCCGGGCGCATCGTCGTCGAGCCGGATCTGGCACGCCTGAGCGAGGGCGAGGACGCCTTCGGCAACCCGGTCGCCTGGCTGTCCCTCGACACACCCCACGATGGCCTGCTGGTGCGCGCCGAAAGCCACGTCACGGTGAGCAGCCGGGAGCAGCCCGACCCCGAGGACTCGCCGCCTTGGGAAGGTGTGCGCGAAAGCCTGCGCTATCACCCGGAGCCGCGCGCTGCGGATTCCCTCGACGCGCTGCGCTACCTGTACGCCTCGCCGCGGGTGCCCTCCAGCGCTGCGCTGGCGGCCTTCGCCCGCGCAGCCTTCCGGCCAGGCGAGCCGCTGCTGGCCGGCGCGCAGGCCTTGATGGAGGTGATCTTCAAGACCTTCACCTTCGATGCCAAGGCCACCGAGGTGAACACCCCGGTCCATGAGGTGCTGCAGCGCAAGCGCGGGGTGTGCCAGGACTTCGCCCACCTGATGATCGCCGCCCTGCGCTCGGTCGGCCTGCCGGCCCGCTACATGTCCGGCTACCTGCTCACCGACCCGCCGCCGGGCAAGCCGCGCCTGGTCGGTGCCGACGCCTCCCACGCCTGGGTGGCGGTGTGGTGCCCGAAGAACGGCTGGGTCGAGTACGACCCGACCAATGGTATCCAGCCCGACCTGCGCCACGTGACCCTCGGCTGGGGGCGCGATTTCCAGGACGTGTCGCCGCTGCGCGGGGTGATACTCGGCGGCCTTACCCAGGCGCCGGAAGTGCGCGTCACCGTGATGCCGGACGCCGAGCGGGCCGCGCCCGCCTGATCGCGGTGGCGGGGGAATACTGAGGCCGTGCATCGGTGGCGGTGGCCGATGCCAGCCGGGCTGGGCGAATGAATTCGCCCCTACGGCATTCGGCAGCGCCATGGTCATGCCGGGTGCGGCGGCTTCGGCTACGATATGACGGACACCGAGCCAGATGAGACCCCCTGTCGTGGATGCCCAGAATCCGGACCCCGCCGAGCCCGTGCAACGCCTGTTGGTGGTCGATGACGACCCCAACATGGTTCGCCTGCTGAGCCGCCTGCTGGTAGGCATGGCTCGCATCCACTTCGCCACCAGCGGCGAGGATGCGCTGCTGCAGATCCGCCAGAACCCGCCGGACCTGGTGCTGCTGGATGCCGAGATGCCCGGCCTGGGCGGCTACGAGACCTGCCGCCAGCTCAAGGCCGACCCGGCGCTGGCCCATGTGCCGGTGATCTTCGTCACGGCCCACACGGATACCGCCTCGGAAACCCATGCCCTCACGATCGGCGCGGTGGACTTCATCCCCAAGCCGCTCAACCCGCCGGTCGTCCAGGCGCGGGTCCGCACCCACCTGGCCCTCAAGCGCCAGAGCGACGAGCTGCGTCGCCTGACCGCCACCGATGCGCTGACCGGTATTGCCAACCGGCGCGCCTTCGACGAAGGCCTGCAGTTGGAATGGCGGCGCGCCATGCGCAGCCGCGCGCCTTTGTCGCTGCTGATGGTGGACGTGGATTACTTCAAGCGCTTCAACGACACCTACGGCCATCCGGCCGGCGATACCTGCCTGCGGGCGGTGGCCCGCGTGCTGGCACAGACCGCCCGGCGGGCCGGCGACCTGGTGGCGCGCTACGGCGGCGAAGAGTTCGCGTTGTTCCTGCCGGCCACCACGGCCTTCGATGCCTTCCACCTTGGCGAGAGCCTGTGCCAGGGCGTCGCGGCGCTGGGGATTCCCCATGCCGCGTCGTCGGCCGCGGCGCATGTCAGCATCAGCGTCGGGGTCGCCACGCTGGTGCTGCCCTGCGATGGCGCCGCCCCGCCCCGCGGCGCCTGCCATGACTGCGACCACGCGCCGCGTTGCCTGGCCGCCCCGGAGGCGCTGCTGGCCCTTGCCGACGAGGCGCTGTATGCGGCCAAGGCCATGGGCCGCGCGCGGGTGGTGGACCGGGTGGGCATCGTCGGGCCGGGCTACGATGCCGATCACCTGATCGAGCCGCGTGACGGCGGCGCGCCATGCTGAGATCATGGGCAGCGTGATCGTCGGCTGCGCCGCGCCTTTCATTTCCGGAGCACCATGCCCGCCTGGCTCTATTCCTTCCGTGCCCGTCTGACCCTGCTGTTTGGCGGTTTGTCCCTGGCCGTCGCGCTGGGGCACAACCTCTATCTCGAGCAGGTCACCACCGCGGCCCTGACCCGCGAACGGGGTGCCGCGCTGCGCGACCTGGCCCACGCGATCGCCGTCCAGCTGGACAGCAACGTGCAGGAGCGGGCGCGGGAAATCACCCTGCTGGCCCAGTCGCCGGCGCTGACCCGCGGCAGCCTCGGGGCGGCCGAGTTGCGTGGCGTGCTGGAGCGCATGAAGCATTCCCATCCCCAGTACGCCTGGATCGGGGTTGCCGGGCCCGACGGCCTGGTCCTCAATTCCGCCGACGGTGTGCTGGTCGGCGCCAAGGTGCGGGAACGCCCGTGGTTCATCGAGGGGCAGAAGCGTTCCTATATCGGCGATGTCCACGAAGCCGTGCTGTTGGCCAAGCACCTACCCTTGCCGAGTTCCGGCGAGCCCCTGCGCTTCGTCGACTTCGCCTCGCCGATCTATGACGAGCAGGGCGGCTGGCGGGGCATCCTGGCCAGCCATTCCCACTGGAGCTGGGTCGAGCACATCATTGCGACGGCCCTGCCGGCGGAGGCGCTCGGCGACCAGGTCGAGGTGTACGTCCTCAACCGCAGCAATGCGGTGCTCTATCCCTACAAGGCCGTCGGCGGTGCTGAAGTGCCGCTGGAGTTGCCGCGGGACGTGGGCTATGCGCAGGTGGCGTGGGGCCAGGAAGGGCAGTTCTTCACCGCGGCGGCGCGGCTGCCGAGTTCCGCGGCGGCGGCCCTCGGCTGGCGGATCGTGGTGCGGATGCCGGTGGACAAGGCCTTCGCGCCGGTCGCCGCCCTGCGCCAGACCCAGCTGCTGCTGGCCGTGCTGACCACGCTGATCCTCGGGGCCGTCGCCTTCCTGTTTGCCCGCCGTCTCAGCAAGCCCCTCGAACAACTGGCCGAAGCCGCCCACCGGGTGCAGCAGGGCGCCGAAGAGCGGCTGCCCGAGGTACGCTCGCGCACCACCGAAGTCCGTGACCTGGCTGCCGCGCTGCAGGCCATGACCCGCGGCCTGCTGGCCCGGCGTGAAGCCCTTGCCGAGGCGGCGGCGGGGCTGGAAACGCGGGTCGCCGAGCGGACCGGGGAACTGGAGGCGGCGCGTAACCGCTTTCGCAGCTTCATCCGGCGCGCCCCGATTGCCATCGGCGTGATCGAGGACGAACGGATCACCATGCGCAACGAGCAGTTCATACGCCTGTTCGGTTATACCGAGAGCCAGCTGTGCAGCCTCGACGACTGGTGGCGCCATGCGGTGCCGGCCCCCGATTACCAGGCCTGGGCCCAGGCGAAGTGGGCGGCCGCCGTGCAGCAGGGCCTCGTGGAGCAGCGTGCCACCACGCCGCTGGAGATCCGCGTGCGCTGCCAGGACGGCAGCGAGCGCGACGTGGAGATGTCGGGCGTGTCACTGGATGGCGTCTTCCTGGCGACCTTCTTCGACGTGACCGACCTGAAGCGCATCCAGCAGGATCTGGAAGCGGCGAATGGCGAACTGCGCGTGCGCAGCCTCGAGACGGAAAACGCCAACCGCAATCTTGAGCGCCAGACCAGCCTGCTGCGCGGCGTGATCGAGAGCATCCCCTTCGGCCTCGTCGTCTATGACGAGCAGCGCAACCTGGTGCTGCACAACCGTCTCTTCATGGCGCTGCTCGACTACCCGCCGGAACTGTGCGGGCGCGACGGGGTGCGCTTCGACGACTTCGTTCGCGTCAACGTGGCCCGCGGCGACCACGGTGACGCGAACGTCGAGCAGGTCCTGGCGGGCTTCGTGAAGGCCATGGAGGACGCCAAGCCGGTGGCCTTCGAGCGTACCCAGTTCAACGGCGTGACGCTGAAGATCCAGGGCACGCCGCTGCCCGACGGGTGGACGCTGCTGACCTACACCGACATCAGCAGCCACCGGGAGGCCGAACGGGTGCTGCAGGAGGCGAGCCGCCAGGCCGAGAGCGCCAACCAGGCGAAGAGCGACTTCCTCGCCAACATGAGCCACGAGATCCGGACGCCCCTCAATGCCATCGTCGGCACCGTACAGGTGCTGGCACGCGGCCGTCTCGACGCCGAGCAACGCCACCTGGTGCATACCGTGCAGACCGCCAGCCGTGGCCTGGTGGCGGTGATCAACGACATCCTCGACTTCTCCAAGATCGAGGCCGGCCACTTCGAACTGGCGCCGGAGCCCTTCGTGCTGGCCAATGTGATGAGCCACCTGGTGGACGTGCTGACCGCCTCGGCCGCCGCCAGGCGCCTGAGCCTGCGCCTCGAGCCGCTGCCGGCCGACGTGCACGCGCTGGTCGGTGACGCCCAGCGCCTGTCGCAGATCCTCCACAACCTGGCCGGCAATGCGATCAAGTTCACCCCCGCCGGCGAGGTGGTGCTGGCGGTGCAGGTCATCGGCGGGGATGCTCACGCGGTACGCCTGCGCTTCTCGGTGCGGGATACCGGCATCGGAATCCCGCCGGAGAAAATCACCCGCCTGTTCGATGCCTTCGTGCAGGCCGATGCATCCACCAGCCGCCGCTTTGGCGGCACCGGCCTGGGCCTGGCGATCTGCCGCCAGCTGGTTGGCCTGATGGGGGGCGAGATCGGCGTGAGCAGCAAGCCCGGGGAGGGCAGCGAGTTCTGGTTCGAGCTTCCCTTCGAGCGGGCCGACATGGCCGAGGTGCTGGAAGTCCCCACCGCCGGGGGCGGCGACCGTGCCCGCCTGGCCGGCATTCGCGTGCTGGTGGTCGACGACAGCGCCGTCAACCAGGACGTGGCCCGCCGGCTGCTGGAGTTCGAAGGGGCAACGGTGGAGCTGATGGACAACGGTGAAGCCGCCGTTGCGTCGCTGCGCGTCGAGCCGGGGGCCTTCGACCTGGTCCTGATGGACGTGCAGATGCCGGTCATGGATGGCCTGGAAGCCACCCGGCGGATCCGTGGCGAGCTGGGGCTTGCCGACCTGCCTGTCATCGCCCTCACCGCCGGCGTGCTGCCCAGCCAGCGTGAACGGGCCTTCGCGGCCGGGATGTCGGGCTTCCTGACCAAGCCCTTCGAGCTGGATGCGATGGTCGCGGCGATCCTGCGCCATGCCGGTGACAAGGCCCGCCGCGCCCGGCCGCTGCCTGCGCCGAGTGTCATGCCGGCGAGCGGCGAAGCCTTCCCGGTCGTCCCCGGCATCGACGCCGAGGAGGCCAGGGGGCGCTTTCTGGATGATCGCACCCTGTTCCTGCGGGCCCTGCGCGGCCTGCGCGACGAGTTCTCCGGAGTGGCCGCACAGCTGCGTGCCGACCTGGCCGGCGCGGGCAGGGAGGAGGCGGCCCAGCGGGCCCACAAGCTGAAGGGCCTGGCCGGCAATGTGGCAGCCGGCGAAGTGTTCGGACTCGCCGGTCGCCTGGAAGCCGCGTTCGCCGGGGCGTCCGATACCGACCCGGCGCCGCTGCTCGATGCGCTGGAGACGGCGATGGCAAAACTGCGGGCCGACCTGACCCCCTGGCTGGATGCTCCGGTGCAGGCCGTCGAGGAGGCGGGGAAGCCTCCCGTCGAGCTAGATCGCGTTGAGCTGGAGGCACTGCTCGCCGCGCTGGCGGAGCAGGACGTGGACGCCCTGCGGATCTTCGAAGGCCTCCGCGCCGGCTTTGCCGCCCGCTTTGGGGCCGACGAGGTCGACGCGCTCGGGCAACTCATCGACACCCTGCGGTTTGCCGACGCGGAGGCGCGGCTACGCGGCCGCTACACGGAGCTGTAAGAACGCGGGGCAGGCCACGGCGGCGCCCGCCCAGGCATGCTCAGGGCACCAGTACCAGGTTCTTGACCGTGGTGCTGCCGGGTGCGCCAAGGACAACCCCCGGTGCGGTGCTCTGGCCGCTGTAGCCGCTGGCTGTTGCGGTCACGTTGTAGGCGCCGGGCGTCACCGCATCCGTCGTGAAGCTCAGCGCGTTGCCACCCGCATAGGCGGCCTTCAGCGGAGCTGCCAGCGGCAGGGTCAGGCTGTAGCTGGCGGACAGCGGATCGACCGCAGTCCACGCCACGTCGAGGATCTGGCCGGAAGTGAGCGCCTGGCGTACCGATACCTGTGCGTCGGTGAGCGCGACGGCGCTGGCGTTGGTGACCATGCCGGCCAGGCCGGCGCTGTTCGACGCGGGGGGATTGATCGGTGCCGTGAGCGGATTGACCGGCGTGGTGCCGGTAGCGAGGGACACGGGTACGCCGGTGACCGCCGCGGTGGTCAGGTTCTGGCCGCTCAGTACGACGGTGTAGTTGCCGCCTTCGGGCAGGTAGGCCAGTGTGAACTTGCCGGTCGTCGCATCCGGTACGGTGGCCCGCAGGTTGTTGTCCGGGTCGCGGGTGGACACCACCATGCCCGGTGCGAGGGCCGGATTCACATAGCCGACGATGGCTGTCGTCAGGCGCTTTATGACCGCCACCACCGGCTTCAGGTTGTACTTGCCGGAATTGCCGGCCTTCACCACCGACTTGCAGGCGTCGAAGTCGAGCACCATGTCGGCGAGCTGGTTGCCGACTACGTCGAACCTGGCCTGCAGCTTGAAGCCACTCTGCTGGCCGCTGGGCGTGGTCAGCGCGATCTCGTTGTTCGATCCAGCCGGAACAATGGCATTGGCCAGCGGATTGGCGGGCGTCGGGTTGGCCGGGTTGTCGGCCAGCACCAAGCGCACCTGCTGGTAAGTCCCGGCGGGCAGAGGCAGGGAGCCCAGTTCCTGCAGCACCCCATTGGTCAGCCCGAGCAGGTCGATGCGCTGGGGTGGAATGTTGAGCTCACTCCAGCCCGCGTCATCGGTGCCGGCGGCGGCGCTCTGGTGGACGCGAATCTTGGTGACGGTTACATAGACATGCTCGTAGCCGCAGGACGGCGCGTCGGTCATCGCCAGTCGCAGCGTGCCGGTGTCCGCGCTCGAACCGCCACCTCCACCGCCACAGGCGGCAAGCCCCGATGCGATGAGCCCCAGTCCGAACCATTTGACCGCCTTGCGCACGGCGAAGGCGCGTGGATGCTGCGACATGATGTCCCCTTTCAGATACGTTGTTTTTCGATTCTAGTGAGGGGTTCCGTTAGAGGAAGTAAGTGTCGGTAAGCAAATGTGCAGGGGTTAACAGGGGGCGACGTTGTCCTTTGTCTGCCGCCACTCGGCGAACCATGTAGTTAGCGCCCGGCTTTCACCGAGCTTGGCGAGGCGCTGGTCGATGGCATCGTGGTTGCCCCACACTACGTCGTCGAGCCGGCCTTCGGCCACGTGGGCTTCGATGTCATGGCAGTACAGGCCCTTGTCCCGCTGTGCGTAGAAGCCGTAGCTGCGGCAGGCTACCGGGCGATGGACGTAGACGAGGCAGGCGTCGGTCGTGGGGTCGAGAAGCGGGCAGGTGACGGGGCGCGCCGGAGAGGCGCCGAGGGTGGCCATCGCGGCGGTGATGTCTTGCAGGTGCTGGGGCGAAAGCGCGGCGAGGCCTTCCTGCAGCAGCGCCCATTCGGCGGCGGTGAGTTGCGGCACGTCGGCGAGGCGTCGGCAGCAGGTCGCGCAACCTTTGGCGCATAGCCAGTCCGGGTGAACGGCACGGATGTCGGCGACGCGGAAGTCGATGTCGGAATGGAGCTGGACAAGGGCAGGGCGATCGGCGGGCATGGGCGAGGCGGGTGTCGATGGCGGGACGTCATTCTTGCACAGGCCCTGACGAGGCTAACGATGAGGCCGCAATCTCCGGTTGGTAGCGAATTCTCGTCCGCTGCCGCGCGGGATGCCCCACCGCCGCCTAGCAGCCCAGTTCCCGGTAACGCTTGCGCAGTGCGAAGAGGCGTTGCTGAACGGCGGCAAGCTCGGCTCCGCTGACTTGCAGCTCCTGGCGTTCGAGGGGTGGTATGTGGGTGTCGAGACGCCGGCATTCCTGCTGGGCGTCAGGGTTGAGCTTGACGCGGCGCTCGAAGGTAGCGTATTGCCTGCGGTCCATGCCGCTGAGCGGCTTGAGGGCGTCGGACAGTTGCTCCTTGAACTGTTCGCGCTGGACGTCGTGTCCGATTCGTTCCTCGCCGGACAGCTTGCTCACGCCTCGGGTCGGCTCCACGTCGATGCGCTGGGCGCCGAGGCAGGGTGAGTCGGAATAGACCGTCTTGCCGCCTTCGTCGCACTTGAAGATCGTGCGGGATGGTGGCGGCAGCGGCGGAGGCGACACCTGGGAGGCGGCGCCCAGGCTGGTGAGGCTGAGCAGCAGGGTGAGGGCGGCACGCGACACAGGAGGGGATTCCGTGGGTTCGAAGGGGGCAGTGTATGGGGCTGCCCTCGCATCGCCCACGGATTAGTCCACTTGCGACCCCGGCAAAAGCGCATTGAGTTCCGACGTGGATCACGCCGCTCCGCCGGGCTTACGGCAGTGCCGCGATGAAATCCGCCACCAGGGTGACGATGGTCTCCGGCTTTTCCCGGTGCGGCATGTGGAAGGTGTCGGGGATGATCTCGACGCGGGCGGGGCCGCTGCTCAGTTCGCCGATCAGTTCGGGGTGGCGGGTCGAGCCGTACTCGTCGTGGAGGCCGTGGATGGCCAGCAGCGGACAGCTCACCTTCGGCAGCACGGGGTGCAGGGACCAGTCGGCGAAAGCGGGGGCGAGCCAGGTCTCGGTCCAGGCGTCGAGCACCCAGCGGGCCTTGTCGCCGTGGTATCTGCGCAGGCGATCGACTTGCTTGTCGTCCTGGAACTGTTCCTTGGCGGTGAGGATGCCTTCGACCGTGCGGTCTTCCAGGAAGGCCTGGGCAGCGATGGTGATGACGGCCTTGCAGTCGTCGGGGAACTGGGCCGCGCAATTCACCGCCATGCCGCCGCCGACGCTGTGTCCAAGGATGATGAAGCCGGTGAAGCCGTAGTGGCGGCGCACGGCGGTGAAGTAGCTGCGGGCTTCGTCGGCGATGAAGTCGAGGCCCAGTGTGTCGTTTCGCGGGTCGGAGCGGCCGAAGCCCAGGCGGTCGTAGGCGATCACGCGGCGGCCGGTGGCGGCGCTGAGTTCGGCCGGGAAGTCGCGCCACAGCTCGACGCAGCCGAGGGAGTCATGCAGCAGGACGATGGGTTCGGCCGGCAGTGCGTCGGCGGCCGTGCCGGCGGGTGTCCAGACGCGGGTGAACAGGCGGCCGCGGGGATGATCGACCCAGATGTCTTGGACCACACTGGAGGGGGCGTCGAGTTCGGGCATGGGTACTGCTCCTTTGGCGGTATTGGGGGCGGGCCGCGTCTGGCGCCGGAGCTGGATTGTCTGAAGATCCGGCATGCCGTGCTGTGAGCGTCGCGTCTTTGTCTTTGTATAACGTTGACGTTAACGTAAGAATACGGAATCGGTAAATCCCCCTAGGGATAACCCTAGCGGCTGCGCCAAGGAATGCGGCGCACCCCGCTGGCCGGGTGGATTGCGCATAATCTTTCCATCCCGTGCCGAGTTGCCAGGTCTCGTCCGCCATGTCGCCTCTTCGTGCCCTGCCTGCCGCTCCCAGCCTGCCCTGGGGCGACATCCTCGCCGGCTTGTCGGTGGCCGGTGTGTTGTTGCCGGAATCGGTGGCCTATGCGGCCATCGCCGGCGTGCCGCCGTCCCATGCGCTGCTGGCCGCGCTGCTCGGCCTGATCGTCTATCCGCTGTTCGGCACCAGCCGCTTCGCGATCGTCGCGCCGACCTCGTCCGCCGCGGCGATCTTCGCCACTGCGGTGGCAGTGGGGGGGCCGGAGATGGGCTACGCGCTGGTGCTGCTGACCGGTGGACTGTTCGTGATGGCGGGCCTGTTGCGTACCGGTTCCATCGGCGCCTTCATCTCGCGGCCGGTGCTGCGTGGCTTCGCGTGGGGGCTGGCGGTGACCATCGTGCTCAAGCAGTTGCCGCATCTGGCCGGCGTGCGGGTGTCGGGCCACAACGCCTGGCAACTGCTGGCGGGCCTGTTTGAAGCGGCGGACGCGATCCACTGGCCCAGTGTCGCGCTCGGGGCCATCGCGCTGCTGCTGTGGCTGGCCGTGCATCACGGCTTGCGGCGAGTGGTCTTCCTGCCCCAATCGCTGGTGGTGCTGGCGCTGGGCATCGCGGCGTCCGCGCTCTTCGATCTGGGCGGGCGTGGCATCGCGCTGGTGGGCCACATCGAATGGGGCAGCCTGGCCCTGGCACTGCCGTCCCTGAGTGCCGAGCGCTGGTTGCGAATGGCGGAATGGGCGCCGGCGTTGCTGCTGATACTGTTCGCCGAGTCCTGGGGCTCCGTGCGCTCGCTGGCTTTGCAGAAAGGCGACACGCTGAATGCGGACCGGGAACTGCTGGCCATCGGCGCCAGCAACCTGCTGAGCGGCATCCTGCAGGGCTTGCCGGTGGGCGCGGGTTTCTCGGCGGCAGCCGCCAATTATTCGGCAGGGGCGCGCAGCAAGGCGGCCGGGCTGGCTGCTGCGCTGACCCTCGGTTTGTTGCTGTGGCACGCCCGCGATGCGCTGGGCCTGCTGCCGCTGCCGGTGTTGGCGGCGGTGATGATCGGCATCCTGTCCCACAATCTGTGGCCGAAAGCGGTGATCACCGGCCTGCGGCTGGGCGGCGATGCGTGGCTGGCAGTGATGGCGGCGGTGGCGGTGCTGGCCTTCGGAGTGTTGTTCGGCATGTTGCTGGCTGTCGGCTCGTCCCTGTTGCTGGCGATTCATCGCTTCGCGCAGCCGGTGGTGGTGGAGCTGGGGCAGTTGCCGGGCACCCGTGATTATCAGGACTGCCAGCGCCATGCTGAGGCGCTCCGCATGCCGGGCTTGCTGATCCTGCGGGTCGATGAACCGTTGTTCTTCGCCAACGCGGAGCAGGCTTTCCAGTCGGTGCGTGCGATGGCCCTTGAGCGGCGGCCGGGCGTGGTGGTGTTGAGCCTGGAGGTGTGCGACGACCTGGACGTGACGGCCAGCGAAGCGCTTGCCGAGCTGGCCGCCAACCTGCGCAGCGTCGGCATTGAACTGTCCCTGGCCCGCGTGAAGGACCGCATCCGCGACGCGCTGGCCCGTGCCGGCCTGATTGGTGAAACCGACCACGCCATCGCCGCCTACTGGAGCGTGGATGACGCCGTACAGGCCACGCAGTTGCGGCTGGGCGTTTGAAGTCCGGAAATGACAAAGGCCACCCGAAGGTGGCCTTTACCGGTAATGCTGTGGTGGGTTGTGAGTGACTCGAACACTCGACCTACGGATTAAGAGTCCGCTGCTCTACCAACTGAGCTAACAACCCACTTCTTGAAACTGGAGCGGCAGAAGAGTCTCGAACTCTCGACCTCAACCTTGGCAAGGTTGCGCTCTACCAACTGAGCTACTGCCGCATTGAATTCTGGCTCCTCGACCTGGGCTCGAACCAGGGACCTACGGATTAACAGTCCGGCGCTCTACCGACTGAGCTATCGAGGAATAGATTTTTCGCTTTCGGATCAAGTCTTCAGCGAGTTGAAGATTCTAACACCCATTTGATACTTTTGTGAACATGTGGCGTTGTCCGACGCTCCATGCTCTGTGCAAACAGGAAGGGCTGCGATCTCCTCTATACCGTTTCCATGCGGCGGAATACCAGAGGTCGCCCGTTGTGGCTGAGCTTCACGAGCCAGGTGGCAAGGGCTGAGTCCATGTAGTCAGCATGCCCTGGGAACCAGTCCACAAGTGCCTGGGCATAGGCGCGGGCGACATCGTATCGGCCCTGCGCCACAACCTCCCGTACGTCATAGGCGGAGCTCAGCACCTTTTCATGTTCCTCGATATGGCATTCGCCGCCGCCAGGAAAGTCTGGAGCGTTCAGCCAGCTGTTCTCCTGCGTGAAATGGGCTTCGGCATGCTGGATGAAGGCTTCCAGGGCTGCCGGGATATCGGCATCACCGGCTTCTTGCAGTGCATGCACGCATTCGACGAATTCCTGGTGGGTGTCGTCGATGGCTTTGTGTCCCAGCAGGTAGCGATCGCTCCAGGTGAATTCCGGCATTGTTGTCATCAGCGTGTCTCCTTGTTGCTGTTCGATATCTCTTGTGGTCGGGGCGGGCACGAGTCAGCCGATGGCTGAAGCCAGGGCGGGCAGGCCGATTGCATGGTATTCGCGTCCGAAATAGGTCAGTCCTGCGGCGGAGTTTCCTATCTTGACTGCCTGGACTTCGCAGATGAACAGATCGTGGGAGCCCAATGACTGTTGCTGCGTGATTCGGCAGTCAAAGCTGACCAGGGCCCCGCTCAGGGCCGGACTGCCGGTCAGGAGGCGTTCATGGGCGATCCGGGCAAGGCGTTCCGGCATCGTCACATTGCGGTCGGCAAAGAGTCGAGCTGCCTCCTGCTGTTCGGCTGCCAGCACATTGACGCAGAGCGCGCCGTTACCGCTGAAAATGGCATGTGCGTAGGATGAACGGTTGATGCAGGTGAGCAGGGTGGGGGGCTGATCGGTCACGCTGCAGACTGCCGTGGCGGTCATGCCGGCAAAGCCCTTTGGGCCATCGGTGGTGATGACATTGACGGCGCCGGTCAGACGGGCCATGCCATCGCGAAAAAGGTCGATGCTGACCATGGAGGTTTCCTTTTCTGAGCGTACTCGGACAGAGGCTGCCAAGTGCGGCAGCGCCGTCCTGACAGGGCGGAGCCGGGCTGGCTCCACCCTTGTTACGGCCTTTCTGTTGCGGGTTGGATCACCACTTGAAAGCCATGGCGGTGCCGACCCAGTGCTGGGACATATCGACATTCACCCCGTTGCTCGGCCCGCTGCCGCGGACCTCGGAACCGAAGGCCCGGGCATACATGACGGATACCTCCCTGTCCTTGCCGAGGGCATAGGTGCCGCCCAGGGTGAAGTGATCCTGGGGCGTGACGGGAGCCAGATAGTCGAGGGTGGCGTTTTCACGGCTGACGATCTGCTGGCCATGGCTGACCCCGGTGCGCAAGGTCAGGGCTGGCGTGGCCTGCCAGGACACGCCCGCGCGGGTCACCGTCTGGCTGCGCCAGCCGAAGCCGGGTTCGCTGGCGGTCAGCGCGTTGGCCAGGGAGTCCAGGTCGCCCCAATTGACGCGCATCACGTCGGCCGCCACCACGATGCTCGCTGTCGGGCGCCAGGCCACGCCGATACCGTAGCGTTCCGGAATGTCGAACTCACCGCGATTGGCCAGCAGGTGGCTGTACTTCTTGAGTTTGCCCATGCTGATGCGGGACGAGTACATCGCACCCAAGGTGAGCTGCTCGCTCACCTGGCCAGACCAGCCCATCTTGAAGCCGATTCCGGTCGAGGAGTCGGCCCCCGGACTTTCCACGCCGAGGGCATCGGGCACACCGTCAACCTTGAAGCGCTGATAGGCGAAATCAGCCGAGACGCCGAGTGCATAGCCAGGTGCAAGCTGAATGGCATAGGTCGGTGACGCGATGATCTGGGTCAGTTTGGCGCTGTCCTTGTCACGGCCACCCAGCAGAGGCGTGTCATACACGGTACTCACGCCGTTGCCATAGACCGAGATCCCGATGGATTGGTGGTCGTCGATGACCCGGTTGTAGCCCAGCTCAGGCACAGGGATGGCTTTGACGCCGTCCCCGTTGAACTCGGTGCCACCAAAGCTGGACTTGGGATCCACGATCACCACGGACAGTCCCAGATCGAGGCGATTGCCCACAAATGCCATGCCGGCCGGGTTGTTGGCAGCGGCGAGGGCATCCTGGGGCAGGGCAATGGATGCGCCGCCCATGCCCATGGCCTTGATGCCATAGCCGTGGGGCATTGGGCCGTTTGTCGCATGAGCGGACGAAAAGAGGGTGAGGGCCGCGACTGCGGTGCCCACGCGTATGCAAGCAGGACAGGAAGGGCGTCGGGTTGGGGGGTAGGTCATGTTGGGCTCCGGGATGCGTTTGTTCTTGCCAGTGCGTTGGCCGCCGGCGGTTGTAGGCTTGCCAACGATGGGCGGAGTTCAGGCTGCCAGTGCCGTTTCTTCGATGAGTCGACCGGTTGCGTCCGGGTCGTAGAACCAGGTAGACAGGCTCTTGGGATCGTTGAAGGCGTCGGCAAACTTGTGGGCCAGTGCGCTGTTCTGGCAGCAGGTGCCCAGGAACTGCATGACATGGGGCGGCGGCGGAACGAGCATGCTGTTGGTGAAGCGGGCGGACCACTGGGCGTAGTCCCAGTACTGCTCCGCGAGGGCTTCCATCCAGGCGCGGTCGAAGCCGGCCGTGCCGCGGTTCACAATAGCGTCGAGGTACATGCTGGCGCCCTTGGAGGCGTTGTTCGAACCCTGGCCGGTCATCGGGTCGTTCAGCACCAGTACGTCGCCGAGGCCGAGCACCGTCCGGCCGGAGGGCAGTACGCCGATCGCGTTGCGCACGGTGGGCGTTACGCGGCCAAACAGGATGCCGTTGTCGTCGGTCAGGCGGATGTCCTTGAAGCGCGGGGCTTCCCACGGGAAGAATTCGGCGATCAGGGCCTTGGTCATGGCCAGGTGGTCGGCCGGGGTTTTCACGGCATCCCAGCGGTCCATCGGGCCGCCGATCACGCATTCAATGTTGATGATGTCGCAGGGGCCGGTGTGGGTCAGGGCGGGGAAATGCACCAGCTCGCCGACGCCGGGGTTGATGTTGATGTTCAGGGCCGTGAAGTCTTCCCGTGGCACCATGCCATGGACGTAGGTGAGGGCGATGGCGCGCTGCGGGCGGTCGAAGGTGCATCGGGCGCTGTCCCGCTCGAAGAGCTTGCCCAGTTCGCCCTTGCCAGTCGCCACGAGCACCAGGTCCGAGGTGGCCACCAGACGCTCCAGCTCGGCCATGTCCACGTCGCCGATCACCAGGTCGCCACCGAGGCGTTCGAATTCGTCCATCCAGCGCGGCATCTTGAGCCGTTGGTCCACCGACTGGCCACTGGCCGACATGCGTGAGCGGAAATCCAGCAGGGGGCCGGTTTCCGCATTGCCGGCGCGGATGTGGGCGCCTTCGATCGGCGGGCATTCCGCGTCCCAGAAGGCAATTCCCAATTCCCTTTCGTGGCTCAGCGCCATGTCGTACATGGACTGGCTGGAAAGAACCTTGCCCTTCGAAATCTCTTCGCCAGTGCGGTTGGATATGATCTTTACCGTATACCCTTTATTAAGAAGTCCAATACCCAGCTGAAGCCCAGCCTGGCCTGCTCCGACAATAGTGATATTGCGCATGTTCGCTTGCTCCGATTCTGAAGTCTGTTGGGGCCTATTCGTCTAGGCAATGTCAATTTCGGGCAAGTACAATCTATTGGCTATGCGCTTATTGCAGGATGTGTGCAGTGAGTGCAATTTGCACTTATTTGTCGGAATTGAGACAAAAAGAGATACTCATTCATGGAACGCGCTTGAGGGTGTCGCTGGGCGACTCTCCGTAGCGCTTCCGGTATTCGGCGGCAAAACGGCCGAGCTCGAAGAATCCCCAGCGTGTCGCTACGCTGGTCACGTTCCGGAGCTTTCCGGTATCCAGCAATTCCTGGCGGACCTTTTCCATGCGCAAGTCCCTGAGATAGCGCATGGGGCTGACGCCGCGAAACTTCCGGAAACTGTTGTACAGCGTGCGCAGGCTGATTCCCGTCAGCTCGGCCAGCTGTTCGTTGGTAATGGCGCTGTCCAGGTGCGCGCGCATGTAGTCTTCCGCGACCTTGAGATGCCGGGGAAGGACCTCGGGCTCTGGTTTGCCTAAACTTTCGCTGAGGCTGTTGCCCTGCCAGACCAGCAGGCCCGACATGATCAGTTGCTCGAATTGCGCGCGCATCAACGGGTGCGCCACCAGTTCGGGGTTCTGCTGCAGGCTGCGGAGAAGTTGGCGGATGGTCGTTTCCCAGGCCTGGCCACCGCCGCTTCGGGTATCCAGGTCCGTGTCGAATTGCAACGTCTGGCGTAATGGCCGGCCAAGGAGGTTGGCCGCATGGCGTTCCATGGCTTCACGCTCAATCCGGACGACCAGTTTCGAACAGTTTGAGCTCCAGTTCATGGAAAAGGACTGTCCCGGACAGTGGATTGTTCCACTTCCGGGCCGGCTTAATCGGGCTTGATCGCCTGACTCTATTCTGTCCTCGCCACGCAATGGCAATTGCACGAGAAAGAAGCCGTCGAGCTCCTGGGGCGCTACGTGGACATTCGCGCCGTAACTCATGATGCTGAAACTCATGGCCGGCGTCCGCAAATAGCGGTGCTGATAGTTCAATTGCCCATGCCGATCCATCAGGGAAAGGCGGTGGTCACAGAATATCCCCGAGACCAATACCCGGGCCTCATCGAGATCCCTTGATTGCAGGAGCTCCAGAGCTGTCAGGCGATTGTTCTGCATTGCACACCCCGAGCAAAATGACAGCGACCCACTTTATCTTTCAAGCTGCCGGTTTGTCTTCAATGTCTCAGCTTAAATCGTCGGCAGCGGTGAAAGGAACTGATCAGACCAGATTGGCGGAAATAACTCCCCGTTCGCGCGCCATCGTGATGGCCGTATCCTCGATCATGTCCTCCTGCCCGCCGACCATGCCGCGACGGCCCAGCTCGACGAGGATGTCGCGGGCCGGCACGCCGTACTTCTTGGACGCACGCTTGGCGAACAGCAGGAAGGAGCCATACACGCCGGCGTAGCCGAGGGTCAGCGCATCCCGGTCGATGCGGATCGGGAAGTCCATGATCGGCACCACCAGGTCTTCGGCGACGTCGGTGATCTTGGCGACATCCACGCCGGTCTCGATGCCCATCAGGCTGCACACGGCGATCAGCACTTCCATCGGCGTGTTGCCGGCCCCGGCACCCAGGCCGGCGGCGGCCGCGTCGATGCGCGTCGCGCCCACTTCAATGGCGGCGATGCTGTTGGCGACGCCCATCGCCAGGTTGTGGTGGCCGTGGAAGCCCAGTTCGGTCTCGGGCTTCAGGGCTTCCCGCACTGCGCTGAGGCGCGCTTTCACCGTCTCCGGCAGCAGGTGGCCGGCGGAGTCGGTCACGTAGATGCAGTTGGCACCGTAGCTCTCCATTAGCTTGGCTTGCTTGACCAGCCCTTCGGGGCTGTTCATGTGGGCCATCATCAGGAAGCCGACGGTGTCCAGGTCGAGCTTACGGGCCATCGTGATGTGCTGTTCGGACACATCGGCCTCGGTGCAGTGGGTGGCGACGCGGATCGTGGAGACGCCCAGCTCCTTGGCCATCTTCAGGTGATCGACGGTACCGATACCGGGCAGCAGCAGCGCCGAAACCTTGGCCTGCTTCATCAGCGGGATGACGGTGGACAGGTATTCCTCGTCGGTGTGGGCCGGGAAGCCGTAGTTCACCGAGCTGCCCCCGAGGCCGTCGCCGTGGGTGA
>JAFEDK010000047.1:0-69402 GCA_018241665.1 Pseudomonadota bacterium
TCTAGGAAACCCGGGGCAATTCACCCGTCCTATTTCCCGATGTACGTATAAGCTATTGCACTGGAGCTTAGCCTTTAGTTCCTAACGCAACTAAATGTGATAATTCCTTCCAAAACATGGAAGTAATCATTATTACATCGGGGCCGAAATTGATATTTTTCGTTGAAAAATCATCAACATTGATAATATGAAGACAGCTAGAGATTAGTTCTGAGAGCTCCACGCGCATTGAAAAAGCACTCGCAAAGCTGCCGGACGTCCAGGCAGTCAGCGTCAATCTCGCCACTGAAGAGGCCATCGTCAGCACTGCGGCGACACTCCAGCCTGCTGTTCTCGCCGAGGCCGTGCGTGCCGCGGGCTATGATGTGGAAACACGTACGACCGAACTGCAGATCGGCGGCATGAGCTGCGCCTCCTGCGTGTCCCGTCTCGAAAAGGCGCTCCTGAAAGTGCCCGGCGTGCTCAGCGCAACAGTCAACCTCGCCACTGAGAAAGCCCGGATCGAGAGCGTCACCTCCATTTCCTATGCCACGCTTGCCGCAGCCGTTGAGGCGGCCGGCTACACTGCATCTCCCGTCGCGCAGGCTCAGCCATCCGCACCACCGCTTCATCGGCGGCCTGAATGGTGGCCGGTCCTTGTCAGCGCCCTGATGACGCTTCCTCTCGTCGCGCCCATGGTGCTTCAGGTCTTGGGATACCACTGGATGCTCAGCGGTGAGTGGCAACTCGCCTTGGCCACACCGGTGCAGTTCTGGCTCGGTTGGCGCTTCTACGTTGCCGGCTGGAAGGCGCTGAAGGCCCGCGCCGGCAACATGGATCTTCTGGTGGCACTCGGGACCTCCGCGGCGTACGGGCTGTCCTTGTATATGCTGGTCCGGCAGGCCGGCGCGGGGATGCCCCACCTCTACTTCGAAGCCTCCACCGCGGTCATCACGCTGGTGCTGCTGGGCAAGTGGCTGGAGCACCGGGCCAAACGGCAAACCGCCGATGCGATCCGTGCGCTGAATGCACTTCGCCCGACGATCGCCCGCGTCTGGATCGATGGTCAAGAGATCGATACGCCGGTCGAGCAACTGTCGCTGTCGGACGTCATGGTGGTTCGACCTGGCGAGCGGATTCCCGTCGATGGGGAGGTGCTGGAAGGCCAGAGCGATGTCGATGAATCACTGATTACCGGCGAGAGCCGCCCAGTGCCCAAGTCACCCGGCCAGACGGTCACCGGGGGTGCCATGAATGGCGCCGGCCTCCTGCGCGTCCGCACGACTGCGATCGGCACCGAAACCACCTTGGCGCGCATCATCCGGATGGTCGAATCGGCCCAGGCCGCGAAAGCCCCCATTCAGCGGATCGTGGATCGTGTCAGTGCGGTGTTCGTGCCCGTCGTCCTGCTGATTGCGGCGGCAACCTTCGCGGGTTGGATGCTGGTGTCGGGTAGCTGGGAGACGGCGATCCTCAACGCGGTCGCAGTCCTGGTGATTGCCTGTCCCTGCGCCCTGGGGCTCGCAACCCCCACGTCGATCATGGCTGGGACAGGGGTTGCCGCCCGACATGGCATTCTGATCAAGGATGCCACCGCTCTTGAGATCGCCCATGCAGTCACTGCCGTCGCATTTGACAAGACCGGCACCCTGACCGAAGGCAAACCGTCTCTGACGACCCTCATCGCCGCCGAAGGCATCGACGAGGCCGAGGTGCTCAAGTTGGCTGCAGCGCTCCAGCAAACCAGCGAACATCCCCTTGCTCATGCGGTTCTGGAACGGGCCGATGCGCTCAGTCTGGATGTTCCCGGGGTCCGCGATGCGACCGCCCTGCCAGGACGAGGTATCCAGGGTGTTGTCGGGAACGAAGTGTTCGCGCTCGGCAGTGCCCGCCTGATGACGGAACGCGGGGCCGATGGTGGCCTTCTTCAGTCACACGCCCAACAGTTGGAGGCTGAAGGACAGACCGTATCGTGGTTGTTGCGCGGCCAGGGCAATGAATGGGAAGTTCTGGGGGTATTGGCTTTCGGTGATTCGATCAAGAAAGCGTCCTTTGCCGCCATCAAACGGTTGCAAGCCCTAGGCATCAAGACCGTGATGCTCACCGGGGACAATCGGGGCAGTGCGCAAGCCGTGGCCAGATCGCTGGGCATCGACGACGTGAGGGCCGAGTTGCTGCCTGGGGACAAGGCCTCCATCGTGCAATCCCTGCGCGACCAGGGCCACGTCGTAGCCATGGTGGGCGACGGCTTGAATGATGCGCCCAGCCTCGTGGCTGCAGACGTCGGGCTCGGTATGTCCACGGGAACAGATGTGGCAATGGAAGCCGCTGGAATCACGCTCATGCGTGGCGATCCGCGCCTGGTTGCGGACGCCTTCGACGTGTCCCGGAGAACCTACTCGAAGATCAAGCAAGGCTTGTTCTGGGCCTTTGCCTACAATGCGCTAGGGATTCCGTTGGCGGCCTTTGGCATGTTGAATCCCGTTGTTGCGGGGGCCGCCATGGCATTCAGCAGTGTCAGCGTCGTGGCCAATGCATTGCTCCTGCGCCGTTGGCGCGGGGCATCCGCCGTGCAATGACCCACTCCATAATCCAGAAGGAACGCCATCATGAACATTGGTGAGGCCGCCAGGCTCTCTGGAATCTCGGCCAAGATGATTCGTCACTATGAGGGGGTTCAACTGCTTTCCCCGGCACAACGAACCGACTCAGGGTATCGGCAGTACACGGAGAACGACGTACGTGCCCTCCAGTTCATCCGTCGTGCGCGCGACCTCGGCTTCTCCATCGACGAGATCCGCGATCTGCTCAGTCTCTGGCAAGACCGCAACCGTCCAAGTCGCGAGGTCAAGGCGCTGGCTGCGGTGCATCTGGAAACACTCGACAAACGCTTGAAAGAACTGCATTCCATGAAATCCGCACTGGAACATCTGGTCCACGGCTGCCAGGGAAATGATCGCCCTGACTGTCCGATCCTGGAGACCTTGGCAGGAAGCGGCGACGAGGCCACGTCGGAAGCCAACGCGGCGTCGCTCAAGCGCCATCGCCGCGGCCACCAAATCACGGG
Organism: Pseudomonadota bacterium; assembly: GCA_018241665.1. Lineage (GTDB taxonomy): Bacteria > Pseudomonadota > Gammaproteobacteria > Burkholderiales > Rhodocyclaceae > Zoogloea. Next base: position 3,047 of record JAFEDK010000047.1, read on the forward strand.
CTGAGCGGCTTGGTGTGCGGCCCTCGCCACCTCGACGAAATGCTTCTTGGTCCAAGCAAGAGAATTCCAAAGTCATGTATGCTGTTGGCGCGTTCCTTCACCAATTATGAGGAGAATTCGTAATGCCGAACACGAAGACGACGGGGGGCAAGGCTGCGACGGCGGCGTCCAAGACCCTGCAAAGCAAGGCGACGGGCAACAATTCCAAGACTGCTGCCGGAAGTGCCCTCTCACAAAAAGACGCACCTAAGAAGCAGACTTCGCCGCAAGCCGCGAAAGCCGCATCGAAGGTTTTGACCGATGGTCGAACCAGCGCCCAGTCGAAATCCGCCGCGGGGAGTGCGTTGTCTCAATCCAAGGGCAAGAAATGAAGCCCGGGCGAGGATGTCAAACCTGCAGAGTGCCTGACGAGAAGATGACAGAATTGTCACCGACCTGTTCGGGAATGGTAAGGGTCGAAGTCGCATGATGTGTCTGCCAGTTAGTTCATAACAACGGAACCGAAGGAGATACATCATGAAACTGATTTCGACCCTGTTTGCTGCCCTGATGGTCACCGCCGCAAGTGCCTACGCCGACCCGGGCATCGACAACCATGAAGAAGCCAACGGCCACATGTTGAATGAGGTCCAGAAGCACAAGTCCACGGCCGCAGACGTCAAGCTGGAGCGTGAGCGCCAGAAAAACCTGGACCGCGACAAGGGCAATCACGAGGAAGGCGTCGGCGGGCACGCCCTTCACGAAGTGAAGAAGATGGCCCCGGCCACCAAGGAGAGCCAAGCCAAGAAGCGGGCGGCCGAGAAGTCGCTCGACCGCGACAAGGACAATCACGAAGAAGGCGTAGGTGGCCACGGCCTCTATGAGGCCACCAAGGGTAAATAAGAGGAATAACGCGGCGGTCCTCCTGGTGCCGCCGCTTCAGCTTCAGCCGCGCCCGTCAGAATGCACGGGCGATGGCTTCCACAGGTTTGATTCCGCTCCCGAAACGCGAAATGGCTTCCCGGTGCTGTCGTAGCTCGCCATACGGCAGATAGCGAATATTCAGTTCCCGAACCTGAGAAAACGCGGGACGCAGCACCTGCTGCCGAACATCAGCCTCCCGGTCATCGGGCGCAACGAGGAACAGGTGAAGACGCTGTGCCGTTCCACCTGACAGCGCCAGATCCAGGAGCCGAACGATGCCGGAATAGATCGACGTCGTGTGCTCCACCTCGAAGGCCGCCACGACGGCACCGGAATCCCGTTCAAGCCAGATCACATCGATGAGCCGCACGGCCTCAGCGCCTTCGCTCTGCAAAGCCGGCGGCAAGACCGTGATACAGCCATCCCCGAGGCGACCCTCTCGATACGGGCGCGTCTGATCGTTGCTGGCGATCCACACCGAGAACCCCAAGGCCAGCCCGAGATCTCTCAGCCACCCTTGCACTTCCGTGTGCCCCTCGTCGGAGACCCGGTTCTTGTCCAGTTGCTTGGCAAAGGCAGCCGTTTCCTCCCGCACGGCCGCCAGGTCCTTTTCCCAGGCGTCGGTCGCCTTGGCATCCCCCGCCGCAGGCGGTAAAGGATAGCGCTCCATGCCCAGATCGAACATGAGCCCAGCCACCGCGCCGAGGTCATTGGACAGGCGATCCCGGTGACGCTGGTTGAACTCGATAAGCCCTTGCCGCATCGCCAGATAGTGATCCCAACGCCCGAGCTTGACCCCCGCACCGGTCAGGGCGTTGTAGCCCTTCACGATGGCGGTATTGAACGGAACGACGATCGTCGGATGGATGAAATACAGCAGGTTGGCCGCGGCGGGGCCAAGGCCCTTGATGCCCTTGGCTTCAAGCGTGCGGATTGCCTGAAGCACGTCGGCCTCCTTGGTACAGCAGTCGCACACATGCAGCAGACGGCCAAAGGCACGCTGATTGTCCCTGTCCTCGTAGATGTCCGGGATGCGCAGCTTGGGCTTCCACAGGAAAGCATGATCGGCCCCCTTGAAGATCTGGCGCTGCTCGGCAATCGAGGCGACGACGGTTTCGAGCGATGAACCTCGATAGACATTGCCGAATGAGCCGTCGTCCATCTCCTTGATGACCTGGCCGATACCACGCCGGATCGAGCGGAAGTTCTTCAGGCGTTCTGGCCACAAGAACCAGGATTGGTACGTTCCATTGGGATCTTGCTTCCAGCGGTCAATCAAGAGGTGGGTGGTCTCAGACATGAACAAGACAGGCAAAACGGATAGTGAATCAGGGTATCACCAACCGAAGGTGCAACGGGACTCGGGCCCACCCTTGACCCTGATCTTTTCCAAGGCCTCTTACACCCGCTCGCGTAGCGCTTTGCCGGCCTTGAATCGTACGACCACTTTGGGAGGGATGTTCACCGCGTCTCCGGTCTTCGGGTTGCGCCCGTTTCTGGCGTCGCGCCGGTGGGGGGCGAAGCTCCCAAAATCACGGATCTCGATCCGTCCGCCGTCCGTGAGCGACTGGGCCATCGAACGGAGGATCGTAAGGACCGACTGTTCAACCCGATCCGACTCGACGTGCGGCATTCGTGACACCAGTCGAGCCATCAGTTCCGATCTAAGCATTTGAACAGTGTATCCAAAATCTCGCGACGACCAGGCTACCGTGGGATGGCGTAGCATCCGGTGTCAGCCTACCCTCGTTTAAGTTACGCAACGGATGCCACTACACCCAGCTTGAAATAGCGTGACAGCGCCTCATGCAGGCGCTGTTGCAACCCCTTCCTATCCGCACCGGTGATCGTTGTGTACAACGCCGGCGAGATGTCCTTGAAGGTGCCAACGATGCGCGGATCAAAATGACTTCCCGATTCGCGGACAATGATCTGCATCGCCTCCTCGAACCCCATCGGGGATTTGTAGGAACGCTCGGAGGTCAGCGCATCGAACACATCGACGACGGCAAAAATGCGAGCAATCAGCGGAATCTCGTCACCTCGCAAACCGTCCGGGTATCCCTTGCCGTCCAGCCTTTCATGGTGGTGCCGGATGATCACCGCGGCCTCCTGCAACCAGGGGTTCCCGGTGACGATCTCCGTACCGAGGACCGGATGCGTCTGCATGATCTGGAGTTCAGCGGGCGTCAATACGCCCCCCTTCAGGAGAATGTGATCGGGAATGCCGATCTTGCCCACATCGTGCAGAAAGGCGCCGGCGACCAGATGCGAGATTTCCTCCGCCGACACCTTCAGCGCCTCCGCCAGACCGATCGCGTAGAGCGTGACCCGATAGTTATGGGCATCGGTGCCAGAATCCTTCTTGGCCACGGCATTACCCAAGGAGCGGATCAGCGATAGGTTCGAGTCCAGCAGGGAACGGGACAGTCCCATGGAGCGTCGCAGCATGGCGAGCATCAGCGGGTACAGAACGAATGCGGTGGCCAGCACGGCCCCGACGGCAGTGAGGGCTCCCGTACGAACTTGATCCCGCTGGGCCTGGACGGTTTCCGCATCGAGCCGGCTGATCGTTCGCACATAGCCCGCAAGCCGGCCATTGCTGTCAGTGATCGGGACAACCACGTGAATCAGATGTTCGGCACTCACGTCGAGCCAGGTCCGGTGAATCTGATCGCGTTCGGGGCGCTTCAGCGCCTGGGTACGGAGGACGTCGATCAGCGAGGGCGCGCTCGTTCCCCAGTTCTCATAGACCTGACGGCCAGCCCGGTCGAACACCTGCAGGCCGACAAAGCGGCTCTTGTCGAGCAGACGCTCCAGCCCGTCGTGACCATCGGGCCGACCGGAACTGACGATCAACTGCATCGCGGGGGTCGCGAAATGACGGGCACTTCGCGTAGCTTGCTCCAAGGCCGCCCGCTCGGCGCGGTAGGTACCAATCCAGTAGGCAACACCGCCGGCGATGAGCGCCACCACGAACGCGGCCAGCCCAAGCCGGATGGCCAGCATCCAGCGCAACTGACGGGGGGTTTCCGGAAAAGGGGTACTCACGTCAGCGTGTCACTTCAGGTTCTGGAGCATTTCCATTTCGTGCTTGAAGTGCCCGCTCACCCGGTCCATTGCAAACTGTAGCATCATCGTGTTCTCCGCAAATTTGGCGCGCTCGACATCCATCTCGACCGTGTTCCCATCGATCGAGCCCTGGCTGGGCACATGGTATTTGAGCGGGATGGATGCCTGGGGATTGGCACTTTGCCCAAGCAAATGCCCTGCCGAGGTAGTAACCAAGGAAACCGGAGGTACGGTTTCCGATGCCTGGACAATACGTAGCGCTTCCTGGAAATCGATGTCGATGGCCTTGTAACCCGGCGTGTCGGCATTGGCGATATTCGACGCGATGATCTGCTGCCGATACGCTCGCAGTCCCATCGCGACTTGTTGAAAGTCGTGGCTCGGATGCCCCGAACCTGCCAAGGGAATGTGTCGGGATTGCAAACCCGTTCCCAGCGCCGTCCGTGTGTCGCGCGAAGCCGAACTGGCCCCCGCCGTGCTTGAGGCAACAGGGAAGGACGCACCTGCAGGGGGCGCTCCAACGGTACCGCGGCCCAATGCCTGGGATAGCGCGGACGCAAAAGAGGGTGCGCCGCTCATCGGTGCCCCATGCGCACTGTGTCCGCCATTCTCGACGGCAGGAACAGATCCAGAACTCCCGACGCCAGTGACGAGAGGCATGACCGTTTACTCCTGTTCGTTCATGATCAGGATGGCTTTCACCGGGTCGATCGGTCCGGTCTCGTGCCATTTACTGCTGAGCTTTGGTGCCGGCGCCTTGTCCATGCAGCCATGGTTGCACTCCACGACCCAGCGTTTCATCAACACCGCCTGGCAGAACGAAAAGGCGATGGCTTCAGGCTTGCAGCCGACCGCTTCGGCCAGGATGCGGCACGAACACCGGCTCCCGTGTTCATCGTGGACGTGCGATTTCATTTTGGAAACACCGAGGCCCCTAAAGAGGGGCCTCTGAACGATTAACTTACTTAGCGTCTCGCTGGTGGTTGTGACGCTTCGCATCCTTCGCCGGAGCCGGCTTGTCAGCCGTGGCTTCGGAGGTCGGAGCCGGCACGCCGGTCTTCTCGGTCATGTGGGAATGGGGCTTCACCTTCTTCGGTGCAGGCTTTTCAGTTTGTTCGGCCGGCGCCTTGTCGGCATCTGCGGCCTGCGCGCCAAAGGACAGGGCTGCGACGGTGGCGATCAGGGCGGTCGAAAGGAAGGTATTGAGTTTCATGACAGCATCTCCAAAAGTGGGTATCCAAAAAATTCGTGAAGCCGGTGGGCGAGTCCGACATGCCCAGTGTGTGCTTTTCTAGCCGTCAGAGACATGACCCAACGATTACATTCTTGTCAGGTTGCCAGACCGCCACATGCTCACTCGCGCTTTGGAAGTGCCGCCAGAACGGCTTTCTGAAACTCCAGCGTGCAGGACAGCAGCGCCGTCCAGTGATCCACGGCAATCCGACCCTTTTCCGGGAATACGGAGAAGTCCCCGTGTATCAGCGCCTCGGCATCGTGATCCGCCTGGCGCACCCACTTCTGCACGGCCTCAGTGGATAACGTGGCGACTTGCTCGCCGTAAGTAAAACCCAGCCGGCACAAACCCGCGGCTAGGTCCAACTGGGCCTGCAGGCGCTCCCGCAGGTCTTCATTCGATTCTTGCATGGTCTTCCCCCTCGCTTTCGATGACCCCGCCGCACCTCCCGCCGGGGCACCATGCCCTCATTGGCTCAGACTGGCCGCCGCGTCGCGATGTGCCTTTTCCAGCACTCGGGCCTCCTGGGCCGCTTCCTTGAGCTTCAGCCTCAAGGCACTGCAGTGAGAGGCCCACAGCCCGGCGTCGCCCTTGGGACGCCCCGAATACGCGACAGCCATCCTGTCGTGTTGCTTCGCTTCGGCGTCGTAGCCCGCCGCCTTCTTCGCAAAGTAATCGGCGATGCGTTGATGATCCGCCGGCGTGGACGCGTTCGAGATGAACTCGGGCAGCTCCGCGACAGGGGGCGTGATCGGCGTCGAAGAACAGGCGCCCAGTGACAGGACCAGTGCGACACCCGCGAGTGTCATGCTAAGACTGCGTTTCATGATGTCACCTCCGTATGAATGTGCAGGATCAGTATGCGACTGGCCGGCTGACGCTGGCGTGACCCAAGCATTACATCGCTGTCCTCGAAATGTCAGGAAGACTGCGGGCCTGTTTCCGCGCTCCGGAGGCGCAAGGCATTCCCCACTACGCTGACCGACGACAAACTCATCGCCAGCGCCGCAATCATCGGCGATAGCACCAGCCCATAGGCTGGATAGAGCACGCCCGCGGCAATCGGGATGCCGAGGGCGTTGTAGAGAAACGCGAAGGCCAGGTTCTGCCGCATGTTGCGGACGGTGGCCGTTGATAGCGCACGGGCCCGGGCAATACCTCGCAGGTCGCCTTTGACGAGGGTCAGCTGCGCGCTGTTCATCGCTACATCGGTGCCGGTCCCCATGGCAATGCCGACATCCGCCTTGGCGAGGGCCGGCGCGTCGTTGATACCATCGCCGGCCATCGCCACGACATGTCCTTCCCGCTGCAGTCTTTCCACCAGGGCGAGCTTGTCGGCCGGCTTGACCTCTCCGTAGACTTCGTCGATCCCAAGCTGCTGCCCCACTGCGCGTGCGGTGGTGAAACCGTCACCGGTCGCCATCACCACGCGCAGTCCGGCGGCCCGCAGGTTCGCCAGGGCTTCTGGCGTGCTCGCCTTGATCGGGTCGGAAATGGCCAGCAGGCCAATAAGGAGCCCGTCACGGGCGAGATGGATCACGCTGGCACCGCTGTGGCGAAGGGCGTCGAGCTCGGCGGTGGAGTCGAGCGCCACGCCCTCCTGTGCCATCAACGCCGCATTGCCAAGCGCCAGGCGCCGGCCTCCCACGATGCCATGGACGCCGATGCCGCTCGATGACTCGAACGCATCGACCTTATCGAGAGTCAGTCCCCGCTCGCGGGCCGCTCGCACGATGGCATCGGCCAGCGGGTGCTCGCTGCCCTGGTCGAGGCTGGCCGCAAGGCGAAGGATCTCGTCCTCGCCCATGCCTTGCAAAGCGATGGCACGCTCGAAGGCGGGACGCCCTTCGGTCAGCGTGCCGGTCTTGTCGACGATCAGCGTGTCGATCCGGCGCAGATGCTCGATGGCCGCTGCATCCCGGAACAGGATGCCCTGGGTGGCGGCTCTGCCCGTGGCCACCATGATCGACATCGGCGTCGCCAAACCGAGGGCGCAAGGACACGCGATGATCAGTACCGACACCGCACTGATGAGCCCGAAGACCCAACCTTGCTCACCACCGAGCAGCCCCCAGGCGAAGAAGCTGACAACGGCGATGGTGACGACGGCCAGCACGAAGTAGCCGGCCACACTGTCAGCCAGCCGCTGCATCGGCGCACGGGAGCGCTGGGCCTGCGCCACCATCTGGACGATCTGTGCCAGCATGGTCTGGGCACCGACCTTCTCCGAGCGAATGACGAGACTGCCCGAGGTGTTCAGCGTCGCACCGATCACCGTGTCCGCCACGCGCTTGCTGACCGGCAGCGGCTCACCGGTGAGCATCGACTCATCAACCGCACTGCCGCCTTCGACCACCACGCCATCCACCGGGACTTTCTCGCCCGGTCGGACTCTCAGCAGATCACCCACATGGACGTGGTTGAGGGGAATGTCCTCCTCGCTGCCATCGGCCCGGATGCGTCTGGCGGTCTTCGGAGCCAGGCCCAGCAGGGACTTGATCGCCGCCGATGTCTGCGAGCGGGCACGCAGCTCCAGCATCTGCCCCAGCAGCGTGAGCGAGATGATGACGACCGCCGCTTCGAAGTAAACGCCGATCCGACCGTGGACCATGAAGGACTCCGGGAAAAGTCCAGGCGCCAGCGTGGCGACGACACTGTAGAGAAAGGCCGCGCCGGTGCCGAGGCTGATCAACGTCCACATATTCGGACTGCGATGGAGCATCGATTGCGCACCGCGCACGAAGAAAGGCCAGCCGGCCCACAGGACGACGGGAATGCTGAGTGCCATCTCCAGGCTGCTGCGCAAGGCGGGCGATAGATCGGTCAGTTGATGTCCCGCCATCGCCAGCACGACCACGACCAGGGTGAGCGGCAGGCTCGACCAGAAGCGGCGCCGGAAATCCCGGTATTCGCCGGTATCGTCTTCAGCCGCCAGTTCCGGCATCACCGGTTCGAGCGCCATGCCGCATTTCGGACAGTTGCCGGGACCGATCTGGCGGACTTCCGGGTGCATCGGGCAAGTGTATTCCGCCTCGGGATCCGCCTTCGGCGCCGAAACCTGCGGCTGGACGTAGCGCGGTGGATCGGAATCGAACTGGGATTTGCAGTGACTGCTGCAGAACCGATAGGTCGCGCCCGCAAATTCGCTCTGAAAGGCCGACTCGGGTTTGACCTTCATTCCGCAGACGGGATCTGTCGCTGTCTCCGGCCCCGTAGCGTGGGGACCAGAGGGGGAATGAGAGTGGGCATGGTCGTGACGATGCCCGGAAGCGGCGGAGGTCATGGCAGCTCCTTATGTGTGTGCGTCGAATTCAGTTGGGGGACCGACGCTCCTTGAAAGCCGGCCACCATCCGGGGGTTCTGCGCATGTAGTCGCGATACGCATCGCCGAAAGTCTCCAGCGCCTGCGATTCCTCCCGCTTGGCAAGACGGACATAGGTCACGAGCAAGACGGGAAAGAGAATCAGCGTCAGCAAGGTTGGCCACTGAAACAGGAAGCCGATCATGATCAGGATGAAGGCGGCGTACTGGGGATGACGGATGCGGCCATAGGGACCGGTGGAGGCCAGTCTCCCGGCTTTCTGCGCCTCGTAGAGCACCGGCCAGGCGTCCGCGAGTAGCCAAAAACCGCCGATGATGAAGAGGCTGGACAGGATGTGGAAAGGACCAAAGTGGGGATTGGCCTTCCACCCGAAAATCATTTCCGGCAGATGCCCCGCATCATGGGAGAGCCAGTTGATTCCTGGGAAATGTTCCGTGAGCCACCCGGAGAGCAGGTAGATGGTCAGCGGAAAGCCATACATCTCGGTAAACAGTGCGACCACAAACGCCGAGAACAGGCCCAGCGTGCGCCAGTCCTGTTTGCTCTTCGGCTTGAAGTAGCTCGCGGCAAACAGGATGAAGAAGAGCGAATTGATGACGACCAGCGCCCACAATCCATAATCACCGTCATGGCTGTTCATGGTGATCTCCCTTGTCTTCGGCCACATGGTCATGCCTGTGGCCATGGTGCCCATGCATGAAGCGGTGCATCAGGGGACAGGCCAGCACCAGCAGATAGGGCAGAACGCCGAACAGATGGGCACGGTGTTCCGCCAACAGGTAGAACAGGGCCATCGCGGCAAACAGCCACCACATCCATCGACCGCGGCGGTGATGAACGTGGGCCTGGGCATCCGTTCCAGTTTGAGACGATTCACGGGAGTCGATCATCACGGCCTCCTAAAGTGAAGGACACACTCAGCGCGGCGTGGGCGGCCGGTTGCAGCAAGCCTGGGGCCCGGTGCGGGCCGCGTTCTGCAGTTCATTGTGCTCGGTGAAGCGCCACAGGCTACGGCGCAGTGCGTGTAGGCCACCTTTCAGGACGATGCCCGCCGCCTGTATTTCGGCTTCGATCTGGGAAAGGGACACCCGGCGCAGGTCATAGTCGATGTGCAGCCGATCCGCCTCGGCCCGAATCGCGCTCACCCCCATCATTGCCTGGAGTCGGCGGCAGGTCTCGTCAAGGGCTGCACCCGTCGCGATGCGCAACAGGCGGCGCTTGGGCATGGCCCGAATATCCTCCCCGCGGACTGCACCGGCGAATAAGGCCGGTGCCTCCAGAAAGTGCGCCAGGCACTGGGCCGAGCAGAAATGGAAGGTCACCCCATGGTAGACCGTGGTGTGAGCGCCATCACTCACCGTCATGCCGCACACTGGGTCCCGTTGGGTTTGCGTGCGCGCGTTCATCTGAGCCTCCTTGTTTATGGCTACCCCTCCAGCCCACGTCCCAGCCGCCATTGCTTGACCAGCGCGTAGATGGCCGGGATCACGGCGAGGGTCAGGACGGTGGAGGAAATCATCCCGCCGACCATCGGTGCGGCGATGCGGCTCATCACTTCCGAGCCGGTGCCAGTGCCCCACATGATCGGCAAGAGGCCGGCCATGATCGCGACGACCGTCATCATCTTCGGGCGGACGCGCTCGACGGCGCCTTCCATCACCGCCTCGTACAGGTCGCCCACGTGGGGTGCGCGGCCTTCCTCGCGGCAGCGGGCCTTGAGCGCTTCCCAGGCGTGATCCAGGTAGATCAGCATCACCACACCGGTCTCCGCCGCCACGCCAGCCAACGCGATGAAGCCGACCGCCACCGCGACGGACAGGTTGTAGCCGAGCAGCCACATCAGCCACACGCCACCGACCAGCGCGAAAGGCACCGACAGCATGACGATCAAGGTTTCGGTGATGCGCCGGAAGTTCAGATAGAGCAGCAGGAAGATCGTCAGCAGCGTGATCGGGATGACGATCTTCATCTTCTCGATGGCACGCTCCATGAACTCGAACTGGCCGCTCCAGGTCACGTAGTAGCCCGGTGGGAACTTGATTTGCGCGGCGACAGCCTTCTTCGCGTCGGCCACGTAGCCACCGATATCCCGGTCCCGGATATCCACGAAGATATAGGCCGATAACAAGGCATTCTCAGTGCGAATACCCGGCGTACCTTTTGCGACCGAGACCTTCGCCAACTGCCCCAGCGGCACCATCGTGCCCCCCATCGTCGGCACCAGCACCTGGCTGGCGATCTGCTGGGGATCGGAGCGCAGCTCGCGCGGGTAGCGTACGGTCACGCCAAAGCGCTCGCGCCCTTCGACGGTGGTGGTGACCATCTCGCCGCCGAGCGCACTACCGATCACATCCTGCAGGTCGCCGACGGCGAGACCGTAGCGGGCCAGCTGTTCCCGGTCGGGCTCGATGTTGAGGTAGAAGCCCCCAGTGATGCGCTCGGCGAAGGCGCTGGTGGTGCCGGGCACGGTCTTCACGACGGCCTCGATCTCTTTGGCCAGCTTCTCCATTTCAGCGAGATCCTTGCCGAAGACCTTGATGCCGATCGGCGTGCGGATGCCGGTGGACAGCATGTCGGTGCGGGCCTTGATCGGCATCGTCCAGGCATTGGCGACACCGGGGAACTGCAGGGCCTTGTCCATTTCCGATATCAGCTTGTCGGTCGTCATGCCCGGCCGCCATTCGGACAGGGGCTTGAGGTTGATGACGGTCTCGAACATTTCGACCGGGGCCGGGTCGGTCGCGGTGTTGGCGCGGCCGGCCTTGCCGAACACCGACTCGACCTCGGGGAAGCTCTTGATGATCTTGTCCTGGGTCTGCATGAGCTCGGCAGCCTTGGTGATGGACATGCCCGGCAGAGAGGCTGGCATGTAGAGCAAGGTGCCTTCGTTCAAGGTCGGCATGAACTCCGAGCCGAGACGCGAAGCTGGATAGATCGACACGCCCAAGGCCAGCACGGCCAGCACGATGGTCAACTTCTTCCAGCGCATCACCGCGGCGATGATCGGCCGGTACAGCCAGATCAGGACCCGGTTCACCGGGTTCTTGGCTTCCGGCATGATCTTGCCGCGGATGAACAGCAGCATCAGCACCGGCACCAAGGTGACGGACAGGAACGCGGCGCCGGCCATCGAGAAGGTCTTGGTGTAGGCCAGCGGCGAGAACAGGCGGCCTTCCTGGCCTTCCAGCGTGAACACCGGCAGGAAGGAGACGGTGATGATCAAGAGCGAGAAGAACAGCGCCGGGCCGACCTCCTTGCAGGCGGCCAGCATGGCTTCGAAACGTTCGGCCGTGGTGTGGCCGTCCGGCAGGCGCTCCAGGTGCTTGTGGGCGTTCTCGATCATCACGATGGCGGCGTCGATCATTGCGCCGATCGCAATGGCGATGCCACCCAGGCTCATCAGGTTGGAGTTCATGCCCAGCAGGCGCATCGCGATGAAGGCCATCAGCACGCCCACCGGCAACATCAGGATCGCCACCAGCGCGCTGCGCACATGGAGCAGGAAGACCACGCAGACTAGCGCCACGATGATCGACTCCTCGATCAGCGTGCCCTTCAGGGTCTCGATGGCCCGGTGGATCAGCTCGGAGCGGTCATAGACGGTCTGCACCGACACGCCTTCCGGCAGGCCGGGCCCGATCTCGGCGATCTTGTCCTTCAGGTTGTGGATGACCTCCAGCGCGTTCTGTCCGTAGCGGGCCATGGCGATGCCGGCCACCACCTCGCCGTCGCCGTTCAGCTCGGTGAGGCCGCGGCGTTCGTCCGGCGCCAGCTCGACGCGGGCGATGTCGCGGACCAGCACCGGCGTGCCCTTGTCAGCCTTCACCACCAGCCGTTCAATGTCCGCCTTGCCGCGCAGGTAGCCCTTGCCGCGCACCATGTACTCGGTCTCGGCCATCTCCACCACGCGGCCGCCGACGTCCCGGTTGGAGTCGCGGATCACCTGGGCGACCTTCATCAGCGGAATGCCGTAGGCGCGCAGCTTCACCGGATCGACGGTGACCTGGTAGGTTTGCACGAAGCCGCCGATGGAGGCCACCTCGGCGACGCCGTGGGCCTTGGCCAGCTGGTAGCGCAGATACCAGTCCTGGATCGTACGCAGCTCGGCAAGGGTCTTCTCCTTGGCGATCAGCGCGTATTGATAGACCCAGCCGACGCCGGTGGCGTCCGGGCCGATCTGGGGTGTCACGCCCTTGGGCATGCGGCCCGCGGCGAAGTTGAGGTATTCGAGGACCCGTGAGCGGGCCCAGTAAATGTCGGTGCCGTCTTCAAAAATGATGTAGACGAAGGACGCACCGAAGAAGGAGAAACCCCGCACCACCTTCGACTTGGGCACCGACAGCATGGCCGTGGTGAGCGGGTAGGTGACCTGGTCCTCGACCACCTGCGGCGCCTGGCCGGGGTATTCGGTGTAGACGATGACCTGCACGTCGGAGAGGTCGGGCAGCGCGTCGATGGGCGTACGCAGCACCGCAAACACCCCAGCCGCGAGAATGAACAGTGTGGCGAGCAGAACCAGAAAGCGGTTCCGGCCCGACCAGTCGATGATTTGGGCCAGCATGATGGATCCTGTGTCAGTGGCCTGCGTGGGGATTGGCAGCCGGCGCCGAAGGGGCCGCCTTGCCGGCAGGGGTTGCCGAGGTGATGACCCATTCGCCGGGCTGGCGCTCGACGAATTCAACATCCACCTTAACGCCCGGCTTCAAGGCCTGGAGCAGCGAGGGATTGGCCACCTTGAACTCCATGGTCATCGCCGGCCACTTGAGGCTGGCGACCGGGCCGTGACTCAGGCTGACCGTCCCGTCCTTGGCATCGACACTGCCCACCGTGCCTTCAGCCCGGTGCCCGGCCGCTTGGGGCGCCGCCGCAGGCTTCTCGCCGTCCTTTCCGGACTTCGGTGCTCCACCATGGCCCGAATGACCAAAGCCACCGACCGCGGCTTTCAGGTTGCTTTCCGCATCGATCAGGAAGTTGGCGGCGACAACCACCTTTTCGCCGGCCTTGACGCCATCCATCACTTCGATATGGTTCTCGCTACGACCGCCCAGCTTCACGTCCCGTGGCTCGAAACGGCCTTCGCCGTGCGCGACAAGGACGATCTGGCGGGTGCCACTGTCGATGACCGCCGAGCTCGGCACAGTCACGACCTGGCCCTTGCCCTCCACCGGTACCTCTACCTGCGCAAACATTGCGGGTTTCAACAGCTGCCCCGGGTTTGGCAACTCCACCCGAACCGCGACCGTTCGCGTTTCCGCATTCAAGGTCGGATAGACATAGCTCACCTTGCCCTCGAAGACCTTGTCCGGATAGGCATTGATGCGCACCTTGGCGAGGCTGCCGCTACGCACCAGGCCGATGTCCTGCTCGAACACGTCAGCGATGACCCACACGGACGACAGGTCGGCCACTTGATACAAGGTGTCGCCCGGCATGAAGCGCATCCCTTGCAAAGCCTTCTTCTCGGTGACGACACCGGCCACCGGGGAGCGGAAGGTCAGCGTGCGCTTGGTGGCACCCGACTTGGCAAGAGCACGGATCTGCTCTTCTGAAATGTCCCAGTTGCGCAGGCGCAGCAAGCTCGATTCGGCCAGTTGCTTCATGCCGCTCTGTGCTTCGCTGCCGGCATCCTTCAGCGCGTCGACGCCCTGGGCGGCAATGGCGTATTCCCGCTGGGCCGACACCAACTCGGGGCTGTACACCTCGAAGAGCGGCTGGCCTTGGGCGACCGGCTGGCCGGTGACATTCACATGCAGGCGCTCGACGTAGCCCTCGAACTTCGGCGAGATCGCGAAGCTGCGCCGCTCGTCGATCTCCACGCGGCCGGCGGCGCGCACCGTGCGGTCCAGGCTGCGCAACTCGGCCGCCTCGGTGCGCACGCCGAGCTTCTGGACCTTGTCGGTGCTGATCTTGATCGCGTTGGCTGCCGCGGGTTCGTCATCCGCTTCGCCTTCATAGACCGGGATGTAGTCCATCCCCATCGGATCCTTCTTGGGCGTCGGCGACGTATCCGGCAGGCCCATCGGGTTGCGGTAATACAGCAGCTTGCGCTCCTTCTTCGCGCCATCCATCGGTGCCGCCGCAACCGGACTGGCAGCGGGTTCATGGCCTGACGAAGGGCGTTGCCCGAGCCAGTAGCCGCCACCGGCAGCCAACGCAACAGCAAGGCCGACCGCAATGCCTGCGCCTGTTTTCATAGGTCTTCTCCGAGAATGCGTTCGATGTCGGCCAGGCGGATCTGTGCCTCGGCCTGGGCCTTGATTTGGGATTGCCGGGCTTGGCGAATCTGCCGCTGGGCGTCGAGCAGCGTGGCGAAGTCCACCTTGCCGGTCTCATAGCCGGCCAAGGCCGCCTTGAAAGTAAGTTCGGATTGCGGCAAGAGGCTCGTTGAGGCCAGGCTCTCGGTCCGGCGAGCCGCATCGAAACCGGACAGGTTTTCGGCCAGATCGCCCAGAACCTGATTGGCGGTCGCATCCCGGCGCGCTTTGGCGGCGGACAGCATGGCCTCGGACTCCCGCTCCTGGGCCCGGCGGCTGCCCTGCTGTAGCGGCAGGTTCAGTTCCACCATCAATTCCCATTCACGCACCGCGCCCTGGTACTGGATCGGCGAAATGCCCAGCGTGAAATCCGGGTAACGGTTCTTGTAAGTGAGTTCGCGACTCTTCTCCGCCGAGCGAATGCGGGCTTCGTCCGCGAAGATCTGCGGGTTCCTTGTCCTGGCCCGCTCTTCCAGGGTCGTCGGATCGAGCTGAGCGGGCGCGGGTAGTGTCCGCAGGCGTTCCGGGGCTGCCAAGGGCGAAGACGTCGGCCTTGCAAGAAGCGCGTTCAGGCGCGCCTGCAGTTGCCGACGTTCGTTCTGCAGGGCGACCAACTCATTTTTCATGCTGGTCTGCTCGACCTGGGCGCGGATCACGTCCTGCTGAGCGGCCAGGCCGCCGGCGTAGCGCACCTGGGCGATCTTCTCGAGACGGACCATCAGATCGAGGATTTCGCGAGTCAGCTGCTCGTTGCGATAGACGTACTGGAGTTGGGAATAGGCAGTCTTGATGCGCGCGGCCAGTTCCGCCCAGGTGCCGCTGGCACGCCCTTCGGCGCCGCGGGCATCGAGTTCAGCGATCTCCCGCTTGAGGTCCCGCTTGCCCAGCCAGGGCACGTCCTGCATCAGCAGGTAGCGCGTGCTGCCGACCTGGGCCGGCAGCAGCGCTGGATTCTGTTCGCCCATGCGCGTGATGTCGCGCAGTTCGGTACGGAACTTCGGGTCGGGCAGTGCCCCGGCAGGCACGATGCGCTCTGTGGCGGCGTCCGCTTCAAACCGCATCGCCGCGTAGTCAGGGTTGCGACTGCGGGCATAGTTCAGTAGCGAGTCCACGTCGGCGCCGATCGGGGCCTCCTGTGCCTGAGCTACCCAACTGAATGCGCCCAACAACGCGATGGCGGCACACCGCATCCGCCTGCCTCGTATTCTCATGTTCCACTCCCTGGACGGTGACGCCTGGAAGGCGGGTGCTTCCCCGCGCTTCCGACATCGCGAAGCAACTTAGTCGCGCTGCAAGTGCACGACGGTCATAGCACCGTTGATCTGCTCGGCCATGAAGTGGATGGTGTCCCCGGCCTTCACCTGATCCAGCCAGGCCGGATCCTTGACGCGAAACACCATGGTCATCCCAGGCATGCCATTGGGCAGCGGCCCGTGAGACAAAGTGAGTTTGCCGGCCGACTTATCGACCTTCTTCACAAGACCTTCGGTCATTTGAGATGCAGCCATACCGTGCCCAGCATGGTTGTGGGCCGCCGCGTCGGGCGTTTCGTTGTCCGCAAGGGCCGGCAGGCTCACGGTGCCGACAAGGGCGGCAAGGACGATTCCAAGGGTGGTTTTCATGATTTGATCCAGATGAACGCAAATGAATAATCAGTGGCGGGCAAACACGCGGCTGGAGCCATCAGCACGCACAAGCAGCGTCTCGTAGGGCATGGGCCTGGCGCTTTCCATGCCCGGTGAGCCTGGCGGCATTGAGGGGACGGCCAACCCGATGGCCTTGGGCTTCTCTTTCAGCAGGCGCTGGACATCGGCGGCCGGGACATGCCCCTCGATGAGATAGTTGCCGACCTTGGCGGTGTGGCACGAACCATAGGCTTCGGGCATACCGAGCTTCTTGCGCTGGCCCGGGACGTCCGTCACATCGTGCGCTGTCACCTCGAAGCCCTGGGCACGCAGGTGTTCAATCCATTTTCCGCAGCACCCGCAATACGGGCTCTTGTACACATCGACCTGCACCGCGGCCAGCGCCGAGCCGGCCATCAGGCTCAGTACGGACGACAAGATCAGCGTTTGCAGTTTCATGATCCGTCCTTTGGTGATTGGGATGGCTCATTCTGACAAGCGCAACCCGACGGGAAGCTGTCCCAAAAATTACATTTCAGTAATCTGGGACGGCGTCAGTGGCTATGCTTGAAGCCGGGCGGATGGGTATGGCCCTTTTTCTCCTGGGGCGACACCGAGGCGGCCTCATCGTTATGATGGCCGGCATCGTCGCTGTGATCATGATCCCCATGGTCGTCGTCATGCGCGTGCCTATCGTGATGCCCATCGAGCCCACCATGACTGTGTCCCTCGCTGGACGCCACCAGCCTCGTGTAATCGGCGGCAGTCAGCCCAGGGAGCTTCTGAACGAACGCGACTAGATCCCAGATCGCCTCATCCTCCATCCCGCCCTTGGACCAGGCCGGCATACCCGACGCCTTGATCCCGTGCTTGATGATCCAGAACTGGCGCGCCTCGGCAAATTGAGGATCGAGCAGCGCCGCCGGCTTGTCGGCCAGTTTGGGTGGCGTCGGATACAGCCCCTTGCGAATCTCCGAGTCTTCCGCACCCGGAGACAAATGGCAGCCCACGCACATCGCGTCGTAGTTGCCGGAGCCGCGGCGGACGCGTTCCGGATTCGCCAGATCGATCGGCGGCTTGATGTCTCCGGCCCGAACGGCGATGGAGCGCTCCCGGGCAAATTCCAGCAAACGGTAGGTCAGTGGGTGATGCGGCTCATCGGCCGCAATGTTGATGGCGCCGGCGTACAGGGCGATGGCGCCCGATGCTGCACTCACAGCAGCCAGCGCCACGACAGTAATCAGCGTTTTTTTCATGATGGGGCTCCTCAGTTCTCGTTATCGTGACCGCGATTCAGTGTCCGGCGTGCGGGCCTGGCTTTCGAACCTGAACTTCCGTTGCAGCAGGCTTGCCTTGTGCCGGCATGGACTGTCCTCCCTGGCTGCTGGCACGTGGAGGCTCGGCAGCGGGCCCAGTCCATTCGTAAGCACGCGTCCCAGGCGGTTGCTTGTACCAGCCGGGATCCGAGTAATCGCCGGCCTTCTGCTCGGCACGGACCTTCAGGATGGTGAACATGCCGCCCATCTCGACGGCGCCATGCGGGCCTTGGCCCGTCATCATCGGAAGCGTGTTGTCCGGCAGCGGCATTTCCATTTCCCCCATGTCAGCCATACCGCGCTCACCCATCACCATGTAGTCGGGGATGAGATCGGTGATCTGCTTGGCGGCCTCCCGGTGATCGACACCGATCATCGTCGGCACGTCATGCCCCATCGCATTCATCGTGTGGTGGCTCTTGTGACAATGGAACGCCCAGTCCCCCGGTTCGTTGGCAATGAATTCGACCTGGCGCATTTGCCCGACAGCAATGTCGGTCGTCACCTCCGGCCAGCGGCCGCCCTTGGGTGTCGGGCCACCATCCGTGCCGGTCACCGTGAATTCATGGCCATGCAGGTGAATCGGATGATTCGTCATCGTCAGGTTGCCCACGCGGATCCGCACGCGATCGTTCTGGCGCACGTTGAGGGAATCGATGCCCGGGAAGGCCCGGCTGTTGAAGGTCCACAAGTTGAAGTCGAGCATCGTATTCACCTTTGGCGTATAGCTACCCGGATCGATGTCGTAGGCGTTCAAGAGGAAGCAGAAGTCCCGGTCCACCTCGTCGATGAGCGGATTTCGCTCCTTCGGATGGGTGACCCAGAAGCCCATCATGCCCATCGCCATCTGGGTCATCTCATCCGCGTGGGGGTGATACATGAAGGTACCCGGGCGGCGTGCCACGAACTCGTAGACGAAGGTCTTGCCCGGTGGGATCTGAGGCTGGGTGAGCCCACCGACACCATCCATTCCATTGGGCAGGCGCTGTCCGTGCCAATGGATGGTGGTGTGCTCGGGCAGGCGGTTGGTGACGAAAATGCGGACCCGATCGCCTTCGACCACTTCAATGGTGGGGCCGGGGCTTTGTCCGTTGTAACCCCACAGGTGGGCATTCATCCCGGGCGCGATTTCGCGCACAACCGGTTCAGCCACCAGGTGAAACTCCTTGACCCCCTTGTTCATGCGCCATGGCAGGGTCCAACCATTGAGGGTGACCACCGGGTTGTAGGGCCGGCCTGCGCCAGTGACGCCGCGGGGAAGATGTGGCGGTGCCGTGTTCGGATCATTCTTCGTGATCAGTTCCGGCAAGGCGGCCATGGCCACCGGACTTACCGAAGCCGCGGCAACGGCACCTCCGGTCAGTCCCAGACTTTGGATGAATGCGCGACGTGATGTCATCGGATGTCCTTTTGGTTCAGTGATCCGGACGGCCGGTGCTGGCCGGTGCGGTGCGTGCGGCAGGAGCCAGGGACGGCTTACCGATCAGGGCCATCTGCAGATCGCTTTGGGCGATCCAGTAGTCACGCAAGGACTCGATGTAGCTGTTCACGCTGGTGATCTGGGAACGGGCGTCGGCCAGCAGATCGAACACCCCGATCAGCATGCCGTTGTAGCGCAGCAGGTTCTCTTCGGCGATCCGTTTGTTGAGCGGTACGATTTCGTCCCGGTAGTGCTTGGCGATATCGAAGCTGCTGCGGTATGCCGAGTAGGCTTCGCGTACTTCCGAACGGGCATTGATTGCCGCCTCGGCCGCGCGTTCGATTGCTTGCCCATAGATGGCTTCGGCCTTGGCGACCTTGCTGCCGCCAAAATCGAAGAGCGGGAGCTCGAAACTCACTTCGTAGCCGCGTTTGTAGCCACTGTCCCGCGTCCCCTCCAGGACGCGCGCCGGACCGAACTCCAGCACGTTGATGAAGCGCGTGGCCTGGGTAAGGCCAAGGTTCTTGGCCAGCGCTTCCGTTTCGAGACGGACGGCCTGGAGATCCAGCCGCTGATCAAGCGCGGTCTGTTCAACGGCCGGCTGTTCGTCGGGTGCCTTGGGCAGATCCGGCAGGCGCTCGGGGAGCTGAATCGACTGTGGCGACGGCAGACCGAGCAGCTTGGTCAAGCGTTCCCGCGCCGCGATATGGGCTTGCTCTGCGCGAGCCAGATCGAGAGCGGCTGAGGCATAGAAGCCTTGCTCACGCGCCTGCTGCAAGCGATTGAAATTACCGACCTCGGCCATCTTGCGAGCCAGTCCGGCACCCGCTTCTGCAGCTTGCCTGACTTTCCGGAGGTAACGCACCGACTCCTCCGCGGCGATCGCACCGAAGTAGGCTTTGCGCGTCTCCGAGGCCACCCGGGCAACCTCCAGCGCCGTCATGCGCTGGGTCTGGGCGAAATTCCGCTTCTCGACCTCAACGGCCATGGGCATCGTGATCAGCGCAAACAGGTTGAAGGTCAGTACCTGTTCGATCTTGAACTCGCGCACACCATTCTCGGCTCGACTGGCACGCAGCATGGAGAAATGGGGGTTGGGCAGCCGCCCGGCCTGGACCATTTCAGCTTCGCTGATGCCAAGCTCGTAGAACGACGCGCGCAGCCCGCGGTTGTTATAGATGGCGACCTGAACCGCGTCCTCCACCGTCAGCGGCTTGGTCAGCAATTCGGCGACGCGGGCATCGACCTCCTTGCGGTCCGCATCGTCTCTGGCCCAGCGGGCATCGGCGCCGATTCGGGCACGGGTCGTATCCCGGACCGTGCCGAAGCCTCCGTCCGCAGAAAAGCTGGCACAGCCGCTGAGGGTCAGCGTGCCGAGCACCAGCACGGTCAGGGTCTTGATCAGCCCCAGGGGGCGTACGGATAGGTATGAGCGCATGGCGGCCTCCTAATGATGATGGCCGGCAGGCGGCATGGCCGGCGGCGTCGGCGCCGCATCGCCCTTTTTCTGCAAAGCCTCACGGGCTTCACGAGCCTCAGCGGGCTGGTCAGGCGTAGAGGGGGCTGCATGTGCATCCATTCCGCGCTGGACCGATTCATTGGCGGCGCGCCACGGCCCGACCGGCGGTTCCGACCAGGCGTGGTAATCCGACAGGGAGGACACATACGGGGACGGGCTGGAGCTCGTCTCCAGCAAAGGCGGCGTAGCCGCCCAGACGCTGTTCATCATGGCCAGCGCCGATAGCCCGAGCAAATAGGATCGCATCGGTCTTCTCCATGGGGTCAAAAGGTAGGCTGGGAATCTGGCGTTCCCATGGCGAGCAGTGTGCGGCGCAAAAACCGACAGGAGACTGACCCACGAATTACATCTTTGTAATCTTGGGAAAAACGGAAGTGCGTTGCGCCACACTAGCGCCAGCCGTATGAGCAGGAAGCGAGGAAGACCATGAAAATACTGATCGTCGAGGACGAACCCAAAACCGGGGACTACCTTAAGCAGGGGCTGGTCGAGGCCGGCTTCAATGTGGATTTGGTCCGGGATGGCATGGACGGGCTGCATTGCGGCATGACCGAAGCCTACGACCTCATCGTGCTCGACGTGATGTTGCCGGGGCTCGATGGCTGGCGCGTCCTGCAGGCCCTGCGCAAGGCTGGCAAGGAGATGCCGATCTTGTTTCTGACCGCCAAAGACAGCGTTGATGACCGGGTCAAGGGGCTGGAGCTGGGCGCTGACGATTACCTCGTGAAGCCCTTCGCCTTCTCGGAGCTCCTGGCCCGAGTGCGCACACTGCTACGCCGTGGTGTGAAGAACAAGGAAGTCGATGCCTTGCGAGCAGCCGACCTCGAACTGGATCTCCCGCGTCGGCGTGTCACCCGAGCAGGTCGGCGGATTGATCTGACCGCCAAGGAGTTTGCCCTCCTTGAACTGTTGTTACGACGACGTGGCGAAGTGCTCCCGCGCTCGTTGATCGCATCGCAGGTATGGGACATGAACTTTGACAGCGACACCAACGTGATCGAAGTGGCCGTGCGCCGCCTTCGCGCCAAGATCGACGACGGCTTCGAGCCCAAGCTGATTCGCACTGTGCGGGGCATGGGCTAT
This sequence comes from Pseudomonadota bacterium, assembly GCA_018241665.1. Classification (GTDB taxonomy): domain Bacteria; phylum Pseudomonadota; class Gammaproteobacteria; order Burkholderiales; family Rhodocyclaceae; genus Zoogloea. The sequence continues at coordinate 24,795 of JAFEDK010000047.1, forward strand.
GTGCTGGAAGAACAGGAGAGCGAATAGTGCGCACGAGCATCCGCCGCAAGTCCCTGACCTTCCGCCTGACCCTTCTCTTCGCGGCGGCATCGACGGCCGTGTTACTGGTTTTGGGTTTGATCGTGGCCCAGTCCGTCGAACATCACTTCGAAGAACAGGACATGGAGGCCCTGACCGGCAAGCTCGAGCTGATTCGCCATGCCATGGCGAAGGTCCGCTCACCCGCGGATCTGGCGGCCATTCCCCAGCAGATGGATGACTCGCTGATCGGACATCACGGCCTGGTCGTCGCACTCAAGGGACCGGATGGGCGCACCCTGTTTGCAACCGAAGGCGCACCTTTCCCTCAACCGCTGCTGGATCGGGTCAAGACGGCCGCCGGGGCCAATCACCCTTACGTCTGGCAGGTGGATGGACAAATGCCTTTCCGGGGCATTGCGGCGGAGGTGCCGACCGGGGTGCCGTCGTGGCCGCCGGCCGTTGTCGCTGTCGCGACGGATATCTCCCATCACCGTAATTTCATGGACTCGTTCATGACGACCCTGTGGCTCGTCATCGTAGGCGGAACGGCCGCAACGGGCCTGCTGGGCTGGTTCGTCGCTCGCCGGGGCTTGGCGCCGCTTCGCGAGATGAGGCGCAGGGCAACGGAAGTGAGCGCCCAACACCTTGATCAGCGTCTGCCCGTCGATACCGTCCCGGTCGAACTGGCGGAACTGGCCGAATCCCTCAATGACATGCTGGCTCGGCTGGAAGAGTCCTTCACGCGTCTCTCGGACTTCTCATCCGATCTGGCCCACGAACTCCGCACACCGGTCAGTAACCTGATGACCCAAACCCAGGTGGCACTCTCGAAGACCCGAACGTCGGGCGAGTACCGGGAAGTGCTGGAATCCAACGCCGAGGAGTACGAACGCCTGTCGCGCATGATCTCGGACATGCTGTTCCTGGCCAAGTCGGAAAATGGTCTCATCGTGCCAGGTCAGGAAACCTTTGATCTGGCGGACGAGGTCATGGCCCTGTTCGATTTTTACGGGGCCCTGGCCGAAGAGAACGGCGTGGCCCTCAAGCTAGAAGGTTCAGGATGGGTGACCGGAGACCGGCTGATGCTCCGACGCGCCATCGGCAACCTTCTATCCAACGCGCTTCGCTACACGCCATCGGGTGGGCACATCACCGTAACGGTCAGCGTCATATGCGACAACACCGACACCGAAACCGTCCACCTCGCCGTCGAGAACACCGGGGAGCCTATCCCGACAGAACACCTGTCCCGTCTCTTTGATCGCTTCTACCGTGTGGACGCATCGCGCCGCCATTCGGGCGATGGCGCCGGACTGGGCCTTGCGATCACCCGTTCCATCCTCCGCGCGCACCAAGGCGACATCGAGGGTCGGACGGGGGAAGACAGCAACATTTTCGAGATGTGGATACCGACATCGATCGTCACGCCCCACAGCGCGGACTGATCCGTTTGCAGGCTCACGGCCATGATCTGCTCAGATGCATTCTCTTCATCAAACGACCTTTTGCTTGAAGCGACGAGTCGTCGCCTGAAGGCCCTCGGACTGCAAACGCTCCAGGCGACGGATTCGGGAGACGCCGAGACGGTCACGGCCTTGTTTGCCCAGTTCATCGACTGCGCGTATCGCAGCTACGCGTTAGAGGAGCGCTGGCTCAAGGCCTGTGCGAGCCCTGATCGGGAAGCCCATCTTCGGGAACACACCTACCTGATCGAACTGACCGCCGAGCTCTACATGAACCTCATGGACGATGACCGACGGACCTGCGCTTCAATACGTCAGGTACTGCAGGAGGCCTTCCTGCCGCACATTACTGTCCGGGACCGCGGCTCATACTGAACCACCACACTGTGGCTTCATGAGCGGAGTGCGCTATCTGCCGGATATATCCAGTGGATACATTCTCTTTTTTGATCTAGTATCCGAGTGCCTTCCCGCCGCGTGGAAGGCGTTCTTACGTACTGTGCCCTTACCATGAAACACTCTGCCCGCAGCCTTCTTATGAAGAAACACGCTTCGTCCCTCAAGGCGAAGAAGCGGCTTGTCGTGTCCGTGGAGTCTGTCCGGCCGACTCAGGCTGTTCAGGAGCGCGCGGTACATCTGGCCGCTGCGGCTCGGCGCGCCAAAGAAGCCCACTTCCTCGACAAGTACCGGATCGCGCTGCCCCCGGCTGATGCTGCCTGAAGAGGGCTATGGCTACCTCCCGATCACGGAGGTGGAGCCCGCGACCCTTGGGGCATTCACCTGCGGAAAGCCTCGGCTGGACGAGTTCCTGACCACACAGGCGCGGGCCTTGCATGAAACCAGACTGGGCTTCACCAACGTGGTCTTCCATCAGCAGTTCGAAGGTCCAGTCGGCTACTTCACGCTCGCCAACGACGCGATCAAGCTCAACGACTCCGAGAAGTTCGAATTGGGGTTCGGTGAGCACATCGAACTTGCTGCCTTTCCCGCCGTCAAGATCGGGCGACTTGCGGTCCATCAGGATCTGCAACGCAGGGGAGTGGGCGGCGCCTTGATGGCACTCCTCCTCGGTGACATTCTCAATACAGCGGGCTTGTCTGCTGCGCGATTGATCGTCGTCGATGCGGACAACGACGACGCAGTTCTCTGCTTCTACGAAAAGCTCGGTTTCGAGACCAGCCTGTGGGCGGAAGACATGGCCAAGAACCACACTAAGAAGCGCGCTTCCGCCGCCACGATCAAGATGCACCGGGACGTCTTCAAGGGCCTCTGAACGCGAGTTGAAGCGAATGGTCCGAAGACCATCCGCCACCACCTCAGAACTTCGGGTTCAGCGTTCCCTTTTCGGTGATTGTCTTCCACAGGGCATCGTTCTTCATCACGTACTTGGCTCCGTCCTTGGCTTCCATCGTCACACCGTTCCGCATCTTGACGCGATTGCCGGCGGCGTCGATATGAACCATCGTCCCGTCCTTTTTCACAAAGACTTTGCCACCATCCTTGAGCTCAATGGTCTGTGCCGTGACCCGCTCGCCGGCGGCCAAAGCGGACAGTGAGACAGCCAGTAACAAGGGTATCAACAGCTTGCGCATGATCATTCTCCTTCGCATGGATTAGATTGATTGCATTTGCTTTTCTGGGTCGATCTACCACATCTGAATCACCTCCATTTCCGATTCAGGGTTGAGGTGACACCGCCGCCGCAGGTCGGCCGAGATCACGAACAGTGATCGGAGCGGCACGGTGATCATGTCGCCAAACCTTGGAACAGGCCGGCAGCCATCGCCATCTCGCAGAGGCAGCGGGGATGACCAGCGTTCGGAGCCAGCAAGAGGAGGCCTGAGCCAAGCTCAGGGCCTTGGCCGACATCCAGCATATGTCGAGCCTCGGTACTGGGGACCGCGGTGCCTAAGGCCAGTGCAAGAGCGAAACAAACGAAGCCAATGGACAGCGCGGAGCGAGTCGGCGAACACGGAGCCTCCAGACATGGAAACGAATCAGCTCGGGCGAATCCCCATGCGAGCGAGCCTAAAGGTCACAAGCACGGGGGAGCAGAACCGTTGTGCTGTATCGACCGCTCAGGTCGTCAGCACAGTGTCGTCGGGAGGCCTAAATGCGGAAGCAGCAGTGCAAGATGGCGTGCGGTGGGAACGACTCAGCGAGGAAGTTGGCTAAGGCGGCAGGCGGGAACCGGAAATTCAGCTCGGATGCTGTGGAAACGACATAGAGGCTGGTCAGCAGAATTGCAGGCAGCGTCGGGATCTGCGTCTGATCATTCAGCTGACCAAAATGGGCATGTTCGGTGCAAAGATTGGGATTAGCCATGTCCGGTCGCTCCATCCCGTCACAACAGGCGGGTATGTCCATGGATGGGTTGTCGTCCGAGGACATGATGGATACCGATACTTGATTCAATCCAACCGGAGAGGACTGAGGACAGGCATACGACACAACCGCCATTTGCGCGAACAGAAATACCCCAATCAACAGATGACAGATTAGTTGTTTGAAGTGGCGGGTCATGGTTAACACGCCACAGCGTCAGGCTGACGACGTCCGTTGGCATCGGGCTCACTTTGATCGAGGTCTGCGCCTCCCAAACGGAACCTGCTGCAAGTGCTGCGATGATCGGATGAGACCATGGCATTAGTGCGCCAACACAACGCTCGGCAAGGTTTTCCAGCGTGGCGACTATCGCCCTCCACTGATTGATTGGCTCGAGAATTTCGGCGTCGCCGGGTCATTTCACACCACACATGAAAGCACAACTCATTTTCACTTAATGAAGTCTAGTTCAGACAATGTCGGGGGACCACCACCGAATCCAGCTAAGATTGTTTGCAAACGCGTCAACTGGGTATTTGCCTTCGGTCCGATAGGGCGGGCATCCGGCGCGTCCAGCGCCCGGCACTACCGCGTCAGCGGGGCCAGGCGGATCCCCGCATGAGAAGGCCGCCGGCACGAAACACAGCCGCGGCAGAGCATCCACATCGAACACCCCAGTTCTCACCCGGCGCAACAGGACAGTTGCTTCACGTCCTTACTGAAGGTCTGCGCCGCGAGCTTGAGTCCCTCAACCATGGTCAGATAGGGAAACAACTGGTCGGCCAGCGCCTGCACGGTCATCCGGTGGCAGATCGCCAGCGCCGCCGTCTGGATCAGCTCGCCCGCTTCTGGGGCTACCGCCTGTACGCCGATCAGCCGCCCCGTGCCGACCTCGGCGATCAGCTTGATGAAGCCGCGCGTATCAAAGTTTGCGAGCGCCCTTGGCACATTGTCGAGCGAGAGCGTTCGGCTGTCGGTCTCAATGCCGTCGTGCTGTGCCTCCGCTTCGCTGTAACCCACTGTCGCTACTTGTGGATCGGTGAATACCACCGCCGGCATCGTTGTTAGGTCCAGCACCGCGTCGCCGCCGGTCATGTTGATCGCGGCGCGTGTGCCGGCCGCCGCTGCCACATAGACGAATTGTGGCTGGGCGGTGCAGTCACCGGCTGCGTAGATGTGCGGCGCGCTGGTGCACATGGCGCGGTCGATGACGATGGCCCCTTGCGCATTGACCTCGACGCCTGCCGTATCGAGATTGAGGCTGCGGGTGTTCGGTGCGCGGCCGGTGGCGATCAGCAGCTTGTCGGCGCGCACGTCCCCGTGTCCGGTGGTGAGCATGAATTCCCCGTCAGCATAGACGACCTTGCTCGCCTGGGTGTGCTCTAGAACCTCGATGCCCTCGGCGCGGAAGGTGGCCGTAATGGCTTCGCCAATGGCCGGGTCTTCACGGAAGAACAGCGTGCTGCGCGCCAGGATCGTGACCTGGCTGCCCAGGCGGGCGAAGGCTTGCGCCAGCTCGACCGCGACCACGGACGAGCCAATTACGACCAGCCGCTCGGGAATGCGGTCGCTTGTCAGCGCCTCGGTGGAGGTCCAGTAAGGCGTGTCCTTCAAGCCGGGGATTGGCGGGGTCGCGGGGTTGGCCCCGGTAGCGATGAGGCAGCGTTCGAAGCTCACCTCGTGCGTGCCACCGTCACCAGTCGCTACGATCAGCGTACGCACGTCCTTGAAACGGGCTTCGCCACGCAGCATGGTGATGGCCGGGGTGCTCGCCAGGATGCCCTCGTACTTGGCGTGGCGCAGTTCTTCTACTCGGCCATGCTGCTGGGCCAGCAGCCGCTCGCGCAGCACGATCGGCGCTGCGGTAGGCAGACCTTCATCGAACGGGCTTTCGCGGCGCAGATGCGCAATGTGTGCGGCGCGGATCATGATCTTGGAGGGCACACAACCGACATTGACGCAGGTGCCACCGATAGTGCCGCGTTCGATGAGCGTAACGCGCGCTCCACGTTCCACGGCCTTCAAGGCCGCCGCCATCGCCGCACCGCCGCTGCCGATCACGGCGACATGCAGCATCTGCTCGCTGCCACCGCGCTTCGTATCGCCGCCCAGCCAACCCATCGCCTTGTCCAACAGTCCGCCGGTCAGTTTGCCTGCCGAGTCGGCAATCCGTGCGCGGTAGCCAAGCTCTGTCACGGTCGCGACCAACGGGTCCAAGCTCATGTCCGCGTCCATGTCGATCTCGGCCCGTCCTTGCGGATAGGACACTGAGGCCGAGCGCACACCGGGCACGTTCCCCAGAGCCTCCTGGATATGCTCGGCGCACGACGTGCACGTCATGCCATCGATGTGGAAGGCGATTGTTTCGGCCATGATGGCGTCCTCACTGCTTGACGGTAGCGGGGTAGCCCGCGTTTGCCATGGTCTTGGTCAAGGCTTCGGCGTTGGTCTTTGCGTCGTCGAAGGTGACGATGGCTATCCGATTTTCGTAGCGCACTTCGGCCTTTTTCACGCCGTCCACCTTGGTAAGTACTTTCTTGACCGTGATTGGGCACGCGGCGCAGGTCATACCGGGCACAGACAGGGTGATGGTTTGGGATGCAGCCCAGGCAGGGGGGCTCAGGGTGGCGGCCAGGGTGATCAGGATTGCGAGTTTTTTCATGACAATATTCTTTCAGTAGAACAGCGGCAGGACATAGGGAAAAACGAGGGCAACCAAGACCAAGGTGGCCACGATCCAGAAGATCGCCCTGTAGGCCTTCGCCACCCGCGGCACGGCACACACCTCACCCGGCGTGCAGGCCTGAACCGGGCGGAAGATGCTGCGCCAGGCGGAAAACAGTGCGATGAGCGCCGCACCGATGAAGAACGGTCGGTACGGTTCCAGCACGGTCAGATTGCCGATCCAGGCACCCGAGAAGCCGAGCGCGACCAGCACGAGCGGGCCGAGGCAGCAGGTCGAGGCGAGGACGGCCGCTACGCCGCCGGTCGCCAGTGCGCCACGGCCGTTCTTGGGTTCCAACATCAGGTTCTCCTTCCGGGATTTCGCTTGATGTTGTAACGTTATTTCCGTAGTCAACTACGGAGTCAAGCGCCATGGAGAACGCTTCGGAGAACCTGACCATCGGGGCCTTCGCCAAAGCAGGCGGGGTCAATGTGGAGACGATCCGCTTCTATCAACGCAAGGGCCTGCTGCCGGAGCCGGAGCGGCCGTATGGACGCATCCGCCGCTATGGGCAGACGGACGTGGCGCGGGTGAAGTTTGTGAAATCAGCCCAGCGCTTGGGGTTCAGCCTGGAGGAAATCAGCCAACTCCTGAGGCTGGAGGACGGCACGCATTGCGGCGAGGCGGCTGAATTGGCTGCTCTACGCCTGGCTGATGTACGTGCCCGCCTAGCAGACCTCAAGCAAATGGAGGTGGCGCTGTCGAAGTTGGTGAGCGAGTGCAACGCGCACCACGGCAATGTCTCCTGCCCACTGATCGCGGCTTTGCACTGCTGCTAGGTCAAAAGCCGTCGCGCGCCTTAGCGTACGATTTTTCCGTTTCGTGAGCTGCGTGGGTCAGGTGATCGCGGACTAGAGACTCCACAGCCCCATGTACGTCATCAAGGACCTCTACACGCGTCAGCTGCGACTGACAGGCTACCCCCTCCCGTGAAACGCCTCCAAGTAGGTCGACCATACGCCGTTGAGGAGTTGCCGGTAGCGATGTATGTCGCCCGGACGAACGAAAAGGTCTTGTCCGAAGAGCGGTGCCCCGATGTCCGGTTTATGGACGATGACCCTCGGGTCATCGAGCGCATCCTGCTCCCAATCGGCCAGAAACAGGTGAGGCGCCACCACATAGAGCTCGTGGGCCGATGTGCCGTCGCCGTGCTTGACGGTATTTGCCAGCAGACGAAGTTCGTTCAGACAGGAACGCTGGTCTGCACTCAGGACAGAATTGGGGAGTGCCTTATCCCATTCCTTCAGCACATCGGGCCCGAACTTGAGCGGCTTTTGATGTAGAACACGAACGTGGAACGCCCGGACTTGCTGCTCAAACAGGTGGTAGAGACTGACCGCGAACATGTTCTGAAGCCCTTGGCGCAAATCGAGCACAATGTCGAAATGCGCTAACGACGCCTCGAAAGCGGCCTCATGGGCCATTTGCGGATCGAGCCCGTTGCCATCGTTGGCACACTCACGGCTCGCTCGGTACGCTTCCTGTTGAAGCGCCTCGACTTCCGCGTGCACGGAGTCAAAGGTCGGCAGGAGGCGCACCGTCAAGGTCTCGACAAGCCGGTCAATCTGATTGCGGTACAGCTGTCGGTAATGTTCCAGTTCCCAGTGAGTCAGCATCGCCGTCCTGTCCTCGCCAAAGGCCGGGGGACAACGACGTTATCACGATTGCGTGGCGGCCCGTTGCGACCTCAAATTGTAGGCGACGCTTGCCACAATAATGAGCAGGATCAGGACCTGTGCGGTAACGGTCTGGATCGACGGGTAAACGCCAAGAACATCGATGCGCGGTATCGAGATAGGCGTGATCTGCAGGATGCCGACCTTTTGCAGTGCGGCCACACCTTTGCCCATCAGAACGACGGCGAGCACCCCCACGAGGGCTGAACTGAAGGCAAAGAACTGGCTGATCGGCAGACGTGCCGCGGAGCGCAGGAGTACCGCTGCGACCGCCGCCAGGATGACGATGCCGGAGGCGAGGCCGGCAAGCAGATAGACGCCATTGTCCTGGGTCCAGAGCGCCGCATAGAAGAGGACCGTTTCAAAGACTTCGCGATAGACGGTGACGAACGACAGTACGAACAGCATCAATGCCGACTTCTTGCTCAGGGCAGACGACAATTTTTCCTTCACATAGGTCTGCCAACGACCCGCAAGACTCTTCTGGTGCATCCACATGCCCACCGCCAGGAGTACAACGGCGGCAAACACGGCGGAAACCCCCTCCGTCATCTCGCGGCTGGCGCCGCTCACATCCACGACATAGGTCGCCACTAGCCAGGTCAGCCCCCCGGCGGTGAGCGCTGTCATCCATCCCGCATGCACGTAGGGCAGCACATCGGTGCGATCCGCTTTTTTCAGGAATGCCATCATCGCGACAACCACCAGCAAGGCTTCCAGGCCTTCCCGCAGCAGGATGGTCAGTGCGCCAAGGAAGGTCGAGAGGGCGTCTTTGGTGCCCCCCAAGGCCTCCTGCGCTTCATCGAGCTGGGCTTGCAGTTGCTGGGCAATGTCGTGGGCACGCTCGACCTGCCCGGCAGTCAGTGCATTGCGGTAGAGCCCCATCGTCTTTTCGATGTCGTGGAAAAGCGCTTGATTCTTGGCGGCCAGCGCCGGCTCGACGGGCTCGAAGCCATCCAGATAGGCCGACAATGCCAGCTGCGAGGCCAAGCGTTCGTTTCCGTTGTCCAGCGCGACAACGCTCTCCCTCAGCTTGTCTTTCGCGATCTGTATGCTGCCCGTGTTTGACGTTGCGAGTAACTGGGGCGTGCTCCGTAGGTAGGCGGTGAGCTGGCGAGCGGCATCGGCGCCGACGGTCTTGGCGAGCGCTGCCTCGGAATGCTGGCTCAGCGTCGCCAGGGTCGGCACGGCCTCACGGAGGGCAGGTTGCGCGGCCCACAATTTGGCCCCTGCCTGCTGATCGGCCTCGGAGTACGACAGCGTCGAGGCGAAGTAGGCCAGTGCCCAGCGGTCTTCGTCCGAGAGCTGTACGAATCCCGGCATGGACGTTCCCGCCACACCTCGCGTGATGATCTGCTGAAGCGCAAACACACTGCGCTCCCGGGCGCGTTCGTGGTCGGCCAGCGCGATGGGAGGTGGGTTCAGCTTGGCAGCGAGTGGGCCGTCCGCATGCCCCGAGACGCCGTGGCACGACGCGCATTGGCTCTGATAGAGCGTGGCGCCCCGTTGTAGATCGGGCAACTTGCCGGGGGCCATCGAGACCGGATAGGCCGCGATGAGTCCGCCTGCCAATTTGCGTGCCTGTTCTCCCACAGATGCGGCCGAAGCCTTTTGTGCGATGAGCGCACGTAGCGCCGCTGCATCGCTCGCCAGGGTCGGAGCGGCCGGCACCGCTGGCAATTCGGCCAACTGTCGTTCTGCGGCCTGTGCGAACTCCTGCATCTCGGCATATTCGGCTTCGTTGGCGACCTGTCCCTCATTAACGGAACGGCCATAGTCGACGGCAAGGTAATCCAGCAGCTGCCAGATCTGCTTGGTCTTGTCTTGCGTCGCTTGAGGCGCAACTTGGGCGATCGAGACCGTCGCAACCAAAGAAAACAGAACGATTGAAAGGAGACGCAGGGCTTGCATGAGGGGTCTTACCGTTGAATGTCTTTTTTTGATTCTGCGTCCAAATGAGAATGCGTGCAATTCCTTTTCTCATGCGCGATCCTTCCCAACGCGAATCGCGTCGCTTCACGACGCCTCACGCCTGAGACGCGGCAGATGATGGCCCTGGGGTTGCGCAAGGCACCTTCAACCATCACGCGCCGCCTCCCTGTCTTGGGGGCACATGCTGTCGCCCACCGGCATGCGTGGCGGCGAGATGGCTCTCCGATGCGGCGGGCGTGGTGAGCTCTGCCCCTCCATGGGATAGCTCGTTCAAGATCCCGCACTCGGCCGCTTGTCGGCCTTCCTGGCAACACTCGCGCAACGTCTGAAGCTGCTTTTCCAACTGCTGCAACTCCCGTATCCGCTCGGCAACGTGGCCGATATGGGCATCGAGCAACGCGTTGACGTCTTCGCAACTCTCCGACGGAGTGTCCCTGAAACGCAGGAGCACCCGGATTTCGTCCTGCGTCATGTCAAGGGAGCGACATCGCCGAATGAAGGCGAGGCGTTCGAGATGAACGGCATCGTAGATCCGATAGTTGCCTTCCGTCCGCGCAGCACGCGGGAGCAACCCTTCGCGCTCGTAGTAACGAATGGTGTCCACCGGCGTACCTGTCTGCTGGGCGAGCTGACCGATTTTCATTGCAAGGCCTGAAGCCCGGCGTGGGCTCAAAAGTGAATCGAGGAAGGTCATCACCTTACCCGCTTGACTCTGGAGTTACTACAGGGTTTTCAATGGCGGCAACCGGAGATCACCATGAAACCCCTGCCCATCAGCCTGCGATCCGAGACGCAGCCCTCATCCTGCGGGTGTAGCGGCACGTGTCACGCCCCTGAGGCGCCTTCCACGAATACGCCTCCACAAGCCGACAGTACAGAAGGCGGTTTGCTGCTCCGCATTCCGGCAATGGACTGTCCCACTGAAGAGAGCGAGATCCGCCGGGCGGTCGAGCCTATCGGCGCGATCAGCGGGCTTCGCTTTGATTTATCGGCCCGCACCCTGCGCATCGATGCGCCCGATGATGCGCTGCCGAGCATCATCGACGCCATCCGCAAGGCAGGCTTTGCTTCATCTCCGGTCGAGCCGGATGCGCCGGCGGGCATAGGGCACGGTGGCGTTTTCCGCGGCACCGCGTTTCTCGCGACGGCACTCGCTCTGGCGTTGAGTGCAGAACTCCTGGCCTATGTAATGCCCAACGACCTTATGGCCGAGATTGCCGGGATGGGCTTGGCCGCCATGGCGATCGCGATGGCGGGGTTTTCAACCTATCGCAAGGGACTGGCTGCCCTGTCCCAGGGCCGTCTGAACATCAATGCCTTGATGTCGGTTGCGGTGACCGGTGCCTTTGCCATTGGGCAATGGCCCGAGGCAGCCATGGTGATGGCCCTGTATGCCATTGCAGAACTGATCGAAGCCAGGTCGGTCGATCGGGCACGGAATGCGATCAAGGGCCTGCTCGCGCTTACGCCCGAAACCGCCGAGGCAAAGCAGCCCGATGGCAGCTGGCGTGCGCAGGACTCCCGCGATGTCGCGCTCGCTACCGTCATCAGGGTCAAGCCCGGGGTCCGTATCCCTCTGGATGGCGTCGTGACGGCGGGGAACAGCGCGGTCAATCAGGCACCCATCACCGGTGAGAGCCTGCCTGTGGACAAGACCGTCGGCGACCCCGTCTTTGCGGGCACGATCAACGAATCGGGGCTATTGGAATTCAAGGTGACGGCGCGCTCCAGCGATACCACGCTGGCCCGGATCATCCATGCGGTTGAAACGGCGCAAGGCAGCAAGGCGCCCATGCAGCGCTTTGTCGATCGTTTCGCGACAGTCTACACGCCGGCCGTCTTCGTGATCGCACTGGCCGTGGCGCTGCTCACTCCATGGCTATTGGGATGGAGCTGGACTCAATCCTTTTACAAGGCCTTGGTTCTCCTTGTGATCGCTTGCCCCTGCGCCTTGGTGATTGCAACCCCCGTCACGGTCGTGAGCGGACTCGCCGCTGCAGCGCGCCGGGGGATCTTGATCAAAGGCGGCGTCTTCCTTGAAGAAGCGCGCAAGCTCAAAGTCATCGCCCTCGACAAGACAGGGACGATCACCGAAGGCAAACCGAAACTGGTTGCCACCGAAATCGTGGACCCGACCGTGCCCGAAAAACTGATTTTGGAGTGGGCCGGTAGCCTGGCCGCCCACTCCGATCATCCCGTCTCGAAAGCTATTTCAAGCGCACTGGCGCCAAGCTCAAACACGACCGACCATTTCACAGCGTTGCCAGGGCGCGGTGTCCAAGGGCGTATCGATGACCAAGACCTGATTCTCGGCAACCACCGTTTGATCGAAGAGCGGAAGCTGTGCAATCCCGCTGTCGAGGCCCGACTCTTTGCGCACGAGGCGCAAGGTCGCACGATGACACTCCTGGCCAACGAACGGGGGGTGCTGGCGATGTTTGCCGTCGCCGACACGATCAAACCCCACGCCCAGGAGGCCATCTCGGCTTTGCACGCCTTGGGCGTGAAGTCGATCATGCTGTCCGGCGACAACCAGGCGACGGCCAAAGCGGTCGCCATGCAGGCCGGTGTGGACGACGCACGCGGCAACCTGTTGCCTGATGACAAACTCAATGCCATTGAGGCTTTGCAGAAAGAACGTGGCCCCACGGCGATGACCGGTGACGGGATCAACGATGCGCCGGCCTTGGCGCGCGCCGATATCGGTATAGCGATGGGGGCTGCTGGCACGGACACCGCATTGGAAGCTGCCGACGTCGTGATCATGAACGATGATCTGCGCCGGATTCCTGAAGCCATTTGGCTCTCGCGCACGACACACCGGGTGCTCTGGCAGAACATCGTTCTGGCGCTGGGAATCAAGACGGCTTTTTTTGTCCTGGCCTTGCTGGGCAGCGCGACCATGTGGATGGCGGTGTTCGCCGATATGGGGGCGAGCCTGCTTGTCGTCGGCAACGGGCTGCGACTACTGCGCCTTCAGCATCCCGCCGATAAACTCACCAAGGCTCATCTTTGAGTTGGAGCGTCTTCCGGTATACTTCTGATGATGCGTTTTTGGGTTGCCGTCCTTCTGGCTGTATTCATGCCGCTCCAGCTTAGCTGGTCAGCGGTAGGCGCCTATTGCCAGCATGAGGCAGGCAAAAAAGCCCACCATTTCGGACATCATAGTCACGAGCACAAAGCATCGAAGGCGGAGGCCTCCAAGCCATCTGATTCTGGCGAAGGTGTCTCCATCGACGGAGACTGTGGGCTGTGCCACTACAGCGCTCTCAAAATTCTCGGGCAGGACACACTCTGCCTGCCTCGGTGTCCGGTGCCCTCTACACCGGAATCAACGCCAGCCTTCTTTCGCACCCACATTCCCCCAGGCCCCGAACGGCCCAACTGGATCGCTGCGCTCTGATTCGGCGCAGCGACCTGCTTTAGTTTCCACTTAGGTTCCACTTAGAGCCCGCCGTCAGGCTGCGCTCGCGCCGGATCTCATCTGTTTCGTCGTCCTGTCGGTTTCTGCCGACGACTGCACAACAAGGAGATTTCAATGCGCACCCCCGTGCCATTCAGAACCGCTTTTCCGCTGCTCGCGGTCCTTTTTGCGACCGCATTCGGTGCCCATGCTCAGGCTCAGGCTCAGGCGCCGGCATCGCTTTCCTCCCAGACTGTCGTCCTCAATCAACTTCCCATCGAAGCCGGTGGTCCGCTGACGCTTGCCGTAGCGCTCGATCTGGCCCTTCGGGCCAACCCTGACATCACCGTAGCCCTTCGCGAACGCGAAGCCAGCGAAGGCGCTGAGATCCAGGGACGCGCACGGCCCAATCCATCCATCGAGTATCTTGTGGAGGACACCCGCGCCACGACGCGCACCACAACCGTACAGCTCAACCAGCCCATTGAGCTCGCAGGCAAGCGGAGCGCCCGGATTGCGATCGCCGAGCGCGGCCGCGACCTCGCTGACATCGAACTGGCCACTCGCCGTGCCGAGATCCGTGCCTTGGTCATCAGCACTTTCTTTGACGTACTTTCGGCACAAGAGCGAACCCGGCTCGCAAAAGAGACCGTCACCCTCGCGGAGCGAGCCACAGCTGCGGTTTCCAAGCGTGTCATCGCCGGAAAAGTCTCTCCCGTCGAGGAGACCAAGGCGCGTGTCGCGGAAGCCGGGGTCCGGGTCGAACTGGCTCAGGCTCAAGGTGAGCTGCGGGTTGCCCGTCAGCGGCTGACAGGGCTCTGGGGCAATCCGATCCCGCGATTCGAACGTGCAGAAGGTGACGTCGACACGCTTCCGCCAATACCGTCTTCCAACACGGTCGAGCAGCGTATCGAGGCATCACCCGTCCTAAAGCGGGCCTCAGTCGAGATCACGCGGCGCACCTCTGTCACGGCGCTGGAGCGTGCCCGGCGCATTCCTGACCCAACAATCAGCGTCGGGGTAAAACGTGCCGAGGAGCTTGGTCGAGATCAACTCCTCGTGGGCGTGTCCATCCCAATTCCCGTCTTCGACAGCAACCGCGGCAACCTCCTCGAAGCCCTCAAGCGGGAAGACAAGGCGCGGGACGAACATACCGCCCTGCGGGTCCGGCTTACCGGTGATGTCCTGCAGGCCCGTGAGCGGCTGAGCAACAGCCGACTTGAGCTCGAATCCCTACAACGCGACGTGCTGCCCGGGGCGCAACTGGCCTACGAGAACGCAGCGAAGGGTTTTGAGCTGGGCAAATTCAGCTTTCTCGATGTCCTCGATGCCCAGCGGACGCTATTCCAGGCACGTAACCAATACCTGCGCGCCGTAACCGACACCCATCGGGCCTCGGCCGAAATCGATCGCCTTCTGGCTGATCGTATCTCTGAATAACGCAAGGAGGATTCCAAGATGAATCTGAAGAACATGACGACCCGGATCAGCCGAAAGCACCTGATCGCCGTAGCCCTGATCATCGCCTTTGGCGGAGTAGCAGGAGGGTTCATTCTGCACAGCGGACAGGCAGCCAAGGCAGACGGCACCCACGCCAACGATGCTGCACATGATGACGCGGAACACCATAACAAGCCCGCGACGGAGATTCCACCGGACCGAGAGGAAGGCAAGGTCGAGCTCAGCGACGAGCAGATCAAGACCGCAGGAATTGAGATCGACAAAGCCGGCCCAGCCCGGATTCGATCATCTCTGCAACTCCCCGGGGAAATTCGCTTCAATGAGGATCGCACAGCGCACGTCGTTCCGCGTGTTGCCGGGGTCGTGCAGAGTGTGTCGGCCAATCTGGGACAGATCGTCAAGAAAGGGCAAGTGCTGGCCGTACTGGCAAGCCCGGCGCTTTCTGAACAACGTAGCGAGTTGATGGCGGCTCAGAAGCGGTTGAGCTTTGCCAGAACAGCCTATGAGCGGGAGCAGAAGCTGTGGGAGCAAAAAATCTCCGCCGAGCAGGACTACCTGCAGGCACAACAGGTGTTGCGTGAGGCCGAAATTGCCGTTGCCAACGTGCAGCAGAAGCTCACCGCCATCGGTGCCAGTGTGGATGCGGATGGCGGCCTCAACCGCTATGTGCTGCGTGCTCCCTTTGATGGAATGGTCGTTGAAAAGCACATAGCCCTGGGTGAGGCGGTCAAGGAGGACGGCCAAGTGTTCACGGTCTCCGATCTGACCACTGTCTGGGCGGAAATCAGTGTGCCGGCCAAGGATCTGGCCCGGGTCAGGGTTGGAGAAAAGGTCTCCATCAAGGCTTCGTCCTTCGACTCTACGGCGACCGGCACCGTGGCCTATGTGGGCGCGCTCATCGGTGAGCAAACCCGTACGGCACGGGCTCGGGTGCTCCTCTCGAATCCCCAGGGAAGCTGGCGTCCTGGCCTCTTCGTCAACGTGGAAGTGATCTCGAACGAAACCAAAGTGCCGGTCGCCGTGCTTTCGGAAGCGATCCAAAGCATGGACGGAAAGAGCGTTATGTTCGTCCGAGTCGATGATGGTTTTGTGACGCAGCCCGTCAAGATCGGGCGTAGCGATGGAGCACGCACCGAAATCCTGTCCGGACTCAAGACAGGCACCCCCTATGCCACTGCCGGCAGCTTCGTGCTCAAGGCGGAAATCGGCAAAGGCTCGGCTGAACACGAGCACTGAGGGAAAGGTGAACGATCATGTTTGAACGCATCATTCGCTTTTCCATTGAACAGCGCTGGCTCATCCTTCTGGCGGTTTTCGGGATGGCTGCGCTGGGGGTCTTCAGTTACCAGAAGCTTCCCATCGACGCCGTGCCCGACATCACCAATGTCCAGGTCCAGATCAATACCCTGGCCCCGGGCTACTCCCCGCTTGAAACGGAGCAGCGGGTGACCTACCCCATCGAAACGGTGATGGCCGGTCTGCCCAACCTGGTCCAGACACGCTCCTTGTCTCGCTACGGTCTGTCCCAGGTGACGGTGATCTTCAAGGATGGGACCGACATCTACTTCGCACGACAACTGGTGAACGAACGGATCCAAGGCGCGCGGGACAAGCTGCCCGCCGGCATATCGCCAGCCCTGGGGCCGATATCGACCGGGCTCGGCGAAATCTACCTATGGACGGTGGAAGCAAAGGAAGACGCCAGGAAACCGGATGGCAGCCCCTACACCCCCATCGACCTGCGGGAGATACAGGATTGGATCATCAAGCCACAACTGCGCAATGTGCCGGGCGTGACGGAAATCAATTCCATTGGCGGCTATGCCAAGGAATATCAGGTCGCTCCCTTGCCGGAACGCCTGGCGGCCTACGGCATGACGCTCCAAGAGATCGTCACCGCGCTGGAACGTAACAATGGCAATGTCGGGGCCGGCTACATCGAAAAACGAGGGGAGCAATACCTGGTTCGCGCGCCCGGGCAGGTGAAGACCGAAGAGGACATTCGCAACGTCATCATCGGCACCGCGCAGGGTCTCCCGATCCGCATCCGTGACGTGGCCGAGGTAGGCATTGGCCGGGAGCTTCGCACTGGGGCTGCCACCGATAATGGTCGTGAGGTGGTGCTCGGCACCGTCTTCATGCTGATCGGCCAGAATAGCCGCACAGTTTCCCAGGCCGTGGTCAAGAAAATGGAGGAGATCAACCGCAACCTGCCTGCCGGGGTGGAGGCAGTCACCGTCTATGACCGCACCACGCTGGTGGACAAGGCGATTGCCACGGTGAAAAAGAACCTCCTGGAAGGCGCCATTCTCGTCATCGCCATCCTGTTCCTGTTCCTCGGCAACATCCGGGCCGCACTTATCACCGCCTGCATCATCCCTCTGGCGATGCTGTTTACGTTCTCAGGCATGGTGGCCAACAAGGTGAGTGCCAACCTGATGAGTCTCGGCGCGCTCGATTTTGGCATCATCATCGACGGTGCCGTGGTGATCGTCGAGAACTGTGTCCGCCGGCTATCCCATGCGCGGGCATCCCTGGGCCGTCCCCTGAACCGGACGGAGCGCTTCCACGAGGTTTTCAAAGCCTCGCGCGAGTCGCGTCGAGCATTGCTTTTTGGGCAACTGATCATCATGGTGGTCTACCTGCCGATCTTTGCCCTGACCGGCGTCGAGGGCAAGATGTTCCATCCGATGGCCTTTACCGTCGTCATTGCACTCCTGGGCGCGATGATCCTGTCGGTGACCTTCATCCCAGCCGCGGTGGCTCTCTTCATCGGTGACAAGGTGTCCGAGAAGGAGAACCGCCTGATGCACTTGGCCAAGGAGGCCTACGCACCTGCACTCCAGTGGGCCATGAGCGCCAAGCCCGTCGTGCTCACGTTTGCCCTCGTGACAGTGATGCTCAGTGGTCTGATCGCCATGCGGATGGGCAGCGAGTTCATTCCGAATCTCAATGAAGGTGATTTCGCCATCCAGGCCCTGCGCATCCCGGGTACCAGCCTGACGCAGTCGGTAGCCATGCAGCGGCAGCTGGAGAGCCGACTGAAAGAGAAATTCCCAGAGGTCGAGCGTGTCTTTGCACGGACGGGGACGGCCGAAATCGCTTCGGACCCGATGCCGCCTAACATCTCGGATGGCTACATCATGCTCAAGCCCGAGAAGGACTGGCCCGAGCCCAGGCGAGCGCGTGACACCTTGCTGGAAGCCATTCAGGCCGAAGTGGCCACCTTGCCTGGAAACAATTATGAGTTCTCTCAACCCATCCAGCTTCGTTTTAACGAGTTGATCTCCGGTGTCCGAAGTGATGTGGCCATCAAGATCTTTGGCGACGACATGGACGTTCTGAATGGAACGGCCACGGAGATTGCCGCCATGCTGGAAAAAATCAATGGAGCCTCCGAAGTGAAGGTGGAGCAAACCACGGGCTTGCCAGTGTTGACCGTTCAAATCGACAGGGACAAGAGTTCCCGCTACGGGCTGAATTTCGGGGATGTGCAGGATGCTGTGGCGACTGCGGTCGGTGGTCGTGAAGCCGGGACCGTCTTCGAAGGCGATCGTCGTTTTGACATCCAGGTCCGGCTGCCCGACAACCTGAGGAGTGATCTGGAGGCGATCAGGCGGCTCCCGATTCCATTGCCACGCGGCGGTGCCGCAGGAGAGACCCGGGCGAATTTCATTCCACTGGCCGAGATCGCCACCCTGGACCTGGCCCCCGGCCCCAACCAGGTGAGCCGGGAAAACGGCAAACGACGAATCGTGGTGAGTGCCAATGTACGAGGTCGGGATATCGGTTCCTTCGTTGGGGAGGCCGAACGGGGTCTCTCACAAATCAAGGTACCCGCAGGATACTGGACAACGTGGGGAGGCACCTTTGAGAACCTGCAGTCCGCCACGGCACGCCTGCAAGTCGTCGTGCCCGTTGCGCTGCTTCTCGTTTTTGTGTTGCTCTTTGCGATGTTCGGCAACATAAAGGATGGCCTCCTGGTGTTTTCGGGCATCCCGTTCGCACTGACCGGAGGCATCATTGCCCTGTGGCTACGTGACATTCCCCTTTCCATCTCGGCGGCAGTGGGCTTCATTGCCTTGTGCGGCGTTGCGGTACTGAATGGCCTGGTGATGATTGCTTATATCCGCAGCCTGCGCGAGGAAGGCCAGGCGCTTGATCCCGCGATCCGCGAAGGGGCTTTGACCCGTCTGCGCCCCGTTCTCATGACGGCGCTGGTGGCATCCCTGGGTTTTGTGCCGATGGCGATCGCAACAGGGACGGGTGCGGAAGTTCAGCGCCCCCTGGCCACTGTCGTGATTGGTGGCATCCTCTCATCGACCATCCTTACTCTGCTTGTGCTGCCACTGCTATATCGCTTGGCACACGGCTCAGATGAAGACATTGAAGGCGAGGATTCACCTGGGACTAATTGATGTTTCCCTGAGCGCTCATCCACACAAGCCTGCCGGCAGCCCCATTCAACGGCGGCCGACAGGCTTGCGAGTCCGCTCATTCACCCATAGCCTTTTACGGGATTTGGCTTGTTTCCCCTGTGGTGGTTTTGTCATACCCTTGATGCTTCATGAACCGCCTTGACCAATACCTTGAAGCTGCCCAGCGGGAAAACACCCGACTGAGCTACGAGTCGGCCTTGCGACACTTCGAGGTCGAATGGGGAGGCTTCTTGCCGGCCACCACTGACTCAGTTGCCCGCTATCTGGCCGACTACGGCAGCAAGCTTGCGTCCAGCACGCTGCGCCAGCGTTTGGCAGCGCTGGCACGGTGGCATGCCGATCACGGTTTCGTTGATCCGACCAAAGCCCCCCTGATTCGCCAGGTTCTCAAGGGCATCCGTGCGCTCCATCCCAGTCAGGAGAAGCAGGCCAAACCCCTCGAACTTGACCGTCTGCAGCATATTGTCGATTGGCTTAACCGAGGGATTGCCCTTGCTCAAGAATCTGACGATCGACGGGCGCTCCTCCGGTATACCCGCGATCGGGCACTTGTCCTCGTTGGTTTCTGGCGGGGCTTTAGAGCGGACGAACTTTCCAGTCTGCGCATTGAATACATCGAGGTCGTCCCGGGCGAAGGCTTGACCTGCTATCTCCCGCGAAGCAAAGGAGACAGGGAATTTGCGGGACGGCGCTTCCAATGTCCGGCCTTGTCGAGACTCTGTCCCGTGACCGCATATTCGACATGGATCGCAACCGCGGGACTCGTCGAAGGTGAGGTTTTTCGGAAGATTGGGCGATGGGGAAGCCTCGCGCCGACGGGACTGCATCCGGGAAGCCTGATCCCGCTGCTGCGGGAGATCTTTGCTGCTGCGGGGATCGAGGAATCGGGAGACTACAGCAGTCACTCACTGCGCCGAGGCTTTGCAGGGTGGGCCCGGGCCAGCGGTTGGGACGTGAAGGACTTGATGGCCTATGTCGGCTGGAAGGACATCAAGTCGGCCATGCGTTACATCGATGCAGTGGATTCCGGGCTGCAGGCGCGATTCGAGAAGGGGTTGATCTTGCGGGAGGTGCCTGCTGAAGATAAAACCGCGCCGGCGGAGTCACGCCTTGCGTCCGAGACTGCCACTGTCCGCGTAAAACTCACGTTGATCCGTCTGAGCGAGTCAGCGCGCGGCATGAACCGGGCCCGCCAAGCCATTGAACAGCACTGTTTCGAACCCTTGAACATGCGCCGTATCAACGCGGACGGCTCCGAGTACGAACTGGCGATTCCCCTTGTATCCAGAGATGCGCTGGACGAAACGATCTATGAGTTGATCGACACGATGTATCAGCTTGCGGATGACAATCACTGCGGACTCGAAACACGCTTCCACGAACCTGCGACCAACACCACCTGGGATTGATTCACATGGATAACGATTTGGGCTCCTTCCTCGTTTTTCGGGAACTGACGGTTCGCGGCCCTTCTCCGGCCCTTGAGCGCTTGGGAGATGTGATCCAGGAGAACTTGCCCGCGCACTGGTTACGCGACAAGACCAAGGAGCAGGAAAATACCCGCATGTTCGGCGATAGATCGCTGCTTGTTTTCGAGAGGGATGGTTCTGGAGGGTTACCCGCTTCCGGGGTAGCCATGCTGACTGACGGCGAGAAGGCGGAGGTCGTCAATATCGTCCCGCTCGAAAAAAGTCAGTTGTCCGTCCAGGAGTACAACGCAGTTCTGGTTGAACTGACCACGAGCGCGATACAACCTGCTGCTGTGGCATTGGGGCTCAAATGCGAACTCACCGACGACTTGAAGCCTTTTACGGCATGGGTCAGCCCCGCGGCAGGGGACGCCTTGCGGCGCTTCAGCATTCTGGCCAACCATGGAACAGGCTCGGCCCACCCGCTGGACAGGGAGCGCTGGTTTGCTTTTCTTCTGCACTGCCATCAGGACCGATGTGAACTGGACACGGACATGCTGCAGCGATGGCTGATGGAGCAAGGCGGCTGGACCTTCGAGCGTGCAAGTGATCTGGCCATCGAATATGAGTTCGGACGAGGCCTGTTGAAATTTGCCGAGCAGAACGCATGAGCACCGACGATGAGGACGTTCGTCAGCCGTGGGTCCTCATTCTCGATACCTGTGTCCTACTCGATATCGTTCGATCGCCAGTCCGACGCGAATTCTCCCCAGAGAGTGCACGAGCACTCGTCGATGTCTCCAGCCGGGTACGTGCTCAAGCTCAGGAATTCCGTATCGTCATCCCTTCGCTAGTTCGCGAAGAGTTTGAACTGAACCTACCAAAGGTCCAGGATGACGCGGTTCAAGAGCTTTCCCGGACGCTGTCGAATCTCTCCCATGCACACCAGACACTGGACATTCTGTTAGCCCGAACGTCGAGCCCTTTGACTCATGACGCGGCCCAATGGATCGCGGATTGCGTAAGCTTTGCGCGAGACCTGATCAATGCCGCCCAAGAGCTCCCGACCTCCGACGAAGATGTCCGACGTGCGGGCATGCGCTCCTTGAAAGGCGTTGCGCCTGCGAAGCGGGGCAAATCCAGCTTGCCGGATTGTGTGATTACCGAATTCGCACTGCGTATCGCCCGGGAAAACCTCCAGAATGCCGGCGCGCCCTCAGTCCTTTTCATCAGTTCCAACGATACTGACTACTGTGACGGCCGACGCCTGATTGCATCGCTACAAAGTGAATTCGATGCAGCAGGACTGGATTTCTGCAGGAACTGGGCGGAGTCTCGCGGAAGCATCATACGCAGGTAGGTGAAGACCCATGCCGATCAATCCTCTAAGTGGGGTTCAAGATCTGCGAGGGGCTGAATCGCGCCTGCAATGTCGCAGCACGCCCTGGCCACCGACTGAAGCTCTTCTACCAGCGCAGCTGCCGCCTCCCACAAATCCTCCTTGTATGGCTCACTAAGCGGAGCACCGTTGATCACCGTGTGGGCCATACGGTGAAGGCGCAGGATGTCGTCTCGAATCCCATTGTTCTGTTTGAGGCGCCGCATGATCGGCTCTAGGTGTTCAACCTGCCTCAGCAACTCAGTTGTGTCATAGCCGTCTTGCAGATCGACCAGTTTGGCCGCGTTCACGTCGCCGTACGGCGTTGTTAAAAAGTTCGGAGGCGGTATTTTCATTTTGATTCAACCTTGGTTTTTGCCTGCCGCGCATATTGGACGGAGGCCGCAGCCTCTTTGAACGTGGTATCGCCAATCCAGGCTTCGGGCTTGCGATTGAGTTTGAGGCTGTAAACCCCGAAACGCTTCACGTGCGCCACCTGGTAGGGACTCAGGAAGGACACTTCCTCGTCCGAAATCTTCCATCCCTCCCGCTTCATGCGTTGAAGCGTCCGGATCATGTCGACAGTGTTATGGAGAATCAGGGCTGAAGCCACGAGATCGTTGTAGCGCAACCGCTTCTGCTGCTCGTCCGGCTCATTGACGGCGATGACGTCTCCACCGAATGAGACCCATTTTGCAAAGCCGTTATAGGACTCGACCTTGTTGGTGTTGGCCGTGATCTCCTGACGCATCTCCCGGTTGCCGATCCACTCCAACAGGAACATGGTCCGAACGACATTCCCCAACTCTTGAGCAGCGAAGAAAAGACGGTTCTTGCGACTGCTGGAGCCCAGCTTACGGAGCAGCGTGGCGGAAGAGATCCGGCCCGCGTAGATGGAAAGCGCAACCTGCATCAGGTCTTTCCAGTGGCGCTCGATCAACCCCCAGTTCACCACACCGGAGAACAGGCGGTTGATGTGTTCGTATTTCGCGGCCTTTTCAGGTCGGTAGAGCGTCAGATTCTTCCAGTTCCGGATTCTGGGCATCAGCTTGATGCCCAGAAGATGGGTAAAGGCGAAAACCGTCGAAGACTGCCCCTGAGTGTCGGAATGCACCGTATCGGATTCGACAGACAGGCCCGCCTTGAGCAACCCTTCGATGACGTAGATAGCCTCCCAGACACCGGGTGCAATGAAGTGCCGGAACACCGCAATGTAGTTGTTGGCAACGTGGCGGTAAGCAACGGCGCCCATCTTGCGATACCGAAAATGGTATCCGGCCAGCAGATTCTCGTCGAAAAAGTCGTATTGCGTACCGTCGGCGGCAACGGTCTTGCCGTCCCCCCAGATCTTGGGCAGATCCAGCCGAAGATAGACCTCGTTGAGTTCGCGCTGCGCGGCTTCGAGGCTCTCGATCGACAAGTGGCGGCGATTAACGAACGAGAGCATGTGCTGCGTGATGCCGTTGTTGCTGAGATGCCTCGCGGCCTGACTAGGACCCAGGTTGCAACCCATGGCAAAGATAGTCAGCAGATAGCGTTCGGCAGGCTGCTTGATCTTGGCCATGTTGCCGGAAAGCGGGCCGAAATGTCGGGTGAATCCCACCCATTGCTCGATGTTTCCCAGCACGTCAAGGATGTGCCGTGCGGGCATGCGTTCCGTCAACGCATTCTGCAGTGCCACCGCGGATTGCGGGATTTCGCGGGCAGTCGTCTTACGCAGCACCGGCTCTCCGAAGGCATTCAGAACCACGTCACCATGGCATTCGGGAAACCTCTCGTCCAACGTCAGCGCTGTCTTGCTGAGTGCGTCGCGTAGTCCCTTCACAAAGTCGTCGGCCTTGAGCGGAAGTCCGATTTTCTCGCAGTAGGCGGGAAGGAGTGCCTGGCATTCTTCCCAAGGTATCAACTGATCACGGTAATCCGCGAACTCCTCGGAGCCGGCGATGCTGAGATCCCCCGCACGCAAATCCTCTGCCAGGTGTGAGAACACGCAGATTTCCAGGTGACGACGGCTGATTCCAGCATGGACACCGGTCGTATCACCGGTGCGCAGAAGCTTGCGCCAGCGCTCCGCAGCGAACGAGAGGTCAACACTGTCCCCGATCCAGTCAATGCGATGCTTGTCCTGATACAGCTTGATGACTTCAAGCGCGTCGATCAATGTTCGATCTTGGCTGCTCGGACGAATATCGAGAAGATGTGCGAGCCTGAAGAGCAACGAGCGATGAGGCCGGAAGTGCTTCCAGATCAGCGGCAGATAATTATTGCCGCTACTGGCCTGTATCTGAGCACAGCGCTCTCGAATCTGTTCGACGCCTCCCGCAGGCTCAAGATACTCTCGAATTTGGGCGCCGGCAGCGGCATTGTCTGGCTCGTCCGCCAGAATCGACAACACACCGTCCAATGTTCCGACAAGGCGCTCAACCTGGCCTCGCTGGTCGATCTGTATCCTTTCCAACTCTTCCTTCGCGCGTTTGTGGATGGTGGCCACGCGGCGAAGGAACATTTCAGCCAGCTGATCCCGGGCGCGAACCTGCATGCGGTGGATCAGAGCAACCATCAGCGTGTAACGCTTGGCTTCGCCACACTCCTTCAGTTCCGATACATCGTAGACCATCGCCTGTCCGGCAAAATAACGCACCTTGGTGTCCGGGATTCCCTCGAAGACCCTCTCCAACCCAGGGATCGACTCCAGCCACTCCAGGTGATCAACCAGTGTTTCCAAGTGCTTGCGGGTCGGGCGTTTCGCTGATTTCTTGAGCCGGTTGTATTCACTTTGGCGCTGCTCGAACTTGTCCGTCTGCAGGAGCGCTTTTAGGTTTTCACGGTGCGCGTCGCCGATGCGCCCAGAAACCGATTCGAAAATCCGCGTCTGCACCGCGACATGGGCTCTCTCAGCCAGATCCTCCAGCGTCGAGAAGGCCGGGAGTTCGTATCGCACCATGATCAACCCCTCGATCATGGCATTGATGATGTCGGATCGTTGATCTAGCAGCTCAGCAGCATCGAGAGCAAGGCGTTCGGTCCGAGCCATCGAGTTCGCACCGCCGGCATAGAAAGACTGCACCTTGAGATATTCAAGAATTGCCGTTCGACGACGAGACAGCCTCATTCCATCTGAGTAATCGAAAGCGATCGAGTCACCGAGTTTCAGCTGTTTGCGGATGTGATTGATGACTTCAGGCGGGATGGACTCTTCTGGAGGGAAGTGCCAAAGATGCTGAAAGCACTTGAGCAATACTGCCAGACTGAGTCTTGCAGAAGCTGACCGTGCTTTGGCGTGTAGCCAAGGAATGTCATCCTCGGGGAGCGGGAAAAACTGCTCCAAATCATCTTGGGAGTAGAAGCTCAGGAACTGGGGGTACGCCGTGTTCTCAAGAGATGCCACCTGACACTCCACCGTCGTTATCGGACGGATGTCAGTCTAAGGTATTTTCCCGCGGTCATGCAGATACTCAACGATCCGACGTTGAAATTTGCACTCATACAAAACAAAGACTTACAGGGGATATGTATATGTTTTCCCTTCATCCCGGTCATACCCCGTCACCGCCGGCAGCGGACGGGTGCAGTCCTGGGGCGGCCCGGTCCAGGCCATCCACCCCGGCGACATCGTGTGGATTCCGCCCGGCGTGAAGCACTGGCACGGCGCCGCGGCCGGCACCGCGATGACCCACATCGCCATTGCCGAGGCGCTGGACGGCAAGGTCGTCGACTGGCTCGAGCACGTCAGCGACGCGCAGTACCTCGCCGTTCCGCAAGCCGACTGACGGCGGCCCGGAGCGCGGGCCGCCGCACCGTCACACGCGGTAGCCCTCTTCCCGCAGCACCTGGCGCACCGCCGGCCGTTCGAGCATGCGCAGGTAGTGGTCGCGGCAGTTCGGCGGCAGGTTCATCTTCAACCTGTCGGCCCAGAACTCCGTATAGAACAGCGCCGCATCGGCAATGGAGAAACTGTCTGCAATGAACTCCCGCCCGGCCAGCTGGGCGTCCATGACCGCGAAGCCACGCTCGACGATCTCGCGGCCGCGGGCACGCACCACGTCGTGATCCGCCGGATTGGGGGTGAAGTTGGGCGTCGTGAAGATCCGCGTGAAACCCTGGCCGTGGATCGTGCCGACCACGTAGTCCATCACCTCCAGCACCTTCACCTCGCCGTCCGCCCCCTCGGGCAGCAGGCGGTGCCTGGGGTACTGGCGCGCCAGCCACCAGGCAATGGCCT
Organism: Pseudomonadota bacterium; assembly: GCA_018241665.1. Taxonomy (GTDB): domain Bacteria; phylum Pseudomonadota; class Gammaproteobacteria; order Burkholderiales; family Rhodocyclaceae; genus Zoogloea. Next base: position 51,249 of record JAFEDK010000047.1, read on the forward strand.
GGAACTCGGTGATCGAGCCACCATCCTTGCGGACCAGGGTCGGGATGGTCGATTTGGGATTAATCGCCACGTAGTCGGGCTCGAGATGCCCGCCCGCCGGCAGATTGACGATATAGACCTCGAAGACGGCTCCCACTTCTTCGAGCAGGATATGAATGCCGGTCGAGCATGAGCCGGGCGTCATGTAGAACTTCATGGACAGTATTCCTCGGGCGATGGCGCCGCGCCACGCGCACGAAGCACGGCAAAGGCCAGCCCGAAGCAAGACGGGGGCCACCGGCAGCGCCCCGTTGGAAAGGGCCAATCCGGCCCCGCAGCTATGTAGGAAAGCCGCCGACAGCCTGTCGCACTGTCGGATTCATGACAGGAGGATCAGCGGGCAGCGAGGCATTCCCACTGCTCCTCCAGCGCATCCGGCCGACGGTGCACGCCCGCGCGACGCCGGCGTCCGCCTGACCCCAGGAAAGCGCGAACGATCGCGGCCAGATCGTCGCCATCCACCGGCACATTCACCAGCACCGCCGCCCCCGGCAGACGTTCCTGAGCTTCCTCCCTCTCCTTGACCGTATCCACCAGTACCACCACCAGCATGCGCTGCTTGCGCGCCCGCCCCAGCAGCGCATGTGCCATCCGGTCTGCAGCGAGCCCGCCGACACGCCAGTCCACCACGAAGACTTCCGGCGCCATCTCGCCGACGCGCAGCAAGCCGTCGTAGGGGCAGGCCGTGGACGTCACCAGGCAATCCGGCAACAGCTTGCTCAGCAGCCCCTGCAGCGCATAGCCCTCGGCCTCGTCGTTCATGACGAGCAACATGCCGAAGGGCACGCTGGTCGTCATGCCGGCGCAACGCTGCTCGAGCAGCAGCCGGTCGACGGATTCAACCAGGATTCGCCGGTGTCCCCCCGGCGTTTTCCAGGCCTGCAGGCGCCCCTCCTCCACCCAAAGCTGGGCCGTACGTACGCTGATACCGAGCAGGCGAGCCGCATCGCGGGTCGAACAGGTCTGTGTCGAAATCATCTCGGCAGTCATCGCGCGTCACGTATCTCATCGGCAATTTGATGACTGCATTCTAAACTCGTTTTTGTTGTTTTTGTTGTTTTAATTATTTTTTGGCTTTAATTCACCAAATCCATGTGAAATATGACCAGATTGGCCGCCCGGCGGCTCAGGGCGTGCCCGAGTGGAGCAGCTTCAGCGCGAAGCCGGTCAGTTCCTCTTCGGAGCGTGCCCAGACCTCGCCTTCAAACGGTGTGATGCGATCGCCATTGCGCTTGATGATGCGCTTGCCGTCCGCGCTGAAGCGCGCATCGCGCACCCGGTCGGTCTCCCCCTCCAGCGTGCTGAGGGGCTGCTTGCCCCCGTCCCAGGCCCACACCCGCGCCGCGCCGTCGGCTCCGGTACTGACCAGCAGCTTGCCGTCCGGGCTGATGTCCACGCTCAACACCGGCCCGGCATGGGCCGGAATACCGTTGTGGTCGGCACGCAGCGCGCGCACCTCATAGCGGCGCAGGTGCCCGTCGGAACCGCCACTGGCCAGCCGGCGGCCTTCCCGGTCGAAGGCCAGAGCGAAGATCGGGCCGTCCGCGTCCTCGCTCTGGAAGAGGAGCTGGCCGTCAGCGCTGCGTATCAGGCGCAGGCGGCCGTCGGTCAGCCCCAGCGCCAGCAGCGACTCGTCCTGGCTGAAGACCGCAGCCCGCACGCTTTCGCCCTTGCCCAGCAGTGCATGCAGCTGCTCCGGCAACGAGGTTTCGAACAGCTGCCCGCTGGCCAGCCGGAAGCTGTACTTGCCGGCGCTGCTGAGGATCAGCCCGTTGCCACTCGGGGTCAGGAAGTCCACGGCCTGCAGGCGCCACAGGCGCACGGCCCCGTCGGCGCCGGCGCTGGCCACTTGCTGGCCGTCCGGCGCAAACACCGCCGCCCGCACGCCCTGGCTGTGACCGCGGAACTCCCGTGCGCGGAATACGAAGGGGTCGTCCCACACGCGCAGCGTGTCGTCCACGCCGAAGGACATCAGGCGCGAGCCGTCGGCACTGAAGGCCACGCCCAGCGCGCCGCCCGCGTGGATCCCGTCCAGGTGCAGCGGCGGACCGGAAGGCGGCGCCTCGCCCTCCCCCAGCGTCCACAAGTAGATCTGCCCGTCCGAGCCGGCCACGGCCAGGCGCTTGCCATCCGGGCTGTGCCGCGCCGCCGTCGGCAGCACCGGCGGCTGGCCGGCCAGGACCGGAATCTCCAGCGGGCGTCCGATCACATGGCCGCGGGTGGTCCACCGGTAGATCTCGCCGTTTGCCACAGCCACCGCCACCTCACGGCCATCGGTCGAGAAGCTGGCCGACAAGACCTCGTCCGGATGGGTCAGCGTCGCCAGCAAGGTGGCGTTGGCAACGCTCCACAGGCGAGCCGTGTTGTCGTTGTTGCCGAAGGACAGCACGCGGCCGCCTCCCTCATCGAACACCGCCGACCCGACGTTGCCGAAGTGCCCGGCCAGACGGGTCATCGCGCAATGCTCGCCGACCGGTGCCACCAGCAGCTCCGTCGCGCCCCTGCCGTCCTCCCGGATGCCGACCGCCCGCGTGCCATCCCGGCTCAGATCGGCATCGACCCACGGGGCACCACCATCGCCGCCGCAGCGCATCAACTCCCGCCCGCCTGCGTCCCATAGCCGCAGCACGCCGTCCCGCCCGGCAGACAGGAAGCGCCGGCCATCGGCACTCGCCGCCACCGCCACCACCGGACCGCCATGCTTCACCCGCGCCACCACCGCCAGCGTGCGACGGTCCACCAGGTGGGCTTCGCCGTCGTCGCCGGCACTCAGCACCCAGCGTCCGTCGCGGGTGAACACAACCCCGTTGGCCGCCCCCTGGTGGGGCAGCAGCGCGGGGCTCTGCAGAAAGTTGGCCACCGTCAGGCGCAGCGTGCCGCGCACGTTACGGTCGTCCACGCGGCGCGCCAATGCCACCGCCGCCTCCAGGGTCTGGCGGGTATCCACGTCTATCCTGTCGGTCAGCTCGGCGGCCTCCCGCCGGGCATCGCTACGGCGCAGCTCCTGGCGCCACAGCCAGGCATTGATGCTGAAGCCGAGCACCAGCACACAGGCCGCCAGCCCCCCGAAGACGCGCTGCCGGCGCAGGAAATAGCGGTCTACCCAGGGCCGGATGATGTCGATGAAGGCATCGTGCTGCAGCTCGTAGTTGACGCCGCCGCTACCTTCGCGGGTGCGCACGATGCGATGCCGCTCCAGCACGCCGAGCACGCGCCGCACGCGCGCCGCCGAGACCCGTGCCTGGGCCTGCAGGGCTTCCACCGGATAGGCGATCTTCACGCCGCTGCGCGGTGCCAGCGCCTTGAGGACCTTGGCCGCGTCGTGGAACAGGAAGAAACCGAAATTGCCGACCACCTCTTCCAGGTAGACCGCGATGATGCCGCTCCGCCCGCCGAGGGCCCGGTAGTCCTGCAGGCGCAGGCCGCGCACCCCGGCCGCCCGCGCCACCAGCCACAGACGGCGGCAGATCAGCTGCAGGATGGGTAGCTCGATGCCGCCGTCGAACAGCCGCCGGCCGGCGCGGGGCCCGTCGCCGGGCATCAGGTCGTCGAGCAATTGGCTCACCAGCAACTCGTCGCAGGAGCCGCCACACTTCAGCACCGGCGCACGGATCGCCTCTGCCGCCTGCTCCCGGTTCAGGTGTTCCAGGTGGAAGGTGGACGCGAACAGGGACAGCACGTGGTCGCGCAGGCAGGCATCCACGCTGGCCAGGAACTCCTCGCGGAAGGACAGCACCACCCGCACGTCGAGAGAGGCACGCAGCAGCGCACCGATGGCCGCCGGCAGCTGGCCCAGCCCGCCGGCATGGCGCTGCAGGTACTCCTCGAACTGGTCGAGGATCAGCACCAGCGTGCTGTCGTCCCCCTGCAGGCGCTTGCGGGCGGCCTCCGCCAGCTGGGCGGCCCCCAGGCTGCCATCGACTTCAGCCACAGCCCCCGCCACCGTCGCGCACGGATCGGCGCCGCTCCAGCGGTCCACATACACAACCTGGGCCTCCTCAGCGGCCAGCTCGGGAATCACCAGCGCCCGCAGCAGCGAGGTCTTGCCGACGCCGGACGGCGCATAGAGCAGCGTCAGCGGATGGGAGAACAGCTTGTTGATGAGCAGCTGGGCGTCCCGCTCGCGGCCGAAGAAACGGTCCCGCTCGGCTTCGGTGTAGGGCTTCAGCCCGACGTAAGGCTCGCTGCCATCGTCGGAAACAGCCGCTTGCCGCCTGCTGGACATGGCACCGTCTCCTACTTGAACTGGCCGAGGGTCTGCACGAAGGCGTCGCAGTCGGACTGCAGGCGGTCCTCGGCAGCCACCAGCTGGGCCCAGAAACGCTCCTCGATCGGCGACACCGCGGTGCGCACCGCATAGCGCCGCCGCGGCCGCACCTGCCCCTCGTTGCTGAAGATGTGCCCGACGAGGCGGTAATGCCACACGTCCAGGTTGTAACCGAGGAACAGCAGCGCGCTCTTCTGCAGGCGCCGCGAGAAGGCGCTCGGCGGCTTGGTGTGCTCATTCTCCAGGCGACCGAGGAAGGTCACGTGGTCGCTCTCGGTGATCACCACCGTGTCGATGCCCGAGCGCGGATCGGCCAGCGCGTTGGCGAACGGCGAGCCGACGATCTTGTAGATGATGCGGTCGCCGTGCTCGCCAAGGTCGGACAGCAGCCAGTTGTCGGCCAGCTTCACGTCCACGCCCGGTGCCTGCCCGCCGCGGCGGATCACCAGCAGGCGGCCGTCCAGCTCGTCGTCCTCGGCGCTGAGGATGTGGGTCACCACCGTGAAGGGCAGCCCCGACTGCTCCAGCAGGTTCTCGAAGACCCAGTCGTAGCTGGCCGACACGACGATCCACGGGCTCGTCATCGCGGCCAGGAAACGGTGCGTGCCGGTCAGCACCAGGCTCTGGCTCTGCTCCTGCAACACCGTGGTGAGGCGTTTGAGGAAGGCGCCGCGCTCGCCGCCGAAGACCAGCAGCAGGTATTCGGCGGCTGTCGCCAGCGGATAGCGCTCGTCGATGCGCATGCCCGCCTCCAGCCCGGCGGTCTGGATCAGCGCGCTGACCAGCCGGAAGGAGCTCAGCGGGCCGCTGCCGAACACCCCGTCGCCGACCAGCGGCACCAGCCGCCCTTCATCGAGGCAGCCGCGGATGGCGAGGAAGAACTCCCGGTTGCCGCGCAGCGCGGTGGCCGTCGGCGCCGCGGCGGTGCGGCGGGCGATCTCGCCGCGGCTCGAATTGGTGTTGAAGCCCTTGCTGATCGCCTTCAGGTCGGGCGCCTCGGCGTCGATGCGGGCCTGCACATAGCGGCAGATCTCGTCCGCGGTGAGGATGCTGTCGCCGTCGTCCGCCTCGAAGGTGGTCACGCCGTGCACGAACCAGCGCACCATGCGCGACACCGCTGCCCCCTTCTCCGCCACGTCCCGGTCCGTCACCGTGCAACCGGACAACAGGTACTTGCCCTGCCCCTGGCCCAGGTTGGCCACCAGGATCGACGGAATGTCCACCTGCCCGCTGGCCTCCGGGGTCAGGCTGAAAATGCAGTCGAGCATGATCACCAGCTGGCCGGCGGCGCTCTCGTTGAGGGCCCGCTTGGCGATCCACTCCATCGAGATCGCGGTGGCGTCCAGATAGTCCAGCTCCGAATCGTTGGGGCACAGGTAGAGGTCGCCGCGGGCCGACAGCTTGGCGTGGCCGCAGTAGTAGAACAGCACCGTGTCGTTGGGCAGCGCGTCCTTGAAGACCTTCTGCAGGCTCTTCATCAGCGCGGTTTTTTCCGGGTTGAGCAGGCACTCCATCTCGAAGTGCGCATCCTCCTTGCCCAGCACGTCGCGCAGCGCATCCACATTGGCCGACGCGCTGGCCGGCACCGGGAAACCCGCCCCGTGGGCGTAGGCGTCCAGGCCGACCAGCAGCGCGGAACGGGCGCCGCGCACGCGCTTCTCGATGGGCACCACGAAGTTGTCGCGCAGCAGCGCATCGGCCGGATCGCCAGTCCACGCGCGCAGGTCCAGCCATTGGGACTCGGTGAAGCCGAGGGGCACGCCGTCCCCGTCCAGGCACACCTGCAACAGCGCGCGCCGCTGGGCCGCCCGGCTCGCCTCGGAGCGCACGAAGTCGCTGGCCCGCGCCGCCTCGGTCCACAGCACGACGACGCAACGGGCGCCGTCAATCTGCTCTTCCAGTTCGCTGCGCCAGGTGGACGCCGCATCCAGGTCGGCATCCCACCACACCGAGAAATGCTCGGACAGCACCTTGGCCAGGGCCTCGACCCGGGCCCGGTCGGGATGCGCGTAGCTCAGGAAGATGTCGGCCATGATCTCCGCCCCCTAGCGCGCGATGCCGGGGACAGCGCCCCAGGGCGTGTAGCAAGCGCAGGCGGAGCCGACCGGCATGCCGACCATCATCGGGCACGGCCCTGCATTGGTCGTGCACACAGTGGCCATCGGCAGGCGCTGCTGCATGGGCGGCAGCGCGCGCCTCGGCATCTGGGGCTCCACCTGTTGCTGCTGCGGCACACCACACAGACGGTCGATCTCCAGTGGCGACACGCCCTCGTTGCGTAGCTGGATGCGCTCCCGCGTCGTGCAGTACGCATCGGCCATGCCGGGCGTCAGCAGCCCGCTGGCGAGAGTCATAAGCAAAACGAGCAGATCCCGATGCTTCATGGCAATCACGGCCTCGAACCCGATGCGTCAATTCTTTTTATATGGCGCGCGGGAACGGAAGTCCAAGGAATCCTGCTGTCGCGGCTGCCGGCCCCGCTCTTGCGGCGCCGGCGACGCTGGCTGAAGGCGCACCCGTCGCTTCAACCGGTGGCGCCATCAACGCAGCAGATCAGCATTGAAAGCGTAGGAGAAGCCCAGTGCGAGCGCGTTGGCCGAGCTGTGGCCGCCGAGGGTCTGGTTGGCGCCGTTGTCGCCACGCGAGCGGGCGTTATCGAACAAGGCGTAGAGCTTGGCGTTCTTGTACAGCAGCCAGGTGGCGCCGACGCCGAGGGTGTCCACGCGCGGCTTGTTGCCGTCGGCAATATCGTAGCGCTTGATGTAGTAGGACAGCAGCAGGTCGAGCCGCGGATTCACCGCATAGATGGCGCCGACGCTCTTCACCGACGCATCGGCTGCAGAATAGGTGACGTTGGTGTTGGTGGTGTCCTTCACCGTCACGGCCGGCAGGCTGGTGTGGCCCATCGCGGCGCGCAGACTGAGGTCGCCGAAGCGGTAGGCGACGCCGAAGTTGCCGAGTCGGTAGCGGGCGTCCTGGTTGGTGAGCAAGTCCACCGGATGCCATTCGGTGTAGGAGCCGCCGACGCTCAGGTTGCCCACGTCGTAGGTGGCGCCCAGCGCCGCCTTGGTTCCCATCGAGCCGCTGCCGGCGATGGCACCGGGGCTGTAGCCGGCAATCAGGCGCGCGCCGCCGATGACCGGGCTGGTGTACTTGATCATCGCGTTGTCGCGGGAATCCAGGTTGTTGGCGACGCCAGGCGAGTACTTGCCGGCGGCGGTGTTGAGCAGGCCCTGGCCGTAGATCGCATTGCCCAGGCCCCACGCGCCGTAGGCAGAGGACATGAAGAAGTTGGTGAAGTTGGACACCTCCACCTTGACCACCGCGTCCACCGCCACGGTCTGCTGCCGGCCGAGGGTCAACGTGCCGTAGCGCCCGGCCAGGCCGGCGTAGGCCGCCCGGTTGAAGACCACGCCACTGCCACTGCCCGCGTTGTAGCTCGACGGGGCGATCTGCCCACTGGCCGACACCAGGTTGGCGCCGGTGGAGGTCAGCAGCTCGGTGTCGAGCTTGAACAAAGCGGTCAGCCCTTCACCCAACTCAGTGGAGCCGGTGAAGGCCAGGTTGCTGGTGGCCAGCCCGGCGTTGAAGAACTTGGTGGTCTGGCCCTGAGAGGCGGCATTGCCCGGCGCCACGTTGCCCTGGCTGCCAAGGGCGGCATCGAGGGTGCCGGACACGCTGAAGCGGAAGCGCCCGGGGCCGCTCGCGGCCTCTCCGCCGCTTGCCGCCACGGCCGGAGCCGGGGCTGCCTTTTGCTCGGCGAGCTGGGTCTGCAAGGCCTGCAGCTGCTTGGCCAGAAGGTCGATCTGGGCCTGCAGTTCCTGCTCGCCGGCCATTGCGGTGCTGCTGCCAGCGCAGGCCGCGGCAATGCTCAGGGCCAGGCAGGTGTGGCGGAAGTGGCTGATCTTGTGTTTATGCATTCTTGTCTCCTCCTTGTGTCATGTGGGTGAAAGGCGGGGGCCGGCTCCGTACCGGCGAAAAATCGCGAACAAACGCCCCCCTCGCCCGGTCAGGGGCGATGCGGAAATGGGTGGGGTGGATTCAGGCCGGCACCGCGAACGGGTGCCGGTGGGATGCCGCCAGAGATACCGGCGGCGCTGCTGGCAAGCGCGTTGGCTTACTTCAGCTTGCAGCTGCCGTTGGGCGCCGGCACCAGGGCCACGTCATAGCGCTTCTCGATGACCGGCCGCGGCTGGCCGTCCACCACCTTGACCTGGCCGATGTAGCTCGGCAGCACCAGCTGGTTGTCCTCGGCGCGCATGCTGACCTTGCCGTACACGCTGTCGTAGCTCAGCCCGCGCAGCGCGGCAGCCACCTCGACCGGCTTGACACTGCCGGCCTTGCGCACGCCCTCGAAGATGGCCTGGGCGCCGTTGTAGGCCTGGCCCTCGTTCTCGGTCGGCACGCGCTTGTACTTGGCCTTCCAGGCCGCCACGAAAGCCTGGTTGGCCGGCGTGTCGATCTCGGCGCCGTAGCCGATGTTGCCCCACACGCCCTTGGTGGCGTCGCCGGTGGCCTTGACCACGAAGTCCATGATCGCGGCGTGGCCGATGATGCGCTTGCTGGTCAGGCCGAACTCCTTGGCCTGCTTGGTGAAGGCGATCAGGTCGCGACCAGCCAGCGCCACCCAGATGCCATCCACGTTGGGGGCATCCTTGATCTGCGCGATATAGGGGGCGAAATCCTTGGTGCCGAGGGGCGGGAACAGGCTGACCGGGACGCTCTTGCCGAGGGACTTGGCCTGCTTGGCGAAGAACTCCGCCGAGTCGCGGCCCCAGGCGTAGTCGGCGGCGATGACCGCGAAGTTCTTCTCCTTCACGCCCTTCATCCACTCGGTGAACATCGCCATGTCCATCGCGTCGGAGTGGTTGGTGCGGAACATGCGCGGCTTGCAGGCTTCGCCGGTGAGCCGGTCGCCCTTGCTGGCGACGACCACATACAGCGCGTTCCAGCGCTCCAGGTTCTGGGAGATGGCCTGGGAGATGGACGTGGGGATGGCGCCGATCAGCAGGTTGTTGCCGTCCCGCGCCAGCTTCTCGGCCACGCGGCGGCCGGCTTCCGGCGTGCTTTCGTCGTCGGCGACCTGGACGGCGACCTGCCGCCCGTCCACGCCGCCCTTGCGGTTGGCCTCCTCCGCCGCGAACTGGATGCCGCGCAGCACCTCCTCGCCCTGCTGGGCGAACACGCCGGACACCGAGCTGACCGCGCCGATGCGCAGCGGCTCCTTGTCCACCGCGGCGTGGGCGCCGAGGGGCGCGAGCGCGCCGATGGCGAGGGCGATGCAGGTCTTGCCGAACAGGTTGGTGCGTTTCTTCATGGGTGTCTCCTCTGTTGTTGTGCTGGATGTAGTGCGAGGGATACGCGGCCGTTCAGGCGACCACGTGTTCCTTGAGTTCGTGCATCACGGCGGCGTTCACCGGCCCCTGGCCGATCACCGCGCCCTTGGCCATCGCGTAGTAGCGATGGGCCACCCGCTCCACCAGGCTGAGGTTCTGCTCGATGAGCAGCAGCGCGGTGCCCAGGTCGGCCACCTGGTTGAAGATGGTCGCCAGCTGGTCGACGATCACCGGCGCGAGGCCTTCGGTCGGCTCGTCGAGGATCACCAGCGCCGGGTTCGACATCAGCGCCCGGCCGATCGCCAGCATCTGCTGCTGGCCGCCGGACAGCGCGGTGCCCGGCGTATGGGCCCGCTCGCGCAGGATCGGGAACAGCTCGTAGATGCGCGGGACGGTCCAGTGCCCCTTGCGCCCGGCGGCGGTGCCGAGGATCAGGTTCTCCTCGACGCTCAGGTTGGCGACGATGCCGCGCCCCTGGGGCACCACCGCCACGCCGAGGCCGGCCGCCACATAGGGGCGCGGTTTCTTGAGGCCGCTGCCGCCGATGGCGATGCTGCCGCCACGCAGGCTGGCCACCCCGAGAAGGGTGTTCACGCAGGTGGTCTTGCCGACCCCGTTGCGGCCGATCAGCGCCACCCGCTCGCCGGCGGCGATCTCCAGGCTCATGTCGTGCAGGATGTGGGCGGCGCCGTAAAAGGCGTTCACCCGCTCGAATTTCAGCAGCGTGCTCATGCGGCGCTCCCCAGGTAGGCTTCCCGCACACGGGGATGGGCGCGCACCTCGGCCGGCGCGCCGCTGGCGATGACGCGACCGAGCTCCATCACGGTGACGGCGTTGGAAATGCCGAACACCACGTCCATGTCGTGTTCGACGAGGAGGATCGACACCTCGCGGCGCCCGGTGAGCACCTTGAGATGGTGTGCCAGGTCTTCCGACTCCTGCGCCGACAGGCCGGCCATCGGCTCGTCGAGGAGCAGCAGCGAGGGCTGGCCGACCAGCGCCAGTGCCAGATCGAGGCGGCGCTGCTCGCCGTAGCCGAGGTCGCTGGCGGTCACCTGGGCCATGTCGAGCAGATCCAACTGGCGTAGCACCTCGCGGGCGTCGGCCTCCGGCTTGTCGGCGCCGATCTTCCAGGACGCCAGCTCCACCTGCGCACCGACCTTCATGCCGTGGAAGATGCTGGTGCGCTGGAAGGAGCGCGACAGGCCGCGGCGGCGGCGCTCCAGCGCGCCAAGGGCGGTGACGTCCTCGCCGCGCAGGCGGACCCGGCCGCGGGTCGGCGGGCGCCGCCCGGTGATGGCATCGATGATGGTGGACTTGCCGGCGCCGTTGGGGCCGATGAGGCCGCGCACCTCGCCGGGCGGAATGCTGATGGACACGCCGTCGACCGCTTTGACGCCACCGTAATGGACCGCCACATCTTCAACTTCGAGGGAAAGTGCGCTCATGTCCGCTCCTTCAGTTTGTGGATGACAGCCGGCGTGGCCTGGGGCACGACGGCCTTGCGCCGGAACAGGCGGGCCAGCGCGCCGCTGATGCCCTGGGGCGCGAAGACGATGACGACGATCAGCGCCACGCCGAAGATGGCCAGCCAGTGCTGGGCGAAGTCGCCCACCAGGTCGCGGCTCATGAAGAACACGATGGCGCCGAGAGCCGGCCCCCACAGGTAGCGGTAGCCGCCGATGATGACCATCATCAGCGCCGTGCCGGAGACGCTCCAGTGCATGCTCTCGGGGGACACGAAGGCGGTCTGGAAGGCCGACATCAGGCCGGCCAGGGCCGTCACGGTGCCCGACAGGGTGAAGATCAGCACCCGCGGCAGCAGCGTCTGGATGCCGATGAAGCGGGCTCGCTCCTCGTTGTCCCGGATCGCCTCGGTGGTGGCGCCGAAGCGGCTCGCCATCAGCGCGGCGACGATGCCGATGCTCAGCACCAGGCCGCTCCACGCGAAGTAGAACATCGCGTCCTGGCGGGTCAGCAGCGAGATGTCCAGGCCGAACAGGGTGTCGGGCCACGGGATGTTGATGCCGTCCGCCCCGCCGGTGAGGTTCCGCGAGCGGGACGCCACCTGGTAGAACATCTGCCCGAGGGCCAGGGTCAGCATGCCGAAGGCGATGCCCGGTACCCGCACCACCACGAAGCCGATCAGGAAGGCGAACAGCGCGATCCCGAAGAAGGCCGTGACCAGCGCCGTCTCGGCCGACATCAGCTGGCGCTCCAGCAGGATCGCCACCACGTAGCCGCCCAGCCCGTAGAAGGCCGCGTGGCCGAAACTGACCATGCCGTTCTGGCGCAGCAGGATGCCGACGCCGAGGGCGAAGATCGCGAAAATGGTGGCCTGGGTGAGCAGGGACAGCACGGTTTCCGACGTGACGGTGAGCGCCACGACGGCACCCGCGGCCAAGGCCACCGCAACCCCGCCGGCAATGCGCCCGTTGGTGAGTTCGCGGCTCATACGCGGTTCCCGGCAAAACCCGCCGGCCTCCACAGCAGCACAGCCATCATCAGCACATAGGGCAGCACGGTGGCGAACTCGGGCAGATAGACCGCGCCGACTGCCTGCACCTGGCCGAGCAGCAGCGCCGCGGCGAAGGCCCCGGACAGGCTGCCGAGGCCGCCGGTGACCACGACCACGAAGGAGTCGATGATCACGTCGCTACTCATTGACGGCGACAGGGACAGGAAAGGCGCCGCGATGATGCCGGCCAGCCCGGCCAGCGCGGTGCCGACGGCCACCACCAGGCCGCTGAGGCGATCCACGTTGACGCCCTGCATGGAGGTGATGGTCGGCTCGGTGCTGGCGGCACGCACGAACAGGCCCATCTTCGAGTAGCGCAGCCACAGGGTCAGCGCGCCGGCCACCACTAGGCCGAAGAAGATCACCGCGATGCGGTAGGCCGGCACCGACATGCCGAAGAGGTCCACCGAGGCACTCAGCAGCTCCGGCGCCGGCACCGACAGGTTGCTCTTGCCCCACACCGTCTGGACCAGATCCTCGAGGACCAGCAGCAGGCCGAAGGTGACCAGGATGACGGTGAGCGGATCGCGGTCCTGCAGCGGGCGGAAGGCGAAGCGGTCGAGGGCCAGGCCGAGCAGGCCCATCAGCAGCGGCACCGCTACCTGGGCGACCCAGAAGTTGGTATGGGACGCCACCGTGTAGCCCAGGTAGGCGCCGAGCATGTACAGGGAGCCGTGGGCGAAATTCACCACCCGGCGCAGCCCGTAGATGAGGGCAAGGCCCGAGGACATTACGACGAGTAACGCCCCATAGACCAGCCCGTTGAAGATGTTGATGCTTAACACGTGTCTCTCCTCCGTGGGATTGATGGTTTTCTGCTCCGGGTGGCGGACGCGATGGACGCAAGCATCCCCGCCCCGTCCCGGCGTGTTGCGGACGTGGTGTTCTCCTCCTTGGGTTGTGGGGACGGACTCAGGGGCCGAGGGCGTTCTCGGGGGCGCCGAAGGCCAGCCAGCCGCCGTCGGCATGCAGCGTGGCACCGGTGACGTAGCTGGCCCGTGGCGAGGCAAGGAAGGCGATGACCTCGGCGATCTCCTCGGGGCGTGCCATCCGCCCCAGCGGCGTACGGGCCTCGATGGCGGCCGCGTCGAAGGCGCCACGCCGCTCCAGATCGTCGATCAGCGCGGTGCGCACATAGCCGGGGGCGACGGCATTGACACGGACCCCGCGGCGGGCCCACTCACAGGCCATCGAGCGGGTCATCGCAGCGACGCCGGCCTTGGCCGCAGCGTAGGCATTGCGCCCCGGAATGCCGGCGACGGCGGCGATGGAGGCGAGATTGACGATCGCACCGCCGCCCTGCTCCACCATCACCTTTGCAGCGGCCCGGCTGAACAGGAAACTACCGCGCAGGTTGATGCCGAGCACCCGATCGAAACCTTCGACGCTCTGCTCCAGCGTCGGCACGGTCTGGTCGCCAATGCCGGCGTTGTTCACCAGCACATCCACGCGGCCGAATTCCTCGATGACGGCGCGCAGCACGGCGTCCACGTCAGCCTCGACGGAAACATCGGCCCGGTAGCCCCGGTGCGCGTAACCAAGCTCATCGGCCCGTTGCCGCACGAGGTCCTCGCGCAGATCCACCAGCGCCACCGAGCAGCCGTCGGCGGCCAGGGCCTGCGCGGTGGCCCAGCCGATGCCGTCGGCCGCGCCGGTGACGATGGCTACCCGTTGCAGATCGGTCGCCATGGCTCAGCGCCCCCGCATCGTGGCGAGGTCGGCCCGCCGGATCAGGCGGGTTTCCTGGGCGACGATCAAGTCTGCCGATGCCGCCAGATAGGCCGGAAAATCCGGATGGGTGTCGCGCGCCCGGCTGCGGCGTTCGTAGTCCGCCAGGTCCGCGTAGGCCCACAGGTGCACGAACTGGTTCTGCGGCCCGACCAGGCTGGTGTAAGCACCGACCGGATTGCCCAGGGTTTCGAGGAGGATCGGCATCGCGAGCCGGTCGAAGACCTCCAGGAATTCGTTCATCTTGCGCAACCGGATGGTGTAGACGCGGTGGTCGATGAGCGGCAGCGCGGCGGGATCGAAATGCGGATTCATGCGGCCCTCCCGGCCTGGTCGGCGATGTGGTTGGCGGTGATGAAGCCGAAGGTCATGTTCGGCCCGTGGGTGATGCCGGCGCCCGGGTAGTTGCCGCCCATGATGCTGGCCCGGTCGTTGCCGACCGCGTACAGCCCGGCAATCGGCGCCCCGTCGCGGCGCAGCACCTCGCCGACCACGCTGGTCTTGATGCCGTCGAAGGTGCCCAGGTCGCCCATCACCACCTTGACCGCAAAGAACGGCCCCTGGCGGACTGGCGCCACGCAGGGATTGGGCTTGTTGTCCGGGTCGGCCAGATAGCGGTTGAAGGCGGTGCTGCCGCGCCCGAAGGCGGTGTCCTCACCGCGCTCGGCGCCGACGTTGTAGTCGCGCACGCTGGCTTCGAGGCCGGCCGGGTCGATGCCGGCGTTGTGCGCCAGCTCGGCCAGCGTATCGCCCTTGATCAGGTAGCCGTTCTTGATGAAGCGGCCGATGGGCATCGGCGCCGGTTTGACGAAGCCGAGGCCGTACTTGCCGAGGGTCGGCTTGTCGCAGATCAGCCACATGGCGGTTTCCGGCTGGCCGGCGCAGGCGCGGATCAACGCAGCACCGACGTCGTGGTAGGACTCGGCCTCGTTGGTGAAGCGCTTGCCAGTGGCCAGCACGCCGATGATGCCGGGCTTGTAGCGATCCAGCAGGTGCGGGAAAACGCCGTATTCGCCATTGCCGTAGGGCACGCGGGAGACTGGCATCCACGCCGAGGTGTCCTTGAAGCGGATGTCCACCGCGGCACCGGCGGCCTCGGCCATGTTCACGCCGTCGCCGGTATTGCCGCGGGGTGTCGGCGACAGGTGCTCGCCGCCCCGTGCCAGGTGCGGGTAGGCCTGGGCGATGCGCTTGACGTCATGCGGGAAGCCACCGCAGGCCAGCACCACGCCATGCCGGGCGATGATGCGCCGCTCGCCGCTGGCGCCGCCAATCAGCACGCCGACGGCCTTCCCCTGCTCCATCAGGATCTGCCGCGCCGGCGAGTCGGTGAGGATGGGGATGCCCAGATCGAGGGCCGATTTGGCCAGCCGCGCGGCCAGTGCATTGCCGCTGGTGACGTTGATGGCGCGGCGGTACAGGGCCAGCTCCTTCATGTGGTTGGCGAGGCGCTTCGCCACATACACGAAGGACGTGAGGGACTTGGTGGCCTGGAAGAAGTGCTTCAGGTCGGCGTTCGACGAGTTGAACATCATCCCCATGAAGGTGATGGTCTTGAGCGGCAGCTTGAGGCGCGCCATGTCCTCGCCAAGGCCGCGGATGTCGAAGGGCGCCGCCAGGATGGAGCGGCCGATATCGACGCCGCCCTTCACCTTCGGGTGATAGTCCGGGTAGAGGGTGGGGACGAACTGCATCGCGGTCTCACGCTCGAAGAACTCGACCATCTGCGGGCCGTTGGCGAGAAAGGCATCGACGGCGGCTTCGTCGTAGTACTGACCGGTCTCGGCCATCAGGTAGGTCTTGACCGCCTCGCGGGTGTCGCGGGGGTTCTGCTTGCGCCCGTGGGGCCCGAGGGGAATCCACAGCACGCCGCCGGACAGGGCCGTGGTGCCGCCGAAGACCGGCTCCTTCTCGATGACGATGACGTCGAGGCCGCGTTTGCGGGCGGTGATCGCGGTGGCCAGGCCGGCGGCGCCGGAACCGACGACCAGCAGGTCGCAGTCGAGATGTGCGTTCATGCGTCTCTCCTCAGGCGGTCTGGTTGTAGCCAGGGCGCGGCACCATGTCCATCAGCATCGAGGACATCCCGCCATCCACCACCAGCTCGGCGCCGTTGATGTAGGCCGCCCGCGGGCTGGCCAGGTAGAGCACCGCGTCGGCGATGTCCTGCGGCTCGCCGATGCGCCGGCTGGCGGTGACTGCCGCACGCTTCTGCTCGAAGCCGGGCTCCTCGTAGAAGCGTGCCGACAGCGGGGTGCGGATCATGCCGGGACACACCACGTTGCTACGCACCCCCTTGTCGCCCCACTCCACCGCCATCTGGCGTGACAGCAGCAGCACACCGGCCTTGCTGGCGCTGTATGCGCCGCTGCGGGTCTGCGGAAAGTGCGCGGCGATGGACGCCACATGGACCACGCTGCCGCTGCCCTGCTCCGCCATCTGCGCCGCAAAGCTGCGAGCGCACAGCAGGTAGCCGGTGAGATTGACCGCCAGCACGCGGTTCCAGTCTTCCAGCGACACCGCATCCAGCCCACCGGCAGAAAGCACGCCGGCGTTGTTGATGAGCACGTCGCACGGCCCAAGGGACTCGGCCACCGCTGCTGCCGCCATCGCCACCGCTTCGGCGCTGGAGGTGTCGCAGCCCAGGCCGACGGCTTCCGCGCCGGCTGCCACCAAGCCTTCGGCAACGCCGCGGCAGCCGTCCGCATCCCGGTCGAGCAGCGCGACCTTCGCGCCGGCTTCAGCGAGGCTGCGAGCGATGGCCGCACCGATGCCGCTGGCGGCGCCCGTCACGACACAGACTTTTCGATCCAGCCCGAGCCAGCCTGATTTGTGCACTTGCATCATTTCGTGCGCTCCTTAGTGGGCGTTTCGGGATGCAACACGTCACCTTCGGGAATGGCTTCGGGCTCGACCGAGAGGCCGCAACAAAAGACTAATTCACTGATTAGTTTTGAATTTATCGGTGAAACGGGTTTTGCTATCATCACTCCACCTTATGTATTAATAAGTATTTTTGGTGGATTGAGTATCGAGGCAAATACCTCCCCGTTGATTCACATTTCCGGCAGAAAACAGGACAAATCGTGCATACCCCGACACGCCGAACCGCGATTCCCAATTACGCCCTGTACGGCGACCAGGCCCAGCCGGGCTGGTACGATGCCTACGATTTCGAGTGGATTCCGCAGCGCTCGCGGCCGTACAACTGGCAGATCCAGCCGCACACCCACGATGGCTTCCTGCAGATCCTGTACATGCAGAAGGGGCACGGGGAAGTACTGCTGAACAACACCAAGTGGCAGATGATTGCGCCCTGCCTGGTGGTGGTGCCGGCGCGCACCGTGCACGGCTTCCACTACTCAGCCGACACAGACGGCCCGGTGATTACCGCAGCACAAAAACCGCTGGAATCCCTCGCCGGCATGCTGATGCCGGAGCTGATCCAGACCATCCGCAGCCCGGCGGTGATCCCGCACACGGAGTCGAGCCGCTACGCCGACGGCCTGATGCCGCTCTTCCTTGCCGCGGAGAGGGAGTTCCATACTCACGCCCAGGGGCATTCCGCCGTCGGCATGTCCCTGCTGACGGCGCTGCTGGTGCAGATATCGCGTTTGAGCAGCGTCCTCGAGCCGGCGCCGGTAGCCGCCCAGTCGCGCAAGGCCGCTCAGGTGGAGCGCTTCCGGACCCTGGTGGACCAGAGGTTCCGCAGCCATCAGCCGGTGTCGGCCTATGCCGGCGAAATGGGCATGACACCCGGCCAGCTGTCACGGATCTGCCGGGAACTGCTGGGCGTATCGGCGCTGGACGTGATCAATGCCCGCCTCATCCACGAAGCCCAGCGCGACCTGGTCTACACCCCCAACAGCGTCAAGCAGCTGGCGGCGTCACTGGGATTCAACGACGAGGCCTATTTCGGCCGCTTCTTCCGCAAGCACACGCAAATGAGCCCGCGCGCCTTCCGCCAGCAGGTCCTGCAGCAGATGCGCCAGCAGGATGGCGGCGAAGCGAATGGGATGGACGATGCGGCGGCAGCATGAAATGAAAAAAGGGACTGCATTTCTGCAGTCCCTTTTCAATTTGGCGCGCCCGGCAGGATTCGAACCCACGACCCCTTGGTTCGTAGCCAAGTACTCTATCCAACTGAGCTACGGGCGCAACACTCACACGTTCAACCGACCGGAAACCCGGTGAGGCCATTGCCTCTGCGGTTGAAAAGAGCCGCACTTAAGCGACTCTGGCAAAACTGGCGCGCCCGGCAGGATT
>JAFEDK010000047.1:69449-69577 GCA_018241665.1 Pseudomonadota bacterium
TATCCAACTGAGCTACGGGCGCACACTTCACAATCAGTCAACCGGAAACCCGGCGAAAGCATTTGCTTCCCTACTGAACAGAACCGCGATAAAACGATTCTGGTAAAACTGGCGCGCCCGGCAGGATT
>JAFEDK010000047.1:69591-79665 GCA_018241665.1 Pseudomonadota bacterium
TATCCAACTGAGCTACGGGCGCGCTGCGAAAGACCGGCATTATACATAGCTTCGGAGAAAATGGAAGCCTTTCGTTGCAGTTTGATGTCTTTCTCTTCAGCGCCCCGAAATTCGCCCTTTGGCGCCCTTCTTGCGTGCCTGTCTGAGTCCGGGCTTTTAGGCGATCAAAACGGAGGGTTTGCGACACGACGCCCCGTTTTCGCGCCGGCCCTTGTCGATGATCCCACGCCCCAAGGAGCGCAAGATGTTCGTCCCCGTCTGCAAGCAGAGCTATCTCTACGAAGGTGAAATGGTGCCGTGCATGGCCGGCACCAAGGAAATCCTGATCGTCTGGGCCGATGGCGGCCAGCCGCGCGCCTTCGACGGCATCTGCCCGCACGGCACCTTTCCGCTGTCGAAGGGCATGTTCAATGGCCGCACGCTGGTCTGCCCGTCCCACAACTGGGTCTTCGATGCCCGTAACGGGCACGGTCTGTCGCCCACCGGCTGCCAGATCCCGGAATACGCGATGAAGTTCGAGGACGGCATGGTGTGGGTGGACACCGACACCAGCGCGGTCAGCGCCCCGTGTGGGATTGGCGGTAGCGGGACGGACTGAGCCCCGTGCGGCGTTTGACGAAACGGCAGAAATAGGCCGGATCGTCGAAGCCCAGGCTGGCCGCGATGCCGGTGACCGGTTCGGTTGTATATAGCAGCAGCCGGCAGGCCTCGCGGGTCAGGCGTTCGTGGATCACATCCAGCGCGCTGCCGCCACACTCGGCGCGGGTCAGGCGGTTGAGCCGCGGCGTGCTGACCCCCAACTGGCTGGCGTAGCGGGCCACCGGCCAGTGCTCCAGGTAATGGGCTTCGACCTGCAGCACGAAACGGGTGAACAGCGCCTGATGCACCGCCACCGGGCTCCCCTCCCCCAACGCCTGCAGGCGGACACCGGCCTGGGCTAGGTGCCAGACGATGGTCTGGGACAGCCAGCGCAAGGGGGGCGAGCCGGCCATGCCGGGGCTCATGAACTCGGCGCTGAGCTCCCTCAGCAGCGCATCCAGCCGCCCGGCCGTCGGATCTTCCGCATCGAAGCGCAGCACCCGCGGCCCGGCGAACAGCTCGCGCAGGGCTTTCCCGACCGTTTCCAGTTCGCCCTCGACGAGGAAGTGGCCGCCCAGCGTGAGCACCCGGCCCTGGGTCTCCGGCGCGAAGCGGAAGCCATGCACCGTGCCCGGCGGAATGATCACCGCCGCCGGTCCCGTCACCTCCTGGCGGCCGGCATCCAGCGCGACGCTCGCCGTCCCCTCGGTGATCCACACCACCTGATACAGACCGTGGTGCAGGTGAGGCTGGATCTCCCAGTCGTGGATGCGGCTGCGGGACTGGATTTCTTCAATGTGCAGGAGTTCGCGCACCGGCTCGGCCGATTCACCATATAAGGTGAAGCTCGGGATCAGCGGCTTGGGTGCAACGAAGCGGGGCTTCACGCGCATGTCCATGCGTGACGCGCCTCAGGAAAGGACAGGCACCGGCATCCGGCCGGCCTCGCCATACAGGGCGAAGCCCGAATGCCACGCGGGGAAATGCGGGAAGAGATACATCACGGGACTCCGGAAGCGGCACGACGCCAGCACTGCCGTCGATTATGACGCCACCTCTATCCCGCAGACAGCGTGCGGGCCCACTAGCAGCTAGACAATTCCGCTATGGCCCGCCTGTCGTGGATCAGTTACCGATCAGCCCTGCCAGCCTTCGAACGGCAGGCCGACGTAGTTCTCCGCCAGCGATGCCGCCGCGGCGCGGGAGCTGACCGTGTACTCCAGCTGCGAACGGCGGAAGCGCCGGGTGATGGTGTCCTCGCCGTCGAAGTCGTGCAGCATGTTGGTCATCCACCAGCTGAAGTGCTCGCCGCGCCACACCCGCTTGACCGCCCGGGTGCTGTAGCTGTCGAGCGCCGCACGGTCGTCCCGGCGGTAGAAATCGACGATCGCCTTGCTGAGCAGGACCACGTCGCCAGCGGCCAAGTTGAGTCCCTTGGCGCCGGTCGGCGGCACGATGTGGGCGGAGTCGCCGGCCAGGAACAGGCGGCCGTGCTGCATCGTTTCGCAGACGAAGCTGCGCATCGCGATGATGCCCTTCTGGAAGATCCGCCCTTCCTTCAGCTGCCAGCCGTCGTCATTGGCCAGGCGGGCACGGAATTCGGCCCAGATGCGGTCGTCGGACCAGTTGTCCACGCTGTCGTTGGGATCGCACTGGAAATACATGCGCTGCACGTCCGGCGTGCGCGTGCTGACCAGCACGAAGCCGCGGTCGCTCTGGGCGTAGATCAGCTCGTCGCTGGACGGCGGCGCTTCGCACAGGATGCCGAACCAGCCCGCCGGATAGACCTTCAGGTGTTCCTGGCGGATGGATGCCGGGATCGCCTGGCGGGACGGGCCGTGGAAGCCGTCGCAGCCGCCGATGAAGTCGCACTGGATCTCCTGCGCCGCACCGTCCTTGCTGTAGCGGATGGACGGCTGCGTGCCGTCGATGCCGTGCAGGCTCACGTCCGATACGCCAAATTCGATGGTCGTGCCGTTGGCGAGCACCGCCGCCACCAGGTCCTTGATTACCTCGTGCTGCGGATAGACGGTGATCGACTTGCCGCCGGTCAGCTCGGGCAGGTCGATGCGATGGCGCTTGCCTCCGAAGGACAGTTCGATGCCGTTGTGTACATAGCCTTCGCGCACCATGCGCTCGCCGACGCCCAGCTCCTTGAGCAGTTCGACGGTGGGATGTTCCAGCACGCCGGCCTTGATGGTCGCCTCGATGTCTTCCCGCGAGCGCTGCTCGACGATCACCGATTCGATGCCCTGCAGATGCAGCATGTGGGAAAGCAGCAGCCCCGCCGGGCCCGCGCCGATGATGCCAACCTGGGTCTTCGTCATGTCCTTGTCTCCTGTCAGAGTTGTTGTGTTCGACAGGACGCAGGTTACGGACAGACATAGACCGCTTGAATGGACGAATCAGCGGGACGAATTGCACTTTTGGAACGACTGCTGAATAGCGCTACGTCCCCCATACCCAGTAGGTCCTGTGGGGGCTGGGTCCTGTGGGGGCTGGGTCCTGTGGGGGCGAATTCATTCGCCCGCGGACTTCGATCAGCCGGCGGCGGGCGAATGAATTCGCCCCTACAGCCTGAAGCATCCCCTCTGCTACACCTCCCGATGCGAATGAATTCGCCCCCACGGGCTTTTGCTCAAACCGGCCCGGCTTCGCACATCAGATCGGCAACCAGACTGCGCAGCCAACGGTTGGCCGGGTCGTTGTGGAAGCGCTCGTGCCAATGCTGGCGCACCGAGTATTCCGGCAAGGGATACGGGACCGGGAAGCAGCGGAAACGCCCGCGGCCGGCCAGCACCTCACCGAGGCGCTTGGGAATGGTCAGCAACAGCTCGGTCTGCTCGATGAAAAAGGCCACGCCGACGAAATTGGGAATCCGCAGGGCCACCCGCCGGCGGATGCCCTGACGGGCCAGTTCCTGGTCCACGATCAGGTGCCCGGTGCCCTGGGTACTGACCAGCGCATGCTCTTCCGCCTCGAACTGCTCGCGGGTCAGGCCATCGCGGATGCGCGGATGGTCGGCGCTCACCATGCACACATAGTGCTGGCGGAACAGCGCCTGCTGGTAGAAGCCCGCTTCCAGCTGCGGGATGAAGCCGATGGCCAGATCGGCCCGCCCACTCTCGAGCAGTTCCGACGTGTCCGGCGACAGCGGCAGCACTTCGATCTGGATCCGCGGCGCCACCTCGCGCAGGCGCCGCCACAGGCCCGGCATGATCACCAGCTGGCTGATGTCCGTCATGCAGATGCGGAAGCAGCGGCTCGACTCCGAAGGGTCGAACTCGGTGCGCTGCCCGAGCACCCGGTCCAGCGCCTGCAGCGCCTCGCGCACCGATTCGATCAGCGATTCGGCCAGCGGCGTCGGCTCCATGCCACCGGCAGTACGCACGAACAGCGGATCGCCGAACTGCTCCCGCAGTTTGCCCAGCGCAATGCTCACCGCCGGCTGGCCCATGTTCAGCGTCTCCGCCGTGCGGCTCACGCTGCGGGACTTGAAGACTTCGTCGAAGACGCTGAGCAGGCGGGCGTCGAGGGGGTTCATGGCGTGTGTGTCGCTTCTCGGCTGGGGTGGCCATCTTACTGCAGGGGCATCGAGTCCAGCCAACATGCACCCGTCTAAGACAGCCTTGAAAAACACGAATGTCATGTTGACACAAAAATGACATTAAACTAAAAAGGCAGCTTTCCGGCACCGATGGCAAAGCGCGTCCATGTCTTCCTCCCTCGCCTCCGCCCTGTCCAGCCTCCTCAACGCCCTCAGCCAGGCAAACAGCATCCTCCGGCTGCAATTCCCGGACGACGCAGCGGCTGCCGTCAGACGCCTGGTGCCCTACCAGCTGGCGGGTGAGGAGGCCATCTGCAACGGCGTCCGCTACCGCCTGCAATGCCTGGCAGACGACAACCGGATCGATCTGGCCGAGTTGCTGGGCCAGCCTGTCGCGCTCACCATCGGGGACGATCGCGGCGGACGCCGGCTGATCAGCGGCATCGTCACCTCCGCCGAACAACGGCTGTCCGACGGATCCGCAACCGCCATCGAACTCGTCTTCGAAGACGCCCTCTCGATCCTTCGCCAGCACAGCACCTGGCGGGTGTTCTGCGAAACCTCGGTCATCGAAATCAGCGAGCAGATCCTCGCCGAACATATCCGTGGCAACACGCTCCTCGCCCGGGCCTTCAAGTTCATCACCGACGGCCTGCAGAAAAGCTACCCGAAACGTGCTTTTACGCTGCAGGCCGGCGAAAGCGACCATGCCTTCCTCACCCGCCTGTGGCGCCAGGAAGGCATCGCCTGGAGCTTCCAGTTCGCGCAGGACAAGGACACGCCGCAGCACACCCTGCGCCTCACCGACCGTCCGGGCACCTTTCCCGATAGCCCCGCCGGCACCGTGCGCTTCCACCGGGCCGATGCCACCGAGGACCGCGATACCGTGGTCGCCTGGCGCGCCTGGCGGACCCAGGTGCCGTCCTCCATCGCCCGCGCCAGCTTCGACTACAAGGCGGTCCGGGCCATGGAGAACCTCCAGCCCACCGTGCTCCGGCAAGGCCAAGCCGGGGACGCGCTGGCCAGCACGCTCACCGACTACCACTACGACGCACCGCAACTGGCTGCCGACGGTGGCCACTACGATGAAATGGGCCGCAGCCGCATCCTGGCCCACGAGTTCAATGCCGGTGGCTGGCACGGCGAATCGGTGGTCCGCCAGTTTGCCCACGCCACGATCTTCGGCCTCGCCGAACACCCGGAAATCGATGCCTGGCCCCGCGACAAACGGAAATTCACGCTCACCCGGCTCCAGCTCTACGCCCGCAACAACATTCCCCTCGATCCGCTGCTGGAGCGTCGCCTCACCGAAGGCTGGGACATTCCCAGTAAGGACGGCAATACGGAAGAACGCGCCGATGCGCCGATCTACTACAACCGTTTCGAATGCGTACAGCAGGACACCCCGGTCGTTCCCATTTTCTCGGCCACCGATGCGCCGCGCGTAGGCATCCTCAGCGCCATCGTGGTCGGCGCCGAAGGCAGCGAAATCGATGTGGACGAGCATGGGCGGGTCGCCGTGCGCTTCCCCTTCGCGCGGCCGGAAGACCATCCCAACGGCTACGGCACTTCCAGCACACCACGGGACTCGGCGCGGATCCGCGTAATGCAGCCTTGGGCAGACAACGCCTACGGTGCCGCCTTCTGGCCCCGGGTTGGTTCCGAAGTGCTGGTCGGCTTCCTGCAAGGCGATCCGTCCAAGCCCATCGTCCTCGGCGCAGCCTACAACGGCACCCACGAGCCACCGCGCTTCTCCGGCTATGGCAGCCTGCCAGCCAACGGCGCGCTGTACGGGCTGCGCAGCAAGGAGATCAAGGGCAGCGGCTACAATCAGCTGCGCTTCGACGACACCTCGGCGCAGATCAGCACCCAGCTTGCATCCGATTACACAGCCAGCCAGCTTAACCTCGGCTGGCTCGGCAAGCCACGCCAGGACGGGCAATCCGAAGCCCGCGGCGAAGGCTTCGAACTGGCCTCCGACGCCGCCGGCGCCCTCCGCGCCGCCAAGGGCCTGCTGCTGTCCGCCTGGTCCCGCTTCAAGGCGTCCGGCGCCCAACTGGACCGGCAGGAACTGCTGGGCCTGATGGAAGAACAGCTGGATTTCTTCAAGCAGATCGGCGACTACGCCGCCCAGCACGGCGGCAAGGCCAACGACGATGTGCCCCACAGCCGACTCCACGACGACCTCAAGAACTGGGACAACGGTTCAAACACCGCCAAGGGCGGCAGCGGCGGCGGCAAGCCGCTGGTCGCCGTCAGCGCCCCGGCCGGCGTTTACCTCAACAGTCCCGAGGCCGTGGTGACCCATGCCGGCAAGAATGTGGACATCGTCGCCGGCCAGCACCTGCAGTCGGCCTGCGCCGGCCGCCATACCCTCAACACCGGCCAGGGCATCGCGCTGTTCGCCCAGTCGGAAGGCATCAAGATCCTCGTCCACGACGGCAAGCTGGAACTCCAGTCCCAGCACGGCGACACCCAGGTCAATGCCAGCCAGAACCTCAAGCTATCCGCCAGCGAAGGCAAGGTGCAGGTCATGGCCGCCGGGGAGATCCTCCTCGCCGAATCCGGCGGCGCCTACATCAAGCTGGCCGGTGGGCGTATCGAACTCGGCTGCCCCGGCGACTTCATCGTCAAGGCCGCCAGCCACCAATGGTCCGGCAGCGCCTCAGGCCAGACCGACCTGCCCAAGTTCTCCGCCGGCGACCTCGGCCGCACGCCCGTGCTGGTGCGCGCCACCGACGGCCAGCCCATCGGCGGCATCCCCTACTCGATCACCCGCCCCGACGGCAGCACCCTGTCCGGCCACACGGACGCCAACGGCAAGACCACCGCCCTGGAAGGCAGCACCTTCGAAAAGATCAACGTGCAGTTCTTCGCGCCCGACCAATAACCGACCCTGTCCTTCGCCATGACCGCTTCTGGACCCATTACACCCCAGCCCCTGGCCGCCGGCCAGGTCCTCACCAGCCCCGACCACAGCGAGAAGAAGATCCCCAATCCTCTCCCGCTACCCGGCGTGGTGATCTTCGTGCATGGCGTCAATTCGGACGGCGAATGGTTCGACGCCAGCGAAGAAGGCTTGTGCAAAGGGCTCAACAAACGGCTGGCTCGGCAGTCGGAGCAGTTGGCGTGTAACGGGCCGGAAGCTGGGCAGTTGAGGGAGGTGAAATACTCAAACGAACTCACATCGGCAGGTTTTATCAACGCGGAGCGCAACGCGAAGAACTTTATCGATACGGAAACACCCCACTGGTCGCCCGTGATCCGCTTCCGCTGGGGCTACAAGGCCAGCAAGAAAGACCTCAAGACCTACGGCTCCAACATCTGGCTCAACGAGCAGGACTACTGGGGCGGCGGCCCCTTCGCCAACGGCTGCACCAGCCTGCCCGACCTTTGGAGCGAGGGAACGAACGACCGCCTGTTCCTATGGCTCACCGCCCAACACGTGAACCCGGTTCCGGGTCGCGACGTCTTCGCCTGCCCGCCGCGCAGCTACTACGTCTTCGCCGCGCTCAGGCTCGCCAAGCTGGTCGCATCGATCCGCGCCAAACAGGCGGACTGCCCGATCACCATCGTCTGCCACAGCCAGGGCAACATGGTCGGCATCGCCGCAGCATTTCTCGGCGAACGCCTGGGCGACGCCGTTGCCGACAACTACATCCTGTGTAATCCGCCACTGAGCCTGCGGCCCGATAACCTCGCCGAGCAGTGGACTCAGCGCTACACCATCAGCACCGCCAACCAGACGAGCGGACGCCAGACTTCTGCAGCCCGGAACGCAACGCTGGCCCACTACTTCGGGATTCTGCATGCACGCGCCAGCAAGGAGCAGGATGCGGCCAGTATCGACAAGGCCATGGCCAACGAGAACTGCCCGGTCGGAACCCCGTACAAGGCGGAAACGGACAAAAAAACTCACGGCTTCAAGGATCGAACCTATGGCCGCGTCACCCTGTATTGCTGCCCCCACGATCAGGTCATCTCGGCAACACCGGTACAGGGTATCGGCTGGCTCGGCATGCACGCAAAAGAAATCGAGGCATGCAGTGGCGGGGACGTGTTCAGCCAACGAGTCTTTGCCCAAGGTTATCGGGTCGGCGCCTCACCGGGCGAGTCTTCCACTTACCACTACTTGGACAACCGCTGGAACAAAGACCTGAAAGACGGCAAGGATGGTTTCTGGCATCCCCCCTCGCCCACCGCCCGCTTCTCCCTGCGCCACGGCCTGGATGCCAACACCAGCCTGCTCGGCAAGACGATGACCGTCGCGACCTGCTGGCTCCTCAGCGCCGTCGATCTCTTCAAGCTCCCAGTCAATGCCAACCCTGAGGAGAACTGGGTCATTCCGATCAATGCGCCCCCACTGCCCGAGCCCTTCACCCCCAAGGCCCGCCGCTTCGGCCAGGTCAGCGACCAGTTCGACGAGGGCTACGACCCGGGTGGCAATTCACGGAATGCGCAAAAGCCCAAGGCGGAGAAGGCCGCTGACGATCCCTATGACTCCCACACTACCCTGAAGACAAAGGATGGCTCGATGGAGGACCGTCCGATGGGCGACGCCAATTCCGAAGCTCAGATGCGCTACGAAGACCGGGCCCGCCTGCGCATGCGGGCCCGGCGTGAAGGGTTGGCTGACGAAAATAATCGGGTCGTTGGCGAAGACGATCCGACGCAGGCCAGCGAAGCTCACAAGCAATGGCGCAGCGCGAAGATCAAGACGTTTCTGTCCGAGTCGGTTGATCAGAATGCAACGGACCACTCGACGATTGTTACGAACCCAATGCATGCGGAGAAGGCGATGGCTTACGACGTTGCGATTGGAGTTTGCCGCTTGAGTCAGAGCGACCTGCAGGAATTACGCGTAGAGGCAGACTGGCGATATCTGCAAAGCCTTCAACGCAACGGGCACGCTCATGGCTACTTGGCCGAGTACTTTCAAAAAGGGCGCATGAACCATCGTGATATCCACGCATGGGCTCACACTGATTCTGAAGCTCGCCTGCCCATAACGATACGTGACGAGCGAACAACTCGTGCCCCTGAGTGGGCTGGACAGTCATGAAAACACTTTTTTCTAACTGGGTACGTATTGTTGGCGTGGCGACCACAGTCTTCTTAATCGCCATGTCTCTTATGCTGCTCGTGGCTTGGCATTTTGATTCCCAAGCACCCTCCCACTTCTGGACTGCCGAGGAAATCATGACGCGTCTATTCGCTTTTCCGACATTTACTGCCGCGTTGGTCGTAACTTGGTCTCTGCTAGGATCCCCCAGCATCGCAAGCGCAACTGCATCAAGTTCATTAGCACCAATCACATTGCAGCATCAATTTAAGGCACAAGTCGTTGGGGTGCAGTGGATGAATCCGCTCGTACGGCGAGACTACCCAACTGAGTGGCAATTGCTGTGGACACAGGGTTTGGCAACGCCCAATAAGAACGATGAAGTCGTAAAAGAAAAACCCAAGAAATTCTCGTCCGTTCAACCCGTCGCAGCCATTGTCTGGAACATAAACGGTACCGTCACATTCCCAAACTTCTTTAGCGGCTACATGGAAGAAATATTGCATCCCTTCGGCAGCCGCTATGCAATGAACGCCGACTACTTCTACACCATTCAACCCAAATCCTCAAAAGACTGGCGGGAGTTGGCGGGTATTCACATCGAATTCGCCCTCCCCGATACGCCCCTCCTGACTGGGGAAAAAGCGACCCACATCGTGCAGAACGCGATGAACGAAGAGTTCGAGTTCTACGATCCAGAGCTCTCTACGCGCGACATCCCTGCCGACGTGCATGTCTCCGTCGGCGGCGCCAGCGTCGGTTTCACCTCCCTCACGGCCGCCCTCGACTATCTAAAGACCCACCCCAAGGAATCCGTCTGGGCGATGACCTGGGATTCGCCGGATCACCCGAAGGACGAGCAGATGACCGAGAACTGCGTCCTCCT
>JAFEDK010000048.1 GCA_018241665.1 Pseudomonadota bacterium
TTATCAAAACCCGTCAACACTATTTCAGAAAATAATTTCAAACCATTGAATCAATATTCCGGGGCACCTGCTCCAGTATAGGTACCAGCAAAGTTCTCAAAGCGAGTGAACTCCCCGAGAAAGGTCATCCGGATCGTTCCCGTCGAGCCATTCCGGTGCTTGGAAATAATAAGCTCTGCCATCCCCTTATCCGGAGAGTCCGGGTTATAGATTTCATCCCGATAAATGAACATGATGATGTCCGCATCCTGTTCAATTGCACCAGACTCCCGCAAGTCAGACGCCACAGGGCGCTTATTCGGGCGCTGCTCGAGACTACGGTTCAGCTGCGACAAAGCAATGATCGGCACGTGCAACTCCTTGGCCAAGGATTTGACCGAGCGCGAAATCTCCGACAACTCCGCCGAACGGTTATCGCTTTCCTTTAGCGAAGTCATCAGCTGAAGATAGTCGATGACGATCAAACCCAGCCGCCCGCACTGACGATGAAGGCGCCGACACCGGGCACGCAGGTCAGTCGGGTTCAAGCCCGGAGTTTCGTCTATAAAGATGGGCGCCTCATGGAGCCGCCCCAGCGCATAGGTGAGGCGTTGCCATTCATCGTCATTCAGCTTCCCAGTCCGGATCTTGTGCTGATCAATACGGCCTACAGACGACAGGAAACGGGTCGCCAGCTGGGTGCCCGGCATTTCCATCGAGAAGATCGCCACCGGCAACCCTGCCTCCACCGCAACGGTTTCAGCGATGTTCAGTGCCAACGAAGTCTTGCCCATGCCAGGACGTGCAGCCAGTACGATCATGTCGGAAGGCTGCAAGCCCGAAGTCTTCTCATCCAGGTCGGTCAGACCCGTCGGCACGCCGGTAATCCCTGCCGGCGAATCCCGGTCGTACAACTCTTGAATGCGATCAACGACCTGCCCCAGGATGGGCTGGATCGCCTGAAAGCCACTGACCGTACGCGCCCCCGCCTCGGCGATCTCGAACACCTTGGCCTCCGCTTCGTCGAGCAGCGTCTTGGCATCTTTGCCAGACGGCGTCAGCGCACTGGCGGCAATGTCGTCCCCCACCGACACCAGTTTGCGCAGAATGGCCCGCTCGCGAATGATCTCCCCATAGCGCCGCACGTTCGCAGCAGACGGCGTGCTGTTGGCGATCTCGCCGAGATAAGCCAGACCACCGACATGTTCGGCCTCACCGCTCTTCTCCAGACTTTCGAACACCGTCACCACGTCAGCCGGTTTGCCCATTTCGACCAACTTGGCGATATGTCGGAAAATCCGCCGATGGTCGTCCCGATAAAAATCGGCCTCATTGACGATATCGCCAACACGCTCCCATACGGAGTTGTCGATCATCAGGCCACCCAACAGCGACTGCTCCGCCTCAATAGAGTGCGGCGGCAAGCGCAGAGAGGACATGACCGGATCTTCGGAATGGCTATCAGATTTGCGCATGAGTCTTCAGCAACACAAAAAAACAAGGCCCGCAGGCCAGAAAGCAAAAAAGGCTGCACAAGGCAGCCTTTTTTGTAGGGAGCAGAGCTCTCCTGACGATCAGTTCTCGCCAACCACCGTGACAGCGATGTTAGCAGTCACATCGGTGTGCAGGGAGACAACCAGCGGGAACTCGCCGACCACCTTCAGCGGGCCTTCCGGCATGCGGACGGCAGACTTCTCGACGCCAAAACCAACGGTCTTCAGCGCTTCCGCGACGTCGGCGTTGGTGACGGAGCCGAACAGACGGCCATCGACACCCGCCTTACGGGAGATGGTCACGACGGTGCCTTCGAGCTTTTCGCCTTGAGCCTGGGCTGCAGCCAGCTGCTCGGCAGCGATGCGCTCGAGTTCGGCGCGACGGGCTTCGAACTCAGCCAGGTTAGCGGCGTTGGCACGCTTGGCCTTGCCTTGCGGGATCAGGAAGTTACGGGCGTAACCGTCCTTGACCTTGACCACGTCACCGAGGCCACCCAGATTGACAACCTTGTCCAAAAGAATGATTTGCATGCTGTCTCTCCGGAATTACTGATGCAGGTCGGTGTAGGGCAGCAGGGCGAGGAAGCGGGCACGCTTGATCGCGGTGGACAGCTGACGCTGGTAGCCAGACTTGGTGCCGGTGATGCGAGCCGGCATGATCTTGGCGTTTTCGGTGATGAAATCCTTCAGGATGTCCACATCCTTGTAATCGATCTCTTCAATCTTCTCTGCGCTGAAACGGCAGAACTTGCGACGCTTGAAAAGGCTACGACCGCCACGGTCGTCCTTACGCTTCATTGCTGGCTTGAATGCCATGATTCATTCCTTCCAAAAATTCGATCGTATCGATGTGCAATACAGGCGTCCGGCTACGCAGGCTTTTGGCGGCGAGAAATCCGACGACATGTGCCGGACACCCCAGGCGGGCACTGGCGAGCAATTTCGCCTTGTCACCCAGAGCCACAACTTGCAGCTCGAGGCTGACATCCCTCGCCACACCTGCTTCGACCTGCCTTGACCGATGCTCCAAGCGCCCTGCCAGCACCGGCACACCGCCGGGGGAGTAACGCAAGGCGCCGATTTCGGTCAGGACGCCATCAATCTCAAAACTGTTGCGCAGCGCTTCCTGCAACTCAGGCAGCGGGCTGCTCGGCGGCCGGCTTGGCCTCTTCACCAGCACCGGAAGTCAGGGAACGAGCCTTTTCTTCCTTCATCATCGGCGACGGGGTGGTCACGGCGCGCTTGGTGCGGATGGACAGGTAACGCAGGACGGCGTCGTTGAACTTGAAGCCGTGCTCGAGCTCAGCAATGGTGGACTGATCGCACTCGATATTCATCAGCACGTAGTGAGCCTTGTGGATCTTCTGGATCGGGTAGGCCAGCTGACGACGACCCCAGTCTTCCAGACGATGGATCTGGCCGTTCTGGGAGGTCACGAGGGAACGATAACGCTCGATCATGGCGGGAACTTGCTCGCTCTGATCGGGGTGAACGATGAATACGACTTCATAATGCCGCATGGAATCTCCTTGTGGATAAAAGCCCTCCGTCATGCGAACGGTAGGACAAGGTTGCCCGTCGGCGGATAGAAAGAAAAACCCTGCTATCCCGAGGGAGCCGGCGATGTTGGCACATCCACGGTACTTTTGCAAGATCCGCCAAGGCCGAAGCAGAGTCAGCCGTAGCCGCCCACTCCGCCGAAGCCCCCGCCCTTGAAGGAGGCGCAAAGCTCGGAGGTTGCAGCCGCCAGCAGCATCCCATCGACGCCGACGGCGATGAAGCGCGCGCCCGCATCCCGGTAGCGTGCTACCAGATCCCGGTTGCCGCACAGCACGCCGCCGGCCTTGCCGCAGGCCGCGGTACGCTGGAGCCCATCCTCGATGCGCGCGACGATGTCCGGGTGGTTGGGCTGGCCGAGCAGGCCGAAGGACGCAGCCAGATCAACTGCACCGAAGAACACTCCGTCGACGCCCGGCACCGCCAGGATCGCATCGAGATTCTCCAGGCCGGCACGGGTTTCCACCTGCACCAGCAGACACATCTGATCGTTGGCCTTTTCCGCGTAATCGGTGATCCGCCCCCAGCGTGCCGCACGCGCGATCGAACTCCCCACGCCGCGGATACCCTCCGGCGGGTAGCGCATCGCCTCGACCAGGTGCCGGGCCTGTTCGCCCGATTCAACCATCGGAATCAGCAGGGTCTGCACGCCGGTTTCCAGCAACTGCTTGATCAGCACATGGTCGCCCTGCGGCGGCCGCACGACAGGCTGCGAATCGTAAGGCGCGATGGCTTGCAGCTGCGCGAAGATCGAGCGCAGGTCGTTCGGGCCGTGCTCCGCATCGATCAGCAGCCAGTCGAAACCCGCGCCCGCACAGATTTCCGCGCTGAAGATCTCCGACAGCCCAAGCCACAGGCCGTACTGCAGATCCCCCGCCAACAGGCGCTCCTTGAAGCGATTGTTCTGTAATTCCATGTGCTCCCCATCCTTCACACTTTGTTGTTCAACCATCCTGGCACAGGCCTGACGCACATCATAAGCCACGTCCGACAGCACAAAAAAAGAACCCCTGCGTGGCAACTGGCCACGCAGGGGTCAAGCAACGACCGACAAACTCAGGGAGGAGAGGAATTACGTCGGCCGAGGGAGACACAAGGACAAGAGCCCAATTTCACGCGGCGCCAGAGGCCGCCGCCCGGGCCCGCGCATCCACCTCGTCCTTGCGCAACACACTGGCTGGCTCGCCGCCGATGGCCCAATCCTCTGGCGGAACGCGCCGACAACAGCCGCGCACCAGATCGCGGCGCACACCAAGCACATCCACGAGCAGGTCGGTGAAGCCCCTCAGCAGGCGCTGGCGCTGTTCCAGCGAACGCCCTTCGAGCACGATGCAGTCGAACCAGGGCGCATTCAGCCCGTTATGCGCCACCAGGTCGCCGGCCACCGCCATCTGCGACGGTCGATGGGGCGTGATGAAGGCGCGCACCCGGTCCATCGGCGCATCGAGCACTTCCGCGTAAAAACGGCAGGCGCCGAGGAGCAGGCGTTCGTCCTGCTCGGGCGTGCTCATGCCCTCAACAAGATGGAAATTGACGATCGGCATCGTGACACCTCCTAGGGCAGGCCGCGGCGGCGGCCGGAATCGAGCATCAAGCTGGAGCCCGTCATGGAATCGGCCTCCGGCGCCAGCAGCAGCGCCACCGCCCAGGCCACCTGTTCAGGCGTCGTGAAGCGTCCAATGGACGAATCAGCAAGCATCTCGGCCAGCACCTCCTCCACCGTGATGCCGCGCAGCGCGGCGCGGTCGGCGGCGACCCGGCGCAAACGCTCGGTGTCGGCCGGCCCCGGGGCGATCAGGTGGGCCGTCACGCCGCGCGGGCCATAAGCCAGGCTGAGCTGGCGCACCACATTCACCAGCGCCGCATTGGCCACGCCGGCCGCCGCGGCATAGGCCGTCGGCTCGAAGCCGTAATGACCACCGATGGCGACGATCCGCGAGCCCGTCGACAGCAGCCCGTCGACCGCCCGCGTCAGGCGCAGCAGGCCACCGACCTTGATGTTGACCGCATCCACCATGCTCGCCGTCGGCGCGCTGAGGATGCCGCCCGCCACCGCGACGCCTGGGCCATGCACCACCATCCGCACCGGCCGGTTGACGGCCGCCGCAATGGCTGCGATCGCCGAGTCATCACCGATGTCCGCGACGCAGGCCGTCAGGCCGGGCACGCGATCCTGCAGCGCAGCCAGGGAGTCGGCACTGCGGGCGACCGCCACCACGCCCAACCCGGCGGCCGTCAGCCTATCCACGATGGCGTTGCCGAAGGCGCCGGTCGCGCCGACGACGATGGCCAGTTCTTCAGGGGTATTCATGTTCGCGAGTCCATCCATCGGTTCGGGTCAGAGGCCCCTCAGGCCGTGACTTCCTTGAGCAAGCCGCGTTCTTTGGCCATGGTCATCGCGGTATCCATGATCATGTCCTCCTGGCCACCGATCATCTTCTTGCGGCCCAGCTCCACCAGGATGTCCCGCGCCGGTACGCCAAAGCGCTCGGCGGCCCGCTTGGAATGGAGCAGGAAAGTCGAATAGACGCCAGCGAAGCCGAGAGTCAGGGACTCCCGATCGACGCGCACGATGTGGTCCATCATCGGCACGATGATGTCCTCGGCGGCGTCCATCAGCTTGAACAGGTCCACACCGGTGTCGATGCCCATGCGCTCGCAGACGGCGGCGAACACCTCCAGCGGCGTGTTGCCGGCGCCGGCGCCCAGGCCAGCCACCGAACCGTCGATGCGGCTCGCGCCGGCTTCGATGGCGGCGATGGAATTGGCGATGCCCATGCCCAGGTTGTGATGGCCGTGGAAGCCGATCTCGGTCTCCGGCTTGAGCACGTCGCGCAGGGCCTGCACGCGGGCCTTCACGTCCTCCGGCAGCATGTAGCCGGCCGAGTCGGTGACGTACACCGTATGGGCGCCGTAGTTCTCCA
Source organism: Pseudomonadota bacterium (assembly GCA_018241665.1). Lineage (GTDB taxonomy): Bacteria > Pseudomonadota > Gammaproteobacteria > Burkholderiales > Rhodocyclaceae > Zoogloea. The sequence continues at coordinate 5,954 of JAFEDK010000048.1, forward strand.
TCAGCTTGCCCTGCTTGGCGATGCCAGCGGGATCGTTGAGGTGGGCCATCATCAGGAAGCCCGTCGTATCCATGCCCAGCTTGCGCGCAAAGGCGATGTGCTGCGGCGACGTATCAGCCTCGGTGCAGTGGGTTGCCACATGCACGCTGCGGGCGCCGCAGTCGTAGGCGGACTGCAGTTCGCGCATCGTGCCGAGGCCGGGGATCAGCAGCACCGACACCTTGGCTTGCTTCATCTTCGGCGCCACGGCGCTGATGTATTCCTCGTTGCTCGCCAGCGCAAAGCCGTGCTGCAGCGAATTACCCCCCAGGCCGCCACCGTGAGTGACCTGGATGTAGGGCACGCCAGCGGCATCCAGCGCAGTGGCAACCTTGACCATCTGGTCGATGCTGATCTGTTCGCGCTTGGCATGCATGCCGTCGCGCAGGCACATGTCGTGAAGAACGACCTTACGGCCCTTCAGATTATTGGTGCTGCTCATCATGCGGCCTCCACGGCTTTAAGCTGAATGCGCCCGGCGAGGATCTCCTCGGCGAACATCTCGGCGGTGCGCGTAGCGGCCGCGGTCATGATGTCGAGGTTGCCGGCGTACTTGGGCAGGTAGTCGCCGAGCCCGGCCACTTCCATGAACACCTGAACCTTGTTGCCGTCGTAGATCGGGCCGTTCACCAGGCGGTAACCTGGCACGTACTTCTGCACTTCCTTGATCATTTGCAGGATCGACTCGGTGATCTTCACGTGATCCGGCTCGTCGTCGGTCAGGCAGGAGATCGTGTTGCGCATGATCATCGGCGGCTCGGCCGGGTTGATGATCGCCAGCGCCTTGCCCTTGCGCGCCCCGCCAACCTTCTCGATGGCGTTGGAGGTGGTGTAGGTGAACTCGTCCAGATTCGCTCGGGTGCCGGGGCCCACCGACTTGGAGGCCAGGCTGGCGACGATCTCGGCGTAGCCCACACTCTGGATGCGCGACACCGCATTGACGATGGGAATCGTCGCCTGACCGGCGCAGGAGATCATGTTGACGTTCATCTCCACCTTGTCGGCATGCTCGCGCAGGTTCACCGGCGGCACGCACAGGGGGCCGATGGCGGCCGGCGTCAAGTCGATCATCAGCACGCCCAGCTCATTGAGCTTGCGGCTGTTCTCGGCATGCACATAGGCGCTGGTGGCGTCGAAGGCGATCTGGATGTTGTCTTCCAGCACGTGGGGCAACAGGCCGTCCACGCCCTCGGCGGTGGTCTTCAGGCCCATGCTGCGGGCGCGGGCGAGGCCTTCCGATTCGGGGTCGATACCGACCATCCACACCGGCTCCAGCACCGGGCTGCGCTGGATCTTGTAGATCAGGTCGGTGCCGATGTTGCCGGAGCCGATCAAGGCACAGCGGATCTTCTTCATGCGTTCTGCTCCTGGGCGGCCCGCGCGGCGGCGCGCTGGGCCATGGTCTGTCCGGCGACGTAAAAACCGTCGGTGGCGTGTTCGGTGATCAGGATGCGGACGGTGTCGGCGCTGCAGTCGAGGCTCTTCGCCACCGCTTCGGTCACCGCCGCGGCAACCTTGTGCTTCTGCTCGGTGGTGCGGCCCACCATCATGTGCATTTCGATAATTGGCATGGGGTTCCCTCCATGAATGTGTGGGGGCGACTTCGTCCACCCTTTGTCGGCGGAACGCTGTCCGCGGGCGAATGAATTCGCCCCCACGGTTTCCTTGCTTATTCGACGAAGCGCATCGACACGCTGCCCAGTTCCTGGAAGCGGGCGATCACGCTGTCGCCCGGCTTGACCGCAATGGCCTCGGTGATGCCGCCGCTCATCACGAAACTGCCGGCGGGCAGGCTCTCGCCGAGCTCGGCGAGGATGTTCACCAGCATCGCGATAGCCTCGGCCGGGTGACCGAGCACGGCAGCGGAGGCGCCCATGGCGACGATCTCGCCGTTCTTCTCGAGCACTACGCCGAGGGTCCGCAGATCCAAGTCCTGCGCGTAGCGGGCACGGCCGCCGCCGACGAAGCGGGCCGACGAACCGTTGTCCGCCACCACGCTGGGCAGGTCGAACTTGAAGCCGGAGAAGCGAGAATCGATGATTTCCACCGCCGGCAGTACGTAATCCGTGGCCGCCAGCACCGCGCCAGCGGTGCAGCCCGGCCCCTTCAGTTCGTCCTTCATCACGAAAGCAACCTCGCACTCGACCCGCGGATGGACCAGGTCGGCGGTGGAGATGGCGGCGTTCTCCGGCCGCGCCATGCGGTCGGTGAGGAAGCCGATGGACGGCACATCGACCCCCATCTGCTTCATCTTGGCCTTGGACGTGAGGCCGGCCTTCCAGCCGACCTGCTTGTGGCCGCGGGCGAGGAAGCGCCGGCGCAATTCCAGCTGCACGGCGTAGCCGTCGCCGATGGTCATGCCCGGATATTCGTCGGTCAGCTTGGGGATCGCATAGGCGCGGGTCTGGGCGCCTTCGACGCGCTCGCACAGGCGAACAATGTCCTCGCGGGACAGGGTGATTTCCATGCTCATACGGCGCTCCTGCCGGAAAATTTGACGCGGCAGCTGCCGAGGCCGCCGACCGTACACACCAGTTCGTCACCATCGACGACCGGCACCAGCGCCGACTGGGAGCCGGACAGGATCACCTCGCCAGCCTTGAAGGGGATGCCCAGCTCGCCGAGGGTGTTGGCCAGCCAGGCCACGGCGTTGGCCGGCGAGCCCTGCACCGCCGCGCCGACGCCGGTGGAGTGCAGCTCGCCGTTCTTCTCCAGCACCATGCCGGCCAGCGTGATGTCGAGCTTGCGCGGATCGCCCTTGGTCTTGCCGAGCACATACACGCCGCAGGAGGCGTTGTCGGCGACGGTGTCCTGGATGCGGATCTTCCAGTCGGTGATGCGCGAATCGACGATCTCGAAACACGGCACCACATAGTCAGTGGCGCGGATCACGTCCATCGCGGTGACGCCCGGCCCCTGCAGGTCTTCCTTCAGCACGAAGGCCAGCTCGGCCTCGGCCTTGGGCTGGATCAACGTGCCCAGGTCGATCACGTCACCTTCCTGGTAGACCATGCCCGACGTGAGCTGGCCGAAATCCGGCTGAAACACGCCGAGGAAGTCCTGCACCGGCTTGCTGGTCACGCCGATCTTCTTGCCGACGATGGTCTCGCCGGCCGCCACACGGCGCTCGATGTAGCGCAGCTGGATGCGGTAGGCGTCGGCGAGGGTGATGTCCGGCTCTTGTTCGAGCAGCGGCGCAATCGTTCGGCGCTCGCGCCACGCGTCGTACAGCGCATCGCCGTAGTGTTGGATCTGTTCTTCGTTCATCTCTCTCTGTCCTGTGGGGGCGAACTCATTCGCCCGCGGGGCTTGGCCAAGGTACGGAGGGCGAATGAGCTCGCCCCCGCGTCGGAACGTGCGTCAGAGCTTCACGCAGATGTTTCTGGTCTCGGTGTAGAACTCCAGCGAATGCACACCGCCCTCGCGGCCGATGCCGGACTGCTTGGAGCCGCCGAAAGGCGTGCGCAGGTCACGCAGGAACCAGCTGTTGATCCACGTGATTCCCACCTCGACGCGCGCCGCCACCCGGTGGGCACGGGCCAGGTTGGTGGTCCAGATCGTCGTGGACAGCCCGTAGTCGGTGTCATTGGCGAGCTGCACGACCTCGTTCTCGCTGTCGAACGGGCGGATGTGGCAGCACGGTCCGAAGATCTCCTCCTGCACGACAGCCGCGCTTTCCGGCAGGCCGGTCCAGATCGTCGGCTGCACCCAGGCACCTTCGGCCAGTTCGGCCGGCATGTCGGGCACGCCGCCGCCGGTCACCACGGTGGCGCCCTCCTCCACCGCCTTGCGGTAGTAGGACAGGACCTTCTGGCGGTGCTCCTGGCTGATCAGCGGGCCGTAGTTGGCGTCGTGGTCTTCCGGGCGGCCGAACTTGACCGCCTCGACCTTGGTCTTCAGCGCCGCAACGAACTTGTCGAAGATCGGCCGTTCCACATACACCCGCTCGGTGCCCAGGCAGACCTGCCCGGTGTTGAGGAAGGCCGAGCGGAAGATGCCGTCCACCGCCGCGTCGAAATCCGCGTCGGCGAAGACGATGCCGGCGTTCTTGCCGCCGAGTTCGAAGGAGACGTCGCGCATGCCGTTCGAGGCCGCCTTCATGATCGCCGAGCCAGTGCGCGTCTCGCCGGTGAAGGTGATCGCATCGACGCCCGGATGCTGGGTCAGGAACTCGCCGGCGGAGTCCGGCCCGAAGCCATGGATCACGTTATAGACGCCCTTCGGGATGCCCACCGCGTTCATCACCTCGCCGAGCAGGGCCGCCGTGTGCGGCGACTCTTCGGACGGCTTGACGATCACCGTGTTGCCGCAGGCCAGCGCCGGGCCGACCTTCCACGTCATCAGCAGGAAAGGCGCGTTCCACGGGCTGATCACGCCGATCACACCCTTCGGCACGCGGATCGCGTAGTTCAGCGCACCGCGGCCGTCCGGCGTGGACATCTGGAAGGACTCCGCCGGCACGTTCTTGACCATGTCGGCGAAGACCTTGAAGTTGGCCGCGCCACGCGGAATGAACACCTGCCGCATGACGTGGGACGGTTGCCCGGTGTCGGCCATCTCGGCAGCCACGAAGTCCTCGAAGCGGCGGGTGATCTCGTCGGCCACGCCGTACAGCAGATCAACGCGCTGCTCCAGCGTGAGCCCGCCCCATTCCCCATGGAGAGCCGCTCTTGCGGCCTGCACGGCCGCATCCACCTCGCCGCGGCCGGCTTCGCTGATCCGCGCGATGACCCGGTTGTCCACCGGCGAACGCTTCTCGAAGGTCTTGCCGCTGAGGCCGGCGGTATATTCGCCGCCGATGAAATTCTCGATGAGACGCATGCTTACCTCGGTATGTTGTCTGGATGCCATCCGGGCTGAGCCGGTATGGAAGCCAGTCTAAGAACGGGGTGATATACCGTCCAATACTTAATTCCAAACCATTCAATACCTATTAGGTATTCGGCTACTTACAACAAAAGCGCCCTTCACCAGGGCGCCGCTCCTGTGGGGGGCTCCTGTGGGGGCGAATTCATTCGCCCGCGGTGCTCATTCCACGCGCGGAGGGCGAATGAATTCGCCCCCACAAAGGAAGGGAAGGGAACTCCCCAAGGGCCAGTCGTCAGATCGCCTTGAACAGCGGGCTGCGCACCTGTTGGGCGTCGGCCGCCGAGATGAACTTCTCGGTGTAGATGTCCCGCTCGAACAGGCGCCCCTGCATCAACGTGGTGATGCAGGCCTCGATCATCAGCGGCGGGCCGCACAGATAGGCCTTGTTGCCGCGGAAATCGTTGTCGAAGGCGGACTTGGCGGCCTCATGCACAAAGCCGCGGAAGCCGCTCCAGCCGGAGCCTTCCGGTTCGTTCGACAAGGCCGGCACGTAGCGGAAATTGGGATGCTTCTCGGCCAGCGCCAGGAAGTCGTCGTGGTAGTACAGCTCGTCCCGCGTGCGCTGGCCGTACACCAGCGTGATCGGCCGCTCGAAGCCCTCTTCCAGCAGGTCGAGGATCATCGAGCGCGGGCTCGACAGGCCCGATCCACCGGCCATGAAGAGCACCGGCACCTGGGCCGACTTCTTCACAAAGAAACGCCCGTAGGGCCCGCTGATGCGGACCTTCTCGCCAGCCTGCATCTTCTCGTGGACATAAGTGGTGCCCTGCCCGCCCGGCACAATGCGGATATTGAGTTCCACCTCACCATCCGACGATGGCGCACTGGCGATGGAGAAGGCGCGGCTGCCGATACCGCCGGGCAGTTCCAGGTTCACATATTGGCCAGCCTGGAAGCGCATCGGCTCGTCGAGCTTGATCCACACGCCCTTGATGGTCGGCGTGAGGGACTCGATGCGCGTCACGGTGCCGTCGAAATCCCGCACCGGCAGGTTCTCGGCGTCCGGGTCTTCCTCGATCTCCGCCTCGATCACCAGGTCGCTCTGGGCGGTGGCGCAGCACGCCAGACACTTGCCCTCGTCCCGCTCGAAATCCATCAGCGCAAAACTGGACGCCTCGCCGTGCTCCACCTCGCCGTCGCTCACCTGCACCTTGCAGGTGGCGCACAGGCCATGGCAGCAGGCGTGGGGCAGATAGATGCCGGCACGCAGCGCGGCATCGAGGATGGTCTGCCCCTCCTCGATCTCGATGGTCTGACCGAGGGGTTCGATGGTCAGCTCATAGCTCATCGCACACTCCTCAGGCCGCCGCCGACAGGCTGTTGAGGCCGGCCGTGCGGAAGCGCAGCTGGTCCTTGTGGCCGATGCCGTTGGTGGCCAGGCTGGCGTCGAAATCCGGCGTCCACGGCTGGTTGTCCTTCAGCCATTCGACCGTCGTCCAGTCGAGGGCCGCGGCATCCGGATCGGCCTGTACCAAGGCCGTCAGCGGGCCTTCGACGAGGTCGCGGAAGCGCGTCTCGGGCGGCAGGCACAGCAGGAAGGGCGCGGCGAACAGCAGGTGGCGGTCCCAGCTCGCGTACACGATCTGCTTGCCGCCGAAATTTTCCACGCTGTCGCGCGGCACGCCGATGTATTCACGGATTGCAGCTACGGTCATTTGAGTCTCCTTTGTCTTTCCTGGCGGCCGACCTTGTGTGTGGGGGCGAATTCATTCGATCTCCCTGCGTTGATCCACCTTCGCGGGCGAATGAATTCGCCCCCACGGAGTGGTTGTGCCCGGGGGGTCGGCCGGCGCCCTTTATTGGTTGGTGGTGGCCAGGCCGCGCCAGGCTTCGAAGTTCTGCTGATCCTCGGAGCCGGCATAGTCGCCGTTGTCCTTGCCGTCGCGCAGGCTGACCCACTCCATCCACGCGCCCAGGTCGCCGTTGATCGGCTCCTGGAAAAGTTGCGGCATCGGCAGCCAGGCCTGCACGTATTTCTCCGGCTCGTTCTCGAAGACGTGCTGGCAGCCGTCGGAGCAGAAGTGGTACTTCTGGCCGTTGTAGACGGTCTCCCGGTGGCAGGTCAGGGTCGGGTCGTCCGGCTCGGTGAACACGGTCGGCAGCTGGCAGCACTGGCACAACTTGGCGAGGCCGTAGTTCTTGAACGGCGTGCCGGCGTCGGCCAGCTTCTTGATGTGCTTCCAGCGCGGGCGGTAGTACTTGTCGAAGGTGTCCGGATACTTGGCGGACAGCCAGTTCATGTCGTCCTCGGACGGAATCCAGCTGTGGAAGGCGGTACCGAAGCTCCACTGGTAGAGGCCCAGCATGAACTGGTGGGACATGTGGTCGATGGCCTTCTCGGCGTCGTCCCAGCCCTTCGGCGGCTTGATGCCGTAGCGGGCCAGATCCTTGAACAGCGCACCGCCGTTCTCCACGCCGTAGATGTCCCAGGCTTCGCGCCACGACATCACGCGCTTGGGCAGCATGTAGTCCATCATCGTGCTGACCAGGCCGAGCACGCGGAAGCCGCGCCAGAACCACTTGTCGATCCAGTTCTGGACGATGGGCAGGTTGTCCGGGTCCTGCTCGAGCATGAACTTGATGCACTCCAGGCCCAGCGTCATGTGCCGGGCTTCGTCGGACTGGGCCGAGAAGCCGAAGGTCACCGTCGCCATGTCGCCGTTGTAGGCCGCGCCCGACATGAAGGGCACGAACAGCAGGTTGGTCAGCACATATTCGAAGCTGAAGCCAATGGCGATCATGAACTCGAAGGGGCCCGCAGACATCGCGTCGTCGAAGAAGGAGCGCGCCACCGAGGTGTACCAGATGCGGTCGCGGGTGTCCGCGAAGGCATGGAAACCGTTGTAGTAACGGTTGTAGTTGGACATCGCGTGGATCTGCGTCTGGGCGTGGCGGATCTCGTCGATGGCCTGCATCTGGCACGCCACCTGGGTGCCGACGCCGGGAAACTCGCGGCCGACGCGGGCAAAACCCTTGTGGGCGGCGTATTCGCCGGGGCTGATGGCCTGCAGGAAGATCTTCAGCGCCGACAGGTAGCGCGCGTCGGTGAGGTTCAGGTGGCCGTTGTTCTGGGCGTGGGCGTCGATGATCGCGTAGAACTTGCGCTCCTTCTCGGCCTGGTATTTCCAGTAGGCGTCCATGGTCAGGCGGAAGGGGTCTTCCCACTTCTCCCAGTCATGGATCTTGATGCCCTCGTAGCCGACGTAGGGGAACACGTCCTCCTTCGCCTGGTAGGTGGTATCCCAGCCCAGGTCGCGGGTCATCAACTTGTACTTCTCTTTCAGGCCAAGCTTCTTCTTGGTGACTTTCATATCCATGGCGGTCTCCTCTTTCAGCTGTTCCAGCTCAGGGTCAGGGTTTCGTCGTCTTCAACCACGTTGCCGGTGAGCGAGATCAGGTTGATGTGCAGCTCCTGCAGGTCGAAGTCACGGCCGAGCTGTTCCTCGATGGTCGATTTGCGGATCACCAGGCGTCCCGGGGCGTCGATCTTGACCATCGCCGGCTGGCGATTGACGACCGCCTGCGGGTTGTCGATCTCGATCGCCTCGATGATCGGGCGGGTTTCCTCGTTGGCCTGGAGGGCAATGAATACGGTGGACATGGGAACCTCTCAGAGCGGAATGCCGGTTTTCTGGATGCGCGCGGTCAGCGCGGCGAGCTGCTGGCCGACCGCTTCGTCGGCTTCGGCGCCGAGGGCCAACTCGACGATGGGCACCATCGCCGACGCGGCGCGGGCGCTCCAGCTGCGGGTCCATTCCTGCAGCACGTCGCGGTTGTGCTCCGACTCGGCGGCAGCCACCTTGAGCACTGCATCGACCCACTTGCGGGTCTCGTCGAACCAGTCGCTCATGAACTGGGTCAGCATCGCCACCGCCGAAGCGCCACGCGCCGACAGGTGCTCATCGACGATGCGCTCATAAACCAGCGGATACAGCAGGCCGTCGAGGGCCACGTTCTGGGCGACGAACAGCTCGACGGGGTCGCGCAGCACCAAGCAGTCTTCGACGTAGCGGCGCAGCGGCTGCCACGCGGCATCGTCGAGCCAGGCCTGCTTGCCGGCCTCCAGCGCATCGGTGTCGCCGAGCAGCAGGCCGAGGCGCGACAGGTACTGGGCGATGCCCAGGTTGTCCATCGCGTGGTACATGCACGGCTGGGTGAAGGTGGTGCCGTAGCCGTAGCCGCAGATGAAGGTGTTGTGCTGGTTGGCGCCCCAGGCCGCATGGCGCAGCGGCACCAGTACCTTGAGGGCAACGTCGCGCAGCTCATCGGACAGCATGTCGGCCAGGCCGCGGGATTCGACGAAGGCGAAGTTGGCTTCGGCAGTTTCCTGCTGGCGCGCACGGGTCAGCGTATAGGTGCTGTAGTAGAACTGGCGCGGGTCCTTCAGCGCGTACCAGTCCTGCATCACGATGCGGCTCAGGCTGGCGTCGTAGAGTGCCTTTTCGGGCGCCCAGGTGGGCTTGTAGTGCAGGTTCTCGGCGGCCTGGATGTCGTAGCTGCCTTCCTGGTAACGGGAGGCCGGCTTGTCGCCGAAGCGGCGCACCAGATGGTCGAAGGCCTGGCGCTGGGGCTGGATGGCGACCGTGCGGAGGTCGATCTGCATGTTATGTGTCTCCGGGTATTCGGATTATTTGAAGCGGGTGTGGGTGGCGTCGGCGAGGCGCCAGTCCCAGTCGTCCGCCGGGGCGTCCGGGTCGCGCGGCGGCAGCATCTCCACCCGGTTGGCGGCGCAGAATTCGGCGAAGGCCTCGCGGCCGAGGATCATCTCGACGAAGATCTCCGGCTCGCCGATGGCGAACTCGAACTCGACGAAACCGTTGGGACGCTCGCCGCTCAGGCGCACGAAGCGCCGCGCGGTGTCCAGCGGCGGGTGGATGCTCGTCATGGCCGGCGCTCAGCTGACGACGGTCAGGAAGGTCTCGTGCAGCTTGCGCTGCGGGTAGTCGAGGCCCTGGCCGAAGTTGTCGAAGGTCCAGGTCATCGTTTCGTAATCGGGATACGGCAGGTGGCCGCCCATGAAGGTTTCGAAACGGTTGCCCGACGGGTCCCAGGCGTAGATCGTGCAGCCGCGGGTCACACCATGGCGGGTCGGGCCGATATCCACCGGCACGGCATTCATCGACATGATGTCGCCGGCGCGCAGCACCTGGTCCCAGCTCTCCATCAGGAAGGAACAGTGATGCAGCTTGCCGGGCTCCGGGTACTCGGCGAAGGCGATGTCATGCACCTTCTGCCCGCAGGACAGCCAGATCGCCGCATTGGCGTTGCCATCGGGCGTCAGCACACGCTCGACGAGGTAGAAGCCGAGCACCTCGGTGAAGATCTTCTGCACTTCGGCCACATTCGGCCCATAAAGCAGCGCATGGTCGAAGCGGATCGGCGCGATGCCATGGTCACGTGCCTTGCACCACGGGGCCGGATTGACGAGGGGAATGCCGTTGCCAACCTTGGTCTTGTCGGCGAACAGCTCCATCACATGGCCGGAGGGCAGCGTGAAACGCACCCGCTCACCGGTCTCCAGCATCTCGCCGGCGGGGATCCGCTCGGTGGCGATGCCGTAGGCGCGCAGGTCGGCGTCGAATTTGTCGAGGGTCGCCTTGTCCAGCACGCGGAAGCCGAAGAAGTCGAGGCCAGCCCGATCCGCCTCGCGGATCACGTAGCTGTTGTGGTCGCGCTCGTCCCAGCACTTGAAATAGACCCGCCCCTGGGCGTCGCGGCCGGTTTCCACCAGGCCCAGCACGTCACGGTAGAAGCGCACGCTTTCTTCCAGATCCAGCACGCGAACCTGGACATGGCCAGGACGAAGAACACCGGTAAGCGCCATATCTCGTCTCCTTTTATATGGATGTATCGAACGGTTTTTCAGGGAAGCGGGCGATCGGCGGCGGGCGTGCAGACTTTCTTCTGCAGCTTGCCGATCACCTTCAGGGAAAGGTCACTGGAGGGGTACACCCGGCAGGCCAGCAGCCGGCGGTGGGCGAGGTCGTCGTCGGAGACGTGATCCCGGCTCATCACGCGGGTGCTGAACTCGCCCCCGGTGATCTCGACCTTGCACACACCGCAGCCACCGCCGCGGCACCCCACCGGGATGCCACGCAGGCCGAGCCGGTGCAGGCCGGAGAGCAGGGACTCCTGCGGTGCGCAGGCGTAGCGGACATCCGCGTCTTCGATGCTTACGGTGTGGGTCATGGCGCCTCCAGATGTGTATCGACGTTTTCGTCAATCGGCGGCTTTGATCAACTTCATTTATGCCGCGCTTAATACATCTAATGCAGATGCCGTGCCATTCCGACAAACGTTTGATTTTTAATCATTTATTAAAAAAGAAGGGGAACTACCCTTTTTGGGCGCCTGACGCTTTTGTCCATGGGGGTCTTGGGGGTGACAAAAGCGTCAAGCTGCACTGCAGCAAGCGAAAAAATGAAAATTTGGCAATAGCAGACACGCCCCCAAACACCGCCCATTCCGGTGCTTTGTCACACTGGCATGCAAGTTGGCTTGGCGAACACGCACATTGGCATAACGGAGCGGAGATAATTGCCCAATGGACCCGACCTCGACCGCCCCCCACCAACCCCACTGGATCGTCCGGGCACACTGGGTCATGCGCTCGGTCTCGTTCGTCAATGCCTTCGTTTTCTACGCGCTGCACTTGCATGGCAAGGGCTACGCAATCTGGGTGTGGTTGTTGCTGGCCCTGCAGTTCCTGGTCTATCCGCACCTGATCTACCGGCGCGCCTGCCGGGCGGAGAACTCCCAGCGGGCGGAATTGCAGAATCTGGTGCTGGATTGCTTCCTGGTGGCGATCTGGGTTTCAACAACCGGCTTTCCGCTATGGATCACCTTCACGCTGTTCATCAGCTCGGCGATCAACAACGCCATCAGCCAGGGCTACCGCGGCATCTTCCTGGCGCTGGGAGCCTTTAGCCTGGGCACCCTGCTCGGTGTCGGCATCGGCGGCTTCCAGCTCATCCCCGAAGACAATCCGTGGATCACCGGCCTGTGCGTGTTCGGCCTCAGCTGGTACCTGCTGGGCATCGGCCGGATCGCCCACACCCGGGCCCTGCTGCTGCGCACCGTGCGGGAGAACCTCAAGCAGCGGGAACACGAGTTGCGCCAGGCCAACGACTCGCTGCAGCAGCAACTGGCCGAGAACCTCGCGCTGCAGCGCAGCCTGCACGAACAGGCCAACCGGGACGCCCTCACTGGCCTGTTCAACCGGCGCTACCTGATCGACACCTTCGAGCGCGAGCTGGCCCGCTGCAACCGCGAGGGCCAGCCGCTATGCCTGATGCTGATCGACGTGGACCATTTCAAGCTGGTGAATGATGGGCATGGGCATCAGGTCGGCGACCTGGTGCTGCAGGAGCTCGGCCAATTGCTGGCCCGCGAGGCACGTCAGCAAGACGTGGCTTGCCGCTTCGGCGGCGAGGAGTTCGTTATGCTGCTGCCCGGTCTGCCGGAATCGGCCGCCCATGAGCGGGCCGAGCAATGGCGACAGGGCTTTTCCGACCTGGGCCAGGCCCGTCACGATCTGCCAGGCACACTGAGCCTGTCGATCGGCGTGGCGCTGTTCCCGGCCCATGGCGCCAATCCGGAGACGCTGCTCCGCGTCGCCGACCAGGCGCTCTACAAGGCCAAGAGCGGTGGCCGCAACCGGGTGGTGATCCACACCCCGGCCGAGGCTGCGACGCCGACGCCACAGCCTGCCGCCGGCTGACAAGGGCGCGGCGGCCCCCAACGCTCCCCAACCCTCATCCTTCCACCGTCACCGAGCCCTGGCGCAACCGGTAGGCCAGCTGCCGCCGCGTGATGCCGAGCAGGCGCGCGGCGTGGGTGAGATTGCCGTTGGCGCGCTGCACCGCCAGCTCCAGCAGCCTGGCCTCGTGCCGCTCCAGGTCGAAGCCTTCGTTGAGAATCGCCTCGTACAAGCGGTTGCGGCTGTCGTCGCGCTCGTTGCCGACCACGCCGGCCCGGTCCACCTCCGCCCCTGGCGCGCTTGCCGGCGCGCCGCCGGCAAACAGGTGCTCGATCTCGATGAGTCCGCCGCTGGGCGCCAGCAGCACGCCGCGCTCGATGAGGTTCTGCAGCTCGCGCACGTTGCCCGGCCACTGGTAGCCCATCAAGGCCTGCATGGCCCGGTCGCTGATGCCCTGCAGCTTCTTGTGGTAGGAGACTTCGTACTTCTCGACCAGCGCCGCTGCCAGCAGCGGGATGTCACTACGCCGTTCGCGCAGCGGCGGGATCAGCACCGGATAGGTCGCCAACCGGTAATACAGGTCGGCGCGGAAGCGCCCGGCCGCGATGGCCTGCTGCAGGTCCACGTTGGTGGCCGTCACCAGGCGCACGTCCACCTTGCGCACCTGATCGTCGCCGAGGCGCTCCACCTCGCCGGTCTGCAACACCCGCAGCAGCTTGACCTGGGCCGCCAGCGGCAGATCGCCCACCTCGTCGAGGAACAAGGTGCCGCCATGGGCGCGCTCGAAACGCCCTGGCCGCGACGCCTGGGCACCGGTGTAGGCGCCCTTCTGCACACCGAACAGCTCGGACTCGAGCAGATCATGGGGAATCGCCGCACAGTTCACGGCAACGAAAGGCTTGTCGGAGCGGCTGCCATGGTCGTGGATCCAGCGGGCGAACATCTCCTTGCCGACGCCGGTCTCCCCCAGCAGCAGCACGGTGATCGGGCTGGCCGCCGCCTTGCCGACCAGATCGAAGGCCGCCTTGAAGCCCGGCGAGGCGCCGACCAGGTTGCCGGCCGGGCGGGACGCACACAGCGTCTTGCGCAGGCGGCTGATCTCCTCGCGCATCTCCTCCAGCTGGCCCTGCAGGTTGTCGGGCTTGAAGTAGCCCAGGTAGGGGTCATCGCCCCACTCCTCGGCCGGCTTGCCGACGATGTGGCACTGGGCATCACCACAAGCGAGGCAGGCGGTCTCTCGGAAGACGATCAGTCGGTTGAAGAACTGCGTGGCGTAGCCGGACGCGTAGCCGACCAGGGTCCAGCAGGCGGGATCCTCGCCGATACCGAACTGCTGCAGATGGGAGTCGGCCTCCCAGGAATTCTCCCAATCCACCTCGCCGGCGAAGCTGCCGCGCTCCCAGTCCAGGTCGGACTGCACGATGTTGGAGCGCACCAGCCCTTCGAAGGCATGCAGCTCGGGCCCGATGCGGAAGACGTCATCGGGATCGCCGCTGCCGAACAGCTTCTTGGCCAGCTCCGCGTCCTGCTGGCCGGACGCGAAGCCCATGCGGATCAGCAGGCCGCGGGCCCGCTCGAGGCCGAGGGAGTCGAACAGCTCCCGGCGCAGCGCCCCCATCGCACGGGCGTGAAACAGCAGCATGCGGTTCTCGTCGAGCCAGATTTCCCCCTGCTCGAGGTTGAAGCGCAAGCGCGAGCGCAGATTGAACTGCTCGATCAGTCTGGTTTTCGTCATTCCCCTCTCCGCGGCATCGGACGTGCCGTTCGTGGGTGTACTGTACTCCGCCCGATCACCGGCTAGGCGATGCCGGCGGTCCGGCCGGCGGCCAGCACCCCGTAGGCTTCCTTCAGCGCCCGGTAGGCCGGGCGCACCCGTTCGATGCCTTGCGTGCGGATCCACGCCAGGTCACCGGCCCGGGCCCGCTCCAGCATGCCGCTGCGGGCGCGGCGGTAATCCTGCAGGCGGCCCTTGAAGCCCTGCACCGCCTGCCGCCCGGCCGCGTCCTGCACGACCCGGTCGATCTGCGTGAGCTGCGCATCGACGACCCCATCCAGCGCCTCGATGCGCTCCACGTGCGGCAGCGCCTGCTCGCGGTTGCGCGAATTGACCACCAGGATGCTGTTGGTGCGCGTCTCCTCGATGGCGTCGAGCAGCGCCACCAGTGCATCGCGGCGCACGTCGATGGCCACGCTGAGGCCGTTGAGTTCCACCAGCCCGGTCATCAGCTGGCGCAGGCCCGCATCGCAGCCATTGACCCGCTCGTCGAGGGCACGCGCGAGGCCCGCCACGCCGCCCATCTCGTCGACCAGGCGGCCGCCCGAAGCGGCTTCGCCGTTGGCACGGCTGACGATGTTCTCGACGGCCGCCATCGTCTGGCTGGCCCCGTCGGCGATCGCCGCCAGGGTCTGGGCCGCCTCGCCGGTGCTGTCGGCGCTGGCGCCGGCCTGCTCCTTCACCCGCGCCAGCAGCACGTTGAGCCCGTCGCTGCCGCTCTCGATGGCGGCGATGATCTCGCCGACGCTGACGGTCGCCTCGCTGGTGCGCTCGGCGAGCTTGCGCACCTCGTCGGCCACCACCGCAAAGCCGCGCCCCTGCTCACCGGCCCGCGCCGCTTCGATGGCCGCGTTGAGGGCCAGCAGGTTGGTCTGGCTGGCGATGCCCTGGATGATCTGCACGATCTTGCCGATCTGCTCGATGTGCGCATGCACGCCGGCAAACTCCTGCCCCACCGCGCCGACCACGCCGGCCAGTTCCCGCACGCTGTCCGACATGGCCGCCACCCGGCCGCCGCCGGACGAGGCCCGCGCATGGGCGTCGGCCGCCACGCCGAGCAGCTGCCCGGCCTCCGTCGACACCGCGCCGATGCCCGCCGCCATGCCATTGACCGCCGACGAGGCGGCCAAGGCCAGCTCCGACTGCTGGTCAGCGGTCTGCACCACGTCGGTGAAGGACGACACCAGCGTGCCGGACGACACCATCAGGTCGCGGGCCAGTTCGCCCATGCGGCGGGCGGCGGCGACCTTCTGCTGCAGCAGGCCTTCGAGCTTGCGCACCGAGTCGGCGGCACTGGCCGACGCACTGGCGTCGTCGAGCAAGCCGCGGATGGCGTCCAGTTGCTGCTGCACCTGGCGCAACGGACGGCGCGCCAGCGCGAACACCAAGGCGCCGACGGCCAGCAACAGGATCAGGCCGATCCCGGAGGCGAGGATTTCTGTGGTCATGGAATACCTTCGTTGAGGCGACAACGGAAGCCGACATGGCAGCCCGTTGGGCGGCACTGGGGACGGCCGGGCCTGGGCTGTGGGCCTGTGCTGTAGGCTTGGCTGTAGGTGCGAATTCAGTCGCCCGCGGGCTGCGAGCCGCGTAGGGCGAATGAATTCGCCCCCACATGAGTAGCC
>JAFEDK010000049.1:0-8175 GCA_018241665.1 Pseudomonadota bacterium
GCTGGGCCTGTGGGCTGGGCCTGTGGGGGCGAATTCATTCGCCCGCGGTGGTCGCTCCACGTGCGGAGGGCGAATGAATTCGCCCCCACAGGGATCTCCTGCACACCGGGGAGGGGTGGGAGCCCGCTCATGGCGGCTCCCGCATCGCCAACCGGCGGCGGACCACGAACTTGCGGGCCTCCTCCACCCCCAGCATGCCGGCGGCCCACGGCAGCAGGTCCAGCCACACCGGCCACGGCAGCGGCGCGGTGCCGAACAGCGCGTTGCCCCACGGCGTGTAGGCGATCAGCGCCAGCAGGCCGATCTCCAGCGCCACGCCCCCCAGGATCAGCGGGTTGCCGCCGAGCCCCGTGGCCCACGCCGAGCGGACCGCGCTGCGGCACAGGAAAACGTTGACGACCTGCAGCAGCACGATGGTCGCCAGGCTGGCGGTAGTGGCCTGGCGGTACAGCAGGCTGCCCGCCGGCAACTCGACGCCGTAGGTCCACCCGCCGCCGTGCAGTACCTGGAAGAACACCGCCAGCACCGCCGCCGCCTCGAACAGGCCGAGGAACAGGTAGGCGCGCAGCGCCACCGCCACGCTCAGCAGGCGCTCCTGGCGGGCGCGTGGCGGGCGCCGCATCAGCAGCGGGTCGCCACGCTCGACGCCGAGGCCCAGCGCGGTCAGCGAGTCGGTCCCCATGTCCACCGCCAGCGCCTGTACCGGCGTCAGCGGCAGCGGGATGCGGAACAGCGCGAAGGCCAGCGTCGGCACCAGCTCGGCCACGTTGTGCACCAGCACGTAGGTGAGGAATTTGCGGATGTTCTGGAACACCGCGCGGCCTTCCTCGATGGCGTTCACGATGCTCGCGAAGTGGTCGTCGAGCAGCACCATGTCGGCGGCCTCCTTGGCAACGTCGGTGCCGCTGCGCCCCATGGCGATACCGATGTGGGCGGCACGCAGGGCCGGCGCGTCATTGACGCCATCGCCGGTCACCGCCACCACCTGGCCCTTGGCCTTCAGGGCCTCGACGATGCGCAGCTTCTGGTCGGCGGCGACGCGGGCGAACAGGATCTCCGGCGCGTCGAGGGCCAGCTGAAGCTGGGCCCGGTGCAGGCGGCGCAGCTCGGCGCCGGTGATCACCCGTGGCGCCTCGCCGCGCACCAGGCCGATGCGCCGCGCGATGGCCAGGCCGGTGGACGGATGGTCGCCGGTCACCATGATCACCTTGATGCCCGCCGCGTGGCAGGTGGCGATGGCGCTGTCCACATCGGCCCGCGGCGGATCGGCGATACCGGCCAGGCCGGCAAAGACGAGCTGGCTCTCCATCGCATCCCGCGGGCAATCCGCCGGCGGCCGGCGAAAGGCCAGCGCGATGACCCGCAGGCCGTCGCCGGCCAGAGCCTCCTGCGCACGCTGGATGGCCGCGCGGCCGGCGTCGTCGAGAAGCTGCTCGCCGTCCACCGCATGGATCGTCGAACAACGCGGCAGCACGCTTTCCAGCGCCCCTTTGCACACCAGCAGGCGGCCGTCCGGCGCATCGAACAGCACCGACTGGCGCATGCGCTCCGAGTCGAAGGGCCATTCGTCGCTGCGCGGTGGCGCGACAGGCTGCGGCGCGTGGCGCTCGGCAAGCTCGGCCAGCGCGATCTCCAGCGGATCGCCATCGAAGGCCGGCGTGCCCGCCGCGCGGCTTTCGCCCAGATCGTTGCACCAGCGCGCCACGCGGAAGAACAAGGCATGTTCCGCCACCTCGCCAGGCGTCAACCCATCCAGCGGCACGATCTGCCCACCGAGGTACAGGCGCTCGGCGCGCATGCGGTTCTCGGTGAGGGTGCCGGTCTTGTCGGTGCAGATCACCGTCACCGAGCCCAGCGTTTCCACCGACGGCAGGTGGCGGATCAGCACGTTGCGCCGCGCCAGGCGCTGGGCGGCCAGCACCAGCGACAGGGTCAGCGTCGGCAGCAGGCCTTCCGGCACCAGCGCGATGATGATCCCGAGGGACAGGATGGTGTCGCGCCAGAAGGGCACGCCGGTGACGCGCCCGACCACGAAGAAGCCGGCCCCCATGGCCAGCGCCAGCAGCGCGATGCTGCGGCTGAGGCGGGCGATCTCCCGGCGCAGCGGGGAATCGCCGCCGGCACCGGACTGGGTCAGGTGGGCGATGCGCCCGAACTCGGTGTGCGCGCCGGTCGCATAGACCACCGCCCGCCCCTGCCCGGCCACCACCGCAGTGCCGGCCAGCAGGATGTTGCGCGCATCGAAGGCCTGCTCCTCGGCGGACGGCGCGGGGTCGCAACTGCGCGGGCGCGACTCGCCGGTCACCGTGGCGCGGTTGAGGCGCAGGCCGAAGGCTGCGATGAGGCGACAGTCGGCCGGCACATTGTCACCCTGGGCCAGCTGGATCACATCGCCAGGCACCAGGCTTTCGGCCGGCTCGCGGGCCAGTTGCCCACCATGCAGCACATCGACCTGCTGTGGCAGCAGGCCCTGCAGCGCCGCCAGCGTGCGCTCGACGCGCAGCTCCTGCCAGAAGGAGAACAGCCCCGACACCAGGATCACCATCACCACCGCCCAGCCGACGCGGGCCATGTCCTGGCTCGGGTCGAACCAGTCGGCCAGGAAGGCCAGGCCGGCGGCGATCCACAGGATGATCGAGAACAGGTGGGTGAATTCCTTCAGCAGGCGCAGCCAGGCCGGCTCGCCCGCCAGCGGTTCGACCCGGTTCGGGCCGTATTCGACCAGCCGTGCCGCCGCCTCGGCCGCGTCCAGCCCCTGTGCCGAACTGCGCACGCTGGCAAGGGCATCGGAGACGGAGAGCTGGTGGATCTTCATCGCAGGCGCACCGGACGGGAGCGGACCAGCGCTTACTTTACGACTCGCGGCGTGCGTCCGGTACGACCTGCGTCAACACCGCAGGGCCTGGCATACGGCATATTCGGGGCCGCGTAAATTTCTAATAAATAAGCAGGAAATGCTAAAGATGAGAGTTTCACTGCCGAAAAAGCGCCGGGCAGTGACGTTGGGGCTGGTAATCCGGCCGCAGATTCCTGTAGGGGACAGGAATTCGCCACGCAGCGACAGGCACGCCGACAACATAGAAAGAACAACACGATGCTTGCACGAATGAGTCTGCGTCAGAAGCTGGTGACCCTGGGGGCCGTGGCCATCGTGGCCCTGGTCATCGCGGTACTGAGCGGCCTGATGGGTATCCGCGAGGGGGTCAGCGGCGTCAAGGAGCTCGGCCGCAAACGCCTGCCGTCGGTGATCGCCATCCAGGGCCTGCGGGAAGTCCAGGTCGCGCTCAAGTCGAGCACCTATGAAGCGGCGTTGTGGGAAAGCGATCCGGACGCCCAGGACCAGTTCGAGGCCATCGCCCGCGACAAGCAGGCCCTGTGGGCCAACGTCGAGGGCGTCTGGAAGCGCTACGAGTCCATTCCCCGCAGCGCCGAAGAGGAAGCCCTTTGGCAAGCCTTCGTGAAGGAATGGACGGCCTGGAAGAAGGTGGACCAGGAGATCATCGAGCTGATCCGCGCCCTTGCCGCCAACCACGACGCGGCGCGCCAGAAGGAACTCTTCCAGAAGTACTACCTGCTCGGCGGCGCCCAGCGCAAGCCTTACCTGGCAGCCGAGAAGAACCTGATGCAGCTGGTGGACATCAACGCCCGCAATGTCGCCAGCCAGACCGAATCGGCCGAACAGGCCACCGAGCTGGCCCAGCAGGGCATGCTCGGGGTTGGCGTCGCGGCAACGCTGGCGGTGCTGGTGCTCGGCGCGCTCGTCGCCATCAGCATCCTGCGCCAGATGGGTGGCGAACCCGCCTACGCGGCCGAGATCGCCCGCCGCATCTCGGAGGGGCAGCTCGGTGTGGACGTGCAGATCGGCCGCGACGACCGCAGCAGCCTGCTGTTCGCGATCAAGACCATGCGCGACCGGCTGGCCGGCATCCTGCGCGAGATCGAGGAATGCAGCCGCCACATGGGCCAGTCGGCCTACCAGATCTCCAAGATCTCCAACGAGATCTCCGGCGTCAGCCGCCAGCAGGGCAGCCGCTCCGACGAGGTGTCCGGCGCCATGCTACAACTGCACCAGATCTCCGCCGAGGTGCGCAGCCAGGCCAGCGAAGCCTCCGAACGGGCGTCGGTGGTCGAGGCCCTGTCCCGCGACGGGTTGGCCAGCGTGCGCCAGAACATCGACTCGATGCAACAGACCACCGAGCAGGTCAGCCGTGCTTCCGGCGAGATCCTCGAGCTGGAGGAGTCGGCCCGCCAGATCCACTCCATCGTCAACACGATCAAGGACATCGCCGCCCAGACCAATCTGCTGGCCCTCAATGCCGCCATCGAGGCGGCCCGTGCCGGCGAGCAGGGACGTGGCTTCGCGGTGGTGGCCGACGAGGTGCGCAAGCTGGCCGAGCGCACCACCACCTCGGCCAGCGAGGTCGGCCTGATCATCGACCAGCTGTCCACCAAGGTTCAGCAGGTCACGGAAACGATGAACAGCGTCGTCCAGCAGGTCGCCCTGACCCAGGACGAGGCGCACAAGACCAGCGGCGCCATCGAGGGCATGGCCAGCAACGCGGTGGATTCGGCCCAGGCCATCCAGGGCATCGCCTCGTCCAGCCACCAGCAGCTCGACCGTTTCTCGCTGCTCGAATCGACCACCGAGACCCTGTTCTCGACCTTGCGCGAAAGCGCCACCAAGGTGGACACCACGGCCGCCATCGGTGAAGACCTGCGCGACGTGACGAGCCGGCTGACCGACATCATGTCCGGCTTCAGCTTCGCCAGCGGCACCCAGATCCTGCCGGTCGAGAACGAGCAGCGCCGGGCCCCGCGCGCACGCCACGGCCTGCTGATCAAGGTCGAACAAGGCGGCGTCCGCCAGGAGGGCGTCTGTGCCGATTTCTCGCTCGGTGGCCTGCGCCTCAGCCTGAGCCAGGCCGTGGATACCAAGCAGCCGGTCAGCCTCGGCCTCTTCGTACCCGACGACAACCTGGAGCGCTATGCCAGCCAGGCACCGGTGCGCCTCACCGGACGCATCGTGCGCAGCGCCAGGGACGGCGCAAAGCACGAGTACGGCATCGAATTCACCGGAGTCGGCGACGCGGAGCGCAACACCATCCGCCGCTGCTTCGACTTCTTCAAGAAAAACGCCAGCTTCTGATTCCAGCCCGCCCGCGCGGGCAACAACAAAGCAAACAAGGGAGTGTCATGTTTCTAGACGGATTGCAGCGCAAGCTGCAGACGGGCCTGTGCCTGCTGGGCGTTCTTGCCGCCCACGGCGCCGCGGCCGAAATGGTGGTGATCGTCGGCAAGGGCGGCCCCGATGCGATGACCAAGGAGCAGGTTGCCGACGTGTTCCTCGGCAAGGCCGCCAGCCTGCCCGGCGGCGCTGCCGCCGCACCGCAGGACCAGCCCGAGGCGAGCCCGCTGCGCGACGAGTTCTACACCAAGATGACCGGCAAATCCGCCGCCCAGGCCAAGGCCTACTGGTCCAAGCTGGCCTTCACCGGCAAGGGCACGCCGCCCCCCGAGGCGGCCAACAGCGCGGCGGTCAAGAAGGCCGTCGCGGCCGCTCCCGGCGGCATCGGCTACGTCGAGAAGGCCGCTGCCGACGCCACCGTCAAGGTCGTCCTGACCGTCCACTGAGGCCGCACCGCGTCCCTTACCGAATTCGCATCTGGAGGTTCCATGTCTTTCCGCAACATCCCCTGCGCCGCGGCCCTGTCCGTGGCGGCACTGCTGTGCGCCAGTACGCCGGCATCGGCCGTCGAAGTGGGCGGCGTCGATTTCGCCGGCTCCGGCTTCATGACCCTCGGCCTCGGCCACATGCTGGGCGGCACCCCGGGTACCGTCAGCGACTTCAAGAAGCCGGTCTTCATTTCGGACTACGCCCAGGGCGGCGTCTATGAAGGCAAGGGCGGCGTGCAATGGAAGCCCGACTCCAAGGTCGGCGTGCAGGGCGTCGCCACCTTCCCCGACCGACGCTTCTCGGTCACCGGCCAGCTGGTCTCCCGCGGCGCCCGTGAAGGGGCCATCAACCTCGAATGGCTGTACGCCAGCTTCAAGGTGAACGACAGCTTCACCCTTCAGGCCGGCCGCAAGCGCATCCCGATGTTCTACTACTCGGACACCCAGGACATCGGCGTAGCCCTGCCGTGGACCCACCTGCCGCCGCAGCTGTACGGCTGGGAGGCGGTCAACTACAACGGCGTCAACCTGGCCTACCGCGGCCAGTGGATCGGCTGGGACGCCAACGCCAACCTGCTCGCCGGCTACGAGGCCAAGGACCGCAGCGGCTACTGGAAGGTCTACCGCGGCCGCAACAACCGCACCGACGTGCGCTGGGACAACATCGTCGGCGGCGACCTGACCCTCACCAAGGACTGGTTCGAGACGCGCCTCGTCTACCTGCAGTCCAAGGTCCGCCAGAAGAACGTCAGCGGCTCCCTCGACGCCGATCCGAGCTCGCCGACCTTCGGCAGCTACATCGACGCCGATACGTCCTTCAGTTCGCCGGCCGGCAAGCAGCAGATCTACGGCGTGAGCTTCAACGTGGACTACGAGAACGTGCTGGTGCGCAGCGAGTTCATCCGCATCGCCCACAACGACGTGATGGGCTACACCGACCGCGCGCAGATCCTTGGCGTCGGCTACCGCCTCGGCAAATGGACGCCGATGATCACCGTGTCCAACTACCGCAGCCAGGCCGAGATTTCCGCCGGCGCCGATCCGGACGGCCAGGAAGCCCACCGCACCGAGTCCCTCACGCTGCGCTACGACCTGACCACCTCCAGCGCGGTCAAGGTGCAGCTCGACTTCCAGAAGGATCGCAGCGGCCCCAACTACACCGTGGACGGCTTCAACCGCTTCGGCAACGCGCGGCTGCTGACCGCCACCTACGACGTGGTGTTCTGATCGACGGGGGCCGGCCATAATCCGGCCATGAGCCCCCACGACATTCTCGACGTTCCCGGCGGCGCGCCGATCAAGCTGTGGACACGCGGTGTCCCGGTGGAGGACGCGGCGCGCCAGCAGCTGATGAACACCGCCCGCCTGCCCTTCATCTTCCGGCACCTGGCGGTGATGCCCGACGTGCACCTGGGCAAGGGCTCGACGATAGGCAGCGTGATCCCCACCACCGGCGCGATCATTCCGGCGGCGGTGGGCGTGGACATCGGCTGCGGCATGATCGCCGCGCGCAGCAGCCTGACCGCCGCCGACCTGCCGGACAACCTGCACCGCCTGCGCTCCGCCATCGAGGCCGCCGTGCCCCACGGCAAAACCTTCGGACGGCACGACACGGGTGCCTGGCAGGAGGCCCCGCCGGCGGTGGATGCCATGTGGCGCGAACTGGCCCGGGGCTTCGACCGCCTCGTCGCCAAGTACCCGACGCTGGCACGCACCAACAACCGCCTGCACCTGGGCACGCTGGGCACCGGCAACCACTTCATCGAAGTCTGCGTGGACGAGGCCGGCCAGGTGTGGTTCATGCTGCATTCGGGCTCGCGGGGCGTCGGCAACGCGATCGGCAACCTGTTCATCGAGCTGGCCCAGGAAGACATGCGCCAGCACATCGCCAACCTGCCGGACCGGGACCTGGCCTACTTCACCGAGGGCAGCCGCCATTTCGACGACTACGTGGAGGCCGTCGGCTGGGCCCAGGACTACGCGCGCCGCAACCGGGCGCTGATGATGCAGGCGGTCGTGGCCGCGGCCCGCAAGGAAATTGCCAAGCCCTTCACGGCCGACGTGGAAGCGGTGAACTGCCACCACAACTACGTGCAACGGGAGAGCCATTTCGGCCGCGAGGTGCTGGTCACCCGCAAGGGGGCCGTCGCCGCCCACAAGGGCCAGCTGGGCATCATCCCCGGCTCGATGGGCGCGCGCAGCTACATCGTGCGCGGCCTCGGCAACGAGGAGGCCTTCTGCTCCTGCAGCCACGGCGCCGGCCGCACGATGAGCCGCACCCAGGCCAAAAAGCGCTTCACCGTCGCCGACCAGGTGCGCGCCACCGAAGGCGTGGAGTGCCGCAAGGACAAGGATGTCATCGACGAGATCCCGATGGCCTACAAGGACATCGACGCAGTGATGGCCGCCCAGTCCGACCTGGTGGAGGTAGTCCACACCCTGCGCCAGGTGGTGTGCGTGAAAGGCTGAGCGAGGAACCGCTCTGTGGGTTGGCTCTGTGGG
>JAFEDK010000049.1:8250-54692 GCA_018241665.1 Pseudomonadota bacterium
GCTCTGTGGGTTGGCTCTGTGGGGGCGAATTCATTCGCCCGCGGGGGTGGAGCAACCCGCGGTGGGCGAATGAATTCGCCCCCACAGGGCATTCCCCCCACAGGGCATTCCCCCCACAGGACATTCCTCCCAAACAGGACATTCGCCCCTGATGGCCCCACAAAGGACGCAGCCTTTACCGCCGGATGCGCTGGAGGGTGTCGCGGGCCGCGTCCTGCGTCGGGCCGCCGAGCTCGACGGCGCGCTGGGCGGCCTTGCGGGCTTCAACCGGGCGCTTCAGCTCCAGCAGCACGTTGGCCAGGTTGTTCCACGCGGCCGCCGCGTCATGGCGTTTGGCCGCGTCGCGGAAAGCGGCTTCCGCCCCGCGCAGGTTGCCGGCCTGGTACTGGCTGTTGCCGAGGCCCATCGCCAGCGTCAGGCTGTCCGGCCAGCGGGCCAGCGCGGCCCGGTAGGCGGGCACCGCGCGCCCGGCCGGCGCGGCCTTCTCGAAGGCCACCAGCGCGCGGGTGGTCAGCGCCTCGTCGGCGGTCGCAGCCAGCTGGCCCGGCGGCACGACGACGAAGGCCCACTTGCCGGCCCGTTCCCAGGTCAGCTCGAAGGTGCGGAAAGGCATCACCTGGCGCTCCATCGGGCCGGAGCGCAGCAGGAAGGACTCGTCGTCCAGGTCGTAGCCGATCACCACCGCGTAATGCCAGGTCGGCGCCCACGACAGGCCCAGGTTGAGCAGCACGACCACCGGATGCCCGGCCGCCGTCTCGCGCATCAACGCCTCCAGCGTGCCAGGGATCTCCACCGCCAGCGCCCCGTGGCGCCGCGCGCCGGACAGCATCTCGATCTGCAGCGAGCCCTGCCGCCCCGGCAGGAAGACCTGCCCGGCCAACGCCTGCGGCGTCACGCCGAAGCCGTTGGCCCCCAGCACCATCGCCAGCGCCGCCGGCCCGCACTGGTAATCCTCCTGCGCGTAATACGGCACCCCTGACAACTCGACCCGCGGCGGCACCCCGGTCGGCCTCTCAGCGCGCAAGGCCGCCGTCTGCGCCGCGCAACCGCTCAGCCCGAGCGCCGCCAGCGCCCCAGCCGTGCCAATCAAACGCCGCCGCTTTTCAAAAAAGTCACTCATGGGTTCGTGATTTGGCGAAGAAATCGTAGCGAGCAGACCCGAGGTCGCGACGAGGCGCCCAGCCGTACAAGAGTACGGCGAGCACCGCAATCGCGAGATCGGAGGGCGCAGTAGATTTATTCGCTAAGGTCAGCGGATGGAGCGGGTGAACGGGTAGACCTTGGTGAAACCGAGGATGTCGGTCACCAGCAGCAGCAGGAACAGGAAGATGATCACCTCGATGAAACCACCCGCCGGCGCCTTGTCCATCTGCGCGGCCAGGCGGCCAGCGTCTTCGTCGGTCAGCGCGGCGACGCGTTCGCGGGCATCGGCGGCCTTGACGCCCATGCTCTCCAGGCGGGATTGCACGTCGGCGCGGTCGAGCAGTTCGTTGAGGTGGGCGCGGGCCTCGGCGCCGCTGCGGGTCGTGCCCTGGCTGGCCTGGGCGACCTGCTCGGTGCCGATCATGGTGGCCTGGGCGGTCTGTACGAAGGCCACGTGGGTGGTGCTGACGATAAGCAGGGCAGCAAGAGTCTGCTTGAAGCGTTTCATTCTGGTTCTCCTCGGAATCATGGAAGGCCCGCCTGGCGGGCAGCACTTCATGCTGGCAGGCCGGTCCCTGCTTCTTCAAGGACGATCCTGTAACAACACATTTTGGGTAGTGCCATTCCTCAGGTCGCCGCACGCCCCCGCGCGATGGCCTCGACGATGCCGCGGCGGGCCCGCGCACGGCGCAGCAGGTTGGCCGCCTCCCCTTCCCGCTCCAGCCATTCGCGGAAGCGCCTGAGGCCGAGGCGCACGGCGCCTTCCTCGACGCAGTGGGACAGCAGCACGAGCTGGGTCTGCATCACGTCCTCGGCAGCGAACACGCCGAACTCGGAAGCCACCGCCACCGCGTTGCTGGTACCGAGCAGCTTGAGAGCCTGGGATTCCGTCACGCCCCGGTGGCAGGCGATCACATGCACCGGGCCGAAGGCGTCCGCTTCCGCCAGCAGCACCGCATAGTCGTGGTCCTGGTAGAAGGGCTGGCCGACCCGCTCCCGCGCTGCCGCCACGCCCAGCAGCGCCGGGATCGCCTCCACGCGCAGCAGCAGGCGGGCCGGCGCCGGCCCGGACAGGCCCAGGTCGGACAGCACGACGCCCTCCCCCTGCACCTCGCCGTCCAGCGCCTCGACGAGGGCGCTACGCATCGCATCCGCGCGCCCCGGCAGATCGAGGCGCGCCCAGTCCAGTGCCGCCCCCTGGTCGACACGCCGCCCGGTCGGCCGCGCGCCGCGCTTGGCCAGCTCGACGGCCCGCTGCACAACCAGACGCAGCGCGGCGGCGAACAGCGCCTCGCGGTTGTTGACGCGGGTGTGGATCAGGCGCCGGGCGGCGACGAAACGTTGAAACACCTTGTCACGATCTTCCGCTGCCGGCAGCGTCGGTTCCAGGGAAATCACCGACACCACGTCGCGCCGATGGGTGAGGGCCGCCAGCAGTTCGGCGTGGCAGATGCCGATTTCGCTGCCGAGGTCCGCACTGCCGGCCTCGCCGGTGTACAGCACCAGCACGATGTCGGCCTTGGCAATCTCCTCCAGCGAGCCTTCGAGGATGGTCTTGCCGGCCGGCTCCGGATCGTCCTCGTGGATCCATACCTCGAAGAGTTGATGCTCACCGACGCGGATACCTTCGATGCGCGCCTTGAGTTCCAGGCGCAGGTCGGTCAGCAGTTCGCCGCCGAACACGGACGACAGCGCACGGCTGGAAAACATCACGCGGAGACGGGGGACAGAGGCCATCGACGGGCTCCTCGGGCAGGCGGGCGCCCACGATACCACCCCGTCATTTTCATGGGCAGCCCGGCCAACATGGCCGCAAAGTGCCACAATCCCATATCCCCACCGACTGCCGACGCCGCGATGAGTAAGGATCCCACGCTTGCCGACCTGCGCAAGAGCTACGAACACGGCAGCCTCGACGACGACGAGGCCGCCGATTCCCCCTTGCACCAGTTTGCCGCCTGGCTCCAGGAGGCGCTGGACAAGGGCCTGCCCGAGCCCAACGCGATGAC
The DNA here is from genome assembly GCA_018241665.1 of Pseudomonadota bacterium. Classification (GTDB taxonomy): domain Bacteria; phylum Pseudomonadota; class Gammaproteobacteria; order Burkholderiales; family Rhodocyclaceae; genus Zoogloea. Next base: position 11,403 of record JAFEDK010000049.1, read on the forward strand.
CGTCGCCACCGTCGGCCCCGACGGGCGACCGTCCACCCGCGTGGTGCTGATCAAGGGCTACGACGCGCGCGGCATCATCTGGTACACCAACTACGCCAGCCGCAAGGGTCGCGAGCTGGAGGCCCACGCCTTCGCCGCACTGCAGTTCCACTGGGTCGAGCTGGAGCGGGTAGTGCGCATCGAGGGCCGCGTCGAGAAGGTCTCCGCCGAGGACTCCGACACCTATTTCGCCAGCCGCCCGCTGAGCCACCGCATCGGCGCCTGGGCCTCCCCGCAGAGCGAGCCGATTGCCGGCCGGGGCGTGCTGGTTGCCCGTGCCGCCGAATACGGCCTGCGCTTCGGCCTCAACCCGCCGCGCCCGCCGCACTGGGGCGGCTTCCGGCTGGTGCCGGACTACTGGGAATTCTGGCAGGGCCGCAGCTCGCGCCTGCACGACCGCATCACCTACCGCCTGCAGCCGGACGGCAGCTGGCACAAGGCACGGCTGGCGCCGTGAGATGCGCCAACGCAGCCTTAAGACTGAATGTCTATAATCGGCGGCGCTTCCCTTTGCTGAGATCCGACATGCTTGTGCGCCTCGCCGCAGTTCTCGCCCTAGCCCTGGGCATCACCACCGCCCATGCCCAGGAGGCGGTCTACCGTTTCTCGCCGGTCAACCAGTGGGACATCAACAAGACGGCGGCCTACTGGAACCCGATCATCCAGTACGTCTCGGAGAAGAGCGGGGTCAGGCTGCAGCTCAAGATCGGCCGCACCTCGGCCGACACCACAAGCTATGTGCTGGCCCAGGAAGTGGAGTTCGTATTCACCAACCACCTGTTCAGCCCCGAACGGGAATCCCTCGGCTGGAAGGTCTTCGGGCGCCGCAATGCGCCGGCGCTGCATGGCCAGATCGTCGTGCCCGCCGATTCCCCGGTCACCCGCGTCGAGGACCTGAAAGGCCAGGAAGTCGCCTTTGCCGGCCCGGAAGCCTTCATCGGCTACAAGGTGCCCTATGCCTACCTGATTTCGAAGGGCGTGGACGTGAAGACCGTCTTCGGCGGCAACCAGAACGCCGCCATAGCCCAGCTTTTCGCCGGCAAGGCCAAGGCTGTCGGCAGCAATTCCATGCTGGTGGAAGGCTACGCCAACCGGGAAGGCAAGAAATTCCGCGTGCTGTGGACCTCCGAGCCCTACCACGACCTGGCCCTGATGGCCTCCGGCCGGGTGCCCGACAAGGACCTGAAGGCCATCTCGGCGGCCTTCTTCGGCATGCACAAGGACCCCCGCGGCCAGGAAATCCTGCACCGCGCCTCCCAGGAGGTCGGCCTCGGCAACGACGCCTTCTTCATCCCGGCCAGCGGCGCCGACTACGCGTCCTACCGCAAGTTCTACCAGAGCGCACCGGCGGCGGTGCGCTGACCGGCACCAGGCCCATGGGCAAACTCTCGAGGTTGCTGCCACAGTCGCTGGTCGCGCGCATTTACGCGCTGTACTCGGCTGCGCTGCTGTTCTTCATCGGCGGCGGGCTGGTGCTGTTCTACCAGTACCAGTTCACCCAGGAGCTGGAAACCGCCCAGCAGTCGGCCACCATGCTGATCGAGGTGACCGCCCAGACCATCACCGACAGCGCAGTGATCGGCGACTACGACACCATCCAGCGCACCCTCGACAAGTCCATCGTCGGTTCCCAGTTCGCCTCCGCCACCTTCATCGACCTGGCCGGTGGCGGGCTGCGCAGCGTCAATCGCGACCAGCCGCAGGTCGTGCCGCCGGCCTGGCTGCGCAAGCGCGTCGCCACCGATCTCTACGAGGTCAATCGCAACATCACCGCCGGCGGGCGTGACTACGGCGTGCTGCGCCTCGAATTCGACGTGGACATGATCGCCGGCGGGCTGTGGAAGCTGTTCCGCACGGCGCTGCTGCTGACCCTGCTGGGTTTCACCGGCGGCCTCGTGCTGATCTGGTTCCCGCTCAAGCTGTGGCTGGGCAGCCTCGGCCGCGTGAAAGGCTTCGACGAAAGCCGGCACGAAGCGCGGGTGCCCCAGGACGAGGCGGAGCTGCTGGCCGACCTGCCGCTCGAATTCCGCCCGATGTTCGACGTGCTCAACCAGACCGCCGCCCGGCTGCAGCGGGAACTCAGCCAGCGCGAGAAGGCCCTGACCTCCCTGCGCGAAGTGCTGGCCGGCCTGCAGGCCATCCCCAACACGGTGGCCAGCACGCCGTCGGACGAGGACATCGAGGCGGTCACCGCGGCCATCGGCCGGCTGGTCGCCGAACGGGAAGCCAGCCGCGTCGCGCTGGAACAGGCGCGGGATGCCGCCGAAGCGGCCAACCGCGCGAAAAGCGACTTCCTGGCCAACATGAGCCACGAGATCCGCACGCCGATGAACGGCATCATCGGCATGACCGAGCTGGCCCTCGACACCCGGCTCGACGACGAACAGCGGGACTACCTGAACATCGTGCGCTCCTCCGCCGGCGCACTGCTGACCATCATCAACGACATCCTCGACTTCTCGAAGATCGAGGCCGGCAAGCTGGCCATCGAGAACATCGACTTCGACCTGCGCGAACTACTGCAGGACGCCCTGCGCCCGGTGATCCTGCAGGGCGAGGAAAAAGGCCTGCAGGTACGCTGCCAGGTGGACGACGACGTTTCGCAGAGGCTAGGCGGCGACCCGGTGCGGGTCCGCCAGGTGCTCATCAACCTGCTCAGCAACGCGGTGAAGTTCACCGAGACGGGCGAGGTGGAACTGCGGGTCCGCCGCGGCGACGGCCAGCAACTGCTGTTCTCGGTGCGCGACACCGGCATCGGCATCTCGTCGGCGGCCCAGGAACACATCTTCGACGCCTTCTCCCAGGAAGATACGTCGATCACCCGCAAGTTCGGCGGCACCGGGCTGGGCCTGTCGATCTGCAGCCGCCTTATCGAACTGATGGGAGGCCGCATCTGGGTGGACAGCATGCCGGGCCAGGGCTCGACCTTCCACTTCACCCTGCCCTGCCAAAGCACGGCGGCACGCGCCGCCCCCGACGCCGCAACGCCGGCCAGTCCGCCGGCCGCACCCCATGAAGAGGCCGCGCTGGCAGGTGCCCGGGTCCTGCTCGTCGAGGACAACCCGGTCAACCAGCGCCTCGCCCAGGTCCTGCTGCAGAAGCGTGGCTACGCCGTGAGCCTGGCCGAGAATGGCGCCGACGCGGTGGACATGGTCGGCGCCAGCCGTTTCGACGTGATCCTGATGGACATGCAGATGCCGGTCCTCGACGGCCTCGAGGCCACGCGCCAGATCCGCAGCATGGAGCAGGCGGCCGGCCAGCCGCGGGTGCCGATCATCGCGATGACCGCCAACGCGATGAACGGCGACCGGGAACGCTGCCTCGACGCCGGCATGGACGACTACCTGACCAAGCCGATCAAGGCCCAGGAACTCTACGAGCACATCGAGGGCATGCTGGCCGCCGGCAGCGCAGCCTGACAACACCTCATCAGACCGCCAGCGCCCCCGCGCACTGCCCGACGATCCAGTCGTGGAAGCGCAGCGCCGGGCCGGCCAGGCGCTTGTGGGCCGGGCGGATCAGCTGGTAGCCCCGCTCGGTGAAAGCCGGCCGGTCCACCGCCGCCACCAGTTGGCCGTCGGCGAGCAGATCATCTACCAGCGGCGCCCAGCCCAGCGCAACACCCTGCCCGGCCAGGGCAGCCTGGATCACCAGCGAGTAATCATTGAAGCCCAGCTTGGGCAGCGTATTGCGGCCGTCCAGGCCCTGGGCGCGGAACCAGTCATCCCACTCCAGCCAGCGCCCCGGCTCATCCCCTTCCAGGTGCAACAGCGGCAGGCCATAGAGGTCTTCCGCGCCGGCCAGCGGGCCCTGGCGCTCCAGCAACGCCGGGCTGCATACCGGCACCACCCGTTCGCGGAATAGCCGCGTGGATTCAGCGCCCTCACTGGCGTCGGGCCCGAACAGGATGGCCAGGTCGGCCTTGTCCCGGCGTGGATCGAATTCCGACTGGGAGGTCAGGATGCGCAGCTCCAGGCCGGGCAGCCGTGCCTTCAGCGCCGGCAGGCGCGGCATCAGCCAGAACTTGGCGAAGCCGAAATCGGTGATCAGGGTCAGGGTTTCGTGGCGGCGGGTGGCGCTGACCTGGCGGGTGGTCAGGCGGATCGCCTCCAGGCTGTCGCGCACCGTCTCGTACATGCGCTGCCCTTCATCGGTAAGCACCACACCCCGGTGCAGACGGCGGAACAGCGGGATGCCGAGGGATTCCTCCATCTTGCGCACCCGGTGGCTGACCGCCGGCTGGGTGGTGCCGAGTTCTTCCGCCGCCGCGGTGAAGTTCAGCAGGCGGGCGGCAGACTCGAAGAAGACGAGCGACTGGAGCTGGGGCAGCGAATCCCTGGACATGAGGCGACCGTAGGCAAGGAGGCGGAGGGAAACGGATGCCCCCGCGCAACGTGCCTACAGGGCCGGCCGGGCGGCATCGACTGCGCCCGACGATAGCAGAAGGCCTGCCGGCCGATCAGAAGGAATATGGATAAGCTTATCGGCACCCGGCGCCGCTCAGCGCGGCGGCAGGCCGAGGCTGTAGCGCACCGCGGCGAGGCCGTCGCCGCCCTGGCTGGTGACGACGCCCTTCAGCCAGCCGTCGAGCAACTCCGGATGGCGCTTGATGAGGGCCAGCGCCGCCTGGCCCGGCTCGACCCGCTCGCCGACGGTCTGCTTGAGCATCTCGTTCTCCAGCGCCACGCTGAAGCGCAACTGGCCGAACAGGCGGCCGAGGTTGGGGCACTGGGCCGCATAGCCCTTGCGGCTGACCGTGGACACCGTGGCGGCGCCGTAGTCCGGCCCGAAATGGGCGTCGCCGCCCTGCAGGTAGGTGATCGGGAAGCGGGTGTTGATGACGTGGGGCTCCCAGGCCAGGAACACCATCCACGGCTTCGCGTCGGACTTGAAGCTGCGTTCCAACTGGGCCAGCAGCGCAGCGTCGCCGGACTCCACCAGAGTCCACCCGCTGAGGCCGTAGGCCTTGCCGGCGATCATCTGGCGCAGGATCTGGTTGGCCGGCGCGCCGGGTTCGATACCGTAGAAGCGCTTGCCGAACTTGTCGGCGTGGGCCTGCAGGTCGGCAAAGCTGCGCACGCCGGCCTGCGCCACGTAGTCCGGCACCGCCAGCGTGAAGCGAGCCTTGTCCAGGTTGGTGGCCAGGCGCTCCACCTGGCCCTGGCGGAAGAAGGGCTCGGTCAGCTCGCGCTGGGCCGGCATCCAGTTGCCAAGGAAGACGTCCACCTGGCCGCTCTTGAGGCCCTGGTAGGTCACCGGCACCGACAGGGTCTGCACCGCCGGCCGGTAGCCGAGCCCCTTCAGCACCGCGCCGGCCAGCGCGTTGGTGGCGTCGATGTCGGCCCAGCCCGGCGAGGCCAGGCGCACCGTCTGGCAGGCCGGTGCATCGACGGGCGCCGCGGCGGAGGCATTCGCGGACACGGCGGCCGCGGCCAGCGCCAGGCCGGTGAAGGCAAGAAGTCGTTTCATCGGGATGCTCGCGGAACGTTCAGCGGACCGGCGGCTGCGGTGCCGCCAGGCTTTCGGTGAGGCGGTCGAGGACCATCGCCAGCAACACCACCGACAGGCCACTGGCGAAGCCCTGGCCCATGTCCAGGCGCTGGATGCCGGACAGCACCTCGCCGCCGAGGCCGCCGCCGCCGACCATCGAGGCGACGATGACCATCGACAAGGCCATCATGATGGTCTGGTTCACCCCCGCCATGATGGACGGCAGCGCGTAGGGCAGGCGGATCTGCACGAGCAGTTGCCAGGGCGTCGCGCCGAGGGTCGAGCCGGCTTCCAGCACGTCCTTGTCCACGTCGCGGATGCCCATCGTGGTCATGCGCAGCACCGGCGGCACGGCGAAGATCACCGTCGCCAGCACGGCCGGCACCACGCCGAGGCCGAACAACATCACCGCCGGGATCAGGTACACGAAGGCCGGCATGGTCTGCATGAAATCCAGCAGCGGCCGCAGCGCACGCGCCAGGCCGGCGCGGGAGCCGGCCAGCACGCCCACCGGCACGCCGACCAGCAGGCTCAGCAGCGTGGCGGTGAGCACCTGGGCGAGAGTCGTGCGCATCTGCTCGCCGAAGCCCAGCCCTTCCACCACGGCCAGCGCCGTCACCACGAACAGCGCCAGCCGCCAGCCCCGCCGCCACAGCGCGAAGGCCCCGAGCGCGGTGGGCAGCCCCCACCACGGCCCGGCCTGCAGAACCGCCTGCAGGCCGTCGGCCAGCGCACCGATCCCGTTCCCCAGCGCTGCCAGCGCGGAGGAATCGGCCGTCAGCACAGCGAGGGCGTCGTTGGCCCAGCGGGCCAGCGGGATGAGGGCTTCGCTCATGACGGCTTACGGGTGGCCGGCGGCGCTCAGAAGCGCGCCCCGACGGTGGCGAAGACGGTGCGCGGCGCACCCGGCAGCAGGGTCTGGTAGGTGCCGGCGGCGTCGCTGGTGACGAAGCCGTTGGTGCCGATGGAGGCCACGTACTGCTTGTCGAACAGGTTGTTGACGCCGGCCTGCACGCGGATCTCGTCGAAGGCGGCGACGCGCTTGAAACGGTGGCCGATACTCAGGTCCCACACGCTGTAGGCGCTCACCGAGGCGTCGTTGAGATAGCTGTAATAGCGCTTGTCGAGGTAATTCACGCCGATGCGGCCGAAGGTGGCGCCGTTGTCGTAGCCGAGTTGGGATTTGGCGATGAGCTTCGGCGAATCGACCACCTGCTTGCCGGACACTGCCACCAGGCTGCCATTATCGTAGAAGTCGTCCTTGTACTTGGAGTCGTTGTAGCTGAGGCTGTTGAACCACTGCAGGTTGCGCAGCGGCGACCACACCAGCCCGGCCTCGATGCCGTTGGTGCTGACCTTGCCGACGTTGCCGAGCACCGACGGGTTGCCGGCGATGGCCGCGCCCTGCTGGATCGCCAGCAGGCGGTTCTTGAACTCCACGTGGTAGGCGGTCAGCGAGGTCTCGATGCCGTCGCCGCGGTGGCGCCAGCCGGCCTCCAGCGTCGTCGAGGTCTCCGGTTTGAGGCTGTCCTTGATCGCGTCGAAGCCGGCCTGGGTGGTGGCGAAGGGCGAATCCTCCAGCGGCGACACCTTGTAGGCGCGGATGTTGCGCGACAGGCCGGCGAAGACCTCGTTGCGGGCGTCGATCACGTAGTTGGCGCCGAGCTGCGGCAGGAAGCCCTTGGAGGCCTTGATGCTGCCCGACAGGGGGTTGCCGGCCGTGGTGCTCACCGAGGTCTCGGTGCTCGGTGACTTGAAGCCGACGTTCACCTTCAGCTTGTCGCTGAGCTGGATGCTGTCCTGCAGGTGGAACTGCAGCGTGCGGGTCTTGAACTCGTAGGCCCAGCGGGTAGCGAACAGGTCGCTGGCCGACGGCGTGCGGTACAGGTCGCTGGGGCCGCCGTCCTGGGCGTAGAAACGCATCGCGTTCTTGAAGTTGTTGTCCTCATACCAGAAGCCGCCCTTGAGGCTGTGGCTGCCGGCGTTGACGCTGAGGGTGGACAGGATGCCGTTGCGGCTGATGCCGTAGCTCACCGTGCGCAGGGACACCGGCGTGCCGCCCGGCGAGGCCCGGTAGGGGGTGAACCACAACGTCGTGCCGTCGTCGTCGTGGTGGTAGGCGGTGGTCTTGAGGCTCACGTTGTCGCTCAGCTGGCTGTCCAGCGTCACGCCGGCGAGCCAGTCGGTGCGCAGGCCGGCGCCGGCATAGTAGGCGTCGTCGATGCTCGTCTCGCCACGGCTCCAGTTGCCCTGGGCCGACTGCAGCGCGGCGTTCCAGTTGGGGTAGTAGTTGTCCCAGCGGTAGCCGAGGCGCTGGATCAGGGCCTTGGACAGATCCTGGTAATCCACTTCCTGGCGATCGGAGTAATTGACGAAGGCGCTCAGGCGGTTGGCGCCGAAGTCCGACACCAGCTTGGCGTTCACCTGCCGCTGGCGCTGGTCGCCGCTGCCCTTCCACTTCTCGGAGCCCTGGTCGGTGACGCTCAGGGCCAGGCGCGTGCCGGGCGCCAGCTCGCCACTGTCGAAGCGCGCAAACGTGCGGCGGGCGGAGTTCTGGCCGACGGTCTGTTCCAGCGTGACACGCCGGGTGACGGCCGGGTCCAGCGAATAGAACTGCACGGTACCGCCGAGGTTGCTGTTGGACGCCGTATCGAGGGCGCCGGCGCCCTGGGACAGCACCACGCGGCCGATGTTCTCCGACGAGATGGCGCGGCTGATGTGCAGGCCGTTGGAGTTACGGTAGCTCATGTCGCCGAGGGGCACGTCGTCCAGCGTGAAGCCCATCTGGTTCTGGTTGAAGCCGCGCACGGTGAGCTTGGTGGACCACTCGTAGGCGCCGTAGGTGTCGGCGGACTGGAAGTTCACGCCGGGCAGCTTGTCGAGCAGCTTCAGCGGGCTGGTGCCGGGCACCGCGGCGGTCACGTCGGCGCGGCCGAGTTCCTGGATCTGGCGGGTCTGGCGGCGCGTGAACACGGTCACCGCGTCGAGCTTGGTGTCGTCGGTGGCAACCGGCTGGGCGGCCTCCTGGGCCAGCGCGGCGGTGCCGTGGAGGACCGGGATCAGGGCCAGGACGAGGGGTAGTTTGCGAAAGCGGCGGGGCATGGAAGTCTCCGGCAATAACGGGTGAATTCAGACGCGCGGGAAGCGCGCGCGGGCCTCGGTGGTGTCCAGGTCCAGCTGGCTGCGCACGTATTGCCGGCTGGCATCCACGTGGGGCTGGAAATCCCAGGATGGGCGCGGCCCGTTGGCTTCGGCGGCGAAATGGAAACGGCGGCGGCGCTGGCTGAGCACGACTTCGTCGCGCAACGCGGCCAGGTCCCAGCGCTGTGCGAGCTCGGCGCGGAAGGCCCGCAGCGTGTCGGCGGCGGCCGGGTCGGGGGCCAGGTTGCGCAGCTCGTCGGGGTCGTCGCCCAGGTGGTAGAGCTGGTCCGGATCGGGCGCCGAGTGGATGAATTTCCACGGCCCGCGGCGGATCATCACGATGGGCGCCAGCGCCCCTTCGCCCAGGTATTCGCCGATCACCTCGTCGTGGCCGGCGGCGCCGGTCAGGTGCGGCCACAGGGAGCGGCCGTCGATGGGCTCCGGCGCAGCGGGCGCCCGGCCGTCGTGGGCCAGGTCCACCAGCGTCGGCAGGATGTCCGCCAGCGACACCGAGGCGGCCACCCGGCGCGGCGCGAAGCGACCCGGCGCATGGACGATCAGCGGCACGCGGGCAGCGCCCTCGAAAAAGTTCATCTTGTACCAGAGGCCCCGCTCGCCGAGCATGTCGCCGTGGTCGCCGACCAGCAGCACGATGGTGTCGTCGGCCTGGCCGGACTCGTCGAGGGCCCGCAGCAGGCGGCCGACCTGCTCGTCCACGAAGGAGATGGCGCCGTAGTAGGCGCGCCGCGCGGCGCGCACCTGGGCCTCGGAGGGCGGATTGCGGCCGATGTCGCAGACCTCGCGCAGGCGCAGGGAATGGGCGTCCCAGGCATCCACCGGCAGGTCGACGCGCGGCAGGTCGATGTCTTCGTCCCGGTACAGGTCCCAGTAGGGCCGGGGGATCACGTAGGGGTCGTGGGGATGGGTCATCGACACGACCAGGCAGAAGGGGCGCGGATCGCTGCCGCGGGCCAGGTCGAACAGGTGGCGGCGGGCGGTGAACACCACCTCCTCGTCGAAATCCAGCTGGTTGGTGCGTACGCAGGGCCCGGCGTCGAGCACCGAGCTCATGTTGTGGTACCACTCGGGGCGCACGCCGGGCGCGTCCCAGCTGGGCGTCCACCCGAAATCCGCCGGGTAGATGTCGGTGGTCAGGCGCTGCTCGAAGCCGTGCAGCTGGTCGGGCCCGGCAAAGTGCATCTTGCCAGCCAGCGCGGTGTGGTAGCCGGCGTGGCGCAGGTGATGGGCGAAGGTCAGCACCTCGGCGGGCAGCTCGGCGGCGTTGTCGTAGGCGCCGATGCGCGACGGCAGCTTGCCGCTCAGGAAACTGTAACGCGACGGCGCGCACAGCGGACTGTTGCAGTAGGCCGAGTCGAAGACCACGCCGCCAGCCGCCAGGCGGTCGATGTGCGGGGCGCGCACCACCGGGTTGCCATACACGGGCAAGGCACCAGGGGTGAGCTGGTCGGCCATCAGGATCAGGAGGTTGGGGCGGCGTACGGTCACGGCAGGGTCCGGAAATCATCAGCGATGGGCCGGATTATTCGGACCCGCCGAAACCCTGTGAAGACACTGTTTTCTTATGCTGGCATGACGCCAGCTCATGGCAAGGACGGCCCCCGCCCGGGGCCGCCCGCCGCGCCGTCAGGCAGCCGTCAATGCGCCTGGGAGCGGGAGAACAGCTGGATCACCAGCACGCCGGCGACGATCAGGCCCATGCCGAGCAGGGCCGGCAGGTCGAGCTTCTGGCCGTGGGCGAAGTAGGCCACGATGCTGATCAGCACGATGCCGATCCCCGACCAGATGGCGTAGGCCACGCCGATGGGAATCGCGCGCAGGGCCAGGGACAGGAAATAGAAGGCCGCGCCGTAGCCGACCGCCACGACCAGGCTGGGCAGCAGCCGGGTGAAACCTTCGGCGTTCTTGAGGGCCGAGGTGGCGACCACCTCGGAGAGGATGGCGATGCCGAGAAAGAGGTAATGCATGGGAGCGTGATGCCGAGGATTGGACGAGCAAGGCCCACAGGCTAGCATTGCGGCACAGGAGGATGCATCCCATGAACATTTCGCCGCCCCTCGCCCACCCCACCCGGCTGGCCCGCCGGCGCTACCTGCTCGCCGCCCTCGGCCTCGCCGCGGCCACTTCCGCCGCCCATGCCGGCCCCCTGCTCGACCGCCTGCGCGAACGGCGGACGGCCCGCCTCGGCGCCGCCGACGAGGACGCCGGCCACGGCCTACCGGCCGGCGCCCGCAAGCTGGCCGACGTCGCCTACGGCGCCGACCCAGCCCAGACGATGGACGTCTACATCCCGGCCGACGCCCATGGCGCCCCGGTGATCCTGATGGTCCATGGCGGCGCCTGGGCCATTGGCGACAAGGCGATGGAACGCGTCGTGGATGCCAAGGTCGCCCGCTGGGTGACGCGCGGCATCGTCTTCATCTCGATCAACTACCGCATGCTGCCGCAGGCCGCCGTCGACGTGCAGCTGCGCGACGTGGCGCGGGCCTTGGCAATGGCCCAGCAGAAGGCCGCGGCGTGGGGCGGCGACCCGCAGCGCTTCGTGCTGATGGGCCACTCGGCCGGTGCCCATCTGGCCGCGCTGCTGGCCGTCTCGCCGACGGCCCGCTTCACGCCGTCACCGCTGCCGGTGCTCGGCACGGTGGCGCTGGACAGCGCCGCGATGGACGTGGAGGCGATCATGAACCAGCGCCACCTGCGCCTCTACGACCGCCCCTTCGGCACCGACCCGGCCTACTGGCGTGCGCTGTCGCCCTACCACGCGCTGACACCGGGCGCCGCGCCGCTGCTGGCGGTGTGCTCGACGCGGCGGGAGGACTCCTGCGACCAGGCCCGCCGCCTCGCCGCCCGCGCCGACGGGCTGGGCATGCAGGTCCAGGTGCTCGGCGAAGACCTGTCCCACGGCGACATCAACAGCCAGCTGGGCCTCGACAACGCCTATACGGGCGCGGTGGAGCGCTTCATGGCCGGACTCCACCCGGACCTCGCCAGCCGCCTCCGCTGAAGGCCGGCCTCCCAGGGGGCCTCTCCCTGTGGCCTCTCCCTGTGGGGGCGAATTCATTCGCCCGCGGAGCTTGTCTAGCCGACTGAGGGCGAATGAATTCGCCCCCACAGACAGCCCACCCACAGACAGCCCACCACAAAGAGCCCAACCCACAACCTGAAGCCACGACGGCCTGGTCGCCCTTGATCTGCCTTGAGCGGCGCACATAGCAAAAGCGGCCGCCAGGGGCGCACCCGTGACGGCCGGCTCGAGCGGAACGCAGGCGACGCGCGTCGTCAGCAGCCCTTGGCTGCGGCGGTCTGGCTGCAGGCCAGCTTGGTGGGCGCGGCGACGACCGGAGCCTGCTCGGTGCTGCGGTTGGCCGCCACCGGCTGGGCGCGCGGGCCGTAGCCGACCGGCTGGACGGCAACCTGGGCCTCGCCGCTGGCGAGGGCGGCGCGCTTCAGCTGGCGGCCATGTTCGATCAGGTACCAGTCGGGACCGGCGAAGGCGGTGGTAGCCGCGAACGCACCCAGCAGGGCGAGCGCGAGGCTGACAAAACGGCGGAACATGAGGCAAATCCTTTCTTCAGTGAATCACAAGGCGATCAGCACATGCCTCCGCGGCACCGGTTCTGTCGCCGGACGACCTGCAGGAAGCAGGACGCCATGGCCTGCACGTTCCGTACCAGTTATACAAGTTTTGTTATATCAACTATTTGAGTGCGCACCACGGTTTTGTGGCAGACACGAACGTGCCGCTTTGTAATAAACCACACCATGATTGTGGTTTTTAGTCCATCGCGGCACCGCCGTATCAGCGCCCCACCCGCCGCAGACTGTCCGACGGGTTCTCGGCAAAGCGCGCCCGATAGCGCGCCGCAAAGACGCCGAGGCTGTAATAGCCCCACTGCTCCGCAATCGCCGCGACAGTGCTCTCCGGCGGAGCCGCCAGCAGCGCCTGGCGCACGCCCTGCAGGCGCGCCTCGCGCAGGAAGGCCATCGGCGTGGTGCGGCGGAATTCGCGGAACGCACCGCTGAGCGCCCGCACGCTGATCCCCACCGCCGCCGCCACCGCGCTCAAGGTCGGCGCCTCGCGGGCATGCTCGCGCATGTACTGCTCGGCCTGGCGCACGTAACGCGGCGCCAGCGCGCACGGGCGGGCCGGCAGCTCGCCCCAGCGGCGGGTCCACTCCATCAGCATCTGGGTGCCGAGCATCTCCTCCAGCTGGCGTCCCAGCGGCCCCTCGCTGACCTGGCGCGGGTACTCCGCCACACAGCGGCAGCAGTAGGCGAGCAGCGCATGCCATGGCGAGCCGGCGCCGCCAAAGCGGATCTTCAGGCGCCACAGGGCCTCATGGGCCGGCTGGCCGGTCCACCGCAGGTAGAGCTCTTCCAGGTAGCGGTGCGGGAAAGTGACGTTCACCTGCAGGTGGTCCGGATCGAAATCGGCCCAGTACTCGGTACGGCTGGTATCGACGAGAAAGCTCTCGCCGGCGGCCGTCTCGGCCGGCTCGTGGCTATCCACCCAGTGCCGGCCGGCGCCGCGCACGGTGGTCAGCGCCATGCCCATGCCGGCCCCTTCCGAGAAGTCGCTGAGATGGACCGGAATGCCGTAGGAGAAGCGGCTGAGGATCATGCTGCCGATGGGCACCGCGTGCAGGTCGGAGCTCGGCACCAGGATGTTGCCGGTGGGGCGCACCGCGTAAGGCATGTAGACGCGCCGGGTCCACGCTTCCAGTTCGTCGAAGTCGCGGGTGGCGATCAGTTGATGGGCGTCGGTCGGCCGTCCGCCGGCGTCCACGACGAGGGCATTGCACAGGCTTTCCATGGCGGCTCCCAAGACCTTGCAACCGCCCCGGGCGGCGCTCCCGGGGCGAAGGACGAACTCAGAACACTTTCAGCAGGCGCAGGTTGAGCCGTGCATCTTCCTTGACGCCCGTGCGGACGGACAGATCCCGCCCCAGCGAGGTCAGCACCTGCCAGCCCGGCGCCACGAAATGCGCCACGCTCAGCAAGGCCTTGGTACGGCGCTGGCGGTCGCCCTGGGCGATGCCGTCGATCTCCGTCTCGCCGCCACCCGCCTGGGACAGCATGCCGCCCACCCACGTGGCTACGCCGAGATTGTAGCGAAGGTGGGACTGCAGCTCCCAGGCGGGGCGCTGCCTGAGCGTCGCGCCGGTGGGCCCGTAGTCGCCGTTGCGGCCGAAGACCTGGCCGTCGGCGATCAGGTCCAGCGTGAAGCGTTCCGACAGCGGCGTGATCCAGCCCGTCTGCAGCGCGAACTTCCAGCGGTTCTCGCCGAAGGGGTTGAGTGGCGCATTGCGGTCGTAGCGGCCGGTGGGCAGCCACAGCCAGGGCGTCACCGCGAAGGCGCGGCGGCCTTCCGGGTCCTTCATCAGGTGGAGGGTGGACGCCAGGATCAGGTCGCCGACGCCGTTGGTGGCATCCACGCCGGCCAGGTCGCCGCCGGTATGCACGCGGCCGAAGGGCAGCAGGAACTGGGGCGCCATGGTGAGGCCGCCGACATCCACGTAATGCACGCCGCGCAGGATGCCCACGTCCGCCCCGACGCGGGCCTGGTCGGCCACCCGCTTGCCGCCGGCGTAGAGCTGGCGACCCTCGGTGTGCTGGTAATAGCCGACGGCCAGGCTGGTGCCGGCCGGCAGGTAGGTGTAGTCGCCGGCATCGATGGTCACGGCGGCAGCCAGCCCGGGCACGGCGAGGGCCACGGCGCAGGCAACAGCGTGCCCGCGACGGCCCATGGGGGTACGTCGTTTCATGTCTCCACATCTCCTCTGGGTGGCGGCGGCCGTCTCTCGCATCCGGGACGGCCTGACGCCGGGGCTTACTGTGACAGGCCCCCGATCGGGCCATGTCTCGTTCCGGCATGCGCCTGTCGCGCGCCGGCAATTTTTCGGAAGGGGTGCCGCGGTGGTCTCAGCGGTGGTGATAGACCGCCGTCTCGAACTCCACGAACTGCGGGTAGGCCACGCAGTCCTGGAAGGGCAGCAGCTGGGTCGCCCAGTAGCCGCCGATGCCGGTCTGGCGGTCGATCCAGTAGAAGGAATTGGCCAGCCCGGCCCAGGCCAGGGAATTGGCCGGGCGGCCCGACGGGGTCGGCGCGCGGTTGGTCATGAAGGTGTAGGCCCAGCCCTTCGGCACGCCGGGGAAGAAGCTGCCGGCGTTGGCGAGGGACGGGATCGACGTGGGCCAGCCGGTGCATTCGAGGGAACCGAGCCCGTCACGGGCCATCAGCGCCACCGTCTCCGGGCGCAGCACGCGGCCGTGGGGGCCGGCGCCGTCGTTGAGGAGCATGCGGATGAACTTCATGTACTCGCCGACCGTCGCGTACAGCCCGTGGCCGCCGCAGTCCATCGCCGGCGGCTGCGGCAACACCAGCTCGGGCAACGGGCTGAGCGCGCCGTTGGCGGCACGCTCGTGGATGGTCACCCGGCGTGCCCGCATGGACTCGGACATCGTGAAGCCGATGTCCGCCATGCCCAGCGGCGCGAAGATCCGCTCCTTCATCACCTCGCCGAGGCGCTGGCCGCGCAGCGCCTCGACCACCAGCCCGAGCCAGTCGATGTTGACGCCGTAGGTCCACCGCTCGCCCGGATCGTGCAGCAGCACGCTGCGGATGGACGGGAACTCGCACGACACGATGGTCGGGATCTCCTTCGCCGTGCGGTACTGCAGGTCGTCCTGGCTGAAGAACTCGTAGCCGAGGCCGGAGGTGTGCAGGAACAGGTCGTTGATCGTCACGTCGCGCTTCGGCGGCCGCGTGCGCGGCTGGCCCGCCGCGTCGAAGCCGTCGAGCACCTGCAGTTCGGCGAACTCGGGCAGGTACTTGCGCACCGGGTCGGCAAGCGACAGGCGCCCCTCCTCGATGAGCTGCATCGCGCAGGTGCCGGTCAGCGCCTTGGTGGTGGAAAAGATCGCGAAGACCGAATCGAGCGTTATCGCCGGCTCGGCGCCCAGCTCCCGCAGCCCCGCGCAGCCTTCGTAGAAATTGCCGTCCCGGTCGGTGGCCATCGCCACCACGCCGGGCACCCCGCCGGCCCGGTGCACCGCCTGGTCCAGTACGGAATCCAGGACGGCCGTCAACGTGCTTACCGTCATGCCTTGTCTCCTCATATCGTTGTGGTCCGCTTGACGCGCCCGCCCTGAAACCCGGAGGCCGGGCGGGCGGAAGGACGATATGTCGGGACGAGGCCGCCGCCTGTCCGGAAACGGCAGGCGGCTATCGGGATCCGGCAATTATTGGCGGCTTACATGCGGCCGAAGCCGCCCCCCATGCCGTCGGGCGCACCCATGCCGCCCGGGCCGCCACCGCTACCGCCACCGCGGCGGCCGCGGCCACCGGCACCTCGCTGGTCCTGGCCGTCCTTCCGTTCGGCCGATCCGCCAGCGACATCGCCAAGGCCGGAATACAGGGCCGGCACGGTCTGCGCGAGGCGCTGGTCGGCGATCTTCCTCTGTGTGTCGTCGAGGATGGCGTACAGCTTTTCGGCGGCGTCCTGGATGTCCTCCATCGCAGCGAGGCGGTTACGCACCACCTCCACCTTCTGGGCGACCTGCTTCGGCGCGCTCTGGGACACCGCCGCGTAGGACGACAGCTTGAGCTGGTCGGCCATCAGCGCGCCGACCTTCTCCTGGTAGGCCTCCCACAGCGGCAGCTGGCGCGGCGTCAGCTGCAGGGCCTCGGCGGTCTGCTGCAGCTGGCCCTGGATCTGCTCCACCACCATCGCGCCACCGCCGCCACCCCGGCCTGCCCCACCCTGCCCCGGCGGCTCGCCGCCGGGCCCGCCGGGACCACGCAGGGGCGCGCAGGCCGCAATGACCAGGGTGGAAGCCGTCAGCAGGGGCAGGAAGCGGGTCTTCATCGCAATCAGGGGGCAAAGAGGGAAATGCCCCGAGTATTGCAGTGGCGCGGGTTAGATTTCTTTAAGCCAGTGTAAAGACGGTGAAGGCTTCGGTTACCGGATGCAGGACCGCACCGGCTACAGCGTCGTCAGCCGCGCCAGCTGACGGCCGAACAGCGCGGTCACCAACAGCAGCACCGGCGTGATCGTGATGAAGCCGTACAGCACGCGGCGGATCAGCGGATGGGCGCTGTCAGCTTCGATGAAGTGGCGGATCACCAGCCAGCCCTTCAGCCACAGGATGGCGGCCACCAACCATTGCAGCCCGGCCTGGCCGTGCAGCCCATGGCCCAGCAGCAGCGACAGCCCGGTCAGCGCGAGCAGGCCCAGCCAGGTCTTCACGAGCGGCGCCAACGGGGCCGCCGATTCACGATGCATGTCGTTCATGCTCACACCAGCACATAGAAGAAGGAGAAGATGACCAGCCAGATGATGTCGGTGGCGTGCCAGTAGCAGGCCAGCGCCTCCAGGCCGCTGTAGTCGTCGGCCGTATAGCCGCCTGCCAGGTGGCGCGCCAGCACCCACAGGATGCCGAGGATGCCCCACACCGCATGCACCATGTGGTTGAAGGTCAGGTAGTAATAAACGCCCGAGAAGATGCCGGCCTGCCCGTCGATGCCGTGGGCCAGGTTCCACTGGATCTCGATGATCTTGGCGAGCGGATAGCCCAGCGCCAGCACCAGCCCGCCAACCAGCCAGGCAATCGAGGCCCGGCGCCGCCCGACGCGGATCAGCGCCGTGGAACAGGCGATGCAGAAACTGCTGCTGATCATCACCAGCGTGATGACGGTGCCAAGCGTAGTGGACAAGCCCTCCGCGCCTTTCTCGAAGGCCTCCGGGAAATGGGCGCGGGCGACGAAATAGACGACGAAGAGCACCAGGAATTCGACGAACTCGCAGCAGATCCCGACCCAGATCCCCTTGTTGCCGGGAATCCGCCCGCCCGGCGCCTCCTCGAAATCCGGTCCCGCTACAGTCATGGTATTGGCAGTCATCGTTTTCCCCATTGCTCGGCAGCCGCCATTCTTCGCCACCGGCCCGGCCGCGGAAGGAACAGATGAAATGGTTTACTGCCGATACAGATCGGGGAATTGATGCTGGTCAATTCTGCGCAGGAGCATCAGGGAAATACGCCGTGAAGGCGAATGCCCGTGGGGGCGAATTCATTCGCCCGCGGACTCCAATTCATCCGGCTGAGGGCGAATGAATTCGCCCCCGCGGAAGCCCGCCCCACGGAATGGCGAGCGGATCCCTCACTTCATGAAGACCCCGCTCAGAACCCGTAGCTGATCAACCCCACCAGCTTGCTCACCTGGTTCACCCCGAAGCGGTTGTCGCCGCCGATGATGCCCTGCAGCGTCCACGTCAGGCCGGTGCTGCCGATGGGCTGGGACAGGCCGAGGACGAGGTGACGGAAGCCGTCGCTGATCGGGCCCTTGCCGGCGAAGCAGCCATTGACCACGAAGGCGGTGCCCGGCGCGCAGGATCCACCCGTGGCGGCGTCGCCGGTGCCCAGGTACTTGCCCTCCCGCGCGTAGGTGTACCAGCCGAGGCTGGCCGTGAAGGTCAGCTCGGCCGGCAGCGGGCGGGTGTAGTTGAGCGTCCAGTAGGTGTCGCCCCGGTTGCCCCACACGGTGTCGTTGAGCAGGGTCTGCGCGTTCAGCGCGTATTCCTGCCAGGCCAGGCCGAGCTTGGTCTCGGTGGCGTTGGCGTGGCGGCCGTTGAGGTAGTAGTAGGCAGTCAGGCCCAGCGTGTAGGAGACGTCGCCGAGCTTGCCGGTGTAGCCGCCGTAGAAGTCGTTCTCCACCGACTTGCCGTCCTGGAAGTCGCTGACCGCCACATTGCCGGTGGCCGCGTACTGGTCGTAGGAGCGCCCCAGCTGCTTGTACGAATAGTGGATCGCCGATGCCCAGTAGCCCAGGTAGAAACCGCTTTCATGGGTGAAATCGACGCCCCACTGGGGTGTGAAGCGGTCCGACTCAGGGGCGTCCGCGCCCTGGTTGCCGAGGCCGGGCTTGGCGTTGCCGTAGGTGGTCGTCGCGCCGCGCAGGTAGTAGCGGCTGGCGAGATCGACATGCCCGGTGAGGGTGTAGGGCGGTGCGGCTTCATCGGCCGCCAGGGCGGGGCTGGCGGAAACGGCGAGGACGGACAGGGCGCACAGCGACCCTGCGATGGCTTTATCAAGCATCACGAGAGAAGACTCCGATTGAGGTTCCGGATATGCGCGCCGTCCTCCTAGCAGAAAGCGGACCAACCGGCACCGGGGCGGACGCGGCGGCGGCTTTGCATATACATGGCGACGCAATCCACCCCACCCAATCCGGGCACAGCACGCCCACCGGCGATGCACCCGCGGCGTGCCTGCCCATTTCCGGCGGCACCACGGCGGTGCATCCACCTTTTCGGCATGCGCGGCGCGAGACGCCGGACTCCACCCGCATCCCGCGCGACAACACCCTGGCAGGCCAGTGTCCACAAGGCTTTCACGGGATTGTCACGACAACTGGCACCGCTATTGCTAAACGATCGGCGAGAGGGAGCGAATCGCGCTGCATCGCGTTCGCTTCATCGAAGGGTGGCTAGGGTTCCGGTCCCGTTTCGGATATGCGCACATATCAGGGGATGTCTGGTCCGAGAGCTGCCGGCTACGCCAGGCCGAGCAGGCATGTCGTGGCTCCACGGAGGGATAAAAGCCCGGGAGGAACGCTTTGGATGAAGCGCCCTCTCGCCCGTTTTCTCCCAAACGACAGGAGCCCTTCATGTACCAGACCGACACCCGCCGCGTTCGTCCGACCGTCCTCCGCGACACGCGCGCCACCGCCACTTCCTCCCTCCTCAAGCGCCTCAAGACCACCCTCGCCGTGCTCGGCCTGGGCAGCGCACTGCTCGCCGCGCCGGCGCCGGCCCTCGCCGAGGTCAAGGTCGGCGTGTCCGACTGGCCGGGCTGGGTGGCCTGGTACGTGGCCGAGCAGAAGGGCTTCTTCAAGAAATACAAGGCCGACGTGAAGCTGGTGTGGTTCGCCAACTACACCGACTCCATCTCCGCACTGTCCTCCGGCCAGCTCGACGCCAACTGCCAGACCTGGTCCGACACCATGGGCCCGCTGGCCAAGGGCGTTCCGGTGAAGGCGGTGCTCGTCAATGACAACTCGGCCGGCAACGACGCGCTGATGGTCAGCGACAAGATCAAGGGCTTCGCCGACCTGAAGGGCAAGCGCATCGCCCTCGAAGAGTTCAGCATCTCCCACTTCGTGCTTGCCACCGCGCTGGCCAAGAACGGCCTGACCCAGAAGGACGTGAAGGTGGTGAACCTGTCCGCCGGCGACGCCGCAGCGGCCTTCCTGGCCGGCCGCGTGGACGCCGCAGTGGTGTGGAACCCGTGGGTCTCGCAGATCGAGAAGAGCGGCAAGGGCAAGCCGCTGTTCACGTCGAAGGACATGCCGGGCCTGATCCCCGACCTGCTGGTGGCCCAGGACAAGGCCATCAAGACCAAGCACAAGGACCTGGTCGGCATGATCCGGGCCTGGTTCGACACCGAGAAGTTCATCCGCGACAACCCGGACGAAGCGGCGAAGATCATGTCCAAGGTAGTCGGCATGAAGGCCGAGGACTACAAGGTCTTCCTGCCCGGCACGCGCTTCTTCGACGCGGCGGCCAACCAGACTGCGCTGACGCCGACCGACGCCAAATCCCTGCAGGCCGTCGCACCGACCATCTCGGCCTTCCTGCTCGACAAGAAGCTGATCGACGGCAAGCCCGACGCCGCCAAGGGCATCGACGCCAGCCTGCTCGCCGAAGCCCTCGGCAAGTGAGACGGCCATGAGCGCAAGCAAGCGAGCCGGCGGGGGCGGCAGCCCCCTGTGGCAGATCCGCTCCGCCATCGACCCGCGCCAGTACTGGCTGCTGGCCCTGTTCGGGCTGGTCGCGCCGCTCGTCGCGTGGCTGGTGGCGAGCCACCTGGACGGCACCGACAAGGTCTTCCTGCCCGGCCCGGCCGACGTGCTGGCCCGCATCTGGAGCTGGGCCACGGATGACGACCTGGCCGCCGACGTGGCGATCAGCACCTGGCGCGTGGTGGCCGGCTGGGCCCTGTCGGCCGCCATCGCGCTGCCGCTGGGCCTCTTCATCGGCAGCTACCGGGCCGTGCAGGCGCTGCTGGAGCCCCTCACCGACTTCGTCCGCTACATGCCCGCGGTGGCCTTCATCCCGCTGGTCATGCTGTGGGTCGGCATCGAGGAGGGCTCCAAGGTGGCGATCATCTTCATCGGCACCTTCTTCCAGATGGTGCTGATGGTCGCCGAAGACGTGCGCCGGGTGCCACTGGCGCAGATCGAGGCAGCCCAGACGATGGGCGCCACGCGCAGCGAGATCCTCGAGAAGGTCATCGTCCCGTCGGCCAAGCCGGCCCTGCTCGACACCCTGCGGGTGACCATGGGCTGGGCATGGACCTACCTGGTGGTGGCCGAGCTGGTGGCCTCCAACTCCGGCCTCGGCTACGCGGTGCTCAAGGCCCAGCGCTTCCTGCAGACCGACAAGATCTTCGCCGGCATCCTGCTGATCGGCCTGATCGGCCTCCTCATCGACCAGGGCTTCCGCCTGGTCCATCGCAAGGCCTTCCCCTACCTCGCCGGGAGACACCGATGACCGCCAGCATCGACATCCGCGACGCCTTCAAGACCTTCGGCCACGGCCCCCAGGCCATCCACGCGCTGGAGCACGCCAACCTGACGATCCGCCCCAACGAGTTCGTCACCTTCGTCGGCGCGTCCGGCTGCGGCAAATCCACGCTGCTGCGCATGATCGGCGGGCTGGAGAGCCTCAGCCGCGGCAGCATCGCAGTGAACGGCCAGCCCATCGCCGGCCCCGGCGTGGACCGGGCCATGGTGTTCCAGCACTACAGCCTCTACCCGTGGCTGACGGTCACCCAGAACATCAAGTTCTGCCGCCAGCTCAAGGCCCACACCCGCGACCGGACCTCGGCCGACGTGGAGAAGGCCGCCGGCCGCGCCGATGCGCTGATCCGCCTGATGGGCCTCAGCCACGTCGCCGATGCCTACCCCAGCCAGCTGTCGGGCGGCATGCAGCAGCGCGTGGCGATCGCCCGCGCGCTGATGAGCCGGCCGCCGATCCTGCTGATGGACGAGCCCTTCGGCGCGCTGGACGCCCAGACCCGCGAGGTGATGCACGACCTCATCCGCCACGTGCACCGCATGGAAGGCAGCACCATCGTGTTCGTCACCCATGACGTGGAAGAGGCCATCTACCTGGGCCAGCGCATCGTGCTGATGGCGCCCCGCCCCGGCCGCATCGACACCCTCTACGACGTGCCCCTGCCCGCCGAGCGGCACCAGGACATGAAGCTCGCCCCCGAGTTTCTCGCCTTGAAGCGCGAGATCCTGGAACGCATCCGCGAGACCTCCGGCATGAAAACCGACCTCGAGCAGCTCGCCCGCCTCAACGCCGACGTCGGCGCCGACGCTGCCCTCACCACGGACTGAAGCCCATGAACGCCCTGCTCACCCCCACCGACGCCGTGGACGTGGACACCCGCTGGCAACAACTCGCCGCCGACCTGCCGGAAGACCGCATTCTGTTCTCCGACGTGGTCCCCGGCGGCTGCCACTGGTCGTGGACACTGCCCCGCGGCACCACGCTGCGCCTGGTTGCCCAGGCTGCCGGCGCCAACCTGTCGATGGTGCTCTACAACGCCCGCCAGCCGCTGGAGCGCTACAACATGCCCGACTCCCTCAAGGCCCAGCACACCGCCCACTACGGCCGCGGCCACGTGCTGATGAGCGACATGGGCTGCGCGATGGCCTCCATCACCGCCGACAGCCTGGGCTGGCACGACCCCCTCGGCCTGCTGCTCGACGCCCCGCGCATGCACGAGAAGTACGGCCAGCACCCCTACCAGCAGTACCGCAACGGCATGTACCGCGCCGGCCGCGACGGCCTGCTGATCGAGATCGGCAAATACGGCCTGCGCCGCCGCGACCTGGTGGCGCCGGTGAACTTCTTCAGCAAGGTCAGCGTGGACGAGGAAGGCCGCTTCCACTTCCAGCCCAATCACGCGCCGGCCGGCGCGATGGTGGAGGTGCGCCTCGACATGGACGTGATCGTCGCCGTGTCCGCCGCGCCGCACCCCCTCGACCCGCGCCCGGACTACGCGCCGGCGCCGGTGGGCATCGTCGCCTGGCGCTCCGGCCCGGCGGCGGCGGACGACGTGTGCCGCCAGTTCCGCCCGGAAGGCGCCCGCGCCCTGCACAACACCGACCTGCACTACCTGGCCTGAGGAGACCGCCATGACCGCCACCGCCATCCGCCTCCGGGAAAGCGCCCTCGACCCGGCCCAGGCCGTCACCGACGTGGTGCTGCCTGCCGGCGAACCCTGGCTGCACGAGGTGAAGCAGGGCCAGACCCTGCGCATCGTCGACCTGCACGGCAACCAGGCCGCCGACGTGATCTTCTACAACCGCCACGACACCGACGAGCACTACAGCGCCACCCAGACCCTGCTGCAGCAGGGCGGCATCTACCTCACCACCGGCTCGGTGCTGATGAGCAACGAAGACCGCCCGATGCTGAGCATCGTCGCCGACACCTGCGGCCGCCACGACACGCTGGGCGGCGCCTGCGCCGCCGAGAGCAACACCGTGCGCTACGCGCTGCACAAGAAGTACATGCACAGCTGCCGGGACAACTACCTGCTGGCCATCCAGCACTCCGACTCGGGCCTCACCAAGGCCGACCTGGTGCCCAACGTCAATTTCTTCATGAACGTGCCGGTCACCGCCGACGGCGGCCTCAAGTTCGACGACGGCGTATCCGGCCCCGGCAAGTACGTCGAGCTGCGCGCCGAGATGGACCTGTGGGTGCTGGTCTCCAACTGCCCGCAGCTCAACAACCCCTGCAACGCCTACAACCCCACGCCCGTGCAGTTCCTGATCTGGAACTGATCCGCAGCAGCACGCTTCCGGCTCCAGCCGGCCCCCGGGACGACCCGGGCGGACAGGATGACCGGGCGGGACGACCCGCCCCCTCGCTCCGAGAGCCTCCACCATGTTCAGCAAAGTCCTCATCGCCAACCGGGGCGCCATCGCCTGCCGGGTGATCCGCACGCTCAAGAAGCTCGGCATCGCCTCGGTGGCCGTGCATTCCGAAGCCGACGCCAACTCCCTGCACGTCAGCCTCGCCGACGAGGCGGTGTGCATCGGCCCGGCCCCCGCCGCCGAGAGCTACCTCAAGGCCGACACCATCCTCGCCGCGGCCCGCGCCAGCGGCGCCCAGGCCATCCACCCGGGCTACGGCTTCCTGTCCGAGAACCCCGACTTCGCCGACGCCTGCGAGGCCGCCGGCATCGCCTTCATCGGCCCGACCCGCGCCCAGATGCTGGCCTTCGGCCTCAAGCACACCGCCCGCAAGCTGGCCGAGCAGGCCGGCGTGCCGCTGCTGCCGGGCAGCGGCCTGCTGTCCGGCGTCGACGAGGCGCGCCGCGAGGCCGCCCGCATCGGCTACCCGGTGATGCTCAAGAGCACCGCCGGCGGCGGCGGCATCGGCATGCGCCTGATCGGCGGCGAGGCTGAGCTGGACGAGGCCTACGCGTCGGTGGACCGGCTGGCCCGCGCCAACTTCAAGGAAGCCGGCATCTACCTGGAAAAGTACGTCACCGCCGCCCGCCACATCGAGGTGCAGGTCTTCGGCGATGGCCGCGGCCGCGTGCTGGCCCTGGGCGAGCGGGACTGCTCGGTGCAGCGCCGCAACCAGAAGGTCATCGAGGAAACCCCGGCGCCGGGCCTGTCCGCCGCCCAGCGCGGCGGGCTGGCCGCCACCGCGGTGCGCCTGATGGAATCCATCGCCTACCGCTCGGCCGGCACCGTGGAGTTCGTGATGGACGCCGACAGCGGCGCCTTCTACTTCCTGGAGGTGAACACCCGCTTGCAGGTGGAACACGGCGTCACCGAGGAAGTGACCGGCACCGACCTGGTGGAATGGATGGTGCTGCTCGCCTCCGGCGACCTGACCCTGCCCGCCACCGCGCCACAGCCGCAGGGCGCGTCCATCCAGGTGCGCCTGTACGCCGAAGACCCGGCCAAGAACTTCCAGCCGTCGTCCGGCCTGCTCACCGAGGTGCGCTTTCCGCCCGGCGTGCGCGTCGAAACCGCCGTCGCCACCGGCTCGGAAGTGCCGCCCTATTACGACCCGATGGTCGCCAAGATCATCGTCCATGCGGACAGCCGGGAAGCCGCCACCGACAAGCTGATCGCCGCGCTGGACGCCACCCGCGTGTACGGCATCGAGACCAACCGCGCCTACCTGCGCCAGATCCTCGACGGCGAGGTGTTCCGCGCCGGCCGCCAGACCACCCGCTACCTCAATACCTTCGACTACCGCCCCGCCACCTTCGACGTGCTGGAGCCCGGCGTGCAGACCTCGGTGCAGGACTGGCCCGGCCGCGTCGGCTACTGGGACGTGGGCGTGCCGCCATCCGGCCCGATGGACGACCTGGCCCTGCGCGCCGCCAACCGCCTGGTTGGCAACCCGGAAGGCGCCGCCGGCCTGGAATGCACGATGAGCGGCCCGACCCTGCGCTTCAACTGCGACACCGTGATCGCCCTCACCGGCGCGCCCACCGCCGCCACGCTGGACGGCGCGCCGCTGGCCTGGTGGCAGGCCCACGCGGTGAAGGCCGGCGCCACGCTGAAGGTCGGCGCCGTCACCGACGCCGGCTGCCGCAGCTACCTGGCGATCGCCGGCGGCATCGACGTGCCCGACTACCTGGGCAGCCGGTCCACCTTCACCCTCGGCCAGTTCGGCGGCCACGCCGGGCGCTGCCTGCGCCTCGGCGACGTGCTGGCGATCCAGCCCACCACCGCCCTGCCCGCGCCCATCGAGCTGCAGCCGCCCGTCTACGGCCACCACTGGGAAGTGGCGGTGCTGTACGGCCCCCACGGCGCGCCGGACTTCTTCACCGATCCGGACATCGCCGGCTTCTTCGCCACCGACTGGGAGATCCACTACAACTCCAGCCGCACCGGCGTACGCCTGATCGGGCCCAAGCCCCAGTGGGCGCGGACCGATGGCGGCGAGGCCGGCCTGCACCCGTCCAACATCCACGACAACGCCTACGCCATCGGCGCCATCGACTTCACCGGCGACATGCCGGTGATCCTCGGCCCGGACGGCCCCAGCCTGGGCGGCTTCGTGTGCCCGGCCGTGGTGATCCAGGCCGACCTGTGGAAACTCGGCCAGCTGCGCCCCGGCGACACCCTGCGCTTCGTGCCGGTCAGCGCAGCCACTGCGGCACGGCGCCTGGCCGCTGCCGACGCGGCGCTGGCCCATGCCGACGGCCCCCTCGCGCTGCCGGTGATCGCCGAGCCGGACACCGTCACCACGCCGGTGCTGGCCGAGCTGCCGGCCGCCGGCGAGCGCCCCCGCGTGGTCTATCGCCAGGCCGGCGACGCCTACCTGCTGGTCGAATACGGCCCGCTGGTGCTCGACCTGGAGCTGCGTTTCCGCGTGCATGCGCTGATGGACTGGCTGAAGGCCCATCCCCAGCCGGGCATCATCGACCTGACCCCCGGCATCCGTTCCCTGCAGCTGCACTTCGACGCCCGCCGCACCGACCGCACTGCGCTGCTCGCCGCGCTGCAGGCCGCCGAGGACGCGCTGCCCGCCATCGACGACATGGAAGTGCCGAGCCGCACGGTGTACCTGCCGCTGTCGTGGGACGACCCGGCGACCAAGCTGGCCATCGACAAGTACATGCAGTCGGTGCGGAAGGACGCCCCGTGGTGCCCGTCCAACATCGAGTTCATCCGTCGCATCAACGGGCTGGATTCCATCGACGACGTGTATCGCACCGTCTTTGACGCCAGCTACCTGGTGCTGGGCCTCGGCGACGTGTACCTCGGCGCGCCGGTGGCCACGCCGATGGACCCGCGCCACCGCCTCGTCACCACCAAGTACAACCCGGCCCGCACCTGGACACCGGAGAACGCGGTGGGCATCGGCGGGGCCTACATGTGCGTGTACGGCATGGAAGGCCCCGGCGGCTACCAGTTCGTCGGCCGCACGGTGCAGATGTGGAACCGCTGGAACCACGGCGCCCGCGGCACCGAGCAGTTCGACAAACCCTGGCTGCTGCGCTTCTTCGACCAGGTGCGCTTCGTGCCGGTGGGCGAGGAAGAACTGCTGCAGCTGCGCAAGGACTTCGCCGCCGGCCGCGCCCGCCTGCGCATCGAAGACGGCGTGTTCCGCCTGGCCGACTACCGGCGCTTCCTGGCCGACAACGCCGCCCCCATCGGCGCCTTCAAGGCCCGCCAGCAGGCCGCCTTCGAGGCCGAGCGGGAACGCTGGAAGGCCGCCGGCCAGGCCGAGTACATCAGCGAGGCCGACATCGCCGCAGCGGCCGCCGATTCCGAGCTGGACCTGCCGGAAGGCGCCCAGCTGGTGGCCAGCTACGTGCCCGGCAACATCTGGAAGCTGCTCGTCGAAGCCGGCCAGCACGTCAAGGCCGGCGACCCGCTGGCGGTCGTCGAATCCATGAAGATGGAATTCACCGTGACCGCCCCCGCCGACGGCGAAGTGCTGCAACTGCTGTGCCGCGAAGCCAGCCCCGTCGCCGCCGGCCAGGATCTGCTGATCCTGCGCACCGCCACCCACTGATTCCGGAGAGATGACCATGCTGCCCAACAGCCTCGACCTCGCCACACTGGCCGCCGCCTACCGCGCCGGCCTCAAGCCCAGCGCCCTGTTCGCCCACCTCCACGCGCAGGCCGCCGCCGACACCCACCACGCCTGGATCAGCCTGCTGCCGGAAGCCGAGCTGCTGGCCCGCGCCCGCGCGCTGGACGCCCAGGACCCGGCCAGCCTGCCGCTATATGGCGTGCCCTTCGCGGTGAAGGACAACATCGACCTGGCCGGCCTGCCGACCACCGCCGGCTGCCCGGACTTCGCCTACGCACCACACGCCGACGCGGCGGTGGTGGCGCGCCTGATCGCCGCCGGCGCGATCCCCCTCGGCAAGACCAACCTGGACCAGTTCGCCACCGGCCTCAACGGCACCCGCAGCCCCTACGGTGCCTGCCGCAACGCCTTCCAGCCGGACTACATCTCCGGCGGCTCCAGCTCCGGCTCGGCGGTCGCCGTGGCGGCCGGCCAGGTGAGCTTTGCGCTGGGCACCGACACCGCCGGCTCCGGCCGCGTGCCGGCCGCCTTCAACAACCTGGTCGGCCTCAAGCCGAGCTGCGGCCTGCTGTCGTCCACCGGCGTCGTGCCGGCCTGCCGCAGCCTCGACACCGTCTCGATCTTCGCCCTCACCGCCGCCGACACCGCCACGCTGTTCGGCATCGCCCGCGGCTTCGACGCAGCCGACGCCTACAGCCGTCCGGCGGAAGGCCACGGGCGGCGCTTCCCGGCCGGCCAGCCCTTCCGCTTTGGCGTGCCACGCGCCGACCAGCTGGCCTTCTTCGGCGACGCCCACAACGCCGACCTGTTCGCCGCCGCTGCGGCCCGCCTGCAAGGCCTCGGCGGCACGCCGGTGGAACTGGACTTCGAGCCCTTCCTGGAAACCGCCCGCCTGCTCTACGGCGGCCCGTGGGTCGCCGAGCGCTACCACGCGATCCAGGACTTCATCGAGCGCCAGCCGGAATCCGTCTTCCCGGTGACGCGGGCGATCACCCTCAGCGGCGCCAAACCCAGCGCCGTGGACGCCTTCGACGCCCACTACCGGCTGCGCACCCTCAAGCGCCGCTGCGACGCCGCCTGGCAAGAGGTGGACCTGATCCTCACCCCCACCGCCGGCTACCACCCGACCATCGCCGCCGTGGAGAGCGAGCCGATCCGCATCAACACGGAGCTGGGCCACTACACCAACTTCATGAACCTGCTGGACTACGCCGCGGTCGCCGTGCCCGCCGCCTTCCGGCCCGACGACCTGCCCTTCGGCGTGACCCTCTTCGCCCCGGCCCACCAGGACCTGCCGCTGCTCGAACTGGCCGCCCGCTGGCAGGCCGACACCGGCCTGCCCCTCGGGGCCACCGGCCAGCCGCTGCCCGACCAGACTTTCCCAGCCACGCCCGGCGCCGACGGCATGGTGCAGGTCGCCGTCTGCGGCGCCCACCTGTCCGGCCTGCCCCTCAACGGGCAACTCACCCAGCGCGGCGGCCGCCTGCTGCGCAGCGTGCGCTCCGCGCCGGAATACCGCTTCTACGCGCTGGCCGGCGGCCCGCCCCAGCGCCCCGGCATGGTCCGCGTGGCGGAAGGCGGCGCCCGCATCGACATGGAAATCTGGGAACTCCCCGCCCACCACTTCGGCAGCTTCGTCGCCGCCATCCCCGCCCCGCTGGGCATCGGCAAGGTGAAACTGGAAGACGGCAGTCAGGTCTGCGGCTTCATCTGCGAAAGCGGCGGCCTGGCGGGGGCTGAGGACATCACCAAGTACGGCGGGTGGAGGGCGTGGCTGGGGCGCTAAGGATCACCCCAACCGATCCGGCGCCACCCGGCCGCTCAGCACCGCCTCGATATTGCTCAGGCAACGGAAGCCCATCGCGTCCCGCGTTTCGACGGTGGCGCTGCCCATGTGCGGGGTCAGGAAGACATTCGGCAGGGCCTGCAGGCGCAGGTCGTATTCCGGCTCGTTGCGAAACACGTCCAGGCCGGCGGCGGCCAGCTGGCCGGTCGTCAGGGCGTCGATGAGGGCGTCCTCGTCGATCAGCTGCCCGCGGGACGTGTTGACCAGCACCGCGCGGGGCGGCAGCAGGCCGAGCAGTTCCTTGCCGAACAGCCCGTCCATGCCGCTGCCGCCCGGTGCGTGCAGCGACAGGAACTGGCAGTGGGGCAGCATGGCGCGCAGATCCTCGTAGTAGACGGCGCCCGCTTCCTGCTCCGGCGGCAGGCGGCGGCGGTTGTGGTAGATCACCTGCATGCCGAAGCCGCGCGCACGCCGGGCAACGGCCTGGCCGATACGCCCCATGCCGACGATGCCGAGCGTGCCGCCACCGACTTCGATGCCCAGCATGGCGCCGAGGCCGAAACGCCGCCGCCAGCCCTCGTCCATGATCTGCATGTACTCGCGGGCGCGCCGCGCCGCACACAGCAGCAGCATGAAGGCGAGGTCGGCGGTCGCGTTGGTCAGCACATCCGGCGTGTTGGTCACCACCAGGCCGCGCGCCTGCGCCGCGGCCAGATCGATGTGCTCGGTGCCGACGCTGCAGGTGGCGACGATCTTCACCTGCGCCGGCAGGGCCGCAATCGTCGCGGCGTCGAACTTGATGCGCGAGGAGATCAGCACCACTTCCAGGCTCGGCTGCTGCCGCAGCGCCGCCAGCAGATCCGGCACCGGCATCTCCCGCTCCTGCGACAGAACGGCGGAGAACGCCGCGCTGGCGCGTTCGGCAACCGCCGGTGGCAGCGGTGCGGCACAAATGAGGCGGGGTTCCATTGAGGGTTTCCTATCGGTTTCGATGTTGAACGGTCGCAGCGGGGTTAGGTTCCCAGCACATGGCTTCTCGCTCCCTCCAACTTGACCTTGCCATGTACAACGTCTGCTTGATCGGCAGCGCCGTCCGAGCGGCACCAATTCGTGGAAACGTTTGTCTCACGCTTCCTTGAGGAATGGAGAAGCGAATGAGCAACCAAAAACCACTGCTGATCGAAATCGTCTCGGACGTCGTCTGTCCCTGGTGCTTCATCGGCCTGCGCCGGCTGGCCCAGGCCATCGACCTCGTCCGCGCTGAAGTTCCCGACTTCCAGCACGAACTCAGCTGGCGACCGTTTTTCCTGAACCCGGACACACCGGCCACAGGAGAACCGTATCTGCCCTTCCTCGTGCAGAAGTTCGGCGGCCGGGCGCAAGTCGAGAGCATCTGGCAGCGCATCCGCGAAGCCGGCGCCCCGCTGGGCATCGATTACCGCTTCGAAAAAATCCAGGTGCGCGCCAATACACTGATGGCGCACCGCCTGATTCACTGGGCGCAACAACGGGGCGACGCTGCCGGGTTGGTCGAAGGGCTGTTCAAGGCCCAGTTCGAGCAAGGCGAAGATGTCGGCGACCGCCGCGTCCTGGCCCAGGTTGCCGCAACCTGCGGCCACGACCCGGCCGAAGTGCTCGGCTATCTCGACTCCGACGCGGATGCCGCCGCCATCCGCAAGCTGGAACGGGACGCCAGGAACTGGGGCGTGAATTCCGTACCGACCTTCGTTTTCGCCCGCCAGTCCGGCATCCAGGGCGCCGAGGCCCCCAGGATTCTGGCCGATGGGATCAAGCAGGCGTGGACTTCAGCAGAGGGTTGAGGCGGTATCTTGGGGAAGCGGGCTTTCGGCTTCGATCCGAAACTGAAAGTCCACTTCATGCTGCGCATCGCGGGCAGGAAATCGGCCTAAGCTGCCCTCTGGTACAAGAGCCGCAAAGGGCAGCTGTACTCAAAATTCCGGACACACCCATTTCAGGGTAGGTAGGCGCCGCCACACACCGGGTTGTAAGTGCCTGTGATGTGGCCGCTTGCCGGGCTGGCGAGGTAGCGCACGGTGTTTGCCACATCTTCAGGAACGGCAACTTTCTGGGTCGGGGTGTTGATGCGGATGAATTCCTTGAATTCTGTCGGAGCGTGTTTGGTGGCATCCGTCTCCACCAGCCCTGGCGCCACGATGTTGGAGGTAATACCTAAGGGACCCAACTCCTGAGCAAGGTATTTGCTGAAGCTGTCCAGAGCACCCTTGGCCGAACCATGGGCGATAAAGTTGGGGGCAGGAGCTTCAGAGAGGGTGCTGGAAATGAAGATCAGCCGACCGAACTTCTTGGCTTTCATACTGGTTGCAGCCAGTTGGGCTGTAGCGTAAGCGGCATGAAGTTCATCATTGAGCTTTTGGGCAAACTCGGACCAGCTTTGCTCCATGAAAGGTTTCATGGTGAAGTTCATGTTGGCATTGGACACTAGTACATCGACGCCACCATATTGCTGGTCGATCTGAGCAAACATGGCCTGCAGCTGGCCGTCATCCCTGACATCGGCCTGTATCGGGTAGGCTTCGCCCCCTGCTGCGGTGATTTCTGTGACCAAGTCTGCGGCAACCTGATTGCTGCTGACAAAGTTGATGAATACCCGATAGCCGTCCTGTGCAAGGGCTTTGGCTGTGGCAGCGCCGATGCCGCGGGCGCCGCCGGTGATCAATGCATTTCTTTTCGTCATGTTTGCTCCTGATTGTGGAGTTGGGGGGAAGAGGAAAATCACTCAGGTCTGATTCAGCGCCCTGAGGTTGCGAATGACGCCCGAGAGTTGTTCCAGGCTGGTGGCGATAGCCTCCGGGTTCAGCCCGACCTGGGCATCCTCCAGTACGCTGCGAGCAATATCGGAGCAGCGCTCAGCAATGCTGGTAGCGCTTTTTGTCAGGGCCACCCGCTTTTGTCGGCCGTCTTCGGAACCCTTCTCGCGCACGATCCAGCCGCGTTTCTCCAGCCCAGTGATGGAGCGGCTGACCGTGGACTTCTCCAGATAGAGCAGCTCCGCTAGTTGCCCCTGGGGCACGGCGCCATGGTTGAGCAACAGCAGGATGACGCCCCACTGTTCGGCGGTCATTTCGATGCCAGCGGCACTGAAACGCCGGGTCAGTAGCGTGTTAAAGAGGCGTCCGGAGAGGCCGGTCAGATGGCCTAAGGACTGGGTCTGATCATAGACTGGCATACAAAATCATTTCCTTTGCGTCCAGATTAAGTTGTATATACAACTATATGGGTTTGGTGTGCGTCCGTAAAGAGTTTTTCTGAAAGAACAGGCGGGGCGGTTAGCTCACGGGGGGTTTTGCGGTGGGGTTTTTGATCGTAGCCATTGCCACCAATGCGGCAAAGATCCCTAGCAGCGAGTAACCCAGGGCGATTTGGAAGAGATCAAAGTGACTGGCCAGTCGGCCGGCGACCATGCCCGGGATGGCTGCACCGCTATAAGAAATAAAATAAAGCGAGGCCAGCAGCCCGGCGCGTTCCTCGATGCCGGCGCTGTCCAGCAGCGCCCGGATGGCGCCCGTGGAGGCCAGCCCCTGGGCGATGCCAACGACCAGGCTGGTGCCGATGAATGGGAGTACCCAGCCGGCCCACAAATTGAACATGATGCTGGTCACAGCAACGATGAACAGTCCCATTCCCAAGCGCACGCTAAAGACCGGTGAAAAGCGGGCGGACAAGGGGCCGCCCAGGGGATTGAGGCCCATCACCGAGGAAAAGATGGCGGCCGTCACCAGCGGGCTGGAGGTGCCCAGGTGTTCGGCGGTGACGGAGGGGCCGAAGGCCTGATAAAAGCCACCCAGTGACCAAGTGGCCACGGCTGCGGCACCAGCCGCGACCACCCGTTGCCCCGATCCTCTGGGGATCTGCATGTGGGGGCGCAAGGAGGTCAGGGAGCCCGGTCGGCCGGCGACGGTTTCCGGGCTCAGAGCGATGACCACGGCCAAACACAGGAGAATGAGGGCGATCAGACCATAAGCCAGGAGACGAGGCTCAGGTCCCCATTCCACCAGGGCACCGGAAGTGAGGGCGCCGACCGGAATGCCGAGCATGGGGGCGCTACCGGTAATCGCTGCGGTCAGCCAGCGCGGTTTGCTTTCCGCGGTATCTACCACGTAGGCCCCCAGACTGCTGGAAGTAATGCCGCAGGCCAGCCCTTGCAGTACCCGGCCGATCAGCATCGGCGTAACGTTGTGCACGGTCGACAGGATCAGGCAGCCGAGCGCCGCGCTCAGCAAGGCCACCAGGGCAACGGGACGACGTCCGACAAAATTCGACAAGCGCCCACCGATCAGCAGCGAGGAGGCTGCCGCAATGAAATAGGCCACCGAGACGATGGCCAGATCACTGTTGGTCAGCCCATCTTCCAGGCGATAGATGTTGTACAGCGGGATGGGCGTTCCGGCAGCGGCGAAGACAAAGACGAATGCGCAGGTTGCCGCGACGAAGGCGGTATGCCGGGAAAACCGACCTGCATAGATTGAGCGCGAATGCTCGGGCGCATTAGAAGAGAGTTTCATCAATGACCCATGGTTTTGGAAAACACATTCATCACTACCACCCCGGCCGCGATCAGGCCGATACCCAGCAGGGCAGGCAGGTCAAGCTTCTGGTTGAACAGAAACCAGCCGACCAGGGTGATCAAAACAATCCCAATCCCCGACCAGATCGCATAGACCACGCCCATGGGAATCACCTTCAGGGTGAGCGCCAGGCAGTAGAACGCGATGCCATAGCCCACCACCACCAGCAGGGATGACCAGAAATGGGAAAAGCCCTCGCTCGCCTTCAGGGCCGAGGTGGCGATGACTTCGCTGACAATGGCCACGCCCAGGAGGAGCCAGTCCTTGGTCATGGATTCTCCGCCTCGATGGTCACTTGCAGCGGACCGGAGACATTGAGGGCTTCCACGTCGGCGTCGATATGCCCGAGCTTGATCAAGCCGGCGGCGTAACCGAAATCCCGGTAGAAAATGGCCAGGTTACCCCAGGGAGCGTAATAGGTGATGTCGCCGACGTCCGGGTCGATACCGGCGGGGGCGCCCAGGGTGGTGAGCTTTTTCGGCAGATCCGAGATTTTCTCGGTGGATGCATAGTCTTCGAGTGTCAGGGACAGCGGCAACAGTGCCAGAAAGTCGCGGGCGCTCGGGTTGTCGGCCAGGGTGGCGTTGATGACCTTGCCGTTGAGTGTCAGACGGATTTTCATGTGAATGAGTTTTTCTGTTGGGGAGAGGGGAAGTTTGGTGTGATGTATGTCGGGGGAACGCCGGCTGAGGCAACTCAGGCCCGCCGCCTTCCAAAGTTGGTTACTAAAGAGCATGACCATGTCGGGATCGATGTAGTGCCCGGCCTGGCTGGTGATGTCCAGATGCATGGCGGTACGTTTGCTGGCGTCGCAGGCAGGCCATGTAGGCAGATCGGGGGCAGAGGGGCGGCCGGTCTTGGCAAATGTCACCCACGCCTGGGATACCGACGTGGCCAGGGTAGCTGCTTGGGCGCCGCCGCCGGTCATGATTACACCCGCCGGGGTGTTCACATTGTCGAAGACGAAGGGAATCTCGATGGTGTGCGGCGAATGCAGCTGGCTGCCCAGGATCGGGGTATTCCAGTCGAAGCGGTAGGCGTAGGTCTCTTGCGCACCGGCTTGCTGCCGACCATCGAGGATGGCCGTAGTCAGCGCCCCCATGGCGTAGTCCGAGAAAATCCGGAACCACAAGCCGGATGGCGACAGCGTCGGGAAATCCCGGCGATAGCTGGCCAGGACGCGTGGGGCGGCCTCGGCGCCAAAGGCCTGAGCAACACGGGCCGCCAATTGATCGGCGTTTAGCGCGTAAGCCGCTTTGTCCTGCAGCATAAACAGCGTGAACTCGGTACCGGTCTGGCCGATCAGCAGTGGCACGTCACGGTTCAAGGCGGTGATGGCGGGATCGTCGGGATGGCCGGTCAGCAGGGTGCCATCGCGCACCGGCCAGAAGCCCGATGGGAAGCCCGGGGCTTGGAAGGACATCGGGGTCGCGGCCAACACCTTGGCTTCGGCCGCCACCATTTGCTCCCAGCTCAGGTCATGCAGCTGGGTGGCGGTGGCCGGGGTGATGTCCAGGGCGGCCAGCACTGCACGCGCCACGTCGTCTGCCTTGTCAGGCTCCATGAAGCGTACCAGCGGACCGCTCTCGACCGCCGCACGGTGGAACAGGCCTCGGGCAGATGGTGTGGCCATCAGGGTATTGACCTTCCAGCCCCCGCCCGATTCACCAAAGATCGTGACGCAGCCGGCATCACCGCCGAACGCCTCGATGTTGGCACGCACCCAGACCAAGGCAGCCACGATATCGCGAATGCCCAGGTTGGCCGAATCAGCGAACTTGCCCCCCAGTACGCGCGAGAAGTCCGTCAGCCCGGAGGCGCCAAGGCGATGGTTGATCGTGACGACCACCACGTCGCCACGCTCGGCCAGGCGCTCTCCGTCGTAGATGGCGCAAGAGCCGCTGCCGCTGGTCCAGCCGCCGCCATGCAGCCACACCATGACGGGCAGGCCACGAGCGCCACTTGCTGGAGCCCACACATTCAAGGCCAGGCAATTATCACCGCGTACCACATACGCCGGCGGTGCAAAGGCCGGCGTCACCGGCGTGTTCATCTCCGCCGCCTGTTGGGGCGAGGAATTGGCGTAGCGCCGCGCATCGAACACACCAGACCAAGCCGCTACAGGTTGGGGCGGTGCGAAGCGGTTGCGGCCGTGAATGGGCTGCGCATAAGGTACGCCCAGAAAGCGTTGCACCTTGCCACGCCGCTCACCACGGAGCGCTCCGGCAGCCGTATGGATCACCACCTCATTTCCCATACTGCCACTTCCTGCGGCATCGGGGCACAACTGGCCAATAGCAGGGCGCCGGTCGAAAGCAGCATGAATCTTCGGTCCATCCGAATGCTCGGCAGGTGCGCCTGATCATAGGTTTGCCGGGGACTGTGCGGCACTTGGCATGGAGACGAGTTTCATGGACGTTTCCTTGAACGGTTTCAACGAGAAGTTCCGGCGATGAGTAGATTGAGGCGCCCCCTCCTGGCTGCGCCCGCTTCCCGGTGCTGACTTACAGTCCGCTGTTCGCGAAGTCGAGCACGATGCGGCCCCGCATACCCCCGGCATCGCGCAGACGATGGGCGGCTACCGCCTCACTGGCCGGTAAAACCGCGGCCAGGCGCAGAGGCAGCAAGCCGGCGGCGACCTGCTGGCCAATTCGGGCAATGGTTTGATGATCAGTGGACCGGTCCCGGACATTGACGAATTTAGTGCGGATGCCTCGTTCCAGCGTCTGGTCTTCGGCTGGGCGCAGGACGATGATGGCGCCGCCGTCGCGCACGGCGGGAACGATCTGGGGCAGGATGCAGGCTGCATCCACAACGGCATCCACACCGTTGGGGAAACGCTCGCGAATGCGGGCGGCCAGTTGCTCACCACGAGGAATGACGGCAACGGCCCCTTGTTCCAGCAGAAAGGCTTCGTCGGCTGCGGCAGCCACCGCGATGGGCGCGAAGCCATCGGCCTTGGCCAGAGCTACGGTATAGGCCCCGACCGCGCCCGCCGCACCCGTCACCAGAAGGGTGGCGCCTTGGGGCAGATCCAGGTTATCCAGGGCATTGCGCGCGGTCAGGGCGTTCATCAGGAACGAGCCCGCCTCGGGAATACTGGCGTTGGCCGGAACGGGCATGACCGAGCGGGCCGGCAGGCAGACATATTCGCTGTAGGCGCCATAGCTGCCAAAGTTGTCGACGATGCCGACGACCTGCTGGCCGACGCTGACGCCCAGCGCGGCATCCACGTCGGTGCCGATTTCGTCGACGGTGCCGGCGATGTCCATGCCCGGGATATAAGGGCGGGGTGCATCGCCATACCAGCCGGCCAGATCGCCGGAACGCAGCATTTCATCCACCGGGTTGATCCCGGCGGCGAGGACTTTCACGCGCACCTGACCGGCCGTCGGGTGGGGCGTGGGCAATTCGACAATCTGTAGAACCTCGGGGCCGCCGTACTGATGTAATCCAATGGCTTTCATGAAGATGCTCCTGGAGCGTTGAGGGAGATAGGAGATTGGGATGAGGTGGTATCCGGCTCCCACCACGGCGCGAAGACAGGTTTCGCGTCATCCAGCATGAGGGGCTGGCCTATCATCGGCGTCAGCAGCGTATAGGGCCGGGTTTGGCTGGCTGCACGGATACGCTCGAAAGGCTCGTTCCAGGCATGGCGGGCAATGGTGAAGCGTCCGACGTGGGCCGGCAGCAGTACCTTGGCGTGCAAATCTTCTGCGGCTTGGGCCGCGTCTTCCGGCGTCATGTGGATGTAGGGCCAGCGCGGGTCGTACTGACCCATGTCGAGGGCGACCAGATCGAAACTGCCGAAACGCTGGGCGATTTCCGCGAAATGGGGGCCATAGCCGGTGTCGCCACTGAACAGGATGCGCCGCCTGTCCGATGCAAGGACGAAACCGCTCCACAGCGTCTTGTTGCGGGTCAGCAGGCGGCCCGAGTAGTGACGTGCCGGAATCAGGTGAAGCGTCGTCGAGCGATCCAGGGACAGGCTGTCGTACCAGTCGGCTTCCCGGATTTTTTCCGGTGGATAGCCCCAGCGCTCGAAATGGGCGCCCACCCCCAGTGGCACCAGCACCTGGCTGACCTTGTCCCGCAGGGCCGTGACCGTGGCGTAGTCGAGATGGTCCCAGTGATCATGGGTGATCAGCAGCACGTCGATCGGCGGCAAATCGTCGGCCGTATAGAGATTGGTCCCCGCAAAGGCCTGGGTCGAAAAGGAGACCGGCGCGGCATAAGCACTCAGTACCGGGTCGATGAGCAGGCGGCGGCCGGCGAAGACGACGAAGTAGGAGGAATGTCCCAGCCAGACGATGGCATCCCGTTCGAGACTCAGGGCTTTCAAGTCGGTCTTGACCGTGGGCAGCGGCACGGAGGGACGCAGGCTCGCCGCCTTGTCCAGTAGGTTCCCGGCGATGATCGAGCCCATGCCGACCCCTTCCCGCAACACTGGGGTGTCCAGGGGATAGTGGAAGCTGCCGTTTGCATAGTGAGGAGAGCGCTCGATTTTCTCCAGGTGCTCACCCGCCGGGTAGGCGCCGAACTTCGGGTGCTGCAGATAGGCGCAGGCCCCCAGGAGCAGGAACGCTAGCAGCGCGGCAAACAGGATCATCATGGCGCGTGGCCCGGTCTTCACCTGGGCCGTTTCTCGAACACGTCCCTGGCGACAGGCAAGGCCGAGAAGGCGTTGGGCCAGCCGACGTAGAACGCCAGATGGGCGATGACTTCCCCGGCCTGGGCCTGGGTCAGGCCGTTATCCATGGCCCGATTCAAGTGGTAGGGCATCTGCGCGACCTGGCCATTGGCGATCAGGGCGCTGACTGTGACGAGACTGCGGTCCCGAGGCGCCAGGCCAGGGCGCAACCACAGGTCGCGGAACAGGACCTCGGTGGTGTACTGCTCCAGGCCCGGCGAAGTGTCGCCGAACTGCTGGTGGACAATGTCCACGCGCTTGGCTTCAGTCGCTTCGTCTACCGGCAGGCGTTTGGGTGTCGCCGAAGGCAGGGCCTCGGGGCCGATCTTGCGCTGGGCGAACACCTGGCGCGTGATCTCTGCTGCCGCCAGGGCATTGCCTCGGCCGGCATAGAAAGCCAGGTGGGTGATGATTTCCGAGATTTCTGCCGGCTTGACGCCATGATCGAGGGCCAGGGCCACGTGATCCGCCAGTTCTGCCGTCTGATTACGGGCAATCAGGGCGGCCAGGGTGACGATGCTGCGATCCCGCAGGGAAAGCTCCGGGCGTTTCCAGACTTCGCCCATCAGCTTGTTCTGGCTGTATTTCTCAAGGGCAGGCGCCACGAGACGCAGGCTATCGCTCGATGAGCCTCCCCAGGCGCCGGTACATCCCAGCATGGACAGGGTGGCCGGCAAAAGAAAGCGCAGTTTCATGTCGTACTCCTTGCGTGACCTCGGCGCCCCCTGGCCCCGATATCACTTGATCAATCAGTGGCCGTACTGCTCGTGGCTGACCTTTTCCATCCACTCGGCATTGCTGCCCTCCAGCGATTCCTGGATAGCGATATGCATCATTGCGGTGGTGGCGCTGGCGCCGTGCCAGTGCTTGACGTGGGGTGGAATCCAGACCACGTCGCCGGGCTGGATCTCGCGTTTCGGGCCACCCCATTCCTGCACCCAACCTTTGCCGGAGGTGACGATCAGGGTCTGCCCCAGCGGGTGTGCATGCCAGGCGGTGCGCGAACCGGGTTCGAAAGTCACTAGCCCGGCCGAGGCGCGGGCCGGCGCCTGGGGCTGGAACAGCATGTCCACGCGTACCGGGCCGGTAAACCATTGCTCCGGCCCCTTGAAAGAGGCCTGGCTGCCATTGCGGGTGACGACGATGTTTTCCGTGCCGCTCGCTTCAGCAAGGGCCGGCGACGCGCCGAGGGCAGCAACGGCAGCGGTGGTGGCGATCAGTTTTTTCATGATGGGTTCTCCATTGGGGTTGGGGCGTACGGACCGAGCGCGGAAATCGACTCAGAAGGTGGCGGCGTCGATCACGTAGCGGTAGCGGGCTTCCTTGTTGACCACGCTTTCCCAGGCGGCGTTGAT
This sequence comes from Pseudomonadota bacterium, assembly GCA_018241665.1. Taxonomy (GTDB): domain Bacteria; phylum Pseudomonadota; class Gammaproteobacteria; order Burkholderiales; family Rhodocyclaceae; genus Zoogloea. Next base: position 51,122 of record JAFEDK010000049.1, read on the forward strand.
CTGCTCGGCCCGGATGATCTGGATCTTGGGCAGCACTTTGTGGTCGGCGCAGTAATCCACCACCTCCTGGGTCTCCTTCATGCCACCGATCAGGGAGGCGTTGAAATTCACCCGCGAGGCGGCCAGGCCCAGCGCATTCAGGGTCACCTCGAAGCGCTCGGGCATGCCCACCTGGCAAAAGGTGCCGTAGGGTTTGACTAAAGCGACATAGGCCGCCACGTTGTACTGGTAAGGGATGGTGGAGATCATGTAGTCCAGCTTCCCCTGATACGCCGCCAGCTTGGAGAGGTCGTCCACGACGATGACCTCCTTGGCGCCAAAGCCCAGGATGTCCTGCACCTTGCTGGCAGAGGTGGTGAAGGCATAGACCTCGGCCCCCTTGGAGACGGCGATCTTGACTGCCATGTGGCCCAGCCCACCGATGCCGGCAACGCCCACCTTCATGCCCTTTTTGAGTCTGGCCTTCATCAGCGGGGAATAGGTGGTGATGCCGGCACACAGCAGAGGGGCGGCCTCCTGGAAGCTGATGTGCTCGGGGATATGCACCGCGAAGTGGTCGCGCACGACGATATTCGTCGCATAGCCGCCCTGGGAAATACCGGTGGGGGAATCCTTTTCCGGATAGCCGTAGGTGAACACGGTGCCCGGGGTGTATTGCTCCTGGTTTTCTACTTGGTCCAGCTTTTCCAGGCTGCTGTTGACCATGCAACCGACGCCGGCCCGGTCGCCCACCTTGAACTTGGTGACCTTGCTGCCGACCGCCGCCACGATCCCGACGATCTCGTGGCCCGGCACCTGGGGATATTTCTGTGGCCCCCAGTGGCCTTTCTCCTGGTGAATATCGGAATGGCAGATGCTGGCGTACTTGATGTCGATCAGGATGTCGTGATCGCCGACCGGCCGCCGTTCAAACAACCAGGGCACCAGCTTGCCCGAGGTGTCGATGGCGGCATAACCGCGAGATTTGACGTTTTCCTTCGGGGTGTCCGCAGCCAAGGCGCCCATGGGCGTTGCCAGCAGCAGTCCGCCACCGGCGGCGCAGGAGCATTTCACAAATTCCCGGCGATCCAGTTTCTTTTCTTCAGCCATGATCAGGTCTCCAAAAAAGGGGAAAGTTGCCCGGGCTGCGCTTACAGGGCGTGCCGGAGGATTTCGCTAACGACAGTCGGGGTGTATTGCTCGGCCAGACCAAAGCGCTGGACGCTCATCTGCACGTTCTCGCCGATGGCGGGCAGATCACTCTCCTTGATGCCCAGTTGCCCCAAGCGGGTCGGCGTACCAATCTTGTTGAACCAGGCTTCCAGAGCGGCGATGCCGGCCTCCGGTGTAGCGACGCCGAAGACCTGACGGGCGAAGCGCGTGAACTGGGCCGGGTTGCGCCCGTGATACCACTTCATCCAGGCCGGGATCACTGTCGACAGCCCGGCACCGTGCGGCACGTTGAACAGCGCGGACAGCGAATGTTCGATGGCGTGGTTGGGGAAGCTGAAGCCCGCGCAGCCGGAGAAGGTCAGGCCGTTCAGGGCCAGTGTGGCAGCCCAGGCGAATTCGCCCCGGGCGGCGTCATTGGCCGGATCTTCGAGCAGGGTGCCGGTGGAGTCGATGATGGTGTTGATCACCGATTCGACGATCCGGGATTGCAGGGCCGGATGCACAGCGGCGGTGAAATAGGTTTCGATGCAGTGGGCGATGACATCGGCGGCGGAATAGACCAGATAGTCCCGCGTTACGCTCTGCATCAGGTGGGGATTGACGATCGAGACCTTGGGGAAGAGGGACGGTGCGGAAATGAAGAACTTTTCCTTGGTCTCATCGTTGGTGACCACACCGGAGCAGTTCATCTCGCTGCCTGTTGCGGCCAGAGTCATGATGGCAAAGATGGGCACCGCGGTGGTAACGCCCTCCTTACCGGTAAACAGATCCCAGACGTCGCCGGCATAATGAACACCGGCGGCCATGCCCTTTACGCTGTCGAGTACTGAACCGCCGCCGATTGCGAGAATGGCATCCACCTTTTCAGCCCGGGCCAGGGCAACGCCCTCCCGGACTTTGGAAATGAGTGGGTTGCTAACGATGCCACCCAGTTCGACGAACGCCACACCATGTTCGGCCAGGCGCTGGCTCACCGTGGCAAACAGGCCATCCCGCTTGATTCGGTCGCTGCCGTAACAGAGAAGTACCTTCTTAATGCCATGGGCGGCCAAATGCTGGCCGATGGTCTGTTCCTTGTCGGTGCCGAACTCGATGGTGGTCGGGTTGTAGAAGGTGAAGTTTTCCATGTGCGGATTCCTTTTCAGTCGCTGATTCATACGTCACGGGGAGACTGCTCCCCGGCATGGAATCCATTTTTGTTCAGCAAGCCGGAACCCGGGTATCTGGATTCTGTCGATTTATTGCCTATTTCTACGAACCTGCGGACTCCCGTGTAACAGCGGCAGGGTTTCGGGCTACAGTGGTCGTGGGTGAAAGGAATGTCGCCCCTGCCAAGGTGGACAGGAGAAATTAATGGAAAACGAAGCACTGGTCAGGATCATTGCGCAGGCGACAAAGGGCGAGGAGAACTGCCCGACCGCCATCCCCAGCTTGGGGTTCTTTCGCCGCGAAAGGCCCGCTCCTCCGGTGATCTGCCTGGTGGAGCCGAGCATCGTTCTGGTGGTGCAGGGTGAAAAGAAAATGTGGTTCGGGGGAGAGCCCTTTCCCTACGACACCGGCCGTTTCCTGATCACCTCCCTTGATATCCCCGCTAACTCCGAGGTGGTGGAGGCCAGTCCAGAACACCCCTGTCTCGGTCTGGTCCTGCGCCTGGACCTTCGTCTGCTGGCGGAATTGATCGCCCAAGGTAATCTCTCGCCGCCTGCAGAACGTTCGGATGAGCGCGGCATCGGCCTGGGGACGGTCACCCCCAGGATCCTTGACCCCTTTAAGAGGCTACTGGATCTGCTGGACGAACCTGCATCCATTCCCATCCTGGCTCCCCTCATCATTCGCGAAATCCACTTCCGTCTGCTCATGAGCGATCAGGCCGCACGCCTGTGGCAGATTGCTTCGGTTGGCAGCCAGAGCCAGAGGGTCTCTAGGGCCATCGACTGGCTGAAGCTCAATTACGCTACAACCCTGAGGGTGGATGACCTGGCCGAGCGGGTGCAGATGAGCGTTTCGACTTTCCATCACCACTTCCGCAAGCTCACCGCCATGAGTCCCCTGCAGTACCAGAAGTGGCTGCGCCTCAATGAAGCAAAACGACTGATGCTGAATGAAGATCTGGATGCCACCAGCGCGGCATTTCGTGTGGGCTATGAAAGCCCTTCCCAGTTCAGCCGGGAATACAGTCGTCTGTTCGGGGCATCGCCGAAACGGGATATCGTTGGATTGCGACGGGAAGCAGGGATGCCCAGTGGCAACATGCTCGCGTAAGGCAGCTGACGGCTATATGACAAACGTTCGTGAGTCACAGGCCGGAGTCAGATTCGGCCGCAGGGATATGGCACACAAGCAAGCAGCAATGAGTCGTAACGTATCGTTCAGCCTTAACACATTTCGAATGGCAGTTTGAATCGCCCCGGGTTTCCTA
>JAFEDK010000004.1 GCA_018241665.1 Pseudomonadota bacterium
GCGGACGCTGGTGGTTCTGAGATACACTTATCCGCAAGCCCACCTATGCCAGGTGGCTATCACACCTGGTCAAAATTCAACGCGCACAGGTGGTCAAATTTAAACGCGCGCCGACAAGCAGTGGCGCTTCTTTTTCTCGGCGTAGCACCTAACCGGGTCGGTTCTGGACCAGAAATGGACCAGAAAGCAAAAAGCCCAACCGCTGAGGGTTGGGCTTTTTGCTTGAATTTGTTGGTGGTGATGGGCGGAGTCGAACCGCCGACCTATGGGTTATGAATCCATCGCTCTAACCATCTGAGCTACATCACCGACCGAAGCCCGCTATAATAGTGACTTGATGGTTGTTGGTCAACATGCGATGAAAAAACTTTATATCCGGACTTTCGGTTGCCAGATGAACGAGTACGACTCGGACAAGATGGCGGATGTGCTCGGGGCGGCCGATGGGCTGGAAAAAACGGACAACCCGGAAGAGGCGGACGTGATCCTCTTCAACACCTGTTCCGTGCGCGAGAAGGCGCAGGAGAAGGTCTTCCACGATCTTGGCCGGGTCAAGCATCTCAAGCAGCAGAACCCCAATCTGATCATCGGCGTCGGCGGTTGCGTGGCCAGCCAGGAGGGCGAGGCCATCGTGGCGCGCGCGCCCTATGTTGATTTGGTGTTCGGGCCGCAGACCCTGCATCGCCTGCCCAAGCTGATCGCCGAGCGCAAGGCGTCGGGGCGTTCGCAGGTGGACATCTCCTTTCCGGAGATCGAGAAGTTCGACAATCTGCCGCCGGCCCGCGTGGAAGGGGCGAGCGCCTTCGTGTCGATCATGGAGGGCTGTTCCAAGTACTGCACCTTCTGCATCGTGCCCTATACCCGTGGCGACGAGATCTACCGCCCGCTGGCCGACGTGCTGGCCGAGGTGGCGGGGTTGGCTGCCCAGGGCGTCAAGGAAGTGACCCTGCTCGGCCAGAACGTCAACGCTTGGCGTGCGCCGGTGGATGGCGATGGCGGCGAGATGGCCGACTTCGCCTTCCTGCTCGAATGCGTGCATGAAATCCCGGGCATCGAGCGGATCCGCTACACCACGTCCCATCCCCGCGAGATGACCCAGCGCGTCGTCGATGCCTACGCCAAGCTGCCCAAGCTGGTGTCGCATCTGCACCTGCCGGTGCAGGCCGGTTCCGACCGCGTGCTGGCGGCGATGAAGCGCGGCTACACGGTGCTCGAATACAAGTCGCTGGTGCGCAAGCTGCGCGGCGCGCGGCCGGACATCTCCCTGTCGTCCGACTTCATCGTCGGCTTCCCCGGCGAGACCGAGGCCGATTTCGAGGCGACGATGAAGCTGATCGACGATCTGGGCTTCGACACCTCCTTCAGCTTCATCTACAGCTCGCGTCCCGGCACGCCGGCCGCCGATCTGGCAGATGACACGCCGCAGGACGTCAAGCTGGCGCGCCTGTCTCGTCTGCAGAAACGCGTTGAGGAAAACGCCGCGAAGATCAGCGAGAGCATGGTTGGCACCGTCCAGCGTATCCTCGTCGAAGGACCGTCGAAGAAGGACCCGAACGAGCTGGCCGGGCGCACGGACAACAACCGCGTCGTCAATTTCGCCGGCAATCCGCGCCTGATCGGGAATTTTGTGGACGTCACCATCGTGTCGGCACTGCCCCATTCCTTGCGTGGCGAGATCGTCACCCGGGACTGAGCTGTCGATGATCGTGTCTTCCCCCGCGGGCGCGGCTCTGGCAGCATGCGTCCGATGAAACCGACTGAAATCGTCCTGCATCCTCTCGACAACGTGCGCCTCGCCAATCTGTGCGGGGCGCTCGACGAGAATATCCGCCAGATCGAAACCGCCTTCGACGTGACCATCGCCCGCCGTGGCGAGCGCTTCACGCTGAACGGTGAGCCGCCGCAGACCCAGATCGGGGCGCGGGCGCTGCGCCATTTTTATGGCCGCGCCGATAACCCCCTGTCGGTGGACGACATCCAGCTCGGTCTAATCGAACTGTCCAACCTGTCCCAGGCCAACCAGCCGGCGCCGGCCCTGCTGACCCGCAAGAGCGAGTTGCATGGCCGCACGCCGCGCCAGGTGGACTACCTGCGCCAGATCCAGGAGCACGACATCACCTTCGGCATCGGTCCGGCCGGCACCGGCAAGACCTACCTGGCGGTGGCCAGCGCGGTGGATGCTTTCGAGCGGGAGCACGTGGAGCGTATCGTGCTCACCCGTCCGGCTGTGGAGGCCGGCGAGCGCCTCGGCTTCCTGCCCGGCGACCTGGCCCAGAAGGTGGATCCGTACCTGCGTCCGCTGTACGACGCGCTCTACGACCTGATGGGCTTCGACCGTGTGACCAAGCTGTTCGAGCGCGGTTGCATCGAGATCGCGCCGTTGGCCTTCATGCGCGGGCGTACGCTGTCACGGGCCTTCATCATCCTCGACGAGGCGCAGAACACCTCGCCGGAACAGATGAAGATGTTCCTGACCCGCATCGGCATCGGCTCCAAGGCGGTGATCACCGGTGACCTGACCCAGGTGGATCTGCCGCGCGGCCAGAAGAGCGGCCTCGGCGAAGCCGCGCAGGTGCTCGCCGACGTGCGCGGCGTCGCCTTCACCCAGTTTCTCAAGGAAGATGTGGTGCGCCATCCGCTGGTGGCACGCATCGTCGCCGCCTACGAGAGCCACACCCAGAACCGCAACCAGCAACAGCAGAGCCAGAACCAGCAATGAGCGACATCAAGCTGCCCCGCCGCCTCGACCTTTCCGTGCAATACGCCTGCAACAGGGAGGGCGTACCCTCCCGCACCGATTTTCGCCGCTGGCTGCGGGCGGCCGAACCCGGCGCCGCACGGATCACCGTGCGCATCGTCGATGAGGCCGAAGGCCAGGAACTCAACCGGGATTACCGGGGCAAGGACTATGCCACCAACGTGCTGACCTTTGCCTATGATGAAGGCGAAGACATGCCCTTGCCGGAAGGTTTGCCGCTGATGGGCGATCTGGTGCTGTGCCGGCAGGTCGTCGAACGCGAGGCGGCGGAGCAGGGCAAGGCTCTGGACGCGCATTACGCTCACTTAAGCGTGCATGGTATGCTGCATTTGCAGGGCTATGACCACGAAGAGGATGCCGAGGCCGAGGAGATGGAAGCGCGGGAGCGCACGATCCTGGCTGAACTGGGTTATGCCGACCCCTACGCGGGGGAACGCTAGCAGGAGACTCGATGGTGGGCTGAGCAATGCGCCATGGGCAATGGTGGACCGTATGGTCGGCCATTGCCCATGGCCCATTTCTCATCCACCCTTTTTATGGAACCCCATAGTAGTAAACCGTCTTTGCTCGAACGGCTGTCCGCTCTCCTGACCCGGGAGCCGGAAGACCGGGAAGAGTTGCTGCACCTTCTGCATTCCGCCCACGACCGCAACCTGTTCGACGCGGATGCCCTGGCCATCATCGAGGGGGCCTTGCAGGTCTCCGACATGAAGGTGCGCGACGTGATGATTCCCCGGGCGCAGATGGACGTCGTCAATGTGGATGACTCCATCGAAGACATCACCCGTTTCGCCATCAACGCTGCCCACTCGCGCTTCCCGGTCATCGGTGAAGGCAAGGACGACGTGGTCGGCATCCTCCTCGCCAAGGACCTCCTGCGGGTCTTCGCCGGCGAAGCCTTCGATCTGCGCGACATGCTCCGCCCGGCCGTCTTCGTGCCGGAATCCAAGCGCCTCAACGTGCTGCTGCGCGATTTTCGCGTCAGCCGCAACCACATGGCGATCGTCGTGGACGAGTACGGCGGTGTGGCGGGGCTGGTCACTATCGAGGACGTGCTGGAGCAGATCGTCGGCGACATCGAGGACGAATACGACTTCGACGAGACCGCCGACAATATCCGCCTCGACCAGGCAGGCCGCTATCGCGTCAAGGCCGGCACCGAGATCGAGGACTTCAACGAGGCCTTCAGCACCACCTTCAGCGATTCCGAGTACGACACCGTCGGCGGCCTGCTGATCCGCAAGCTCGGGCGTCTGCCCAAGCGCAATGAGGTGGTAGACCTGGAAGGACTGCGCTTCCAGGTACTGCGTGCCGACAGCCGGCGCGTGCATTCCCTGCTCGTCGAGCGCCTGCCCGATCCGGAAGCGGTCGGCGGCTGATGCGTTTCCTGCGTCAGGGCGCGGCCCTGCTGGCGGGGGGCGCGTCAGTCTTTGCCTATGCCCCGTTCGAACTGTTTCCCGTTGCCGCGCTGGCGCTTGGCTTGCTGTACTGGCTGCTTGGCGCGGCGCTGACCGATAGCGGGCGGCCCCTGCGGACCGGCTTCTCCATTGCGTGGGCCTGGGAGCTCGGCGCGATGCTGGCCGGTGTTTCGTGGCTGTACGTGGCGCTGCACCGTTTCGGCGGCATGCCGGTGGCGCTGGCGGCGCTGGCGATCCTGCTGTTCTGCGCCTTCGTCTCGCTTTACGCGGGCTTGGCGGGCGTCCTGTTTGCCCGCCTGCGGCGCGGTCGGCCCGGCTGGGATGCGGCGCTGTTCGCCGCCCTCTGGCTGCTGTCCGAATGGCTGCGCGGCTGGGTGTTCACCGGCTTTCCGTGGCTGGCCAGCGGCTACAGCCAGACCCCGCCGAGTCCGCTGGCTGGCTTCGCGCCGCTGTTCGGTGTGTATGGCGTCGGTGGTCTGCTGGCCCTGCTGGCGGCCCTGGGTGTCGAGGCGCTGCGGCGGCGCAACGGACGCCTGCTCGCTGCCGTTGCCGCTGTCCTGGTGGCTGGCATGGGGCTGCGCCAGGTGGCGTGGACGGAACCCGTCGGCGAGCCGGTGAAGGTCGCCCTGCTGCAGACCAACGTGGAGCAGAGCCTCAAGTGGCGTCCCGAAATGCTGCGCCACTGGCTGGAGCGCAATCTGACGATGCTGCGCGACAACCCGGCCCAGCTCGTCGTGTTACCGGAAACCACCATCCCGCTGTTGGTGGATGATCTGCCGCCCGGCTACCTGGACGCGGTGCGGCAGATTGCGGTGGCGAACGGCGCCGACGCGGTGCTCGGAACCTTCACCCGCGACGGCGAAGGCCACATCTTCAATGCGGCGATCAGCCTGGGCCTGTCGCCGTCCGGCCACTACGCCAAGCAGCATCTTGTGCCCTTCGGCGAGTATTCGCCGCCGATGTTCCGTTGGTTCTATGACCTGGTCAGCATTCCGATGGCCGACCAGACCCGTGGCGCCCAGCGCCAGCCGCCGCTGCACCTGGCGGGGCAGAAGCTCGCCATCAACATCTGCTACGAGGACGTGTTCGGTGAGGAGCTGATCCGCAGCCTGCCGGAGGCGAGCCTGATGCTCAACATCTCCAATCTGGCCTGGTACGGGGATTCCTGGGCCCAGCCCCAGCACCTGCAGATCGCCCGCATGCGTGCGCTGGAAACCGGTCGGCCGATGCTGCGCTCCACCAACACCGGGATGACCGCGGTGGTCCGGCCGGACGGCAGCGTGCAGGCGGTGCTGCCGCCGTTTGAGGCTGGTGCGCTGCATGCCGAGGTGCGCGGCTACCAGGGGCTGACACCCTACGCCCGCTGGGGCAACTGGCCGGCGGTGGGCTTGGCCCTGTTGCTTGTGGTGGCTGTTGCTGCGGGGGCTCGCCGACGCGCGTGAGTTCGTCGGGTTATCATCCGGATGATCCAGTTTCAATGCAGTGCTGCTGCTGCAGCCCGCCGCTAGTAGGCGGCGGGCCGTTCTGTTCGATAACAAGACCAACGCAAGGAAGATCTCGCCATGACCGATAGGATCAAGTACCAGCTCGACGAAAGCCGCATGCCCACGTCCTGGTACAACATCGCCGCCGACCTGCCGGTGCCCCTGCCGCCGCCGCTGCATCCCGGCACCCTGCAGCCCCTCGGTCCGTCCGACCTGGCGCCCTTGTTCCCGAACGCGATCATCGAGCAGGAAATGTCCACCGAGCGCTGGATCGACATTCCCGAGCCGGTGCGCGAGGTGCTGTGCCAGTGGCGCCCGAGCCCGCTGTTCCGTGCCCGCCGCCTTGAAAAGCTGCTCGATACGCCGGCCAAGATCTACTACAAGTACGAAGGTGTGTCGCCGGCCGGCAGCCACAAGCCCAACTCCGCGGTGCCCCAGGCCTGGTACAACGCCCAGGAAGGGGTGAAGCGGCTGACCACCGAAACCGGCGCGGGGCAGTGGGGTTCGTCCCTGTCCTACGCGGGTGGCTTGTTCGGGCTGGACGTGACGATCTTCCAGGTGCGCGTGTCCTACGATCAGAAGCCCTATCGCCGGGCGCTGATGGAAACCTGGGGCGGCCGCTGCGTGGCCTCCCCGTCCAACGAAACCGAGTACGGCCGCGCGGTGCTGGCCCAGTATCCGGACCACATCGGCTCCCTCGGCATCGCCATCTCCGAAGCCGTCGAGGTGGCGGCCAAGAACGACGACACCAAGTACGCCCTCGGCTCGGTGCTCAACCACGTGCTGTTGCACCAGACCATCGTCGGTGAAGAGGCGATCACCCAGCTGGAAATGGCGGGTGACGATCCGGACGTGGTGATCGGTTGTACCGGCGGCGGTTCCAACTTTGCCGGCATCGCCTTTCCGTTCATCGGCCTGCAACTGCGCGGTGGCGCCAATGCCAGGAAGCGGCGCATCGTCGCGGTGGAGCCGTCGGCCTGTCCGTCCCTCAGCCGCGGCCAGTACGCCTACGATTTCGGCGATACGGGCCGTATGACGCCGCTGGTCAAGATGCACACGCTGGGCAGCGAATTCACGCCGCCGGGCCTGCACGCCGGCGGCCTGCGCTACCACGGCATGGCGCCGCTGGTCAGCCACGTGAAAGAGTTGGGGCTGATCGAAGCGCGCAATTACCACCAGACCGCCTGTTTCGAGGCCGGCGTGATGTTCGCCCGCAGCGAGGGCATCGTGCCGGCACCGGAGTCCAACCACGCGGTGCGCGCGGCTATCGATGAAGCTCTGCGCTGCAAGGCCGAAGGCAAGAGCGAGACCATCCTGTTCTGCCTGTCCGGCCACGGCCATTTCGACATGAGCGCCTACACCAACTACCTGTCGGGCAAGCTGGTGGACCAGGACTACGACGAGAAGGAACTGGCGATGGCCCTGTCGGGCTTGCCCAAGGTCGGCTGAACCAAGCTGCCGGACGGGCCAGGCCCGTCCGGCGCCCACTGCCATGATGCCTGTCGAACCGTCGGGCTGGCACGCCCGCTCCCACCAGGAAGCCTTCGCGACCTTCCAGTCGAGCCCGTCCGACGGGCTGACCGAGGAGGTCGCGGCCGAGCGCTTGAGTCTCCACGGTCCCAACCGCATCGAGGTGCGCCCCGGGCGCGGGGCGGTGCTGCGCTTCGCGCTGCAGTTTCATCAACCGCTGATCTACATCCTGCTCGCCAGCGGGGCGATCGCCGCCTTCCTGCACGAGTGGGCCGATGCGGGCGTCATCTTCGGCGTGGTGCTGGTCAATGCCCTGATCGGCTTCATCCAGGAAGGGCGCGCCGAGGACGCGCTGGCGGCCTTGGCCCGCAGCGTCGCCAGCGAGGTGACGGTGCAGCGGGCTGGCCAGCGGCGACGCCTCTCCGCCGCCGAACTGGTGCCGGGCGATGTGGTGTGGCTGGCCGCGGGCGACAAGGTGCCGGCCGACCTACGCCTGTTCGACACCCGGGCCTTGCAGCTGACCGAGGCTTCCTTGACCGGCGAATCCACGGCGGTCGGCAAGAACACCGAGCCGGTGCCCGCCGATAGCGGCCTGGCCGAGCGAACCTGCATGGCCTTTGCCGGGACGCTGGTGGTGGCCGGTCAGGCGGCCGGGCTGGTGGTCGCCACCGGCCGGGGCACCGAGACCGGGCGCATCGCCGACATGTTGGAAGAAGCCGACACGCTGGCGACGCCGCTGACCCGGGCGATGGCGCGTTTTTCCAGCGCACTGCTGGTGCTGATCCTGGCGCTGGCGGCGCTGGGTTTCGTGGTCGGCAGCCTGCGTGGCGAACCCTGGCTCGACATGCTGATGGCGGCCGTGGCGCTGGCGGTCGGCGCGATTCCCGAAGGCCTGCCGGCGGCGGTGACGGTGACTCTGGCCATCGGCGTGGCGCGCATGGCCCGCCGCCGGGCGATCATCCGCCGCCTGCCGGCGGTTGAAACCCTTGGCAGCACGACAGTGATCTGCTCCGACAAGACTGGCACCCTCACCGAAAATCAGATGACCGTACGCGCCGCCTTGGCCGGCGGCCGAAGGTATGACTTCAGCGGCGATGGCTATGCGCCGCGGGGCGCCGTGAGCGCTGGTGGCGCAGAACTGGCTGAACTACCGACAGCCCTGCGTGAACTGCTGGTGGCCGGCGCCCTGTGCAATGACGCTGGCCTGCGGGAGGAGGAGGGCTGCTGGCAGATCACCGGCGATCCCACCGAGGTGGCGCTGCTGGTCGCCGCCCGCAAGGCCGGCCTCCACGAGGATGCGCTGGGTTCGGCGATGCCCCGGCTGGACGAGATCGCCTTCGACTCGGCGCGCCAGTTCATGGCCACGCTGCATCGCAGCGACGGCGGCGGCGTGGTCATGCTGAAAGGGGCGCCGGAAGTCGTGCTGCGCCGTTGCACGAACATGCTCGACGGCGACGGCCGCGTGGGTCCGCTCGACGCGCAGGCAGTCAATGACGTGGCGCGTGGCCTGGCGGCGGAAGGGCTGCGGGTGCTGGCCTTCGCCCGCCTGCTGACTCCGGCGGAAACGCTGGACGAGACTACGCTGGCGGATGGCCTGTGCTTCCTCGGTTTGCAAGCCATGCTCGATCCGCCCCGCCAGGCGGCGATCGGTGCCATCCATGCGTGCCATCGGGCCGGCATCACGGTGAAAATGATCACCGGCGACCACGCGGTGACGGCGCTGGCGATCGCCCGCCAGCTGGGCTTGGTAGAGGAGGGCGCCCGGGCCCTGACCGGCCGTGAGCTCGCCCGGCTCGATGCGAACGGGCTGCGGGATGTAGTACGGGACATCCATGTCTTCGCCCGCGTCGAGCCCGAACAGAAGCTGCGCCTGGTGCAGGCCCTGCAGGCCAACGGCGAGGTGGTGGCGATGACCGGCGACGGGGTGAATGACGCGCCGGCCTTGAAAGTCGCGGATATCGGCGTGGCGATGGGGGCAGGCGGTACCGAAGTGGCCAAGGAGGCGGCGGCGATGGTTCTCACCGACGACAACTTCGCCAGCATCGAGGCAGCGGTGGAGGAGGGGCGCGGCGTCTACGACAACCTGGTGAAGTTCATCATCTGGACGCTGCCGACCAATTTCGGCGAGGGGCTGGTGATCCTCTTCGCGGTGCTGGCCGGCGTGACCCTGCCGATCACGCCGCTGCAGATCCTGTGGATCAACATGACTACTGCGGTCCTGCTCGGCTTGGCGCTGGCTTTCGAGCCGATCCAGGGTGATGTGATGGCCCGCCCGCCGCGCCCGCCGGGCACGCCCATCGTGGATCGCCTGCTGGTGCGGCGCATCGTGCTGGTCGGGGCCTTGCTGCTGGTGGCGTCCTTCGGCCTGTTCCTGCGCTGGCGGGGGCTGGGGGCGACGCTGGAGGAGGCGCGCACGGTCGCGGTCAATGTTTTCGTGGCTGGGGAGATCGCCTATCTCTTCAACTGCCGCAACCTGCGTGGCCCGTTCTGGCGTTGCGGCTGGTTCTCCAACCCCTGGTTCTGGGCGGGGATCGCGGCAATGCTGGCCTTGCAGGCGCTGTTCACATGGCTGCCGGCGATGAACAGTATCTTTGCATCGGCACCGCCGCCAGTCGCCGCGTGGGTCGAGATCGCGGCGGCCGCGGTACTGACGTCCGTGGTCGTGGGCATCGAGAAGGCCCTGGCCAACCGATATGGGAGGGCGGGCGTAGGGGCGAATTCATTCGCCCGCGGAGGCGATCTGACCGGCCATGCCCAGAGGCCTGGCCGGTACGGGGTCACACGCGGAAGCGGCCGATCTGGTCCTTCAGGCTGAAGGCGATCTTCTCCAGGCCGATAGCGGCATCGGCGGCGCCACGGATGTTCTCGGTGGTGCTTTCCACCATCGTCGAGATCTCCTCGACGCGTTGCGCAATGGAGGTGCTGGCGGCGCTTTGCTCCCGCGTGGCGTCAGCGATCTCGCGGACCCGCTCGAGGGTCTGGCGGGCGCCGCTCTCGATGGCCTGCAGGGCCTCGGCCGCCGCCGCGGCCAGCGCAACGCCCTGATCCACTTCGGGCAGCGCGGCGTTCATCGCCTCGACGGCGCTGCTGGTGTCGCTCTGGATGCCGGCGATCATCTGCTCGATCTCGGTGGTGGCCGAGGAGGTCCGTTCCGCCAGTTTGCGCACCTCGTCGGCGACCACCGCGAAGCCGCGTCCCTGCTCGCCGGCGCGGGCTGCCTCGATGGCCGCGTTGAGGGCCAGCAGGTTGGTCTGGCCGGCGATTTCCTTGATCACGTTGGCGATCGACGACACCTGGCCGATGCGCTCCTCCAGCGCCAGGATGCGGCCGGAGGCGCTGGTGACGGTTTCCGACATCTTGCGGATCGCACCGGAGGCCTGGTCCACCCGCTGGCTACCCTCGGCGGCGAGGCGCATGGCTTCCTGGGAGTTCTGTTCGGTTTCCAGCGCGCTGGCTGAGATATGGCTGGAGCTGACGGTCAGCTCCTCCATCGCCGCGGCCATGGACGTGGTCGCATCGGATTGGCGTTCGGCGGCGACGGCAACCTCGTTCGACACCCGGCTGATGTGGTCGGCGTTATGCACCAGCTGGTTGGCGCCACTGTTGATCTCGCCCATCATGCTGCGCAGCGCGCTGACCATCGTGTCGAGGGCGCCGAGCATGCTGCCGCTCTGTACCGTGCCCAGGTTGGCGGTCAGGTCGCCCTGGGCGGCGCGCTGCATCACGGCCGTGGCATCGGTCGGTTCGCCGCCGAGCTGGCTGGTGACGCTGGTGCTGACGCGCCAGCCGACGATGCCGAGCAGGATCAGCAGGCCGAGGGAGATGCCCCCCAGCAAGGCCGCGATCGAGCGGAACTGGCGGTCCACGTCATCCACGTAGATGCCGGTGCCCAGTACCCAGCCCCAGGGGGCAAAGGGCGCCGCATAGGACAATTTGGGCTGGGGCGTGCTCTCGCCTGCTTTCGGAAACCAGTAGTCGACGAAACCACCGCCAGCGGCGGCAACCTTGACCATTTCGACGATCATGGTCTTGCCGTTGGTGTCCTTCTGGCCGCTGGCGTCGGTGCCTTCCCGTTCCGGCTTGGGGGGCAGCAGCACGTAATGGTTGCGGTTGTCGACGATGAACAGGTAGTTGTTGCCGGCATAGCGGACATTGCGCAGGGCGTCCTTGGCGGCCTTCTGGGCGTCGGCTTCGCTGAGGGTGCCGGCCTTCGAGAGCTTGTGGAAATGGTCGACGATGCCGATGCCGCTCTCCACGAGGTATTGGGTCTGCAGCTTGCGGTCATCCATCATGCTGCTGTGCAGGTGGGCCAGGCTCACGGCGCACAGGGCGATCAAGCCTAGCAGGGTCAGCGCGACGAGTAGTCGCATACGCGTGGATACGCGCAGGTTTTCCAGTTTCATGGCGGGTCCTCTCCTCAAACCTGAATGTTTCAGGTGCCGCCGGTTTTCCACGTGGGATACCGGCTGGCCGATATTGTTTGTTTGCTCTGCCCTTAACGGCCGATTTGTTCATTTTCTTGACACAAAGCGCCACCGCTACCCGAGTGGGGTCGCCGGGAAGGGAAGGTCGCATCCTGCCGCCGACGCTCCCCAGTGCGCAGAAACCCAGTAAAATCCGCGTTTTGCCCAAATTCGCGCGGCTGTCCGCCGCGGAGCGCCCATGTCCGTCCAAAAACCGACTTTCCAGCAGATCATCCTGCGCCTCTCGAACTTCTGGGCCGAGCACGGTTGCACCCTGCTCCAGCCCTACGACATCGAGGTCGGCGCCGGCACCTTCCATACCGCCACCTTCCTGCGCGCCATCGGGCCCGAGCACTGGAACGCCGCCTATGTGCAGCCGTCCCGCCGCCCGAAGGATGGCCGCTACGGCGAGAACCCCAACCGCCTGCAGCACTACTACCAGTACCAGGTGGTGCTCAAGCCGTCGCCGGCCAACATCCAGGAGCTCTACATCGACAGCCTGCGTGCGCTGGGCATCGACCCCAACGCCCACGACATCCGCTTCGTCGAGGACGACTGGGAGTCGCCGACGCTGGGTGCCTGGGGTCTGGGCTGGGAAGTCTGGCTGGATGGCATGGAGGTCACCCAGTTCACCTACTTCCAGGAAGTCGGCTCCCTGTCCTGCAAGCCGGTGCTCGGCGAGATCACCTACGGCCTGGAGCGCCTGGCCATGTACCTGCAGGGCGTCGAGAACGTCTATGACCTGGTGTGGTCGATCGGCCCGGACGGCACGCCGGTGACCTACGGCAACGTCTATCACCAGAACGAGGTGGAGCAGTCCACCTACAACTTCGAGCACTCCAACGTCGAATGGCTGTTCCGCCTGTTCGGCGAGTACGAAGGCGAGGCCAAGCGCTTGCTGGCCGTACCGCTGGTGCTGCCGGCCTTCGAGATGGTGATGAAGTGCTCCCACACCTTCAACCTGCTCGACGCCCGCGGGGCGATCTCCGTCACCGAGCGCGCCGCCTATATCGGCCGCGTGCGTGCGCTGGCCCGTGAAGTGGCCCAGGCCTATTACAACTCCCGCGAAGCCCTCGGCTTCCCGATGCTGAAGAAGGAGGCCGCGTGATGACCGGCGCGACCCTGCTCGTTGAACTGCTGACCGAAGAACTCCCCCCCAAGGCCCTGCCCAAGCTCGGCCAGGCCTTCTCCAACGGCATCGTTGCCGGCCTGCGCGCGCGCGGCCTGGCGGTTGCCGACGGTGCCTTCCGCTGGTTCGCCACGCCGCGCCGGCTGGCGGTGACCATCGCCCACGTGCTGCCCGAGGCCGCCGCCAAGGACGTCACCGAGAAGATCATGCCGGTGTCTGTGGCGCTGACCGCCGACGGCCAGCCGACCCCGGCGCTGAGCAAGAAGCTGGAAGCCAAGGGCATCCCGCTGTCCGCCGTGGCGAGCTTCGAGCGCCGCATGGACGGCAAGGCCGAGGCGCTTTTCTATACCTCGACCGTGGCCGGCGCCAAACTGGCCGACGTGCTGGCCGGCATCGTGCAGGATGCGCTCAAGCAGCTGCCGATTCCCAAGGTGATGCGCTGGGGCGACGGCGACGCGACCTTCGTGCGTCCGGCCCACAAGCTGACCCTGCTGCACGGTGCCGACGTGGTACCCGGTTCGGTGCTCGACGTCCAGTCCGGCCGCACGACCCGCGGCCACCGCTTCATGAGCAAGGGCGACATCGAGATCGCCACCGCCGATGCCTATGAGCCGACCCTGCTGGCCGAGGGCAAGATCATCCCCGACTTCGCCGAGCGCCGCGCCAACATCGAGAAGCAGCTCGTCTCCGAAGCCGGCCGCCAGCATGCCACGCTGGGCGAATACGCCGACCTGCTGGACGAGGTCACCGCATTGGTCGAGCACCCGACGGTCTACGTCGGCGAGTTCGAGGCCGAATTCCTGGCCGTGCCGCAGGAATGCCTGATCCTCACGATGCGCGCCAACCAGAAGTACTTCCCGCTGTTCGACGCGGCCGGCAAGTTGCTCAATCGCTTCCTGATCGTCTCCAACATGGAGCTGGCCGACCCGACCAACATCATCGCCGGCAACCAGCGCGTGGTGCGTCCGCGCCTGTCCGATGCGCGCTTCTTCTTCGAGCAGGACATCAAGGCCGGCCTCACGCCGCGCGTCGTCAAGCTCGGCTCGGTGGTCTACCACAACAAGCTGGGCTCTCTCGGCGACCGCGTCGAGCGCCTGTCCGCCGTGGCGCGCAAGGTCGCCGGCCTGCTGGGCGCCGACGAGAACCAGGCCAATCGCGCCGCGCTGCTGTCCAAGGCCGACCTGCTGACCGACATGGTCGGCGAGTTCCCCGAGCTGCAGGGCACCATGGGCCGCTACTACGCGCTGGCCGAAGGCGCCGCGCCGGTGGTCGCCGAGGCCATCGAGCAGCACTACCGTCCGCGTTTCGCCGGCGACGCGCTGCCCGACAGCAACATCGGCCGTGCGCTGGCGCTGGCCGACAAGCTCGACGCGCTGGTCGGCTTCTTCGGCATCGGCCAGATCCCGACTGGCGACAAGGACCCGTTCGGCCTGCGCCGTGCGGCCCTGGGCGTGCTGCGCATCCTGATGGAAGCACCGCTGCCCCTCGACCTGGCCGAGCTGATCAAGGTCTCCGTGGCTGCCTTCACCCCGGGCGTGCTGACCGCCGAGGTGGATGGCCCGCTGTACGACTTCATCCTCGAGCGCCTGCGCAACACCCTGCGCGACGCCGGCCATGCCCAGGACGTCGTGGACGCGGTGCTGGCTCTCAAGCCGACCCGAATCGACCTGGTGGTGCCGAAGCTCGAGGCCGTCGTGGCCTTCCAGCAACTGCCCGAGGCTGCTGCGCTGGCCGCCGCCAACAAGCGGATCGTCAACATCCTCAAGAAGGCCGAAGGTCCGATCGGCGAGCCCGACGTGGCGCTGCTGGTGGAGGAGGCCGAGAAGGCCCTGTTCCACGCCATCGTCGAAGTTGCGCCGCTGGCCCGTTCCCACTTCCAGAACGAGGCCTACACCGACGCGCTGCGTGTTCTCGCCGGCCTGCGGGCGGCGGTGGACCGCTTCTTCGACGAGGTGATGGTGATGGCCGAGGAGCCGCTGGTGCGTCAGAACCGCCTGGCCCTGCTGAACCAGCTGGCCGGCCTGATGAACCAGGTGGCCGACATTTCCCGCCTGTCCGCCTGAGGTCCGTCCATGAAGCTGATCGTGCTCGACCGGGACGGGGTCATCAATTTCGACTCCGACCAGTTCATCAAGTCACCCGAGGAGTGGAAGCCGATTCCCGGCTCCCTCGAAGCCATCGCCCGTCTCAATGAGGCGGGCTGGCGGGTGGTGGTGGCCTCCAACCAGTCGGGGGTCGGGCGCGGCCTCTTCGACATGGACACCCTCAACGCCATCAACGAGAAGATGACCAAGGCCCTGTCCCAGGTCGGCGGTCGGCTGGACGCAATCTTCTTCTGCCCGCACCCGGCGGATTCCACCTGTGAGTGCCGCAAGCCCAAGCCGGGCATGTTCATCCAGATCGCCGAGCGCTTCAACGTGGACCTGACCGGCATGCCGGTGGTTGGCGACAGCCTGCGCGACCTGCAGGCCGGTGTCGCGGTGGGCTGCAAGCCCTACCTGGTGCTGACCGGCAAGGGCGCCAAGACCCAGGCCGACCCGGCGCTGCCCGAGGGCACCGAAATCCACCCCGATCTGGCGGCCGTCGTCGCGCAGCTTACCGCCTGAAGGTGTTCGTTCCGTGGTTCTGATCCGTAATCTGTTGTTCATGCTGGCCCTGGGCATCTTCACCCCGTTGTATGCGGTGATTGCCATGGCCACCTTCCCTTTCGGCCCGAAGACCCGCCACAAGATCATCCGTGGCTGGCCGCGCATCATGGGCTGGGTCATCAAGCACGTGCTGGGGATTCCCTACCGCCTGGTCGGTGCCGAGAACATTCCGGCCAAGGGCCCAGCCATCGTGGTTTCCAAGCACATGTCGGCCTGGGAAACCATCATGCTGCAGGACATCTTCCCGCCGATGGTCTTCGTGATGAAGAAGGAGATCCACAAGGTGCCCTTCTTCGGCTGGGGCATCGCCCAGATGCCGATGATCGCCATCGACCGGGCCGCCGGCAAGGATGCGCTGGCCCAGGTCGAAGCCCAGGGGCGTGAGCGCCTGGCCGACGGCCTGTGGGTGACGATCTTTCCGGAGGGCACCCGCGTCGCGCCGGGCAGCAAGAAGCGCTACAAGGCCGGTGGCTCCTGGCTGGCCGCGCAGACCGGGACGCCGGTGGTGCCGGTGGCCCACAATGCCGGCGAGTTCTGGCCGCGCAACGCCTTCTTCAAGCGTCCGGGCGAGGTCGTAGTGAGTGTCGGGCCGGTGATCGATACCACTGGTTTGACTGCCGATGAGATCAATGCCCGTGCCGAGAAGTGGATCGAGGCCGAGATGCGCCGTCTGTTCCCGCATCACTATCGCGGCCATTCCCGCAAGGAATCGGTCCAGGCGTGACCGCCGCGGCCGTCGAGACCCGCGAGATCGTCCTCAACGGTCAGCGGGTCGCCTATCGGCTGCGGCGCAGCGTGCGCAAGACCCTCGGGCTGCGCATCGACGATCGGGGCCTGACGGTCGGTGTGCCGCAGCGGGTATTGCTGCGGGACGTGGAGGCCTTCATCCGCAGCCATGCCGACTGGGTGGTCGACACGCTGCACAAGCGCCCCCCGGCCAGCCAGCGGCCAGCCTTCATTCCCGCGGAGGGGGCGACACTGCCGCTGCTCGGCGATACCTGGCATCTCCGCCTCGGGCGGGGCAACAACCGGGTCTTGTGGCATGAGTCGGGCCCCGAGCGCATCCTCGAGCTGGCCCTGCGCAGCGGCGGCGATGCCCGCCAGTTACTACTGCGGGGCTTGCAGCAGCGCGGGCTGGAGCTGTTCTCCAACCGGGTCGAGGAGTTTTGCCTGCGTCTCGGGCGTCCGGTGCCGGTCGTCGGGCTGACCAATGCGCGCATGCGCTGGGGGAGTTGCAGCAGCCGCAGCGGCATCCGCCTGCATTGGCGGCTGATCCACCTGCCGCTGGGCCTGATCGACTACGTGGTCGCCCACGAGGTCGCCCATCTCGTCGAGATGAACCACTCGCCGCGCTTCTGGTCCGTAGTGGAGTCCCTGTATCCCGATCACCTTGCCGCCCGCCAGGCGCTCCGTCAGGTGGCGGCTTCCCTTCCGCACATTTGAACCGAGGAAAGCTCCATGCGTCTTCTGCACACCATGCTCCGCGTCGTCGATCTCGACCGTTCCATTGCCTTTTACACCGAGGTGCTTGGCATGCGCCTGCTGCGCCGGCATGACTATCCTGAAGGCAAGTTCACGCTGGCCTTCGTTGGCTACCAGGATGAGTCGGAAGGGGCGGTCCTCGAGCTGACCCACAATTGGGGCGTCGAGTCCTACGAGCTGGGCACGGCCTACGGGCACATCGCGCTCGAAGTGCCCGACGCCTACGCCGCCTGTGAGGCGATCAAGGCGCGGGGCGGCAAGGTGGTCCGCGAGGCCGGCCCGATGAAGCATGGCACCACGGTGATCGCCTTCGTCGAGGATCCGGACGGCTACAAGGTCGAACTGATCCAGGCCAGGACCTGAGCCTGTTAGCGGGGCGGGAGGCCGAAGGCTTCCCGCAGCGCGATCAGTTCCTGGTGCAGTTCAGCGAGGATGGCGGGCGTATCGGCCAGCTGTTTCTCGCGCCCAAGGCGTTCCAGTTGCTGGGCCTTGGCTTGGGCGCGCTCGGCACAGAAGTTGGAAATCGCGCCCTTCAGCGCATGGGCCGAGCTGTAGAGGGACTCAGCGTCGCCGGCCGCGACGGCGGCGTCCACGCTGGCCAGCATGCGTGGCTCGTCCTCGCTGTACATCTCGATCAGCTGATTCAGCAGCTCTTCATCGTCCCCCAGGTTGGCGAGGACTTTTTCCCGGTCGAAAACGGGAGCCCCGCTCGGTGCCGACTCTGCCGCGGGGGGCGGCGCCGGCTCGTCATGGCCGACGTTGGTGATCAGGACGTCGACCAGGTCGGGGGCGTGGACCGGCTTTGACAGGTAGCCGTCCATGCCGGCTTCCAGGCAGCGTTCCCGATCGCCTTTCATGGCGTGGGCGGTCATGGCAATGATGGGCGTGCGGGGCATGCCGGCGCTCTCTCTCTCACGAATCCTGGCGGTGGCCTCGAAGCCGCCCATGACGGGCATCTGGACATCCATCAGGATGATGTCGAAATGGCCGTGGGCGTGCAACTCGACGGCTTCCGCCCCGTTGTTGGCAAGCTCGACCTGGTGCCCGAGCTTCTCGAGCAGGCGCAGGGCGAGCGTCTGGTTCACGATGTTGTCCTCGGCGAGCAGAATACGCAACTGC
The DNA here is from genome assembly GCA_018241665.1 of Pseudomonadota bacterium. Classification (GTDB taxonomy): domain Bacteria; phylum Pseudomonadota; class Gammaproteobacteria; order Burkholderiales; family Rhodocyclaceae; genus Zoogloea. The sequence goes on from JAFEDK010000004.1 coordinate 17,972, forward strand.
CGCCGCTGTTCACGCAGGCTGTGGCGGGTGATCAGCGAGCGTTCTGCCGCCTCTACCGGCTCGACCGACAGCAGGATGGCGTTCAGAAGGTCCGACGCCTGCACCGGCATCGGCAGGTAGGCGGACACCCCCAGTTCCCGGCAGCGGGCGCCGTCGCCGCGTCGCCCTTCGCCTGCCAGCATGATGACGCAGGGCAGCGGCCGGGTGAGGAGGGGAATGTCCTGTACCAGCTCGAAACCCTGGGCATCGGGGAGCTGGGTGCTGACGATGATGGCCCGGAAGGGGCGGCCCTCGGCGCAGGCATCGGCCAGCTGGCGGCGGCTGCTGGCTGCGTCCGGCAGCGCCAGCGGCGACATCCGCCACTGGTTGAGGAGCTCCACGAGCATGGCCCGTTCCGCCGGGTTGTCCACCGCGACGAGTACCGGCAGATTGTCCAGGTGGGCATCGTCATCGATCGCCATCGCATGCTGGCCGGGGTCGAACTGGGCGGTGAAGTGGAAGGTGCTGCCTTTCCCCTGCGTGCTGTCCACGCCGATGTGTCCCCCCATGGCCTGGACCAGCTGGGCACTGATCGTCAGCCCCAGCCCGGTGCCGCCGTAGCGGCGGGTCGTGGAGGTGTCGGCCTGGGAGAAGGCATCGAAGATCAGGCTCTGTTTTTCGGCCGGGATGCCGACCCCGGTGTCCTGCACGCGGAAATGGATCGCGGCCTTGCCATCGGTATTGGTCGCCTGGCCGGGCTGGACGATCAGCGTCACGCCGCCGATCGAGGTGAACTTGATGCCGTTGGAGAGCAGGTTGATGAGTACCTGGCGCAGGCGGTGGGGGTCGCCGACCAGGCTGTCCGGCACGTCGGGTGAGACCTGGGCGGTGAGTTGCAGGTCCTTTTCGGCAGCCTTCTGCTGCAGGGTGCGTACCGCCAGCGCGATGCAGTCGCGCAGGCTGAAGTCGATGTGCTCGAAATCCAGCTTGCCGGCCTCGATCTTCGAGAAGTCGAGGATGTCGTTGATGATGCCCAGCAGCGCATTGGCGGAGCTCTTGACCAGCATCAGGTATTCCCGTTGCTCCTGGTCCAGTTCGGTGTCGAGGGCCAGGTCGGTCATGCCGAGAATCGCGTTCATCGGGGTGCGGATCTCGTGGCTCATGTTGGCCAGGAAATCGCTTTTCGAGCGGCTGTTGGCTTCGGCGGCTTCCTTGGCCTCGCGCATGTAGGCCTCGGCCGCCTTGCGCTCGCTGATGTCCCGCAGGTAGGCGGTGACGAGCCGCTGGCCATTGCTTTCCACCGCAACCAGGGCCACTTCGACCGGAAATTCTTCGCCGCTCTGGCGCACGGCAATGCCATCGATGCGCTGCCCGATGCCTTCGGGGCGGGTGTCGGCGAGCAGCTTGGCAAGTTCGGTGCTCTGGGCGTCGCGCAGGCGTTCGGGGAAGAACAGGAGGGTGTAGGACTGGTGCAGCGCCTCGCTGCGCGGAATGCCGAAGGTGCGTTCGGCGGCTGGGTTGAACTCGATGATGCGCCCCTCGCTGTCCACCGTGATGATGCAGTCGAGGGCTGCCTGGGTGATTGCCCGGTTGCGGGACTCGCTGGCGCTGAGGGCAGCCTGGCCGTCGAAGAGGCGGATGGATGTCCAGTTGAGGGCGTCCACCAGCTTGCGGATCTCGTTGATGCTGCTGGATTCGGCCAGCACGGCGCCCTGGCTGTTTTCGAGGGATTCGGCGAAATTGGTGGCGCGCTCGAGACTGCGCAGCGGCGGGCGCAGGAAATACAGGATCGCCAGTGTGCCGGTGAGCAGCGTCAGCAGGCTGGCCAGGGCGCTGTCCTCGATGATGTGCTGGAAGCTTTCGTTGGCGGCCACGGGCTTCATCTCGACACGCAGCCAGCCGAGCGGGGCATGCTCGCCGATGCCCGACCAGGACAGCAGCGTCTTGGCATTGGTGTCGGTGGGCGAGGTGGTTGCCTGGCGGTTGGCCGTCGGGGGGATCAGCGGCGTGGCGTCGATGGCTTCGGCCTCCAGCGGCGCCTGATCGTGCTTGCGGATGGCGCTGGCGATCGGGACGCCCTGACGGTCGGTGACCGTCACGCGCCGGATGCTCGGGGACGTCTTGAGCTGGAGCAGGTGGGACAGGACCTGGGGGGCGTTGCCGGTCGCCAGGTTGGGCTCCAGGGCCGTGGCCATCTGCTGGCCAAGTTCGTCCCCGTGGCGTCGTTCGAGGCGCTCCACGTAGGCCGCCTGTTCGAGGCCGATATAGAGGGAGTACGCCCCGATCGACAGCGTCAGCAGGACCGCGAACAGGAAGGTGAGCTGCTGGCCAAGGGAGCGGAGGCCGAGGCGGGAGGCCAGGTTATGGAACGGTGCGCTCATTCCTGGTCTTGGTAGCGCTCACGGATGGTCAGTACGGCGGGCCATTGCTCAAGGAAGGCGTCCACGCACGATGGATCGAAGTGGGTGCCGCGTCCGTCCTTCAGGAAGCTAACCGCCCGGTCCAGTTCCCAGGCCGCTTTGTAGGGGCGGGCGGAGGTGAGGGCGTCGAACACGTCGGCCACCGCCACGATGCGCCCCGACAGGGGAATCGCCTCTCCGGCCAGCCCGGCCGGATAGCCGCTGCCGTCGAACTTCTCGTGGTGGTTGAGGGCGATCTCGGCAGCCAGCTGGATCATCGGCGAGCTGGAGCCGCTGAGGATGTCGTGTCCGATGCTCGCATGGAGGCGCATGATGGCCATCTCCTCATCGGTGAGGCGGCCGGGTTTGAGCAGGATGTTGTCCGGAGTGCCGACCTTGCCCACGTCGTGCATGGGGGCCGCGCTGAGCATGCGCTCGCAATACTCCTCGTCGAGGCCCAGCTGGCGGGCGATCAGTTCGGAGTAGTGGGCCATGCGCAGGATGTGGGCGCCGGTTTCCGGGTCGCGGTATTCGGCGGCGCGAGCCAGCCGGGTGACCGTCTCGCGTTCGCGGGCGATGATGTCCGCCGTCTTGCGCGTGACCGCGTCGATGAGGTCGTCGTTCCAGGTGCGCATGCGCTTGTGGCTTTCACGCAGGGCCAGCATGCTCCGGACGCGGGGGTCGAACTCGTGGCGGTCGATCGGTTTGGTCAGGAAGTCGTTGGCGCCAGCGGTCAGGCTCTGGTAGCGGATTTCCTTCTCGTGGGCGGCCGTCACCATCAGGATCGGGACCGCGTCGGCAGGGTGGCGCCGGCGGACGGTCTCGATGAATTCGATGCCGTTGATGTCGGGCATCATGTAATCGACGATGATCAGGTCGGGTTCATGCTCCCCGCACCACTGCAGGCCTTCCACTGGCGAGATGAAGGCGTGGATTTCCGTGCCGGCCGGTGTGAGTTTGCGTACCAGGGCTTGGATCAGGGTCAGGTTGATGGGGGTGTCGTCGACGATGACTATGGCCATGGGGGCTCCGCAGGTGCGCTGCTCCGTGAAGCGTTGCGCGTACAAGAGGGGATATCGGTCAATGCCCCGGGAAATTGAGTATCGCTGATTTCTCGCCTGTCGTCGGTTTCACAGTGTGCCACGCACCACTTGCGCCATGCTTTCAAAGCCCATGTCGTACAGGCGTTGCAGCAGGGGCGCCATGCGTTCCAGGGTCATGACGAGCATGCCGAGACCGACGGTGAGGGTGATCGGGAAGCCGATGGCGAAGAGATTGAGCTGGGGGGCGGCCTTGGTGAGGATGCCGAGGGCGATGTTGGTGATCAGCAGGGCGGTGACGATGGGCAGGGCCATCAGCAGGCCGCTGCCGAAGATGATGGCGCCGGAGCGGGCCAGCAACAGCCATCCGTCGCCGCGCACCGGGGCGGCCGTGATAGGCAGCCACTCGAAGCTGCGCGCCAGCGCGTCCACCAGCAGCAGGTGGCCGTTGAGGGCCAGAAAGATCAGCGAGGACATCAGGGTCAGGAACTGGCCGACGACCGCGGTCTGGCCGCCCGCCATCGGATCGAAAAAGGTCGCGAAGGACAGGCCCATCTGCAGGCTGACCAGTTCGCCCATCAGCTCGAGGGCTGCCAGTACGATCCGCATCGCCAGCCCCATCGCGAGGCCGATCAGGCTTTGCTGGCCGATGATCAGCAGACCGTCCCACGAGCCCAGCGGGACGCTGGGCATGGCAGGCAGGGCCGGAGCCAGGCCGATGGCGATGGCCAGCCCGGCCAGCAGCCGCATCCGCCGCGGAATGCCGTCGTTACCGAAAATCGGTGCGGTGCTGACCAGCCCGAGGATGCGCGCCAGGGGATAGGCCAGCATGGCCAGCCAGGCATCGAGCTGGGCGGAGGTGAGGAACAGCATCGCGGGGCGGCGGATTCAGCCGATCAGCGTGGGAATGCTGTCGAACAGGCGGCGGATGAAGTCGGTCATCATGGTGATCATCCACGGGCCCGCCAGCACCAGGGTGATGAAGGTGGCGATCAGTTTGGGCACGAAGGACAGGGTCTGTTCGTTGATTTGCGTGGCGGCCTGGAAGATCGACACGATCAGGCCGGTGACGAGGGCGGCGATGAACAGTGGTGCCGATACCAGCAGGGTGAGTTCGAGGGCCTGGCGGCCCAGGTCGATGACGGTGGTGGGTGTCATGGTGGAATCCTCGCTCAGCCGAAGCTGCGTACCAGGGAGCCGATCAGCAGGTCCCAGCCGTCCACCAGCACAAAAAGCATGATCTTGAAGGGCAGGGCGATGGTGGCCGGGCTCATCATCATCATACCCATCGACATCAGCACCGAGGCGACCACCATGTCGATGATCAGGAAGGGGATGAAGACGATGAAGCCGATCTGGAAGGCGGTCTTCAGTTCGGAGGTGACGAAGGCGGGAATCACCACGCGCATCGGCAGATCGTCCGCCTTCTCTACGCGGGGGGTCTTGGCCAGCTTGGCAAACAGGTTCAGGTCCGGCTCGCGGATTTGCTTCAGCATGAAGCTCTTGACCGGCACCGTGGCGCGGTCGAGGGCTTCATTGAAGGTGATGCGGTTTTCCGACAGCGGTACCCAGGCCTCCGTGTAAACCTTGTCGGCCACCGGCGACATGATGAAGAAGGTCAGGAACAGGGACAGGCCGATCATCACCTGGTTGGGTGGCGAGGTCTGGGTGCCGAGGGCATGGCGCAGTAGCGACATGACGATGATGATGCGCGTGAAGCAGGTCATCATCAGCACCATGGCCGGCAGGAAGCTCAGGGACGTGAGCAGCAGCAGGGTCTGGATCGACAGGCTGTACTGGGTGCCGCCGCCGCCCGCCGGCGTGCTGGTGACGGCCGGCATGGCCTGGGCCAGGACCGGCAGGGGCGCAAGCAGGCATAGGGGCGCGAGGCGGCGCACCAACGAAAGTAGGCGCATCACGGCCGGCGCTCCAGGGTCTGCTTCAGCCAGCTCTGGAAATCCTTGCCGCCGGAGAGCCGTGCCGTCTCGTTCGTGGCCGGGGGCAGTTCGGCTGCGTCGAGGGTGTGCAGCGGGGTGATCCGTCCCGGGGCGACACCGAGGACCAGCACCTTGCCCGCCACCTCCACCAGTACGACCCGTTCCCGCGGGCCGACCGGGGCGGCGCCACGGACCTTCAGCAGGTTGGCGCCACCGCCCGCGCCGGCTCCGACGCGCTTGAGAAAGAGCAGCGTGGCATAAAGCAGCCCGAGGATCAGTGCCAGCCCCAGGAACATCTGGAGGACACTGCCGGCGACGTCGAGGGTGCCGTCGGCGGCCAGGGCAAGCGTGCTCGGAGCCAGCAGGCCGATGGCGAGCGGGGTGGGGCGCATGGTGGGTCGATACACGATGGGGAGGCTAATAAACGAGATTAGTCGGGGCTGCTTCGAAGTGAAGGCCGGATTAAGCACCCAAAACGGTATTTTTTCATGCTTTTCAGTTCAGGCCGCCGAACCGCATGCTATGCCTACACTCAAACAACGCATAACACGTCCTGGAGGTGTGATCATGTTGCTCTGGCATCGTGACATCCAGCCAAAGGCTGGCGCGTCTGAAGGAAAGGCGGAGGCGGTCGAGCCTTCCGCGGGTTATGAGGCCAAGCGTCAGAGGGCGCTGCAGATCCTGGGCGAACGCTGGCTGCTCCACCGGGCCAATGCACCGGACCGGCGACCGGTGCGTTCCGTGCTGTCCCGTCTGCACGGGGATGCGGCGATGCCTTGAGCGTTGTCTTCGGGGGCTGGATGAAAAAATACCGGCCCAGGGGCCGGTATTGTCGTGCTTGCCTGCCGGGTCATGGTCAGTGACGTAGTTTGCGGATCCGTTCTGCGGGCGTGATGATGTCGGTCAGGCGGATGCCGAACTTGTCGTTCACAACCACCACCTCGCCCTGAGCGATCAGCGTGCCATTGACGAGCACGTCCATCGGCTCGCCGGCCAGGCCGTCGAGTTCCACTACCGAACCGTGGGCGAGCTGAAGCAGGTTGCGGATCGCGATCTTGGTGCGTCCCAGTTCCACGGTGAGCTGCACCGGGATGTCCAGGATCATGTCGTAGTCGTTGATCGAGCCCGCCTTGGTACCCGCCTGCCCGAAGTCGGGGAACAGCTGGCTGGCCGGTTTGGCCTGGTAAGGGGATTCTTCGGCCAGGCCGGGGTGGGCCGGGTCGGTCAGGCCTTCCGCGGCGGCCTGCTCCTGCATGGCAGCCGCCCAATCGTCGTCGCTGATCTGGTTTTCGTCGTCTGGTGTGTCTGTCTCTGACATCTCGTGCTCCTAGCCCTTGGGGGCGACTTCTTCTTCCTGCGCCAGGAAACGCTCCACCTTGAGGGCGTATTGGCCGCGCTGCACGCCGTAGTGGCATTCCATGAACGGAATGCCATCCACCTCGGCCTGGATGAGGGGCGGAATCGTCAGTGGAATGACGTCGCCGGGTTTCATGTTGACGATGTCGCCGAGGGTCACCCTGGCCGAGCCAAGGCGCGCGGTCAGCGTGACTTCGGCGCTCTGCAGCTGCTTGCCCATCATGCTGACCCAGCGGTTGTCCTGGGTGATGTGGTCGCTCTGCATCGTCGAGTAGAGCGTCTCACGGATCGGCTCCAGCATCGAATACGGGAAGCAGAAATGCATTTCCGCCTGGGAGCCGCCGAATTCCAGTGTAAACGATGCGGCGACGACGATTTCACTGGGAGTCGCGATGTTGGCGAACTGGGGGTTCATTTCCGAGCGGACGTACTCGAATTCCAGTTTCCGGACCGGCAGCCAGGCTTTCTCGTACTCGCTGAAGGCGACCTTCAGCAGGCCCTGGATGATCCGCTGTTCGGTGGGCGTGAAGTCACGCCCTTCGACGCGGGTGTGAAAGCGTCCGTCGCCACCGAACAGGTTATCCACCACCAGGAAGACCAGGTTCGGGTCGAGGACGATCAGGCCTGTGCCGCGCAGGGGTTTGGCGATGAAGAGGTTGAGGTTGGTCGGCACCACCAGGTTGCGCACGAACTCGCTGAACTTCTGGACCTTGATCGGCCCGACCGACACCTCGACGTTGCGGTGCATGTACGTGAACAGGCCCACCCGGAGATAACGGGCGAAACGCTCGTTGATGAGCTCCATCGTGGGCATACGCCCACGGACGATGCGTTCCTGGGTCGCGAGGTTGTAATCGCGAACCCCGCTGCCATGCTCCTCGGCGACGTCGGTTTCCTCGCTCTCCCCCGTGACGCCCTTCAGCAGGGCGTCAACTTCTTCCTGGGAGAGAAAATCCTGGGCCATGATGAAACCCCGTTACTGCACGATGAACTGGTTGAACAGGACGGCCAGTACCGGGCCGTCGTCCTCGGGACGGTTGCGCTTGTTCTTCTTCTTGGGGTTGGGCGCATAGCCGAGCACGTCGTTGGCCTCGTCCTTGACGTCGTCTGCGAGCTGTTCGCGGCCTTCCGCAGTGGCCAGCTCGGAAGGCTTCTTGGAGGACAGCAGCATGATGATGCGGTGCTTCAGCTCCGGCATGTAGAGCTTCAGGGAGTCACCGATCTTGGCATCCGCGACACGCAGCACCATCGTCGATTGCAGGAAGTGCTCCCCTTCTTCCGGTGCCAGGTTGACCGTGAACTGTTCCAGCGGGACGAAGACTGGCGGGTGGGCCGGGTCGACCTTGACCTTCGGTGGCTCGTGCGCGGTTTCCTCCTCGCCTTCCTCGCCCTCGGCGTGCTTTTTCTTGCCCAGCAGCAGGAAGGCGCCACCGCCGGCGATCGCCAGGATCAGCACCGCCGCGATGATGACGATGAGTTTCTTCTTGCCGCCTTTGGCAGGCACTTCGCCTTCGGCGGCTTCCGCCTTGGCCGGTGCTTTCGACATGCTGGATCGCTCCTTATCTCATTGCATTGTTATCCATCACGTCCACCTGCCAAGCCGCAAATAGGGGCGTGATCGCCCTCCATTTACCGTGTTTCAGGCAAACGTGTCTACCAGTCCGTCCCCACGCCGGCTCCATTGTGGGGAGATGCTCCGGGGGGCCGTTCCGTCATCGCCGTCGCGCCGGGCGCCCCAGCCGTTGCGGCGCTGCTCGTCGCCGGAGTTGTTCGACTGGCTCGAGGTGCCGACGTCGGTCTGACCGAGGTTGATCCCGCTTTGTTCGAGCACTTCGCGCAGGCGCGGCAGGCTCTGTTCGATGAGTTCCCGGGCCGCCGGGGTCGCGGCCACGAATTGTGCACTGGTCTGGTCGCCGCTGACAGTAATCGATACCTCGATTCTGCCCAGTTGCGGCGGGGTGAGGGTAAGTTGTGCGTGGCTTTCGTCGTGGCCGACCATCCAGCTGACGCGACTGCCCACCTCTTCGGGCCAGCCGGGACTGCCTGCCGGGGTGGCCACGTGGAGGGGGACGGGGGACGGAACCTGGGGTGTCGCCTCGCCGCGCAGATGGGCCAGGGCCGCGGCATGGATGCCGGCAAAGTTATTGACCGGCGTGGATTCTGCTGCGAGCTCCGGGTTTTTGCCGGCAGTTTCGCTCGTGGCGGCAATTCTTGCCGCAGTGGCGTCCGCAGCTGCCGTTACGGCCGACGCATCATGGCCTGCCGCGGCGCCGGCAGGCTGGCCCGCGTTGGCGAACCAGCGCTCGCTGGCACTGCCGCCGCCCAGTCCGTCGGCGAGCGTATCCGAGGAAGTGCTGGACAGTGTGACGGTGGGGCCTTTCCGGCTGTCGTTGGCGGTGTCGGCGGCTTGGCCGGCCAGCGTGACTGTCGGGGGGGCCTGCAGCGGACGTTCGTTGGCTGCGACCAAGGCGGCGAGCGCCGTGTCGGAGGGGAGGGGAGGGGTGGTCAGCGCGCTGTCTTCTGTGGCGGCGGCATCATCGCCAGGCTGGCTGCCGGCACTGCTCTGGACCAGCAGGCTGCCCAGGAGTGTGGCTACGTCCGGCGCGGCCTGCGCGTCCTCGGGGGCTTTTGTCCTGGCGTCCTGTGCCTCGCCGGCCGTCTTGCCGGTTGCCGGGGGCGTGCTGTTGTCGGCCTTGGTGGTGGAGGTGGAGCCCGTGTTGCTGGCCGGCTTGGTGTCGCGATCGATCTGGCGCTGCAGCTCGCGGGCGAAGCCGGAGTCGGCGGCGTCCGCCGAGGACGTCAGGGCGCTGTCGCTCCGCGATACGTCGGTGCCCTTGGCCGCAGTGGCAATGTTCGCGAGAGGGTTCAAAGCCGGTCCGGACATGATTGTGTTCCCGAAAAGGATGCAGACACCGGTTCTCAGCAAACGCCATGCCAGAGGCCGGCCGGGCGGATTTCAGTCGTCCTGGCCCCGGTCGCGGAACTGCTTGGCGGCATGTTCATCGGTGAGCTTCTGTTCCTGCCGGGCTTCCTTGCGGGCCTGCTGGCTCTGGTGGCGCTGGGAAAGGGTGTCGAAGGCCTTGACCTTGTTGCGCTGGTCCACCCAGGCCTGTTGCCCCAGTTCGACGCGCCGCCGGGAGTCGTCCACCACCCGCTGCTGGACGGAGATCGCATCGTCGAGCTTGAGGAGGAAGGCGCTGTAGTTGCGCCAGGCGTCCGGGCCGATGCCGTTGCGTGCGGCTTCCACGAAGCGGGCCTGGTATTCCTTGCGGTAGTCCACCAGCAGGGCGAGCTTCTCCTCGACGGCCCGCTCGCTGGCGATCAGTTCACCCAGCTTGCGGGCAGCCTCGTCCATCCGGTTGGTGGCCAAGTCCAGCAAGGGCTGAAGCGGGAAAGGCTCGGGCATTTTCAGGTGCTTTCTGCGTTATCGGACGGTGGGGCGAGGTCTTTACGGGGGCGAAGCATAGCCTCGCGTCCGCGTCCCTGTTACGGCGCTGCGCCGAAGAGTGTGTAAAGCTTCTCGACCGCCGAGTCGTAGGGTTCGCATTCATCGATGCGCTGCTGCAGGAAGGCTTCCAGGCGCGGGTACATGGCCACCGCCTGATCGAGGATCGGGTCGGCGCCGGACTGGTAGGCGCCGACGGCGATCAGGTCGCGGGAGCGCTGGTAGCGGGAGAACAGCTGCTTGAAGCGCCGCACGACGTCGAAATGCTGGCTCTTGACCAGGTTGTGCATGGCCCGCGAGATCGATTGCTCGATGTCGATGGCCGGGTAATGGCCCTGGTCGGCGAGGTTGCGCGACAGCACGATGTGGCCGTCGAGGATGGCCCGGGCCGAGTCGGCGATCGGATCCTGCTGATCGTCGCCTTCTGCCAGCACCGTGTAGAAGGCGGTGATCGAGCCGCCGCCGTCGGGGCCGTTGCCGGCCCGTTCGACGAGGGCCGGCAGGCGTGCGAAAACCGACGGCGGGTAGCCGCGGGTCACCGGCGGTTCGCCGATCGCCAGCGCGATCTCGCGCTGGGCCATGGCGTAGCGGGTCAGGGAGTCCATGATCAGCAGGACCTGCTTGCCCTGGTCACGGAAGAATTCAGCCACGGTGGTGGCGTAGGAGGCGCCCTGCAGGCGCATCAGCGGGCTGCAGTCGGCCGGCGCGGCAATGACGGCGGAGCGGGCCAGGCCGTCGGCGCCGAGGTTGTGCTCGATGAATTCCTTCACTTCGCGGCCCCGCTCGCCGATCAGGCCGACGACGATCACGTCGGCGGCGGTGAAGCGCGCCATCATGCCGATCAGCACCGACTTACCGACGCCGGAGCCGGCGAACAGGCCCATCCGCTGGCCCCGGCCGACGGTCAGCAGGCCGTTGATGGCGCGGATGCCGACGTCGAGGGACTGGCTGATCGGGGCGCGCTGCAAAGGGTTGATTGGACGCGACTGCAGGGAGCGGGAATGGCGGGTGTTCAGCGGGCCGAGGCCGTCCAGCGGACGGCCGGCGCCATCGACGACACGGCCGAGGAGTTCGTCGCCCATCGGCAGGTGCTTGGCCCGGTCGGAGGCGCGGCGGCGCGGCTCGATGCGCTCGCCGGCGATCAGCGGGGGCTGGGTCGGTTCGATCGGGAAGACCTGGGCGCCCGGCGACAGGCCGAAGACATCGTCGGTGGGCATCAGGAAGATCTTCTCGCCGTTGAAGCCGACGACTTCCGCCTCGACCGAACTGCCGCCCGGAATGACGATCCGGCAGCCGGAGCCGAGAGGCAGCTTGAGGCCCGAGGCCTCCATGACCAGACCGTTGATGCGGGTCAGGCGACCGGCCACCTGGTAAGGGGGCGTCGCGCCGATGAGCTTGCGTGCGTCGGCCAGGAAGGTGCTCCAGGTTTCGGTGCCGTGGTTCATCAGGGCGCCTCTCCCTCCCAGGGGAAGTGGCGGCCGAGGCTGTCCATGATGCGACGCCAGCGGGTCTGCACGGTGGCATCGATCTGGCTGCCGGCCGCTTCGATGCGCACGCCGCCACGGCTGATGCTCACATCCTCGACCAGGCGGTGGCCGGCATGGGCCATGTGCTCGCCGAGGTACTCCCGGGCCATCGCCATGTCCTCCGGGTTGAGGTGGATCTGGGCGTGGGTCTGGGGCATTTGCCCGAGGGCTTCGCGCAACAGGTCGGTGATTGCATCCGGGCGGGTCGCGATGGTGTGGCGCACCATCTGGCGGGCGAGTTCGGTCGCCACCGCGAGGATTTCCTCGGCGACCTCCTTGTCGAGGGAGGTCAGGGACGTTTCCAGACCTTCGACCAGGCCATGGAAGTGCATGGCTTCCATGCGTCCGCGGGCCGTGCCTTCCTCGTAGCCGGCGGCATAACCTTCCTTGCGCGCCTCTTCGTGGATGCGTTCGATGTCTTCGGCGGTGGGGAGCTGGAAGACGGGGGAGTCGTCCAGGGCTTCGTCCTCAGCCATTTCGAGAGCCGGCTCGGGCTCCGGCGCCAGGTCCATTTCTGGCGGTTCGGGCGGGGCTGCGTCGATGAGCGGCTCCGCTTCCAGGGCTGGCGGGGCCGGCTCGGGCGGTGCCGGCGGTGCCTCCGGGGCGTCGAAGGATGGCGGTGTCCAGCGCCGGTAGATGCCGACGGCCTGGTGGCGGTCCATGCTCATGGGCGGACCCCGGGATTACACGAAGGCATCGTCGCCTCCACCACTGGACAGCGCGATCTGGCCTTCTTCCGCCAGGCGGCGGGCTGTCTTGAGGATTTCCTTCTGCTCGGCCTCGACCTCCGACAGGCGCACCGGCCCGCGGGAGTCCAGGTCTTCCCGCAGCATTTCGGCGGCCCGCTGGGACATGTTCTTGAAGATCTTTTCGCGCAGTTCGGGCGGGGCGCCCTTCAGCGCAACGACCAGCGAATCGCTCTGGACTTCGCGCAGCAGGGTCTGGATGCCGCGATCGTCCAGGTCGAGCAGGTTCTCGAAGACGAACATCTCGTCGAGGATCTTCTGGGCCAGGTCCGGGTCGTATTCGCGCACGTTGTCGAGGATGGCGGTTTCCGCCGCCGAGCCGACGAAGTTGAGGATCTCGGCCGCGTGACGGACGCCGCCCATGGCGGTTTTCTTGACCGTCGCACCGGAGAGCATGCGGGTCAGCGCATCGTTGAGCTCCTTCAGGGCGATCGGCTGGACGCCGTCAAGGGTGGCGATCCGCAGCAGTACGTCGTTGCGCAGGCGGTCGGTGAAGTGCTTGAGGATGTCGCCGGCCTGGTCGAACTCCAGGTGCACCAGGATCGTGGCGATGATCTGCGGGTGTTCGTTCTTGATCAGGTCGGCGGCGGTGGCCGCGTCCATCCACTTCAGGCTTTCGATGCCGGCGGTGTCGGAGCCCTGCAGCACGCGGCTGATCAGGTGGGTGGCGCGCTCGTCGCCGAGGGCCTTGGTGAGCATTTCCTTGATGTGCTCGTGGTCGGCTTCGATCGGCGAACCCTTCTCCGCGTAGGAGATCAGCTCGTCGAGAATGCCCTCGACCCGTTCGCGCGGCTGGGCCGGCATGGAGGCCATGGCGGCGCCGAGTTTTTGCACTTCCCGGGGGCCGAGCTGCTTGAGCACTTCGGCCGCTTCGTCGGCACCCAGGGTCAAGAGAAGCAGTGCGCCCTTTTCGAGCCCTTCATCGTTGCTGCTCATTGGCTCCCATCCATTCCTTGATCAGATTCGCCACCATTCGCGGATTTTCCTTGGCGAGGGCCAGTGCCTTGGCGAGTTTCTCGTCGTAGGCGAGGCGTGCGGCCGCCTCCGGCGACAGGGCGACTTGAGCACCTTCCTCACCTTCCTCGCCTTCCTCACCCTCTTCGCCTTCTTCCCCGGTGCGGGCGGCGGCGCCTTCGCTTTCTTCCTCTTCCTTGACTTCCGGTTGTGGCAGGACCTGTTTCATCAATGGGCGGATGACCCCGAAGGCCACAAAGGCGATCACGCCGGCAATGACCAGGTACTTGGCCAGTTCCTTGAACAGGGCGACGTTGTCCGGATCCTTCCAGAACGGCGTCTCGAGCAGGTCCTTGTCGGAAACGACGAAGGCGCTGCTCGCCACGCTGATGGTGTCTCCCCGGTCCTTGCTGTAGCCGACGGCCTCGCGCACCAGGTTCTCGATCCGCTGGCGCTCTTCTTCGGGGATCGGTACCGACTTGACGTTGCCGTTCTTGTCCTTCTCTTCCTTGTTGTTGACCACCACCGCCACCGACAGGCGCTTGATCTGGCCCAATGCCTTGCGCGTGTGCTGGATGGTCTTGTCCACTTCATAGTTGATCGTGGCGCTCTTGGTGGAAGTAAGTGGAGCCTGGCCGCTGGCCGTGGTCGGCGGCACCGCCGGGGTGGTGACTGGTGCGGTGGCCGGAACCGGCGGCTGGTTGGTCAGCGCCCCCGGTACGCCCTGTGGGCCCTGGTCACGGGTCTGGCTCTCGTTGCTCTGCTGGCTGCGGATGGCCTGTTCCGGCGACGGGTTGGGGCGGTAGGTCTCGGCGGTCTGCTCGGTCTGGTTGAAGTCCACGTCGGCGGAAACCTGGGCGCGGAAGTTGCCCTTGCCGTACAGCGGGGTGAGGATCGAGTTCACCCGCTCGATGTAGCCTTCCTCGAGCTCGTGGGTGTACTTGAGCTGGCTGGCGTCGAGGTTGCCGCGCAGGGGGTCGGGCTTCTTGGTGAGCAGGTTGCCGTCCTGATCGATGACGCTGACGTTGTCGTTGGTCAGGTTGGGTACGCTGGAGGCGATCAGGTGCACGATGCCAGCGATCTGGGACGGGTCGAGGGCACGGCCGGTGTGCAGGTTGACCATCACCGAGGCGGTGGGCTTCTGCTCGTCGCGCAGGAAGGCGGTCTGCTTCGGGATCGCGAGGTGCACGCGGGCACCGGCGACGCTGGCGATGGACGAGATCGTGCGCGACAGCTCGCCTTCAAGGGCGCGCTGATAATTGATCTGCTCGTGGAACTGGGACAGGCCCAGTTTCTGGTTCTCCATCAACTCGAAGCCCACCAGGCCGCCCTTTGGGATGCCCTGGGCGGCGAGGCGCAGGCGCAGGTCATGGACCTGGGTGGCCGGGACGAGGATGGCGTTGCCGTTGTCGGAGAACTTGTAGGGGATATTCTGTTGCTGGAGGCTGGCCACGACGGCGCCGCCGTCCTTTTCGGCCAGGTTGGAGAACAGCACGGAATACTCCGGCTGCCGGCTCCACAGCAGCACGCCGACGATCAACGCAATGCCGAACGCCAGCGCGGCGCCGGCGGCGATCTTCTGGCGCTGGGACAGATTGCGGATGTTTTCCAGCACCTGGGCCAGCGGCGAAGCGGGCGGCGGGACTGGAGCAGCGGCGGCGTCTTCTGCTGCCATGGACACACTTCCTCTTATCGGATGCTCGCATTGTCCTTCAGCTAGCCCGTTTCAAGGCGGCGATAAGCGGCGTTTTTTGCCGCTTATTTGCCGCCTTGTCGTGCCGCGGGCAGGCCTAAGCTGCGAAGCGGTGAATAACGTCCCGGATTACCCATGACCTTGCCTGCCACCGATGACCGTCTCGACGCCCGTCAGCTGGCCGAAGCCTTTCGCCAGTTCAGCGAGGCCTCGGAGGCGCTGACCGGTGCCTATGCCGGCTTGCAGACCCAGGTCGGTCAGCTGACCGAGCGCCTCAGCGTGCTGATGGGCGCGTTGCCGGCCGGGGTGGTGGTCCTCGATCGGGAAGGGCTGGTCATGCAGGCTAACCGGGCTGTCGAGGCGATGTTTGCGACCTCGCTGGCCGGCGTGCCCTGGGAGGCGTTCTGTGCGACACACCTGCAGGCCACCGAGACGCCGGGAGAGTGGCAGCTGGCCTGCGATGGCGACACCCTGCGGGTCACCCGCGTCGATGCGCCGCTGGAGTCCGGCGACGGCCATATCGTGCTGCTGACCGACGTGACCGAGGCCCATCGCATGCGCCTGACGGCAGAACGCCAGGAGCGCTTGGCCGCGATGGGTGAGATGGTCGCCGGGTTGGCCCACCAGCTGCGCACACCGCTGTCCGCCGCCCTGCTTTACACGGCGACCCTGGTGCAGCAGGAGATGGGGCCGGCCGACCGGGAAAGGATCGGCAACAGGGCCATCGAGCGTCTGCGGCATCTGGAAAAGCTGATCCGCGACATGCTGCTGTTTGCGCGCGGTGAGGCGCTGGGGCGCGAGCCCTTCGCGATCTGCGACCTGGTGGCCGAGCTGGCGCAGACGCTGGAGCCGGTGGCCCGTGCCAAAGGGTTGGCTTTTGAGCCGGACTGTAACTGTGGCGCATCGCAGGTGGTGGGGGACCGCAAGGCCATCACAGGGGCGCTGACCAACCTGCTGGAGAACGCCGTGCAGGCTACTGATGCCGGCGGCAGCATCCGTTTCGACGCGGCACTCGACGACGGGCTGGTGCGCTTCAGCGTGACCGATACCGGCAAGGGCATCGATCCGGCCCTTCAGTCGAGGCTTTTTGAGCCGTTTTTTACAACTCGACCCGATGGTACGGGATTGGGTCTGGCGATCGCTCGGGGGGTGGCCCGTGCCCATGGCGGCGACATCGGCATCCAGTCCGAGCCCGGTCGTGGCACCACCTTCACCCTGACCCTCGCCACGGGCGGCTGACGCCCTGTTGCACCCCAGTTTTTGAGAGAAGTCCGATGCCCGATACGCTGAACATCCTGGTTGTCGAAGATGATGCGCCTCTGCGCGACGCGGTATGCCTGACGCTGGAAGTTGCCGGTCACAATGTCACCGGTGTCGGTGACGGGCCTGCGGCGCTGGCCGAAGTGGAGCGGCAGGCCTTCAACCTGGTCTTGTCAGACCTGAAGATGCAGCCGATGGATGGCCTGCAGCTGCTTGCCGAGTTGCGCCAGCGCGTCCCGCAGTTGCCGGTGTTGTTGATGACAGCTTTTGGTGATGTAGAGAAGGCCGTCGACGCGATGCGCGGCGGTGCTTGCGATTTCCTGATGAAGCCCTTCGAGCCGAAGGTCTTGCTGGAGCACGTGCAGCGCTATGCGCGCACGCCCCAGGAAGAGGGGATGGTGGCGGCCGACCCGCACACCCGCAATCTCCTCGCGTTGGCCGACAAGGTGGCCGAAACCGATGCGACGGTCTTGCTGAACGGTGAGTCCGGTACCGGCAAGGAGGTCTTCGCCCGTTACCTCCACGAACACTCGCCGCGTCGCAATGGCCCCTTCGTGGCGATCAATTGCGCGGCCATTCCCGATTCCCTGCTGGAGGCGACCTTGTTTGGCCACGAGAAAGGCGCCTTCACCGGGGCTGCGGCTTCCCAGGCCGGCAAGTTCGAGCAGGCGGAGGGCGGCACGCTGCTGCTCGACGAGATATCCGAGATGCCTCTCGGCTTGCAGGCCAAGCTGCTGCGGGTGCTGCAGGAGCGGGAAGTGGAGCGGGTTGGCGGCAAGAAGGCGATCCCCCTCGATATCCGCGTACTGGCCACGACCAACCGGGACATGACCAAGGAAGTGGCTGCGGGGCGTTTCCGGGAAGACCTGTTCTACCGGCTCAACGTCTTTCCGCTGCAGATTCCGTCCCTGCGCGAGCGCCCCGGCGACATCATCCCGCTGGCCCGGCACTTCGCGGCGATGCATGGCGAGCGCCTCAGGCGTACCGCGCGCTTGTCGCCGGAAGCCGAGTCGGTGCTGGTGACCTACCATTGGCCGGGCAATGTGCGGGAACTGGAAAATACCGTGCAGCGGGCTTTGATCCTTAGTGGCGGCGAGGCCGTGTCGGCGGACACGATTCGCTTGTGCCTGCCCCACTGGAACGGCGAGCCCCTGCGCATGGTGCCGCTGGCTCCGGTTGTGCCGGCGGGTTTTGCCGGTGAGGCGGCAAATGGTGCCGCTTTGCCGCCTCCGGCAGGCAAGGAGGCATCCCGTCCCGCCAACATGAAGGATCTGGAAAGAGAGCACATCCTGCAGGTGCTCAAGGAAGTCGGGGGATCTCGCAAGCGCGCTGTGGCGCAGCTCGGGATTTCCGAGCGGACTCTGCGTTACAAGCTGCAGCAGTATCGGGAAGAAGGGCTTTTCAGCGACTGAGACCGACTCCTGTCGCTTGGCACGTGCTTTGCTCTGCTATAGTGGAGAAAAAGGAGCCGAACCATGGATACCCGCGGAATCGATCAGATGTTGTCGGAGCTGCGCGCCACTTCCCAAGTGGCGTCGGGGAAGCCTGCGCAGGCGCCGAGTGCCGCTGGCGAAACGGATTTCGGTCAGGTTCTGCAGAGCGCGATCGACCAGGTGAGCTCCGCCCAGATGCAAGCCCAGGAAATGGCCAAGGGGTTTTCCTCGGGTGACCCGAACGTTAATCTGCAGGACGTCATGGTCAACCTGCAAAAGGCCAACCTGTCCTTTCAGCAGATGGTGCAGGTTCGTAATAAGCTGGTCACGGCTTACCAGGACATCATGAACATGTCGGTTTAGAGCCGGGGTTTCACGGAACGAACACAAAAATATAGCCGGCAATGCCGGCTATATTTTTGTGTTCGTTCATGCCATCAGAAGTGTTGTCGTTCGCGGGCATTGCGCTCGCGTTCGGCCTTCAGGATGTAACGCTGGATGGTGGACGCCATGTTGCTGGCCAGGTTGATGAATTCGCAGCCCGCACGCACGGTGACGCTGCCATCCCGGTTGGTGATGCGAAACACGTTGCGGACGCGCAGGGAGGCGGCGATCGGACCGGTCTCCGGCAGCATCAGGCGACAGTCGTGGAACTCCATGTCGGCGGTAAACTGCACGCCATTGGGCGGGATCACGATCGCCAGTCCGCCGCCGCTGATGTCGAGCACATTGGCTTCCATCGAAATCACCTTGTCGCCTTCCGCCTCGCCGACCGGAATGAGGCATGACAGGCCTTGCTGGCTCGGTGTCGTCAGGCGGAAATACTCGCGCCGTTGCAGGCGAAGCAGAACGTCCGGCAGCGGGACCCGGAAGGCTTCGTGCCCCTCGAACGGAAAGCGCTCGATCTGTCGTGCGGCAAACTGGATCTTGACCTTGTCGAGCTGGGTGACGCAGATGAGTTGGTCGGCCGAGGCGACTCGCCGGTTGATGGCTTCGTCGTTCGTAGAGTCCAGGATCAGGTGGCGCTCGTCCGGGGTGATCGCCAGGATGGCCGTCAGGAAGGAGTCCGCGCTGGCATCGATGAAGGCGCTCACCATTGCACGCTTGTGCAGAAGTCCGCGCAGGTTGTAGAGGATGTCTGTCTTTCCACGCAGCAGATAGCGGGAATAGTCGTCGGCCTGCAGGAGTTCGAACTTGAGCGGCATGGTGTCGGTGGTTGATCCGCGAGCGGGAAGTGAACGGATTTTAGCAGTCCGTTCCTAGCTCCGAGCGCTTGCGAGCCGCCAAATAGCTCGCGGGCCCGGGCAATGGCGCCCCGGGCCCGCGAAGGATCTTGCGTCAGCGCTCAGCGGGTGGCTTCGCGCTCGATCTCTTCGAGACTGGTGTGGCGGACGTCGCGCCCCTTGACCATGTACACCACGTACTCGGCGATGTTCTTGGCGTGGTCGCCAATGCGCTCCACCGACTTGGCGACGAACATCAGCTCGATGGCCTGGGAGATGGTGCGCGGATCTTCCATCATGTAGGTGATCAGCTGGCGCATGATGCCTTTGAATTCGGCATCCACTTCCTTGTCCTGGCGCACGACCTGGGCTGCGGCGATGGTGTCGAGGCGGGCGTAGGCGTCCAGGGAGGTGCGCAGCATGTCCACCACCGCGTCGGCAATGTGCCCGAGGCGGATCTGCGGCATGAAAGCGGCACCGCCGGTGTGGAGCTGTTTGGCGGTCTTGGCGATCTTCTTGGCCTCGTCGCCGATGCGCTCCAGGTCGGTGATGGTCTTCTGCACGGTGCTGATCATGCGCAGGTCGACCGCTGTCGGCTGGCGCTTGGCGATGACCTGATTGCAGGCCTCGTCGAGTTCGATTTCCAGGATGTTGACCCGGTTGTCGTTTTCGATGACCTGGTCGATCAGCAGCAGATCACCTTCGGCAAGGCCTTCCATCGCCTTCACGATCTGCAGTTCGACCATGCCCCCCATCTGGAGAACCCGGTTGCGGATTCCTTCCAGCTCGGAATCAAACTTCTTGGAGGTGTGCTCGGTCATGGCAAGTCCTGTGGGTGAAGGCAATGAAAACTGCCGAAGGCTAGCAGGGAAATATGATCCTTTTGTGTCAGTCAGGCCCGTTCGAAGGTTTGAACGCCTTCGGCGGTGGCCAGCAGCAGGACGTCGGCACCGCGCTTGGCAAAGAGACCGCTGGTCACGACGCCGACGATGCCGTCGATGGTGGTCTCGAGGGCGACCGGGTCGCTGATGGCGAGGCCATGCACATCGAGGATCAGGTTGCCGTTATCCGTGACGAAGCTTTCCCGGACTACCGGCTGGCCGCCGAGGCGGGTGAGCTCGCGCGCGACCTGGGCGCGGGCCATCGGGATGACCTCAACCGGTAGCGGGAAGCGTCCGAGCTGGGCGACGCGCTTGGTGGCGTCGCAGATACAGATGAACTTGTCGGCCACGGCAGCGACGATCTTCTCACGGGTCTGGGCGCCGCCACCGCCCTTGATCATGGCGAGGGAGTGGTCGATCTCGTCGGCGCCGTCGATGTAGACCGGCAGGGTGGTGACGTCGTTCAGGTCGAGCAGGCGGATGCCGTGGGCGGCCAGGCGGCGGGCCGAGGCCTCGGAGGAGGGTACCGCGCCAGCGATGCGATCCTTCATGGCGGCCAGGCCGTCGATGAAGAAATTGGCCGTCGAGCCCGTGCCGACGCCGACCACCTCACCTTCGATCACGTAGTCGAGTGCGCGCAGTGCAGCCTGTTGCTTGAGTTCGTCCTGGGTCATGATGTGCAGCCGGAAGGCAAAAGCGTGATTTTAACCGGGACGAGCCGATCCAGCGTCGTGATCAGGCAGGGCCGCTTGCCACCGGCCGGGCCGGGTCGGAACACCATTCACTCCAGGAGCCGGCATACAGCTTGGCGCCGTCGAGGCCGACGGCTTCCATGGCGAGCAGGTTGTGGCAGGCCGTTACGCCGGAGCCGCACTGGAGCACCACGTTATGGGCGTCGCCACCCTTGATCAACGCACCGAACTCTTCCTGGAGTTCAGACAGTTGCTTGAAACAGCCGTCGGCGTTGAGGTTGTCCTTGAAGAAGCGGTTGAGGGCGCCGGGAATGTGCCCGCCGACCGGGTCGAGGGTTTCGTTCTCGCCGCGGAAGCGGTCTGGCGCGCGGGCGTCGATCAGCAGCATCGTCGGGCTGTGCAGGTGGCTGAGCACGTAGTCTGCGTCTACCTTCATGGCGTCCTGCCGCTTCAGGGCGAATGCTCGTGCGTCCCCCACGGCGGGCTGCACGGTGGTGAGTGGGTGGCATCCCCCGGTCCAGGCTTGCAGGCCCCCATTCAGCACGGCGACACGATCATGGCCCAGCCAGCGCAGCAGCCACCAAAGGCGGGCGGCGAACATCCCGCCGACGTCGTCGTAGGCGACGACCTGCGTGTCGCTGGAAACCCCGAGGGCCCCCAGCTTGTCGGCGAGCAGTTGGGGATCGGGGAGTGGGTGGCGCCCGTTGCGTCCGGTGCAGGGGCCCGACAGGTCTTCTTCCAGATCGAGGAAGAAGGCGTTCGGCAGGTGCCCGTCGGCGTAGGCTTGCCGCCCGAAGGCCGGGTTGCGCAGATCGAAGCGGCAATCGAAGATGCGCCATGCGGGCGTAGCCGACTCGGCCAGTTCCTGAGGCGTGATGAGCGTCGTGAAAAGCGGTAGCACGGTGGTGATGTCCCCAGGCATCCTCAGTCGGCGACCGGCGACGGAATGCCGCTGATCCAGGCTTCGGCATCATCTGCGTCTTCGAAGACGCGTACCTCGGCATTGACGAAGATCTGTGACAGCCAGGCACTCCAGGTGACCCACTGGTCGTCGGTGACGATCGCAATGCGTGCGAAGTCGTTCGCATGCGCGCGGGCGAAGCGGATTTCCTCGAGGGCCATGTCCACGGTGAAGCCGGTCATCTCGCGCAGGTCGAAGAACAGGCTGACTGGGCCTTCGAACTGCACCTTGTAATTGACGAGCTCTTCGAATTCCTTGTAGTCGGCCAGGGTGAATTCGCCAAAGACAGTCACGTTGATGCGGCTGTCCTTGTTGTCGGTTGTGATCATCGCCTGCTTCCTTTCTGGGCTGACTGTATGGTGGCAGTGTAGCGCCGGACGGCGTCCCGCTTCAATCGGCCTCCAGTATGGGGTTGGGTTTGCGGGAGGCCAGTGAGACCAGGATGCCGCTGGAGATGATGACGACGATGGCCAGTACCGACGTCCACGGCAGGTGTTCCTGCCAGAGCACGACACCGAACAGGCTCGAAAAGACCACCGTGCTGTAGGCAAGGTTGGCCGAAACCAGTGTCTTGCCGTAGCGGTAGGCGCGGGTCATGGCGAGCTGGGCACAACCGCCGAAGCCGCCCACGCCGAGCAGGATGGCCGCACCTTCGAGCGAGATGGAATGCAGCCCTCCGGCAAGCAGCGCCCAAGGCAGGCCGAAGAGGCTGGTGATCAGTGAGAACCACAACACCGTGCGGGCCTCCGGCTCACCGGCCCGCCCCAGTTCGCGGACGTTGACATAGGCCAGGCTGGCGATCAGACCGGCTCCCAGGCCGCTCAGCGCTCCGGCCCACTGGCTGGGCTGCAGGGTCGGCTTGAGCAGCAGGATCACACCCAGAAAACCCAGACCGACAGCGCCGAACAGCACTGGGCTGACCCGCTCCTTGAACCACAGGGCGAGCAACAGGGCGACGAACAGCGGCGAGGTGTAGTTGAGGGTGACTGCCGTGGCGAGGGGCAGGATGCCGAGGGAGAAGAAGTAGCACATCAACGCGATGGTGCCCGATAGCCCACGCGACAACTGCAGACGCCAGTGCGGGGTGGCGTAGGACGTGCCCTGCAGGCGCAGCAGGACAACCATCATCAGCAGGCCCACGAGCCCCCGGTAGAAGACCAGTTCACCGGTGGAAAACAGTGCGGAGCCGAGTTTGACGCACACCCCCATGCAGGCGAACAGCAGGCTGGCAACGATCATCCAGAGGGATTGCATGGGGGGATTCGACGGAAGGAGACCCCGGCATTTTACTGAATGAACGCACCCGGGCCCGGCGCAAACGTGAAAAACCCCCGAGGGCCTGAGCCCGCGGGGGTTTTCAACCAAGCGTGCCGGCGAGGGATGCCGGCAACCGGATTTCTTAGTGGAACTGTTCTTCTTCGGTGGAGCCGGTCAGGGCCTTCACGGAGGAGGAGCCGCCCTGGATCACGGTGGTCACGTCGTCGAAGTAACCGGTACCCACTTCTTGCTGGTGGGACACGAAGGTGTAGCCCTGTTCGCGAGCAGCGAATTCCGGCTCCTGAACCATTTCAACGTAGTGCTTCATGCCTTCGCCGCCGGCGTAAGCCTTGGCGAACTTGAAGGTGTTGTACCAGTTGACGTGGATGCCAGCCAGGGTGATGAACTGGTACTTGTAGCCCAGCGCCGACAGTTCTTCCTGGAAGGAGGCGATCTGCGAGTCGTTGAGGTTCTTCTTCCAGTTGAAGGACGGCGAGCAGTTGTAGGACAGCAGCTTGCCCGGGCAGGCAGCCAGCACGGCTTGGGCGAATTCGCGAGCGAAGCCGATATCGGGCACGCCGGTTTCACACCAGACCAGATCAGCATACGGAGCGTAAGCCACACCGCGGGAGATGGACTGTTCCAGACCGTTCTTGACGCGGAAGAAGCCTTCCTGGGTGCGCTCGCCGGTGAGGAACGGCTTGTCGTTCTCGTCGTAGTCGGAGGTGATCAGGTTGGCGGCTTCGGCATCGGTACGGGCCAGGATCAGGGTCGGAACGCCCATCACGTCAGCGGCGAAGCGAGCGGAGATCAGCTTTTCGCAGGCTTCACGGGTCGGCACGAGCACCTTGCCACCCATGTGGCCACACTTCTTGGCGGCAGCCAGCTGGTCTTCGAAGTGCACACCGGCAGCACCGGAGGCGATCATGTTCTTCATCAGTTCGAAGGCGTTCAGCACGCCGCCGAAACCGGCTTCCGCGTCAGCAACGATCGGCAGGAAGTAGTCGATGAAGCCTTCGTCGCCCGGGTTGATGCCACGGGACCACTGAATTTCGTCAGCGCGCTTGAAGGTGTTGTTGATGCGGCGAACCATGGTCGGCACGGAGTCGTAGGCGTACAGCGACTGGTCCGGGTACATGGTTTCGGAGGTGTTGCCGTCGGCGGCGACTTGCCAGCCGGACAGATACACGGCTTCCAGGCCAGCCTTGGCCTGTTGCATGGCTTGGCCGGCGGTGATGGCGCCGAAAGCATTGACGTAGCCCTTCTTGGCGCCGCCGTTCACCTTGTCCCACAGGACCTTGGCGCCGCGCTGGGCCAGGGTGTACTCAGGCTGCAGGCTGCCACGCAGGCGCACGACGTCAGCGGCGGAGTAACCACGCTTGACGCCCTTCCAGCGGGGGTTTTCGGCCCAGTCTTTTTCCAGAGCGGCGATTTGCTGTTCGCGAGTCAGAGACATACGTAATCCTTTTCTAACCAAGTGGGGAGGGGAAGCCGGGGTGCGGAAGTCTGCTCTTGCGGGCGGTGCTTCGCGCTCACTCCTGAGCCGCTTGATCCTGCTGCCGTAGGCTTTGGAGCGCTTCGGAAACGTCGATCAGTGAGTGAAAGTATAGGGATGATCGTGCATGGCAGCAATAGGTCTTATATAAGATATAAGAAATAAATTTATTCAAAAAAACAGGGGCTTGTGCCCCGGTTTTTGTATTGTGAAATAGTGTCGGCGATTGTGAAATGAAGCCTCGCTGCGCTGCGGTCTCTTCTACGGGTTTACAGCAATGGGGTTTCCGACAGGATCACCCCGTCCTCGTCAGCGTACAGCCACTGCCCGGGAGCGAAGGTCACTCCGCCAAAGGTGACGGGGATGTCCACGTCGCCGGCACCCTTCTTGACGCTCTTCATCGGGTGGGTGGCCAGCGCGAAAACGCCGATCTCCATGCCTGCGATGGGGCCAGAGTCGCGGATGCAGCCGTACATGATGACGCCGGCCCAGCCATTCTTCACGCCCAGCAGGGCGAGCTGATCGCCCAGCATCGCACAGCGCAGGGAGCCGCCGGCGTCCACGACGAGCACATTGCCGTTGCCCGGGGTGTCGAGGGTCGAGCGTACGAGGGCGTTGTCCTCGAAGACCTTCAGGGTACGGATAGGGCCGGCGAAACGGGTCTTGCCGCCAAAGCTGCGGAACATCGGGGCGACAGCGCGGACCTTGCCTTCGTTGGCGTCGCAGAGATCGGTGGTCTGGAATTCCATGGTGACTCCATCAGAGCGGTGAATGAAAACGGGCGGCCTTTCAGCCGCCCGTCAAGGGTGCAAAGCTCGGTTGGAAAAAACTATACCGTAGCTTCCACCATTTCCTCGAATACGAGTTTCACCTTGCCATCCTCGTCCAGGTCGATGGTGACCGTGCCGCCGTTGGCCAGGCGGCCGAACAGCAGCTCGTCCGCCAGCGCCGAACGGATGGTGTCCTGGATCAGGCGGGCCATCGGGCGGGCACCCATCAGCGGATCGAAACCCTTCTCGCCGAGCCAGTCGCGCAGCTTGTCGGTGAAGTGGGCATCGACCTTCTTCTCGTGCAGCTGAGCTTCCAACTGCATCAGGAACTTCTCGACCACGCGGGTAATGATGTCGTGATCCAGGTTCTTGAAGGAGATGATCGCGTCCAGACGGTTGCGGAACTCCGGCGTGAAGAGGCGCTTGATGTCGGACATCTCGTCACCCTGCTCGCGCTTCGCAGAGAAGCCGATGACCGCCTTCTGCATGGTTTCCGCACCGGCATTGGTGGTCATGATGATGATGGTGTTGCGGAAGTCCGCCTGGCGCCCGTTGTTGTCGGTCAGGGTGCCGTGGTCCATCACCTGCAGCAGGATGTTGTAGATGTCCGGGTGGGCCTTTTCGATTTCGTCGAGCAACAGCACGCAGTGCGGCTTCTTGTTGACCTGCTCGGTGAGCAGGCCGCCCTGATCGAAGCCGACGTAGCCCGGCGGGGCGCCGATCAGGCGGGACACCGCATGACGTTCCATGTACTCGGACATGTCGAAGCGCACCAGTTCGATGCCCAGCGTGTAGGCGAGCTGGCGGGCGACTTCGGTCTTGCCGACGCCGGTCGGGCCGCTGAACAGGAAGGAGCCGATCGGCTTTTGCGGATTGCCGAGGCCCGAGCGGGACATCTTGATGGCCTTGCCGAGGGCTTCGATGGCTGCATCCTGGCCGAACACGACGTTCTTCAGGTCGCGCTCGAGCGTCTTCAGAGAGGCGCGGTCGTCGTTGGAGACGCTGCGCGGCGGGATGCGGGCGATCTTGGCGACGATCTCCTCGATCTCGGCCTTGCCGATGAGCTTTTTCTGGCGCGACTTGGGCAGGATGCGCTGGGCGGCACCGGCTTCGTCGATGACGTCGATGGCCTTGTCGGGCAGGTGACGGTCATTGATGTAGCGGGCCGACAGCTCTGCCGCACTGGACAGTGCCGAGGCGGAGTACTTGATGCCGTGGTGCTGCTCGAAGCGCGACTTGAGGCCCTTGAGGATCTCGACGGTTTCCGGCACCGACGGCTCGACGACGTCCACCTTCTGGAAGCGCCGCGACAGCGCATGATCCTTTTCGAAGATCTGACGGAACTCGGTGTAGGTGGTCGCGCCGATGCACTTCAGCTGTCCGGACGAAAGGGCCGGCTTCAGCAGGTTGGATGCATCGAGGGTGCCGCCCGAGGCCGCGCCGGCGCCGATCAGCGTGTGGATCTCATCGATGAACAGGATCGCGTTGGGGTGCTCGACCAGTTGCTTCAGTACGGCCTTCAGGCGCTGCTCGAAGTCGCCGCGGTACTTGGTGCCAGCGAGCAGTGCGCCCATGTCGAGGGCGTAGACCTGGGCGTCGGCCAGGATGTCCGGAATGCGGCCTTCGACGATGCGGCGCGCCAAGCCTTCGGCGATTGCGGTCTTGCCGACACCGGCTTCGCCGACCAGCAGCGGGTTGTTTTTACGGCGGCGGCACAGGGTCTGGATGACGCGCTCGACTTCCTTCTCGCGGCCGATCAGCGGGTCGATCTTGCCGAGCAAGGCCTGCTGATTGAGGTTCTGCGTGTAGTTGTCGAGGGCGCCACCGGGGCTTGCGCCTTCCTGTTCCTGTTCGCCCTGTTCGGAGTCGCCCGACGGGCGCGCCGGGTTCGCACCCTGCTGCGGCGTCTTGGTGATGCCGTGGGAAATGAAATTCACCACATCCAGGCGCGAGATGTTCTGCCGCTGGAGGAAATACACAGCGTGGGAGTCCTTCTCGCCGAAGATCGCCACCAGCACGTTGGCGCCGGTGACTTCCTTCTTGCCGGAGGATTGCACGTGGAGGATGGCACGCTGGATGACCCGCTGGAAGCCGAGGGTCGGCTGGGTGTCGATGTCCTCGGTGCCTTCTACCTTTGGCGTGTGCTCATTGACGAAATTCGTCAGTTCCTTGCGCAGCTCGTCGGTCTTGGCGGCGCAGGCGCGCAGCACTTCGGCGGCGGAAGGATTGTCGAGGAGCGCAAGCAGGAGGTGCTCCACGGTGATGAACTCATGGCGCTTCTGCCGGGCTTCGACAAAGGCCATGTGCAGACTGACTTCAAGCTCTTGCGCGATCATTTCAGTTTTCCTCCATGACGCACGCCAAGGGGTGCTGGTTCTGGCGTGCGTACGCGATGACCTGCTCGACCTTGGTGGCTGCGATGTCCCGCGGGAAGACTCCGCATACACCAACGCCCTCTCTGTGTACTTTGAGCATGATCCGCGTGGCTTGTTCGCGGTCCATCCCAAAGAATTTCTGAATCACGGTCACCACGAAATCCATCGGGGTGAAATCGTCGTTAAGGAGCATGACTTTGAACAGCGGTGGCGGCTTGACCCGCGTGACCTCTGTATCAAGGACCGACTCTTCCTGCTTTTTGATGACCATGCGAACCATTCTAAACAACCCCGATGATTGTGCAAGAGCCACCCTGCACGCCTATCTAGGGGAACCCGGGGCAGCGCATCGGCTCTTTCGTGGTGCGCTGCAAGAGGGAATTAAGTCACGAAAAAAACAGGGTTTTGCCCTTGGCTGGGATTAAACGTGACAAATAAGACCCGCTCGAATGCTGTATTGCAACAACCGTGCCGGTTCATAAATGCGTTGACGACGTCAATCAAGTCACGTAAAAGCAAAACTGTGTTCGCGCCAAGTTTGAGGTGACGGGTTTGCGTCGTGCATATGAAGATATGCCTTCGAAAGTTCTCGCTTGTCTTGGCTCGATTGCACGCTGGATGTCCGGAACGTATTACTGAAATCAAGAAGGAATTTGCAATATGGCAACTGGTACTGTTAAGTGGTTCAACGACGCCAAGGGTTTCGGCTTCATTACGCCGGATGACGGTAGCGAAGACTTGTTCGCCCACTTCTCCGCAATCAACATGAACGGCTTCAAGTCGCTGAAAGAGGGGGAGAAGGTCCAATTCGAAGTTACCCAGGGCCCGAAGGGCAAGCAAGCGTCGAACATCCAGCGCGCTTAATGCTCTCGACCTGTTGGAGTTAATCGCTCCGACGTCGTGACCTGGACCGCCGATGTGCGAAAGCGCATCGGCGGTTTCTTTTTGGTTGTGCCTATTGTCGGATTCCGCAGGGTGAATTGGCAGATGCCGAATTTAGTTCGGAATAGTCCCCTGAAGATATATAGGCAGTCGTGAGGTCTTATTGGGTAATTGCGTGCTGTCGAGTGGTGCGTCAGCAACAGGGTTTCGCACATTTTTGATGCGCATTGTCGGAAAGGCGACAGTTGCGTGTGCGATGGGCGACGGGTCAGGCATGGGCTGGAAAACGGCAACAAAAAACCCGCTCAAGAGCGGGTTTTTTGACTGTGCAACAAGCGGTAATCGCGTGCCGGAAGCAATTACTTAAGCTTCACTTCCTTGTACGGCACGTGCTTGCGGGCAACGGGATCGTACTTGTTGAATTCCAGCTTGTTCGGGGTGGTGCGCTTGTTCTTGGACGTGGTGTAGAAGTGCCCGGTGCCAGCAGTGGACTCGAGCTTGATCTTTTCGCGGCCGCCTTTTGCCATTTTGATTTATCTCCTGGTTAAAAAGGCTTAGACCTTTTCGCCGCGAGCGCGCAGCTCGGCGACGACGGCGTCGATGCCCTTCTTGTCAATGGTGCGCAGGGCTGCGTTGGATACGCGCAGGCGCACCCAGCGGTTCTCAGCCTCGCTCCAGAACTTGCGGTTTTGCAGGTTCGGCAGGAAGCGGCGCTTGGTCTTGTTGTTCGCGTGGGAAACGTTGTTGCCCACCATCGGTGCTTTTCCGGTCACTTGGCAAACGCGAGCCATTTGTTGCTCCAAACTGGTTTGATTCGATAAGACCGTCGATTATAGACAACTATGTGTACTCAAATCAATACCTTGGTGGCTTTGGCGTGTCGATCCGCGCGTACCGGGTTTCAGCGCAACGCCAGCCCACGTTCGGCGAAGGATAGTGGAGGGGCGTTGCCGGCGACGATGAAGTGGTCCAGCACCCGCACGTCGACAAGGGATAGGGCCTGGCTGAGGCTGCGAGTCAGAGCCTGGTCGGCTGCGCTTGGCTCGCTGATGCCCGATGGATGGTTATGGGCGAGGATGACCGCAGCCGCGTTGCGTTGCAGGACCAGCTTGACCACTTCGCGGGGATAGACCGAAGTCTGCGTGAGTGTGCCTCGGAATAGCTCTTCGCAAGCCATCACGCGGTTCTGGGCATCGAGGAGCAGGATCATGAAGACCTCATGGGGCAGTTGCCCGAGTTTCAGGCGCAGCCAGTCCCGCACTGCAGTGGGGGAATCGAGGGCGTCGCGTCTGGCCATTTCTTCGCCGAGGGCCCGCCGTGACAACTCGAGGACTGCCTGTAACTGCGCGTATTTGGCGGGACCCATGCCGGGAATGGCCGAGAAGGCTGTGGAGGAGGCGTTGCACAGGGCAGACAGGCCGCCGAAATGCTTGAGCAGTTCGCGGGCGAGATCGACTGCGCTCTTGCCGCGGATTCCGACGCGCAGGAACAGGGCCAGCAGTTCAGCGTCCGACAGGGCTGCCGCTCCGTGCGCCAACAGGCGCTCCCGCGGGCGTTCGTCGGCCGGCCAATCGGTGATCGCCATGACGTGTACAATCCATTCTTTGGTAAGTGATGAATAATACCATTGGCATGATTGAGCTGAAGGGCAGGAAACTGGTGCTGGGCGTGACCGGCGGCGTGGCAGCTTACAAAGCGGCCGAACTGGTGCGTTTGCTCGGCAAGGCCGGGGCCGACGTGCATGTCGTACTGACCGAAGGCGGGGCGCGTTTCGTTACTGCGGTAACCTTTCAGGCCTTGTCCGGGAATCCGGTGTGGACCGACCTGTGGGATCCGCGCATGGACAACAATATGGCGCATATCGACCTGACCCGGGACGCGGACGCCATCCTCGTGGCGCCAGCGACCGCCGATGTGATGGCCAAGCTGGTCCTTGGCCTCGCCGATGATCTGCTGACGACCCTCTGCCTGGCCCGGGAATGCCCTTTGCTGGTGGCTCCGGCGATGAACCGCCAGATGTGGGAGAACCCGGCCACCCGGCGTAACGTCGCGCAGCTGGCGGCTGACGGCGTCGCCTTGCTGGGGCCGGGCGCCGGCGAGCAGGCCTGCGGAGAGGTGGGGCTGGGCCGCATGTTGGAACCGGAAGAGTTGTGTGAAGCGGTGATCGCCTTCTTCCAGCCCAAGCCGCTGGCCGGGCGGCGTGTCGTGATGACGGCGGGGCCGACCTTCGAAGCCATCGATCCGGTGCGCGGCATCACCAATTCCAGTTCCGGCAAGATGGCTTACGGACTGGCCCGGGCCTGTGTGCAGGCTGGCGCCGAGGTCACGCTGGTGAGTGGTCCGGTTGCCCTGCCGGTTCCGGCGGGCGTTGAGAAGGTCCCGGTGCGCAGCGCGCTGGAGATGCGCGATGCGGTTTTCGCGGCGCTGCCCGGTGCAGATGTTTTCATTGGCGTGGCGGCCGTGGCGGACTATCGGCCGGTGACATCGGCCGAGCACAAGATCAAGAAGTCCGGTGCGGAGCTGAGTCTCACGCTGACACCCAATCCGGACATCCTCGCCGAAGTGGCGTCCTTGCCGCAGGCACCTTTCTGCGTCGGCTTCGCGGCGGAGAGCCGGGATCTGGACACCTACGCCGAAGGCAAGCGCAAGGCCAAGAAACTGCCGTTGATCGTCGGCAACCTGGTGCAGGATGGCCTGGGCGGGGACGACAACCAGGTTGTGCTCTTCGACGAGCAGGGGCGCCACCCCTTGCCGAAGGCGCCAAAGCCCGAGGTGGCACGCGCCATCGTGGCCCATCTGGCGGCGCTGCTGCCGGTATCCTGATTTCTTCCGAACCACTGACGACCAGCGAGGCGACGCCATGCACCGTATCGACATCCGTATTCTCGACGAACGCCTGAAGGAGCAGCCGCCGGCCTA
Source organism: Pseudomonadota bacterium (assembly GCA_018241665.1). Classification (GTDB taxonomy): domain Bacteria; phylum Pseudomonadota; class Gammaproteobacteria; order Burkholderiales; family Rhodocyclaceae; genus Zoogloea. The sequence goes on from JAFEDK010000004.1 coordinate 49,195, forward strand.
TGCCACCATGGGGTCGGCCGGGCTGGACCTGCGCGCCTGTCTGGAGGCGCCGGTTGTGCTGACCCCGGGGCATACGACGTTGATCCCGACCGGCATCGCCATCCACCTGGCCGATCCGGGGCTGGCCGCGATGATCCTGCCGCGCTCGGGCCTGGGGCACAAGCACGGCATCGTGCTGGGCAACCTTGTCGGGTTGATCGATTCGGACTACCAGGGCCAGATCTTCGTGTCGGCCTGGAACCGCAGCCACGACAGCTTCACGATCCAGCCGATGGAGCGTATTGCCCAGTTGGTGGTCGTGCCGGTCTTGCAGGTGGCCTTCAATGTAGTGGATAACTTCGAGGAGAGTGACCGGGGTGCCGGTGGTTTCGGCAGCACGGGCAAGCACTGATGCGCCACGCGGGGATTCCGACCGGTGTGCATGTGTTGCTGGAGGAAGGTGAGGCTGTCCTGCTGATGCGGCGTGCCGGGACCGGTTTCTTCGACGGTCTTTACAGCCTGCCCGGCGGACACGTGGAGGAGGGGGAGTCCGTGCGGGAGACGGCTGTCAGGGAGATGCACGAGGAACTGGGCATCGAACTGGCCGCGGCTGATCTCGAGATCGTAGGCGTGGTGCATCGCCGTTCGGATACGAACCGGATCGATTTTTTCCTGCGTGCACGTCGCTGGTCGGGGACGCCGCACATCGCCGAGCCGGACAAGTGCGACGATCTGCGCTGGTTTGAGCGTGGTGCCTTGCCGGTCAAGACTGTGCCTTATGTGCGCGATGCCTTGTTGGCCGGCGCAGGGCCGTGGATTCGCGAACTCGGTTGGTCGTGACCGGGCTTGCCGGCTCCTGGGGGGCCGGCAAGCATGCGCTGATGAACGTCTATTCGGGAACGCTGACGGTCCCGTTGCTGTAAGTGATGGTATCCGCTGCGGCCGGACTGGCGACAATCGGCGGGACATTGCTGCCCGTCAGCGCCGGTGCTGCGCCTGGCGTGCCGCCCCGCGGTGTGGTCCTGATCACCTGGGATGGCGGCAGCGCCGAGCCTGTCTTCAGGTGTGCATACATCAGGTCCAGTGCCCGGTTGAAGTAGACATGCAGGGGAATCAGGCGGGAGTCATAGCCTGCCAGCAGCGCATTGTCGATGAAGGTGTCGAAGTGCTGCGCATTGGTAACCTCGTAATAGTGCAACTGGCTCTTGTTGCCATCCGCTTTCTGGCTCACGCCGAAGTAGGCGCGCGAGGCATGATTGACCGGGATCAGGGTATCTGAACGGCCTGACACGATGATCGTCGGCTTGCCGCCCAGGATGCCGGATGCCTGGACTTCGGCTATGCCCTGCTTGATGCGTTCCGATTGGGCCAGCTGGGTGCCGCTGAGCTTGGCCCCACTCACCGGATCGACCCCGGTGGCCAGCGCCCGGGCGCACAGCGCACCGTCGAGTGCGCCGTCTGCGAGCCCCGTGGACGGAGATATCGCCAGCACATCACGTAGCGCGCCACCGCTGGCATCGTTGTAGACCAGATTGATGCCGCCGGTCGGCGGAACGCCGTTGCCACTGGCAAAGATGCCGGCCTGGACGAGCGGATTGGTGGTCGTCACCTTGCCCAGGTCTGTGCCGGCAGTGACTGTCGTCGCCAGGCTGAAGCCGCAGACGTTGTCCGCGACGCTAAAGCGCCCGTAGGCGTTCAGGTAGGTTACGACGATGGCCGTGGTGGCAAAGACGTGGTGGGATGCGTGGTAGAGGTCATGCTCGCTGCCCCAGCCGTAGGTGTGCAGTTTTTGCATGGCCTCGTCGGCTTGTTCCTGCAGTGTTGCACCGCTGAGGAGCCCTTTTGCCTTGAGGGCGCTGCAACGGTTGGTGCCGTAGGCGGCGACGAAGGCCACGCCTGGCGATCCGCTGGCCATGCTTGACGAAAGTGCCGCGCAGGGCTGGTACAGGTTGGCGTAGGTGAAGTAATCGAGCAGTGGCTTGCCGATGGTGGTGACGGCGTTGCTGCCCTGCTTGATGGATAGCCCGCTGACGTCCTTCGGCTGGATCTGCGGTTCGCCGGCAGCGATGCCGTCGATCAGGCCAAGCTTGTCTTGCTCTGCTGCCAGCAGCGCCGAGCCGCCACCGTTGGAGACGGATGAGGCGATGACCAGCGTGTTGGCCGGCCGGATGATGCGCCGTTTCTTGCCGTTGACGTCGGCGGTGCCGTATTTCTCGTTGAGTACATAGAAGGCGAAGCTAATTGCATCGAGGGTGTTGCGCCCCCAATCCTTCTCGGGGTTCTGCTGGGAATGGGCGTGCTTGTAGGCGATGCGGTTCGGGAAGGCCAGTTTGAACGCGTCGAGGGCGTTCTTGCTGAGGTCGGCGGCGAACAAGGCCTTCTTGCCGGCTGCGGCGGTGGTGACGACGGTGCCGTCGATGAGATTTACGGTGTCCGCCGTCAGGTCGTGCATGCCGTTGCCACTGCCCTTGTCGGTGTAGGCGACCGCGCAGCCATGCTTCAGGCCCCATTCGCCGGCGGTGCCGATGGCGCCGTAGATGCCGCGAGAGCCCGACGAGGTGGCAGTGACGATGCATGGATTGGCGCTGTCGAAGCTGTCGGGCACCTGGACCATCAGGGTCACCTTGCGCTTGCCGCTCATGTCGCCGGCGTAGGCGATGGCTTCCAGGCCGCTGATCTTACCTTCCCCGAGGGTGTCGTTGCCGTGGATGTCGATGTTGGGACCGAACAGGGTGCCGTAGCCGCCGGTGCTCTTGTTGGCATCGACCAGAGCCCGGTAGTTGTTGTAGATCGCGTTGCGGCGCAGCTCTGCTGCGGTGGGGGCGGCCGGGTTGGTATAGAGCGGGGCGGTCGCGCTGCCGAGCCCAGATTTGCCGAGGCCGCCGGTCAGCAGATCGTCGGTGTTGCCGTCGTAGGTATGGGCGGTATAGGTGTCGGCCCACACGCGCTCCGGCAGCGCGTTGTAGGTGATGAAGCCGCCGCCGCTGGGCTGGACATCGGCCAGCGTCAGCAAGCGGTCGGTCTCGTCTCCGTCGGTATCGGTAGTGCCGGGTGTGAAGCGGGCACTGCGCAGGCTTTCGGGGCGCTTGCCGAGCTCTGCTTCCAGTGCATCGAGGAGCTTGCCGTCGGCGTTGGCGATGGCCGTGCCGCTGACGTTCCTGAAGCTGCCTGCTGTGAATGCCGCCTGCAAAGCGCTGCCGGAGCCGATGCCAAGCGCCAGGAGCGCGACGCTATTGGTGGCATTGTTGATGTTGGTGGGCTTGCCGGCATCTTCGGTAGTGACCAGCGCGTGCCAGATGCCCTTGCTGCCGGTAACTTGCAGCATGAAGGGGTAACTCAGGCCCGTGATGTCGATGCTGAAGTTGCCGTTGGCGTCGGTGGTGGCCTGACGGGTCGTGCCGGCGGCGTCCTTCAGGGTGACGGTCTGATTGGCGATTGCCAAACCCTCGGCGGCAAAGCCGCTGAGGGTTGCCGTGCTGCTGTTGTTGCCTCCTCCGCCACTGCCGCCACCGCAGGCGGTCAGGAGCAAGGCGCCGCCGAGCGCGAGGGCAAGGGCTGACTGACGCAAAGGGTATGTCATGTGTCTCCTCCTTGTTATGTCGTGTGAAAAGCCGGAAGGGATTTTCATACTCATATTGGTTGGAGAGGGCGGAGGATGACACTGGGGTTTACGCCAATCGGCTGGCACTTATCGAGCGTTCAAGGTGCTGGACGGGAGGCGGTGGCGGGGGGCTCCAGTGCGGCGAAGCTGTTGCAGAAGCGCAGTTCCTGCGGGTAGGGGTAGAAGTCTTCCACGTAGCCGTTGCGGATCTTGTCCTGGGCGTCCTGCCAGAAAGCTGGGTCGAGCAGCTTGCGGTGGTGGGTGAGGAAGGCCTTGCGGATCTTTGGCTGGCCGAGCAGGAAGGTGGCGAACTCTTCCGGGAAGATGTCCCGCGGGCCGGCTGAGTACCAGGGCTCGCCGGACATTTCCATTTCCTCGTTGGGCGCTGGCGGGATCTTGCGGAAATTGCAGTCCGTCATGTATTCGATCTCGTCGTAGTCGTAGAAGACCACACGTCCGTAGCGGGTGACGCCGAAGTTCTTCCACAGCATGTCGCCTGGGAAGATGTTGGCGATGGCCAGCTCGCTGATGGCCTGGCCGTATTCACGCACGGCCTCGTCGATCTGCTCGTCGGTGGCCTTGCTCAGGTAGAGGTTGAGCGGCGTCATGCGGCGCTCGATGTAGAGATGCTTGATAACCAGGGTGTCGCCGTCCTCCTCGACAACCGACGGGGCGAGTTCCTTGAGCTGAACGATCAGTTCCGGGTGGAAGCGGCTGCGCGGCAGCGCGACGTTGGAGAATTCGAGGGTATCGGCCATCCGTCCGACCCGGTCCACCTGGCGGACCAGCAGGTATTTGCGCTTCACGGTGGCCCGGTCCATGTTCTTGGAACTACCGAACACGTCCTTGATGATCTTGAAGACGTAAGGGTAGGACGGCAGCGTGAACACCAGCATGACCAGGCCGCGGATGCCCGGCGCCTCGATGAACTGATCATTGGAGTGGCGCAGGTGGGCGATGAGGTCGCGGAAGAAGATCGTTTTTCCCTGTTTGCCCAGGCCCAGCATGGTGTAGAGCTCGGAGCGCGGCTTGTTGGGCATGATGCTGCGCAGGAACTGCACGTAGCCGGACGGCACCTCCATATCCACCAGAAAGTAGGCGCGCGACAAGGAGAACAGCAGCGAGATCCGCCAGGTGTCGAGCAGGATGGTATCCAGGTACAGCTTGCCGGACTGGCCATGGCGTACCGCGAGCACGAAGGGGTATTCCTGGTAGCCGTTGATGGCCTTGCCAATGATGTATGCGGTCTTGTTGCGGTAGAAGGCCGAGTAGAGCACCTGGATCTGGCAGTTCACCTCCATCTTCGGCCACTCGTCGATGTGTTTTTCGACGGTACGCATCACGTAGTCCACGTCCCGTTCGAGGTCCTCGAACGGGCGCTGCCAGTCGAAGTCCTCGATGATCCGGCAGATTGTTGCGCGCAGGCCTTCGTCCTGGGGGTAGTAGCTGGAATAGGTGGGGGGAAAGGACTCGATGTAGTCCGTCGAGATGGCCGGACGGGCGAAGAGGTAGTGGTTGTTGAAGTAGTCCCGGTGCAGGATCTTGGTGGTTACCGAGTTGAAGAAGGTCTCTGCCAGTTCTGGCTGCTTGTGGTTGATCAGCAGGCCGATGAAGTACAGCTTGACCGCCTGCCAGGTGGCATCGTCGATGGATTCCGCATCGAATTCCTCGTGCAGGCGCAGCACGGTTTCATTCACGCGGTCGTCGTAGAACTGCACGCGGTCGCGCACGGCAGAGAGCTGGCCCTGCCAGTCGGCGGCTTCGTAGCTTTCCTTGGCGCGCCGGGATGTCTCACGAAAGATCCGGTAGTGCTTGTTGAAACCCTCGATCATGGCCGGGGCGATGGCCTGGGCGACCGGGTTTTCGGTGTTGTGGGTCTCCATCTTGCCTCCTCGGGCGAGCGGTGCGCCTGTGCCATGGCGCTGGCGGGATGCGCTGGATTCCCGAGTCTAGCACCGCCTTCCGGTTGCTCGCGGAGGTGGCGGAGCCTGGCTTGTCGTAAGGATTCCCGGGAGAGGGTGACGCTTCTAGCAGGCCGGCATTTCGGCCATAATCGTCGCACTTTGCCGCGGCCCGGAGGAGGCGCGGTGGGGTAGGCAGTGGATCGGCGGCCATGGAGGGGCTCCGTGCCGCACGTGTCGCCAAGAACCAGAAAGCCGCGCGGCGCGAAATCCCGGACCCGGTCGATTCACCCATACATCCGCAACACAATTCGAGTTGAGGGGGTTGGAATGAGTACGTCTCTGATCAAGGTGCCGGCGGGCGGCGCAAAAATCGTCCCCGGTCAGGCCATTCCCGATAATCCCATCATTCCCTACATCGAGGGTGATGGCATTGGCGTGGACATCACGCCGGTGATGATCAAAGTGATCGATGCCGCGGTGAGCAAGGCCTACGGCGGCAAGAAGAAGATCTACTGGATGGAGGTCTACGCGGGTGAGAAATCCACCCAGCTCTACGGTCCGGACGAGTGGTTCCCGAAGGAGACCTTCGACGCCCTGCGGGAGTATTCGGTATCCATCAAGGGACCGATGACCACGCCGGTCGGTGGCGGTATCCGTTCCCTCAACGTCGCCTTGCGCCAGGAACTCGATCTTTATCAGTGCGTGCGCCCGGTCCAGTACTTCCAGGGCGTGCCGTCGCCGCTGAAGAGTCCGGAGCTGGTGAACATGGTGATCTTCCGCGAGAACACCGAGGACATCTACGCCGGCGTCGAGTGGGCGGCCGAGTCGGAAGGGGCGAAGAAAGTCCTCACGTTCCTGCTCGAGGAGATGGGCGTCAAGAAGATCCGCTTCCCCGAGACCTCTGGCATAGGCATCAAGCCGGTGTCCATCGAGGGGACGACGCGCCTGGTGCGGGCGGCCATCAAGTACGCAATCGACAACGATCGCAAGTCGGTGACCATCGTCCACAAGGGCAACATCATGAAGTTCACGGAGGGCCTGTTCCGTGACGTGGGCTACAAGGTGGCCCGCGAAGACTTCGGTGCGGAGCCGATTGATGGCGGTCCGTGGTGCAAGTTCAAGAACCCGAAGACCGGCCGCGAGATCATCGTCAAGGATGCGATTGCAGACGCCTTCCTGCAGCAGATCCTGCTGCGTCCGGCCGAGTATGACGTGATCGCCACCTGCAACCTCAACGGCGACTACATCTCGGATGCGCTGGCGGCCCAGGTTGGTGGCATCGGCATCGCGCCGGGGGCCAACATCTCCGATCAGTACGCCTGTTTCGAGGCAACCCACGGCACGGCGCCCAAGTATGCCGGGCTCGACAAGGTCAATCCGGGCTCCATCATCCTGTCCGCCGAGATGATGCTGCGCCACCTGGGATGGGTCGAAGCGGCCGATATGGTCATCAAGTCCATGGAGGCAGCGATCGGAGACAAGATCGTGACCTACGATTTTGCGCGTTTGATGGACGGCGCGACCGAGGTGTCCTGCTCGGCCTTTGGCGATGCGATGATCGAGAGGATGTAGAGTTGCTTCGGTGGCGCACTGCCACCAGTAGCCAAAAGAAAAAGCCCTCTCGCGTGCGAGAGGGCTTTTTGCTGTCGTGCCTGCCCGCCTTGTGGGCGGGGGCTTGTCAGTCTCAGGCGCGGAAAGACTTCAGCGCGGCGTTCAGCGTGGGGCTCGGACGCATGATGGCCGTGCACTTCTCGGCGTCGGCCATGTAGTAGCCGCCGATGTCGGCCGGCTTGCCCTGCACGGTCTTCAGCTCGGCAACGATCTGACCTTCGTTGTCGGTCAGGGTCTTGGCCAGCGGCGCGAAGTAGGCGGCCAGTTCGCTATCTTCGGTCTGGGTGGCCAGTTCCTGGGCCCAGTACATGGCCAGGTAGAACTGGGAGCCGCGGTTGTCCAGCTCACCGGTCTTCGGCGACGGCGACTTGCGGTTGTCGAGCAGCTTGCCGGTGGCCGAGTCGAGGGTCTTGGCGAGCAGCACGGCACGCTTGTTGCCGGTCTTGATGCCGAGGTCTTCCAGGGACACCGCGAGGGCCAGGAATTCGCCCAGCGAATCCCAGCGCAGGTGGTTTTCCTCGGTGAGCTGCTGGACGTGCTTCGGCGCGGAACCGCCGGCACCGGTTTCGTACATGCCGCCGCCGGCCATCAGCGGAACGATGGACAGCATCTTGGCGGAGGTGCCCAGTTCCATGATCGGGAACAGGTCGGTGAGGTAGTCGCGCAGGATGTTGCCGGTCACGGAGATGGTGTCGAGGCCGCGGATCACGCGCTCCAGGGTGTAGCGCATGGCGCGGACCTGGGACAGGATCTTGATGTCGAGGCCGGTGGTGTCGTGATCCTTCAGGTACTTCTCGACCTTCTTGATCAGTTCGGCTTCGTGCGGACGGTAGGGGTCGAGCCAGAAGACCGCCGGGGTGTTGGAGTTGCGGGCGCGGGTGACGGCCAGCTTGACCCAGTCACGGATCGGGGCATCCTTCACCTGGCACATGCGCCAGATGTCGCCGGCTTCGACGTTCTGGGTCAGCAGCACTTCGCCGGAGTCGATGTCGACGATGTTGGCGATGCCGTCTTCCATGATTTCAAAGGTCTTGTCATGGGAGCCGTATTCTTCAGCCTTCTGGGCCATCAGGCCGACGTTCGGCACGGTACCCATGGTCTTCGGGTCGAAGGCGCCGTTGGTCTTGCAGAAGCTGATCATCTCCTGATAGATACGGGCGAAGGTGGATTCCGGCATCACGCACTTGGCGTCGTACTGCTTGCCGTCGGCACCCCACATCTTGCCGCCCTGGCGGATCATCGCCGGCATGGAGGCGTCGACGATGATGTCGTTCGGGGAGTGGAAGTTGGTGATGCCCTTGGCGGAGTCCACCATGGCCAGCTTCGGACGGTGCTCCTGGCAGGCGTGCAGATCGCGGATGATCTCGTCGCGCTTGGACTCCGGCAGGGTCTTGATCTTCTCGTAGAGGTCGACCATGCCGTTATTGACGTTGATGCCCAGCTCGTCGAACAGCTTGCCGTGCTTCTCGAAGGCTTCCTTGTAGAAGATCTTGACGCAGTGGCCGAACACGATGGGGTGGGACACCTTCATCATCGTGGCCTTCACGTGCAAGGAGAACAGAATGCCGGATTCGCGGCAGTCTTCCAGCTCCTTCTCGTAGAAGTCGCACAGGGCCTTCTTGCTCATGAACATGGAGTCGATGACTTCGCCTTCGAGCAGCGCGAGCTTCGGCTTCAGCACGGTGATCTTGCCGCCCTTGGCGATCAGCTCCATGCGCACGTTGCGGGCCTTGTCCAGGGTCATGGACTTCTCGCCATGGTAGAAGTCGCCATGGTGCATGTGGGACACGTGGGTCCGCGACCAGGGCTTCCATTCACCCATGGAGTGGGGGTTCTTGCGCGCGTAGTTCTTGACGGCGAGCGGTGCGCGGCGGTCGGAGTTGCCTTCGCGCAGCACCGGGTTCACCGCGGAACCCAGGCATTTGCCGTAACGGGCTGCGATGGCCTTCTCTTCTTCGGTGGCCGGGTTTTCCGGGTAATCGGGGATAGCGTAGCCCTTGGACTGCAGTTCCTTGATACAGGCCTTCAGCTGAGCCACGGAGGCGCTGATGTTGGGCAGCTTGATGATGTTGGCGTCTGGTTCGAGGGTCTTTTGACCCAGCTCGGCGAGGGTGTTCGGGACGCGTTGTTCGGGGCTCAGGTTTTCGGGGAATTCAGCCAGGACACGAGCAGCCACGGAGATGTCGGCCTTCTCGATTTCGATCCCCGCCGGGCCGGTGAAGGTCCGGATGATGGGGAGAAAGGCGCAGGTGGCGAGGAGCGGCGCCTCGTCCGTCAGCGTGTAGATGATCTTCGATTGTCCAGTGCTCATTCTGTGTCTTCCCTCTTGCGAATTTTGATTTTGAGCGTCACGACAGTGACGGTGCGGGCCGCTTAGCCCCCCCGATGTGTCCTTTCAGGCACGCCTTCCAAAATAGCATGCTTCCCGATTCATTGCACCGGTCGCAACGTCTTTCCGGCATCCGAAATGGCGCGGCGCAAGACGAAAAAAAGCCCGCCCTGCATGGCAGGGCGGGCTTTTCAACCGCACGGAAGAGGCCAGGGCCTCCCCGCTGGTTTATTCCTTAGGCAGCCTTCTTGGAAGAAGTCTTGGCCGGGGTGGTGCCGCTGACGGCCTTCACGGTGGCGCTGGTGGCAGCGGCAACGTTGGCTTCGGCGATTTCGGCGACTTGCTTGGCAGCCTTGGTCACGCTGTCGTAAGCGGAGTTGGCGGCGGCGATGGCGGACTTGACGGCAGCCACGGCAACGTCGGAGCCGGCGGGTGCGGACTTGGCAGCCTTGTCGAGGGCAGCGGCGAAGCTCTTGTTGGCTTCGGCGACCTGGGCTTCAAACAGCTTGGAGACCTCTTCCTGGGTTTGGGAAGCGATTTCATACACGCTGCGGGAGTAGGCGACGGCCTTCTCGACCACCGGCTGGGCCAGGGAGGATTGCAGGGCGATCAGTTCCTGCACGTCCTTGGCGGCCAGCAGGGCCTTGGCGGAGGCGACGCTGTCTTCCAGCACGGCGCGGGCGGTGTTCAGGTTCAGGGCGGCAATGCGCTCGGCGCTGGCGAAGGCGGTGTTGGCCAGGGTCAGCAGGGATTCAACATTGGCCTTGTTGGCGGCAACGATTTGCTCGGGGGTGGTCATGACAATCTCCTTGAGTGAATGGATGAAATGCATTCTCGTCGGTCTTGCAATGCCCCGTATTGGTGCGTTGCAACATGAGGCCCATTATATTCACGCCGGGAGGGCTGTCAACACCTATTTGCTGCGCCGCACAAAAATCTTTATCTGCTTTTAATCTTATTGAAAAAAAAGAAATTTACTGAAATTGCAAAGCATTGTGAATAGCGTTCGAGAGCAAGGGCTGGCGCGGCTTTCAGCTCTTTGCGGCGCAGCGCCGGGCTATGGTGCCGGGGTGCTTTCACCTTTTTTCTTGGGCTGGATGGTGACCTGCACGCGGCCCTGCTGGCTGGGTATCGTGGTGGCGTTGGGGCCGTTGGTGACCACGTAGGTTTCGGTGAGGCCGTTGTACTGGATGTACTGGCCGCGGACCTCGTCGTCGCCATTCTTCACGTGGGCGCGCTGAAAGAACTGGGACAGTTCGCTGCGGGCGTCGTGTTCGATGCGTTCGCCTTCACCTTCCACCCATTCGTTCTTGCCTTCGCGCTTCTGGCGGAAGCGGGCGAGCCCACCGTCGCCACCGGTGGCGATGCCGCGCTGGTAGCCCTCCATGTCCTGGCTCACTACCAGCTTGTCGCTGCGGATGGTCAGGGTGCCCTGGGTCAGGACCACGTGGCCTTCGAAGATATGAATCTTGTTCTTGTCGTCGACCGTGACTCGGTCGGCCTCGATGTTGACCGGCCTGCTGCGGTCGGCCTTTTCGGCGATGGCCAGCGGGGCGGTCAGGGAGAGGGTGAGCAGTACGAGCTGCCGCAGGATCTTGTTCATGGTTTCGGCGTCGGGTTGGTGCGATAAAGCATGCCGCGGACCTGGCCGTGCAATCGGACTTCGCCGACGATGTTGTCGCTTTCCATGTGTTCGGCCGTGATCACGGTCTGGCCCTGGGTAAGCTTCACGGGTCTATCCGCGCGCATCTTCTCGTCGTCCGGCCAGACGGTCATCTGGTCGGTGCGCAGGGTGGATTCGGGTTTGCCGTTATGGGCGGCGCGACGCAGCAATACCTGGTCGGTCAGGACGACGGTGGCGCCGTCCTTGCTGACTGTCGCGAATTCGGATTCGATCCTTACCGGCTCGGGGCGGTTCAGGTAGTCGAGGCGAGGCCGGACGAGTTCGGTGGACTCGTCATCGCCGTAATGGACCATGCGGTCGGCAACCAGCACGTACTGGATCTTGCCCGCCAGGTCAAAGCGCCGCAGGGTCAGACCCTCCGCCGAGAAATCGGCTTCATGACGATTCTTGTCGGTCTTGACGGTCTGTTCCTGCTGGGTGACCCGATCAAGCCAGACGCTGACGCCGGCCATGATGGTCAGCACGATGAGCGGGAAGAAGCTGTGGCCGCGTCCGTTCATGCTTGATCCGGCGAAGGAGGGCGACAGGTGCGTGTCATCAGATCACCTTGGCACGCATGAGGTCATGGTGGTTGAGGGCGCCCACCAGGCGGCCGTCGGGGCCGGTCACCAGCAACTCGCTGATGCGCAGGCGCTCCATCATCTCGGCGGCTTCGACGGCCAGTGCGCTGGCCTGGATGGTCTTGGGGTTGTGGCTCATCACGTCGGCGATCTGCGCGGTGTTGAAGTCGCAGCCCTTGGCCAGTGAGCGGCGCAAGTCGCCGTCGGTGTAAATGCCGACGATGCGATCGTCGTCGGCGACGATGGCGGTCATGCCGAGCCCGGCGCGGGTGATCTCCATCAGTGCATCGCTGAGCAGCGCGTCTTCACCAACCCGGGGGATGGCTTCGCCGCTGCGCATGATGTCCTCCACGTGGGTCAGCAGGCGTCGGCCCAGGGCGCCACCAGGGTGGGAGCGGGCGAAGTCGTCCGGCCCGAAGCCGCGGGCATCGAGCAAGGCCACTGCCAGCGCGTCCGACAGGGCCAGGGCCGCAGTGGTGCTGGCGGTAGGTGCCAGGTTGAGCGGACAGGCCTCTTCCTTGATGGCGCCATCGAGATGGACGTCGGCCTCCTGGGCGAGCGGGGACTCCGGGTTGCCGGTCAGGGCGATCAGGCGGGCACCCTGGCGCTTGACCAGCGGGACGATCTTCAGGAGTTCTTCGCCGGTACCGGAATAGGAGATCGCGATCAGCACGTCGTTGGCGGTGATCATGCCGAGGTCGCCGTGGGCGGCCTCGGCGGCGTGCACGAAGTACGCCGGCGTTCCGGTGCTGGCCAGGGTGGCGGCGAACTTGCGACCGATATGGCCGGACTTGCCGACGCCGGACACGATGACCCGCCCGTGGGAAGCAAGGATCAGGTTGACGGCCTGGACGAAGCTGTCATCCAGGCGGATGGAAAGCTGGCGCACCGCCTCCGCCTCGATGTCGAGGACGCGGCGCGCAAGCTCCAGAACACGGGCGTGCGCAGCGGCAATCGGGGCTGGGCTCATGGGAACGGTGCGTATAATTGGGTGCGGCAGTATATCAGATCGACTAATTCGCCCATTCAGGGCGAACCCTTGCAGGCCTATGATCAACACCCTCGAGCTGGTGCTCGTCCTTCTTGCCGGTGCCGTGCTGGTGGTCGGTATCCTCCGGTCGCTCAACCTGCCGCCGGTGCTCGGCTACCTGATGGTCGGGGCGGCCGTCGGCCCGCACGCCATGAGCCTGATGCAGGATTCCGATGGCGCCCGCTACCTGGCCGAGTTCGGCGTGGTGTTTCTGATGTTCACCATCGGACTCGAGTTTTCGCTGCCGCGCCTTTACAGCATGAAGCGCACGGTGTTCGGGTTGGGGGCCGTGCAGGTCCTCGGTACGACCCTGCTGACCATGCTGATAGGCACCATCGGCGGGCTCAACTGGGGGGCGAGCTTTGCGCTGGGCGGCACCCTTGCCATGTCGTCCACCGCCATCCTGTCCAAGTTGCTGTCGGACAGACTGGAGCTGGATTCCAAGCACGGGCGGGAGACGATCGGCGTGCTGCTGTTCCAGGATCTGGCGGTGGTGCCGCTGCTGATCCTGATCCCCGCGCTGTCGCGCCCCGCGGACGAACTGTTCGGCACTCTGGCGCTGGCGGCCGGCAAGGCGGTGCTGGTGCTCGGTCTGGTCTTGTTCATCGGCCAGAAGCTGATGCGCCGCTGGTTCTTCTTGGTGGCGCGACAGCGTTCCGCCGAGTTGTTCATGCTCAACGTGCTGCTGATCACCCTCGGTTTGGCCTGGCTGACCGAGGTCGCAGGTTTGTCGATGGCGCTGGGGGCCTTCCTGGCCGGGATGCTGATCTCCGAGACCGAATACCGCTATCACGTGGAAGAAGACATCAAGCCCTTTCGCGATGTGTTGCTCGGCCTGTTCTTCGTGACAGTGGGGATGTTCCTCGACGTCGGCCAGATCATCCTCAGCCTGCCGATGGTGCTGGCCATGCTGGCGGCGCTGCTGGTCGGCAAATTCCTCATCGTCGGTGCTGCGTCGCGGTTGCTGGGGGCCAGCCAGGGAACCGCGGCACGGACCGGCCTGTGGCTGTGTGCGGGAGGTGAATTCGGTTTCGTGCTGTTGTCGCAGATCGACGAGGCGCACCTGTTGCCGCCGTCCCTTTCGCAAGTGGTGGTGGCGGCGATGGTGCTGTCCATGCTGCTTGCCCCGCTGATCGTGCAGTACAGCGAAAAGATCGTGCTGAGGCTGGTGCCGTCGGAATGGATGACCCGTTCCCTGCAACTCACCAACATCGCAACCCAGTCGATGTTCGTCGACAAACACGCGATCCTCTGCGGCTTCGGGCGCAACGGGCAGTACCTGGGCCGCCTGCTCGAGCAGGAAGGCATCACCTACATCGCCCTCGACCTCGACCCCGAGCGGGTGCGCGAGGCTGCGGCGGCCGGTGAAACCGTGGTGTTCGGCGATGCGGCGAAGCGTGAGACGCTGATGGCGGCCGGTATTTCCAGGGCGTCCGTGGTGGTGATCACCTATGCGGACACCGATGCGGCGCTGCGGGCCATGAGCCAGGTGCGCTCCTGCCGGCCCGATGTACCGGTGGTGGTCCGCACGGCTGACGAGATGGACCTCGAGAAGCTCCAGCAGGCGGGCGCGGCGGAAGTGGTGCCGGAGGCGGTCGAATCCTCGCTGATGCTGGCGTCCCACGCGCTGGCCCTGCTGGGCGTGCCCTTGCCGCGGATCCTGAAGCGGATCCGCGAGATCCGTGCCGAGCGTTATCACCTGCTGCGCGGCATCTACCGGGGGGGCGAGCATCTGCATGAGGAGGCGCTGGAGGAGCGCCAGCAGACCCGGCTGCACTCTGTGGTGCTGGATGCAGGCACACATGCCATCGGCCGCAGTCTGGCCGAGCTGCGCCTGAACGAGCTGGGTGTCGAGGTCAGCGCGCTGCGGCGGCAGCGGGTCCGGGTGGACGAACCGACACCGGAGACCACTCTGGAACTCGATGACGTGCTGGTGTTGCTTGGCACGCCATCGCAGCTGGCCAACGCGGAGACGCGCATCTTCAAGGGCTTGTAAGGGGCGTCCCCGTCCTGTTTCCCGGCCTCAGTAGCTCGCGCAGACGGTGTACAGCTCGCTGTCCGTGAGCTTGGCCGCCTCGATGGCCGCGCCATTGGCGGCTCCGTCGGCCAGCAGGCGGACCGAGCCGCTGTCGGATTGGCCGTCATCCAGCGCAATGTCGATCTGGCGTGCGAAGCCGCCGGGGAGTTTGTCCTGGCAGACGAACAGGCTTCCTCCCCAGCCGGTGATCGGGCTGCTGCCGGTGACACCGAGCCGCCCCCCGACGGCGTTGCGGGGCAGCCAGTCCTGGAGGGTAATGCCCTCGCCACCCGGATTGCGGCCGTCACCCCCCGCAAAATTGGCCAGTCGAACGTGCTGCCAGAACAGCACGCTTTCGTCGGTGGCCGTGCTGGAGTTCCAGTTTCCTTCAAGGCGGCCGTTGCCGACCGTGCCACCCGTGCTGGCCTTGACGGCGCCGGTGAGGCGACTCGCGACGCTCGCGTCATCGCCGGGCATGGCACGGAAACGGTCCTGATAGCCGAAGACGTAGGTCGAGGTGTTGCGGAAGTCGTTCATCACGTTCTTCACCTTCGCCCCGTTGATGAGTTCCTGCCCTTTCAGAACCCCGCCCAGCAATAGTCCGATGATGACCAGGACGACCGCAATTTCAACCAGGGTGAAGCCGCACTGCCTTTTTTCCATGAACGTGCTCCTGATGTGCCGGCCGCCGCGAATTGGCTTCCGGGCAGAGTGAATGTGGAGTGCTCATGATAATGCAATTGTCATAATTCTGGTGCATCCCCCGGTCTTTTCAGGGAAAGCGGGCAGCGCTGATGAGGCGGTTGGCGATGAGGTTGGGGGATAGCCAGACGAGCCGGTCGTCGAAGGCTCCGCCGGCCGCGCTACCGTTTTCGGAGAGCACGCGGCTGTAGAACTGGCGTCCGCTGGCATTGGCGTTGATGGCTTCGTCGGATGCGACGGCGGGGGGCGGATAGGCCTGTCCGTCCGGCGTCGTGGCGCCGAGGCCATTGACCCCGTGCGACAGGACCACGGCCGGTGTCCTGCCGCCCTCCGTGGTCAGCTTGAGTACATCGCCGTTGCCGTTGCGCGTAAAGATGTCGATGTCGCCGTCGTCCAGTGCCACGATCTTGCGCGTGTAGGCTGGCGTCACCGCGTAGCGCAGGCGGCGTCCCCAGCCGTCGGTGCCGGCGATGCCGAGGCTCGCCCACGGCAACAGGCCGGTGTGGGTCTGGCAGGTGCCGGCTTCCCGGCCTTCGCTGCCGTCCGTCGCGCTCCTGGCAGGGCAGGGGAACATGCCTTTGCGGACGACGTAGCCGAGGAGGGCATCCCGGGCCTCGGCCAGGGCCTCGTCCGTACTGGCCTCGGCGCGGCGGGCCAGTTGGGCGCCCAGTCCGGCGCTGAGCCCGCCGGCGAGCAAGCTGAGGATCAGCATGACTACTGCCATCTCGACGAGGGTGAAGCCGGCTGAACGGCCATCGGCGAAATGACGTGGCGGGACTTTCATGGCAGGCACAGGGCCACGTCCTCCGAAGCGGCTGCAGTAGGGGCCAGGAGCGGCAGTGAGATCTGTCGGGAGAGCGCGTGGAGCTGGCCTGCTGCCAGGGCGGTCAGGGTCGGCGCTTCCAGGTACTCGGTCGTTGTCTGCTTGTCCTGCGGGTTGATCCGGTGCTGTACAGGAGCCAGGCTGCGTCGCTCGCCGCCGAACAGCAGGACGCCTCGGCAAGGCCCTTGGGCCGAGGCCAGGCAGGGGCTTCCGTCGGTGCAGCGCCCGTAACGCATCATCTCGCTCCAGTTGCCGGACGCGTCGCGCCGTTCAATGTCGGTGCACGGGCCGTTCAGCTTGTTGAGGGCGGGCACGCCGCCGAACTGGAGGGGGCCGTGGGGCTGGGCCAGGGCCGGACTGGGCAGGCCGCCTTTTTCCAGACAGTCGGCGATGGCTTGCAGGCTGGCCTGGAGGTGCTGGGCGTAGTCGGTCCGGCGCTTCAGCTGCGCGAAGATCTCGCCGCCGCTCAGGCTGAGCAGCCGGTCATTGCCGGCGGCTGCGTCGATGCGTATTTCGGTGATTCCGTCTTGGGTGGGGCCGAAGGCCTCCACGTAATCCTCGAGCCGGGCGGCCTGGCCATCGCCGCAACGCCCCTGGCCGGGGCCACGTTGCTGATGGCCGAGGGGCGGACCGGGGGCGAAGACGATGGCCGCCGCAAGACCGAGCTGGTCGCCGGCGAGCACGACCGACTGGCCGTCCCGGTCAAGCAGGCGGAATTGGCCGACGCTGTCCCAGTTCAGGACGTCGGCCTTCGGGTTGTTCTTGAAACTGCCGGATACGGCGTACCACAGGCATTCGCCGGCGCCGTCGCGCAGGTCTGGCAGGTTGAGGGTCAGGTAGGGCAGGCGGCCGATGCTCGGCTGATCCTTGGTCCCGCAGGTTTCCGATGAGCCGTCGCCGTTCAGGTCGGGGCAGGGCAGGTAGCCGAAGTCGGCGTGGGGATGTTCGTGGTTGCGGTAATTGGCGGCGAAACCCAGCAGCGCATCCCGGGCGATTTCGAGGGCGCGGGTGGTCTGCGCATCCCGTCGCAGCTGGCGGGCCGCCCGATCGGCGCCGCTGTCGGTTCGTGCCAGCAGCCATCCGAGCCCGCCGAGCGACAGCAGAAGGATCAGGATGGGGAGCATCATGCCTCGCTGCCGGCGGGGGGCTGTCATGGCTGCGGGATGGGGGAAGGGTTCCCGACCTGCAGGCGATGGTGGCGTCCGTCAGAGCTGGTGAAGCTGACCGAGGCGTCCTGCGGGTGGATCTGCCGAGGAGAGGCGGGAACGGCCTTCCCGTCGAGGAACAGGGTCGGAGCCCCTTCGCTGCGGATGATGAAGCCGTCGAGCCGGGGTGGTGGCGCCGTGCGCATCGGCGGAAGCCGTTCACGGTCTATCCGCAGCCGCTCTGCCGGCGAGAAGAAAAGCCGTCCGAGTGTTTCCCCGCAGGCCGGTCCGGGCGTTGCGAGGCATACGGCAATCAGCAGGAAGCATGTCGAATGAATTTTCATCGCGACATGAATTTAGCATAATCGTCGCGACGGCGGGGCCGTCGCGATCCGCTGTTTGCCGGGCTTCAGGTGCCGGCGGCGATGACCCGGTTCTTGCCCGAGCGCTTGGCGATGTACATGGCCTTGTCGGCGCGGTCGATGGCGTCCTCGGGGGCTTCGTGCTCACACAGTTCGGCAACGCCGGCGCTGAAGGTGATCAGCAGCTTCTGCTGGCGGGCCAGGAAGAAGCGCTTGGTGAGGGCCCGCTGCAGGCGGGTCAGCGTGGCTACGGCGCTCTCCAGCTGGGTGTCCGGCAGCAGGATGACGAACTCCTCGCCGCCGTAACGGGCAACCGAATCCTGCGGACGCATGTTCTCGCGCACCACGTCCACCAGGTGCTGGAGGGCTTCGTCCCCGGTCTGGTGGCCGTGGACGTCGTTGATCTGCTTGAAGTTGTCCACGTCGAGCAGGCCGATGCAGAGCGCTGTGCCGCGGCGGCGGGCCAGGGCGGTCTCCCGGGCCAGGGCTTCGTCGAGCCCTTTCCGGTTGAGTACGCCGGTCAACGGGTCGTGGCGGATCAGTTCGCTGGTCTGCTCCAGCTCGAGTTGCAGGCGCGTGATCTCCGCGTTGGCATCATTTACCCGAGCATGCAGTTCCTCGATCTCGTTGCGCGAGCGCAGCGTAGACTCCTGAACCGTGCGGGTCTCGCGCATCACCTCGGCAATGACGTCGGTCAGTTCGCTGATGTCGGCTGCACCTTCGATGCGCTTCGCGCACAGCTCGATCTTGTCGTGATATTCGCCGGTTGCGTCGGAGAAGTCGCCCAGCCGGTCGACGAAGCTGGCCAGCATTTGCTTGAGCCGGCTCTGGGCGTCGTTCAACTCAAGTTTGATCGCCCCCTGGCGGTGGATCACGTCGCGCAGACGGCTTTCCAGCTCGCCCAGCGTACGGACGTCCAGCGGGCGCTCGAACATTTCGCCCATCAGGACGATCTGGCCGCGCAGCCAACGGTCGTCCAGAACCAATTCGCTGATGTTCTCGAGAAGCAGTTGCAGCACCCGCTGCAGCGCATCACGCACCGCATGCTGATCTTCCGCAACCCATTCGAGGCTGGTGCGCAGTTTGTCTACGCGTTCGAGCAGCGTGGCGAAGGGCGTTCCGTCGGAGGGCTGGCGCAGCAGGGAGGCCAGCTCGCGGGCTTCAGAGGCGACCGTTGTGTTGGCCAGTTGGGGCTGGCCGGCCAGGCTGTCGAGCAGCGTCGCCAGGAGGTCGGCGTAGGCCGGGGGCGGCGAGCCGGAAACGGGAGGCTGTTCGACGGCGACCGGCCCCTCTGTCTCGGCAGCCTGCCCGTCGCCGGTGATCGGGCTGCCTTCCTCATCGCTGTTACGGCCCCATGCGCGGAGCAGGCCTTGCAGCCGTTCGAACAGCTTGGCCGGATTGCCGGCGGAGCTGGTCAGGACGCGCTCCAGCATCTCCCGTTTGCGTGCCTGGGTCAGGCCGGTCTGACGACGATCCCATTCGGTGATCAGGTCGCGCAGCAGGGATGCCCAGTTGAGGTCGGGCTTGCTGGGAAGGGAGAACCGGTCGACCAGCAGCGTGCGCAGGGCAGACCATTCCCCCAGGTCGATGGCCGCCTCGAAGTCGAGCGCCAGGCGCAAGGCTTCCTGGTTGTTGCGCGGCAGGGCGGCGGCGATCTGCTTGAGCGTTCGCTCCGGAAAGGCATCTTCGGCGACCGAGCCGGCAATCTCATGGTAGAGCGCCCGGTAGTTGTCCGGGGTGGGCGCGATGCGTCGCATGGCCAACTGGCGCAGCGTCTCGCGGGCGACTTCTGAGGGTTGGCTGGTATCGGTCATCGGCGGGCGGCGCAACGGGGGAGGGCGTTGGATCATCCGGCGTTCGGTTTCTCTACGTGATCGGACTTGTCCAAACTCGGGTCTGTGGAAACATCGGTTTCTCGACGATGCCGCCGATAACGGTCGTCAGCCCGGGGTCTTGAGCCGGATGTTATCCAAATATGCAAAAAATGGTGACGGCGGGCCATCCTCATTCGGCAAGACCGTGTTTGAGTCCGTAATGGGTCAGTTCTGCATTGTTGCGCAGGTTCATTTTTTCGAGCAGCCGGGCCCGGTAAACGCTGACCGTCTTGACGCTCAGGTTCAGTGCTTCGGCGATCTCGGCGGGGGTCTTGCCGGAGGCGATCAGGCACAGGGTCTGATATTCCCGGTCGGACAGCTTTTCATGGGCGGGGCGCTCGCTGTCCTTGCCGATGGCGTTGACGAGCTCTTCGGCCACCGACGGGCTGACGTATTTCTTGCCGCTGGCCACCTGCCGGATGGCCGTCACCAGCAGGTCGGGGGCACTCTGCTTGGTGAGGTAGCCGGCCGCGCCGGCCTTCAGGGCGCGTATCGCGTATTGTTCTTCCGGATACATGCTGAGGATCAGCACCGGCAGGCGCGGACATTCCTTCTTGATCAGCTTGAGTGCATCGATGCCGTTGCGGTCGGGCATCGAGACGTCCATCAGCACCACGTCCCACTCGCCGCCGCGGACCATCTGCACGGCCTCGACGCCGTTGTCGGCCTCGCCGGCGACGGTCAGGTCGGGGGTGTCGGAAAGGATCTGGCGCAGGCCCTGACGGACGATCGCATGATCGTCGGCAATCAGGACACGGATCGGTTTGCTCATGGACGGAATTTCCTGTTGCCCTTTGGCAGTTCTTCAGGCGTTGCGGGTTGTAGCGGTGCGCGCAGAACGATACGCGTCCCCTGCGGCTTGGCTGGGCCGATTTCGAGCAGCCCCCCCAAGCTGGCCAGCCGCTCGCGGATGCCACGCAGGCCAAAGGAGCGTGGCTTCAGGAGGTCGGCGGCGGAGATGCCACAACCGTCATCGGTGATCTCGAGCAGCGCGTCGTCCCCGTCCTGCAGCAGGCGCACGTTCACCTGGCGGGCCCGGGCATGCTTGCTGACGTTGGTCAGGGCTTCCTGGAAGATCCGGAAGAAGGCCAGCGCAGTATCGTAAGCCGGTGTGAGGTCGTGGTCGGTGCACAGGATGTTACAGGCGATGCCGGTGCGTTGGGCGAAGTCTTCGCCTTGCGACTCGATCGCCGCAGCCAAACCGAAGTCCTTGAGGATGCCTGGGCGCAGCTCGCGGGTCACCCGTCCGGCCGTCGCAATGGCGTCGTCTATCATGCGCATGACGTTGCTGGCCCCGGCGGCGGCCGGTGCAGGGCCGTCGCGCAGCCTGGCCTCCAGGCGCGCAATCTCGAACTTCATGGCGACCAGTGTTCCACCGAGAACGTCATGGACGTCCCGCGCGATGCGCTCCCGCTCTTCTTCCTTGATGCGCTGCAGGTGGTTCGACAGGGCCGCCAGCCGGCCGCGCGACTCGCGCAGGTCGGCTTCGACCCGCTTGCTGTGGGTGATGTTCCACATCACGCCTTCCCAAACCACGTTGCCGTTCTCGGACTGGCGCGGCGAGCTACGCAGGTTGATCCATTTCTGCTCCCCGGAAGGGAGCTGGATGCGGCCTTCCCAGTTGAGCGTGCACAACTGGTCGGCAGAACTGGCCGCGGCAGCCACGAACCCGGGCAGGTCCTCGTCGAGGAGCCAGGTCATCCAGCTTGCCGAACCGCCGACGAGTTCGTCGGCGCCGGTGCCGAAGAGCATGGTTGCTGCTTCGCTGAGGTACTGGAAGCCAAGCATGCCATCGGGCGTGTAGCCCATCTGGAAAACCACCCCGGGGATGTTGTCGGTGAGCGCCCGCAGGCGGGCCTCGCTGTGGCGCAAGGTCTGTTCGGCGCGGCGCTTTTCCCGCCGGTTGGCCGCCTCGCGCAGCTCACGCTCGACTGCGGGGATCAGCCGGTCGAGCTTGCGCTTGCTCAGGTAGTCGTGGGCACCGGCCCGCATGGCGGCAATCGCCTCGTCCTCTTGCATGACGTCGGAGACGATGATGAAGGGGAGGTCGAGGGCCAGCTCCCGCAGTACGCCTAGGGCTGCCTGCATGCTGCAGCCGGGCAGGTTGTGGTCGCAGAGGAGGACGTCCCAGGCCTCCTTCTGGAGGGTTTCGCGGAGTGCGGCTGCCGATGTGACGCGCCGATGCCGGGGGGAGAAGCCGGCAGCCCGGAAGCGCCGCAAAAGCAGGCGCACATCGTTGTCGCAGTCTTCGATGAAAAGCAGCCGGATGACGGGCTTGCCGGCACTGCCTGCTGCGACGGAGGCCGCCGCCAGACGGGGGGCAATGGACATGGGACGATCGGTGGGCTGCGCGAATGGGCCGGTTCTGTTTATAATCCGGCCCTCGTTCGGGGCCTGGCATCTTTCAAGGATAGTGCAGGCGTGCCATTCGCGTCCATGCCGGCAAGACGGGCTGGGACGTAAAGCACCCGACGCTGCCGGTGTAGCTCAGTTGGTAGAGCAGCGCACTTGTAATGCGAAGGTCGAGGGTTCGATTCCTTTCACCGGCACCAAGGGATTCAAGCGCTTGGGCCACTCCGCCGGGGTGGCCGCTTGCTTCGGCGGCATGTCTTGCCGCCATTCCGCCGATTCGGGAAGTCAAACGGGGCGCGTAGCCGACACACTGCAATGCACGGGTTGATGGGAGTCATCGTCATCGTGGCCTGCGTCTGCGCAGCGCTGGCTGCCGCCGCATTCTTCTACAAGGACCTCAGGGACAGTCGCCGGGCGGAGACGCGCCGGCAGCAGCTGGTTTCCCGCCTGCGTCCGAAGTAGTCCGCGGGCCCGCCGCGGCAGATCTGCATGTGTGCCAATTTTGCTCCCGCGACTCCGCAGCAGCTCGCGGCCTTTTCGCTGCCCCCTCCTGATTTCGCCTACGCCGAGGCCTTTCCCGGCTCCACCGTTCCGATCGTTACGAATTTCGCGCCGCGTACCTGGGTGCCGGCCTGTTTCGGACTGGTTCCCGCCTGGGCGAAAGACGACAGGATCGTCCGCTCCACCTACAACGCCCGAACCGAGACCCTCGCGGAGAAACCTTCGTTTCGCGACGCATGGCGGCGCGGTCAGCTCTGCATCGTTCCGGCCGAGGCGCTTTACGAGCCGTGTTACGAGAGCGGCCGGGCCGTCCGCTGGCAGATCAGCCGGCAGAACGGGCGCCCGATGGGGCTCGCCGGTCTGTGGGAGCGGGCTGTGCAGCCGGATGGGCAGGTCGCTTGGTCGATGACCATGCTGACCGTCAATGCGGATGGCCATGTCCTGTTCGGGCGCTTCCACAAGCCCGGGGATGAAAAGCGCGCTGTCGTGATGCTGCCGGACAGCGCCTGGGGAACGTGGCTTCGGGCGCGCTCGGCGGAGGAGGCGCGCGCCTTGCTGACGCTGGTCGGCCCGGATGGCCTCGCTGCCGTTCCGGCGCCCCGCGCCGGGCGCTGAGTCAGGGGCGGACCCCCTGGAAGAACAGGCCGTTGCTGCGGGTCGTGTTGGGGGCCGCGATGAAGAACTGTTTGCTGGGAATGTCGTAGAAACCGATGCCGGCCAGGTTGTCACTGCCAAAGGGACAGCTGCTGCCCCGGAGCGTGAGGGACAGGTTGAACACATTGACCGCTCCGCGGGGCGTGGCCGTGCCGGACAGGTTGCACTCGGACTCGGCCACCACGCCGGTGACGGTGCCGTTGGCCTGCAGGGTCATGAAGGCGGACTGGCGGCCAGCCGCCGAGATGACGTTGCCCGCGTAGGTGCCGGTTGCCAGGCTGGCGCTCGCCGGCTGTTCGTAGACCGGGTTGTACTGGGCGGTGAAGGACTTCGTTTCACGGGTCGCATAGCTCAGTAGCCCGCGGAGGGATGACTTCGCGAAGTAACTGGCGGAAATGTCGAGCTGGGTGGCGCTCGAGCCGCTGAAGTTGAAGTCGACCGCCTCCTTCACCGTGAAGCTGCCGCTGTTGCTCTGGCCCGTGCCCGTGATCACCCCGTCGATCAGGGTCTTGTCGTCGCGTGCGGAGTACACCGCGTAGAAGCCACCATCGTTCAGGATCACGCCGTAGATGCTGGCGCCGGCGTCGCTGGTGCCGAACCACATGCCCTCCGCGGTATCCGGTGAGGTGACGAGGGATGGTCCCTGATTCCCGCTGCTACCGGTGCCGCCGGTGAGGCTGTCTCCACCGGTCGTTCCGCCCCCTCCGCCGCCTCCACAGGCGGCCAGGGACAGGGAAATGGAAAGGAGGAGGGGGCGCGAAGCCTTGATACGTCGGGGCATGGGCGTGTTCCTGTAAATCGGCCGGTGGGGTGTCCAGCCTGACGACACACAATTTTTCGGATGGCGGATTGTCCTTGAGCAGCGTGATGACAGAGGGTTATTCGGGGCACATCAAAGGTGTGGCGTATTACCGATGGATGTGCAGCCCGCTGCTGGAGGATTGGTTTCCGCGCCGCCGCGAGGTGCTCCAGTAAGCGTGCATTTGTGCTTCATCGCCGCCATCTCGAGCATTGCACCGGGTCTGGGCGGGACGTAGGATGGTCAGCGCGTGCCGCATTACCGCGTGGCGGCGCGTTGGCCGGTGGCATGCTGGCCAGCAGGGTGGTTCAGGGGACCGGGGCTGATGTTCTGGGTATTGCCGTCACTGCACATGAAAAATAATCGGGCTTCGTGCCCCATGCGGGCACCCGGGGGTTTGGGCTGCCGGCGGCGGCCGGGGGGATTCACCCTGCTGGAGCTGCTGGTGGTGATGACCATCATCGGCCTGCTTGCCGGGTATGTCGGGCCGAAATTCTTCTCCCACATCGGCAAGTCCGAGATCAAGGCCGCGCGCGCCCAGATCGATGGTTTCGAGAAGGCGCTCGACCAGTTCCGGCTCGACGTCGGGCGTTATCCGACGACCGAGGAAGGGCTCAAGGCGCTGGTCACCAAGCCGGCGGAGCTGCCACGCTGGGACGGACCCTACCTGCGCAAGGCGGTACCGAACGACCCCTGGGGCAAGCCCTATCAATATGTCCTGCCTGGCGAGCACGGGGAGTTCGACCTTTATTCCCTTGGCCGCGATGGCCAGCCCGGTGGTACTGGCGACGCGGCCGATATCGGCAACTGGTAGGCGCCATGCGATTCCGCATCAGGGCGGTCACGGCCGCCAACGTGATCGAGGACATCGAGCTCGAAGCCGTCGACGAGGCGGCGGCCCGCAGCCTGGCTGAGGCGCAGGGGCTCGGCGTGCTGTCGGCTACGCTGCTGCGGTCGGGCGCGGTGCGCGGCGGGCGTTTTCCGTTGCTGCTGCTGAACCAGGAACTGCTCGCGCTGCTGACGGCCGGCATTCCACTGGCCGAATCCCTGAGTGCGTTGGCCGAGAAGGAGACGCGGCCTGCCGTCCGGCAGGTGCTGGCGGTGCTGATCGCCGCGCTGCGCGAGGGACGGCCGCTGTCGGCAGCATTGGCGGCCCGGCCGGACTGCTTCCCCGAACTGTACGTCGCCACCATGCGTGCGGCGGAGCGGACCAGCGATCTGGCCCCCGCCCTGGGGCGCTACATCGCTTACCAGCGGCAGATCGAATTCGTGCGCGACAGGCTGGTTGCCGCGGCGCTCTATCCCCTGCTGCTGCTGCTGGTGGGGGCGGCCGTCATGCTCTTCCTGCTGGTGTATGTGGTGCCGCGTTTCGCCCGTGTCTTCGAGACTGTCGGCGGGGATTTGCCATGGCTGTCCCGCCTGCTGCTCGACTGGGGGCGCCTGGTGGAGGGGCGGGGCGACGTGCTGGCGGTGCTGGCCTGCGGCGGCGTGGCCGGGCTGCTTGCCTTGCTGCGCCGGCAGGACATCTGGGCGGCGCTGCTGGGGCTGGCCTGGCGGCTCCCGCGGGTTGGGGGGCAGTTGCGGGTGTTCGAGCTGGCTCGGCTATACCGGACCTTGGGCATGCTGCTGCGGGGAGGCATTCCGGCGGTCGCCGCGATGGGCATGGTGGAGGGGCTGCTGTCGCCGCGCCTGCGTGCGGGCGTGGGTGCGGCAGCGGCTGACATCCGTAACGGCGAGCGTTTCTCGGCTGCCCTGCAGCGCCACGCCCTCGCCACGCCGGTGGCCCTGCGCATGCTGGCGGTCGGCGAGCGGGCCGGCCAGCTCGGTGAAATGCTCGAACGGGCGGCCGAGTTCCACGAAGAGGAGAGCGCCCGCCAGCTGGAGGTCGTGACGCGGCTGGCCGGCCCGCTGCTGATGTTGATCGTCGCGATGGCCGTGGGGTTGGTGCTGGTGATGCTTTACCTGCCCATCTTCCAGGTTGCGGAGAGCATTCAATGAACCGGGACGACGTCTTTTCCGGCGCGCCACCCTTCTCCCTCGACACCCTGGCCGAGGCCGCAGGGCTCGCCCGGCGTTCCGGCGGCAAGGTGGTGGACGTCCTGGCACGGGAGGCGGGGACGGATTTCCCGCAGCGCCTGGCCGCCACCACCGGGATCATGCCCCTCGATCACCGGACCCTGTTTGCGCTGGAGCCGGATTTCGCGGTTCTATCCTTCGACACCGCCCTGCGCCGGGAGGCCCTGGCCCTCCGCGATGAGAGGGGCAGGCTGAGCGTCGCGCTGGTCGATCCCTTCGACACGGATCTGGTGGACGGACTCGGGGCGAGCTTGGCCGAAGCCTTTCAGCTGCGCCTGGTGGACCGGGACGATCTGGCCGCCTGCCTGGCCCGCCACGAGGCGAACCACCGGGTGGTGGCCGAGCTGCTCGACGGCAGTGCGGCGGCCGGCGACGGCGGAGGCGAGGATCTGTCCCTCAGGCGCATTGCCGGCGATGCCAGCCCGGTCGTCAAACTGGTCAATTCCACCCTCTACGACGCCATCCAGCAAGGCGCCAGCGACATTCACCTGGAATGCGTGCCGGGCGGGCTGGTGGTCAAGTTCCGGGTGGACGGCGTGCTGGCGCGGGTTGGCGGGGTGCAGGGCGGCGAACTGGCGGAACAGGCGGTTTCCCGGCTCAAGGTGCTGGCCGAACTGGATATCGCCGAGCGCCGGATCCCCCAGGATGGGCGCTTCAAGGTCCAGGCCGGCGGCCGCGCGATCGATTTCCGGGTGTCCATCATGCCCAGCATCCATGGCGAAGATGCCGTGCTGCGCATCCTCGACAAGGAACACCTGACCCGCGAGATGGCCGGTTTGACGCTGGATTCCCTGGGCTTCGACGCGACGGTGCGCAGCCAGCTGCGGCGCATGGCCGGCGAGCCCTACGGCATGTTGCTGGTGACCGGGCCGACCGGGTCGGGCAAGACAACCAGCCTCTACGCGCTGCTGTCGGAAACCAATACCGGGCAGGACAAGATCGTCACCATCGAGGACCCGGTGGAGTACCAGCTGCCCGGCGTGCTGCAGATCCCGGTGAACGAGAAGAAGGGGCTGGGCTTCGCCCGTGGCCTGCGCTCCATCCTGCGCCACGATCCGGACAAGATCATGGTCGGCGAGATCCGCGACCCGGAAACCGCCGAAATTGCCGTCCAGGCCGCCCTCACCGGCCACCTCGTGTTCACCACGGTGCATGCCAACAATGCCTTCGACGTGATCGGGCGCTTCATGCACATGGGGGTCGATCCCTACAACCTGGTGGCTGCCCTCAACGGGGTGGTGGCCCAGCGCCTGGTGCGCATCAACTGCCCGGGCTGCGCCGTCGACGTGGCGGTGGCACCGGCGCTGCTTGACGCGTCGGGCCTCGGTGCCGACGGCGCGGCTGCGGGCTACCGCTTTCGTGCCGGCACGGGCTGTGGCCAGTGTCGCGGCTCGGGCTACCGCGGCCGGCGGGCGATCGCCGAGGTGTTGCTGCTCGACGACGAGTTGCGTGACCTGATCGTGGCGCGCGCGCCGCTGCGCCAGCTCAAGGAGCGCGTGCGGCAGCGCGGCTTCGTCAGCCTGCGCCAGGCAGGGCTGGCCCTGGTGCGTGAGGGGCTCACCACTTTGCAGGAGTTGAACCGTGTCACGTTTGTGGCCTGAGCGGATCCGCCTGCACATCGGCCCGGCCAGCCTGCGCGTGGGCCGGCGCGGACGGGCGGACCTGGAGCTGCCGCTGGCCGCGGACTGGCCGGCGAGCCTCGCGGCGCTGCCGGAGCTGCCCCGCCATGCTCACCTGGAGGTGCGAGTGGCCGACTGCCATGCGCGCTACTTCCGCATCCTGTGGCCGGCAGGCTTGCAGCGGGGCGAGCGGGACAGCTGGCTGCGCCATCGTTTCGTGGAGATCTTCGGCAATGCCGATGGCTGGCGCGTGCTGGCCGACCGGGATGCGGTGGTTCATCCCTGCCTGGCGCTGGCTTTGCCCACGGCGCTGCTAGCGGCGGTGGACGATTTTTCCGTGCAGCGGGGCATGAGGCTGCACAGCCTGTCGGCGGATTTTGTCGACAGTTACAACCTCCTCGACGGTGGGCTGGCGGCCGATGGGGCGCTGGCCTGCGCGCGCGACGGGCGGCTGACTCTCGGCCTGTGGCAGGGCGGACGCTGGCTGGCCATCCGCAGCCTGGCCGGTGCCAGCGTGGCGGAGAGCCTGGCGGGCCTGCTGCCCCAACTGGCCGGGCGTGGCGAGCAGCCCGCGGGTGGCACGCTCTACCTCGCCGACGCCACGGGCGTCGCCGGGCTACCCGCCGGCTGGCAGGCCGAGGCCGTGGATGGGCGATCGTCCCCGCGGCGCTTCGGCCTGCGGCGGGCGCCGCCCCCGCTGGCGCTGGACTTCGCCCAGCGGGGGCCACGCCTCGGCTGGGTCGGCGCACTGATGCTGGCCGCCGGCGTCGCTGCGCTGGCTGGCGTGATGCACGAATACGAGGTGCTGGAAAACCAGCGTGACGAGGCGCTCCGGCGGGGGGAACGCTTCAGGCGGGCCATCGACCGGCAGGCCGGCTTGCGCCCGGCGGCGGCCGGAGTGGTGAGCGAACAGGAGCTGCGGCCGGCGCTGGGCGTGGCCCGCCTGCTGCGGCGGGACTGGCCCGGCGTCTTCGCGGCCCTCGAGGGGGCTGCCGACGATCCGGGCATCGCCGTTTTAGGCGTGGAGCTCGAAGGGCCGCGGGGGACCGTCAAGCTGATGGGTGAGGCACGCAACCTGCCGGAGGTCTTCGCCTTCGCTAGACGCCTGGAGGGGGCCGGTGGGCTGGCCGAAGTGCGCCTGGTGAGCTACGCCTTCCAGGCATCGGCCAGCGTGCCGAGCGTCGGTTTCACGCTGGCGGCCCGCTGGGAGGGCAGGCCATGAGCGCGCGGACGAAGATCCTGCTCACCGGCGCGCAAGAGTCCGCCGGCCGGGCATTCCGGCGGGCCGGCTGGGGGGGCGTGCTCGGTTTCGCGGTGCTGGTCTGCGCGTTGAGCTTCGATTACAGCGGCAATCGCGTACTGGAGGCCGAGGCCGAGTCCCTGGGGCAGGAGGCACAGGCGCTGGCCCGGCG
This sequence comes from Pseudomonadota bacterium, assembly GCA_018241665.1. GTDB lineage: Bacteria > Pseudomonadota > Gammaproteobacteria > Burkholderiales > Rhodocyclaceae > Zoogloea. Next base: position 78,229 of record JAFEDK010000004.1, read on the forward strand.
GCTGCACCAGCCGGTTCGTCCGCAGGCGTCGGCGCGCCAGCGTCTGGAGGCGTTCTACGCGGGCTTTCCAATCGGTACGACCTTGCCTGACCTGCTGGTGCGCCTGCATGGCCATGCCCAGGCCCGCGGCGTGGCACTCGAGCGGGCCGACTACCGGACGGCGGTCGAGGTGGGGACGCCGCTGGAACGGGTGAGTCTCGACTTGCCCGCCCGCGGCAGCTATCCGGTATTGCGAGCCTGGCTCGACGACCTCGTGGCGGAAATGCCCGAGCTGGCGCTGGAGTCGGTGTCCTTGCGCCGCGAGCGCATCGATGAGCCGCAGCTGGAAGCCCGCGTGCGGCTGGCATTCTTCCTGCGCAGGGCGCCATGAAACGCCAGCACATCCTGGGCGCAGCCCTGCTCCTGACACTGGTCGCCAGTTGGTGGGCCGCCGTTGTCGACGGCGACGAGGAGCGCGCTGGCATGCCAGCGCGGGGGCCGCGCGCCGCCGCGCCCGCGGCGAAGGCGGGCAGTGTTGGCGGCCTGGAACTGCTCGACCGGCGCCCGCCGCCGCTGCGGCGGGAGGGCGTGGCGGTGGACCTCTTCGCCGCGCGCAGCTTCGAGCCGCCGCCGCCCGCCGCGCCGCCACCACCTCCGCCAAGTGCCCCGGCGCTGCCTTTCCGTTATCTCGGCATGCTCGAGGAGGATGGCCGCCAGCTGGCTTTCCTGGCCGAGGGGGACACGCTGCGGGTGCTGCATGCCGGCGAGCAGATGGATGCCCGCTACCGGGTGACGGCGATCCGCCGTGATCGCATCGACTTCCTGTATCTCCCGCTCAACCAGATCCAGAGCCTCGCCACGGGGGCCGTGCCATGACCACTCCGATCCTGCGGCGCCTGTCTGCCGCCTTGTGCCTGTTGCTGCTGTGTTGCGCGTGTACCTCCAACCGGGCGCTGGAGGAAAGCCGGCAGGCCTTTGCCGGCGGAAATCCGGAGAGCGCGCTGCGAGACCTGCGCGAGCGGGTTGGTGCCGAGCCGAAGAACCTCGAACTGCGTGCCTACTATCTGCGCCAGCGCGACATCCTGACCGTGCGCCAGTTGGCGATGGCCGAGCAGGCCCGCGTCGCCGGCCGTTTCGACGAGGCGGAGCAGGCCCTGGCGCTGGCCCGCCAGTTCGACCCCAACCATCCGCGCGTACTGGCCGGCGCCGAGGCGATTGCCGCCACGCGTCAGCGCCACGGGCAAGCCCTGGAGGCGGAGCAGCATTTTGCGCGTGGCGACCTGGCCGGGGCCGAAGTCCGCGTGCGTGCCGTGCTGGCCCAGGACCCGGCCCATGCGGGTGCGCGCAGCCTGCTGCGCCGCCTCGACGAGCGGGCCGCCACCCGCGACAACACCCCGGCCGCACTGCAGGGGCCGCTGGCCAGGCCGGTCAGCCTGGAGTTCCGCGATGCGCCGCTGCGCGGCGTGTTCGAGGCCCTGTCGCGTGCCTCCGGGCTCAACTTCGTGTTCGACCGGGACGTGCGTGCCGATGCGAAAGTGACGATCTTCGTGCGCAACAACAGCATCGATGACGTGCTCAAGTTGTTGATGGTGACCCAGCAGCTCGAGCGCAAGCTGCTCAACGGCAACTCGGTGCTGATCTATCCGAATACCCCGGCCAAACAGAAGGACTACCAGGAGTTCGTCACGCGCAGCTTCTATCTGGCCAATGCCAGCGTGGCCCAGGCCCAGGTGCTGGTGAAACAGATGGTCAAGAGCCGCGACGTGTTCGTCGACGAAAAGCTCAACCTGCTGATCGTCAAGGACACCCCGGAGGCCGTTCGCCTGGTCGAGAAGCTGCTGGCCAGCCTGGATCTCGCCGAGCCTGAGGTGATGCTGGAGGTGGAGGTGATGGAGATCAGCCGCAACAAGCTCCTCGAGCTGGGGCTGCGCTTCCCTGACCAGATCGGCTATGGCCTGCTGCAGCCCAATACGACCAGTGCGGTGACCACCACGACGGGGACGACCATCACGCAGAATCTGGGCGGCCAGCTGCTGCCCGGCAACGTGAGCCTGCGCAACACTGGCGCCCTGGTGCCCTACGTGGCCAATCCGGCCCTGCTGCTCAACCTGCATGATCAGGACGGCAGCTCCAACATCCTCGCCAATCCGCGCATCCGCGTGCGCAACCGGGACAAGGCGAAGATCCACATCGGCGAGAAGCTGCCGGTGTTCACCACCACCTCGACGGCCAACGTGGGGGTGTCGGCGTCGGTCAATTACCTGGACGTGGGCCTCAAGCTGGAGGTCGAGCCCTCCGTGCATCTGGATGACGAAGTGGCCATCAAGGTCAGCCTGGAGGTGAGCAGCATCGTCAAGGAGGTGATGGGGCCGTCCAGTTCCCTGGCCTACCAGGTGGGTACGCGCAGCGCAATCACGTCCCTGCGCCTGCGGGACGGGGAGACCCAGGTGCTGGCCGGCCTGATCAGCGACGAGGAGCGGACCTCGGCCAACCGCCTGCCGGGCTTCGGCGAAATGCCGGCGGTCGGGCGCTTGTTCAGCAGCCAGCGGGACAGCGAGAGCAAGACCGAGATCGTGCTGCTGATCACCCCGCGGGTGGTGCGCAACATCGTCCGCCCGGATCCGGCCACGGCCACCCTGGCCGCCGGGACGGAGTCGGCTGTCGGCGGGGCGCCGCTGCAACTGGGGCCGCAGGCCTCGGCTGGCGTGTCCTTCAGTCCGGCGGGCGCCATCCCGGCGGCGCCCGCCGTGGTACTGCCTGCGTCCGTGTCCGCCACGGCGCCGGTGGTGGACAGTCCGTTCAGCCTGCTGGTGCCAGAGGAGGTCGGGGGGGGCGATGAATTCACGGTCAGCGTGCAGTTGCTCCTCGACGGCCTGGAGAGCGGCAGCGTCGTTCTCCGCTACGATCCGGCGCTGCTCATTCCGGCGGACGATCCCGGCGCTACCGGCGGGACGAGGACGCTGAACCTGCAGCTCGGCAGCCCGAACCGGGGCGGGGCGCGCTTCCGTGTCCGCCAGGGGGCTTTCGGTGGGGCCGTCTTCGAGCTGGCCGGCAGCAGCCTGCGGGTCGGCGGCGCGGAGCGTCAGCTGACGCTGCCGGCGCCGGCCGTGGTGCGCGTCCGTCCCTAGGCTGGCGACGATGCGGGCGCGGGGCTTCACGCTTATCGAGATGGTGGTCACGGTGGCCATCGTCGGGATCCTGGCGTCCATCGCCGTGCCGGTGCTGCAGCTGACCGTGCAGCGTGCCCGGGAGAGCGAGCTGCGCTTGGCCCTGCGCCAGATCCGCGAGGGGATCGACACCTACAAGCGCCTCGCCGACGAAGGGCGGATTGCCCGTCCGGCCGACGGTAGCGGCTACCCGCCGCGGCTGTCCGACCTGGCTGCGGGGCTGTCCGACCTGCGTTCGCCCCTGCCCCGAAAGATCTACATCCTGCGCCGGATTCCCCGCGACCCGCTGCATCCGGATCCCAAGGTGCCGGCCGAGGAGACCTGGGGGCTGCGCAGCTACGCCAGTCCGCCGGATGCCCCCGCCGAGGGGGATGACGTGTTCGACGTGTTTTCGCGCGCCGAGGGCCTTGGCCTGAACGGCATCCGCTACCGGGAGTGGTGAGGTGATGGACTGCGCAAGGCGCCGGCTGGCGCGTGGCTTCACGCTGGTGGAACTGCTGGTGGTGATGGCGATCGTCGCGCTGTTGCTGGCGATCGCCGCGCCGCGTTATTTCGGTCATCTGGAAAAGGCCCGGGAAGCCGCCCTGCTGGAGACGCTGGCCGTCACCCGCGATGCCATCGACAAGTTCTACGGGGATGCCGGGCGCTATCCCCGCGACCTCGACGAGCTGGTGAGCCGGCGCTACCTGCGTGCGCTGCCCCTCGACCCGCTGACCGAGAGGGGCGACAGCTGGCAGCTGACCCCGGCACCGGACGGCACCAACGGCGGGGTTTCGGACCTGCATAGCGGTGCGGAAGGGCTTGCCCGCGACGGGCGCCGCTACGGCGAGCTATGAGTCCGCGCCACCGCCAGGCAGGAGGCCTCTATCTGCTGATGCTGTTTGCCGTCTTTGGCCTGGGCCTGGGGCTGGCCCGTTTTGGCAGCGTCTGGTCGACGACGGCATGGCGCGAACGGGAGACCGAGCTGATCTTTGCCGGTGGTGAAATCGCCCGCGCCATCGCGCGCTATCGCGCGGACTCCCCGGCCGGGCGTAGCGACTTCCCGCAAACCCTTGGCGATTTGCTCGAGGACCGCCGTGTGCCCTACGTGCGCCGCCATCTGCGCCGCCTGTACCGGGATCCGATGACGGGGCTGGCGGACTGGGTGCCGGTCCGGGAGGGCGAGCGGATCGTCGGTGTGCGCAGCCGCTCTGAGCGGGAACCCCTGCGCAGCGGGGCGCTGCCCGACTTCATCCGGGTGAAGCCGCCGCGGGAGGGGAGTGTCCATTACTCCGACTGGATCTTCCGCATCGATCCGCTGGCGCCGGCTACACCCGCCCTGACCGAGGCCCGGCGCCCCTGAAGCCTCTCCCTTGGATGGCCCGTGCCATCGTCCGGCAGGTGCTCCCCTGATCTGGCAAATTCGCCGGCAGCCGGGATGACCCTGCTGCTATGTCGGTTTTTTTTACAAATTCCGTATTGTTGAATAATGGATATATGGAAAAAACCATAAATTCAACGAGTTCGATTTGTGGTATGGGAAATGCGTGCCGAAGGGGTGGATGGTAGTGATGGTTGCTTGGTTTGTCTTCGCAAGGGGAGAAAATTATGTGCAACGGGTACAGTCATCTGCGTTTCATTCTTACCGGCTGTCTGGCGGTGCTGGCTGCCAGCGTTCATGCCGGTGGCCCCACGCTCAGCGGTCCTTCATCCATCACGCTCAGTGAGCGGGCCGTGTTCAACGGTGGCAACTTCCCTCCCAGCAGTGCCTTGACCGTCGTGGTCACCGATCCCGCAGGCAAGCAGAGTTCGCGGTCGGTTGCCAGTAGCGCCAGCGGTACTTTCCAGTATGAGCTGAGTGCCGGCGCCACCGGGCGCTATGAAATCAAGGTGGTGGACGGCAAGGGGGCGCCCCTCGGTTCCGCCCTGGTCGTTCCGGTCAATCCCTGATTCCGTCCTCCAGGGAGACAACCATGGATAACAAGCGTGCCTGGCGGGCGGGGCTTGCCGGGGGAGTTCTTGCGTCGCTGTGCGTTGGTGCCGCCTGGGCCGCCGGGCCGGGCGTCCTGTTCGTGTCCAACCGCGATGGCCACATGCAGATCTACCGCGTGGCGGACGACGGTGGTGCGGAAACCCGCCTGACCTTCAGCCAGGGCGGGAACAATCAGCCCGCCTGGTCGCCGGACGGGCGGCGGATCGCCTTTACCTCGACCCGCGACGGAAATCCGGAAATCTACGTGTCCAATGCGGACGGCAGTGACGCCCGCCGGCTGACCAATGATCCGGCCATCGACGTGCGGCCCGCCTGGTCGCCGGATGGTGCCCGGATCGCCTTCGTGTCGACCCGCGAAGGGCGCAGCAACATCCACGTTATGAATGCGGACGGCAGCGCGCAGCGGGCCGTCACCGCGGCTAGCGGCGAACTGAGCGGGGGGGCGCCGATCTGGTCGCCCGACGGGAAGACGCTGTATTTCCTGATGGGCGTCGGCAACAAGAACCAGCTGCACGCCATTCAGGTGGATGGCAGCGGCCTCAAGGACCTCAGCTCGGCGATTTCGCGGGGTGGCAAGGGAGAGGCCGATCTGTCCCCCGATGGCCGCTGGCTGGTATTCACCACCGCGGAGGACAAGCAGCCGGTCAATCTGGTGGTGATGCGCTCGGATGGTTCGGAGGCACGGCAGATCACCCGTGAGCAGGGCGACAACTATTCGCCGCACTGGTCGCCGGACGGCCGGCATATCGCCTTCGTGTCCAGCCGCGACGACCTCGTCCGCTCGGAGATCTACGTGGCCAATGCCGATGGAACGGCGCCCCGCAATGTCTCCAATCACCCTCGGGACGATTTCGAGCCACGTTGGGTGGATGGCCGCACGGTGGTTTTCGCCAGCATGCGCGCGCCCATCACTCAACTGTACCGGGTGGATATCGAAGCGGCGCAGCCGCAGCGCATCACCCATAGCCAGTCCCTTGAACTGGAACCCACGCCGTTTGCCGGCTCGCCGCTGCAATCCGGCCTGGCGGACGGGCGCGACTGGCGCGCGTCCCTCGTCCTGAACCGCTCATCCCGTTAGGAAAGCCATCATGACCAAGAACAGAACGCTCAAACTGAGCCAGATCGTCCTCTCGGTTGGCTGTGCCTTGACCTGTATGCAGGCCGGTGCCGCCGGCAAGACCTATACCCTCGATGCCGATTTCGATCTGGGCACGGCGGTCAACGTCAATCACAACGCGCCGAACAGCAACCAGCTGCAACTCAACACGGTGACCTCGACCTTTCCGGTGCTGTGGGTCGCCAATGCGGGGGAGGACACGGTCAGCAAGATCGACACGCTGAACAACAAGGAGATCGCGCGTTATCGCACCTGGTTCGGCCCGGCGGGCCAGCCCGGCTACTATGCCCACCTTGGCGCGCCGTGGACGGGGCCAGCGCCGTCACGTACGGCGGTGGACAAGGACGGCAACGCCTATGTGCTGAATCGCCACTTCGAAGGCCGGCCGGCGATGCTGATGAAGATCCTGACCCAGGGCGGGATCGACCGTAATGGCAACAGCGTCATCGACACCTCGGCGGATACGGACAACAGCGGCGGCATCGGCGCCGGCGAGATCCTGCCGCTGGCGGACTCGAACGGTAACGGGGTTCTCGACCCCGCCGAGCTTACCGATGAGCGCGTGGCCTGGGCCGTTACGGTCGGCCCGGCCAACGGACTCGGACGCTCCCTGTGCATCGGTACCGACGGGCATCTGTGGGTGGGCCTCTACAACTCGCAGACCTATTACAAGGTCAGCTCCGTCAATGGCGCGATCCTGGCCGGACCGGTCAGCACCGCCCCGACTGCCGGGCAACCCAGCGCCGGCAGCTGGACGCCCTATGGCTGCCTGATCGATGCCAACGGGACCCTGTGGTCTGCGTCACTGACGGGGGTGCTCGGCAAGATCACCAATACCCAGAGCAACGTCGGGCCGTGGACTGTTTCCTCCTTCGGCAGCAGCTACCAGAACTACGGTATCGCACTGGGCAACGGCATGGTCTATCTGGGCGCGATCGGCAACGCGGTCAGCTATGTCCAGTTCAACCCGGCCACCAATACGTTCTCCCTGCCGGCCCAGGGGCCTGGCTACTATTCCACGGGGATCGGCGTGGACGGCGCTGGCGACATCATCACCGGGCCGTACGGATCGGGCGGGCTGACCAAATACCATGCCAACGGCACGATCGCGTGGACGGCGCCGACCCAGCTGGCCAGTGAAACCCGGGGCGTGATCCCGGACCAGGACAACAACCTGTGGCAGGTCAGCCGTACCGGCAACCGGATCATGAAGTACCGGGGCAGTGACGGGGCGCCCCTCGGCATGGTGCAGGTCGGCGACAACCCCTACACCTACAGCGATGCGAGCGGATCGACGGTGCTGGGGCAAACCACCCCGAGCGGCAACTGGGCGGCCATCTACGACGGTGGTGCCGCGGGTGCAAAGTGGGGGACGGTCAGCTGGCACGAGCTGGTGCCGACCGGAGGTTCCCTGACGGTCAAGGTGCGCTGGGCCGACCTGCAGGCCAATCTGCCGCTGCAACCCTGGACTCCGGTGAGCAACAACGTGGCGTTCAATGGCACCGGGCGTTTCATCCAGGTACAGGCCGATCTGGGGGCCAATGCGCAGAACCAGTCGCCGGTCCTGTATGACCTGACGATCGCCGGTATCAGCACCGCCGTGTGCGATGTGGACGGGGATGGCGACATCGACCAGAACGACCTCGCCCTGATCAGCAAGGGGCGCGGGCAGACGCCGACCGCCAACGACCCGCGGGATGCCAATCGTGACGGGAAGATCGATCCGCTGGATGTGAAGGTCTGCATTCCCAAGTGCACGCGGGCCAACTGCGCGATCCAGTAAATGCGTGACCCGGCTCCGGCAGGTTGCCGGGGCCGCCCAAGATTACTTGAGTTAGCCAAGGGAGTGCTCATCATGAAAATGTCGCGAATTGCCGCCGGGCTGATGCTGTCCCTGGCCGCGGCTGGCGCCCACGCTGCGCTGCTTTCCGATCTGCTGAGCGGCGGCAGCATCGTTGCCGGGGACAAGTTGTTCGACAGCTGGAAGCTCGTCAGCTACACCGCGTCGGATCTCAATCGTTCATTCAATGCGTCCAACATCGACGTCCAGGCGCTCAGTGACGGTGGCGACAAGCCCGGCCCCGGTCTGCGTTTTACGGCGTCGCGGAATGAACTGAGCGTCACCGGCGACGGCGTGTTTGGCTTCGTCGACCTGATGTTCGGTTTCCGGGTGTCCGTTTTCGACCCCGCCCGGCGGATCTCGGACAACTCGCTGTCCTACGCTTCAGGGGGATCGACACTGAGCTGGACGGTAGACGGCAGCTACGACCTTGGTACGTATATCCGTGAAGTGATCGGCACGGCCGAGGGGCTCGATGACCTGGGGCAAAAGAACATCGAGTTCAGCCAGCTGGGCGATCCGCTATCCGGCAGCAGCGGGACCACCAAGATTTCGGATTCGGCCGCGTTCGCGCCGCAGCAGACTGCCTGGGTAACCAAGAACATCCTGGTGTGGGCGGTGGATACGACGGATACCGCCGTCCTCACCCAGTTTGACCAGCGCTTCTCGCAGACCCAGGTTCCGGAGCCCGGCAGCTTTGCGCTGTTGAGTCTCGGTTTGCTTGGACTGGGCTGGATGCGTCGGAGCTCCTGCAAAAATAACTTGGCAAGAATCGGGTAGCGGGGTAATATTCGCCCCCTCTGACGCGGGGTGGAGCAGTCTGGCAGCTCGTCGGGCTCATAACCCGAAGGTCGCAGGTTCAAATCCTGCCCCCGCAACCAGTTTCAAGCGTTAAGGCTCAAGCATCCAGGTGCTTGAGCCTTTTTGCTTTGGGGACAAGCCCGGACATCATGGTTGTTGCGCCCTGTTGTGGTGCGATAAAGTGGATTAAGTGCAATAGTGGTGCATTCTATGGCCATAAAGGCTGAATTCTTCGACATATGCACTGTATGAGTGCATAATCAAACGCCAATATTGCTTCAGGTATTGTGTGCTGCGTTTCCTGCCGGAAACGCGATACGGGGTCCATCGACAACGCTCCTTCACCGGCTCCTCCCGGAGCTTTCGGAGCGGGCCTGCGGCGCGCAGTTCATGCCACGATGATCACTGTTCCTGTCTCTCCCGCCATTTCGACACGCCCCGCTGCTCCAGTCCGCCGAAGATGGTTGCGCCTGGCCTTGCCGCTCGTCGCCGTTTCGGTGCTGATCGGTGCCGTAGGGGGCGTGGGCTATCGCTACCTGAGCGAGGAAACCCGTCGGGAGACCCACCGCACGCTGGCGGTCATCGCCGAGCAGAAGCGGCAGCAGATCGAGGACTCCCTGGCAGAGACGCGCACCGACGCCGAACTCTATTTTGCGAGTCGGTCCCAGATGGAGATGTTGTTCCGGCGCTGGCTGAACGGTGGCCGCAAGGATGCCGAAGTCCTCGACCAGATCCGTAGCCGCATGCAGGAGGTGGCCCGGGTGCGGGGCTGGGGCGGCCTGGCGGTCGTCGATGCCGATGCACGCCCGGTAGTGGTGGTCGGCAAGGCGGACGTCCGCGACCACAGCGCACTGATCCAGGACATCCTGCGCGAGCCGCGCATCGAATTCGTCGACCTGTACCGCAACGCCGAGGGCGAGGTGCTGTACGGCGTCCTGGCGCCGATCGGGGCGTCGGGCGACAAGCCGCTGGGGGTGGCCTACCTCACCTGGAAGGCAGAGAAGGCCCTGTATCCGCTGGTCGAGTCCTGGCCGGTTCCGACCCGCACCGCCGAAACCTATCTGGTGCGGCGGGACGGCAACAACGTCCGCTTCCTCACTCCGCTGCGCCACCGCGCCGTGCCGGCCCTGTCCCTGGCCCAGCCGCTGGATCAGCCCTTCCTGCCGGCGGGGCGGGCAGCCCAGGGCGAGCATGGCATCCTCGCCGGCGGGCGGGATTACCGCAATGTGCCGGTGCTGGCCTATGCCTCGCCGGTGGGCGGCACGCCGTGGCTGATGCTGGCCGAGATCGACGAGGTCGAGGCCTATGCGGGCATTCACAACCTGGCCTGGGCGACCGGGCTGGTGGTGGGGCTGGGCCTGCTGTTCGTCTACTCGGCGGGTTACCTGCTGTGGCGCCGCGACCGGGAGCGCCAGGAGATGGCCGCCCTGCAGGCCCAGCAGGCGGCCGAGGCGCGTTTCCGGGTGATTTTCGAGCAGGCGCCCCTCGGCGTGGCATTGCTCGATTCCCGTGGCAGCCGGATCACCGAGGCCAATGCCCGCTTCGCCGAGATCGTCGGCCTGGAGCCGGCGGCGATGGTTGGCCTCGACCCGATGGGCATGACCCACCCGGACGATGTGGAGGAGAGCCGGCACAACATTGCGGCCCTCAACGCCGGGGCGATCGACGGCTATCGCCTGATCAAGCGCTATCTGCGCCCCGACGGATCGGTGGTGTGGGTCAGCCTGAGCTGCGCGCCGGTGCAGGTCGCCAATGAGGACAGCCGCCGCTACCTGGCCATCGTCGAGGACATCACTGCCCGCAAGGAGATGGAGGAGCGCCTGCGGATCAGCGAGGCACGCCATCGCCTGCTGGCCGACAACGCGGTCGACGTGATCGTGACGATGGACCTGGATGGCCGTTTTTCCTACATCAGCCCGTCCGTCGAGCGCCTGCGCGGGCTGCCTGCCGACGAGGCGATCCGGCAGCCGCTGGCAGAGGTATTGACCGCCGACTCCCTGCGTATCGCCGAAGCGTATTTCGGGCGTCTGAAGAGCAGCCTTGCCAAGGGCGGGGCGCTGGAGCATTTCCGCGGTGAGCTGGAGGTGCGGCGCCAGGATGGCTCATCCGTCTGGACCGATGTCAGCGCCAGTCCGCTGCTCAGCGCGGAGGGCGGCATTGTCGAGATTCTCGGGGTGATCCGCGACGTCAGCGAGCGCAAGCGTTATGAATACAAGCTGCGCCAGGCCTCCGAAGCGGCAGAGGCAGCCAACGCGGCAAAGAGCGAGTTCCTGGCCCACATGAGCCACGAGATCCGCACGCCGATGAACGCCGTGCTGGGCCTTGCCCAGGTGCTCGAGCGCGAGCCGCTGGCGGAGCATCAGCACGACATGGTCCAGCGCATCCGTACGGCGGGTCAGTCCCTGCTGGCCATCCTCAACGACGTGCTCGACCTCTCCAAGATCGAGGCCGGCCAGCTGCGCATCGAGCAGCGCCCCTTCGACCTGGCGGTGCTGCTTGCCAACCTCGACAGCCTGATGGGCCAGAATGCCCGCGGCAAGGGCCTCGCGCTGCGCATCGACGGGCCGCCCGAATCCCTTGGCCCGCTGCTGGGCGATGGCCTTCGCCTGGAGCAGGTCCTGTTCAACCTGACCGGCAATGCCATCAAGTTCACCGAGCAGGGCGAAGTGGCGGTGCGGGTCCGCGCCCAGCCTGCCGACGATACGACCCTGAAGCTCCGCTTCGAGATCCGCGATACCGGCATCGGCATCGACCCGGAGGCCCTGGGCCGCTTGTTCGCGCCCTTTGCCCAGGCCGACGCAGGCATCGGCCGCCGCTTTGGCGGCACGGGCCTCGGCTTGTCGATCTGCAAGCGCCTGGTCGAGCTGATGAATGGACAGATCGGTGCCGACAGCCAGCCGGGGCAGGGGAGCTGCTTCTGGTTCGAGCTGCCGCTGCAGCGTGCCAGCGAAGCCGACATGGAGGCGCTGGCGGTTGCTGCGGCGCCGTCCGAGCCGACGGGGCCGCGTCTTGTCGGCGCCCATCTGCTGGTGGTGGACGACAGCGCGATGAACCGCGATCTGGTCGAGCGGGCGTTGCGCCTCGAGGGCGCCAGCGCGACGCTGGCCGCCGACGGCCTGCAGGCGATCCAGATCCTGAAGACCCGGCCCGAGCGCTTCGATGCGGTGCTGATGGACGTGCAGATGCCGGTGATGGACGGCCTCACCGCGATGCGCCTGATCCGTGGCGAACTGGGCCTGATCGACGTGCCGGTGATCGCCTTCACCGCCGGCGTGCGTGACGAACAGCAGGCGGCGGCACGGGCTGCCGGTGCGAACGACGTGCTCGCCAAGCCGATGGACCTGGACCAGATGGCGCGAACGCTGGCGCACTGGGTCCGCAGTGGCCGCCGTGATGCGGCTGCTTCGGCGACCTTGCCCACCGAACTCAAGCCGGTGGATGCGGCCGCTACGCCGCCGTCGGCGGAGGCCGTGGAGGCCGCTGGGACCGAGGCCGCCGCGGACTTCCCGGCGATCCCCGGCATCGACCGGGAGCGTGCCGCCCAGCGCCTGGGGCGCGACCGGGAGATGTTCCTCGGCCTGCTCGAACTCTTCGTCCATGACAACGCCGCGGCTGCCGACCAGGCCCGCAGTGCGCTCGCCGATGGCGACCGGGAGTCGGCGGGGCGGCGCATGCACACCCTGGGCAGCAACGCGGGCTTCCTGTGCGCATTCGGCCTGATGGACTCGGCGCGGGCGCTGGAGGCGGCCATCGACGGCGGCGAGACGGAACTCGACGCGGGCTTCGATGCGCTGGAGCGCGAGATCACCGACTTTGTCGAAGCCAGCGCGCCCTGGCGTTGAGGGTGTGGCCGTCCGGCCGCGTTACCGTGCAGGGGCGGGGTGGCCGATATCAGGAAGACGCGCTTTCGGGCGCGTCTTTTTTTGCCCGCTCCGTGCGCGGCTGGCGGCGGTAGGCACCGGGCGGGCTGCCGGTCCATTGCTTGAAGGCCCGGTTGAAGGCCGATGGGTCGTCGAAGCCGATCTTCGCGCCGATCAGCGCGATCGGTTCGTCGGTCTTGGTCAGCAGGGTGATCGCCGCATCCCGCCGCAGGCTGTCCTTGAGGGACTGGAAGCGGCTGCCCTCGACGGCCAGGCGCCGCGCCAGCGTGCGCGGCGAGGTGTGCAGTGTGCGGGCCACGTCCTCGATGGTCAGCGGCTGGGCCAGCCGTTCCCGTAAATGGTCGCCGACCCGGTGGGTGACTGGGCGCTTGCTGGCCGAGACATGGAACCAGTCCATTGGCGCATTGCGCAGGAAGGCGCTCAGCGCGGTCTTGTTGCGGCGGATCGGCAGGGACAGGCAGGCCGGGTCGAGATGTAGGGCCGTCGCCGGCCGGGAGAAGCGGGCTGGGCCGGCGTACATGCGCGGATATTCGTCGGCATGGGGCGGCGGCGGATAGGCCAGGTCGATGCACTGGAAGGAGATCGGCTTCTCGATCATCCACGAGGCCACGCCCTGGACCAGCAGCAGCATGAACTCCAGCGCCAGGATGCGGCGTTCACCCAGGTCGGCCTTTTCGACCAGCCTGAGGCAGGTGCCGGTTTCCGACTCCCCCAGTTCGAACTGCAGGTCGTCCAGCACCAGCCGGAAGAAGCCGGCGAAGCGGTGCAGCGCGACGCCGAGGCTGGGCGCGTCCAGCATGGACAGGCACAGGAACTTCAGCGTGCCGTTGCGCAGCGGCCGGGAGAACAGGCCGGGCGTCTCATCGTCGTACTGGACGGCGAGCAGCCGGTACAGGGATGACAACTGTTCGATGGTCACGCGGGCGCCGTCGTGCTGCAGCTGTGCCGGGGCGATGCCGGCGCGCAGCACGCAGTCCGGGTCGAAGCCCGGCGTGTCGCGCAGGTGGGCGATCAGGTCGGTGGCAAAGCGGGCGGGGATCGTCTGGAGCTGCGGATTCATCGACGGACGCGGAGGGCCTGGGCAAGATGGAATGATGGCAGAAAATGTCAATTTGTCGTCCGCCTCTGCCATCCCCGCCCGCCGGGCGATCTCCTACCATGTCGCCATCAACGGGTACTTCAAAGATGCCCGCCGGCCCCGCCCCGGGGACCGATAAATACGGAGACACGACAATCATGGCATTCCTTCCGAAGCGCGCACACGTGACTTAGCGGGCATTCCTGCCCGGCTGGCGCGCCATTGCAGGTTGGCGCCCTTCGTCAATTTTCTGTTACCCCAGGACGGTCCTTGTACGCCATTGCCGGCGTGCCGAGGCAGGCGCTGTTACGCCTTCCCGACCGTCTCGGGCGGTTGCTGCGAGGACATCCAATGCACTTCGAACTGGACGGCGAGCGCCGTCAGATCCGCGAACTGGCCCGTCAGTTCGCCCACCGTGAAATCATGCCGCGCGCCGTCCAGGCCGACCGGGACTGCGCCTTCCCGTTGGAAGTGCAGGCCCTGGCGGTCGAGCTCGGCCTGGCCAGCGTCAATCTCCCCGCCGCGGTCGGCGGCGCCGGTCTCGGTTGCCTGGACCTGGTGCTGGTCACCGAGGCCTTGTGCTACGGCTGCCTGGGGATCGGTACCGCGCTGTGCATCAACGCGCTGGCGGCCCAGCCCATCGTGCTGGCCGGGTCAAAGGAGCAGCAGGCGCGCTACCTCGGGCGTATCGCCGAAGGCGCCCTGGCCAGCTTCGCGCTGACCGAGCCCGGTGCTGGTTCGGATGTGGCCGGCATTCGCACCCGTGCCGAGCGGGTGGCCGGCGGCTACCTGCTGTCCGGCAGCAAGACCTGGATTTCCAACGCGCCGCTGGCCGAGTTCTTCGTGGTCTTCGCCAAGACTGACCCGGCCGCCGGCCACAAGGGCATGACCGCCTTCATCGTGCCGCGGGACAGCGCCGGGCTTAGCGTCGGCGAGCCCCTCGGCAAGCTCGGCCAGCGCGCCGCGCCGACCGCCGAGGTCTTCCTCGACCGCGTCTTCGTGCCGGAGGACAACCGGCTTGGCGAGGAGGGCAGCGGCTTCGCGCTGGCGATGGCGGTTTTCGACCACTCGCGACCGATGGTGGCGGCTTTCGGCGTCGGCTTGCTGGAACGCTGTATCGACGAATCGCTGGCCTACGCCAGGGAGCGCCGTTCGATGGGGCGCACGCTCGTCGAGCACCAGGCCATCGCCCACAAGCTGGCCGAGATGCGCATGCGCCTGGAGGCGGCGCGTCTCCTCACCTATCAGGCCGCCTGGTTGGTGGACCAGGGCCAGCCCAACACGCTGCAGGCTTCCGTCGCCAAGGCCACCGCCGCCGACGCGGCCATGTGGGGCGCCACCGAGGCCATCCAGATTTTCGGCGGCATGGGCTACTCGACCGAATACCCCGTCGAGAAGCTCTTCCGCGATGCCAAGGTGCTGCAGATCTACGAGGGCACCAGCGAGATCCAGCGCAACATCATCGCCCGCGAAATGCTGCGGGCGGCCTGATCCACGATTTCTTCGTCTTACAGGACTGTTCCCATGACTTTCGCTTCGCCTTCCGAACCCCTGATCCTCGCCGCCGTGCGCACGCCTTTCGGGCGTCGTGGCGGCGCCTTCCGCGACACCCGTTCCGACAGCCTGCTGGCGGCCGCCATCGACGGCGTACTTCAGCGTGCCAGCCTGCCCGCCGAGCGGGTCGGCGACGTGCTGGCCGGCTGCGTCAGCCAGGCCGGCGAGCAGGGCGCCAACATCGCCCGCCAGGCCTTGCTGCTGGCCGGTCTGCCGGAGCATGTGCCGGGCGTCTCGATGAACCGCATGTGCGGCTCCAGCCAGTTCGCCACCCACGCGGCGGCCCAGGCGGTGGCCGCCGGCGACCTGGATTTCGCCATCGGCTGTGGCGTGGAGAGCATGAGCCGGGTGCCGATGTTCCTCGACCTCACGCTGGGGCAGGGCGACTTCCGCGGCTTCGACGGGCTGCATCCGGACCTGCTGGCCCGCTACCCGATCCCCCATCAGGTCGAGAGCGCCGAGCGGGTGGCCGGGCACTGGTCCCTCGGCCGCGCCGAGCTCGACGCCTTCGCCATCGAGAGCCACCGCCGCGCCGAAGCCGCACGGGCCGCCGGCGTGCATCGCGAGATCCTGCCGCAGGCCGGAGTGGACAAGGACGGGCAACCGATCAGCCTGGCCCACGACGAAGGCATCCGGGCCGTCATCGACCCGGCGAAGATGGCCGCGATGCAGCCGGTCTTCCGCAGTGCCGACGCCGGCGTGGTGACCGCTGCAAACGCCAGCCAGATGTCCGACGGCGCCGCCGCGGTGCTGATCGGCAGCCGGCGGGCCAGCGCCGATTTCGGGCTCAAGCCGCTGGCCCGCTTCCGGGCCCGCGTGGCGGTTGGCTCCGACCCGGTCATGCAACTCACCGGCGTCATTCCCGCCACCCGGCTGGCGCTGCAGCGGGCCGGCCTGTCGATCCGCGACCTGGACTGGATCGAGGTGAATGAGGCCTTCGCCAGCGTGGCCCTGTGCTTCGCGCGGGAGTTCGAGCCGGACATGGGCAAGCTCAACCCGTGGGGCGGCGCCATCGCCCACGGCCACCCGCTGGGTGCCACCGGCGCCGGCCTGCTGGCCAAGATGCTCACCGGCCTGGCCCATGTGGATGGCCAGCTCGGCCTGCAGGTGATGTGCATCGGTCACGGCATGGCGACGGCGACCATCGTCGAGCGCCTGTGACACGACCCATTAGAAAACGATAAGCAGCCAAGGAGGAGACCCATATGAACGACATCCGCAATGACGTCCGCCGTGCCAGCCGCAACCTGATCGGCGATGCGCTGCACCGCTCGGTGCGCCGCAATCCGGACAAAGAGGCGCTGCGCTTCCAGGCGCGCAGCTGGACTTACGCGCGCCTCGACGCGGCAGCCAACCGGGTGGCCAACCAGCTGCTGGGCCTCGGCCTGCAGAGCGGTGACCGGGTGGCCGCCTACGGCCGCAACTCCGACGCCTACGTGATCCTGTGGCTGGGCTGCGTGCGCGCCGGCCTGATCCACGTGCCGATCAACTACGCGCTGATCGACAGCGAGCTGCGCTACATCGTCGAACAGTCCGGCGCCCGTGCGCTGTTCTGCGATACCGACATCGCCAGCCACGTGCAGGCCCTCGGCCCGACGCTGGCCTGCGAATGGCAGGGCACGCTGCATGGCGGCGATGGCGCCCACGACGTGCTGGCCTGGGCCGACACGCCGGGCCGCGACGACGCGCCGGCGCTGGACATCGACGAGGAGAGCATCGCCCAGTTGCTGTACACCTCCGGTACGACGGCGGCGCCGAAGGGCGCGATGATGAGCCACCGGGCGCTCTTGGCGGAGTACACCAGCACGTTGCTGGCCACCGACATCAAGCCCGGCGACCGTTCCCTGGCCTCGCTGCCCCTCTACCATTCGGCGCAGATGCATGTCTTCCTGATGCCGCAACTGCTGGTCGGCGCGACCACCATCCTCGTGCAGGCGCCCCAGGCCGAGCTGTGCTTCGAGCTGATCGCCGCCGAGAAGATCACCTCCTTCTTTGCGCCGCCGACGGTGTGGATTTCCTTCCTGCGTCACCCGGCTTTCGGGCGCAGCGACCTGTCCTCGCTGGAGAAGGGCTATTACGGCGCGTCCATCATGCCGGTGGCGGTGGTGCAGGAACTGGCCACCCGCCTGCCGGCGCTGCAGCTCTACAACTGCTACGGGCAGAGCGAGATCGCCCCGCTGGCGACGGTGCTGCGTCCCGAGGAGCACGCCGAGCGGCCGGCGTCGGCGGGGCGGCCGATCTTCAACGTGGAAACCCGCATCGTCGATAGCGACATGAACGACGTGCCGCCCGGCGAGATGGGCGAGATCGTCCATCGCTCGCCGCAGCTGATGAGCGGCTACTGGAACAAGCCGGAGGAAACCGCCGGCTCCTTCGCCGACGGCTGGTTCCGTTCCGGCGACGTGGGCTACGTGGATGAGGCGGGCTACCTGTACATCACCGACCGCATCAAGGACGTCATCAAGACCGGCGGTGTGCTGGTGTCGAGCCGGGACGTGGAGGAAGCCTTGTATACCCACCCGGCGGTGGCCGAGGTCGCAGTGGTGGCCTTGCCTGACGAGCGCTGGATCGAGATCGTCGCCGCGGTTGTGGCGCTGAAGCAGGGTGCTACGGCCAGCGCCGATGAGCTGATGGTGCACGCACGCGCGCATCTGGCGGCCTTCAAGGTCCCGAAGAAGATCTTCTTCGTTGAAGACATGCCGCGCAACGCCTCCGGGAAGCTGCTCAAGCGTGAGCTGCGACGGGTTTATTCCGCCTAGCCCTTCCCGGTTCCGGGGTTCACTTTCCGCGTTCGTTCAACGCATCCGCTCAAAGAACACGGCGGGAGTCTTGCGCCCGCCGCCCCGCGACGGCCTGGTCGGTCGGGCCGTCGCACGCCACAGCCCCCTGCAGAGGGGCACATCGTTGCCGGCTGAGAGCCGGTTTCAGGAGAGGAGACTGTCCGTGCATCACAAGAAGTCCATGAGTCGTTCCGTTAGCCATTCCATCGCCCGCCGCCCGCTGAGCCTGCTGTTGCTGGCCGCCTTCGGCACCGGCGCCGCCGCGCCGGCCTTCGCCGAGAGCGAGATCGACGCGCTCAGGCGCGAACTGGCCGAACAGCGCCAGCTGATCCAACAACTCATGAAGAACCAGGAAGAGCAGAAGAAGACCGAGATCCAGACCGGCGGCCCGGCTCGTGGCGCCGGTCTGCAGATGGGCGTGCCGACGGGGCCGTCCGGCACGCTGACGATCTATGGTGTCGCCGACGTCAGCGCCTCGACGGTGAACAGTGGCTATGGGCAGAAATCGACGATCGGCTCCGGCGGCATGACGTCCTCCCGCCTGGGCTTCAAGGGAGAGAAGGAGTTGGGTGACGAGGTGAAGGCGGTCTACCTGATGGAAGCCGGCCTGCTGTTCGACACCGGTTCCGTCGGTACCGGCGCGATCACGCCGGGCATCAACAACACCGCGGTGTCCAGCGGTGGCCAGACCAGCAACGGCAGCCAGATCTTCTCGCGGCAGATCTACGCGGGTCTCTCCACCCGCTTCGGCACCGTGACGGCTGGCCGTCAGTATGCCGGCTCCTACACCTCGTCGGTGATGTCGGCAGCGATGGGCGCCGGCTTCTTCGGCTCCTCCGCCGGCCTGCTGCCGGTGATCGGCGGCATGCCGACACGCCTGAACAATTCCCTGGTCTACGCTTCGCCCAAAGTCTCGGGCTTCTCCGGCCAGCTGACGCTGACCAGCGGCAGCGAGAACAATGTGAACATGGTCACGCCGATCGCCGCCGGTTCAACGACGGTGACCACCGACAAGGCCGGCCGCGGCGGCGATCTGGCGCTGTTCTACAGTGGTGGCCCGCTGAATGCGACCTTCACCACCTGGCAGCTCGACAACGGCAGCTACGTCGCCCCGGCGACGGGCCCGCAGGAGACCGGCCTGGCCAAGCGCCGTGGCTGGCAGGTCGGCGGCAGCTACAACCTGGGCTTCGCGACGCTGTACGGCAACTATGTGGCGGGCCGCATCAGCGGCGGCAACTACGAGAACGTGACGGGTACGCTCTCCAAGGCCGAAGGCTGGAGCGTCAGCGCAGGCATCCCGGTGTGGCGTGGCAAGGCTTTCGTGAGCTATAGCCAGCTCGACGACAAATCGATCAAGAACCGCGACGCCAACCTGCTGGGCCTCGCCTACGCCTACAAGCTGCAGGACAGCACGACGCTGTACGGCACCTGGGGCAAGGTCCTCAACAAGGCCAACGGCACCTACAGCCTGACCGACGGTGGCAACCTGGTCGGCACCGTCGCCAAGCCGGGTTACGACCCGAACGGCTACATGCTGGGTGTGAACCACGTGTTCTAAAACCGGAGCACGCTTGCAGGGCCAGGCTGGGAAACCGCCTGACCTGCAGGCACTTGTGCCTGTGGGGGCGAATTCATTCGCCCTCAGCCGGCTAAATGAAGTCCGAGGGCGAATGAATTCGCCCCCACAGGCAAGCCCCACAGGCAAGCCCCACAGGCAAGCCCCACAGGGTGCCCCTACAGGGGGCCCCGGCTGACGCCTACCTGTTCCCGGCCTTGATGAACTTGAGCGTGAATTTGTCGCTCTCGCCGATGGCCAGGTAGTGGGCCCGGTCCTGGTCCTTGAGGCGTAGCGTGGGCGGCAGCGTCCAGACGCCGGCGGGGTGGTCCTTGGTGTCCAGCGGGTTGGCGGCGATCTCGGAGCGGGCGACGAGCTTGAAGCCGGCCTTCTCGATGCGGGCGATGACTTCGTCTTCCCGCAGGTAGCCGGCCTGCAGCTGCTCGGCGGACGGGCGGTCCGTGCGGGCGCGGTGATCCACCACGCCGAGCACGCCGCCGGGTTTGAGCACCGCGTGGAATTCGCGGATTACTGCGTCGGCGTTGCCGTCGGTGATCCAGTTGTGCAGGTTCATGAAGGTCAGCAGCAGGTCGACGGAGTCTGGCTTGAGCGTCGTCGTCAGGCCGGGGCTGAGGGCCAGTTCGACTTGGCCGTACAGCGTCGCCTGGCTGGCGATCAGGCCGCCGATGGCGTCATGCTCGGCGCGGGCGGCGGCGGGGTTGTGCTCACCGGCGTGCAGCGCGGCGATGTAATGGCCGTGGTCGCGCAGGTAGGGGGCGAGGATCTCGAACCACCAGGCGCCGACGCTGGGCCAGATCTCGACGACCGTCTGGCCGGGCTTGATATCGAAGAATTCGAGGGTCGCCGCTGGCTGGCGGGCGGGGTCGCGCTGGCGGTTCTTCTCGCTGCGCTGGGGGCCGTCGATCCAGTGCTGGAGGGCGTTGTCCGCGTGGGCGGGGGCGATCAGCTGGCAGGCCAGGACGAAGGGCAGCAGAAGGCGTTTGAAGGTGGGCACAGCGTTCCTTTGGCGGGGCATGTTCAAGTGAGTGAGATGCTGCAGGAAGCCCCACAGGAAGCCTTTGATGAATGGGGCTAGGGTGTTTCAGAAGCTGTCACCGCCGGAATGGCGGAAGTCGTTGTCGATCCAGGCCTGGGCTGTGGCCGGGCTGAGCTTGAAGTCCGGCGTCACCCGCTGCTGGGCGACCAGCTCGCCGTCGGAGCCGAAGGCGCTGAGCAGGGCATGGGGTTCGTATTCGTCGGGCACGATGTCCAGTGTCACGTGCCACTCGGCGTCCTGGGCGAAGACGGTCAGGCGCTTGTGCAGGCGGGCCTGCAACTGCAGGCGCTGGCGCTGCATGGTCTCCTCGGCCGATTTGACCAGGGTGAGGAACTCACCGTAGTTGAGGGGCTTGGGATTGCGCAGGTCCCGGTCCAGGTCCCACGGGGCCAGCAGCGCGGGTTCGCTGTCGCCGTCCCGGCGCAGTTCGACGCTCCATTCGCCGTCGTTGCGGAGCACCCGCGCGGTCCAGCCGTTCTCCTGCCACAGGCGGCTCTCACGGATTGCGTCGCCCTTGTCGGCGGGGGCTTCGACGAGCTTGGGCAGGGGCGCGGGGAAGGGGCGCCGTGCTGCCACGGGGGCAGAGGGCGCCACCAGGCCACCGCTGGCGTTGACGAAGGCCAGCTGGGTGGGCGCGTGTTCGGCGGCCAGTGCGGCACGGGACAGCCGCCGGCGCGGGGCCAGGGCAGGCGGCAGCGGCGCCGCATCAAGGGGGAAATCGAAACTCATCTGGGCGTTCATGGGCAGCGCGTCCTGCGGACGCTTCAAGCAAATGATGTATTGACTGTACAAAATAACACTAATTGCTTCAAGCCCGCGCCGCAGCTTCGTCTGCGCTCAGCGGCCGTCCAGCCCCACGGGCAGCTCGGTACGATCCACCACCCGGCGCAGCACGAAGCTGGTGTGCACGCCGGTGACGCCCTGGATGCGGGTGATGCGGTTGAGCAGCAGATCCTGATAGGCGTCCATGTCGCGGATCACCACCTTGAGCTGGTAGTCCGACTGCTGGCCGGTGATCAGCAGGCATTCGAGCACCTCCGGAATGTCGCTGATGGTGGCCTCCAGGCTGGCGAAGCGTTCCGGCGTGTGCTGGTCCATGGAAATGCCGATCAGGGCCATCAGGCTGAGGCCGAGCTTCCTGGCGTCGAGCAGGGCCCGGTAGCCGGTGATCAGGCCGGACTCCTCCAGCGCACGGACCCGGCGCAGGCAGGGGGACGGCGACAGGCCGATGCGCTCGGCCAGGTCCTGGTTGCTGATCCGTCCGTCCTGCTGAAGGATGGCGAGAATTTGCCGGTCGTAGCGGTCGAGTTCCATTTAATTGTGGTAAAAATGTTTGTGATGGAATTTTCTGCCTATTTTAAGGTGATTTTGCACGCAAAACGCAAGCACCTGCCCCGTCCCTTTCCGTAAGATTCACCCATCGAATTCAATCTTTCCGGAGCCCGATCATGACGCAGCAGACGCCCGCCAAGTACAGCGCCTTCCCGCCCGTACAACTCACCGACCGCCAGTGGCCCAGCCGCGTCATCGACAAGGCGCCGATCTGGATGAGCACCGATCTCCGCGACGGCAACCAGGCCCTCTTCGAGCCGATGAACGCCGACAAGAAGATGCAGATGTTCAAGACCCTCTGCGCGATCGGCTTCAAGGAAATCGAGATCGCCTTTCCGTCCGCCTCGCAGACCGAGTTCGACTTCGTGCGTGGCTTGATCGAGGGCGGCCACATCCCCGCCGACGTGAGCATCGAGGTGCTCACCCAGGCCCGTGAGCACCTCATCCGCCGCACCTTCGAATCCCTCAAGGGTGCGAAGAAGGCCATCGTTCACGTCTATAACGCCACCTGCAAGACCTTCCGCGAGAACGTCTTCGGCATGAGCAAGGCCGAGGTGGTGGCAATGGCCGTCGATGCGGTGCGCCTCATCCGCACGCTCGCCGACGAGATGCCGGAAACCGAGATCACCCTCGAATACAGCCCCGAGCTCTTCACCGCCACCGAACTCGATTTCGCCAAGGAAGTCTGCGACGCCGTCACCGAAACCTGGGGCGCCACGCCCGAGCGCAAGGTGATCCTCAACCTCCCGACCACCGTCGAGATCGCCACGCCCAATATCTATGCCGACCAGATCGAGTGGATGCACCGCAACCTCGCCCGCCGCGACAGCGTGATCATCAGCCTCCACCCGCACAACGACCGCGGCACCGCCGTGGCCGCTGCCGAGCTCGGCCTCATGGCCGGGGCAGACCGCGTCGAGGGCTGCCTCTTCGGCAACGGCGAGCGCACCGGCAATGTGGACCTCGTGACCCTCGCCCTCAACATGCACACCCAGGGCGTCGATCCGCAGCTCGACTTCTCGGACATCAACGCCGTTGCCCGTACCTACGAGCACTGCACCCAGTTGCCCATTCACCCGCGCCATCCGTACGTGGGTGACCTCGTCTTCACGGCCTTCTCCGGCTCCCACCAGGACGCCATCAAGAAGGGTTTCTCCGCTCAAAAGGCGGATGCGCCGTGGAACGTGCCCTATTTGCCCATCGATCCCGCCGACGTCGGCCGCAGCTACGATTCGGTGATCCGGGTGAATAGCCAATCCGGCAAGGGGGGCATCGCCTACTTGATGGAGAACGAATACGGCGTGGTGATGCCGCGCCGCTTGCAGGTGGAGTTCTCCGGCGTCGTGCAGCGCTACACCGACGCCCACGGCGGCGAGGTGAGCGCCGACGACATCTGGCGCTTGTTCTCCGAGACCTATCTCGACACCGCCGCCCCGGTGCGCTACTGCAGCCACCACCTCGTCGAGAACGGTGCGGTGCAGGGCATCCGCTTGAGCGTGGAGATCGACGGCCAGGCGCGCATCCTCGACGGCGAGGGCAACGGTCCGATCAACGCCGCCGTGCATGCCCTCCAGAGCGCCGGCATCCGCGTCCAGGTGCGCAGTTACGAAGAACGCTCGATGGTGCCGATCGGCGACGACGGCAACGCCCAGGCCTGCGCCTTCATGGAAATGGCCGGCGAGACCCGCAGCGACTGCTACGGGGTCGGGATCGACGCCAACATCGTCACCGCGTCGATCAAGGCCCTCGTCAGCGGCGTGAATCGGGCCCAAGCGGCGAGCCACGTGGTGCCCAAGGCCGAGGCACAGTCGGCTTGAGCGCTGCGGCGTAGGAGGCTCCCGCGGGGGGGCTTCCGGCCAGCAACTCCAATTCGCCAATTCACCGTCCGGTGTCGTCCTGAATGCGGACGGCATCGGACGGTGGCGTTGTGAACGCGGTTGCGGCAGCGCACAGAAAATCCGTTTTGAATTTTCGTTGAATTGATCCGCGTGCCGCGGAAATAAAGGCTCCTTGCTGTTCTAATCCATCGGTCTATTTGTCTGGCACATCGTTTGCTGATTCGGCGCGGCTTTTCCGAAATGGAAAAGCCATTCCGAAAACGACAGCCGCGAGCGGCAAATAAATCTGGAGGAGCAGAAATGGCAAATACGATGAAGGCCCTGGTCATGCGGGGCCTGCACGACGTGGCGGTGCTGGAGCGGCCTATTCCTGAGGCCGGGCCGAACGATGCGATCGTCAGGACCACGGTGGCGATGGTGTGCACGTCCGACTGCCACACCATCGAGGGCGGCCTCGGCGAACTGCAGGACCGGGTCCTCGGCCACGAGGCGGTGGGCGTCATCCACGCGCTGGGCAGCGCGGTGCGCGGCTTCCAGGTCGGCCAGCGGGTCGCGGTGAATGCGATCACCCCCTGCTACAAGTGCGAGAACTGCCAGCGCGGCTTCACCTCCCAATGCCAGGTGATGCTCGGCGGCTACAAGTTCACCGCCCAGAAGGACGGCAACATGGCCGAGTACTTCCACGTCAATGACGCGGAGGCCAACCTGGCGCCGATCCCCGACGGGGTGTCGGACGAGGCCGCGTGCTACACCACCGACATGATGTCCACCGGCTTCAAGGGCGCCGAAAATGCCCGCATCCCCCTCGGAGGCTCGGGCGTGGTGTTCGGCATGGGGCCGGTCGGCCTGATGGCGGTGGCCGGCACGCGCCTGCTCGGCGCTGGCCTGGTGATCGCCGTGGACTGCGTGCCGTCGCGGCTGGAGCTGGCCCGTTACTACGGCGCCGACGTGACGATCAACTTCAAGGAGCAGGACCCGATCGCCGAGATCCTGCGCCTCACCGGCGGCCACGGCGCCGACGCGGCGATGGATGCGCTGGGCTCCCAGCCGACCTTCGAGAACTGCGTGAAGGCGACCCGGGCCGGCGGGGTGATCTCCAACATCGGCTATTTCGGCCACGGCGACTACATCAAGATCCCCCGCGCCGAGTGGGGCGTCGGCATGGGCGAGAAGACCATCACCACGCTGCTCTGCCCGGGTGGGCGCGAGCGCATGGGCCGCCTGCTGCGCCTGATCGAGAGTGGGCGCGTCGACCCGACCCGCCTCACTACCCACCACTTCAAGTTCTCGGAAATCGAGACGGCCCTCCACCTGATGACCACCAAGGCCGACGGCATCATCAAGCCGGTCATCCATTTCGACTGAGCCGCCGTCCGGCGAATCCAGCAACAGGAATACAACATGAACGCAAAATTCCATGCGCAGCTCTGCGCAGGGGCGGCCCTGTGCGCCCTTTTCGGGCCGGCGATGGCTGATGAAGGTTTCACCCTGCTTGACGGGGACAAGGGCCGCTTGAGCATCTACGGCACCCTCGACGGCGGCCTGCTCAGCCGCAGCGGCAGCAACGGCGCCTACGCCGCCCAGGCCGGCAGCAGCTTCGCCGGCCACAAGTCGGAACTGACCAGCGGCATCGAATCGGAGAGCCGTCTCGGCGTCAAGGGCAGCCGCGACCTGCGCAACGGCATCACCGCGCTGTTCCAGCTCGAAGCCGGCCTCTCCATCGACGACGGCAAGTCCACCCTCAGCGATGCGCAGGGCCACAGCCTGTTCCGCCGCAAGTCCTTCGTCGGCCTCAGCGGCAGCTACGGCACGGTGGTGATGGGGCGCATCGACGGCGGCCGCTACAGCGTGGCCGGCAAGTACGACCCCTTCGCCAACGGCACGGTGGCCAACATGGCGTCGGTGCAGGTGCATGGCACCCGCGCCGACAACGCGGTGGCCTACATCTCGCCGGCCTGGAACGGCCTGTCCTTCCTGGCCGCCTACACCACCAGCCTGGTCGGCCAGGAGAACCCGGGCAACCGGAACGACGGCCGCCTGTGGGCCTTCATCCCGTCCTACGCCAAGGGCCCGCTCAACC
This sequence comes from Pseudomonadota bacterium, assembly GCA_018241665.1. Classification (GTDB taxonomy): domain Bacteria; phylum Pseudomonadota; class Gammaproteobacteria; order Burkholderiales; family Rhodocyclaceae; genus Zoogloea. The sequence continues at coordinate 104,260 of JAFEDK010000004.1, forward strand.
TGACCCTGGATTTCGAGCAGCTGGCGCCCAAGGGCAGCGAGGAGCACAAGACCAATATCCTGGTCGGCGGCGCGTCCTACGATTTCGGCCCGTTCAAGCTGCACGGCTACTGGGAGAGCATCAAGACCGACAACTACAAGGATGTCTTCGACGGCAGCTTCGCCACCTACAGCGCGCTGCTCAACCACCGCAGCTGGATGGTCGGCGCGTCGGCGCCGGTGTGGGGCGAGCAGGCTCGCGTGCGGGCGTCCTACGTGGTGCTCGACGACAAGACCTCCCTCGACGCGAGCTGCCGCAAGTGGGGCATTGGTGGTGTTTATTACCTGTTCGAGCGCAGCGCCTACCTGTATGCCGACGTGGCCAAGATCCACAACAGCGCCAACGGCATCTGCTCGATCCAGCCCAACCCGGCCCGCACGGCGGTGGACTCGGGCGGTGTCGGCTCGCCGGTGGGAGGCTATGGCACCACCGGTTTCGACCTGGGGCTGAGCTACAGCTTCTGACCGGCCGTTAGTGCGCCCGGCTCCCAAGTGGAGCCGGGCGGACCGCTCAGGGCTCCTCGGTGGCCATCTTGCCGATCCGCGCGGTGGTCTCGCGGGTGCGCTCGGCGAGCTTGCGCACCTCGTCGGCGACCACCGCGAAGCCGCGTCCGCTTTCGCCGGCGCGGGCCGCCTCGATGGCCGCATTGAGCGCCAGCAGGTTGGTCTGGTCGGCGATCTCCTTGATCGTGCCGATCAGTTCGCCGATCCGGTGCAGCGTGGCCTCCAGCTTGGCCTGCTGCTTTTCGCGGATCTCCCGCTGCTCGTTCTCCCGCAGCCGGGTGTCGATGTCGGTGAGGGCGCCGACGGCGCGCAGCGGCGTGCCGTCAGGCGTCCGGCGGGTCTGGGCGGAGGCGCGGAACCAGCGGTACTCCCCGTTCTTCAGGGCGAGTCGGTGGGCTTCGTCGTAGGGCGTGCGGCCGCTGCGGTCGGCCAGGTGGTTGAGGAAGGCTTTCAGCACGCGCTCCCGGTCGTCCGGATGGAGGCGCGAGGACCAGGCTTCCAGCGTGTTCGGAAAATCGTGCTCATCGTTGAAACCGAGCATGCGCCGCAGCTGCTGCGACCACCACACGGTGTTGGCCGGGTTGAGGGCGTCGCCGCCGACGATCTCGATGTCCCACAGCCCGTCGCTGAGCAGCTCGCGGACTAACTCGAAGCGCTCCAGGCTACGCTTGAGCAGGGCGTCCTGCTCCAGCGTGTCGTGGATGTCCAGCAGTGAGCCGGCCACCCGCAACGGCGTTCCGGACGCATCGCGCAGCGTTGTGCCGATGGCCCGGAACCAGCGGTAGCTGCCGTCCTTGCGGGCCAGCCGGTAATGAATGTCGTAGGGCGTGTGGCCGCCGCGGTCGGCCAGATGGGCGCTGAAGGCGGCGGCGACCCGGCGCGCGTCGTCCGGGTGCAGGCGCTTGCTCCAGCTCTCCAGGCGGTCCGGAAAGTCCCGTTCGTCGTCGAAGCCGAGCAGGCGCCGCAGCTGGGGCGACCACCAGACGACGCTGTCCGGATGGGCCGGGTCGCCGGCCGCCAGATGGATGTCCCACAGGCCCTCGCCGCTGGCGCTGCTGATCAGTTCGAAACGCTCGGCCAGTTCGGCGGTTTCCCGGTGGGCATCGGAAAGGGCGGTTTCGAGGCGGACGGCTTCTTCTTCGAGGGCGTCCGCCCGGCGACGGGTTTCCGCCGCCCGGGAGAGGGCGCCCTGGTGGGCTTCCTGCAGGCGGCTGTCGAGTTGGGTGAGGCGGCGGGAGGCGCGGAACGGGGTAAGCAGCGGGGTTTCGCCGGCGAGGGCATCGGCGAAGTGTTCCAGGTGGGCGAGCCACTGGCGATTGGCAAACACGTTGGTCGATCTCCGTGGAGAAAGGGACTGGAAGGGGCGGGCGCGGGGATGCCCGCAGCGGGCATCCCCGGCCTACGTGTCGCGGACGGACGGGCCTCAGGCCGCGATGACGACCTTCAGGGCCTTGCTGCTGGCCGCGCTGGCGAAGGTCTCGTAGGCCTCGAGGGCCTGCTCCAGCGTGAAGCGGTGGGTGATCAGCAGGGACGGATCGAGCTTCTTCGCCTGCACCGTCTTCAGCAGCATGCCGGTGGTGGCGGTATCCACGAGGCGGGTGGTGATGGAGATGTTGTGGGCCCACAGGGTTTCCAGGTGCAGGTCCACCTTGGTGCCGTGCACGCCGACGTTGGCGATCACCCCGCCGGCGGCGACGATGTTCTCGCAGACGCCGAAGGTGGCCGGGATGCCCACCGCCTCGATGGCGGTATCCACGCCGCGGCCCTCGGTGAGCGCCTTCACCGCCTCGGCGGCCTTGCCGTCGCGGCTGTTCACCACGTCGGTGGCGCCGAAGCGCTTGGCCACGTCGAGGCGGTTGTCGTCCAGGTCCACCACGATGATGCGGGCCGGCGAGTAGAACTGGGCGGTCAGCAGCGCCGCCAGGCCGACCGGGCCGGCACCGACGATGGCCACCGTGCTGCCCGGCTGCACCTTGCCGTTGAGCACGCCGCACTCGAAGCCGGTGGGCAGGATGTCGCTGAGCATCACGAGGGCTTCCTCGTCGGCGTCGGCGGGGATCGGGTAGAGGCTGGTGTCGGCGTGGGGCACCCGCACGTACTCGGCCTGGGTGCCGTCGATCAGGTGGCCGAGCTGCCAGCCGCCGGTGGTGCAGTGGGAATACATGCCCTTGCGGCAGAACTCGCACTTGCCGCAGCTCGTGATGCAGGAGATCAGTACCCGGTCGCCGGGCTTGAAGGTGGTGACGCCGGCGCCGACCGACTCGACCACGCCGACCCCTTCGTGGCCGAGCACGGTGCCGGGGGCAACGGTGGGCACGTCACCCTTGAGGATGTGCAGGTCGGTGCCGCAGATGGTGGTCTTGGTGACGCGCACGATGGCGTCGCTGGCGTCCTTCAGTACGGGCATGGGACGTTCTTCCAGGGACTTCTTGCCGGGACCGCCGTAGACGAGGGCTTTCATTGTTTCTTCTCCGTTCATGTTATGGATTGCCGCGCCCGCAGCCGGGACGGCCACGGGGCGGGGCTTTACAGCAGGGGCCATGCCATTCGGGCAGGCCTATCCCGGCTGCAGCGGAGTGCCCTGTTTTGAAAGGTATTTCAAATGGATGCCGGCAGGCGGGCGGTGGGCCAGCGTCTGATCTCCGGACGTCGGCTGACCGACGATCAGACGCTGGCCGTCCGGCGGGTGAAACGGCGCGGCTGGACCACCCAGCCTTCGAGCTGCAGGCTGTCGGGGGCGGTCAGGGCGACCCGCTCCGAGAACCAGCAGCGGGTCGGTAGCAGCGGGTTGGCTGCGGTGGCGCGGATGGCCGCCGCGTCGCCGGGCAGCTGGGCGAGGGCGGCGTGGATCGCCTCGGCGGCGTCCGGCGGCAGATCGCGGGTGATGAAGACCAGCCGGCCGCGCCGGTCCTCGAAGGCGCCCTCGGCCGGCCAGGCCGGCAGGGTGACCGGCGGATAGGCGACGTTCTGCACGCACTGGACGACCCGCGGCCGGGATTCGCCGGCCACGTTGACCAGCCCCTTTACGCGCAACAGCTGCGGGCCGTACTGCTGCAGGATGCGCCCCAGCGCCAGTGCCAGGCCGAACCACGGCACTGGCGCTTCCAGGCGCACCACGAAGCTGGATACGCTGCCGTCGTGGCGCGGAGCATGGGCCGGGGCGCGGGGGCTGGCATGGCGGGTCCAGCTGGGCGTCGGCGGCGCGTGGCGGGCCTCGGCAGCGCGGGCGCGTTCTTCACCGAGCCAGGCCGCCACGTCGGGCAGCTTGTCGCCGGGCGCATAGACGCCGCCGCCGAACAGGCGGGCCGGCTCCACATCGCCGTGGCGCACCTCGATGCGCGGCGCGCCGGGGTTGAGTTCGGCCAGGCGGGCGTTGAGCCGCGCAAGCTGGCTGGAGCCGGCCAGATCGGCCTTGGTGATCAGCAGGCGGTCGGCCAGCGTCACCTGGCGCACGGCTTCCGCATGGCTGTCGAGCTGGGCGTCGCCGTGGGTGGCGTCCACCACCGTCAGCACGCTGTCGCACACGTAGCGGGCGGCGATGAAGCGTTCCTCCATCAGCGTGTAGACCACCGGCACCGGGTCGGCGAGGCCGGTGGTCTCGATGACGACCCGCGAGACCGGCGGAATCTCCCGGCGGGACGTGCGCTGGTGCAGGCTCTTCAGCGCCTTCACCAGGTCGCCCTGCACGCTGCAGCACAGGCAGCCTGAGTCCAGCAGCACGGTGCTGTCGTCGATCCGGTCCACCAGGTGGTGATCCACGCCCACCTCGCCGAATTCGTTGATCAGCAGTGCGGTGCCGGCCATTGCCGGGTTCTGCATCAGGGCATTGAGGAGGGTCGTCTTGCCGGCGCCGAGGAAGCCGGTGAGCAGGCTGACCGGGATGCGGTCGACGGGGGCGGTCGTCATGGAATGTCTCCTGTTGTTGTGTCTTGTTGGGTGTCGAGAGGGGGAGCCTGTCTCCCGTGGGGGCGAATGAATTCGCCCTCGGTCGGTTGAACAGGCTCCGCGGGCGAATGAATTCGCCCCCACGGGTGTTTGTGGCAAGGGCTGTGCCACGAAGGCTTAGTGGCGCAGCAGCGCGGCAGGCAGGGCGTATGCAGGGGATGCGGGGGCTGACGACGTCCGGGAAGCAGCCGCAAAAAGCGGGAGATGCGTCCGAATTCCGGTCGTGTCAGACGGCCGCGGCGATGGTGAGCTGCCGGTGGCCGTGATTTGCCCCCACCGATTCAAGGGCTTGGCGGCGGGGGGCAGGAACGCCCGGACGGGCACGTCCCTTGCCATTTCGTCGTGCCGGCGGCGCCAGTGCCGTCGCATCCACACCAAACGAGAAAAAGGAGACGACATGGGGGTTAGCATCATCGGCTGGGCGCATTCGCCCTTCGGACGGCTGGACGGCCTGGACCTGGAGGCGTTGATCGGCGGAGTCAGCCGCGACGCGCTGGAGCACGCCGGGATCCATCCGGAGGACGTGGACGGGATCTGGCTCGGGCATCTCAACGGCGGCTTCGTGCCGGACATCTTCTGTTCCTCGCTGGTCCTGCAGGCCGATCCGCGCCTGCGCTGGTGCCCGGCGACCCGCGTGGAGAACGCCTGCGCGTCGGGGGCGGCGGCGGTGTTCGCGGCCTGCGACGCCATTGAGTCCGGCCGTGCCGGCTTCGCGCTGGTGGTCGGCGCGGAGAAGATGACCGCGGTGTCCGGCCCGGAGGTCGCGCGCATCCTCGGCTCGGCGTCCTACGTGCGGGAGGAGGCCGCCCATGGCATGACTTTCCCCGGCCTCTTCGGCGAGCTTGCCGAGGCCTATTTCCAGCACTACGGCGACCACTCGGCGACGCTGGCGCGGATCGCCGCCAAGAACCACGCCAACGGGGTGCGCAACCCGTGGGCACAGATGCGCAAGGATCTGGGCTTCGAGTTCTGCAGCACGGTGTCGGAACGCAACCCGCGCATCGCCGGGCCATTGCGCAAGACCGACTGCTCGCTGGTGTCGGACGGGGCGGCAGCGCTGGTGCTCGCCGACGACGCTCTGCTCGCCAATGCCCGCCGGGCCATCCGCTTCCGGGCGCGGGCGCAGGTGAACGACTTCCTGCCGATCTCCCGCCGCGATGTGCTGAGCTTCGAAGGGCCGCGGCGTACCTGGGGTACGGCGCTGGCCGGCGCCGGCTGCCGGGTCACCGACCTGTCCTTCGCCGAAGTGCATGACTGCTTCACCATCGCCGAGCTGCTCAGCTACGAGGCGATGGGCCTGGCGCGGCCGGGCCGCGGCGCGGACCGGCTGGCCGATGGCACGGTCTATCCGGGCGGTGCGCTGCCGGTCAATGCCTCCGGCGGCCTCAAGGCCAAGGGCCATCCGATAGGCGCCACCGGCGTGTCGATGCACGTGCTGGCAGCCATGCAGCTGGCCGGCGAGGCCGGCGACATGCAGGTGGAGGGGGCGCGCCTCGGCGGCGTCTTCAACATGGGCGGCGCGGCGGTCGCCAACTACGTGAGCATCCTGGAGAGACGGAAATGAACCTGGCCCATATCCTCGCGCGCTCGGCGCGGACCTTCCCCGAGCGCCCGGCGCTCCTCGTCGGCGACCGCCAGGTGCATACCTATGCGGCGCTGGCGGCACGTTCTGCACGCCTGGCCGGCTATCTGCGCCAGAACCTCGGGCTCGAGGCCGGCGAGCGGGTGGCGATCTACATGAGCAACTGCGCCGAATACCTGGAATGCCTCTACGGAACCCTGTGGGCCGGCCTGGTGGCGGTGCCGATCAACGCCAAGCTGCATCCCCGCGAGGCGGCGTGGATCATCGGCAACGCCGGGGCGCGGCTGGTCTGCGTGTCGGCGGACCTGGCCGGCGAACTTGCGCCCGTGCTGCAGGACGAGGGGGGCGTGGTGCCGCTGCTGGTGCCCGGCGACGGGCATTACCTGCGCGCCGTGACCGCGCTGGCGATCCCGGTGCAGGAGCGGGCGCCGGACGCGCTGGCCTGGCTGTTCTACACTTCAGGCACCACCGGCCAGCCGAAAGGTGTGATGCTGAGCCACCGCAACCTGCAGACCATGACTGCCTGCTTCTTTACCGACGTGGATCCGGTCGCCCGCGACGACGCGTCGGTCTATGCGGCGCCCCTGTCCCATGGGGCCGGGTTGTACAGCTTCCCCTACATGCTGCGTGGTTGCCGCCACGTGATCCCGGAGTCCGGCGGCTTCGAGCCGGACGAGCTGATCGCCCTGTCACGCTCCGTCGGCCGCCTGTGTCTTTTTGCCGCGCCGACCATGGTGCGCCGCCTGGTGGATCGGGTACAGCGCAGCGCAGCCGACCCGTCCGGCTTCCAGACCATCATCTACGGCGGCGGCCCGATGTACGCCGACGACATCCGCATTGCCCTCCACGTGATGGGGCCGCGCTTCGTGCAGATCTACGGCCAGGGCGAATCGCCGATGACGATCACCGCCTTGTCGCGGGAGGTGCTGGCGGACCGCGCCGATCCGGACTGGGAGTCGCGCGTCGCCTCGGTGGGCGTCGCCCAGGCCCTGGCCGAGGTGCGCATCGTCGATGCGGAGGGGCGCAGCCTGGCCAGCGACGAGGTCGGCGAGGTGGTGGTGCGTGGTGACGCGGTGATGTCCGGCTACTGGCGCAATCCGGCGGCCAGCGAGACGACGCTGCGTGACGGCTGGTTGTGGACCGGTGACATGGGCAGCATGGATTCCCACGGCTTCGTGACCCTCAAGGATCGCTCCAAGGATCTGATCATCTCCGGCGGTTCCAACATCTACCCGCGGGAGGTGGAGGAGGTGCTGATCGCCCATCCTGCGGTGCGGGAGGTGTCGGTGATCGGCCGCCGGGATGCGGAGTGGGGCGAAGTGGTGGTGGCCTTCGTGGTGCTGGAGGAGGGGGTGAAAGGCATCGGCGCGGAAGCCCTCGACCGCCACTGCCTTGAGCGCATGGCCCGCTTCAAGCGCCCGAAGGAATACCGCTTCGTCGATGCCCTGCCGAAGAACAACTACGGCAAGGTCCTGAAGACCAGTCTGCGACGGCTGCTCGCGGAGGCTGCAGACGACTAGCCGCCCTGTCTGTGGGGCGACTTGGCGGGGGCTGCTCTGTGGGGGCTGCTCTGTGGGGGCGAATTCATTCGCCCGCGGAGGCTGCTCCGGCGGCTGAGAGCGAATGAATTCGCCCCCACAGGGGCTTTCCTTTTCTGGCCTGTCCTGATCAGAAAGGCCAGGACGGGCCGCCATCATCGACCGACGCGGCGCCCGAATTTCGTACGAGCATTCAGGATGGGCGACCGCTATTAGGACGACAATCTGCCCCAAAAATCCGGATTGTTTTCCTATTTCCTTTCTAATCAAGTGGATATTGGTACTGGCACCGCTCTTGCTGAATAAGAATTGCACGGAAGGGCCGTTCTACCAATTCACCGGGAAATGGCTGCTTGAAAGACAGGGCAATTCTTGAATAGAGAGGATGCAAGGTGTCTGTGAGAAAAATCCATTCGTCGGCCAAGGCGGCCTTGGCCGACATATTGCGCGACGACATGACAATCATGTCCGGCGGTTTCGGGCTGTGCGGTATTCCGGCGGTGCTGATCGATGCGGTGCTGGAGTCCGGTGTGCGCGGGCTGACGATCATCTCCAACAACCCGGGTACTGAAAGCATGGGCCTCGGCAAGTTGTTCAAGACCCGCCAGGTGCGCAAGCTGGTTTGTTCGTACGCCGGCGAGAACGCCGAGTTCGCGCGCCAGTACATGGCCGGCGAGGTGGAGGTGGAGTTCAATCCGCAGGGCACGCTGGCCGAGCGCATCCGCGCCGGCGGCGCTGGTATTCCGGCCTTCTACACGCGGACCGGGGTCGGCACGGTGATCGCCGAGGGCAAGCCGCTGGCCGAGTTCGACGGCAAGCTGTATGTGCAGGAGCGCGGCCTGAAGGCCGATCTGGCGCTGGTCCATGCATGGAAGGCCGACACCGAGGGCAACCTGGTCTATCGCATGACTGCCCGCAACTTCAACCCGATGATGGCCAGCGCCGCTGCATTGACCGTGGCCGAGGTTGAGCTGCTGGTGGAGCCCGGCGAGATCGATCCGGACCATATCGTCACGCCGGGCATCTTCGTTGATCGCCTGGTGCTGCTGGACAACGTGGATAAGCACATCGAGCAGCGCACGGTACGCCGTCGCGCCGCAGTGGTGGAGGAATAAAGCCATGCCCTGGACTCGGGACCAAATGGCGGCACGGGCCGCCCGCGAGCTGCGTGACGGCTATTACGTGAACCTCGGTATTGGTATTCCGACCCTGGTGGCCAACCATGTGCCGCCAGGCATGTCGATCCAGCTGCAGAGCGAGAACGGCATGCTCGGGATGGGCCCTTTCCCGTGGGAAGGGGAGGAGGATGCCGACCTCATCAATGCCGGCAAGCAGACCATCACGACGCTGCCGACGACCAGTTTCTTCGACAGCGCGGCGTCCTTCGGGATGATCCGCGGTGGTCACATCCAGTTGTCGATGCTCGGCGCGCTGCAGGTGTCGGAGAAGGGTGATCTCGCCAATTGGGCGGTGCCCGGCAAGATGATCAAGGGCATCGGCGGGGCGATGGACCTGGTGGCCGGCGTCGGCCGCGTGGTGGTGATCATGGAGCATACCGCCAAGGGCGAAACGAAGATCGTCCGCGAATGCTCGCTGCCGCTGACCGGCAGTGGCGTGGTGAACATGATCGTGACCGACCTATGTGTGTTCGAGGTGGGGCCGGACGGCCTGATCCTGGTGGATCTGGCGCCGGATACCTCGCTGGAGGACGTGCGGGCCAATACCGAAGCGGATTTTCTGGTGGCGTTGCAGTAACCGGCCAGCCCGTGATGGCGGGCACCGGGCTTTTTTGGGGGCAATGCGGTATCCAGCGAGGAATCCTTCTCTCTCTCCCTCTCCTCGGAATCCTCTTTGTCTGGAAGCCCCCGTTTTTTTCCTCGCCGCCTGGCGACGACGTATCGCTCATTCCCCGGTTGCGCGCCGAAAGTGCCGCCCCGCCGCATGTCTTTCTTGGGCTCTGTAAAATAAAATTTGACGAGTCGAGATAACTTGTCTAATATTCGCCCTCTCCAGACGCGGGGTGGAGCAGTCTGGCAGCTCGTCGGGCTCATAACCCGAAGGTCGCAGGTTCAAATCCTGCCCCCGCAACCAGATTCAACAAAAAGCCCAAGCATTCGTGCTTGGGCTTTTTGCTTTTGCGCGTACCTGTCCGTCTGCATGTGCTCCACGCATGATTGGCCCGCAGCAGCGGGCCCGGATGCAGCTCAGAACTTGAAGACGAAGCCGGTCTGGATACCGTCGATCCTCTGTCCGGTGCGGTCGGTGCCGGAGAAGGTCTTGGTCAGGCCGGCGGAGCCCGCGGGCCCCCAGTTGCCGTTCTGCTGGTTGTCGATGGAATCGAGCAGCGCGTAGAGCATCACGTTGCTGTTGAGGTCGTAGTAGCTGGCCAGGGCCCAGCCCTTGGAGCCCTTGGACTGGCCGGTGGTGTCCTTGATGGTGCCCCACAGGCCACCGACGCGCCACTGGGGCGTGATGCGGTAGTCGGCGGAGAGCTGGTAGATCTCGTAGAAGATGTCCAGGCCGGTGCCGGGCAGGCCCGCGTTGAGGGAGCCGCTGGCGCTGCCGGTCGGGTTGTTGCCGACGATGTTGCCCCCGACGTTGCTCAGCGCGCCGCTGCCGTTGCCGTTGGCGCCGCCGTTGTTGGAGCGCACGAAGGCGGCATAGAGCTTGCCGCGGCCATAGTCGTAGTTGGCGTAGAAGCTGTGGTACTCGGCGTTCTTCTTCACCGTGCCCTTGTAGTCGGGGCGGCCCTCGATGCCGGCGTAGCCGATGCGGAAGGGGCCGTAGAGGTAGTCCAGCGCGAACTGGTAGACCGCCATGTTGCTGGGGCTGATGTTGCTGGTGGTGGTTGCCGTGCCGGCCACCGGATTGGCACCGGCGAAGGCATAGTGGGCCTCGGCCAGCAGGCCGTTCCAGCGCGGCGAGATCCACGACAGGTCGCCGTCGTAGCGGGACGGCACACCGAAGTTGTTGACCATCGAACCCAGGGTGCGCGAAGTCAGATCGAAGTAATCGCCGCGGGCGAAGATCGCGGTGTTCTGGCGGCCCAGGCGGAAATCGCCGTAGGGTGTCTGCACGCCGGCCCAGGCCTGGCGGTCGAACAGGCGGCCGCTGGTGGTCAGGCCGGTGGTGCTGGCGTTGGCGGTATCGGCGGCGCTGCCGTTGGTGAGGTTGAAGCCCTGCTCGAGCTGGAACTTGGCCACATAGTCGGGGCTGATCGCCCGGTCGCCCTTGAAGCCGATGCGGCTGCGCAGGGCGGCGCCGTCCTGGGCGGAGGCAATGGTGGCGCCCGAACTGCTCTTCATGTAGTTCAGGTATTCGTCGAGGTTGCCGTACAGCGTGACGGTGCCGCCGCCCACGTTGAGGCTCAGCGGGCTCTGCGCGGTGCCGACGGTGACGCCGGAGGCCGCCGACGCACCCGTCGGGACAACCGCCTTCACGGTCGCCGCCTGCTTCTGGTTGTCTTCCATCTTCTCGATGCGGGACTGCAGGGCCTGCAGCTGGGCCTTGAGCTCTTCCAGTTCGCCAGCGAACGCGACGCGGGGGCCGGCGAGGGTGGTGATGCCGGCGAGCAGCAGCAGGGCGGGCAGGGTCTTGTGTCGAATCATGGATGTCTCCTCTGTATGTATTGCGCCAGCTTCTTGACTCTGGCTTTTGTGGAATTTCCGCCGGCGCGCGTCTCCCGGGCCGGCTGCGGGTGTTTCTGCTCTGTCCAGCTTAGGTACGGGCCCGGGCTACCGCATGCTTGGCGGCGCGGTATCCAAAGACGAGGCCGGGGCCGATGGTGATGCCCGGTGCCGTATACACCCCGCCCATGATCGAGTGCATGTCGTTGCCGACCGCGTAGAGGCCGCCGATGGGCTGCTCCGTGCCGTCCAGTACGCGGGCGTCCACGTCCGCCGCGAGGCCGGTGGAGGCGCCGATGTCACCGGGATAGAGGCGCACCGCGTAGAACGGCGCCTCGCTCAGCGCACCCAGGTTGGGGTTGCGGCCGGGCCAGGTGGCGTCGCCGATGTTCTGCTGGTAGGCCGTTTCGCCGCGCCGGAAGTCCGGATCGACGCCGCTCTCCGCGTAGGCATTGATCTTGGCGACGCTGGCCTGCAGCCGCGCCGGATCGATGTCCAGCTTGCGGGCGAGCTCGTCGATGCTGTCGGCCTGAGTCAGGTAGCCGTCGGCGAGGAAAGGGCCGAGCCCGCCGCCGCCGGGCCGCACCATGCCGAGGCCGTACTTGCGCAGCGCGCGGGCATCGCAGATCAGGTAGGCCGGTACGTCAGCTGCCGTGTTGCTGTCCGCCATGCTCTGCTGCATGCGCAGCGCGAACAGGTGGTAGGAGGTGCTCTCATTGACGAAGCGGTCACCGGCCTGATTGACCGTCAGCATGCCCGGCTTGGCCCGGTCCATCACGAAGTGCGGGAAGGCCGCGGTGCTGCCGTCCGCCCGCTTGCGTAGCGACACCGGCGCCCAGAAGGCGTTGGTGCCGTGGTTGGGGCCGTAGTGGGCGCCGAGCCCGCGGGCCAGTTCCTGGGCCTGGCCGGTGTGCCCCGGCGCGGCCGGGCACCAGCTCATGTTCACCTCGCCGAGCATCGCCTTGCGCAGTGCCGGGCTGCGGTTGAAGCCGCCGCTGGCGAGGATCACGCCGCCCTTCACCTGCACGCGGCGCTGCTGCCCCTGCTGGGACAGGGTGATCGCCTCCACGCCGTCGGCACCGCGGTCGATGTCGGTCACCGCGGTGTTGAGCGCCAGGCTCACCTTGTCGTGCTGCGCGAGGGAATACAGCAGGCGGGCTACCAGCGCATTGCCCATCACCAGGCGCGTGCCGCGGGAGTGGCCGAGGCGGTCGCGGGCGTGGCGCAGGATGATCTTCAGCGAGTGCCGGAAGGACGCCAGCGACTGGGTCATGCCCAGCAGATGGTTGATGTCGTTGCGGTCCACCATCATGCCGCCGAGCACCGTGAATTCCGGGATCGGCGGGCGGATCAGCGCGAACAACTCACCGAGCAGGCGGCCGTCGAAGGGCATCGGCTCCAGGGCTCGACCGGTCAGCGTCGAGCCGGCCAGGTCGGAGATGTAGTCCGGGTGCTTGGCGTAGGGGCGGTATTTGACCTCCGACTGCGCCTCTATATAGCGCACCGCCTCCGGGCCGGTTTCCAGGAAGGCCTTGCGCAGGGCGGCGGGGCTGCGCTCGCCGACCGCGTTGTCCAGGTAGTGGGCGGCGTCGGCCAGCGTGTCCGTCGGATTGACCTTGGCGGAATGGTGGGTGCCGGGTACCCAGGTGGTGCCGGCGGACAGGGCGGTGGTGCCGCCGACGTAGCTGGTGTGTTCCACCAGCAGCACGCGGGCGCCCTCGATGGCGGCGACCAGCGCCGCCGACAGGCCGGCGCCACCGGCACCGATCACTACCACGTCGTAACTTTGCGGCTCGGGCAGGTCGGCGAGCCGTGTGATGACTTGCATGTCACTCACCCAGCAGGAAGTCGACCATCAGGTCGCAGACCCGGCCGAACATGTCGGCACCGGTGGAAGTGCCGCAGCCGAGGGCGCGGGCGGCGGCGATCAGCGGGGTGATCGCCGGGGCGGTGATCACGCAGCCGACGAAGGTCTGCGGCGTCAGCTTGCTGACGTCGAGGGGGTAGGGATCGCCTTCCTTCATGCCGACCGGGGTCGCGTTGATCACGATGTCGAAGCCGCTCGGATCGGGGCTGCCGTGGCTGACCGGGCATTGGCCGAGGCTGGCCAGGCGGTCCACCAGCGTGGTGCGGCGGGCGGTGTCTTCGTCGTGGATCGCCAGTGCGCTCACGCCGGCCACCACCAGCGCGTGGGCGATTGCCGAACCAGCGCCGCCGGCGCCCACCAGCAGTGCCTTCTTGCCCTTCGGCTCGCAGCCCCGGTCGCGCAGCGCGGACACGTAGCCGAGGCCGTCGAACATGTCGCCGTGCCAGCTGCCGTCCGGGTTGCGGCGCATCACATTGACCGTGTGCAGGAAGGCTGCCCGCTCGGAGGTCGTCGCGCACAGATCGAAGCAGGCGAACTTGTGCGGCACGGTGACGATGATCCCGTCCACGTTCTGGGCCAGGGACACGCCGTCCAGCCAGGCGGCCAGCTTGGCGGGCGCCACGTGGGCGGGCATCACGTAGGCGTTGCGGTCATGGGCGTGGAAGGCCTGGGTGACGCCGGCTGGCGACTTCACCTGGGCGATCGGGTCGCCGACGATGAAGTGAACGCGGGTGGCTCCGTTGAGGGGCTGCGACATGGTTTTGTCTCCGTTGTGGGTGTCAGGAGATTCCATTCTACAAAAAACAGAACAAGATTCCACTGTTGAATCTGGTTCTGTTTTATCTATAATTCGATCGTCCGCCCGCCATGGGGTTGCAGGTCCCGGATAAATCCGGCAGGTAAGAGCCTGGCAAACCCAACCTCATCGCGCCGCGTCGTGCGGCGCTGTTACTAGAACTGGAGCAATCATGAGCGGAGTACTCGAACGAACCCTGGGCATCCTTGAGCTGCTGGCCCGTCACGCGCATGGCCTCGAACTGGCCACCATCGCCGACCAGCTCAACATTCCGCGCAGCGGCGCCCACCGCCTGCTCACCGACCTCGCCCGCTGCGGCTATGTGCGCCAAGTGCGCGAGCAGGGCGACTACGTCCTCACCACCAAGCTGGTGTCCCTTGGCCTGAGCTACCTCGGCCACTCCGGCATCGTCGATATCGCCCAGCCGCTGCTCGATCAGCTGGCCGGCGTGTCGGGCGAGCTGGTGCGCCTGTCGGTCGTCGATGGCGATCGCCTGACCTGGGTGGCCCGTGCCCAGGGCGCCCGCCAGGGCCTGCGCTACGACCCGGAGATGGGCAGTGACGCGCGCCTGAGCTGTTCCGCGTCGGGCCTCGCGTGGTTGTCCACGCTCAGCGACGAGCAGGCGCTGGCGCTGGTGTCCCAGCAAGGCATCGGCCAGCCCGCCGACTTCGGCCCGAACGCGCCGGCCACTGTGCAGGCGGTGCTCGACGGCATCAACGAAACGCGCCGGCGCGGCTACAGCGTGACGCTGGAAACCTACACGCCGGGCCTCAACTCGATGGCCGCGCCGGTGCGCCTGCGTGACCAGGCAGCCATCGGCGTGATCTCCATCGCCGGGCCGACGGTGCGCTTCAGTGAGGACAAGATGCACACGCTGGCCGACGAGCTGATCGCCACCGCCGGGCAGATGGCTGCCGCCAGCGGCGCCTCGCCTTTCTTCAACGTGGCGCGCAGATCCAGCGCCCAACCCATATACGCACCATGATCCAAACCGATCTGCTGGTCATCGGCTCCGGCGCCGGCGGCCTGTCCGCGGCCGTCACCGCCGCCCACCTGGGGCTGCGCGTGCTGGTCGCCGAGAAGGACGCCCAATACGGCGGCACCACCGCCTGGTCCGGCGGCTGGATGTGGATTCCGCGCAATCCGCTGGCCGTCGAGGCGGGCATCGTCGAAGACATCGAGACGCCGCTGTCCTACCTGCGCCACGAGCTGGGCGACCAGTTCGATGAAGCGCGGGCGCGGACCTACCTGGAACACGGCCCGCGCATGGTGGACTTCTTCCGCCGCCACACTGCGCTGCAGTTCATCGATGGCAACGCCATTCCGGACTTCCACGGCAACACGCCCGACGCGGCGCTCGGCGGACGTTCCCTGTGCGCGGCGCCCTTCGACGGCCGCCGCCTCGGCCGGCAGATCGATCGACTCAAACCGCCTTTGCGTGAAACCACCCTGTGGGGCATGGGCATTGCATCCGGGGCGGAACTCCGGCACTTCATGAACGCCATGCGCAGCGTGGCGTCCTTCCGCTACGTGACCGGCAAGGTGCTGCGCTACTGGCGCGACCAGCTGCAACACGGCCGCGGCATGCGCCTCGTCAATGGCAACGCGCTGGTCGCCGGCCTCGCCGCGTCGGCCTTCGAGCGTGGCGTCGACATCCGCACCGACAGCCCGGCCCGCCGCCTGCTGGTGGAGGATGGGCGCGTCGTCGGCGCGGTGCTCGGCGGACCGGACGGCGACGTGGAGGTCCGCGCCAGCCGCGGCGTGGTGCTGGCCTGCGGCGGCTTCCCCTTCGACGTGGAGCGCAAGAAAGCCTGGCTGCCCCACGCGCCGAGCGGCCGCGAACACTGGTCGGCCGCCTCGCCCGGCAACACCGGCGACGGCCTGCGCATGGGCGAAGCCATCGGCGCCGCGCTCAACGGCCAGCTGGCCCAGGCCGCCGCCCTCGCGCCGGTGTCGCTGGTGCCCCACGCCGACGGTAGCTTCGCGCACTTCCCACACCTCATCGAGCGGGCCAAGCCGGGCCTCATCGCGGTGACGGCGGACGGCAAGCGCTTCACCAACGAGGCCGACTCCTATCACGACTTCGTGCGCGGCATGCTCGCCGCCGTGCCGGCCGGCCGGCCCGTCGAAGCCTGGCTGGTCTGCGACCACGCCTTCATCCGCCGCTACGGCCTGGGAGCCGTCAAGCCGGCGCCGATGCCGCTCGGCCGCATGATCGACAACGGCTACCTGAAGCGAGCCGCCACGCCGGCCGAGCTGGCCCGCCAGTGCGGCATCGACCCCGACGCGCTGGCGCAGACGCTGCAGCGTTACAACCAGATGGCCCGCGCCGGCCGCGACGAAGACTTCTCCAAGGGCGAGACGCCCTACAACCGCGTCCAGGGCGACGCCGCCTCCGGCCTGCCCAACCCCTGCATGGGGCCGCTGGAGCAGGGCCCGTTCTACGCGGTGAAGATCGTCCCCGGCAGCCTCGGCACCTTCGACGGCCTGTGCGTCGATGCCCAGGCGCGCGTGCTCGACAGCCACGGCCAGCCGATCGCCGGCCTCTACGCAGGCGGCAACGACATGGCCAGCATGATGGGCGGCCACTACCCGAGCGGTGGCATCACCCTTGGCCCGGCCATGACCTTCGGCTACCTCGCCGCCCACCACGCCGCCGGCCAGCCCCTGCTTGCCGACGCGCCGGAACCCCGGATTCAACCCAGCTACGCTTGAAACGCAAAGGAAGACCCCATGTTCTACGAACTGTCCACCATGACCCTGCCGTTCGGCACCGCCGCCCAGGCGTCCGCCAATGTGCAGGCCTTCGCCACCGCCCCCGAAGCCCGCGGCGAGCTGCTCGCCTGCTGGTTCACCGACATCGGCACGCTCAACCAGATGATCGTGCTGCGCGGCTTCGACGACCTCGCCACCCTGCAGGCCGAGCGCGAGCGCACCCAGCTCAGCGCCAGCCCCTTCGGCTGCGGCGAGATCTTCCAGAGCCTCGAGCAGCACAGCTACCAGGGCTTCCCGTGGATGAAGCCGGTGCGCCCGTCGGCCGAATCCGGCATCCGCGGCCCGGTGTACGAGATCCGCACCTACGGCATCAAGCCGGGCGGCGTGCAGGCCACCATCGACCTGTGGGAACAGGCCGTGCCGGCCCGCGAGGAAATCTCCCCCTGCGTGGTGGCGATGGTGGCCCTCGACGGCCCGCTGCGCTTCACCAACATCTGGGCCTACCCGACCGTCGACGCCCGCGGCAAGGCCCGCGCCGACTCCGTCGCCAAGGGCATCTGGCCGCCGAAGGGTGGCCCGGCCCACCTGACCACTGCGATGACCTCCACCATCGCGCTGCCGACCGCCGTCTCGCCGCTGCAGTGATGCCCGCCATGGAGCGTCCCTTTTCCCTCGCCTACCTGACGTCCAATACCCTGACGCCGCCCGAGGCCATCCGCCTCGCGGCGGAGCTGGGCTACGGCTTCGTCGGCCTGCGCCTGCTGCCCAACATGGCCGGTGCACCGCAGCAGTTCATGATCGGCCTGCCCGACGTGCTGCGCGAAACCCGCGCTGCGACCAAGGACACCGGTGTCCGCGTGTTCGACCTGGAAATCATCCGTCTGACGGACGACTTCGAGCTCGGGCGTTGTCTACCCTTGATAGAGATCGGTGCGGAACTCGGCGCCAAGGCGCTGCTGGTGGCCGGCGACGATACCGACGAAGGCCGCCTTGCCGCCAACTACGCGCAGCTGTGCGAAGTGGCCGACCGGCACGGGATGACGGCCGACCTGGAGTTCATGCCCTGGACGGCGGTGCCCGACGCAAAGGCCGCGCTGCGGGTCGTCGAAGCGGCGGGGCGCCCGGCCGGTGCCGGCATCCTCGCCGATGCATTGCACGTGGCCCGGTCCACCACCACGGCGGACGATCTGCGCGCGCTGCCGCGGGAATTGCTGCACTACGCACAGATCTGCGATGCCCCCACCGGGCTCACTTTGACGGTGGAGGAGATGATCCACGCGGCGCGCTGCGAACGCCTGTTGCCGGGGGAGGGCGGCATCGACCTGCGCGGCATGTTCGCCGCGCTGCCCGCTGATCTGCCGGTCAGCGTGGAGGTGCCGCACATGGTCCGGATGGCCGAAGTCGGGCAGGTCGAATGGGCACGCCAGGCCCTCGCCGCCAGCCGCCGGATGCTGGAATCGGTCGGCTGAGGCTTATTGCATTGCAGCATTGCAAGGCCGGTGCAAGGAGAGGAGGAGGGATCGCCAAGCCTTCACAACGTGCGCGATTGTCGAACAATCTGTGGCGCTAATCGCGCATAGCACGTATTCGAGCAGTTAATTCGGACATCGCTATCGTTAATCTAGCCCCACTTCTGAAGCCACCGCGGTGGCACATTTTTCAGTTCCGAATTGCTGCAACACACAAAAAAATCGGAGACAACCATGCGTAGTCCTGTCGAACACAAGCAACATGGGACCCAGCAGACCAAGAAGGCCACCGCCAGTGGCTGGATCGGTTCCGTGCTGGAGTATTACGACTTCTTCATCTACGCGACCGCCGCGTCGCTGATCTTCCCGCAAGTCTTCTTCCCCCAGGGCGACCCCCAGATCGCCATCGTCGCGTCCCTCGCCACCTATGGCGTCGGCTACGTGGCCCGTCCGATCGGCGCCTTCGTGCTCGGCCACTGGGGCGACACCCACGGCCGCAAGCAGGTGCTGTTGATCTGCATGTTCCTGATGGGTATTTCCACCATGGCCGTCGGCCTGCTGCCGACCTATGAGCAGGTTGGCCTGCTGGCCCCGACGCTGCTGGTGCTCCTGCGCCTGATTCAGGGCTTCGCGGTGGCCGGTGAAATCTCTGGCGCCAGCTCGATGATCCTCGAGCACGCCCCCTTCGGCCGTCGCGGCTTCTACGCCAGCTTCACGCTGCAAGGCGTGCAGGCCGGCCAGATCCTCGCCGCCGCCGTGTTCCTGCCGCTGGCCTATTTCATGCCGACCGAAGCCTTCAACAGCTGGGGCTGGCGCATTCCCTTCCTGATGAGCTTCGTCGTCATCATCGCCGGCTACATCATTCGCCGCGAAGTGGACGAAACCCCGGCCTTCGCCCAGGAAACCAAGAAGGGTGAAGTGCCGAAGGCGCCGGTCGTCCAGGCCATCCGCGAGAACTGGCGCGACATGCTGCGCGTGATGTGCGCCTCCCTGATGAACGTCATTCCGGTCGTCGCCACCATCTTCGGTGCCGCCTACGCGGTGCAGCCCGGCTACGGCATCGGCTTCAGCAAGGACGTCTACCTGTGGATCCCGGTGCTCGGCAACTGCCTCGCCGTGCTGGTCATTCCCATCGTCGGCAACCTGTCCGACAAGATCGGCCGTCGTCCGCTGATCATCGGCGGTTCCCTCGGCGCCGGCCTCCTGTCCTTCGGCTACCTGTACGCCATCAGCATTCACAACGTGCCGCTGGCGATCGTCATGTCGCTGCTGATGTGGGGCCTGGTCTACCAGGGCTACAACGCGATCTTCCCGAGCTTCTACCCGGAAATGTTCCCGACCCGCACCCGCGTTTCGGCGATGGCCATCTCCCAGAACCTCGGCACCATGGTCACCGCGATGCTGCCGGCCGTGTTCGCCACCGTGGCGCCCCCGGGCTCCGTCAACATCCCGGTGACCGTCGGCTCCATCACCCTGGGCATCACCGTCATCGCCGCGATCGCCGTGTGGACTGCCCGCGAGACCTACCGTGTCCGCATGCACGACCTGGGCAACCGCGACGCCAGCCCGGTGCCGCACGCCGAGTACCACGAGCTGCGCGAGCAGGCCTTCGCCGAAGCCCGCAAGACCTCCTGGATCTCCGCGTTCTCCATGAAGCACTAAGCCACGCGCTTCACCCAGGCAAGGCCGTGAAACGGCCACCGGACACGGTTCCGGTGGCCGTTTTCAATTGGGCCGCAAGACAGCAGGAAGGAAACCAACCATGAAGCTATCCCGACGCCTCGGCCTCATCGTCGCCAGCGCGATCCTCGGGCTGGTCGTGGTGGCCGGCGTGGCGCTGACCACGCTGCGCACCACCATGCTCGACGAGCGGCGCAACGAACTGCGCACCGTGCTCATCCTCGCCACCCAGACCGTCGCCCGCTACCAGGCGCTGGAACAGGCCGGCACCCTCAGCCACGCCGACGCCCAGGCCCGCGCCATCGAGGCGCTGGCCGCCATGCGCGACGGCAAGACCAAATATGTGTGGGCGCGCACCACCGAAGGCCTCGGCCTGGTGCTGCCCAACATGAAGGACACCGGCCGGATCGACCTCGGCAAGAGGCTGCCCGACGGCCGCCACGACTTCGAGCGCTACCTCGACGCCCTCAAGGGCAACGAGTTCGGCTACGCGGAAATCCTCGTCAAGAAACCCGGCACCGACGTGGAGCTGCCCAAGATCAACGGCGTCACCCAGGTCCAGGGCTGGAACTGGGTCCTCGGCTACGGTGCCTGGGTGGACGACATCGACACCGCCTTCTGGCGCCTGGCCTGGCGCTTCATTGGTCTCGGCGTGGTGGTGCTGATCGTCGTCGCTGCGCTCGCCGGCCTGATGGCACGCAGCATCTACCGGCGCATCGGCGGCGAACCCGACTACGCCGCCCAGGTTGCGCGGGAGATCGCCGCCGGCAACCTCGGCCAGCACCTGGTGGCGGAGCAGGGCAGCGACAGCCTGCTCGCCTCCGTCGCCCACATGCAGGCCAGCCTGCGCGAGATGATCGACGGCATCCAGCGCAGCGCCACCGTGCTCGGCCAGATCTCGTCGAGCCTCAGCCGCCAGATGACGCGCATCGACGAAGCCAGCCAGCTGTCCTCCGACGCCACCTCATCCACCGCCGCCGCCATCGAGGAGCTGTCGGTCAGCATCGACCACATCTCCGGCAGCGCGCGGGAAACCGAGGACAACTCCGTGCATTCCAGCCAGGTGGCACGGGACGGCGAGCAGATGGTGCAGCGCGCCGCCGACACCATCCAGGGCGTGTCCCGCCAGGTCAGCGAGGCGGCTCGCCTCATCGAAGGCCTGCTCGACCGCTCCTCGCAGATCGGCGGCATCGCCAGCGTCATCAAGGAGATCGCCGACCAGACCAACCTGCTCGCCCTCAACGCCGCCATCGAAGCCGCGCGGGCCGGCGAACAGGGGCGCGGCTTCGCCGTCGTCGCCGACGAAGTGCGCAAGCTCGCCGAACGCACCACCAGCGCCACCGGCCAGATCACCACCATGGTCGCCGCCGTGCAGGCCGACACCGGCTCGGTGGTCGGCAGCATGCAGGCCATCACCCCGCTGGTCGGCCGCGGCGTCGACATGGCCAGCGCCGCCGCCGCATCGCTGCGGGAAATCAGCGCCGGCGCCGAAGCCACCGTTGCCAAGGTCCGCGACGTGGCCAGCGCCACCGCCGAACAAAGCCAGGCCGGCACCAGCGTCGCCCAGCACGTCGAGCGCATCGCCCGCATGGCCGAGGAATCGGCCGCGTCGGTGCGGGCGGCGGACGAAGACGTGAAGCGGCTGGAAAGCCTGGCCGGCGAGTTGCGGGAGTCGGTGGCGCGCTTCCGCTTGTGAGCCGCGCGGTTTTCCCCCGGGGAAACCGCGATAATGGCGTCCAATTCGTTTTGAACGCCTTTTTCGGAATTCCCCCATGGAAATCAAGGTCAATTTTCTCGACAAGCTTCGTCTCGAGGCCAAGTTCGATGACTTCACCGTAATCGCCGACCAGCCCATCCGCTATAAGGGCGACGGCTCGGCGCCGGGACCATTCGATTACTTCCTGGCCTCGTCGGCCTTGTGCGCGGCCTACTTCGTCAAGCTGTACTGCGAAACCCGTAATATTCCTACCGACAACATCCGCCTGTCGCAGAACAACATCGTCGATCCGGAGAACCGCTACCAGCAGATCTTCAAGATCCAGGTCGAGCTGCCGGCGGATATTTCCGACAAGGACCGCCAGGGCATCCTGCGCTCCATCGACCGTTGCACGGTAAAGAAGGTCGTGCAGACCGGGCCGGAGTTCGTCATCGAGGAAGTCGAGAACCTGGACGCCGATGCGCAGGCCCTGCTCACGCTGCAGCCGGACGCGGAAGACTGTACCTATATCGTGGGCAAGGATCTGCCGCTGGAGCAGACCATCGCCAACATGTCGGGTGTTCTGGCCGGCCTCGGCATCAAGATCGAGATCGCCTCGTGGCGCAATCTGGTTCCCAACGTGTGGTCGCTGCATATCCGCGATGCGCATTCGCCGATGTGCTTCACCAATGGCAAGGGCGCGACAAAGGAAAGCGCGCTGGCCTCGGCGCTGGGCGAATATATCGAGCGCCTCAACTGCAACCATTTCTACAACGACCAGTTCTGGGGCGAGGACATCGCCAACGCGGCCTTCGTGCATTACCCGGACGAGCGCTGGTTCAAGCCGGGCCGCAAGGACGTGCTGCCCAAAGGCCTGCTCGACGATTACTGCCTGGAAATCTACAACCCGGACGGCGAGTTGCGCGCGTCGCACCTCTATGACACCAACTCCGGCAATCTGCAGCGCGGCATCTGCACGCTGCCCTATGTGCGCCAGTCGGACCGCGAGGTGGTGTATTTCCCGACCAACCTGATCGACAACCTGTTCCTCAGCAATGGCATGAGTGCCGGCAACACGCTCCCCGAAGCGCAGGTGCAATGCCTGTCGGAAATCTTCGAGCGGGCGGTCAAGCGCGAAATCCTGGAAGGCGAAATCGCCCTGCCGGACGTGCCGCAGGATGTCCTGGCCAAGTACCCCGGCATCGTGGCCGGCATCAAGGGCCTGGAGGAGCAGGGCTTCCCGGTGCTGGTCAAGGATGCGTCGCTGGGCGGCCAATACCCTGTGATGTGCGTGACCCTGATGAACCCGCGTACCGGCGGCGTGTTCGCGTCCTTCGGCGCGCACCCCAGCCTGGAGGTCGCGCTGGAGCGCAGCCTGACCGAACTGCTGCAGGGCCGCAGCTTCGAAGGCCTCAACGATCTGCCGCGGCCTACCTTCGAAAGCAACGCCGTCACCGAGCCGAACAACTTCGTCGAACACTTCATCGATTCCAGCGGCGTGGTGTCCTGGCGCTTTTTCAGCGCCAAGGCCGATTACGAATTCGTCGAATGGGACTTTTCCGGCCACGGCGAGAACTCCAATGCCATGGAGGCCGCGACGCTGTTCGGCATTCTCGAAGGCCTGGGCAAGGAAGTGTACATGGCGGTCTATGACCAGCTCGGCGCAACCGCCTGCCGTATCCTGGTGCCGGACTATTCGGAGGTCTACCCGGTGGAAGACCTGATCTGGGACAACACCAACAAGGCCCTGCTGTTCCGTGAAGACATCCTGAACCTGCACCGCCTCGACGACGCCCGCCTGGAGGCATTGCTCGAACGCCTGGAAGACAGCCAGCTCGACGATTACACCGACATCATCACCCTGATCGGCATCGAGTTCGACGAGAACACGGCCTGGGGCCAGCTCACCATTCTGGAACTGAAGCTGCTGATCAATCTCGCCCTGAAGGAGTTCGAAGCGGCGAAAGAGCAGGTGGAAGCCTTCCTGCAATACAACGAAAACACCGTCGAGCGTGGCCTGTTCTACCAGGCCCTGGATGTGGTGCTCGAAGTGCTGCTGGACGACGAACTGGAACTGGACGATTACGAGCGCAATTTCCGCCGCATGTTTGGCGACGCGCGCATGGACGCGGTGCTGGGCTCGGTGGACGGCAGCGTGCGCTTCTTCGGCCTCACCCCGACGAGCATGAAACTCGAAGGCCTCGACCGCCACCAGCGCCTGATCGACAGCTACCGGAAACTGCACACCGCGCGCGCCAAGGTGGCGGCGCTATCCAGCTAGGGCGGCGAGACATGGCTGGAGATGGGCGTCAGCCGTGTCTCTCGGCCGCAGAGCGCCACTTTCCCCCAAGTGTGCACAAGTGCCTCACTCCCGCCCCGCGCCGTCCTTTCGTGCAAAATTTCCGCGTTAATCTCTCCGGCCGGCCTTGGCGGGCCGGAGAGACCCCGCACGAGAGAAGACGATGACCGACGCGCAGACTTTCAATGGAATCGACAGGCTGGAACGCAGCGACGACTGGGGCGTGTACAAGACCCTGCTCGAATCGACCAAGGCGATCCCGTGGAAGATCAACTGGCAGACCAAGCAGTTCGACTACATCGGGCCGCAGATCGAGCGCCTGCTCGGCTGGCCGCGGGACAGCTGGCTGGGGGCGATGGACTGGATCGAGCGCATCCATGAGGAAGACCGGGAGCGCACCGCCAATTTCTGCATCAGCCAGTCGGAGCAGGGCGTCGATCACGAGGCCGACTACCGCGCCCTGAAG
Organism: Pseudomonadota bacterium; assembly: GCA_018241665.1. Lineage (GTDB taxonomy): Bacteria > Pseudomonadota > Gammaproteobacteria > Burkholderiales > Rhodocyclaceae > Zoogloea. The sequence goes on from JAFEDK010000004.1 coordinate 128,481, forward strand.
GCCGACGGCAGCTATGTGTGGATCCGCGACGTGGTGCATGTGATCCGCGACGCGAGCGGCGCTACCACCGACCTGGTCGGCTTCATGTTCGACATCACCGAGCGCAAGCAGATGGAGGAAAGGGTCATCCAGCTCAATCACAAGCTGGAGGCCCTGAGCAAGCAGGATGAGCTGACCGGCGTCGCCAACCGCCGCCTGTTCGAACAGACCATGGCCGCCGAATGGGCGCGCGCCCGGCGCAGCGGGCAGCCGCTGTCGCTGATGATGTTCGACGTGGACTACTTCAAGAACTACAACGATCACTACGGACACGTGCGCGGCGACGACTGCCTGCAGCGTATCGCCCGGGCGATCAGCGCCATGCCCGTGCGTTCGAGCGACCTGTTCGCCCGCTACGGTGGCGAGGAATTCACCCTGGTCCTGCCCGAAACCCCGGCCGACGCCGCCCTGCAGATCGCCGAGAAGTGCCGCCAGCTCGTCGTCGACCTGCAACTCCCCCACGCCATGTCACCCACTGGCATCGTCAGCATCAGCGTCGGCCTGTGCACCATGGTGCCGGACATCACCGGGGACCACGTGGCCATGATCGAGCGCGCCGACGAAAAGCTCTACCGGGCCAAGCGCAACGGGCGGAACTGCGTGTGCGCGTGAGGGCCGCCTGAATGCAAAACGTCTGGCCCTCCCGATGGAGCTGCCAGACGCTAGGGACTATTACGGCGCGGTATTGTTAATTCAATGCCGTCCCGGTGTCCTGGCTGTCCCCGCCCTGCAACACACCCTCTTCCGGCACGTCCGCCTGCGCAGCGTTGGCGTTAGCCGCCTTGTTCGCAAGCTTCTCGCGACGCTTCTCTTCCTGTTTCTGCTTCTTGGCCAGATCTCTCTGGCGTTTCTCGAACTGGTAGTTTGGCTTAGCCATGATGGCTTCTCCTGAGGGCCCGATAGGCCGGATGGACAACGCGGTTCCGTGCGGAAAGACGGGCGTGTCCAATATGTTTTAACGGCGCGGTGCCCGCGGAGCGTGTGGCGTGCGGCCCTCGATGTGGCGGAAGGTGATCCGGCCCTTGCTCAGATCGTAGGGGGACATTTCGAGGGATACCTTGTCGCCGGCCAGCACGCGGATGTGATTCTTGCGCATCTTGCCGCCGCTGTAGGCCACCAGCATGTGTCCGTTATCGAGGGTGACACGAAAGCGCGAATCCGGCAGCACTTCCATCACGACACCTTGCATTTCAAGCAGGTCTTCCTTGGCCATGGTCATTTCTCCAGGGGTAAATTAGGTCAAAGCCCGAAAGAAACGGGGCTCAGGGCAGTGCTTATTCGGTCGGTGCAAAGCCGTAGTAAGAACCGTAGGGCGACGGCTCCGGTGCGTAGGCAGCAAGTTTGATCGCGTCCGCCAGGGTGACCTGGTCGGTGAGGCCGTCGACCCCGCCGGCCTCCTTGAGCCATCGCGCTTCGACCTCTTTCTCGCTCAAGCCATGGAGATCGAGGTTCTTGTCGAATCGCTCCGAGCGGTATTCGAACGCCGTATCGTGGGCAATGAACAAGGTATGGGGGCAGGCGGTGATGAGGGTCTCGTCAACCGGGTCTGCACCCATCACCCGCGTGCCGCAGAACGGGCAATGGACGGGGGTGTAGTAGAACGTCCTCAGCTCGGTTCGCTGAATGGCTTTGGTCATGCTGTACTCCATGTCGTTGAAACGGCGTGCTGTGAATGCAGCTCGCGCGCCGCTTGCGTCTCATCGCAGGGGGGCTGGATAAACGATGAAGGTCGGCATGAGACGGACCGGCCAATTCGCGACGACCCGATTGATGCATCAGGCGCCACCAGGCGTCTTCGCAGGGTAGGGCAGCAATGCTCGCGTCGGAGCAGAGTGCTTGAGCTTTCGCTCTGTGCTGCTCTGGATGGATTGATATTTTGCTGAGGCTGCATGGACATCGGAATGATCCGGTTCCATGCCTGTGCCGACCGTCAAGTCGGAACGAGAGCTTGCAAGCGGCTGAGAGGATTCAGCCGCCCTGGATGATGCCGGGAAGATCAGGCGACCTGGATGTTGCTGGCCTGCTTGCCCTTCGGGCCGGTCGTCACGTCGAAGCTGACGCGCTGGCCTTCGGTCAGGCTCTTGAAGCCTTGGGATTGAATCGCGGAAAAGTGGGCGAAGAGATCATCGCCGCCGTCGTCGGGGGTAATGAAGCCAAAGCCCTTGGAATCGTTAAACCACTTCACAGTACCTGTTGCCATATCTTGAAACTCCGAAAAATGACGGGGCATAGCCCCTGGGTGGGGCGAGATCAAGAGGGCCAGGTAAAAATGGGGGAATGCTGCCGCAGGACTGCGGATACTAGACCAACAAGATCACGACACAACTAGAAATCGCTGCGTTTCACGATACGCACTATTGCGTGACATGGCAAACTAAATCTGCAAATAACCCCATTTCTGGTGTCCTTCCCGTGTTTGTTCCGTACTCCCGCCGCCGCGCCCAGCCTGCCGATGCGCCGCGGCCGCGATCGAGCGGGCCCTACGCGCCGATCACGCGATCCCGCCCGAGGCGCTTGGCCTCATAGGCCGCTTGATCGGCCCGCCGAACGAACGTCTCCGCCGTGTCATCCGCCTTCAACTGGGTGACGCCGACGCTGAGCGTGCTGCCATGGGTTGCCGCACTGGCTTCGTTGCCTTTGAACTGCCGCCATTCCTCGACCAATCGCGTGGCGGCGGTGTGCGCCGCAGCCGCATTGGTCTCCGGCAGGATGACGGCAAACTCATCACCGCCAAAACGAAACAGATGGTCGGCCTCGCGCTGCCATTGGCGCAGGTGCTCGGCAATCAGCCGCAGGACGCGGTCGCCTTCCTGATGCCCATGGGTATCGTTGATCTGCTTGAAGTAATCAATGTCAAAGACCATCAGCGACAGCGGATGGGTGTAGCGTGCGGCCCGCGAGATCTCATTGTCGAGCACCTCATGAAACCGGCGCGAGTTGTAGAGTTGCGTCAGATCGTCGATCCAGCTGAGCGCCTTGAAGCGCTCATTGCTGGAATGCAGGGCCGCCTCGGCCTGCCGGCGTGTCGTCACATCCTGCAAGGTTTCGATCGCACCGATGGGCGTGCCATGTGCATCGCAGATGCGGGCGGCCGTGAAATACAGCCAGCGCCCTTCTTTGCCAAAGTTGGGAAAGAAATCCTCGGCCTCATAGGTGCCGGGGATTGTTGAAGAAGGCCGGAACTTGCCGTGGTAGAGCGCATCAACCTGGTTGTTCGCGGCGCCATCGAGGACCAGGTCGGCCATGACCATTCGGTCGCAGGCGTAGAAAGTCTTTCCTTGATCCTTGGTGCCCAGGATGGCACGCGCAGACACGCCGGTCAGAACCTCGCACGCCATGTTCCAATGGATCACGCGGTGTTCGCTATTGATCAGGAAGCAGGCAACGGGAAACGCGTTCAGGACCGACGCCAGGATCTGCAGCAATTCCTCGCTGCTGTGTTTGCTGTCAAAGCGTTCCGTTAGAAGAGAATGCAAAAGCATAGGACGAATATCAAGTCGGTACGGCGAATATCGGCACTGTCGGTTATAAGCTCCCTGATCGCCGCACCCTATTCATCAGGTCTGGGACTTACGCGAACGCGCAGCCTTTGTCGAATACCTGCGTGTTGTGGTGATTTTACCGTGTGGGGCGTGTTTTCCGCATTGCCCGTGATCGAGTGACGTGAATGGATGCTCACGCGCCGGAGAATCGACGCGAACGCCTCGGCCACTAGCCGTCTGTCTCGCGGTGTAAGACTGTTGCAATATTCATATCTGGCCGGCACGGCAAATCGGAAACATCCTTCTCCATTCGAGAAATAATGCATCTGTATTTCTCGCCCCCCGTCCCTCGCAAAATTAATATCATCGGCATGTTCTGTATCTGCCGGCACCCAGCGTCACGCCGGCACGCAAGGAGAGGCCTGTATGCTGGACGCCATCGTCATCACGATCGGCATCGTGGGGATTGCCTGTTCGTTGCTCTATAAACTCCTGCTCCTGGCCTATCGGGCGGACAAGCGTGCCGCCGTGCCCCGCGGGGACGAAGACATGCGCCCCGGCGAGCCCGGCAGACGCTGAGCGGGGCGCATAGACCGATCCATCAACCACCATCCCGTCCCGCCCATGACCCTTGAACTCATCCTCCGCAGCGCCCAGCCAGCCGACGCACCGGCCGTGGCTGATCTGATCGGCGGCCTCGCCCATTACTTCCTCGCCGATCCCACCGCCGCCGAGGCGGGGCCCTTCCTGGAGAACTTCTCCGTCGACGCGGTCGCCCGCTGCATCGCCGATCCGGCCATCGACTACGTGGTGGCCTGCGTCGGGACCGAACTGGTCGGCGTCGCCGCGCTACGCGGCCAGAGCCATGTACACCACCTGTTCGTCCGCACCGACCTGCACGGGCAAGGCATTGCCCGCGGCCTGTGGCAGCGCCTCAAGGCCGGCGCCGGCGACACCCCCTACTTCACGGTGAACTCATCCCTGTACGCCGTGCCCACGTACGCAGCCTTCGGCTTCGTACCGACCGCGGAAGCGCAGGCCCGGAACGGGGTGCGCTATCAACCGATGGCGCTGCAGGCAGCCTGAGCACAAGATTGCCGACACGTCCGAGCCCGGAGCGAAGTGCTCGACCCTCCGATTTGAACTGTCGAAGGTTGGACTTGAACTTGTTCAGCTCAGACTTGAACTCGAGATCCCCGGACTTGAACTTTTGATGCGGCGAGCTGAGCTCGAGATCCTCGGAGATGAACTTTCGATGCTCAGAGGGAAGCGGGTTCAAGTCTGAGGGAAGCCGGCTTAAGTCTGAGGGAAGTCGGCTTAACGTTGATTTGAACTTGTTCAGTTCGGAGCTGAGCAAGTTCAAATCGGAGCATCAATGGCGGGGCTCAGAGGGAAGTGAACGCGGCGGGGAGGGAAGTGGGGCCAGCGTGGAGTTGGCTGTACTGCGCGAAAAACCCGGATAGCTGGGCGTCGCGTTCAGCGGGCTCCGTGTTTGGGGCGGTGAGTGCTGCTTGGTTCAACGGCATCGCGCTGGTCGGTGGAAATGACTGGGGAAGGACCGCCTCTTGACCCGTAGGGCTTTGCGCTCCGCTTGCTGCCGCTGCTTCGCCTCAATACGTCACGCAAGGGCAGCATCAAGACCAAGCGGATGCAGGCCGCCACTTCCAATGCGTTCCGGGCCGGAGTGCTTGTCCTCATGACATGAGGGTGCGGTTGCCCTGTTTTACGTGTCCAATGGTGAAGTGCATTTTTTAATATGCTAAAAATGGCAGGTCTGAAAGAATGTGGCATTTTTTCGCCTGAGTGGAAAGCTCAATGTACTCATTTTCGCCTTATATGTTAACGGTTGTTTCTCAGAGGAAGTTGGTTGACCTGAATTCCATGGGAGGTTCTGCAGGAGGGAAGGTCTCGTCAATATTTGACTTGTTTGAAGATTTTTTTAAAAAGCAGTCTAGTTCAAGTTCTTTAATAAAGGCAGCCAGTAATAGGGTGATTCGATACTCTAAAGTTGAGCGAGATAAGGATGGGTCGGTCTACGGAATCGTTGAGACAGGAGAGTATGGCTATTCTCAGAGCATTGTTGATGCGAGTACAGGATATGTTTCTTATAACAAGAAAAAGCACGAAGCGGGACTGATCCCGTTTTTCATGAAGATTGCTCCATCTGATCAACCAACTAAGGCTCTGCTGGTTAGCCAGAAATTTAGGACGCTTGGTGTTAAGACTGAGCTTTATGGAGCCTTTGGGGCATATGTTCGAGCCCTGAATCCGGATTGGACCCTGAAGTTGGAGAAAATCGTCCCGTCGGAGTTGATAAATAAATACTTGAAGGACGGAACAGTCAAAACAATTAGATTTATAACGCATGAAAAGCCGTCTGATGTCGCTGAGGCGTTGAGTAATGCAGTGCCTGATGAAGCCTCTTCAGGCGTCGAACTGGTTGTTAAGGCAAAAAGGGGGCGAAGCTTAGGGTCTTCTGTTTTGAATTGGTATAAAAACAAAACGCCGATTTCTAGCCTTGTGACTCTTCCTCAGATGAAGTACTCGGAAATTAAAGTTGACGTATCAATTGGGGGTAAAAAGAAGACTCTTGATCTAACTAGTATGCACAAGACGGGTGCGGTTGTTGATGTGACTAATGAGTTAACTTTTGATGCTAAGGGGCATCCAACTGTCGATAGTCTTTTGGTTTCTTCTAAGAGCCTTATTGATGGGCTTAAGGGAGAGTTGGGGTGACAAAAAAACTGTCGTTCGGGCGGATAATACTTTCCCATCTTCGTACGATGAGAGATCACTCGACAGGGCGGGCGAGCATTCCCGATTTTTTTGTTTTTTTTGTAGTTCCGCTGATTTTTGGTGGTTTCTTTTCTGTCTATTATCAACTCAATAAAGATATTCTGAATTCAATTATAACTTCGGCTTCTATATTTGCAGGGTTGCTCTTGAATTTGCTAGTCTTAATCTATTCACTTGTTGCTAAGTTTAAATTGGATGGAAAGGTTTGGGGCGCAAAAAAAACACTTCTAGAGGAGACTTTTTCAAATATAAGTTTCTGTATTTTAGTGTCCGTTCTGCTGGTTGTGGCGTGCATGATGGCTTTTAGGACAGATGAAGAGCTGAAGTGTGCTGGGGTGCTTAAGAGCGTTGAGGATGGTATTGTTTATTATTTTACGGCAATGCTTGTTCTGCATCTTTTGATGGTCTTAAAGCGTGTGCATGCTTTGCTGGAGAGTGAAATCTAAATTTCATCGTAATTTCATTCTCGTTCCTAGAGGCTGCGGAGTGAAGGTAGAGATGCGATGAGTACGCCGCTCAGTTTCCCCGCACCGGAGGGGGCCGGATTGACATGGCTCCGTGCCGGTACTAGTACTAGACAATATAGCGTCGGTTCCCGATGCAGCGCGAAAGCGCTGCCGCCTGTAGTGCGATCAACAGAGCGAGAGGAAAAACCATGAAAACCTTGATATGGACCCTCGGGTTCGTCGCGAGTTTTTTCATCGCTGGTTGTTCAAGTCCCGGTCCGTCTGCCGCTGCCGATCCCCAGGTGGCGAGAATCACCGTGCTTTACGATGCGTTTGGCAAGGCGTCTGCAATGCAGAAGGATTGGGGGTATGCGGCCTTCGTGGAATACGGCGGGAAACGCATCCTCTTCGATACCGGCAACAATCCGGATGTCTTGGCCCAGAACGCGAAGGCCAAGGGTGTCGATCTCTCGCGTCTCGACTTCGTCGTGATGTCCCACCGCCATGGGGATCACATGGGCGGGCTCGCTTATCTCCTGGCCGTCAATCCCAAGGTGCCGATTTACGCGCCCAAGGAGGGCTTCGGTGTTTATGGCGCCGATCTCCCGGGCAGCTTCTTCCGCGCGGATTCGTCGCTGCCGCCGGAGCAGCGCTACTTCGACGGTGCGCCGCCGGAGGTCATGCGCTTCGGTGCCGCGTGGCCGGGGGCGAATTTCCGGCTGGTCGATAAGACCACCGAAATCATGCCCGGAATACACCTCATTGCCCTGGTTTCAGACAAGCCGGGGACCATGGAGCTGAAGGAACTTTCCCTAGCCATCGACACGCCGGAGGGGATGGTGGTGGTGGTGGGCTGCGCTCACCCAGGCATCGACAGGATTGTTGAGGCTGCGGCCAGGATCAATCCTCGTGTCCATTTCATCGCCGGCGGTTTCCATCTGGTGGTGGCCAAGGACCCGGATATCGACAAGATCGTCACCATCCTCCACGACACCTACAAGGTGGACTACCTGGCTCCCGGCCACTGCACCGGCGAGCCGACCTTCACCGCCCTGAGGAAGGCCTTCGGCGAGCACTACCTGTATGCCGGCCTGGGATCGACCTTCCAGTTGGGGGCAAGGCCCATGGCGATAGCCGCAACGGGCGATCCCAGCCGTTCCTTGGACCGCGAAGACCTTGAGAGCTACCGCGCGCTCCTTGCCACCAGCGACGACCTGGATGAGCGGGTGGTGGCGCGTGTTGATCGATGAGGGCAGGCTTCAGCCTCAAGGCGCGCAATTGCAGGTGGGTGATCCCTGCGTCACGGGGTTCCGTTCGCTTCAAAAGGGGCACATGAGCCTGTGAGGGGCGCCGCATGAGCGGTCGATCTGCATTCCGCCCAGGTGGCGAGCGCTTGCCGCTCCGCACCCGATACACGGCTCGCCCGTCAGCCCTCCGCAAACCCCGCGAGATATGCCGCTGCCGCCGCCGTCCCCAGCGGCGGCGAGAACAGGTAGCCCTGAAACGTATTGCAGCCGCAGGTGCGCAGGACTTCCCATTCGTCGTTCTGTTCGACGCCTTCGGCGACCAGGTGGAGGCCGAGGCTGCGGCCGAGGAAGATGATCGCGTGGGGGATGGTCATCGCGGCGGGGTGGCGGTTGCAGCCGGAGACGAAGGAGCGGTCGATCTTCAGGGTGTCGATGGGCAGGCGCTGCAGGTAGCTCATCGACGAATAGCCGGTGCCGAAGTCGTCGACGGCGATGCGCACGCCCAGGGCGCGGATCGATTCGAGCAGGCGGATGGTGTGTTCGACGTTGCCCATGATCATGCTCTCGGTGATCTCGAGCTCGAGTCGTTCGGGGGCCAGGCCAGAGGCGCTGAGCGCGCGTTCGACCAGTTCGGGCAGGCCGGGCTCGCGCAGCTGGCGGGCCGAGAGATTGACGGCGACGCCGAGCTGCCGGCCGGCGACGGTCGGCCAGGCGGCGGCGGTGTGGCAGGCTTCTTCGAGCACGTGGGCGCCGATGGCGAGGATCTGGCCGGTTTCTTCGGCCAGCGGGATGAAACGGTCGGGCGTGATGACGCCGTGCTCGGCGCTGTTCCAGCGGACCAGGGCCTCGAAGCCGCAGACGATGCCGTGGCCATCGACCTTGGGCTGGTAGACGACGCTGAACTGGCGTTCCTCGATGGCTTGCTGGATGGCCGATTCGAGGGCGAAGCGGTCCTGGGCGGCGCGGTTGAGTTCCTGGGTGTAGAAGCAGTGGCCACCCTTGCCGCTGGCTTTGGCGCGGTACATGGCCATGTCGGCGAGGCGCAGCAGGCCGTCGAGGGAGCGGGCGTCGTTGGGGTAGAGGCTGACGCCGATGCTGCAGCTCACGCGCAGCACGTGGCCGGCCAGTTCGAGCGTCGCCTGGACGGCCTCCTGCACCCGCTCGAGCTGGCGCCGCGTATCGTCGGCCCCGTGCTGTGCGCCCATGATCAGCACGAACTCGTCGCCACCGTAGCGGATCACGCTGTCGCCGGCGCGCAGCGCCGAACGCAGGCGGTCGGCAATCTCGACCAGCAGGCGGTCGCCTACGGCATGGCCGAGGCTGTCGTTGATCACCTTGAAGTTGTCGAGGTCGACGAAGGCCAGGGCGACCCGCCCGCCATGCCGGCCAACGCCGGCAATCGCCTGTTGCAGGCGTTCGTCGAGGAGGTTGCGGTTGGGCAGGCCGGTCAGGGGATCGTGCGTGGCCTGGTGTTGCAGCTGTGTCTGGTAGCGGCGGCGTTCGGTGATGTCTTCGACGATCCCCTCGTAGTAGAGGATTTCGCCGTCCGGGTTGTGCACCGCGTGGGCGTTCTCGGAGATCCAGATGCGCGTGCCGTCGCGGCAGACGACCTCGGATTCGAAATCGACCACGCTGCCGGTCTTGAGGATCGCCTTCTTGAAATCGGCGCGCCGCTGCGGATCGATGTAGAGGCTGGTGCCGATGTTCTCGAGCGTCATCACCAGCGCCTCGGGGGTGGGGTAGCGGTAGAGGCGGGCGAGTGCCTGGTTGGCGGCGATGTAGCGGCCGTTCTCGGTGCTCTGGAACATGCCGACGACCGAGTGCTCGAAGATGCTGCGGTAGCGCAGCTCGGTTTCGGCGAGCTGGATCTGGGCGAGTACGCGGTCGGTGATGTCTTCCAGGTAGCCCTCGATGATCTGCCCGTGGATCGCGTCGTGGCGGCCAAGGCCGCGCTCGCGCACCCATTTCTCCTCGCCGTCGCGGCCGACGATGCGGTATTCCATCGAATAACGCGAACCGCAGTCGAGCGCAGCCATGATCGTGCCGTGGACGACTGCCCGGTCCTCCGGATGGTGCAGCGCTGGCAGCGCGCGGGCCGGGTCGCCAAGCAGTTCCTCGCTGCGGTAGCCGGTCAGGGCGAGGCAGCCTGGACTCACGTAGAGCAGGGCCCAGTCGGCCACGCGGCAGCGGAACAGCATGCCGTCGAGGCCGTCGAGCAGTCCCGCCATCAGCGGCACAGGGGCGGCCGGCGCGCGGCGCAGGCGGCGCAGGCGGCGCAGGATGCGTCCGAGAAGCCCGCCGTCAGGCAACGGAGAGTCGAGCACCTGCACCGTCGCCCTGACGATCGAGACTGGCGGCCACCGAGTGGCCGCAACCTTCAATCCAGCCGAAAACGCCGTCGACGGCCTGGGTGGCGATCTGGAAATAGTCCTCGGCGCTGATCTTGATGCCCGAGCTCAGCAGCATCTGGGTCCGTACCACGCGGGCCATCTGCTGCACAGCCAGCGATGCCCGGTCGGCTTCAGGCCTGCTGCTGCAGGCGCCGGACGCCTGGCTGAGCAGGGTTTCGGCGCGGGCGACCAGGAACATCAGGCGGACGCGGGCCACCGCCGGGCAGGCATGGCGGGCCGCGACGCTGGCCCCGAGGGCCCGCGCCTGGCCGAGGCATTCGGTCAGCGCGGGCAGGCGGCCGAGGTAGTTGCGGACCAGTGCCCGGTCGCCGAGCGCCGGCTCGACCCGCGACTCACCGAGTGCCGCCAGCCAGTCGAGCAGCTTGGCGATCAGCAGGCTGTGCTGGGCCACGCTCTGCTCGACCGACAGGCCGGCGAGCTTGTCGCGCAGGGCCTGCCAGTTGAACTTGAACAGCGACAGATCATTGCTGGTCAGGCACGGAAAGGGCATCGCCGTTTCGATGCGGGCGAGTTCCTGCAGGGCCGGGATCAGGGCCTCGATCTCCCCGGCCTTGCGGTCGAGGCGGGTACGGAAGCTCTTGTCGCCGGACAGCAAGGCCGAACTCATGCCACGGTGCTGCTGGAAGTGGCAGACCAGCGCCAGCATGGCCCGGCAGCCGGCCAGCGTCGCCTCGCGTGCCTGCCTGGCGGCCGGGCGCTTGCGCTGGCGCAGCAGCCACCCGGTGGCCGCGGCGATCGCGGTGGCGAGAACGATCAAGGGGTAGATCAGGCTGTCCATGGCGGCCTCACTCGTATTGGTATTGTTTGAGGGTCGTGGCCAGTTGCCCGGCCAGGTCGTCGAGGTAGCGCGACAACTCGCTGTTCTCGCGCACCAGCTGTTCGTTGGTGTCGGCCAGCTGGGCCACCTGCTCGATGTCGCGGGCAATGCTCTGGCCCGCCTCGCTCTGTTCGCGGCTGGCCGCCGCAATGTCGCGGATCAGCGCCAGCGTCTGGGCGGCGTTGTCTTCGAGCTGGCGCAGGTCGTCGACGGCAAGCCCCGCGTCGGTCAGGCTGGCGGTGGCGCTGTGGCGGGTGTCGCCCATCTTGCCGATCATCACCTCGACTTCGCTGCGCATGCCGGAGATGCGCTCGCCAATCTCGCGGGTCGCATTGCTGGTCCGCTCGGCCAGCTTCCGGACCTCGTCGGCGACGACGGCGAAGCCGCGCCCCTGCTCACCGACGCGGGCCGCCTCGATCGCCGCGTTGAGGGCCAGCAGGTTGGTCTGGGCGGCGATGTCGGAAATCAGCACGACGATGGCGTCGATCTCCTGCGAACGCTGGCCCAGGCGCTCGGCGCTTGCGGCGCTCTGGCGCACGGTCTCGGCAAGCTCGCCAAGGCTGTCGGCGAGGCCGGCGACGCGTTCGGCGCCGAGTTCGGCCATCTTGCCCGAGGCCTCGGCCACGGTTTCTGCGCCCGACGCGCTTTCGCTGGTCATGTTCAGGCTGACGCTGAGTTCTTCAAGGGTCGCCGACGACGACAGCGTGATGTCGCGCTGCTGGCGGACGCCCTGGTCGCCGCCGCTGGCGTTGCGATTGCTCTCCCCAGCGACGCTGGAGATCTCCTGTGCCATCCGCGAAAAGACCAGGAAGATGCCGGTCAGCGAACGGGCCATGCCGTTCATCCGCTCGGCCAGGGGCACGAAGGGGCCGCAGGCGGCCAGGTCGATACGGGTGACCAGCCGGCCCTCGGCGAGCGCCAGCACGACGCGCTCGATCTCGGCGACTGCGCGGGCGATCCGGCGCGGCAGTGCAATCGCGGCGAGCAAGGAGATGGCGAACAGCGCCAGCCCCGGTGCCAGCAGCCAGCCCGGCCCACCGGAAAGCAGCGCCCCGGCGCAGCAGCCGGCCACGAGGGCGCCCGTCCAGGCGACGGCCTGGAGTGGCCAGAGGGCTTGATTGTCGCTGCCCGCCTGCGAGGTGTTCGGAATGGCCGCCATGCAGAGACTCCACAAAATCATCAGGAGAAGCCATCAGCAAGGCATATGCCATACCCGTCCAGGCAGAGTCTTGTGGCGATGAATCAAGGGCTTGCAGGAATTGGCCCCATGTCGGTGCATCCCCTCTGCAAAACCTGAGCACCGTAGTCAACTTTTGCGCACTGCGTTGGTGCATCCCCATGCTGCACAGCACCTAAACCATCGTCTAATACCCCGTGTTTTTGTTTCCTTATAACTTTCCTCCACACGGTCGAAACGCAGCGTCGGTTCGGCTGGTCGCTCCGGTCGGCGCAGATCGGCCGGATACGAGGGGGAGCTGCAGGGCTCCTGCATCCCGTTATGAAGGAGACATGAATGGCCGTACTCAATCGGATGGACTGGTATGACCTGGCCCGTTCCACCAACTGGACACCCAAGTACGTTACCGAGGACGAACTGTTTCCGCCCAAGCTGTCGGGCGAATTCGGTCTGCCGCTCGCCGCCTGGGAAAACTACGACGAGCCCTACAAGCAGACCTATCCGGAATACGTGAAGGTCCAGCGCGAGAAGGACGCGGGGGCTTATTCGGTGAAGGCGGCGCTGGAGCGCAGCCGGATCTTCGAGAACGCCGATCCGGGCTGGAAGTCGGTGATGAAGGCCCACTATGGCGCCATTGCCCGCGGCGAATACGCGGCGGCCAGCGCCGAGGCGCGGATGATGCGGTTCTCCAAGGCGCCGGGCATGCGCAATATGTCCACGCTGGGCTGTATGGACGAGATCCGCCACGGCCAGATGCAGCTCTACTTCCCCCACGAGCACGTGGCGAAGGACCGCCAGATCGACTGGGCCTTCAAGGCCTACGACACCAATGAGTGGGCGATGATCGCGGCCCGCCACTTCTTCGACGACATCATGATGACGCGGGACGCGATCAGCGTTTCCATCATGCTGACCTTCAGCTTCGAGACCGGCTTTACCAACATGCAGTTCCTGGGGCTTGCGGCGGATGCGGCGGAGGCGGGCGACCATACTTTCGCCAACCTGATCTCCAGCATCCAGACGGACGAGTCGCGTCATGCGCAGATCGGCGGCCCGGCCCTGAAGGTGCTGATCGAGAACGGCAAGAAGGAAGAAGCCCAGAAGCGCGTGGATATTGCGGTGTGGGGCGCCTGGAAGCTGTTCTCGGTGCTGACCGGTCCGATCATGGACTATTACACCCCGCTGGAGCACCGCAAGCAGTCCTTCAAGGAGTTCATGGAGGAGTGGATCGTCGCCCAGTTCGAGCGCGCCCTCACCGACATGGGCCTGGACCTGCCCTGGTACTGGGACATTTTCCTGAAGGATATCGGCCAGACCCACCACGGCATGCACCTGGGCTCCTACTTTTGGCGCCCGACCCTGTGGTGGAACCCGGCCGCCGGCGTGACCCCGGACGAGCGCGCCTGGCTGGAAGAGAAGTACCCCGGCTGGAACGACACCTGGGGCCAGTGCTGGGACGTGTTCATCGACAACGTGGTCGACGGCAACATGGCCAAGACCTACCCGGAAACGCTGCCCTACGTCTGCAACATGTGCCAGCTGCCCATCCTCGGTGTGCCGGGCAAGGGCTGGGACGTGAAGGACTACCCCCTCGAGTACAACGGCCGCCTGTATCACTTCGGCTCCGAGGTGGATCGCTGGGTGTTCCAGCAGGAGCCCGAGCGCTACGCCGGCCACCTGTCCATCGTCGATCGCTTCCTGGCCGGGATGATCCAGCCGATGGATCTGGGCGGTGCGCTGCAGTACATGGGCCTGGCCCCGGGCGAGATCGGCGACGACGCCCACAACTATGCCTGGGCCGAGGTTTACCGCGCCCTCCGCGAGACCCGTAAGGCGGGTTGATTCTTCCCCATTGACCCCCTGATCCGGCGCGCCCGGCAGGCCTGCTGCCGGTGCGCCGTGTGCCACACGAGGAGATTTACACCATGGCCCTTTTTCCATTGACCTCCAATTTCGAGGGGGATTTCGTCCTGCAGCTGGTGCCCGTGGATACGGAGCACACCATGGACGAGGTGGCGGCCGCCGCCGCCGTGCATTCGGTAGGCCGCCGCGTGCGTGACCGGCCGGGCCACATTCTGCGGGTGCGCCGCCACGGCAGCACCGAGTTGCTGCCGCGCAACCTGAAGGTTGCCGAGGCGGGGTTCAAGCCCACCGAGACGGTGGACATCATCTGGCAGGCCGCCTGAGGCGCCCACCGGATCGAGGAGCAAGAGCATGAGTTTCACCAAGGTATGTACGGTCGATGACGTGTGGGAAGGGGAGATGGCGCCCTACACCGTCAATGGCCACGAGGTGCTGCTGGTCTGTGCCGACGGCGGCGAGATCAAAGCCTTCCAGGCGATCTGCCCGCACCAGGACATCGCCCTGTCGGAAGGCAAGTTCGACGGCAAGAAGCTGATCTGCCGCGCCCACCTGTGGCAGTTCGACGCCGGCACCGGCAAGGGCATCAACCCGGACGACTGCGCGCTGGCGAGCTATCCGGTCAAGGTCGATGGCGACGAGGTGTTCGTCAGCACCGAGGGCGTCGAGCCCCTGTTTGCCCACAGCTGAGCGCCGCTGCAGGCCACCCCTATTTAAAAGGACAAGAGCATGAGCACTGCAACTTCGGCGCAGGCCTATCACAACAACCTGGTCGGCCCGGTGATGCGCGCCGGCGACCTGGCCCAGGCGGTCATCGAGGCCGCCAAGGTGGATAACCCGGGCAAGGAAATCTTCGTGGATGACAAGCGCGCCTACATCCGCATCCACGCCGATCAGGAAATGATCCTGCGCCAGGCCACCATCGAAGAGGAGCTGGGGCGCCCGTTCCGCATGAACGACCTGGAGGTGGACCTGAGCTCCTTCGCCGGCCAGATCGAGAGCCGCGACGACCAGATCCGCTTCTATTTCAACAAGACGCTCTGAGCGGCCGCAGACCGCCACCCCAGACAAGAACGACGCGAGGAGACACCGCATGTCCGAGATTCAAGTCCTGAAGCCCCAGAAGACCTGGAGCCACCTGGCCGCCCGCCGCCGCAAGCCGAGCGAATACGAGATCGTCAGCACCAACCTGCACTACAACGACAAGCGCCCGGACTCGCCCTACGAGCTGGACCCGAACATGTTCATGAACCAGTGGTACAAGAAGAACACCTTCGGTACCGCGCTGAAGCATGCCGACTGGAACGCCTTCCGCGACCCGGACGAGGTGGTCTATCGCACCTACAACCTGATGCAGGACGGCCAGGAGACCTACGTCTTCGGCCTGTTCGACCAGTTCAACGAGCGCGAGCACGACAAGGCCCTCGACCCGCGCTGGGCCGGCACGCTGGCCCGCCTGTACACGCCGGCCCGCTACCTGTTCCACACCCTGCAGATGGCGTCGGCCTACGTCGGCCAGGTGTCGCCGGCGAGTACGCTGACCAACTGCAACTACTTCCAGATGGCCGACAGCCTGCGCTGGCTGAGCCACACCGCCTACCGCACCAAGGAGCTGTCCCAGACCTTTGCCGACAAGGGCTTTGGCGCGGACGAGCGGCGCTACTGGGAAGAGGATTCTGCCTGGCAGGGCTTCCGCGAGCTGATGGAAAAGGCGCTGACCGTGTGGGATTGGGGCGAGGCTGTCGTGGTGCTGAACCTGGTGGTCAAGCCGGCGGTCGAGGAGACCGTGCTGCGCCGCCTCGGTGAATCCGCCCGCCACAACGGCGACACGCTGCTGGGCCTGATCACCGATGCGCAGCTGATGGACGTGGCCCGCCACCGCCGCTGGGCGACGGCCTTCGCCGCCATGGCCCAGGAAACGCCGGGCAACAAGGCGTTGATGCAGGGCTGGATCGCCAAGTGGGAGCCGCTGGCCGACCGCGCCATCGATGCCTACTGCGCCGCGCTGCCCGACGTGCCGGGCGCCACCGAGTCCGCCAAGGCCGCCACCCGCGACTTTCGCCGCGGCCTGGGCCTCTGAGCGGGCCTAGACGCCATGAACGCGCCATTGATCCTGAATGAGCGGGACGGCAGCCGCTTCGAGCAGGCGCCGGGGGACACCATCCTCCGCGCCGCGCTGCGGGGCGGCGTCGGCCTCTCCTACGAATGCAACTCCGGCGGTTGCGGCGGCTGCAAGTTCGAGCTGCTGAGCGGCGATGTCGAAGACCTGTGGCCCGACGCGCCGGGCCTCGGCGAGCGCGACCGCCGCCGTGGGCGCCATCTGGCCTGCCAGTGCCGGGCCGTGGGCGATGTGACCATCAAGGCGCCGACCGGCAAGGAGTACGTGCCGGCCACCCCGCCAAAGCGGCGCCGGGCTGTGCTGACCGGCGTCACCGACATCACCCACGACATCCGGGAGTTCCGCTTCCACTGCGACGGTCCGGCGGATTTCCTGCCCGGCCAGTTCGCGATGCTCGACCTGCCGGGCGTCGCGTCGTCCCGCGCCTATTCCCTCTCCAACACGCCCAACAAGACCGGCGAGTGGCATTTCCAGATCCGCCGGGTGGGGCAGGGAAAGGGCACCTACGCCCTGTTCAACCTGCTGCAGCCGGGCATGGAGATCGGGCTGGACGGCCCCTACGGCGTGGCCTACCTGCGTACCGAGTCGCCCCGCGACCTGGTCTGTGTGGCGGGCGGTTCCGGCCTCGCGCCGATGATCTCCATCGCCCGCGGGGCGGTGGAGGCCGGCCTGCTCGGCCCGCGCAAACTCTATTTCTTTTACGGCGCACGGGAGCCCCGTGACGTGTGTGGCGGGTCGATGCTCGCCGCGCTCGAGGGCTTCGGTGAGCACATCGTCTACTGCCCGGTGGTCTCCTCCCCGGGCGTAGAGGGCTGGGCGGGTGCCACGGGTTTCGTGCACACCCGCCTTCCCCAGGCCCTACCGGCCGCCCTCTCCAACTATGAGTTCTACTTTGCCGGCCCACCGCCGATGACCCAGGCCCTGCAGGAAATGCTGATGGTCGATCACCGGGTGCCCTTCGAACAGATCCATTTCGATCGATTCTTTTGAGGTTCCGGCTGGAACCGATGCGGAGACAACAATGAGAAGACGGTATTCGAAGGGGCAGGGCGTGCAGCGTCGCGGTGTGGCCGTCAGCGCGCTGGCGCTGGCCCTTGCCGCGGCCAGTGGCAGCGCCAGTGCCACCGATGTGTTCCGCCTGGAGGGCTTCGGGGCGGTTTCCCGCAGCATGGGCGGCGCGGCGACGGCGTTCGACACCGGCCCCGCCGGCATGATGACCAACCCGGCGACCCTGTCGCTGATGCAGACCGACAACGCCTTCCTGCTCGGCGTCGATCTGGTGACCACCGACATCGACGTGCGCAACCAGGGCTCCGGCGAGAACGCGCATTCCGATGCCCACAGCGCCAACCGTGGCCCTTACTACGCGCCGCAGCTGGCCTACAGCCGCCGCGTGGGCGAATGGACCTTCGGCGTCGGCGCCTTTGCACAGGGCGGGCTGGGCACCGAGTTCGGCCGCCGCAGCTTCCTGTCCAAGGCCACTGGCGGGCTGGATACCGGGCTGGAGAATTCGAGCCGCCTGCTGGTGCTGAACATTCCGTTCGCGGCCAGCTTCCGCGTGTCGGAAGCGCTGACCGTCGGTGCCGGCATCGACGCGACGTGGCAGGGCATGAACCTCAACCTGCTGCTGGGCGCCGACCAGGTGGGCAGCCTGATCGGCGGCGGGCGGGTGTCCGGCTCGCTGCTGCCGGTGCTCGGCGGCCTGCCGGACCTGCGCGGCGCGCACTTCAGCCTGACCCGCAATTCGCCGGTGGCGAGCGGCATCGGCGCGTGGGGCTACACGCCGCGGGTTGGCATGACCTACGCGTTCTCCGAGGCGACCCGCGTCGGCGCCGCCTACACCGGCCGCAGCCACGTGTCGGACATGGAAGGCCGGGCGACGCTGACGGCTGTGGATGGGCTGGCGGGGCAGGTGCCGCTGCAGGGCCGCATCAGCATCCGCGACTTCCAGATGCCGGCGGTGCTCAACCTCGGCGTCAGCCAGCGGGTGAATGAGCGCCTCACGCTGGCGGCGGACCTGTCGCGGGTGTATTGGTCCAGCGTGATGAAGGACATCAAGGTGGGCTTCAGCGCCGATGGCGGGGGCGACCTCAACATCCTGCTGCCGCAGAACTACAAGGACCAGACCATCCTCGCGGTGGGCGGTGCCTGGCAGGCGGATTCCCGCTGGACGGTGCGTGGCGGCTTCCGCTTTGCGCAGCAGGCGCTGCCCAGTTCGACGCTGTTCGCGGTGATCCCGGCGATTCCGCGCAAGCATCTGTCGGCGGGCTTCGGCTACGCGGTGTCGGCGAATTCCAGCGTGGATTTCGCGTGGTCCCACGCCTTCAAGGAGAGCATGGACAACGCCAGCCTGCCGAACACCTCGGCGCCGATCCGGGTGAGCCACGCCCAGGACAACGCAACGCTGGCCTATACCTATCGCTTCTGAACGCGCATCCTTGAAAAAGAAGGTTCCATCGTTGTCTGTGGAAATGCATCGACCCGACGATGCACCCTGTGCGATCCAGGGGCCTTGTAGGGGCGACTGAAGTCGCCCCTACAAAGGACAAAGGCACAGCAACGCACCTGCAAAAAGGGCTGCCGCGGGGACAGGATCTGTGCCCGCGGCCGATCCGCGTGGGTAGAGGACAAAGCCGGGTGATGGCGGGAGATTAGGGGATGAATCCCGACGACAAGATTTGCAGGGTGGCCAGGCAGACCTCGGTGCGCGGGGTCGTCATCGAGGCGGGCGATGCGCGGGATGTGCGCCGGCAGAAGATGGCGCGGATCATCCTCGATGCGATGTACCAGTTCCTGGGCCTGCTGGACCTGGACGGCAACGTGCTGGAAATCAACCAGACGGCGCTGGACGGGGCCGGCCTCGCGCTGGAGGACGTGATCGGCAAGCCCTTCTGGCAGGCGCGCTGGTGGGAGGTGTCGGAAGAGGTGCGCCAGCGGGTCCGCGAGATGATCGACGAGGCCCGCAACGGGCGCTTTGCACGCTGCGATTTCGAGGTGTTCGGCGACCAGCACGGCAGCCGCACCATCGTCATCGACTTCTCGCTGACGCCCATCCTCGACGACGCGGGGCAGGTGGCCTTCCTGCTGCCGGAAGGGCGCAACATTACCGAGAAGATTGCCAGCAGTGCCGAGCTGTCGCGCAAGAACGGCGAGCTGCAGGCGGCGCTGGAGCGCCTGAAGGAACTCGACGGCTACAAGACCCGCTTCTTCGCCAACGTGAGCCACGAGCTGCGCACACCGCTGGCCCTGATCCTCGGCCCGGTGGAGCAGCTGATCCACGAAGGCGCCGCCCTTGGCGAGCGGGATCGCTTTCGCCTGGCCACGATCCAGCGCAATGCGCGCTCCCTGCTGCAGCAGGTGAACAACCTGCTCGACCTGGCCCGCATCGACGCCGACCGGATGCCGATGGCCTACGTGCAGGCCAACCTGGTGGCCCTGGTGCGTGAGATTGCAGCTGGCTTCGACGCGGCGGCGGAGGACCGCCACATCACCCTCAGCCTGCGCGGCGAGGACGAGCTTTACGCCGACGTGGACCGGGCCAAGTTTGCCCGCGTGGTGGAGAACCTGCTGTCCAACGCCTTCAAGTTCACGCCGCCGGGCGGGCGCATCGCCTGCGGCTTCGAGCACCTGCCCGGCGGCCGTGTGCTGCTCAGCGTGCAGGACACCGGGCCGGGCGTGCCGGACGCCATGAAGCAGCACATCTTCGACCGCTTCACCCAGGGCCGCGAGGGACTCGGCGCGGGCGGCAGCGGGCTGGGGCTCAACATCGTCAAGGAGTTCGTCGAGCTGCACCGGGGCACGGTGGTGGTGGTCGATGCGCCGGGGGGCGGTGCGTGCTTCCAGGTGGAGATCCCGGCCCGCGCGCCGGATGGCGCCTTTGTGCGGACGGCGGCGGGACGCGAGGCGCCGCTGGTGCCGGAGCCTGCACTGCCGCTGGCGGCTGACCTGAGCCTGCCCGACGCGGAGGGTTTCCATCCGGGCGCTTTCCAGCCGGGCAAGCCGAAGGTGCTGGTGGCCGAGGACAACCCGGACCTGCGCCTCTTCCTGCACGACGTGCTGTCCGACGAGTACAACGTGATCCTGTGCGAAGACGGCGAGGCGGCTTTTGAGGCGGCGGTGGCCGATCCGCCGGACCTGATCGTCACCGACCTGATGATGCCGCGCTGGGACGGCGAGCGCTTCGTGCGCGCGCTGGCCGAGCGGCCGGACTACCCGAACGTGCCGGTGCTGGTGCTGTCGGCGCGGGCCGACGATGCACTGCGCTCCAACCTCCTCGAACACCTGGTGCAGGACTACCTGATCAAGCCTTTCTCGGCCCAGGAGCTGTGCGCCCGCGCCCGCAACCTGGTGACGGTGAAGCGCACAGTGGACATCCTGCAGCGGGAGCTCAACTCCCAGGCTTCGGACATTCTCGAGCTCACGTCGGGGCTGGTGGAGAGCCGCAAGACCCTGCAACGCAGCTTCACCGCACTGCAGGTGTCCGACCGGCGCTGGCTCGGCCTCTACGAGAACACCGCGGTGGGCATCGCGCTGGCCGACCGGGAGGGGCGCATCCTCTCCGCCAACCCGGCGCTGCAGCGCATGCTGGGCTATGGTGCCGACGAGATCGTCGGCGTGTCGCTGATCGAGATCACTGAGCCGTCCGAGCGGGCGTTGGCCCAGCGCAACGTATATGGCCTGTTCGACGGCGAGCTGCCCGGCTACAAGACCCAGAAGCGCTACGAGAAGAAGGACGGCGGCTACCTGTGGGCCAACGTGTGCGCGTCGCGCATCCCGGCCATGGCCCAGGACGGGCCGATGCTGGCGGTGATCGTCGAGGACATCACGCTGCGCATGGAGGCGGAGCGTTCGCTGGCGGCGACCCGCGGCGAGCTGACCCGCGTGGCGCGCTTCACCGCGATGGGCGAGCTGGTGGCCTCCATCGCCCACGAGATCAATCAGCCGCTGTCGGCGGTGATCACCAACAGCCAGGCCGCGCTGCGCTGGCTGGCCCGGCCGGCGCCGGACCTCGGCGAAGTGGAGGCCGCGCTGCAGCGGGTCAATCGGGACGCCAGCCTGGCCGGCTCGGTGATCTCGCGCATCCGCGGCTTCCTGCGCGCCGGTGCGATCCGCCGCGAGCCGGTGGACGTGGCGCGCATGCTCGATGAACTCCTACAGATGCTGCACGCGATGCTCGCCGACGCCGGCGTGCAGGTGCGCGTCGACCTGCCGGTGCCCACGCCGTGCCTGATCGCCGACGCGGTGCAGTTGCAGCAGGTGATCCTCAACCTGATCGTCAACGCGGTGGATGCCATGCGCGACCTGCCCGGCCGCGAGCGCCTGCTGCAGATCCGCGTCGAGCCGGCGCAAGCAGGCGGGCTGCAATTCTCGGTGCAGGACAGCGGCCCAGGCGTGCCCGAAGGCGTGGAGGCCAAGCTCTTCGACGCCTTCTACACCACCAAGCAGGACGGCCTCGGCATGGGGTTGGCGATCAGCAGAGGCATCGTCGAGAACCACGGCGGCCGCCTGTGGCTGGAGCGCGGCGCCGGGCCGGGCGCCTGCTTCCGCTTCACGATCCCCGACAACTGAAAGCGCACGGAGACAGCATGGTGGACAGCCCCGAACGGGTATATGTGGTCGACGACGACCTGTCGGTGCGGGAGGCGCTGAGCAGCCTGATCCGCTCGGTCGGGCTGCCGGTCGAGACCTTTTCCTCGGCGGAGGACTTTCTCGCGGCGCAGCGTCCGCCCGGCGTGGCCTGCCTGATCCTCGACATCCGCATGCCCGGCCTCAACGGGCTGGAACTGCAGACGCGGCTTGCGCAGGACGGCCTGTCGATCCCGATCATCTTCATCACCGGCCACGGCGACATTCCGATGGCCGTGCTGGCGATGAAGAAGGGCGCCGTCGAATTCCTGTCCAAGCCCTTCCGCGACGACGACCTGCTCGACGCCATCCACGCCGCCCTCGAACGCGCGCGGGCGTCGTACAAGGACGAGACCGAAGTCGGCGAAATCCGCCGCCGCTACGACTCCCTCACCGCCCGCGAACGCGAAGTGATCGCCTTCATCGTCAAGGGCGCCCTCAACAAACAGGCCGCCGCCGAACTCGGCGTGTCCGAAATGACGGTCAAGGTGCACCGTCACAACATCATGCAGAAGATGGGCGTCACCCGGCTGCCGGACCTGGTGCGGATGGTCGAGCGGCTGGTGTGACGGGTGGGTGAGATCCGGGAGCAGGCCTTTTGCGAAAAGCGAGTGGTGCCGACCCTAAGCAGACGGCTGCCGCCGCTGATCGCTACACTGCGAGGCCACATCGGGACGTAAAGAATCATGCAATCGACAGCTCTGGAAAAGCAGCTCAATTTCCTGCGGGAAATCGACCGCCTTAAATCCGTCGTGCGGCAATCGCCGCTGCTCGACAAAAGCCGCAAGGAAAACTCCGCCGAGCATTCCTGGCACCTGGCGATGTACGCCCTGCTGCTCAGCGAATATGCCAGCGGGCCGGTGGACACCAACCGCGTGCTGCGGATGCTCCTGATCCATGACATCGTCGAGATCGACGTCGGCGATTTTCCGATCCACGGTGGGTCTTCCGCCGAATTGCAGGCCGAACAGGAGGCCACGGCGGCGGCGCGCCTGTTTGGCTTGCTGCCACAACAGCAAGGCGACGAGCTGCTGGCCCTGTGGCAGGAATTCGAGCGCGCGGAGAGCGAAGACGCGAAGTTTGCCAAGGCCCTCGACCGCTTTCAACCGCTGCTGATCAACGTCGTCACTGGCGGCGGCACCTGGACGGAGAACGGCGTTTCACTCGAACAGGTTTTCTCGCGTTATGGGCCGGTGATCAAGCGTGGTGCGCCGCTGCTGTGGTCCGTGTGCGAGAAATGGGTGACGCAGCATTTTGCTGCCGGGCAGGTGTGAGGCGTGCCGGGCTGTCAAAGCACCAACGCATACGCCAGCTCATGCAGCGGGTAGCCCGTCAGGGCGTCGATGGTGCGAACCTGCCCGTTGGGCACGAAACCACAACTTTCATACAGGCGCCGGGCGGCCGGGTTGTCGCACATGCACCAGAGTTCCAGGTGGGCGAACTGCTGTTCCCTGGCGTCGAGGATGGCCTGTCTCACAAGTCCCTGGCCTGCGCCTTTTCGCCAGTAGGCAGGGTGAACATTCAAGGCCCATAGCTCGGCAACGGACTGCTCTGCGTCATACCGTGGCTTGCCCAGGATCGAGAATGCGATCGGCTGCCCGTCAATCTCCGCAATGCGCAGCGTGAATGGCGGCGTATCCGCGCGCAAGGCCGCGCGAAGCCCATCGAGATTCGCCCCCGGATCGAGGGCGGCGAGATAGGCGGCGGGCAGGAGGGCACGATAGCCCGCCTGCCAGGCTGCAACGCGGATTGAGCCGATGTGCTCGGCGTCTTCAGGTCTGGCGCTGCGGATCAGCATGTGCACTGTGTGTCGTCCCGATCTTGGCTGAACTCATCGTCTCTGAGCCATCCTTGTCGCCTATGAGCCCGACTCGCGCCGCTCACTCCATTCCAGCGCTGTTCGTCCGAGATGTTCGAGAAACACCGCCGCCACCGGCGAAAGCCTTTTGCCGCGTGGATAGAGCGTGAACCACCGGGATTGGAGTGGAAAACCGGCCACATCCAGAATGGTCAGTTGATCGTCCGCGGGCCGTGCAGGAAGTGCATGGCGTGAGATCACCGCAAGACCGAGGCCGCCGGCAACCGCCTGCTTGATCGCCTCGTTGCTGCCCAACTCAAGCCGGACTTCCGGCACGAAGGCCGCGCGCGAGAAAAATGCATCGCATGCCAGGCGTGTGCCTGAACCACGCTCCCGCAGGATGAAGCGCTCGGCCGAGAGGTCGGCCAGTTCCAGATGACGCCCCTTCAGCCGGTGCTCCTCGGGGGCAATCAGGACCAGTGGATTGGGCAGGAAGGCGTGCTGTTCGAGATCGAGATTCTCGGGCGGCATCGACATGATGTAGAGATCGTCACGGTTCTCGCGCAGGCGCGCGACCACCCCGTCGCGATTCAGGATCTCGAGGGCAATCTCGATGTTCGGGTGTTCCGTACAAAAGTTGCCCAGCAGGCGCGGCACAAAGTATTTTGCGGTACTCACCAGCGCGACGCGCAAGCGTCCCTGTTCCAGCCCCTTCATGGCATTCAGGGTTTGCTCGAAAGTGAGCCACTCGTCGAGCATCGCCCGGGCCGTCGCAGCCAGCGCCTCGCCGGCAGGAGTCAGGAACAGACGTTTGCCGATCTGCTCGTAAAGGGGCAGGCCGGCGGCCTCGGCCAGCTCGCGCAATTGCATCGACACCGTCGGCTGGGTGACATGGCAGGCCTCCGCGGCCGCGGTGACACTGCCGCGCTCGGCCAGTGCCAGGAAGAGGCGCAACTGGCGAAAGGTGGCGTTCATAGATATTTGTCGATCAATATCATCGTAAATATCGATTATTGCTTATTTCCTCTCGTCGGTAGTATGCGACCCAGCCCAATCGCTGGAAAGCCAGACACGACCCACCATGAAAACGCACACCCTCGACACCCAGGCCACCGTCACCCCGGCACTCGCCCTGCAATTCCTCAAGGAAGGCAACGCACGCTTCGTCAACAACCTGCGCGCAAGCCGCGACCTGTTGCAGCAAGCCAATGAGACGCGCGATGGTCAATGGCCGTTCGCCACCATCGTCAGCTGCATCGACAGCCGTACATCGGCCGAACTCATCTTCGACCAGGGCCTCGGCGATATCTTCTCGGTGCGTATCGCCGGCAATGTGATCAACACCGACATCCTCGGCAGCCTGGAGTTCGCCTGCAATGTGGCCGGCTCGAGACTCATCGTGGTGCTCGGACACTCCTCATGCGGCGCAATCAAGGGCGCCTGCGACCACGTGGAGCTCGGAAACCTGACCGAACTGCTGTCGAAGATCCAGCCCGCCGTGTACCAGGAGAGCCAGACCCTCGAACCGACCAAGCGCAATTCTAAGAACGCAACGTTCGTCGAGAATGTGGCCAACCTGAACGTCCGCCACTCGGTGCGCTCGATCATCAACCGCAGCTACATCCTCGAGCACATGATCGCCGCCGGCAAGATCGGCATCATTGGCGCCAAACACGACCTGGCTACGGGTGAAGTCACTTTCTTCGACGACACGTGGCTGAGTGATGAGGCATCTATTCGGGCGATGGTCGGGTAGGGGGCGGTATCTACTCGTGATCGGACGCAGACCCTCAGCGCCTGCCGGGCGGTCTACGATTGGCGCGACCATGAGGTGGGCACGATCTGTCGGAGAGAAAGCTCCCCTCTCCGGTGGATTTCTGAACGCCTGCTCCCGGAAATTGCTACCGTCTGTTCGTGACCGGCGGCCGCCTCATGCTAATTAGTTGCGGTAACGAAGGGTAGTTTTCAACCCATTGCGGTTGGTCACGACTGCGAAAAGCATCGCTCATCGTACAAGCTCAAGGGCGCGGAGAAGGTTTGCCCGTGGAGGATCTGGAGCGACTTGTTAGGGCTTCTTCTTTGCTGTGCCATGCTCAACATGTTCACTGAGCGGTTCAACGCATTCATGAATGATCTCCCCTGTCTCGATATCAGTAACGCGCTCCACATACTCGTCGGTATCTTTGTCAAACATGCTTACTTTATGAACCATCTTTTGGCGGGCATAACTGAATTCATAACCGTTAAACGACTTCCAGCGAAGTTTCTTATCGCTTGGGAGAGATGGACGTTTGAGGCGTCCGCCTAAAGAATCGAATATGCGCAAACTTTCAATGATGGTCTCTGTAGATGCACGTGATGTACTGCCGCAGCGTGGACAGGGAATACGTGGTTTCGCAGCTAAGTCGATGGACTCAAGCGATTCACCACATTTCGCACAGGTGTAGCCAGAACCGGTCATATTTCTTGGCTCTAACGTCACAGCTCAGCCGCGGCCAGAAGCCGTCAACTGAAGCGTCGTGTCAGTCAGCCGCTCCTTTCGCTTGATTACCAATTACGTGATTTACTGCATCGGCGAATTGTTCCAATGCTCCAGAATCCGAAGATTGCCCATCATGTTCAATCGTCATCTCGGATGAAGAGTCGTCCAAGATGTACCGTCTGGCCGAACACTGTCCCTCATCTTGGTCGTGGAACGACGTCTCCGCAGCGGCGCAGTTCACATCCTTCACATTGCGCATGCGAGGTGAGGGAAGCTACGTGAGTACTTCAGCTAGCGCATGGCGTTGCGACAGCGGGCTGATCATCCGTGCGCGAGGCGCGATGCGATGCTGCGGCGCGCAGATAAGGGTGTGAGCAGTGCACGATGCATGTTGTTCCGCCCCGCAAGCATCTTGCAGCGTGAACAGACGATGTTGCGGAGTGAACTTCGAATGTCGATCCAGCCATATTGCATGACGCACTGTCTGCATTGAATGTTGGCCATGCGATATTCGATGTTGACGCCGCAATGATCGATGCAGCGTGCGCTATACCTATCAATCAGGTATCGAACATGTCATGTCGATACCCCGGTATTGAATGTTGTCTGCGCCGCAAAGCATGTTGATGTCGCAACATGGCATGTCATCGCGTGCACGGTGTTCGTTCACCTGCCATCATCCGATCCGCAGCCGCCCACATGACATCAGCGAGGGCAAACAGGCTTCCATCCGCCGTCATCTAAGCTTCATGCCGCCGTCCTGCTGCGGCATCGTGTCGCATCGGCTTTCATTTCGTCTGAGGAGAGAATCCGGGCCTGACGAAATTGAGTGGATAAGGAAGTCCCAATGCGACGTATCGCGCCCGTGCCCTCCCGGCTTGCCCTGATGATTGCTTCGTTGTTCCCCCTTGTTTCCGTTCCGGCCGCGTGGGCGGCGGATGGGCCGGCGGAGTTGTCGGAGGTGGCGGTGTCGGCATCGCGCGTCGAACCCGTGAACGGTAAGCAGGGGGTGGAGCGGTCGTGGATCGCGCGCCAGCGTGCGGCGACGAGCGATTCGGCGGCGTTGCTGCTGGGGGTGCCGGGCGTTGCGATGTCGACGGCGGGTGGGGTGTCCAGTTTGCCGGTCATCCAGGGGCTGGCGGACGACCGCAATCGCATTCAGGTCGATGGCATGGACCTGATTTCGGCCTGCGGCAATCACATGAATCCGCCGCTGTCCTATATCGACCCGACGCGCATCGGCGAGATCCAGGTGTATTCCGGTGTGCGGCCGGTGAGCCTGGGCGGCGACAGCATCGGCGCTACGGTGGTCGTCGATTCCCGTGCGCCGCGCTTTGCGGCGGCGGGCGAGGGCCATCTTGTGACCGGCGAGCTTGGGGCGTTCTACCGTTCCAATGGCGATGCGCACGGCTTCAATGCGACGGCGACCTGGGCCAGCGAGAACCTGAGCGTCACCTACGCCGGCTCGGAGGCGGAGTCGCGCAATTACCGTTCGGCCAAGGCGTTCAAGAGCGGGACGACGGCGGGGGGTACGCGGGTGGGCGATCACTGGATCGCCGGCGACGAGGTCGCTTCGTCGGCCTACAAGTCCATCAACCAGGCGCTGGATGTGGCGCTGCGCAATGGCAATCATCTGTTCGAGCTGAAGGCCGGGGTGCAGCACATTCCCTACCAGGGATTCCCGAACCAGCACATGGACATGACCGACAACAAGAGTGCCCGCTTCGCCTTCAATTACAGCGGGACTTTCGAGTGGGGCAGCCTGCAGGGGCGGATCTATCAGGAGCAGACCCGCCACCAGATGGATTTCGGCAAGGACAAGCTGTATTGGTATGGCGCCGCGAAGAACGTGGCCGGCATGCCGATGGATACCAGGGGCAACACCATCGGCGCGCAGCTGAAGGCCGAGATCAACCTCAACGAGCGCGACACGCTGCGCATCGGCACGGAATACCAGCGCTATCGCCTGGACGACTGGTGGGCGCCGGTGGCCAACTCGATGATGATGTCGCCGAACACCTTCTGGAACATCAACGATGGCCAGCGCGACCGCTTCGACCTGTATGGCGAATGGGAAGCCCAATGGACGCCGCGGTGGACCTCGCTGGCCGGTGTGCGCAGCAGCACTATGCGCATGAATGCCGGCACGGTGCAGGGCTACAACACGATGGCGGGCTACGCCACCGACGCGGCGCGCTTCAACGCCGCCGACCGCCGCAAGACCGACGACAACGTGGATGCGACGCTGATGCTGCGCTTCACGCCCGCCGCGGGGCGCGTCTTCGAGGGTGGCTATTCGCGCAAGACCCGCTCGCCGAGCCTCTACGAGCGCTATACGTGGTCCACCAACGGCATGGCGATGACCATGAACAACTGGCTCAACGACGGCAACGGCTATGTGGGCGATGTGGAGTTGAAGCCGGAAGTGGCGCATACGGTGAGTGTGAGTGCCGACTTCCGCGACGCGGAAAACCAGCGCTGGGCGCTGAAGATCACGCCGTATTATTCCTACGTCGACAACTACATCGATGCGCGCTGCCGGACCACCTGTACGGCGCAGCGTTTCAATTACCTGAAGCTGGTCAATACCGATGCGCGCATCGCCGGTATCGACCTGTCCGGCCAGGCGCAGCTGGCCGAGGGGGCGGGCTTCGGCAGTGTCACCGGCAAGGCGGTGGTCGGCTATGTGCGCGGCAAGGACGCGCGGACCGATGACCACCTCTACAACATCATGCCGCTCAACGCGCGCCTTACTATCGAGCACCGCCTGAACGCGTGGATCAATACGGTAGAAGGGGTTTTCGTGCAGGCCAAGGACGAGGTGTCCCAGGTCCGCAACGAAATCCGCACGGCCGGCTATGGCCTGCTGAACCTGCGAAGCAGCTACGACCGGAAGCACTACCGCGTCGATGTGGGCCTCGATAACGCCTTCAACAAGCAATACACCCTGCCGCTTGGCGGCGCCTATATCGGCCAGGGCACGACGATGGCCCTCAACGGCGGCGGTGCGCCCTATGGCATCGGCGTGCCGGGCATGGGGCGTTCGCTTTACGCGGGGCTGACGCTGAAGTTCTGAGGGGGTCGCGCTCAGTCGTCGCCGATCCGCGCGCGCAGGGCGTCGATCAGCGGCGGCAGTTCGCCGGCGAGCTCATCGGCGGCGCGGCGGGCCTGCCCGGGGCCGCCGGCTGCGCCATGCTTGATGGCCTGGCAGATGCGGTCTGCGAGGTGGTACACCGCCGTCGCGCCGATGTTGCCGGCGGCACCCTTCAGCGTGTGGGCGCGTTCGTAGGCCTCGTCGAGCCGGCCGTCGGCCAGGGCGGCGAGGATCTGCGCCGCGGCGTCGCCCTCGGTGCGCAGGAAGATGTGCAGGATGCGCAGGTAGGTGGGCAGGCGGTTGCGGACGATGTGCAGCCCGGCGGCCACATCAAGGCCGGTGATGGCTTCGAGCTGGATGCGCAGGCTGTCGTCGCCGTTGGTGGCGGCCGCTCCCGCGGAGGCAGCCGGGGGCGAAGAGCTTGCTGCCGGCCCTTGTGGCAGCCATTCGAGCAGCGCGCGGTACAGGCGTTCGGGATCGACCGGCTTGGCGATGTGGTCGTTCATGCCGGCGGCGAGGCAGCGCTCGCGGTCGTCCTTGAAGGCATTGGCGGTCATCGCCAGGATCGGCACGGTCTGTCGGTCCGGTAGCTGGCGGATCGCGCGGGTGGCCGCCAGGCCGTCCATGTTGGGCATCTGCATGTCCATCAGGATCAGGTCGTAGGCGGTGACGGTGGCGAGGGCCAGCGCCTCGAGGCCGTCGCTGGCCACGTCCACCTGCATGCCCGGCTCGCTCAGCAGGGCCAGCGCGACTTCCTGGTTGGTCGGGTTGTCCTCGGTGAGCAGGATGCGCTTGCCGCGCAGGCGGCCGAGATCGGCGGGTGCCCCGGTGGGCGCGATGCTCCCCGTGGGCGGAGAGCGGTGTTGCGCGGCGGTGTCGGCCTGGTGGGTTCCGGCCGGGCTGCGCTGCAGGGGCAGCTCGAACCAGAAGGTGCTGCCCTCGCCGGGCACGCTGTCCACGGCGAGGCTGCCGCCCATCAGCTCGACCAGCTTGCGGCTGATGACCAGCCCCAGGCCGGTGCCACCGTACTTGCGGGTGGTCGAGCTGTCGGCCTGCTGGAAGGCCTTGAAGACACGCTCGCGCTGTTCCTCGCTGATGCCGATGCCGGTGTCGCTGACCTCGAAGCGCACCCGGAGGTGCTCGCCGTCGGCGGTCATCAGGCGGATGCGGAACAGGATGCGGCCGTGCTCGGTGAATTTCACCGCATTGCTGGCCAGGTTGAGCAGCACCTGGGTCAGCTTGAGGCGATCTGCGCGCAGCCAGGCGGGCAGGGCCGGATCGATGTCGCGCTCGAGGAGCAGCTGCTTGGCGGCGGCCCGCTCGCCGATCATGTCGAAGAGTTCCCGGGCGAGGGCGCCGACCGCCATGTCATCGAGCTCCAGGCTCACCTTGCCGGCTTCGATCTTCGAGAAATCCAGGATGTCGTTGATGATGCCGAGCAGGTGGTGGGCGGCCTGCTGCATCTTGTCGAGCCGTTCGACCTGCTGCGGGTCGCGCTCGGCGTGGCGGACGATGTAGTTGAGGCCGATGATCGCGTTCATCGGCGTGCGGATCTCGTGGGACATATTGGCCAGGAACACGCTCTTGGCCACGTTGGCGGTCTCGGCCTCGTCGCGGGCCTGGGACAGCGCGGCGGTGCGCTCGGCCACCAGTTCTTCCAGATGTTCCCGGTAGTCCTGCAGCGCGGTTTCGGCCCGGCGGCGCAGTTCGTCGCGCTCGGCCAGGGCGTCCTGCATGCGGTTGAAGGCATGGGCCAGGTAGGCGGCTTCGTCGGCGCCGGCGAGGTTGATGCGGACCTGGGCATCGCCGCCTTCGACGCGGCTCATGGCCGTGCTCAGCTCGCCGAGCCGGCGGGTGAGGCGGGTGCCGAGCCAGACCGAGAACAGCGTGGTGAGGGCGATCGCCAGCACCGCGAAGAGCAGGCCGGAATGGCGGATGGTGGTCAGGCGGGCTTCGATGTCGGACTCGCCGACGCCCACGCGCACCCAGCCGATGGGGCGCTGGTTGAGCATCACCGGGATGGCCGCGTCGGTCAGGGCGATGTGCCGGGACAGCAGGGTTTCGCTGACCTCCCGCGGGAGGTCGGCCAGGTACTGGCCGATGCGCAGCCGGTCGGTATGGGCGAGGATCTGGCCGCGCGCATCGGTGACCATCGCGAATTCCAGCGACTTGTAGCGCTGCTGGGCCGTCACCAGCTCCTGCAGGCCGGCGGCGTCGCGCGCCTCCAGCCACACCGCCGATGAGGTGGCGAGGGTTCGCGCCAGCCCGAGGGCGTGTTCCTCCTGGCGTTCGAGCAGGAACTGCTGTTGCCAGTAGGTCAAGAAGAACACGAAGGCGACGGTCAGCAGCGCGATGGACGCGGCGACGCCGGCGATCAGCTGGCGGCGCAGGCTGCCGAGCAGGCCCTTGCGGACGGGCATTCTCATCAGCGCCGGTCCTCGACCTTGCGGACCCTGGCTTCGAACTCGGTGATGAATTGCCGCACCAGGTCGTAGTCCTTATCTCCGGCGGGCTGGAAGCGGGCGGTTTCCATGCCGGCCAGGATCTCGCGTCCCGCCGTGCTGCCTTCCAGCTCCAGCAGCGCGCGGCGCACCGTGGCGACGATGGCTTCCGGCACGTCGTCGCGGGCCATCACCGAGTTGTTGATGAGGGACGGGGTTTCCCACGCCACGCGCAGCTCGGCGGCCTCGCGCGGGTGGTCCTTCTGGAAGGCGCGCCACGGCGGCGGCCAGGTGGCACCGGCGCTCGTCTGGCCGAGATAGACGTTCATGATGGACGACTCCTGGGAGCCGACGTAGCGGTTGTCCAGATCCCGCGTGACATCGAGACCGTGGGAACGGAAAAACCACTGGGGCATGATGCAGGCCGCCAGCGCGGTGGGGGAGGGATAGCTGACGGCCTTGCCCTTGAGCTCGCCCGGCTGCCCGATGCGGCTGTCCCGCCGGACCAGGATCAGGCCCTTGAAGTCGGAGGCCTCGCCGGCCATCGCCAGCACGTGGTAACCCACCTTGCCGGCTTCGAGGGTTTGCCAGGGATTGGGCAGCAGGAAGTCCGGGCCGCGCTGGCGGAACTTGCGCTCGAATTCGGCGTAGTCGCGGGAGGCTTCCAGTTCCAGCTGGACGCCGCTCAACTGGCGGTTGAGGTGGTCGATCAGCGGCTGGTAGGCCGAGGCGAGCTTCTGCGGATTGTGCAGGGGGTGGATGGCGAAACGCAGCACCGGCGCGCTGCTACCTTGCGGCGCCTGGGCGTAGCGGGGGCCGCCGGGCGCGGGCGGCGCATCGCAGCCGCCGAGGGCGACGAGGATCAGCACCAACGCGAAGGGTTTCATGAGGACTGTGCGCGGAGCAGTGAATGCATATGGAGCAGGCGCCGGCTTGGAGGTTTCCAGTCCGGACTCCCGCCATTGTGCCCTGCGCCGGACCCGCCGCGATAGGCGCCTGCCAAATCCCCATACTCCCAGGCCAGGCTTGATTCTCCACGCTTTCCATGCCAGCCTGAAAAGCTGGAATAAAAAGGAGTCTCCCATGAAAGGCGACAAGAAGATCATTGGCATTCTCAACGACCTGCTGGCGGGAGAGCTGGCGGCGGTCGATCAGTATTTGATTCACGGCGAGATGTATTCGGACATGGGCTACGTGCACCTGTCGGAAAAGGCCCTGCACGAGTCCGACCACGAGCGCCAGCATGCCCGCGCGCTGATCCAGCGCATCCAGTTCCTGGAAGGCACGGCCTGTGTGGACAAGCGCAGCCCGATCAAGGTCGGCAAGGGCGTGAAGGATATGCTGGAGGCCGATCTGGCGCTGGAATACCACGTAGTCGGCGAGCTCAAGAAGGCCATCGCGGCCTGTGAGAAGGCCCAGGACTACGTGACCCGCGACATGCTGCTGGTGCAGCTCGAAGATACCGAGATGGACCACGCCTACTACCTGGAAAAGCAGCTCCGCCTGCTCGACGCGATCGGTCTGCCGAACTACCTGCAAAGCCAGATGAAGCCTGGCCACCCCAACGCTTAAGGAAGGCCCGCGATGAAAGGCGAAAAGAAGGTCATCGACATCCTCAACAAGGCGCTCACCAACGAGCTGACCTCCATCAACCAGTACTTCCTGCACGCCCGCATGTTCCGCAACTGGGGCTTCGAGAAGCTCAACGACTACAACTACAAGCAGTCGATCCGGGTGATGAAGGAAGCGGACGAGATCATCGAGCGCATCCTGTTCCTGGAAGGCCTGCCCAACCTGCAGAACCTGGGCAAGCTGCTGATCGGCGAGAACGTCAAGGAATGCCTGGAAGGCGACCTCAAGTACGAGAAGGACGTGCAGCACCCGCTGCTGGTGGAGGCCGTCGCCCTGTGCGAAGCCCACGCCGACTACGTCAGCCGCGACCTGCTGCAGGAGCTGCTGGAAGCCTGCGAGGAAGCCATCGACTGGCTGGAAACCCAGCTGTCCCTGATCGGCGAGGTGACCCTGCCCAACTACCTGCAGTCGCAGATGGAGCCGGGCGGCGACTGAGCCACCGGGGCTTGGGAGAGCCTTTCAAGGCTCTCCCCGTAGGGCTGCTTGTGGGGGCGAATTCATTCGCCCTCAGGCGGTTGAGCAATCACCGCGGGCGAATGAATTCGCCCCCACAGCAGCATCCCACAGCAGCATCCCACAGCAGCATCCCACAGCAGCATCCCACAGCAGCATCCCACAGCAGCATCCCACAGCAGCATCCCACAGCAGCATCCCCACAGCAGGCGCTGCCCCGATCAGCTCCGGGGTTTGCGCAGTGGCGCGAGCAGCGGCTTGAGCCCGTTGTGGTCGAGTTCCAGCATCAGGGCCAGCAGCTGGCCCAGCCGTCCGGGTGGAAAGCCCTGGCGGGCGAACCAGGCGAGGTAGTTGCCCGGCAGGTCGGCCAGTACGCGTCCCTTGTATTTGCCGAAGGGCATCACATACTCGACCAGCGCCTGCAGATCGTCCGGGTTCATCGCGGGCTGCGGGCGAGGTCGGCGAGGATGGCGGTGAACAACTGCCAGGCGCGGCCGACGGAGTCGATGTCGACGCGCTCGCCGGGGGCGTGGGCGCCGCGGATCGTCGGCCCGAAGGACACGGTGTCCATCCCCGGATATTTGGCGCCGATGATCCCGCACTCCAGCCCGGCGTGGATCACCTTGACCTGCGATTCCCCGCCGAACTCCCGCGTGTAGGCCGCCTGGCACAGGGCCAGCAGCGGCGAGGAAGGATTCGGCGTCCACCCGGGATAGTGGCCGGAGATTTCAGCCGGCGTGCCGGACAGCGCGAACAGGCTGACGATCTCTTCTGCCAGCGCGGTGCTGCCGCTGTCGCGCAGGGAGCGCACCATGAAGTTCGCGCTTCCTTCCGTGGGGGTGATCGACACCACGCCCAGGTTGTTGGAGGTTTCGACGACGCCCGGCACGGCCAGGCTCCAGCGCCGCACGCCGTGGGGCGCCGCATGCAGGGAGGCCAGCCACAGCGCCTGTTCGGTCTCGGCGAGAACGGCGTCGGCGTCGGCCGGCGCGCTGCTGAGGGTGATGCCGGCGTCCACGCCGGCCAGCTCGTCGCGCAGCAGGGCCTGCCAGGCATCCAGCCCGGCGTTCAGTTCGGCGCTGCGCTCGGCCGGTACGGCGACGAGGGCGCGGGCTTCCCGTGGCAGTGCGTTGCGGGCGCTGCCACCCTGCAGGCCGGCGAGGCGCAGCGGCAGGTGGGCTTCCAGCCCGCGCAGCACGCGCACCAGCAGCTTGATCGCGTTGCCGCGCTCTTCGTGGATGTCTACGCCGGAATGGCCGCCGCGCAGCCCGGTCAGCGCGATCTGGCGCAGCACGTGGCCAGCCGGTACGGCGGTGGGGCGGCCGGCGCGGTG
Source organism: Pseudomonadota bacterium (assembly GCA_018241665.1). Classification (GTDB taxonomy): domain Bacteria; phylum Pseudomonadota; class Gammaproteobacteria; order Burkholderiales; family Rhodocyclaceae; genus Zoogloea. The sequence continues at coordinate 163,733 of JAFEDK010000004.1, forward strand.
CACATTCACGTCTGCACCGCCGGCGCAGCCCAGGTAGAACTCGCCCCAGTCCTCGGTATCCAGGTTGAGCATCAGCCGGCCTTGCAGCACGCCGGGGGCCAGGCCCTGGGCGCCGCCCATGCCGGCTTCCTCGTCCACAGTGAACAGGGCTTCGAGGGGGCCATGGACGAGCTGCTTGTCCTCCAGTGCGGCAAGGATCAGCGCCACGCCGATGCCGTTGTCGGCGCCGAGGGTGGTGCCGTCGGCGACCAGCCAGCCGCCGTCGCGGCGCGGGCGGATCGGGTCGCGGGCGAAGTCGTGGGGCGTGTCGGCATTGGCCTGACAGACCATGTCCAGGTGGCCTTGCAGCACCACGCCGGGCGCCGCCTCATGGCCGGGGCTGGCCGGCTTGCGGACGATCAGGTTGCCGGCACCATCCACCTCGGCGGCCAGGCCGCGGCCCAGGGCCCAGTCGAGGAGGTGGTCGCGCAGCGCGTCCTCGGCCTTGGATTGACGGGGAATGCGGCACAGGGTGGCGAAATGGGACCACACGGCGGCCGGTTCGAGGCCACTAAAAACGGAGTCGGACATGGCGTGCGAGGCGTCGATTGATCGGGGAAGGCCTCAAGCCTTGCAGACCTGGGCGGCGATGTCGAGGGCGCGCAGGCGCAGGTCCGCGTCGAAGACGTCGCTGACCAGCATGAACTCGTCGGCGTCGGTCGCCTCAGCCAGGCGGGTGAAGCCGGTGCGTACGCTGTCCGGGCTGCCGATCACCGCGGCACCGAGGAAGTCACCGATGGCGGCGCGCTCCTCCGGATGGAGGTTGGCCATGAAGTTCTCTTCCGGCGGCTGCAGGCGGCGGCGGTCGCCGCGCAGGATGCCGAGCACGCGGCGGTAGGTGCTGCTGGCCAGGAAGTCGGCCTCCTCGTCGGTGGGTGCGGCGATCAGCGGCACGCCGACGATGGCGTAGGGCTTGGCGAGCTGTTCCGACGGGCGGAAGTTGCTGCGATACACGTCGAGGGCCTGTAGCAGCAGGCGCGGCGCGAAGTGGGAGGCGAAGGCGTAGGGCAGGCCACGCTCGGCGGCGAGGCGCGCCGAGAACAGGCTGGAGCCGAGCAGCCAGATCGGCACGTTGGTGCCGGCGCCGGGCATGGCGATGAGCTTCTGGCCGGGCTGCGGGGCGGCGAGCAGCTGTTGCAGTTCGGCCACGTCGCGGGGGAAGTCTTCTTCGCGCTCGATGCGGTCGCGGCGCAGTGCGCGCATGGTCAGGCCGTCGGTGCCGGGGGCCCGGCCGAGGCCCAGGTCGATGCGCCCGGGGTAGAGCTCGGCCAGCGTGCCGAAGGCCTCGGCGACCACCAGCGGGGCGTGGTTGGGCAGCATCACGCCGCCGGAGCCGACGCGGATGCGCGTGGTGCCGCCGGCGATGTGGCCGACCAGCACGGCGGTGGCCGAGCTGGCGATGCCGGCCATGTTGTGGTGTTCGGCCAGCCAGTAGCGGGTGAAGCCGAGGGACTCCACGTGGCGCGCGGTGCGCAGGGAGATGTCGAGGGCGTCGGCCACGCTGCCGCCTTCACGGACGGCGACGAGGTCGAGCATGGACAGGGCGATCTGGTTCAGGGCTTTCATGCTGCGCATTGTGGGCGGCCGCTGCCGGCTTCGCCAATAGGGGAAAGTCCCTTCGAGCTGTCGCGGGCAGCGCGCGTTCCCCAATGCGTGTTTGCGTCCCGCCGCCGGTGGGGCCGGCAGCGGGACGCTTCAGCGCCCGATGACGCCTTCCAGCGGCGAGCTGGCGCTGGCGTGGTACAGGCGACGCGGCATGCGGCCGGCCAGGAAGGCGTGGCGGCCGGCTTCCACGCCGAGGCGCATGGCGGTGGCCATCCGCACCGGGTCGCCGGCGGCTGCGATGGCGGTGTTCATCAGCACGCCGTCGCAGCCCAGCTCCATCGCGATGGCGGCGTCCGAGGCGGTGCCGACGCCGGCATCGACGATCACCGGCACCCGCGCGGCGTCGATGATGAGGTTGAGGTTCCACGGGTTGAGGATGCCCATGCCGGAGCCGATCAGGCTGGCCAGCGGCATGATCGCCACGCAGCCGATGTCCTCCAGCATGCGTGCCTGCACCGGGTCGTCGGAGCAATACACCATCACCCGGAAGCCGTCGCGCACCAGCACTTCGGCGGCCTTCAGTGTTTCCGGCATGTTGGGGTAGAGGGTTTCCGGGCTGCCGAGGACTTCCAGCTTGACCAGGTCGTGGCCGTCCAGCAGCTCGCGGGCGAGGCGCAGGGTGCGGACCGCCTCCATCGCGCTGTAGCAGCCGGCCGTGTTGGGCAGCAGCGTGTAGCGGCGCAGGTCGAGCACGTCGAGCAGGCTGGGCTGGGCCGGGTCCTGACCGATGTTGGTGCGGCGGATCGCCACGGTGACGATCTGCGCGCCGCTGGCCTCCACCGCGTCGCGCGTCTGGGCGAAGTCCCGGTACTTGCCGGTGCCCACCAGCAGGCGCGAGCGGAAGGTCTGGCCGCCCATCATGAAGGGCGTGTCCAGCGGTGTTGCGACGTGATGTGCTTCGGGTTTTCCCATGTCAGCCTCCTCCGACTGCGACGACGATTTCCACCCGGTCCTGCCCGACCAGCGGGGTGTGGGCGTAATGGCTCTTGGGCACGATCTGCCCGTTCACTTCGACGGCCACCCGCTTGCCGGCGTAGCCCAGGTCGATGACCAGGTCGGCGACGCGCCACGGGGCGGGGATCTCGCGGGTCTGGCCGTTGAGACGGATCGGGATGCTCATGCCGCGCCCTCCACGATCAGCCCGCTGCCGGCGGCCAGCTGGTCGGCCCGGTAGGACGAGCGCACCAACGGACCGGCGGCCACTTCGACGAAGCCCAGCTCCAGCGCAATGTGCCGCCAGCGCTCGAACTCCTCCGGCGGTACGTAGCGCTCCACCGGCAGATGGGAGGCGGACGGGCGCAGGTATTGGCCGAGGGTCAGGATGTCGCAGTGGTAGGCACGCAGGTCGCGCATCGCGGCGAGGACTTCCTCGTCGGTCTCGCCGAGGCCGAGCATCAGGCCGGACTTGGTAGGCAGCGCCGGGTGGCGGGCCTTCATGTCGGCGATCAGGCGCAGGGACGCGGCGTAGTCGGCGCCGGGGCGGACCGCCCGGTACAGGCGCGACACGGTTTCCAGGTTGTGGTTGAAGACGTCGGGCAGCGCGTCGCCGAGGGTTTCCAGAGCCAGCGCCTCGCGGCCGCGGAAGTCGGGCGTCAGGATCTCGATCTGCACCCGCGGCGCGGTGTTGCGGATGGCCGCGATGCAGGCCGCGAAGTGGCCGGCGCCGCCGTCGCGCAGGTCGTCCCGGTCCACCGAGGTGATGACCACGTAGCGCAACTTCATGGCTGCCACGGTGCGCGCCAGGCGGGCCGGTTCGTCGGCGTCGAGCGGGGCGGGGCGGCCGTGGGCCACGTCGCAGTAGGGGCAGCGGCGGGTGCAGATGCTGCCCATGATCATGAAGGTGGCGGTGCCGCGGCTGAAGCACTCGCCGATGTTGGGGCAGTCGGCCTCCTCGCAGACGGTATGCAGCTCCTGTTCGCGCAGCAGTTTCTGCAGGTCGCGCACGGAGGCGGTGCCCGGATCGCGGGCGCGCAGCCAGGGCGGCTTGGGCGGCGAGGCGCGCTGGCTGTCCACCTTCACGGGGATGCGGGCCAGCTTGTCGGCGCCGCGCAGGCTGACGGGCGTGGCGTGGGCGGTGGGCATGATGTCTCCTTGGGGTGGGGGCTTGCGGTCCGGTTCGGGCCGGACTCCGATGTTCATGGGCCGATGGCGGCCCGCACGGCGGGCGGGCGCCGGCCCACGGGGAGGGGGGATACCCGTGGGCAGGCGTTCCGTCCGCCGGCGGAGCCGGTCAGCCGACGAAGCGGGCGATGGCCCGATTGACGTCGTTGGCGGCTTCCATCTGCACCATGTGGCCGCGGTTGCCGAGCACTTCCACCTGCACCTTGCCGGACACCGCGTGGGCGTGGGCGACCGGGATGATGCGGTCTTCCTCGCCCCAGATCACCAGCACCGGCTTGCCGAGTGCGGCCAGCTGGTCGGCCATCACGCTGTTCTGGCGGCCGTCGGCGAAGAGGTTGCCGGACAGGGTGGAGAGGGCCTGGCCGACGCCTTCCAGGCGCTTGTACTTGAGCAGGTCGTCCACCAGCTGGCGGGTCACCAGGCTGCTGTCGGCGAACAGGTCGGCCAGCAGCGGCTTGAGGGCGTTGCGGTTGGCGGCCGAGACGAAGCCCTGGATGTAGCCGGTGTTGATCTCGCTGCCCAGGCCGGCACTGCCGATCAGGCTGAGGGAGCGGACCTTCTCCGGGTGGCGCAGGGCCACGGTGAGGGACACCGCGCCGCCCATCGAGTGGCCGACCAGGTGGGCCGAGGTGACGCCGACCGCGTCGAGGAAGGCCGCCACCGTGTCGGCCAGCGCGGCCAGGTTGCCCTCGCCGACGTCCTTGGTGGATTCGCCGTGGCCGGGCAGGTCGAGGGCGTACACCTCACGGTCGGCGGCCAGGGCTTCGTGGTTGAACAGCCAGTTGTTGAGGTCGCCGCCGAAGCCGTGGATCAGCAGCATCGGTTCGCCGCTTTTGCCACTATCGCCGCGCTTGAGGTAGCGCAGCTTGTGGCCATTGACCTCGATCTTCTGGGTGGTCGGGCCCTGGTCTTCCTCCGCGCCCTCGGCGGGCTTGAAGTTGGACAGGAAGTCGGCGACGAAGGCGTCGATGTCGGCGTCGGACACGCTGGCGTCGGCGATGACGCCGAGCAGGCCGCCGACCGGCAGCACGTCTTCTTCATTGGCGAGCTGGCGGCGCAGCACGCCGGTGGCTCCGGCCTCGACGGCGCCGGCGATCTTCTCGCTTTCGACTTCGACGATTTCCTGGCCTTGCTCGACGGCATCACCGACCTGCTTGAGCCAGCCGTTGACCTTTCCCTCCTGCATGGAAAGGCCCCACTTCGGCATGGTGATGGTTTGGATGGCAGACATTACTTGTACTCCTTGACGCTCTTGACGGCGGCGACGATCTTCGCCGCGCTGGGGATGTAAAGCTCTTCGAGTGCGTCGCTGAACGGCACCGGAGCGTGGAAGCCGGTGACCTGGCGGATCGGTGCCTTGAGGCTGTCGAAGGCTTGCTCGGCGACCAGGCCGGCGATGTCGGAGGCCATGCTGCAGCGGGGATGGGATTCATCGACGACCACCAGGCGGCCGGTCTTCTCGACGCTTTCGAGGATGGTGTCGGTGTCCAGCGGCGAGGTGGTGCGCGGGTCGATGATCTCGCAGTGGATGCCTTGCTTCTGCAGGTCGGCGGCGGCCTCCTGGGCCTTCAGCACCATGCGGCCGAAGGCTACGATGGTCACGTCGTGGCCTTCGCGGACCACGGCGGCTTCGCCGAAGGGCACGGTGTAGAGCTCTTCCGGCACTTCGCCTTCCATCGTGTAGAGGGCCTTGTGCTCGAGGAAGATCACCGGGTCGTTGTCGCGGATCGACTGGATCAGCAGGCCCTTGGCGTCGTAAGGGTTGGACGGCACCACCACCTTCAGGCCCGGGATGTGGGTGAAGATGTTGTACAGGCACTGGGAGTGCTGGGCCGCGGCGCGGAAGCCGGCGCCGTACATGGCGCGGATCACCACCGGGGTTTCGGCCTTGCCGCCGAACATGTAGCGGAACTTGGCGGCCTGGTTGAAGATCTGGTCGAAGCACACGCCGAGGAAATCGACGAACATCAGCTCGGCCACCGGGCGCATGCCGCAGCAGGCGGCGCCGATGGCGGCACCGACGTAGCCGGATTCGGAGATCGGGGTGTCGATGACGCGCCCCGGATGCTTGGCGTACAGCCCGCGGGTCACGCCGAGCACGCCGCCCCAGGCGTCCTGCTCGCCCGGTGCGCCGGAGCCGCCGGCCACGTCTTCGCCCATCACGATGACGTTCTGGTCGCGGGCCATTTCCTGGTCGAGAGCCTCGTTGATGGCCTGTTGGTAGGTAATCTTTCGTGCCATTTTTATGTCTCCTGAATTCTTTGGGCGGGCGTGATCAGTAGCTCACGTACACATCGGTGAGCAGGTCGGCTTCGGTGGGTTTCGGGTCGGACTTGGCCTTGACCACGGAGCCGTCGATGAGGGCCTTCACTTCGGCGTCGATGGCGTCCAGGTCGGCCTGGGCGAGTTCGCCGCTGGCGGTCACGCGGCGGGAGAACTGCAGTAGGCAGTCCTTGGTGTCGCGGATGTTCTGCACCTCGCCGGGGGCGCGGTAGGTCTGCTGGTCGCCCTCGAAGTGGCCGTAGTAGCGGGACAGCTTCACTTCCACCAGGGACGGGCCACCGCCGTTGCGGGCGCGCTCGATGGCCTCGCCGGCGGCTTCATGGACGGCGAAGAAGTCGAAGCCGTCCACCGTGATGCCGGGCATGCCGAAGGCCGAGGCGCGGTCGGCGATGGTGTCGCAGGCCACCGAGTAGTTGTAGGAGGTGGCTTCCGCGTAGCCGTTGTTCTCGGCCAGGAAGATCACCGGCAGGTTCCACACCGAGGCCAGGTTCATGGCTTCGAAGATGGTGCCTTGGTTGGAAGCGCCGTCACCGAAGAAGCACACGCTGACGTTGCGGGTGCCGCGCAGCTTGGCCGCCAGCGCGGTGCCGCACACCAGCGGGCCGCCGCCGCCGACGATGCCGTTGGCGCCGAGCATGCCCACCGACAGGTCGGCGATGTGCATGGAGCCGCCCTTGCCCTTGCAGGTGCCGGTCTTGCGGCCCCAGATCTCGGCCATCATGCCGACCGGATCGACGCCCTTGGCGATGCAGTGGCCGTGGCCGCGGTGGGTACTGGCGATGTGGTCGTCCTTGGTGAGGTTCATGCACACGCCGGTAGCGGACGCCTCTTCGCCCGCATAGAGGTGGACGAAGCCCGGGATCTCGCCGGTGGCGAAGTCGGTGTGCAGGCGCTCTTCGAATTCGCGGATGGTGCGCATGGTGCGGTAGGCCGTCAGCAGGTCATCGCGAGTCAGTTTCTTGGTCACGGTTGTCTCCAGATTGTGGATTTTTGGGTGGTGCTTCCGGTGCGGAGCGGGCTGCCCGCGCCGGGGTCGGTGGCGGTCGGCGCCGCGGGGCGCCGACCGGGGTTGAGGGCTGCGGGCGGGCCGCAGGCGGGAAGAAGGTGGTGAGTCATGCCGGCATCTCCGTGGCCAGCGGGCGCCGCAGGGCGCCGTGGCGCACCGCGGCGGCGAGGGTGGCGCGCACGTCCAGCGTGCGCGGGCCGTCCAGTTCGAGGGTCACGCTGGCCGGCTCGCGGCCGTTGAGTTCGATTTCCCGTTCGCCGTCGAGCGCGAGGCTGCCGCGCAGGCAGCGCAGCGGGCGGGGCTCGCCGGGCAGCAGCAGGCCATGGGCGGCCACCGGCACCGGCACGACCAGGCCTGGTGCGATGGGGGCCAGCACCGCCGAGGTGGCGCCGTCGCACTGCACCCAGGCGCCTTGCCACTCATTGCGGCCCACCGGGGCGAGCATCGCGGCGATGCTGGACAGGCCGATCGCGTCCGGCTCGGCAAAGCTCACGAACAGCTCGGCGATGCTCGACGGGTCCCACACGGCGCGGGCGCCCAGGTGGTCGAGGTGGGTCACGCAGACATCCACCAGGGCGATCTCCTCCCGTTCGCCGACCCGTACGCGCAACTGCTTGTTGGGCACCGCGGCTTCGTCGACGCTGACCGCGCCGCTCGCCAGCAGGCCGGCGGCGAGGCCGGTCAGCGTTGCTTCGCGCAATTCAGGGAAGGCGTTGTTGGTGCCGGACGACAGCGTCGCCAGCGGGATGTCGCCGCACTCGGACGCCACGATGCGGTGGGTGCCGTCACCGCCGAGCACGACGATGACCGCCACGCCGGCCGCCCGCATGCGGCGGATCGCTTCAAGGGTGTCGCTGGCGTCGTGGCGCAGCTGCATCGGCAGGAATTCCACCTGTGGCCACGGCTGGCCGCGGTCGGCCCGGTGGCCGTCGATGGCGCGGGTCAGGCCGGCGGTGATGCCCACCACGTCCGGCATCATCACGACCCGCTGTACGCCCACCGCACCGAAGGCGCCGAGCAGGCGCTCGATCATGTTGACCTTTTCCACCGTCGGGAAAACCAGCGCCTTGCTGGTCAGCCGGCGGATGTCCCGCCCTGAGGCGGGATTAGCCAGGATGCCGATCGGAGGGATTTGGGAGACGTGTTTCACAATTGGGTTTCAATTGGTTGGCGAATTACGCTCCTTTGTGCACGGCGCGTGCCAATTGCCGTTTGGATGCCGGATTTGTGCACTGCTTTTTGCGTATGTTGATGAAATTTAAGTTTGTTTTATTTTCTATCTCGCTGTGCGGTGAAATGAGGTGTGGGAAATAGGGAGTGAGAAATGAGGCGCCGGGGCGAGAAAGAGACGAGAAACTGAGACAGGTGTCTCAATTTACGGAGACAAACGTCAGCATTGATTTAATTGCCGTAGCGGAATACGCTTTGTCGTTACCAAAGGATGTTTTTCCTAAAACACTCCCGATATATATGGGGGAAATAAAATGATGCGGGGACAAGGTGATATCGCCCGCCACGTGGAACGCGTGGTCGAGGTGGTGGAGAGGGGCGCGCGGCTGCCCAGGCATCCGGCGCAGGACCGGCTGACGCGCTCGTGGCAACGCTCTCTGAGCAAATACCAGGTCGATCCGGGGCTGGCGACGACGCCCCAGGTGGTGACCGCGCAGGAATTGCGCGAGCACCGCGACCGCCTGGATGCCTTCATGCGCATTGCGCGGGAGGGCATGGATCGCCTGCATGAACAATTGCGGCCGTCGAGTTATTGCGTGCTGTTGACCGACGCCACCGGCGTCACCGTCGATTTTCGCACCGTGCCGGAACTGGACAAGGAATTCCGCGCCCAGGGTTTCCGCAATGGCACGCGCTGGTCCGAAATGGACGAAGGCACCTGCGGCGTCGGCACCTGTCTGGTGGATGGCCAGCCGATACTTGTGCATCGGGGCGAGCATTTTCGCTCCCACAATATCGGCTTCACCTGCAGCTCGGCGCCCATCCTCGGCATCGACGATCAGCCGCTGGCGGTGCTGGATGCGTCGGCGCTGTATTCGCCGGAGAACCGGGACAGCCAGTTGCTGGTGTTCCAGATGGTGGTCGAGAAGGCGCGCCTGATCGAGGACGCCTTCGCGTTCCACAGCCTGCGCCAGTACTGGATATTGCAGTTCGGCCGCAGCCCCGAACTGCTGCACGTGCAGACCGATTATCTGCTCGCCTTCGACGATACCGGCATGATCGTCGGCGGCAATCGCCGGGCCCGCAAGGAATTGCTGCAGCGGCCGGGGCGGATGATCAGCTGCGTGTCCGACCTCTTCGAATGCTCCGCCGCCGATTTGCTGGCAGCGGCCCACGCGCAGCCGGGGCAGGCCATTCCGCTGCGGGTGCAGGACAGCGGCGAACGTTTCTTCGCGCTGCTGCGGGTGCCCGATGCGCGGCGCCGCGCGCCGAGCGATGTGCACCACGGCGCGACCAACGACGAGGGCTGCAATGAGGTGCGCGGCTTCGGTCACCTGGCCACCGACGATTCGCGGGTACGCACCAACGTCAGCCGGGCGCTGAAGGTGGCCAACCGGGACATCCCGGTGATGCTGCTGGGCGAGACGGGCACCGGCAAGGAAGCTTTCGCCAAGGCCATCCACGACTGCAGCAGCCGCCACAAGCAACCCTTCATCGCCCTCAACTGTGCGGCGATTCCGGAAAGCCTGATCGAGAGCGAGCTGTTCGGCTACCGGGACGGCGCCTTCACCGGTGCGCGGGCCAAGGGCGCCCGCGGCAAGATCCTGCAGTCGGACGGCGGCACGTTGTTCCTCGACGAGATCGGCGACATGCCGCTGGTGCTGCAGAGCCGTTTGCTGCGCGTGCTGGCCGAGGGCGAGGTGCTGCCGCTGGGCGCCGAGCAGCCGATCCCGGTGAAGCTGCACATCATCTGCGCGACCCACCAGAACCTGCCGCGCCTGGTGGAGGAAGGGCGCTTCCGCGAGGATCTGTACTACCGCCTCAACGGTGCGGTGTTCGTGCTGCCGCCGCTGCGCGAGCGGGAGGACATAGGTACGGTGATCGACCGGGTGCTGGACGAGGAGGTCAAGGCGATGGGGCGGGAATCCCTACGCCTGGCGCCGGAAACCCGCGATGCGCTGATCCGCCACGGCTGGCCCGGCAACATCCGCCAGCTGCGCCACGCGATGCGCTACGCCTGTGCGATCTGCGAGAGCACGTTGTTGCACACGGCGCATTTTCCGCCGGACCTGTTCTTCGGTCCGCGCCTGGTGTCGGCACGGCCAGCCGCGCGGGACGACTTCGGCATGCGCGAGGCCCTGCCGGAACCGCCCGCGCCGCCGCTGAAGGAGAAGGACGCCCGGCTGCGCGAGCGCATGCTGGAGGTGCTGCGCCGTAACCAGTGGCAGGTGACGGTGTCGGCGAAGGAACTGGGCCTGTCGCGGGCCACCTTTTATCGCAAGCTGACGCGCCTCAACATCGTGCCGCCCAACCGGCGGGACCACTGACAAGCGCGTTTAGTCTGGCTGAATGAAGTGCCCGTCCGGCACCCGAAAGGGAGGCCGTACGGGCATTTCCGTTTTTACGCCACGAAGTCGAAACGGCCGTCGGCCACCAGCTCGGCCAGCGGACGGCGGGTGTTGGGCGTCTCCCGTTCCTGCAGGGCTTCGGGCAGGCTGGCCTTGTCGCCGAGCTTGCCCACCGCGATGACCGCCTCGACCGCGTAGTCGTCGGGAATGCCGAGGCTCGCGCGCAGGCCGTCGGCGTCGAAGCCGCCGAGGCCATGGGCGTGCCAGCCCGACAGGGTCGCCTGGAAGGCCAGGCTGGCCCACGCGGCGCCGGTATCGAAGGAATGCCAGGCGTTGGGCTGGCTCTCGCTGGCGCCCGGGGCGGTGTATTGCTTGTGGGACAGCACGACGACCAGCGCCGCGGCCTTGTGGACCCAGCCGCGGTTGAACTCCACGAGATTGTCGAAGACCGGCTGCCAGCTCGGCGTGTCGCGGCGGGCGTAGATGAATCGCCACGGTTGCGCGTTGTAGGCCGACGGCGCCCAGCGCGCGGCCTCCAGCAGCGCGAGCAGGCTTTCCTCGGGGATCTGTTCGCCGGTGAAGGCGCGGGGCGACCAGCGCTGGGTGAACAGCGGGTCGATCGGGTAATCGGTTTGGCGTGCCTGGGTCATGGGGGCTCCGGGGAAAGTGATCGAAGAGACGCTTTCATCATGCATCCGGACCTGCGCCGGGGTGAAACAAGGAATCCTGGGATGCTTGTGACGCAAAACTAAGCTGCGAATCCGCATTGCCCGCCGCGCAGGGCGGCGGCGGGAGAACTGGTCAGCGGCTGGCCTGGGTCGTGTGGACCGGGCCGATCCCCCACACCTGGATGATCGCCTCCTCGTTCTTGGCGCCGTCGTAATGGACCTGGCCGCCGTGGTGGATGACGTAGCCGCCGGCCGTTACCGGCACGGTGGCATCCGGGTCGAACTTGTCGCCGGTGCCGACCCACCAGGTGCCGGACAGCACCGCGAAGAAGCGGTCGCCGTTATGGAAGTGGGGCCGGCTGAAGTTGTTGCCCGGCAGCCACTTGATACGCACCACGTAGGGGCCAGGCTTGCTCGGGTCGCCGAACAGCACCGCCTGCTCCGAGGTGCCAGCTGCGTTGCGCACCCACTTGATGTCCTTCGGCAGCTGGTATTCGACTGCGCGGGGATCCAGCCCGGCGGCCTGGGCTGTGTGCGGCAGCCCGCCGCCGGTGATGAGGAGGCCGAGACCCAGCAGGCCGGCCAGCTTGAGGGTGGAAGAGATCATGGAAGCGTCCTTTGCTGGAAAAATGGCAAACGCTTACGCAGCTTCCGTGCCGCCTGCCGTGGGGCTTGTGCCGCGGGGTTTGCGGACGATCACGGACTGGCCGGCTGCTGGTGGGGCAGCAGCCGGGGTGGGGATTTCAACAGCGCTCGGGCCGTCGCCCGCCGCCACGTCGGGTTCAACCGGCGATCGCCTGGGGCAGGGCGGCGCGCATCACGTCGATGAAGCAGCGCAGGCGGGCCGGGTAGAAGCAGGCGTAGGGATAGACCAGGCTGACCGGTAGCGGCGCGGCCTGCCAGTCGGGCGCTAGCTGTACGAGGCGCCCGTCGGCTAGCGGCTCGGTCATCACCCACGCCGAGCCGATGCCGGCGCCCAGGCCCATCAGGGCCGCGCTGCGCAGTGCGTAGAGGCTGTCGGTGCTCAGGCGTGGCTCGATCGGCACGACGCGGCGCTCGCCCGTCGTCACGTGGCGCAGCGTGATCTCATGCCGGTAGTAGGTGCGCAGCGCCAGCCACGGCAGGCCGGCAAGGTCTTCCGGTTCGCGGGGCATGGCACCGCCGGCGAGTACCGACGGCGCCGCGACGACGATGCGCGGCACCTCGGCGAGCTGGATGGCCACCAGCGAAGAGTCTGTGATCTCGCCGACCTGGATCGCGCAGTCGATGCCGGCGGCGATGAAGTCCTGGATCGCGCTGTCGTCGTGCAGCAGCCACTCGACCTTCATGCGCGGATAGCGTTGCAGGTAGGTGGCCAGCGGGCCGACCAGGCGTTCCTGGCCGAAGGCGTGGGGGGCAACGACGCGCAGCACGCCCTCCGGCTCCTCACGGGCGCCTTTCAGGCCGGATTCGAAGCTGGCCCAGTTGCTCAGCAGGGTCTTGGCCCCCTCGTAACAGCGTTCGCCGTCCACCGTCAGGCGCATGCTGTGGGTGGAGCGCTGCAGCAGGCGCACGCCGAGGGATTTCTCCAGGGCCTGCAGGCGCCGGCTGATGGTCGGCTGGGTCATGCCGAGCTGGGCGGCGGCGGCCGACAGGTTGCCGGCCTCGACGATGCGCACGAAGGTCTGGATGAGTTCCAGCCGATCGCCGGTTCCGGACGCGGATAGAGGCGAATCGGCGCGGGGATCGCCGAGGGAGGTGATGAGCGTCTTCTTCATGCGTTGAACGTATAGCAAATCTGCATTCCGGGCTACTACCACCGTCATTGCTTGGCAGGCAAGCTCCACTCACCCAAGAAACAGGAGTTTTGCCATGACTTCCATTTGTAAGACGCATGACCCGCTGGGCGTCCCGCCGAAGCCGGAGTCGGTCGAGCCGGCGCGGGCGGAGGTCCGCCGGCCGGCCCGGTCGTTGATCTTCCTGCTGGCCGCCGGCGCCGGCCTGTCCGTCGCATCCCTGTATTACAGCCAGCCGCTGCTCGGCGTGCTGGCCGCCGAGTTCGGCGCCGGCGCGCGGGAGGCCGGCTTCGTGCCGACCCTGACCCAGCTCGGCTACGCCCTGGGCATCCTGCTGCTGGCGCCGCTGGGCGACCGCCATGACCGCCGCCGCATCATCCTCGGCAAGTCGGTGCTGCTGGTACTGGCCTTGCTGGCGGCCGGGCTGGCAGGGGACTTCGGCGCCTTCCTCCTCGCCAGCCTGGCCATCGGCCTGACCGCCACGCTGGCCCAGGATTTCGTGCCGGCCGCTGCCAGCCTCGCGCCGGAGCAGAGCCGCGGGCGCATCGTCGGCACGGTGATGACCGGCCTCCTGATGGGCATCCTGCTGTCCCGTGTCGTTAGTGGCCTGGTGGCCGAGTACTGGGGCTGGCGGGCGATGTTCGCTGCGGCGGCGTTCGGCATCGGGCTGATCGGCGTGGCATCGTGGCGCTGGCTGCCGCAGTTCGCGCCGACCACGCAGTTGTCCTACCGCGCCTTGCTCGCGTCGCTGCCGGCGCTGCTGGGCCGCCATCAGGAACTGCGCCGCGCGGCGCTGGCCCAGGGGCTGCTGTCGGTGGGCTTCAGCGCCTTCTGGTCCACGCTGGCGATCATGCTGCACGGCGCGCCTTTCCACCTGGGGAGCGCCGTCGCCGGTGCTTTCGGGCTGGCAGGGGCGGCCGGTGCGCTGGCCGCGCCGATGGCCGGCCACCTGGCTGACCGTCGCGGGCCGGCCTTGGTGATCCGCCTGGCGGCCGGGCTCGCGGCGTCGTCCTTTGGCCTGATGAGCCTCGGCACGCAGCTGCCGCCGACCTTCCAACTGGTCGTGCTGGGGATCGCCACGGTGGGCTTCGACCTGGGCGTGCAGGCCGCTCTGATCGCCCACCAGAGCATCGTGTATGGCCTCGACCCTGGCGCGCGCAGCCGTCTGAACGCGGTCCTGGTGGTCAGCATGTTCGTCGGCATGGCGGCAGGGGCGGTGGCCGGCAGCCTGCTGTTCGCCCAGTGGGGCTGGCTGGCGGTCACCGGTATGGCGACGCTGACGTCCCTGGCAGCTCTGGCCGTGCGCGGGCTGCGTGACTGATTCGGGGGCGGCGGTCGCGGTGGTGGCAAGGGCTTGCCGCCACGTGTTCCGGACAGAAACGCTGCCAGCTGTGGCAGCGTTTCTGTCAGAAGACTGCCAGCGTGGCGCGCCCGGCGGGCGGCGCTGGCGCTCAAGCCCTTGATCGCAGGGGCTTTCCGCCGGCCGGGCTGGATGGCACGGATGTTGTTATGGATCGGGTGATCCGCCACGGTTTTGTGACGCAGCTTCCGCCGTGGTGCCGACCCATTTCAACGCGAGTTCCTTGCAGCCATGAGCGAAGCCGACCCTCGAACCATCATCCCCCCCGATACCCAGGCCAAGGCGCGGGCGGAAACTGAAGAAACCCTCTACGCCGTCCGCCAGAAGGTCTACCCGCGCGCGGTGACAGGGCGCTTCGCGACCTGGCGGTGGATTCTGGTGTGGGCGACGCAGATCCTCTTCTACGGCCTGTGCTGGCTGCCGTGGAACGGCCGGCAAGCCGTGCTGCTCGACCTGGTCGAGCGCAAGTTCTACATCTTTGGCTGGATCTTCTGGCCGCAGGACGTGTTCTTCCTGGCGGTGCTGCTGATCATCAGCGCCTATTCGCTGTTCTTCTTCACGGCGGTGGCCGGGCGGCTGTGGTGCGGCTACTCGTGCCCGCAGACCGTCTATACCGAGATCTTCATGTGGATCGAGGAGAAGATCGAAGGCAACCGCGCCCAGCGCATGAAGCTGGATCAGGCCCCGCTGAGCGCCCGCAAGCTGGCGATCAAGGGTGCCAAGTTCGGCACCTGGGGCCTGCTGTCCATCTGGACCGGCTTCACGCTGGTCGGCTACTTCACGCCGATCCACGAACTGCTGAGTGAAGCGGCGACCTTCAGCTTCGGCCCGTGGGAGCTGTTCTGGATCCTCTTCTACGGCGGCTTCACCTACCTGTTCGCCGGCGTGATGCGCGAGCAGGTCTGCAAGTACATGTGCCCCTACGCCCGCTTCCAGGGCGTGATGTTCGACCCGGACACCCTGGTCATCACCTACGACCCCGAGCGGGGCGAACCGCGCGGCCCGCGGCGCAAGGGCGTCGAGCCGAAGACG
>JAFEDK010000050.1 GCA_018241665.1 Pseudomonadota bacterium
TGCCGATGTTGCCCGGGCCGATCAAGGCGCATTTGATTTTCTTCATGGCGAATCCTTGTTGGGGCTTGGGGTGCAGGACGCGCGGCGGGGCAGGGGAGGGAGGCGGGCCGAAGGCCCGGGGGTTGGGAGCCAACCCCGCCGCGCGGCTGCAAGCGGAAAATCAGCGGAAGCGGACCGAGCAGCCGCCCAGCCCGTCGATGTTCAACGTGAAATGGTCGCCGGCATGCACCGGGACCAGCGGCGCCAGCGCGCCGGACAGGATCAGTTCGCCCTTGTGGAACGGGATGCCGAAGCGGCCCAGGGTGTTGGCCAGCCACGCGACGGCCTCGGCGGGGTGGCCCTGGACTGCGGCGCCGGTGCCGCTGCCGGCCGGCTCGTCGTTGCGCTGCATCTCCATGCGTACTGCCGCGAGGTCGAGGCTGCGCGGATCGGTATGGCGCTGACCGACGACGAACACACCGCAGGACGCGTTGTCCGCGACGGTGTCCTGGATGCGGATCTTCCAGTCGTGGATGCGGCTATCGACGATTTCGAAGCAGGGTGCCACCCAGGCCGTGGCGGCGAGCACGTCGTCACGGGTGATGCCCGGTCCGTGCAGATCGTCCTTCAGCATGAAGGCGATCTCGCCTTCGGCGCGGGGCTGGATCAGACCAGCGCGGGCGATGTCGATGTCGGCGCCGTCCGGGTAGTGCATCGCATCGGTGAGGAAACCGAAATCGGGCTGATGCACGTTCAGCATGTCCTGCACCGGTTTGCTGGTGACGCCGATCTTCTTGCCGATCAGCTTCTCGCCCGCTGCCTGCCGTAAGCGCAGCAGGTGGAGGGAGATGCGATAGGCGTCGTCGATGCTGATGTCGGGGTGGCTATCGGTAAGAGGGGCGATGGTGCGCCGTTCCCGCAGGGCCGTGTGAAGGGTGTCGCCGAGGCTGGCGATCAGGTTGTCGTTCATCGCGGGGCTCCGTCGCTCAACCGGGCCAGACGCTGGATTCAGCACCGCCATCCACCTCGATGATCTTGCCGGTCACCCACGCGGAGGCGGGAGAAGCGAGATAGAGCGCTGCGGCGGCGATGTCCTCGGGTTGGCCGAGGCACTGGAGCGGGGTATTGCGGATCATGCCGTCGCGCATGTCGGCGGGCAGCGCGCGGTCCAGAGCTGCGGTGAGGATGGGGCCGGGGGCGATGGCGTTTACCCGCACCTGCGGGGCGAAATCCTGGGCCAGCAGGCGCGTCAGCTGAGTCAGCGCGGCCTTGGCGGCACCATAGGCACTGAAGTGGGGCTGGGCGTAGCGTGCCGCGCCGGAGGTGATATTCACGATATTGCCGCCGCCCGCTTCGCGCATGTGGGGCACGCACAGCTGCGTCAGCGCGTAGGCGGAGCTGACGTTGAAACGCAGCACTTCCTCGAATCGCGCAGCCGACATTTTCAGCGGATCGTTGGGGCCAGCGCCGCCGGCGTTGTTAACCAAATGCGTCAGCCGGCCGAAGGTCTCGATGGCGGCGCTGACAGCTGCGCCCCGTTGGTCGGCATCGTTCACGTCACAGCTGACGGCCAGCGCACGGCGGCCGAGGGCACGCACCTCCTCGGCGACGGCCTCCACGTCGGCCAGGGTGCGGGCAGCACAGACGATGTCGGCGCCGGCCTCGGCGTAGGCGAGAGCAATAGCGCGACCGATGCCGCGGCCGGCGCCGGTCACCAGCGCGACCTGGTTGGAAAGGGAAAAGCGATCAAGCAAGGGCATGCGAGGTCCTTCCGAGGAGAAGAGGTGTCCGTTGCCGTGGGCTCAGGCCGCGGCGGCGGGTTGATTCGTCGGCGCCCACAGGTCGGGCAGGCCGGGGTCGGTATTGGCGATCAGGTGCTTGAGCAGCATCTTCAGGGCCATGATCTCGCCAGCCCCCAGCTTGTCCGCGAGATCCTCTTCCAGCGCCTTGGCGTGGGCGATGTGGCGCAGGGACGCCTCACGCCCATCGGCGGTGAGGACGTAACGGCCCTTGCCTGCGTGGAATTCGCGGGCAATGAAGCGCTGGCCCTCGAGGGCCTTCATTTGCGCCTCGGTGGCCAGCATGCCGGTGTAGCCGATGATGCTGTTGAGTTCATCCAGGCTCAGGCGGTCACGGACAGCCAGGGTGGACAGGATGAAGAAGGTGGGTTCGTCGAGGGCCTGGCTGGCCAGCATCTGGCGTACCGAATTCAGCATCTGGTAGTGGGCGCGGCCCAGCAGATAGCCCAGCAGGTCTTCCGTATAGCTGCATTCGGGCGGAGGGTTGGCGCCGAGGCGCACTTCCTGGCGCGGCTTGCGCGCGGCGATGGCGTACTGGCCGGACTGGAAGACCAGCGGGGGATGCTCGCAGCGGTCGTAGGCGAGCACCTCGCCGACGAAGATCAGGTGGTCGCCGCCTTCGTAGCTGAAGGCCGTGCGGCACTGGAAGCGGGCCGTGCAGGCCGGGATCAGTGGTGCGTCGGAGATTCCCTCGTCCAATACGATGTCGGCGAACTTGTCGGCCCCTTGGGATGCGAAGCGGCCGGACAACGCCTCCTGGTCGGCGGACAGCACATGCACGTTCCAGTGCCGGCTGCTTTCGAATACCGGCCGGCTGCGGGCGGATTTCGCCAGGCTCCACAGCACCAGCGGCGGGTTGAGGGAGACGGAGTTGAAGCTGTTGGCGGTGATGCCGATCGCCGTGCCGTCCTCGGCGCGGGCGGTGATGATGGTGACCCCGGTCGTGAAGGTGCCGAGAGCGGCGCGGAAAGCCTGGGGATCAAAGCTCGCTTGGGTCATGGGAAGCCTCACTGGGGCGTTGGTCTGTGGAGCCAGTATCGACACGGCTCCGGCGCGCAACATCGTCCCAACGGACTAACGACGGGATCGGCGCGGAAACCGCCGCAGGGCCTCATCCAATCGGACGATGGGCGGCGCGGCGGGGCTTGCTAGTGTGCGCATCCATCCGGGCTTCCCATGTATGCAACGCCATGTTCGAGAAGATCACCATTGCCCAGCGCCTGTGGCTGTGGGCCCTGCTGTCGACCGCCCTGTTCCTGGCCGCCGTGGCCTTCGGTTGGTATGGCCTGTTCGAGGCCCGCGAGACCTTGCGTGTCGTCCATGAGGAGCGGCTGGCGGCGCTGGGCCGTTTCGAAACCATCCAGCAGAAGCTGCAGGCCAACCGGCGCCTGGTGCTGCTGGCTTTCCAGCTCGATCCGGAAGGGGGCTTTGCCCGCGCCCACAGCCGACCCTTGAGCCATTATCTGGACGAGATCGAACGCAACAACGGGCAGATCGACGCGCTGTGGAAGCAGTACGCGGCGACGCCGCACGGCACCGAAGAGGCCCGCCTCGAAAAGGCCTATGTCGAAGCCTATCGGCGCTGGCGCAGCGAGCTCGACGAAGTGCTGGCACCGCTGCGGATGGAGAGTTTCCGCCTCAACAATATGACGGCCTTCGTGCAGGGCGGCGAGCCCGCCGGCGAGGCAGCCGCCGTTGCGCTGGGCGCGCTCCACGACTACCAGGCGGCCGTTACCGCCCAGGACTACAAGGCCGCCGGCGAACGTTACGACTCGACGGTGCTGGCCTACATCACGCTGGCCGTCATCGGAGCGCTGGCCGGTTCGCTGATGGCCTTCGGTACCCTGCGCCGGATGCGCACCGCCTTCGGCGTGGCGTCCGGCGTGGCGCGGGCGATTGCCGACGGCGATCTGGCCCGGCCCGTTCCGGTCATGGGCAAGGATGAATTCGGCGTGCTGCTCACCGACGTCGGGCAGATGCGCGACAACCTGCATCGCCTGGTGGATGAAATGCGCGGCCAGGTCGAGCAGCTGGGCGTCGAGGCGCAGCAGATGGCCGGCACGGCAACCGATGCCTCCGCACATGCGACGGCGCAGGCCGAGGCGGTGAACAGCATCTCGGTCGCGGCGGCCCAGCTGGCCCGCTCCATCGAACAGGTCGAAGCCCATGCCGACGCGTCCCTGCGCATGAGCCGGGAGTCCTTTGGCCGCTCGGAGGAGAGCGAGCGCTACATCCAGCGCATGGCCGAGGAGATGGGCGGCGTCGCCCAGGTGGTGACGCAGACGGCCAGCCATGTGCGCGAACTGGACAACCTGTCCGACCAGATCAGCGGTGTCGTTCGGGTGATCCTCGAAGTGGCCGACCAGACCAATCTGCTGGCCCTCAACGCGGCCATCGAGGCGGCCCGAGCCGGCGAGCAGGGGCGCGGTTTCGCGGTGGTAGCGGACGAGGTACGGAAGCTGGCCGAGCGCACGTCCTCGTCCACCGCAGAGATCTCGGCGACGATCGCCGACATCCAGCGGCGCACCCGCAGCGTGTGCGCGACGATGGAGTCCGCCGTCGAGCGGGTGCGCAGTGGCGCGGAGCTGGCTGCCCAGGCCGGCGAGTCGGTGGTCGGCATCCGCGCCGGCAGCGGCCAGGTGATTGCCGCGGTGGATGGCATCGGCGATGTGCTCAAGGAGCAGGCCGCCGCCACCCGCGAGATCGTCCGCCGCGTGCAGAGCGTTTCCGACGGCACCACGGCCCTGTCCACGAGCGCCGCACGGAGCGCAGAATCGGCGGCGGGCCTGGACCGGCTGGCCCGGACGCTGGAACGTCTTTCCGCCCGTTTCCGCTTGGCTTGAGTTTTTCCGAGCAATTCCTGACAGCCCGATCGTTCGCGGCCGTTCCACCAACCCTGAGGTGAATCGAAGACCATGAGTACTCCCAACAGCACTCCGGCCCTTGCCAATATCCTGTCCGCCCAGCAGGCAGCCTTTGCGGCCGCCGGCGCCGTCGATGCGGACACGCGCCGGCGCCGCCTGCAGACGGCCATCGACCTGCTGGTGAAGTACCACAAGCCGCTGGCGGCGGCGATGGACGCCGATTTCGGCGGCCGCCATCCGGGCTTTTCCTTGATGAACGATGTGCTCGGTTCGCTGGCGTCCCTCAAGCATGCCCGCGATCACTTCGAGCCGTGGATGGCACCGGACAAGCGGACGCCCTTTGCGCCCTATGATCAGCTCGGTGCGGAAGCCTGGGTGATGGTCCAGCCCAAGGGCTCGGTGGGCATCATCGGCACCTGGAACGCACCGCTGTTTACCTTGTTCGCGCCGCTGGCCTATGTGCTCGCGGCGGGTAACCGGGCCATCCTGAAGCCATCCGAGGTCGTGCCTCGCACCGCGGCGCTGGTGGCGGAAGCGGTTAGCGACCTGTTCGATCCCCTCGAAGTGGGGGTCGTGACCGGTGGCCCGGACGTGGGTGCGGCTTTTGCGGCGCAGCCCTTCGATCATCTGGTATTCACCGGCAGCACGGCGGTCGGCAAGGCCGTGATGCGGGCCGCCGCCGACAACCTGGTGCCAGTGACGCTGGAGCTCGGCGGCAAGTCGCCGACGATCATCGGCCGCAGCGCCGACCTGGCGACCGCCGCCTTCCGCATCGCGGCGGGCAAGGGGGCGAACGGCGGCCAGCTGTGCGTCAATCCGGACGTGATCTACGTGGCACGCGAGCAACTGGAATCCTTCGTCGCCAGCCTGAAGACGGCCTTCGCCGGCTTGTTCCCGACGGCGGCCGGCAACCCGGATTTGACGGCGGTCGTCAATGAACGCCACCTGACCCGTATCGACGGCTATGTGGCACAGGCTGCCGCCGCGGGCGCCCGTGTCGAGACCTGTCCCGATGGGGTGATCTCCGGTGACGGTGAGCGCCGTCGCCCGCTGCGCATCGTCATCGACCCGCCGACGGATTCGGCGATCATGCGCGAGGAGATCTTCGGGCCGGCGGTCGTTGTGCTCGGCTACGACGACATCGACGCGGTGATTGCCGACATCAACGGGCGCAGCCGTCCGCTGGCCCTGTATTACTTTGGCGAGGATGCGGCCGAACAACAGAAGGTGCTGGCGCACACGCTGTCCGGCGGCGTAAGCATCAACGAGGTGATGTTCCACGCGGCCATGCACGACGCGCCCTTCGGCGGTGTCGGCGCCTCCGGCATGGGGCGCTACCACGGCCGCGAAGGCTTCCTCGAGTTCAGCCACCTGCGCACCGTGTTCAAGGCGCCGGCCTACGATCCGCGCCGGGAGTGGGGCATGCTGCCGCCCTACGGCGAGCATTTCCTGGCGGCGATGGAAGCGCAGGTCACACCGTGAGCGCCTTCGCCATTCCCACCGATGAGCAGCGCGCGCTGCGGGAAACCGCGACGGCCTTCCTGGCCGGGCACGCCAATGCGCGCAGCGGCCGCGATAGCGACGCTGCCTTGTGGCAGACCATGGCCGAATTGGGCTGGCCGGCAGTGCTGGTGCCAGAGGAATTCGGTGGTCTGGGCCTCGGCATCGCGGAAGCTGTCGTCTTGCTGGAAGAAATGGGGCGCAGCCTGACGCGCTCGCCATTCTTCTCCACGGTGGCGCTGGCTCAGCCCCTGTTGCTGCATGCGGCCACTGAAGAGGCCTGCCAGCGCTGGCTGCCCGGGCTGGCGGAAGGTTCGGCGACAGCGACGGTTATCGCGGCCGCCGGCCTGTCGCCGGCGTTTCGCCACGAAGAGCTGGCGATCCGCGCCTGTCGCCGCGGTGACCGCTGGGAGCTGCAGGGCTGTGCGGAGCAGGTTCTTGATGGCGACGGCGCCGACATGGCCTTCGTCGTCGCCGCGCTGGAGGACGGCGTCTGCGGGCTGTTCCATGTTCCCGCTGACACACCGGGTCTGCAGCGCAGCGCGCTGGAAAGCTGGGACTCGACCCGCCCGCAAGGCCGCTGGTGTTTCGACGCTGTGCCGCTGCCGCTGGAGGCGCGCATCGACCGGCCGGCTGGTTTCGTGGCTGGCGTTGTCCATGCGCTGCA
Source organism: Pseudomonadota bacterium (assembly GCA_018241665.1). Lineage (GTDB taxonomy): Bacteria > Pseudomonadota > Gammaproteobacteria > Burkholderiales > Rhodocyclaceae > Zoogloea. Next base: position 6,810 of record JAFEDK010000050.1, read on the forward strand.
ACTCGCTGCGCTGCTGCTGGCGGCGGAGCAGGTCGGCGGCGCGGCCCGTTGCCTGGAGCTGACCGTTGCCTATACCGGCGAACGTCGCCAGTTCGGGCGTGTCATCGCCGGTTTCCAGGCCGTCAAGCATCGCTGCGCGCAGATGATGGTGAAGCTGGAGACGGCCCGCTCGGCGCTGCAAGGTGCGTTGGCGGCGCTGGAACTCAATGAACAGGCCGTGGCAAGCGAGATCGCCGTGGCGCGGGTGCTGGCCACCGAGGCTTATCGCTTCTGCGCGGCCGAGGCTATCCAGCTGCACGGCGGCGTGGGTTTTACTTGGGAATACGATCCCCAGCTGCATTTCAAGCGCGCCCAATGGGCTTCCCACTGGTTCGGCGACGCAGACACGTGGCGCGACGCGGTAGCCGACGGTGTGCTGGGTGGCGTGACGGAGAGACATCAATGAACAAGGCGATGCCCGACGAACAGCAATTCCGGGCCGAAGTGGCCGACTGGATGGAGCGCCACCTGTGCGGCCGCTTCGCGCCGCTGCGCCACCGGGGCGGCCCGGGGGACGAAATGGCCTATCCCGAACTGCGCCGCGAGTGGGAAGCCGAGATGGCCGCCGGCGGCTGGATCGGTCTCGGCTGGCCGCAGGCCCACGGCGGCCGCGATCTGCCGCTGGCGCTGCAGGTGGCTTTCCATGAGGAATACGCCCGCGCCGGCGGCCCCGGCCGCATGGGGCACATCGGCGAGACGCTGCTGGCACCGACCTTGATCGCCCACGGCACGCCGGAGCAGCAGGCGCGCTTCCTGCCCGGCATCCGCGACGGGCGGGTGTTCTGGTGCCAGGGTTACTCCGAGCCGGGCGCCGGCTCTGACCTGGCCGCCATCTCCACCCGCTGCTGGCTGGAGGACGGCGAATGGCGGCTGCGCGGCCAGAAGTTGTGGACCTCGCTGGCCCACGAATCCGAGTGGATCTTCGTGCTGGCCCGCAGCACGCCCGGCAGCGTCGGGCGGGAAGGGTTGAGCTTCCTGCTGGTGCCGCTTGATCAGCCTGGCGTGGAGATCCGCCCGATCCGCCAGATGACCGGCGAAGCGGAGTTCAATGAAGTCTTCTTCGACGACGCCCGCACGGCCGCCGACTGCATTGTCGGCAAGCCCGGCGACGGCTGGCGCATCGCGATGGCGCTGCTCGGCTTCGAGCGCGGCTTGTCCACGCTGGGCCAGCAGATGCACTTTGCCCATGAGCTGCAGTTGCTGGTGGCGGCGGCCCGCAGCTGCGGCGCCGACCGGGACGTGGGGGTGCGCCGGCGTATCGCCGATGCGTGGATCGGCCTGCGGGCGCTCCGCGCCAACGCGCTGCGCATCTTCGCTCGCGGCGAAAACGCCACCGGACCCGAAGCGCTGGTCTACAAATACGCCTGGTCGAACTGGCACCGGGATCTGGGCCAGCTGGCGATGGACGTGATGGGAATTGCGGGGGACGTGCCGGCCAGCGAAGACCCGTGGCGCCGGCTGCAGCAGGTGTTCTTCTTCTCCCGCGCCGACACGATCTACGCCGGGACCAACGAGATCCAGCTCAACATCATCGCCGAGCGCGGCCTGGGGATGCCCAAGGGCTGAGCGGAGCGGGCTTCGGCCTGCTTGACCTCAAAGCCCACTCGCCGCCAGCCGTGTACCGGCTGGCGGCGTTTCCATTTCAGCGCTGGGCGGCCGAGCGTCCGGCCTTGCGCCCGAAGAAGGTCGAATCGCCGAGGGACAGGCCGGAGCTGTAGCCCTCGCCCCAGCGCGGCAGGCCGCAGGCGGTACGCCCTGCAGCGAACAGGCCGGCGATCGGGCGGCCGTCCGCATCGAGCACCTCGCCACCCGGCAGCGTGTGGAGGCCGCCGAGGGTGAAGGCATGGGCCTCCAGATCCTCGCTGCAATAGCTGAGGGCGGCAAAGGGCGGCACGCTCAGCGGCCGCAGCCACGGCGCAGCCTTGTGGAAGTAGGGGTCCTGGCCTTCGGCGGCGCGCGCGTTGAATTTTTCGACCGTGTGCTGCAGCGCGCCGGCGGGAATGCCCAGCTCCTGCTCGATCTCCGCCCACGTCTCGCCGACCGCGGCGATGTCGACGTCGGGCTTGATGACCGGCCGGCCGAAGATCTCGTTGTCCACCAGCAGCCAGGCCCGGCCGCCCGGCTGGCGCAGCACGTAGTGGCCGACACGGCCGTGGTAGGCGTCCTCGTTGATGAAGCGCTCGCCGCGCTCATTGACGAAGATCCCCTTCACCAGCGATTCGGGCGGAAAGAAGGGCACCGTCGCAAAGAACTGATCCATGTGGATCGCCGTTGCGCCGACCGCCATGCCCATGCGGATGCCCGAGCCGTCGTCGTTGCCGCCGCTCACTTCCTTCACGCAGGCCAGTGCGGCCGGGGCGAAGCGGGCCACCATGTCCCGATTGACGATGAAGCCGCCGGCCGACAGCACCACGCCCTTCAGCGCGCGGACGAAGCGCACTTCACCGTCGATGCGCGCCACCACGCCAGCCACGCCGCCGTCGCGATCCACCACCAGCGTCAGCGCACGGGCGTTGTAGCGGATGTCGGCACCAAAGGCTGCGGCCTGGGCGCACAGGTGCTCCATCAGCACCTTGCCGCCGCCCCAGCCCTTGAACTGCACCGTATGCCCGCGCGGTGCCGGTTTGGCGGTGGCGCTGAAGGGCCAGGCCAACTCGTTGCCGGACCACAGCAGGGTGTCGTCGGTGGTCGGCTCGATCCACTTGCCGGGTAGGTAGCTGCCCTTGAAGGGCACGCCGAGTTCCTGCAGCCAGCGGAAGTGGGCTTCGGCGCCTTCCGCATAGACGCGCACGCGCTCGCCGTCGGCGCCGGGGCCGCCGCTCAGGGTCAGGTAGGCGGCCAGGTCCTCGGTGCTGTCCTCGAAACCGTTGGCGCGCTGGACGGAGGTGCCACCGCTGCCGCCCACGTAGACCTCGCCGCCCGACAGTGCGGCACTGCCGCCCCCGGCCGAGGCGACTTCCAGCACGCACACACGGGCGCCAGTTCGGCGGGCCTCGATGGCTGCACAACTGCCGGCGGCGCCGAAGCCGACGACGAGCACGTCGGTCTCGATGTCCCAGGCCGGGACGTCCTCGACGCGGCAGGGACGGGAAGGGGTGTAGGTGACGTTCTGCATGGGCTTGGCTCTCCGTTCTGATGGGCAGGGTTTTCTCCAGCGTGATCGTGGCGGCAGCGCGGGAGGCGCCGCATCGCCCGATTGAACGATGTCGTGCGCCCGCCGGGGGATGCCCGGTTCGGCCTAGTCCGCCTTGACGATGGCCGGCCGCCGGGCAAGCGGGAACATCCGCTGCGGCTAACCATTTCCGAGGACCCCAGCGTGAGTGCACAAGAACAGAACCAGACCGCCTTCGATGTCATCGTCGTCGGTTCCGGCGCCGGCGCGATGACGTCCGCCGTGATCGCCGCCGACCACGGCCTGTCGGTGCTGGTGGTGGAGAAGAGCGACAAGTTCGGCGGCACGTCCGCCATTTCCGGCGGCGGCATCTGGATTCCCAACAACCCGCACTTCAAGCGCATCGGCGGCAAGGACAGTTTCGACAAGGCATTGCAGTACGTGCGTGCCGCGACGGCCGGCCGGGTGGACGAGCGTCGCCTGCGGTCCTACCTCGACAACGCGCCGAAGATGATCACCCACCTCGAGACCAAGGGCCGCTTGCGCTATGCGGTGGCCGACAAGTATCCCGATTACTACCAGCATCTCCCAGGCGCGCTGCCCGGCGGGCGCACGCTGGACCCGGAGCTCTTCGACACCAGCCTCCTCGGCGACGAGCTGCGCCATCTGCGCACGCCGTCGCCGTCGACGCTGCTGATGGGGCGCATCGCATGGACGGCTCGCGACGCCCACAAGGCGATGGCCAAGGAGCACGGCTGGCGCCTGAAAGTGATGGGCCTGATGCTGCGTTACCAGCTGGACCTGCGCTGGCGGCGCAAGACCCGCAACGATCGCCGTGCCGCCCTCGGCAGCGCGCTGGTCTGCGCGCTGCGCCGCACCCTGATGGATCGCCAGGTGCCCCTGTGGCTTAACACCGATTTCCAGGACCTGATCCGCGACGGCGAGCGCGTGACCGGCATCCGCGTCAAGCGGGATGGCCGTGAGCTGCATCTGCAGGCCCGCCGCGGCGTGATTCTCGGCGCCGGCGGTTTCGAGCAGAACCAGGCCCTGCGCGACAAGTACCTGCCCAAGCCGACCCGCACCGGCTGGAGCGCCACGCCGCCCGGCAACAACACCGGCGCGGCGCTGGAAGCCGGGCTGGCGGCCGGTGCGGCCACCGACCTGCTCAACTGGTCCTGGTGGGCGCCGACCATCACGGTGCCGAAGGAGGAGAAGCCCCGCGGCGTGTTCGCCGAGCGGGCCTTTCCGGGTGCCATCGTCGTCAATGGTCTGGGCCGGCGCTTCGTCAACGAGGCCACGCCCTACCTGGAGTTCGTGGACGCCATGTACCGCGACAACGGCGCCAGCGGCGGCAAGTCGATCCCGGCGTGGGTGATCTTCGACGCCCACTTCCGCTTCCACTACGCGATGGGCCCGCTGATGCCGGCCCAGGTGATGCCGGACGGCCGACTGCGCAAGGAATGGCTCAATACCGTCTACTGGAAGGCCGACACCCTGGCCGACCTGGCGCGCCAGATCGGCGTCGATGCGACCGGCCTGGAAACCACCGTGCGGACCATGAACGACTACGCCCGGACCGGCGTGGACAAGGATTTCGCCCGCGGCGGCAACGTCTTCGATCGCTACTACGGCGACGTGAACGTGAAGCCCAACCCGTGCCTCGCGCCGATTGCCAAGGGGCCGTTCTACGCGATGCGCCTGGACGCCGGCGACATCGGCACCAAGGGCGGCCTGCTCACCAACGAGCATGCCCAGGTCGTCCGTCCGGACGGCTCGCCGATCAGCGGCCTGTACGCCATCGGCAACACCTCGGCGTCGGTGATGGGCACCAGCTACCCGGGCGCCGGCGCCACCCTCGGCCCGGCGATGACCTTCGGCTACATCGCGGCGAACCACATTGCGGCTAACCATATCGCCTCGGGCAACTGAACGCGCAACCCATAAGAAACGACCCAAAAAGGAGACGCAGCATGGCAGGACGTGTGCAGGACAAGGTGGCGCTGGTCACCGGCGGGGCGAGCGGCGTGGGGCAGGCCACCGCCCGGCTGCTGGCCGCCGAGGGCGCCCGCGTGGTGATCACCGACATCAACGAGGCCGCCGGCCGTGCACTGGCCGACGAGCTGGGGCCCGAGGCGCTGTTCCTGCGCCACGATGCCGCTTCCGAGGCCGACTGGCGCACCGTCGAGGATACGGTTCGGGAACGCTTCGGCGGTCTCGATGTGCTGGTGAACAATGCTGGCATTCTCATCAAGGGCAGCATCGAGGAAGCCAGCCTGGACGACTGGCAGCGCCTGATGCGTGTGAACGCGGACAGCGTCTTCCTCGGCTGCAAGGCCGGTGTCGCGCTGATGAAGGCACGCGGCGGCGGCTCCATCGTCAACATGTCGTCGATCGCTGGCATCGCCGGCAAGGACGACTACGCGGCCTACTGTGGCTCGAAAGGCGCCATCGCCGCGCTGACCCGTGCCGTCGCCGCCCATTGCCGGCGCAGCAAGTACCGCATCCGCTGCAACTCGGTGCACCCGGACGGCATCCTGACCCCGATGAGCACCGCCGCCTATCCGCCGGGCATCGACCCGGCACGGCTGACCATCGACGTCGACCCGATGTTCCGGGCCTGCCTGCCGGAAGACGTGGGCAACGCCATCCTGTTCCTCGCGTCCGACGAGTCCCGTGCGGTCAACGGCATCGAGCTGCGCGTGGACAGCGGCCAGTTCGTGATGAGCATCTAAGCCGTCGTCCGCAACTTTCAAATCCATTCCGCCATGCCAGCCTCCATGCCCGACCTGCCGATCCCGGCCATTGCGCCGACCATTCCCGCGCTGCTGTTTTCCGCCGCCCGTCACCACGCGTCCCGTATCGCCATCGAGGAAAACGGCCAGCGCATCGCCTACGCCGAGCTGCCCGACCGGGCGCTAGCGGTGGCGCGGGCGTTGATGGCCTGCGGTGTAGAGCCCGGTGACAAGGTGGCAATCTGGGCGCCGAACTGCAGCGAGTGGGTGCTAGCGGCCCTCGGCGTGCACTGCGCCGGCGCCGTGCTGGTGCCGATCAATACCCGCATGAAGGGCCAGGAGGCCGCCGACATTCTGGCCCGCAGCTACGCGCGGGTGCTGGTTTGCATCGGCGAATTCCTCGGTGCCGACTATCCGGCCATGCTGGCACCGCACCGTCCGCCAACGCTGGAACGGGTCGTGGTCCTCGGTGACGGGCATCCGATCGGGGAGGGCGCACAGACTTGGGCGGATTTCCTGGCCGGCGGCGCCCAGGTGGCCGGGTCGCTCGCCCGCGCCCGTGCGGAGGCGGTGCAGACGCGGGACACCGCCGACCTGATGTTCACCTCCGGCACCACCGGCAAGCCGAAGGGCGTCATGCACGCCCACGGGCCGACCTTGCGGGCCTTCGCCGAGTACGTGCGGATCATCGGTCTGCGCCCCGGCGATCGCTACCTGATCGTCAATCCCTTCTTCCACACCTTCGGCTACAAGGCCGGCTGGGTGACCTGCCTGATCGCCGGGGCGACCATCCTGCCGCACCCGGTTTTCGACGCGGAAGCCGTGTTCCAGCGCATCGAGGCTGACCGCGTGACGGTGCTGCCCGGTCCGCCGACCCTCTACCTGTCGATGCTGGCCCATCCGCGGCTGGCCGAGGCGGACCTGTCCAGCCTGCGCATCGCCGTCACCGGCGCCGCGACCATTCCGCCGGTGCTGGTCGAGCGCATGCGCAGCGAGCTGGGCTTCGAGGTGGTGACCACCGCCTACGGCCTCACCGAATGCGGCGGGCTGGCGACGATCTGCGACCCGGACGATGATGCCGGGACCATCGCCGGCACCAGCGGCAAGGCCATCCCAGGCACCGAGTTGCGCATCGTTGACAGCCATAACCAGCCCTTGCCGGCGGGCGAGGCGGGTGAAATCTGCCTGCGCGGCTTCCACGTGATGCAGGGCTACTTCGAGAATCCCGAAGCCACCGCCGAGACCATCGATGCCGACGGCTGGCTGCACACCGGCGACATCGGCACGCTGGACGCACGCGGCTACCTCCGTATCACCGACCGCCTGAAGGACATGTTCATCGTCGGCGGCTTCAACTGCTATCCGGCCGAGATCGAGGCCGCGCTGACGGAGCACCCGGCCATCGCCCAGGTGGCGGTGATCGGTGTGCCAGACGAGCGGATGGGGGAGGTGGGCTGTGCCTGCGTCGTGCTGCGCGCTGGCGCTGCGCTGGATGAAGCCGGCCTCATCGCCTGGTCGCGCAACCGCATGGCCAACTACAAGGTACCGCGCCTGGTGCGTTTCTTCGATGCACTGCCGGTGAATGCGTCCAACAAGGTGGCCAAGAACGAACTGCGTGGTCGTATGGCGGTCTGAGCGGTCGGGATCTTTCTTTGAAAGGGCCGTCGGCAGGCGAGGAACTGCCGGCCCGGTGGAAATACTTCACTGTTCCTCATTCGTGGATGAATTAGAGTACGAATTAAAAATAACTATAAAAATTATAAAATCGATACTCGGAGGCGTTCATGTCTGGTGTGACGGCAGGCTGGTTGCCCGGAAGGGGCAGGATCGCGCTGATCCTGTTGCTCGTCGCCCTATTGACCAGCGCATCCTGGCTCACTGCGTCGGTCGTTACCGACCGCATGATGGACGTGGCCTACCGGCAGCAGCTCCAGTTGGCACAGCAGCAGCTCGACAGCCTGAACGACAGCATCGACGATGCGCTGTCGTCCCTGGCTGGCATCCCGGCGGTCCTGGGGGTGGATGGATTCATCGGTGCCGAGCTCGCACGTCAGGGGGCGCGGGCGGAAGAGTCTGAGCTGCCGGTCGCCGAGCGGAAGCGCCGCTGGGAGCGTGACCCTTTCCTCTTGCGCGTCGGCAAGAGGCTTGATTCGGCGGCGACCAGCCTTAAGGCTGATGCCCTGTGGGCGCTGAATGCGCGGGGCGATTGCGTTGCGTCCAGCAATTTCGATCAGCCGGTCAGTTTCATCGGGCCCAATTATTCGGACCGTGCCTACTTCCGCGATGCCATTCAGGGCAGGCAGGGCCGGCAGTATGTGGTTGGCAAGCTGAGCCGGGTTCCCGGCCTGTACTTCTCCTCGCCAGTGATTCTGGATGACAAGGTCGTCGGGGTCATTGTGGTCAAGCGGGATCTCACCCACCTGGAAGGCTGGACACGCTATATCGATGCCTTCATCACCGACGCGCATGGTGTTGTTGTGCTGGCCCGCAACAAGTCCCTCGAGTTCCGCACCCTGCCGGGGATGGACCTGTCGCGGATGCCAGAGCGCGAGCGCAGCGAAGTCTATTCGCGCACTGACTTCAAGCCCCTCGCATTGACGCGTTTCGACGCGAAGAACTATGCGCAGCTGATGGTACTCGACGGCGACCGGGCGACCCCTTACCTGTTTCTCAGTGCGCAGGAAGCCCGTTACGGATTCACCGTGCACCTGCTGCAGCCTGTGCCTGAAATGCAGCGGCTGGCAACCCAGCGTGGCTCCTTGTTCATCCTGCTGGCGGTGTCGGCCAACCTGCTGGTGGTGACGGTGCTTTCCATCGCCTTGCACTTCTCGTCCCTCAACAAGGCACGGCGCGAAGCCTTGCGGGTCAATCAGGAGCTCGAAGGGCTGGTGGCGCAGCGGACCTCGGAACTCCGGCAGGCCAAGGACATGGCAGAGGCCGCCAACGAGGCCAAGAGTAACTTCATTGCCAATATGAGCCACGAGATCCGTACGCCAGTGAACGCCATCATCGGGCTGTCCGGCATCCTGCGGCGTCGCCACGAGGACGACGAAGCCGCCGACAAGCTCGGCAAGATCGAGGCGGCCGGCAAGCTCGGCAAGATCGAGGCGGCCGGCAAGCATCTGCTGTGCATCATCACGACATCCTGGACATCTCGAAGATCGAGGCCGGCAAGCTGGTGCTTGCCGAGGAGCATTTCGCCATCCGCATGCTGGCGTCGTCGGTTGTCGCCATGCAGGCGGATCTGGCACGAAGCAAGCACATCCGTCTCGAGACGGAAGCGGATCCATTGCCCGACTTCGTGGTCGGCGACCGCACGCGGCTGATCCAGGCCTTGCTGAACCTGGTGAGTAATGCGGTCAAGTTCACCGATACGGGTTCGGTGACGGTACGGATGCTGCGGGAGGATGAGGACGAGACGGGGGTCCGGATCCGCTTCGAGGTCGTCGATACCGGTATCGGTATCGCGCCCGACGTATTGGCGACCCTGTTCAGCCCCTTCAGCCAGGCCGACTCGTCCACCTCCCGGCGATATGGTGGCACGGGCCTCGGGCTAGCGATCACCCGGCGACTGGCCCAGCTGATGGGCGGAGACGCTGGCGCCGAGAGCCAGCCGGGGGCCGGCAGCACCTTCTGGTTTACGGCACGTCTCGCCAAGCCGGTGGCCGACTGTGCCGAGCCGGCGGCACATATCCCGGAGAACGCCGGTGACGCCGTACGCCGCCGCTTCGCCGGCTGCCGGATCTTGCTGGTCGAGGACGAACCGGTCAATCAGCTCGTGGCCGAGGAGAACCTGCTGGAGTTCGGACTGGCTGTCGATATCGCACCCGACGGTGTCGAGGCCCTGGACATGTTGGCGCGGGCTACTCCCGATACCTATGCGCTGATTCTCATGGACATGCAGATGCCGCGCATGGACGGCCTGGCAGCAACGCGGGCGCTCCGGCAAATGCCGGGGTTCAGCGGCATCCCGGTGATCGCGATGACCGCGAATGCTTTCATGGAGGACCGGACGCGCTGCCTCGATGCGGGCATGAGCGACTTTCTCGCCAAACCGGTCGATCCTGCCGTGATGGGCGGCGTCCTGCTTCAATGGCTGCCGCACGCAAGCGCCGGCCGTCCGACGACGCGACCGGAGTTCTGAAGCCGCCGTCAGCGCCCCTCGAAGCGGGGCGGGCGTTTTTCGATGAAGGCCTGCATGCCTTCCTTCTGGTCGCGGGACGCGAAGAGCAGGGCGTTGGCGCGCCGCTCCAGCGCCAGCGCGGTGTCGAGGGAGGCGTCCACGCCGGCCAGGATCACCTCCTTGATCTGCTCGGCGGCCAGCGGCGGCATGGCGGCGATGCGTCGGGCCAGCGTGAGGGCGGTGTCGTGCACTTCGGCATCCGGCACCACGTCGCTGACGAGGCCGGCCACCCACGCCTCGTGGGCGTTGATCGGTTCGCCGGTCAGCGCCATGCGCATCGCCTTGACCTTGCCGACAGCCCGCACCAGGCGCTGGGTGCCGCCGATGCCGGGCATGATGCCGATGCGGATTTCCGGCTGGCAGAAGCGCGCCCCTTCGCCGGCGACGATCAGGTCGGCCAGCATCGCCAGCTCGCAGCCGCCGCCGTAGGCATAGCCGCACACGGCGGCGATCACCGGCTTCGGGCAGTGCTGGATCGGCGCCCACACCCGTTCGGTGTGACGGCGCAGGATGTCGATGGCGCCGACGCCGGCCATGCTCTTGATGTCGCCGCCCGCCGCAAAGACCTTGTCGCCGCCGGTGAGCACGATGCAGCGCACGCTGTCGTCGTCGGCCAGTTCGGCAAAGTGGCGGGCGAGCAGGGCCTGGAGCTCCAGGCTGAGGGCGTTGGTGGCATCCGGGCGGTTGAGGCGCAGCACGGCGATGCCGTCTTCGGGGCGTTCGAGGAGGACCGGCGGCGCAGCGGTGAGGTCTGCGCTGGAAGCGTGGGACATGGGGTTTCCTTCGGGAAGAGTCGGTGGGGTCACACCACGGCGGCAGCCAGGCTGCGCTGCTGGCGGAAACGCGGAATGGCCATCAGCAAGCACAGCACCGTCACGCCGTAGAGGCTGACGATCGCCGCCAGCGCGTAGCGCAGCGCGTCGGCGCCGAGGCCCGGCGTCAGCAGGTCGCTGAGGCCGCCGGCGAGGATCGGCCCAAGGCCGACGCCGAGCAGCGTTATCGACATCACGAACAGGGACGTGGCCTGGGCCAGGCGCTGGGGCGGAAAGAGGTGGCTCATGGCGCCGAAGCAGGGCACCGACCACCAGGTCGCCGTGAAGCTGAAGGCCAGATAGAACAGGAACGCCTCGGGCACCGGCAGGCCGCCGACGTGAAAGGCAATGCCCGCCGGCCACAGGTAGAAGGCCACGCCCAGCGGCACGCTGAGGCTGCACGCGATGGCCGCAACACCGAGCTGCCAGCCCCGGTCGCGTCTGATGAGGCGGTCGGTCACGGCACCGCAGGTGAGGGTGCCGATGGTGGACATCAGCCCGCCGCCGAGGCCGACCAGCAGGCCGGCCTGTTTCACGTCGAGGCCGTGGCTGCGGATCAGGAAACTGGGATTCCAGGTGCCCATCGCGTAGCCGGTGACGGCTGCTGCCGTGCCGGCGGCAATCACCCACAGGAAGGACGGCGTGCGCAGCAGCGTGGCGAGGGTGGTGGTCCACGCCTCGCCGTCGTCGGTTTTGCGTCGAGCGGCCGGGCGGGCCGTACGTACCGTCAGTGCCAGCAGGGCGCCGAGCAGCACGCCCGGCGCGCCGATGGCGATGAAGGCGATGCGCCAGCCGTAGGTCTGCGCGATCCAGCCGCCGAGGCCGAGGCCGATCACCGCGCCGAGGCTGGGGCCCATCATGAACACCGCCAGCGCCGTCGAGCGGCGCCGTTCCGGATACAGCTCCGACACCATCGCCACCGACGGCGCCGTGCCGCCGGCTTCGCCCACCGCCACGCCGATGCGGCACAGGAGCAGCAGCGCGAAGCTGGTGGCCAGCCCGCACAGCATGGTGGTGGCGCTCCATGCGATGCAAGCCAGCGCCACCACCGGCTTGCGGCCGATGCGGTCGGACAGGCGGCCGAGGGGAAAGCCGAACAGCGTGTAGAAGATCGCGAAGGCGACGCCGGACAGCAGCCCGATCTGGGTGTCCGAGATGGCGAACTCGGCCTTGATCGGCTCGACGAGGATCGAGATCACCAGCCGGTCGATGTAGTTGAACACGTAGATGGTGGCGAGCACCGCCAGCGCGTAATGGGTGCGCCAGGTGACGGGCGGGTGGGGGAGGTCTGGCTTCAAGGCTGCGCTCCGACAGGAAGAGTGCCCATGCTGTGGCGCCGGCCGCCGGCCGGCATCGTCCGTTCAGACCAGCCCGCCGCCTAGTCTCCTCGGACGATGTTGCGGCATGGCCCGGCGGGGAATGATCGGTGCCGTCAGGGCGTTGCGGCCGTTTGCCGGGCGCCCCTTCCGACCCCACCACATTCGCTGAAGGAGATCCGCATGAAGTTCGACAACAAGGTGGTATTCGTCACCGGCGCCGCCCAGGGCATGGGCCTCGCTATCGTTCGCCGTTTTGCCGCCGAAGGCGCCTCGGTGGTGGCCACCGACATCAACGCCGAAGCCGCTGCCCGTGCGGTTGCCGACCTGGGCGAGCGCGGTCTCGCGGTGGCCTGCAATGTGGCCGACAGCGCCTCCGTGGCGGAAGCCTTCCAGGCTGTGGAAAGCCGCTTCGGCCGCGTGGACGTGGTGGTGAACAGCGCCGGCATCGGCTCGATGGACAGCTTTGTGGATACCCCCGACGAAGCCTGGGCGCGCGTCCTCGGCGTCAACCTCACCGGCACCTTCCTGTGCAGCCGCGAGGGTGCCCGCCTGATGCAGAAGTGCGGCGCCAAGGGGGCGATCATCAACGTGTCGAGCACCGCCGCGATGTCCGGCGAAGGCCCGGCCCACTACTGCGCGTCGAAGGCCGCCGTGATGGGCCTGACCCGCAGCGCGGCCCGAGAACTGGCGCCGAGCGGTATCCGCGTGAACACCATCGTCCCCGGCCCGACCAACACGCCGATGATGGCCGGCATCCCCGACGAATGGACCCAGGCCATGATCCGCGCGATTCCCCTCGGCCGCATGGGCGAGCCGGAGGAGATCGCCGGCGTGGCGGTCTTCCTGGCCAGCGACGACGCCGGTTTCGTCACCGGCCAGAACATCGCCGTCAATGGCGGCATGGCCTTCATCTGAGGCGCCGCCGCGATGACCGACAACGCACTCCTGGCGCGGCTGGACCGCCTCGAATCCATCGAGGAGATTCGCCAGCTCGCCGGCAAGTATTCCCTGTCCCTCGACATGCGCGACCTCGACGCGCATGTGAATCTCTTTGCGCCGGACATCCGCGTCGGCCGTCGTGGCACCGGCCGCGCGGCCCTCAAGGGCTGGGTGGACGAGACCCTGCGAGAGCAGTTCTCCGGCACCTCCCACCACGTGGGCCAGCACATCATCGAGTTCGCCGACCCGGACCACGCGGTCGGCGTGGTGTACTCGAAGAACGAGCATGAGACCGGCCCCGAGTGGGTAATCATGCAGATGCTCTACTGGGACGACTACGAACGCATCGACGGGCGCTGGTACTTCCGCCGCCGCCTGCCGTGCTACTGGTATGCCGTGGATCTCAACAAGCCGCCGATCGGCGAGCGCAAGATGCGCTGGCCCGGTCGCGAGCCCTACGACGGCAGCTTCCATTCGCTGTTCCCCTCCTGGCAAGCCTTCTGGGCCCAGCGCCCGGACAAGGACAGCCTGCCCGAAGTGGCGCCGGCCGCACCGCTGGAAGGCTTCCTCGCCAATCTGCGGCGCGACGCGCCTGATCCGCGCATCCGGGTCCGCTGATGAGCTGGAAGATGATCTACCTCGCCAGGCGCAACCCCGCCCTGGCGGCGGAGGACTTCCCGCAGGCCTGGCGGGAGCACTCGGCCCTCGGCAGCCGGTGCACCAATGTGCGCGACAAGGTGCTGACCGTTACCCAGTGCTCCCGCATCCTCGACCGGCCGGCCACGCTGGCCGGTGCGTCGGCGGACTACGACGGCGTGAATCTGCTCGGCCTGCGCGACCGCCAGGCCGCCGACGATATCTGGAGCGACGAGGAAACCCTGCGCATCATGCGGCCGGACGAACCGCGGGTGTTTTCCACCTATGTGCGCGATTTCACCCTGGTCGCCCACGAATCGCTGTTGCACTGCGGGCCGGTCAGCGGTACTTGCGTCATCGGCTTCCTGCGCCTGCGCAGCGGTGTGAACTGCGGTGACTTCGCCCGCGCCGTTCACACCAGCACTCCATCTCTGTGGCGCACCTCGCCAGCACTGGCCCGCGCCAGCCGGCTGGTTTTCAACAAAGTGCACGGTGTACCGCCGCCCGGCTACGAATACGCCGCCGTGCTCGAAGCCTGGTTTGCCTCACCGGACGAGATTGCCGAAGTCTTCGACGGCTCGACCCTATGGCAGAGTCTGCCGGCGCCGATCCGCGCCTGCCTCGACCTGGAGGGCTCGGTATGCATGCTCACGCGGGTGACCCACAAGCGCCCCTGAGCGGCCCGTGGGCCGACGACGACGTGCCAGCCGTCATGCTTGCCCACCAGGGCTGGGCGTCGCATGGGGTTTTACAAGGGCAGCCACGCCATCTTTGATTTTTCCGGATTTAACGAAGTCAAGTAATTGCTTCATTTTCGTCGGCTGTCGATCGGCCCAACATCTGATCCCATCCAAACATCGTGCTGGGGTGCCCTCGTTGTCCGCCGCTACGCTTCCGACCCGCCCATCCACCGAAATTGTGCCCAGCGACTACCTGGCGGTGCCGGTGCTCCTGAATCTGCGCACGTCATTCACCTTGCCACTTGCGCCGGATTTCATCGATGGGCCGCTGGCATGGATTCCCTGTGGGGTCAGCCTGCCCCTGCCGCAGGCGCCGCCGCCTCTTCCCGAGGGTGAAACGGCGTGTGTCATCGCTCTCTATCCACGCAATGCCACGGAAGAGGCGCCAGGAGAGCTCCAGCTGGGTTTGCCGCTGACGCCGGCCTGGTTGCGCGCGGCCTTGCTGCGCAGCGAATGGGACGATGCGATCGCCGTCGGGCCCGTGCTTCCGCTCGATGCCGCCCAAGTGGCCGGCCAGCTCATGCATGCCATCGCGGCGGGGCACGAAGCCGCATACGAACTGGCCCGAACCCTGTCCTCGGAAGCGGTGGACGTCGCCGAGCGGGCCGCAAGACGCTTCCGTGCCGAAGTCCAGGTCCTCGCGCTCATCTAACTCAAGCCGTCCATGCGACCTAAGGGACATCTCTTTGTAATGTCCCTGCGCTAGTCTGACAAATCGAACGAAAAGTGGCCTCTCAAATGCAGACAGGCGCTTACGCGTAAAAGGTGTTCATCCTGCAAGTCTTTTCCGTTTCTGTTCCTTTACTTGATCGACCGGCCCGGTTGGTGCAAGCCTTCGATGCCTTTGAAGCGGCGCAGCGTGTGGCGCGTCAACTGCCGACCCCCGCGCCCGTCGTGGTGGCATGCCGGTGCCACGCTGCACCCAAGGAGCTGGCTGCACATGTGCAGGGCGAAGCCCTTGCCCCTGTGTCGGGCAATGCCTTCCAGGCAAAGTCCGTGACATTCCATTTCCTCGCGGGAGCGCCTGACGGCGTGGCGCGCGTTGAAGTTCTCGGCCCCCGGTGCAGCATCACGGTGGACTATCGCATCGGCGCCGACGGCGTCGTCGCAGGCCTGACGACCGAAGGGGCTGGCCAACTGCTGCTGCACCTCAAGGGCAAGACCTGCATCCAGGAATTCACCGAGTATCTGGCAAGAACGGTCGAACGCGCCTTCGCGGCCGGTGACCTCTTGCCGGTCAGGGCGAGCAACGCCCTGCGCAGCGACGTCTCGCCGGTCGCCGCGACTCCGAACCAGGATGTCCGCCCAGGGCTGACGCCGGGCTGAACGTTCCACGCCCTCGGGCTCTGTGGAACTGTATTTTTATTCAATACTCTGCCACCATTGCGCCCCTTCGGTTTTCCCGTGCGGGAAAAGAACGTCGTCGAGCAATGGCTTCAAACAAAGCGCACCACGCCACCGGCTGGGCCGCGGCGGTGATCGCGGCTGCCGTCGTCGCCCATGCAGGCGCCGGCGGTCCTTATCAGATGTGGAGCGCCTTGAGCTTCGTGATGGGCCTGGCAGGCAGCACTGCGCCCGACTGGCTGGAAGTGGCATGGTGGTCGCGGTCGCGCCGCCTGTGGATCACCCATCGAACCCTGACGCACTGGGGGCTGGCCTGGATCGCGCTCCTTTTCTATTCCTATGAACAGCTTGGAAAGCACTCCCTGGCAGCGCTTGGTGTGGGTTTTGCCATCGGTGGGTTGATGCACCTGCTGGCGGATTGGCCCAACCCGCTCGGTGTGCCCTGGCTGTGTTGCCGCCATTCCCTGAAGTGGTGGAAGAGCGGGCGCTGCGACCTGATCGTCGTCGCCGCCTCGTGGATCGGCGCCTTCGCCTGCGCGGACTACGTCTGGTTCCACGGGGTCCACTGCGCGTGGATCATGGAGTGCGTGCGTTCGGCGGCGCGCGATAGCTTGTAGCCGGCAAATTCGCGATTCGCTCTGTGCGGCGTTCTTGAAACCACTGCAAACGGGCCATTCTCGTCACGTCGGCATCAATTCGCTACGCCAGCCATTTCAGCAACACACCATAGAGCCTGTCGGGGGCGACGGGCTTGGAGACGAAGTCGTTCATACCGGCCTCCAGGCACCGTACTTCGTCGTCGTTGAAGGCATTGGCGGTCATGGCGACGATGGGAATCTTCTTGCCGCTTTCCAGCTGGCGGATGAGTTTCGTCGCGGTGACGCCATCCATCCTGGGCATCTGAATGTCCATCAGGGCCAGGGCGTAGGTTCCTGGCTGGGCGTCGCGGATCTTTCCGACGGCAATCTCGCCGTCTTCCGCGAAGTCGCACACCAGGCCGACCTCTTCCAGCATCGCCTGGGCGACCATCTGGTTTACTTCGTTGTCCTCGACCAGCAACACTCGCGTTCCGCCATGCCGTTCGCGCAACAGCTCGGCCATCGCGGCTTCCGAAGCCGGCATGGAAGCGGGGCTGTCGCCTTCCACCTTTCGCAGGCGCACCGTAAACCAGAAGGTGCTGCCTTCGCCCACGACGCTGTCCACCCCGGCGTCTCCGCCCATCAGCTGGGCCAGTCGCCGGGTGATCGCCAGGCCGAGTCCCGTGCCGCCATAACAGCGGACCGTCGATGCGTCAGCCTGCTCGAAGGGCGTGAACAAGCGGCCCATGGTCTCTGGGGAAATGCCGATGCCCGTATCGATGACCTCGAAACGCAGCGCGACGCTGTGCGCGTCCTCGTCTTCCTGGATGGCGCGTATGGTGACGGAGCCGGTCCGGGTGAATTTGATGGCGTTGCCTACCAGGTTGAGCAAGGCCTGGGTCAGCCGTGTCGAGTCGCCCAGCAGCTTGGGCGGCAGGCTGTCCACGTCGGTCTTGAGCTGGAGTCCCTTGGCTGCGGCGCCCTCGGCGACCATCGAGCAGACATTGAAGGGCAGGACGCGGACATCCATTTCCTCTTCGGACAGCTGGAACTTGCCGGCCTCGATCTTCGAGAAGTCGAGAATGTCGTTGATGATGGACAGCAGGTGCCTGGCCGAGGCCTTGCTGTTGTTGAGCCAGCCGAGCTGTTTCGGATCGGTCGCGCGGTGGGTCGCCAGTTCGATCATGCCCATGATGCCGTTCATGGGGGTGCGCAGTTCGTGACTCATGTTGGCGAGAAAGGCGCTCTTGGCGCGATTGGCGGCCTCGGCCGCTTCGGCCCGGTTGGCGAGATCCAGCTGCATCGCGCTGATCTTGATCGCCATCTCGTTGAACGAGTGGGCCAGATCGGAGAACTCATCGGCGCCGCCATCCTCGATCCGGTATTCCAGATTGCCATCGGCGATCATCTGCGCGCCATCGTGCAGGGGCAGCAGGCGCTGCTTCAACAACCTGCTCAGATGGAGGGTGAGCATGATGGAGCCGATGCCGAGGGTGAAGGCAAACAGGATCACCGTGATGCTCAGGCGTCGATAGGTGGCCTCGACGCGCTCATCCGTGGCGCTTTGCAGGGCCAGGGCCGCATTCTGCAGGCTGGTGGCCTTCAGCAGGAGCTGGCTGTACAGCCGTCTGTCGAGCTCTTCATGAATGAGTTTGTTGGTGCCCGGGGTTTTCAGGGCTTCGGTGTTCTGGACAATGCGCTGGAACAGCTGCGTGGCGTCGTCCGTATTCCTGCGCAACTGTTCGAGGAGGCGCTTTTCCCGCTCCCGCGTAAATTTTTCGGTAGCCTCACCCAGCAATTCATCGGCGAGTCTTCTCTTCTTTTCCCATGAGGCACGCAGGTGAGCCTCGCGGAACAGGAAGTACTGGTCCCGAAACGCGGCACGCTGGAAATAATTGTCGCTGATCGCATTGGCCAGCGTTGCATTGCTCTTGGCAAAGTTGAATTCGCGGAAAGTGCCGACAAGGATCCCCCCCAGCGCAAGCAGGGCCGCTGCCGCAAGGGCAGAGATGATTCTTAGCCTGGCAGAAACGCTCATGCAGCTCTACTTGCGGATCAGTACGGCATCCGGCTTCACCGCCATCAGCCCATCCAGATAGACGTAGCTCGCAAAGTCCGGCATATCCGATTGTTCGGTGAGCCTGTTCTTCAGCGCCCACCGGGTCTCATCCTCCAGGGTCAGCAACAGTGTCTGGTCGAGGACGACCTTGTAATTGAACGCATCCCAGACCTCCTGCACCAGCTTCTTGTCGATCCCTGCCGCCGTCGCAACGATGTCCTGCGCCTCGGCCGGATGCTTCTCCACAAATTCCTCGGCCTTGATCAACGCGCGGAGAAAGCGCCTGACCGTTTCCGGGTGCTTGCCGACGAAGTCCTGCTGGGCCGCGATATTGAAGGTTTCAGTGTAGATCTGCCGGTCATAGAAGACCACGCCGCTCGGGCCAAGCTGATGCTTGATCTGGGTGAGGGGGTAATTCCAGGTCGAAACCGCATCCACCTGCCGGGCCTGCATGGCCTGCTGCATTTCGTCCGGCTTCAGCGCCACCGCGTGTATGTCGTTCTTGGCAAGACCCTTGGCGGTCAGCATCGAATCGAGAAAGAACTCGGAGGTGGTGCCGGGGGTATAGCCGATGCGCTTGCCTTTCAGGTCTTCCGCCGTCTTGATGCCGGCGTCCGTGTTGGCGACGATGGCGTTGTTGAGGGTGCTCGACTCGATATTGGCCAGGACGAAGATCCGGGCGCCGCTGAGGATGCTGAACATCACCGGCGTTTCCGCCACAGTGGCCACGTCCGCCTTTCCATCCAGAACCGACTGCAGCGCCGCCTTGCCATGGGTGTGCTGCAGCAACTGCGCATCGAGGCCCTCGTCCGCGAAATAGCGTTTCGCGACCGCCACATGGATCAGCGTGCTTTGCGGTTGGTAGGTATAGGCAACCGATATCTTGTGGGGGGCTTCCGTCGCCGCTCGGGGCGGGGTCGATGGTGTGGAGTTGTCACAGCCCGCAATGATCAGCAGGGTGACAATGGCCATCACTGTTTTCCACATGACATCCTTCTTTCTTTATCAACCGCTGGCGCTTGCATGCATCCTGCGCCCTGGGGCAGCGTCTCACCTCAAGATGGGCACTCGCTATGAAGTGCTGCACTCGCCGCCGGATTCCGCGCAAGCTCGGAACTAGCCGGACTAAACGGACTCTGCATTCTCAGGCGACGACGTTTGCGGCACCCATCGCCGCGGCCGGCGTCATACATGCCATGACGTTCCGCCCGGAGCGCCGTTTTTTCCACCCCAGTCAAAGGAGCAATCATGGGTCTGTTCGATCAAGTCGTCGGGGCTGTCATGTCCGGCCAAACTACCGATGGCGCAGCCAGTCCGCTGCTCGCCGGCATCATGCAACTCGTCAACGACCCGCAGATCGGCGGCCTGGCCGGCCTGGTCCAGGCCTTCCAGAACGGCGGCCTCGGTGAGGTCGCCAAGTCCTGGGTGTCGACGGGCCAGAACCTGCCGATCTCAGCCGAACAGATTCAGAGCGTGCTCGGCAGCAGCGGCATCCTGCAAAACCTCGCCAGCCAGTTCGGCCTCAGCAGCGAGCAGGTTTCCGGTCAGCTCGCTGAACTGCTCCCGCAGGTCGTGGACAAGTTGACCCCCAACGGCGCCATTCCCGACAGCAACGACCTGGTTGCACAGGGCATTGATTTGCTGAAGGGCAAGCTCTTCGGCTGAACGCCATCGCGGGCGGTGTCTTGCCGTCCGTCACCCCACGCTAGCGGGTGCGCTCGTCCGCCGTTTTGTCCTGGCAGCGCGTCCGCAGCCCCCATGCCGTCACGAACACCCACAGCGTCAGCACCCCCGAAGCGAGTCGTTCATACAGACCCGCGTGGCTGCGTGTGGCCTCGCTCGCCGACATCAGCGACAGAAATACCAAGCCGGCGCACCCGGACGCAAAGGAATAGGCACTGAGCGGCCGCAATCTTGCATCGTGGCGAAAGAGGAGGGGGCCGAGCAAAGCCGCGGCGGCGAGTGACAGGAAAGCGATCGTTGCCGACAGGCTATGCAGCCGCTGGCTGAGTACCTCCGGTGCAGCGCAGCCGGGTTCGCAGGGGAAGACTCCGGCGCCGACGCGGCCGATACCGTCCAGCGCCACGAGCACCGCGACGAGCAGCGTGAGCCGGGGGCGATCGGCAAGGCGGGCCACCGTCGCGTGAAACGCCGCCGCGTAGCCGACGATCAGCAGTCCGCTTCCAACGAAGCCGCCGAAGCGCATCAGACCCCCGGTGGAACTGCCACGCTCGCCGAGCTCGCTGATGTACTGGCTGACATGATCGAAGCCGGGACGCAGCTCGCCGGCGACAATGATCGCGGTCGCCCACAGCACGGGGGCAACAAGGCCACAGAACAAGCCGGCACGGGTCATCGGTGGTAGTGGCAGAGGGGGCGCATGGAAGCCGCAATTCAGCCCGGCAGGGGAGGGATCACAGCCAGCCCTTGGTAATGAACTCCATTACAGGATAGACCCGGTTTTCCAGACGTCGCGCATGCACCGCCTCGACGATGCGCGCCACGCCGCTGGCGTAAGGCGTATCCCCATAGACGCGCGTCTCCATCTGCACGCTGCACGCGCCATCCTCGATGCGAATGCGGTGGAAGGCGTGACGGGCGAGCTGGTTCTCCGGGATGTGCAGCGTATCGTGCTGCACCGACGGCTTGCGGACGGACTGGATCGCCTCCGGCGCCAGCCCCAGTGCATGGGCCATGCTCACCGCCGTGCCCGGCACCGACGTCTTCGACGCCTGGTGGGATTCCACCAGTTCGATCCTGTAACCCCGGAAGAGCGGCCCCGACGCCTCCAGCATCGCCATGAACTTCAGCATCAGGATGTTCGTGTTGGGGCACAGCACCACCGGAAAGCCGAACTCGCCCCCCTCAACATCCGACCCCGTGGACAGCTCGATGAGCGGTGACCCCGTCTCCGCGCAGAACGCACTCACCGCCTCCAGCTCCCGCCCCGACCCCGCATGGACCACGATGGCTTGCCCATCGCCCGAAGCCCGTTGCTCCCACGAAACCACCTGATACCGCGTGTCCAGCTCCAGCGAACCGAGCAACTCCTTCGCCAGCTTGCCGGCTCCAACGATGATGACTTGCATGTATGTGTATGGCGTCGAGATTGAAAGCGGGGAATTGTGAGGGAAGGGGGCGGGGTTGTGGCGGGGAGAACGCTCACCGCGTGCGTTCCAGCCACCTGAGCAGGGTCTCAAAAAGCAGATCGGGATCTACCGGCTTCGTGATGAAGTCGTTCATGCCGGCTTCCAGGCATTGCGCCTTGTCCTCGGCAAAGGCATTGGCCGTCATGGCGAGGATGGGCACCGTCGTGCCACGAGGCGATCGCCGGATCGTCTGGGTCGCTTCCAGACCGTCCATCCGCGGCATCTGCACGTCCATCAGGATCAGGCGGTATGCGTTTTTCTCTGCCAACTGCACTGCCTCGATGCCATCCACCGCAATGCTCACGTCTTGCCCGATGTCTTTCAGCAGCTCCAGCATCACCTCACGGCTCACCAGGTCATCCTCGACCAGCAGGAGGCGGCAACCGGAATGGTGTTCCAGCAGCGTCGCTTTGGCCGCGCCGGCTTGGGGTATAGGGATCGGCTCGTCGGCATGCTCTCCCTTCTTGAGCCTCGCGGTAAACCAGAACGAGCTACCACGGCCCTGCGTACTGACTGCGCCAGCGTCGCCGCCCATCAAACGGGCAAGCTTACGGGTGATGGCCAGACCGAGGCCGGTACCACCGTATTTGCGGGTGATGGAGTTATCGGCCTGCTCGAAGCTGGAAAACAGTCTCGAAAGCGTGTCTGTCGGAATGCCGATACCGCTATCTTCGACCTCGAAGCGCACCAGGACGTCGTCGGCGGTCTCTTCCTCCGCGCGCACCCGCAGGATGACCGCACCCGTTTCGGTGAACTTGAGGGCATTGCTCGCATAGTTGAGCAGGGCCTGTTGCAAGCGGGTGGGGTCGCCCAACAGTCGGGGTGTCGAGGCGTGGCTTTCGACGATCAGCTCGAGCTTGCGGGCCTGCGCCTCCTCCTGAAGTATCGAGGCGACGTTGGCCGCAATGCCACCGATGTTGACCGCGCTTTCTTCCAGGACCAGCTTGCCGGCCTCGATCTTGGACAGATCGAGCGTCGCATTGATGATTGCCAGCAGGTGCTGGCCAGCGGCATCGATCTTTACCAGCCGTTCAACCTGATCCGGCGGCAATCCCGAACGCCGCATCAGGTGCACCATGCCCGTGATGGCGTTGAGCGGGGTACGAATCTCGTGGCTCATATTGGCCAGGAACGTACTCTTGGCGATGTTTGCAGCCTCGGCGGCTTCCTTGGCGCAGGACAGCTCGTGCGTGCGCAGCTTGACCACTTCTTCCAGGTGGTCGCGATGACGCTTCAACTCGGCTTCGTGCTTCTTCAGTTCGGTAATGTCATGCACGGTGCCGATCAGCTGCGTGCAGACGCCATTGCCGTCAAAGACCGGGACCACGCAGACCTCGCCGACCTTCAGGCCGGCAGGGTAGGGGGTCGTCTCCTCCCAATGGACGGCCCTGCGTTCGTTGATGGCTCGCAGGTAATTGCCGATAACCATTGTGCATGACGGCTCGGGGATGACCTCGTGCACCCGCTTGCCGACAATATGCTCGGCAGGCACATTGATCGCCTCGACAAAACGCCTATTGACCGAGGCAAAGCGGAATTGCGCACCTTCTTCCACGGCGATCACGAAGACCACGTCATGAACGTTGTCATAAATGGCGGCCAGCTGGTTTTCCCGCGCATGCAGGCGGATCTCAGCCTCTTTGCGCAGTGTGATGTCGCGGCTGATGACGACGAAAAAATCCCGACTCCCCACGCGTACCAGGCGAACGGTGACATCAACCGGGAATGCCGAGCCATCGGCGCGCCGATTCTCCCATTCGAAATGGGCCGTTTCTCCGGCCCGGACCCGCGCGAATATCTCGCCCGCCATATCGGTGCTCGACCGTCCGTTCGGCTGGAATTCCGGTGACCAGTCCGCCGGCGAGGTAGCGATGATCTGTTCCTGGGTACAGCCAAACAAATCCAGCGTAGCCGGATTGCACTGAACCGCTGTGCCTTGCTCCGAACAGATGATGATCGAATCCGCTGCAGCATCGAAGAGCGCACGGAACAAATGCGGGTCGAGGTCTGAAGAATCCATGCTGTCGGTCAAATTACTGGCTCCAGGGCGGGCATGGCCAATCATACGGATCTTTCGCATCCCGCCCAGGGTTTTCAACTGACTGGAGGTGTCTTCAAACTGCGTGCTCTCCCGCTGGCTGTTCTCTACTTACGAAATGTTGGCTGCGTAGCTATCGCTTGCTACGGGTTAGCGCATGCAGCAACACAGCGAAGAAGGTAGGCACATCCAGTGGTTTGGCGACGAAATCGTTCATGCCTGCCTGCAGGCAACGTACCCTGTCTTCGTGAAATGCGTTTGCGGTTAATGCAATGATCGGGACTGTCGCGCCATCCGGCAATTGACGAATTTGCTGAGTGGCATCCAGACCGTTCAGGTTGGGCATTTGCATGTCCATCAAGATCAGGTCGTAACGACGGGCTTTTGCTTTGGCTACAGCTTCGCTCCCGTCATTGGCGATATCAACCTCAAATCCGAGTTCGGAAATGATCATCTTCAGTATTTCTTGGTTGACTATCTCATCTTCTGCTACCAGGATTCGCGAATGGGCGAAATCATGCTTAAGCATCGCCTCGGTCGCTGATTGATCGAGAAGGTCGCTTGACACGGCCGACGTACCGTTTTTCAGCAAACGAACCGTAAACCAGAAGGTGCTGCCACGTCCGGGGACGCTGTCTGCGGCAGCATCGCCGCCCATCAGTGTGGCAATGCGTTTGGTAATGGCGAGACCAAGGCCAGTGCCGCCGTATTTTCGAGTCATCGTATTGTCGGCCTGTTCAAACGCCGTAAACAAACGCTTCAGAGCATCGGGCGCGACCCCGATCCCGGTATCGGTTACCGAGAAACGCAAAAGCGCCTCGGAATCCGATTCGCTGATCAGTTCGACGCGGGTGGAGACACAGCCCGCATCGGTGAAACGGATGGCATTGGTGATGTAGTTCAGCAGCGCCTGCTGAATACGCAACTCGTCTCCGTGCAAGCCGGCCGGCATCGGATCAATCTCGCTAATCAGACTGAGTTGTTTGGCCTGGGCTCGTTCCATCAGGATTGCCGTACATGTCGAGACGATTTTCTCGATATCGACCCGTTCGTCCTCGAGTTCGAACTTTCCGGCCTCGATTTTTGAGATATCGAGGATGGAATTGATGACATCGAGCAAGTGCGTCGCGGAGGCTTCAAGTTTGCCGAATCGCTCGTTTTGCAGACTTGTCAGCCCCGATCTGCGAATCAAGTGCGACATCCCCATGATCGCGTTGAGCGGCGTCCGTATTTCGTGCGACATGTTGGACAGAAATGCACTCTTTGCGATCGTCGCGGCTTCGGCCACGGCTTTGGCTTCGGCCAATTCCTTCGTACGTACGGCAACCAGTTCCTCGAGGTGTTCGCGGTAATTGGCCAGCTCCCGGTCGTTTGCCACGCGCTCAGATATGTCGATGGCAAACGCCGCTCGGGCCAACGGTATGCCTTCCTCGGAACGGGTAACCGTAATGTCGAGCAGGACCGGAAATCGGTCGCCGTATTTGGTGAGATGTAGGCTTTCGAAGACACCATGGCCGGTACGGTCAACTTCTGAAATACGTTGTTTGACCTCTGCATGCAATTCAGGCGGAAAGACTGAGATGACGGACTTACCGACCATTTCCTCAGGCTCATATCCACGCCGCCGTGCGAAGGCCGGATTGACGGCGACGAATACGTTGCGCTGCGGGTCGGCCAAGGCTAGTCCAAACTCCGCCTGTTGAAAGGCGTTGGCCCATTCCAGCAACCGCCGCTCCATGGCGCGCCGTTCAGTCAGATCTTCAAAGGTTGCCGCCCGGAAAACGATCTCACCACTCTCGTCTCGGAACGCAGAAATGGAAACGTGGCAGGGGAAAGTTGTCGCATCCTTGCGCACGCGAACCGACTCGAATGCATGGTGCCCGTCACGATTGACCCTGGTGATCTTGTCGGTAATGGTGTTGAGGGCTTCCGGTGCATAGAAGTCGCGGAAACTACGCCCGATCACTTCGGCAATCGTATAGCCGTGCATCTGCGCAAATGCCAGGTTGGTGTGTGTCACCAGATTGGTGGCCGCATCGACGACCAACATGCCCCAGCCGGCGTTTTCGAAGAGCGTGACATATTTCTGCAACTCGCGCTCAGCCTGCTTGCGTGCTGTGATGTCAAGCACTATCCCATGATAACTCGCCAGCTCTCCCTGTTCATCGAGCGCCGGCATGCCACGCGCGAACAGCCATCGTGCTTCGCTTCCCGGCGCTGTATTGACCTGCCATTCGATATCGAATTTTTCGCTACGCGATGCTGCGTCGGACACCATATGTGCCAACGGGGCGCGGTCTTCGGGTCTGACGGCGTTGAGCCAAGTATCGAAGTTGGGCACGACGGAGCGGTCATTGATGCCATAAAGCGACCAGAGGTTGTCTGACCACTGGTTATTGTTGGTCTTTACGTCCCAGGTCCAGACGCCGGCGTTAGAGGCGTTGAGCGCAAATCGTAATTGCTCCTCGCTGCGGCGTAGTGACATTTCTGCAATCTTGCGGGCAGAAATATCGTTGAGGGTGGCAAGAGCGTAACTCTCGCCATCCAGTTCGAAACCGCTCAGGCTAATCTCCACGAAAAATTCGTTGCCGGAGCGGTGGCGGCCGCAGACATCTCGAACGCGTGCCCGGCGGCCGCCTTCGCGTCGGGAAAAGAATTCTGTCCGCAATTTCTCGTGGACGATGCGTCTGGACTCCGGAACCAGCAGTTCGATTGGCTGGCCGATGAGGTCTATTGGCGCATATCCGAACATCTCAGACAGGGCGGGATTGATCATTTCGATCATGCCCTGCGAATTGATGACTGTCATTCCCTCTATGCTGGCATCCCAGACCAGGCTGAAGCGTTGCTCGATGTTGGCCTTGGCGCTTTCTACCTGATGCAGCTCGGATATATCGGTAAAGGTCAGGATCGCACCGGCAACCTCGTCCGTTTCGTTGCGATAGGGGTCGATCTGCATCAGGTAATGGAACTCCCGGTGATCCACTCGCTCCTTGATCGATAGGTTGCTCTGAATAACGCGGTTGACCTGCTCGCGTAGTTCAGTAAGTTGAAGGTGGCAGGGAATGCCATACAGCGACTGGCCGATGTCGCTCGCGACGATGCCGAAAATCCGGCTGGCCAGACCGTTGAAACGGGCGATCTTGCCGTCGCGATCGAGTACGATCAAACTGGAGCGCAACGAATTCTGGATGTTGGCGAGCGTGGTGTTCAACTGGATCGTTTCGATCGACTTGGAGCGCAACTCGTCGTTCAGCGTGGTAAGTTCCTCGTTGGAGGATTGCAACTCCTCATTGGATGCCTGCAATTCCTCGCTCGAGGACTGAACCTCCTCATTGAGTGATTGCAGTTCCTCGTTCGATGTTTCCAGTTCCTCGATCACCGACTGCAGATGTTCCCGCGTATCGGCCAACTCTTTGCGTAAAACTGCGGTTTCGTTTGTGGCTGCCGCATTTACGGTGGTCGAAAACGTTTCGGTTTCGGTGCTGATGCCAACAGCTAGCTCTTCAAAGCAGATGAGCAATGAAAAGTCGCTGTTGCCATCGTTATTGTCGACACGGCGCAACAGTGGACGAATCTGTTCCGGCAGACCAGACCGCTTCAGGTAAATGCTGCCGCCTTGCAGAATCTCGGCGTTTTCTTGCAGCAATCGGTAACACAGTGCTTTCAGCTCGGAACGCAACTCCGGCAGGCATAGGGAAAACACCGCGAAATCCGGGTTATCCTCGGCCAGGGAGAAGTAGCGTTGCGCGCGGCCAAAGAAACGGATGGGTTCGAAATTCGCGTTGACCAGTACCGACGGCGGTGCGTAATGGGCAACCAGCGAAACCATTGCCGCATCGATCTGAGTCTGGCGCTGGGCGTTGGCAGGTGAGCGGGGCAGGCTGGGCATCTGACTGACGCGATTGCTGCGAAAACGCAGATGGCGCAGCGGGTATGCTTCGGCGCTACCACCTCGGCGATACAGCTTTGTATCGGCTTCGACGGAAGAAAACAGAGTGTTACCGAAACCCACCGACTCCGAACGACCGAGCAGCAGAAGTCCATCTGGATTCAAGCTGTAATGGAAAGTGCTGATCAACTCCAGTTGCTGCTCGGGTTTCAGATAAATCAGCAAATTCCGGCAGCTGATCAAATCCATGCGGATGAATGGCGGATTTGCGGTGACATCATGTAGGGAAAAAACGACCAGATCGCGGATTGATTTGTTGATTCGCCAACCGCCATTACAAGCAGTAAACCAGCGATCGCGCCGTTCTGGTGGCATCTGCGCAATCGCTTCGCCAGAGAATATTCCAGAGCGGGCACGTTCGAGCGCGCGCTGGTCAATGTCTGTGGCAAAAATCCGCAGATCGAGACTCTTGTGCGTCTTGTCTAGCTGCTCAGTAATTTCAATCGCGATGGAGTACGCTTCTTCGCCAGATGCACACCCGGCGATCCAGACCCGAAAACCGTCTCCGTCCCGCCGTCTTGCGATGGCATCGCCTAATGCACGGCGCAGGGCGGAAAAAACTTCGGCATCGCGGAAAAACGCGGTAACCGATATCAGGAAGTTTTGGTACAGGCAGAGAATTTCACCGCCGTCCTGATCAACCTTCTGAAGGTACTCAGACAGGGAATCCAATCCCAGATTACGGTAACGCCGGACAATCTGGCGGCGAAGCGTCTGCTCCTTGTATTGGCTCAGGTCGAGATTGGTTGCCTCGGCGACGCGCTGCAGCAGTTCGCTGAAACGCTTGTCCTCCATTTCATTGCTGGCGATTTTTTCGCTGATGAATTGTTCCGGGTTATTGAGCCAGGCCGCGATCTGGGCTGTGTCGCCGATCAAGTCCGCAACGTCGGCGTTAAGTACCGACTCCGGCATCGAGGGATGAACCGCTTGGTCCGGCGACTGAGCAATTACAAAACCGCCGGCGGCGGCTATTTTGCGGGCACCCTCCGTGCCGTCCTGGCCGGAACCCGAGAGTACGACGGCTACGGCACGCTCGCCGAACGTCTCGGCGAGCGATGAGAAAAAGCGATCGATCGAGGGCGCAATGGTGGATTTTTCCAGGGGCTTGACCAGGCGTACCCGATCATTCTCGATGATGACATCACACCCCGGAGGGCAAACAAGAATCTGCCGCGGCTCAAGCAAGCAGCCGTCGGTAGCAAAGCTCACTGCGATGGAGGACTGTGTCGCCAGGATTTCAGCGAGACTGCTCGGCTGGTGGGGTGACAGGTGATGGACGATCAGAATCCGGTGGGGTGTCTTCGGGTCGATGTCCCTTGTCAGCAAACGCAGGCTCTGCAGCCCGCCGGCGGATGCGCCAATACCGATGATCAGTTCCTGCCGGACATTCTTTTTCACATATCCCCCGTTACACACCACTGGACAGGTTGAACATACTTTGCCTGCCCGTCCCGCTGTCTATTGTTTGCTCGCGCATGCGATTGTATTCCTTCTCCCAAGACTGCCAGTACTGAAGTAGCCGAGCAACTCATTCTTGACCAAAGCCCAGGAGTGGCCAATAGGGGCCGAAATAAACATCAATCCTCTTGATTTTGCATATTCAAAATTCTCGGCTGACGGTGTAATGCGTGTATCCGATTTCCAGACCGAGGGAAACCAATTTCCGTGTCAGCCCTGCATGTGCCTTGGCGGACTGGTGGACGGCAGGCGCCGGTTCCCGCACCTGCCATCGTCACAACGCTCCTACACGTGCTCGATTTCCCTTTGGCTTTCAACTCCAGCAAACCCACGCCCCTCGACCAGCCTCATCAAGTCCCGGGCCTCGTCCGCGATCATTCCGCAGGCCCACAGGTAGTGCTCCTGGTACTCCGCATCCATGCGCCGGAACATCTCGCCGGCATTGCTGCGCGTCATCGCGAGCATGGCCTGCAACTGCGCGAGGCGGGCGCTGAGCTGATCGACGAGAGTGAGGGTGTCCACGTCGTTCGCCAGCACATAGAGCGGCGCAGCGGGGGCAGGGAAGTTCAAGGGTGTATTCATGCCGCCGCCCTCCGCGCGCTGTATATCGAACGGGAAGAGGGGCAAACAGGGAAAGCAGATGCAATCGGCACGCGCGGACGCGCACGCCTTTGGACTTGAATGGTCATGGTTAATGCTCCTTTGCGGTTGAGTCTCCGCAGCCCCCGTTCCAATGAGGGCGGCGGAACCGTGCAGGGTTGGAACTACCGGGCAAAGGAACCGGCCAGCCTTGCGGCTGCCCTGCACGGCCCGCCATTGGACAGGCGTAACCATGCAACCGAAGTAAAAAGCCGCGAAAAACGCGGCCCTATCGGCCTTTGCTTATCCGGGGTTCCAATCCCGGTCACCACTGTCTAGGTGACGGCGGCGAGTATCGGCTGCTCATCAAGGGGGCGTCAAGATGCTCCTTCACTTGTAACGACTGTTCCAACGTAGGCTGGTCGTTACTTGCATAGCAACATTGATATGTCAGGCCTCGACACCTTCAGAAGCTAGATCCATAGAGAACTGTTGTTGGGCAGCAACAACAATTTTCTCAAAAATCGGATATGTAATTTCGATGGTCTTCAAGGCTTCCCTGATAGGGTCGAGGGAGTTTTGAATCGCATCATTGACGTAATTTTCCGCAAGAGACTTAGCATCGATTGTCCAAGGAAGAAACCAAGTTCCATCAGATGGCTCAAATTGAAATCCAGCTTTTTCAATTTCAGGAAATGCTTGGTTTTCTTGCAAGGTAAAGGCTCGCCATGGTCTTTGTCTTGTCGCTCCAGAAAGGTGCCTGCGGTCAATTGAGAATCTGAACCCGGTTCGGCCTGCATGGGCTCCAAGAGCGTATGTCAGCCAGTATTTTTCATCGTCTGGATTGATTGCATCCAGCTCAAACTTGGCCGTCCACTCGTCTAAGCTATTGTCGCTCCCCCATTGAGGGGAAGTGAAGTAGGTTGTGCTCTTTTCGCCCCAGAAATCAAAGACTCCTTTCCATTTAAGATCAACTGCCCATCTTTCTATGACTTTATCGACTGCCGAGAACAGATTTTTGCAGATTTCGTGTTCAATCAATTTCACAGCTTCTTCTATCGCGGCAATGTTCTCAATGATAAGCGCTGCAGCAGCTTTAGACATGGTGTTCCTTTTTCAGAAAAACGAAATATGTTGAGAAAACTGAAGTATTAATTTGCTTGCAAAAGATGCTGGTGATATTTGAGCATATTCTCTAAGTGACTCCGCTACGTCCGACCATGCGAGCGCTTTGAGATTGCGAGGTGGGTTATCGCGGAATCGTATTGGCAATTTGAATCGCCCCGGGTTTCCTAG
>JAFEDK010000051.1 GCA_018241665.1 Pseudomonadota bacterium
TCCTCAATTTCCGGGGCGGTTCACTGCGACCGCCGTCACGATTGGCGCCCCACTTGCAGTTGCTGTCGGTGTCGGCTACGTCGCCACGGAAATCTTCGACTGGATTTTCGACTGAACCATCGTCCGTTACCACACAGGAGAAGCCACCATGAGCATTACCGTTCGCAACACCGCAGGAGAATCCGTTCAACTGTCCGACATGCCGTTCGCCCAAGGCGGCGAAGCAGCGGTCCATTCCGTCCCCCGGTTTCCGGGCGCAGTAGTCAAACTGTACCACCCGCAGGTGCTGCAAAAGCGGAGCGACACCCTGCGCGCCAAGATTGAGGCCATGAGCACCGATCCCAAACTCGCTGGCCTCAAGCAGCATCCCGGATTGGCTTGGCCGCGGTTCTCAGTCTTCGACGAACGTGGCCAATGGCGTGGCTATGCCATGCGCAAAGCCGCTGGAGTGCGAATGAACCTGCTCGCCCATGCTATGGCCTATCGTGAGCAGTTCCCAAACCTTGATCGCCCTGCCGTGGTGGCCTACCTGCTGAGTCTGCTCGGTACTCTGAAGGAACTGCACGCGGCAGGCGTGATGGTCGGCGATTACAACCTGGCCAACTTTCTGTGTGATCCGGACAGCAATACGGTCACGCTAATCGACTGCGACAGTTGGCAGGTCAACGCGGCGAGCCAGACCTTCCGCTGTCCGGTGGCTGCCCCAGACATGCTTGCGCCCGAGTTGCAAGGTAAGGAGCTTGGCAAGATCAACCGGACACTGGAAAGCGAGCACTTTTCGCTGGCCATCTTGTTCTTCAAGGCACTGATGCTCGGCCGTCATCCTTACGACGTGGTCGGCGGCGCCGGTCCCGTGGAGAACATCCATAAGGGCTACTTTCCCTATGGACAGGGTGGCGGCGACATACCGAAAGGGCCCTGGTTCAACATCTGGAGCCATCTGCCCTTCAAGTTGAAGGAACAACTCATCAGCACCTTCAAGGAGGGGGCTCAGGATGCGTCTGCGCGCACATCCATCTCGGAATGGATCGACGTGCTCAATCTCTACCAGCGCGAGCTTGGCCGCGGATGGCACGACACACAGATCAAGCCAGCCACCCCCAAGACCAAGGAATACCGGGGTACCCAGCCCATTTCCCAGCCGCTTACGGCCTGACCAAGGAGAACACCATGTTTGCTCTTGCTAATTTCATGAACACAACCAAGGAGAAGACCATGAACGAATCGCACGACGACCTCATCGACAACCCCACGCCGCGCTGCCCGGTGGCACTGGTGCTGGATACCTCCGGTTCCATGTCCGGCCAGCCCATCGAGCAATTAAACGCCGGCATCCGGTTATTCATCGACGAGGTGAAGCGTGACGATCTGGCGCGCTGGTCGGTGGATCTGGCGGTCTATACCGCTGGCGGATCGGCTGACTGCATTCAGTCGTTCATCGGTGTCGAGCAGATTGCGGGGTTTTCCCCACTCAATGCAAGCGGAGGCACACCCCTCGGGCAGGCGACACGCATGGCACTCGATGACCTGGAAGCGCGCAAGAAATCCTACCGCGATACCGGTGTACCCTACTACCAGCCGTGGCTGGTAATGATCAGCGACGGGGCTCCCGACTATGGCTGGCAGGATGTCGCTCGTCGTGCCAGCGCGCTGTCCGCTCAGCGCAAGCTGGTCAGCCTGCCCATCGGGGTGCAAGGTGCCGACCTGGATGTGCTGTCGCAATTCTCCAGCAAGCCCGCAGTGGCGCTTGACGGACTCAAATTCCGGGAACTGTTCCAGTGGTTTTCGGCATCAATGGCGCGGGTTTCGGCCAGTACTTCGTCCGATGCATCGGTGCAACTTCCGAGCATGGATAGTTGGGGGAGTGTCTGACATGGCGCGCAAACACAAACCATCATTCCGGCGAAACGCCGATGCAGTCGTCACGGACGCATCTGTTTCGGCACCGTCGTCTGTTGCCTCAACGCCAACCAGCGAGGCCGATACATCGATATCCTGGAGCGAACCGGCAGCGGTGGTGCAATCTCTCCCGCCATTGCCAACACCCATGACGGTCTGGCAGCTCAGTGGCGATACCGTCATCGGCTTGGCGCACCGTCGCAAAGGCATACCCTGCCAAGACGCGGTGGCCTTTCGCCAATCGCCGCGCCCGATTCTAGCCTTGAGCGATGGCGCCGGCTCTGCCGCCACCAGCGAGCGGGGCGCTCAGGCGTTGGTCATCGGGATCACCCGTCTTCTACAAACCATGGAAGACGATCTTTCGCCCTGGTTGGATGGCGAGACTGATGCGTCACAAGCACAGGCAGTGCGTTGGACAGAAAGACTGCTGCTGCATGCACATGGCCTGCTTTCTGATCTGGCACGCGCCGAGCGGCGCGATATGCGCGATGTGCGCGCCACGCTACAGGTGGTGGTCATCGGCGAACGTCACATCTTCTGGTGGAAGGTCGGCGATGGGGCCATCGTGGCCAAGAATTCAGAAGGTTTGTGGTCGTTGGGTAACCAAGCCAGCGCCAAGGGCGAGTTTGCCAACCAGACCTGCTTTGTTGATACGGCAAGCGCCAGCGACGTGCAATCCGGCGTGTTATCAGCCGGCGAAATTTTCGGTATCGCTCTGATGAGCGACGGCGGGGCAGAACGGCTGGTTTCCCACGATGGAAGCAAGGTGGCAAACCGCCTTGGAGAATGGCTCGGTGACGTTGCTGAGCAGAGATTCGCCACTGACCGAATCGCCCTTGCCTTTCATGAACCGGCAATGTGGGAGCGCACGAGCTTGGATGATCGCTCGATAGTGCTCGCCGCCAGACCGTGCAATTTTGAGAATCGAGAAGTGTTCGGGAAATGCTTGGCTTCCTGATCGAACAGCGCGTTCATGGTGGCGTCGGCAATCACATCACGGAGCCCACGATGAACGCCAAGCAGACCGCCCTCGACGCCTACCTCGCCCGCACCGCCGCCATCCGCGCCAAGCTGGAACGGCTACAGCAACTCGCCGACGACCACTTCGGTCACGACCCCGATGCCATCCATTGGGGCCACGTCGGTGACCTCGGGCGAGTAGATCAGGCGCTGGATGACCTGCTGGCGATCTTCGACGGCGAAGCCGAGTGAGGGAGGTTGTAGTGGAAACCTTGCCAAAACTCTCCCCGGCGCAAAACCTGCTGCTTCATACCGCCGCCCGCCGAGCCGATGGGCGCGTGATTCCGCCCGACACCCTGCGGGGTGGCGCGCGGATCAAGGTGCTGACGGCACTGCTGCAGCGTGACTGGATCGAACCAGCTGACGGCGGCCACGTGCTGACCAACGAGGGCTACATGGCCATCGGCCTGCAGCAACCGACACCGCCGAATGACGTCCAGCCGATGGACAGCATCGGTGATCTCCAACTTCTGGAGGGCATCCCGGTGCGTCCGGGCACCAAACTGGCCGCGCTGGTGATGGCACTGCGCCGCCCGCAGGGTGCGACCAGCCTGCAACTGATGCTGGCCACCGGCTGGATGCCCGTTGAGTTCATACAGGCCGTCGGGCGTGACGGTGACCCGGTACTCGCGCTCATCCCATTCCCTGATCAGGGTGGTGCCGGGCATCAGCAGGGTTTGCGTGCTGCGACCGGCGGCCGACTTGATCTTGGAATGCTTGGCGCCGGCCTCCACCAGCATCTTGCGGATGTTGGTGGGCAGCGCGCCGTAGGCCAGTTCCTGGATGCGGTAGGCCAGACGCGACTCGACGTAGTTGCGGTTGCGGTGGCTGGGTCGCCGGGGAAAGTGCTGATCCCACAGCGCCCAGAGTTCGGCCATCGGCAGGGAGGGCAGCGTCGCCAGTTGCGCGCTGACTGCGACGGGCTTCTGATCTGTCATCCTCAGTCCTCCCAGATGGCGGTGCCGCCCAGGGTGATCCACAGCCGCGCAGGTGTTCAAGAGCCTGTCGGCAGCGGCCCGCCACATCACGGGCACCCAATGGAACGGGCCGAAGTTCTTTGCTCTGCGCAGCGGCAAGGGGGACCGGGGAGCGTATCCGCGACAAGATCGCTGCCAGCAAGGCCAAGGGGATGTGGATGGGCGGGCAGCTGCCGCTTGGGTACGACGTCCGCGACCGTCTGCTGGTGATCAACGAGACAGAGGCCGCTCTGGTGCGGCGAATCTTCGATGACTTTGTGACCGTGCGTTCGGCCACGCTGATGGCCAAGGCCTATGGGGCTGAAGGCGTGGTCACCAAGGGCGGCAAGTCCTTCACCAAACAGACCATCTACAAGATGCTGCACAACCGGATGTACCTGGGCGAGATCGTCCACTAGGGGCAGAGTTTCCCGGGCCAGCATCAAGCCATCATCACCCAGGCGCAGTGGGATGCGGTGCACGCACTGATCGCCACCGATGGCATCGAGCGGCGACGCGAAACGAATGGCCGGATTTGCTGCATCCGATCCCAGACCGACTGGACGATGTGCGGCGTCGAGAGCGCCGCCACGATCTGCTGGACCACCAACTCCTCGATGGGCGCGGCTGGCAGAGGGCCGTGGCTGCCAGCCCACGCACCAAATCGCCGGTGCTTGATCGGCGTGTAATAGCGGTAGATCTTGCCTTTCTTGACCGTGTAGCTGGGCACCAAGCGTTCGCCATCGGGGGTGAACAGCAGGCCACGCAGCAAGACCGGTTCGCTCTGGCGGTCAGCCTGCCATCATCCAGG
This sequence comes from Pseudomonadota bacterium, assembly GCA_018241665.1. Lineage (GTDB taxonomy): Bacteria > Pseudomonadota > Gammaproteobacteria > Burkholderiales > Rhodocyclaceae > Zoogloea. The sequence continues at coordinate 4,687 of JAFEDK010000051.1, forward strand.
CGGTCCTGACCGGCCAGCAGCCCCGGTGCATGAGCTTGCTGTGGTTTCAGCGGAACCCGCTGCCGACCGACTGGGTGGCGCAGCGGGAGGTGGTGGCGGGGTTCGATGCGTGATCGGGTTACGAGCCCTCGATGACCCGGGCCACGTCACTGCGGCATTCGGCGCACTGGCCCACCAGCAGCAAGTCGCCTCCCTTGAGGGTGCCGGTGAAGTTGGTGATGGTCGTTTCGTGACGACACTGGCCGCACCAGACGTTGGACAGCAGGCGCTGGCGGATGTCGGCGGGGATGGACTCCCAGCGCTGACGGGCTGGCTTGGTGAAAGTGGGCAGTGATTCGATGCTCATGGTTCAACGTACCCAGCGACGGGCGTCCTTCAAAAGCAGCAGCAATTGCTGCTCGCGCAGCGGTGACGCGATGAACCCGAACCTGGTGTAGAACCTCGCCGCTTCTTCATCTATTGGGTGAGTCAGCATCGCCCGGATGCCCGCTTGCTCGGCAATCAGCATCGTGCGCCGGATGGCATCCTGCAACAGACCAAAGCCAATGCCGCGCCCCTGATCCTGCTGCGACACGGCCAGCCTTGCCAGGATCACCACAGGAACCGGATATTGCCCCATCCCTTTGCGGATGCGATCTGGCGCTTCCAGGGTGTCGACCTGGCCGACAGTCAAACTGAAATAGCCCGCCACACGACCATCAGCCTCGGCAACGACGAAGGTCTTGGCCGATCCACTGCCTTGGGCTTGCCGAGCGTGGCGCAGTAGCCAGTCGTTGAGCGCGGGCTTGCCGCAATCAAAACCTTCCAGCCGATGCTCCGCAGCCAGTGGCTCCGGTGCCCGCAACGTCACTTCGTGTCCCAGGGCGCCTTGCGGGCAAACAGATCACGCAAACCATCGTTGGCCTGTTCTGGGCGATCCAGCAGATCCATCAGAGCCTGGAACTGACTGCCCGAGACCATAAACAGGCGTTGATCCAGCAGGGTTTGCTCGGCGGCCAGGCAGGCGCTGTCAAGGATGAAATCGGTCAGCGACTTGTGAGCGACCTCAGCGGCGCGACGCAACACCACCTCCTGTTCGGGGGTGGCGCGCAGCCCGAGGCGGGCGGACCGTGCGGAAGGCGACGATGCAACGGCAGTCATGGCAGCACCTGTTTTGTTAGATCAACTGCCGCAATGTTAGTACAAGTGACGCACACTGTCTAGTTGCGATGGCGACCGGTGGCCATGGTTGACAACGAACCGGCGATCGTAAGCGGTTGATTTTGGCTCAAGTAGCGTTTCCTATTGA
>JAFEDK010000052.1 GCA_018241665.1 Pseudomonadota bacterium
TCCCTTCATCCCGGTCATACCCCGATGTCGCCCTTCTTCACGACTTCGACGTCTGATCCCACTTCGATCACTTCGCCGGTCATTTCATGGCCCATGGTCATTCCCTTGGGAACAGCAAACGAACCGCGATAAATGTGAAGGTCGCTGCCACAGATATTTTTGGTAACTATTTTGAGGATAGCGCCATGGGGTGCGCTTTTCCCTTGAGGGGTTATCAGCTCTGGAAATTTGAAGGTGTTGACCTTCATTTCCAAGGGCTTCTCGAAAGTCACGATTCGGTTACCGGTCGGAGTCATTTCGTCACCTCTGTGCGTTAATGTTTCCATCTTCTAAATCGAAGTGGGAAACGAAATTTACCGCTGTCAAGAAGAACGATCGTGGTATTGCCTAGCCGTTGGCCGCGTCTCCTTCTGCGGTCTTGACAGCATCGGATCAAGCTCAGAAGTGGTCAAACTGGAATAATCTATGTGCAGATAGGCACGATCTATCTACGCGGGATCGTCGAGCCGTGCTCGTCTCCTAGCCGGGAGAGGGCAACGATCATCGCTACATCGCGCCTCCTAGCTTGATCTAGGAACAGTCAGCTCGACCCAGCGAGACATGAGGAGGCCGCATGCAGCAGGTACTCCTGCCCCCCGAGTTGCCCCTGGACCTAGTGGCCTTCGATGGGTTGCTCAGCACGTGGCGCCTGTTAGCGGCGCACACGGCATGCCTGCAATCTTCGCCTGGTTGAAGCAATACAGAGTTGCTCTTCAAGACTCGCTATTTCAGGGGGCTTTGAGATGAGTCTGCTTTGGGCTGGAACCGACGATGGATCGATATAACGGATTGAAGAGTGGCGGCGAGTTCGGGGGTGTGCACCATTTCGAGCAATGCACGCGATGACGGTGCCTCGAACGCATTTTTCCCAGCAACGAATCCGACATTTGAGTGCGACATTGGTCCATTGATTGCGATTGCGTGGAGATTTGGAATGTGCGCGAGTTGGCCGGCGAGAGATTGCGGAAGAACTGCCGAATATTTTCCTGTCGCCACGTGTGCCGATAGCACGTCAATTGAATCAGTGCGAATAGTCTGCGCGGTACATTGCATCAGCCTATCTTGAATGGGTTCAGGTACTGCCGAGTTCAGCACGCAGAGTTGTCTATTGAGAACATGGTCCCACGTTGTGCTTCGGGGTTGCTGTGTTCTCGCGGCGTGAAAAAGGAAAATGCGTTCACGGTACAGAAGGTGAGTATCGAAGTCTTCCCCTGGGATATCCTCCAAATGCATGAGTGCGATATCCAAATTGTTTTCTCGAATCGCCTGTAGCAGGGAAGAAGCGCCGGAAACCAGAACTGATTGTTGAAGTAAGGGTGTTTTTTCAGCAAGGGCGATGCTTAATGTGGGCGCTACACCGGCAGTTCCTGGGAGTATCCCTAGCCGGAATTGCCCCTCTATACCTCGCCGTAGTGCGGAGAGTTCTCGCTCCAGCCCTTTGCAGTCGTCATACATCTGCTGAGCCCAAGACAGTACGCGCATCCCTTCAGAAGTGAGGCCGTCATAGCGTCGGCCATGACGCACGATCTCGACACCCATGTCTTCCTCCAATTGCTTAATGCCCGCGGAGAGTGTCGGCTGAGAAACATTGCAGCTTTTGGCCGCGTTGCCAAAATGGCCTTCACGGTGCAAAGCAAGCAAGTATTCAAAGTTTCTTACGATCATATATTTTCTTCTGATAAAGTTGATTGGATTTTATACTTTCACGAAAAACCCTGCGCACGCTTCGATCCGCGTCCAACCTTGGGCACGTAGCTGGCACGCATGAAAGGCTGCCGCGCGCAGTGTCCATACAGTAGGTTCGACTCGTCATCGACGGTCAGCACCACAACGCACGGGACAGCCAATAGCGCGAACACAGGTGCTTTGCGCTGTGGGCGAGTCGTCCTCATGTAGCTTAGCAGTTGGCGCGTTCTGGAAGGGAGTAAGCGTGAGTGGTGAGGCACGCAACCGCAAAAGGCGGTGCTAAGCTCTTGAGCTGTTCGGGTCGTGGCCGTTGAAGCGGCGAGAGAATGGAGCCTGCCATGGCCGTTGTGGCGCAGCTAGTACACCATGCCCCCAGCGTTTCCTTAGCTGCGATTGACGGGCATGCCTGGCGGTAGCTCAATAACAGCCATTTATGGATGAAGGAACGAGGGGAATAAGGCAGATGAAGATATTCACGATTGGATTCACTAAGACCTCCGCGCGGTCCTTCTTCACCAAGTTAAGTGCTTCTGGTGCCAAGCGCCTTGTCGATGTTCGCCTGAATAATGTTTCGCAATTGGCCGGATTCGCTAAACGCGAGGATCTTCGATATTTTTCCGAGGCGTTGTGTGGGATGGAATATGAACATCTACCAGCACTTGCTCCAACCAAAGACATGTTCGAGGAATATAAAATAAAAGGGGGAGATTGGGATATCTACGCCAGTAAATTTCTGGATTTAATGTCGTCCCGAAAGATTGAGTCAATCGATAAAGAAAAGATTGATAACAGTTGCCTGCTTTGCAGCGAAGACAAGCCCCATCACTGCCATCGGAGGCTAGTGGCCGAGTACCTTGCAGGCAAATGGCCGAATGTTGAGATCGTGCATCTTTAGAGGGGCGACGTAGCTCCACGTTTCCAACGCCTCGTCTGGAGGGCTGAGAGAGACAAAGGCGCGTATCGGCGGGAGCCGGCGCCACACATTGGGCGTACAGAGCAACCTCGCCCGCCACGGCTCGATGTCAGCGCTCAACGAGGCGAGTGGCTCCAGGTGCATTGGCAGACGGGCCGCTGGCTGACGTCGTGGCGATCGGCGGATATGCACTGGGAAGCCCGCCCATGTGCTGGGCTATCATGTTGGCGACGCCTACGCCCAGGTGGGGCGCGGCAGGATCGCCGTCATTTACACCCCAGTTTGGTACTGCTATAGGTCTTCTGGAATAGCCGATACATCAGGACAAATTGAAGTAGCTCAATTAGGAGATATCTAATGTCAACCGGTATGTTTATTCTGCACTCCAACTATACGCCGGCGGGGGACCAGCCAGAGGCGATAGCGCGCCTGCTGTCGGACATAGAAGAAGGTGCGACGCACCAGACGCTGAAAGGTATCACCGGCTCAGGTAAGACCTTCACCATGGCCAATGTGATTCATCGTCTGAAGCGGCCTACGTTGATCTTGGCTCCTAACAAGACGTTGACCGCGCAGCTTTATGGTGAAATGAAGCACTTCTTTCCTGAGAACGCGGTCGAGTACTTCGTTTCCTACTACGATTATTTTCAGCCCGAAATCTATATGCCGGGCACCGATCGTTTCATTCCAAAGGACTCGGCCATCAATGACCACCTTGAGCGCCTGCGCCTGTCCACGACCAAATCCTTGATTGAGCGTCGTGACGTGATCGTCGTCGCTTCGGTGTCTTCAATCTACGGCCTGGGTGATCCAGATGCATACCGAGCGCTACAGATCGCTCTGTCCCCTGGGGTCAAACTAAACCAGAGAGAGCTAATTCGTCGCTTGGCTTTGCTGCAATATGATCGCACGGAGCGCACTCTCAAGCGTGCAACGTTCCGCGTCCAAGGTGATGTGATTGACATTTTCCCCGCTGATTCCGAGTACAGGGCGGTTCGGGTGGAACTGTTGGATGACACTGTTGCGTCTGTCCAATGGATGGACCCTGTTACCGGCAAGACGTTGGGAGAGATAGACCATTATTTGGTTTCGCCAAAAACGCTTTTCGCGCCGCCCACGAACAAAATAGATTCTGCATCCAAAAAGATACTCGCTGATATGGAAGAGCGGGTTGCCGAGCTGAACAGGAATAATCGCTTGGTCGAGGCAATCAGGCTGTACGAGCGGATCACGCATGACGTGGAAATGATGCGCGAGGTCGGCTATTGCTCGGGGATGGAGAATTATTCCTGCTACTTCAGCGACCGAGACGCAGCTTCTCCTCCGATCACGTTGCTGGATTATTTGCCGAAAGACGGGCTGCTGTTCGTCGATGAATCTCATGTCATGGTGCCACAGATATCCGCAATGTACCGGGGGGATCAGGCGCGCAAGGACACGCTGATCGATTACGGGTTCCGTTTGCCTTCATCGAAGAACAACCGGCCATTGAACTTTGACGAGTTCGAGAAGGTCAAGCCTCAGACCATCTTTGTTTCCGCTACTCCGGGCGACTACGAGCTGAGGGTGTCGAAAGGCAGGGTTGTCGAACAGGTTATCAGGCCAACGGGACTGCTTGACCCCAAGGTTGAAGTGCGGAAAGCGGATGGATACATAGATGACCTGCTTGCCGAAATATCGAAGTGCGTGAAGAGAAAGAATCGAGTGCTTGTGACTACGCTGACGAAGGTCAGTGCAGAAGAGCTAACGGATTTCTTGACGGACAACGGGATTCGAGCGCGCTACATGCATTCGGACATAAAAGCGGAGGATCGTGTTGAGATCATCAATGGCCTGCGCGCAGGAGAGTTCGATGTTTTGATTGGGATTAGTCTTTTGCGCGAAGGGCTGGATATTCCAGAGGCATCATTGGTTGCCATTCTCGATGCAGACCGTGCAGGGTTCTTGCGTTCGGCCCATGCGCTCATTCAGATGATCGGTCGAGTCGCTCGGAATGAAAACGGCAAGGCGATCTTGTACGCCGACGCGGTGACGCCGGCGATGAAGCAGGCGATCGATGAGACCAATAGGCGCAGGCAGCTTCAAATTGCCTTTAACGAGGAAAATGGGATTTCTCCAGCCTCGTCTGTGCGAAAACTAGCAGGGGAAGAGACGAATACGGAGGAGCCCACCGTTCATTCCGAGGCTTTCTGCGAGAACTTGTCCGACCTTTGCGATCAGATCACTGCCAAGGAACAGCAGCTACTCGAATTTACCGATACCGGTGACGAGCAGCGCGTCGAAGACATTCGTCGTCAGTTGGATGGGTTGTACCGGCAATTCATTTACATCTAATCGTTCGCCGGCATTGGGTTGCATGGCCGACCGATCTGCATCTGGGGCAAGCGGGCAGACGGTCGGTTCATCATTCAACCGGAGGGGTGAGCCGCCGAGGCTCAGTGCCCCGCTTTCCAAGATGTGTGCCCTACAGCGTCTTGCGACGTGTCAGCGCAAAGCTGGCAACGATCCAACGGCGACCAGCATTTCATCAAATACCGCTCGAACCCTTCCCGGAATGGGGCCACGCTGAGGCCGATAGACGTACAACCCCCATGCCGGAGGTTCTTCGTTCTCCAGCACTCGCACGAGCTTCCCGCTGGCAATGTAGGGGGCGGCCATGTAGTCCGCCAGTTGCGCGAACGCGATCCCGGCCAGCGCCGCTCCCATTTCCATGTCGGCATTGTCGGCGACGAGAGTGGGTGCGGTAGGTGTCCACTGGCGTCCCGCCTTGAAGTGCCAAGGCCAGGGACGGCCGGTATTGATATCCAAGGCCACGGTAACTGGCAGGCTGCTTAGCGCATCGATGTTTGCAGGTACGCCCACTTTCTTGATCAGGCGCGGAGCGGCAACGATGGGGAGTCTCATGTCGGCGGCCTTGCGTGCGACGAAGCGGCTATCGCGCATGAATCCGACCCTGATCCCGACGTCAATCCCTTCGTCAACCGTATTGCTGATGCGATCGGACAGGCGCACATCCAGCGTGATGCCGGGATGACGCGCGGCCACGCGCTCCAGTGCCGGTAGCACCGCTCTGGTGCCCAAGCTGTGCGGTGCGGTGATGCGAACCGTACCGGACAGAGAGGCCTGCTGGTCGGAGCTAGGCGTTCGCCACAGATCCTCGAACCGCTCCAATGCGGGGCGCACTTGGTCTAGCAGCCCTTCGCCGAAGGCGGTGATGCGCACCTGGCGCGTGCTTCGATGAAACAACACCTCGCCGTAGTGTTGCTCCAGTTGCTGGATGGCACGGGTTACACCTTGCGGAGAAGTCCCCAGCCGGACGGCCGCATCGCGAAAACTGCTGCTTTCGGCCGCCACCCGAAAGATGCGCAGTAGTTCCATTTCTTTGTTCATGACGCACGCCTCATGGCCGGTTTCGCTGCTCGTTAATTGTTCCAGATTGTGGAATTATAAAATCGCAACAATTCCATATACAAGGAGAGCGCGGTTGCCCAGACTGACAACACCCCGGAATGCTCCGCTCCGAACAACCCAACAAGGAACGCGAATGAACGCTGCGACTCTCATCACTGCCTACTACGACGCCTTCAACCGCGGCGACCGCGAGGCCATGCTGTCAATGTTGACCGATGACGTCGCGCACGACTTGAACCAGGGCGCTCGTGAGGTCGGTCGCGAAGCCTTCCGCGCCTTCCTGCAGCGCATGGACCGCTGCTATGGCGAGCAACTGCGCGGGATCGTGGTGATGGTCAGCGCCGACGGCCTGCGTGCAGGCGCGGAGTACGTGGTGCATGGCGAATACAAGGTGACGGACGACGGGCTGCCGGAAGCCCAGGGCCAGCGCTACGTGCTGCCGGGCGGCGCGTTCTTCGAGATCCGCGATGGCAAGATCGCTCGTGTCACCAACTACTACAACCTCGGCGACTGGATCGCACAGGTTGGAGGGGACGCCTGAAATGACCAGCGACGTGCAGGTGCTGGTTCGTCGTGGCCCGGACATTGCCGAATGGTTCGATGCCGTGGCAGGCCTGCGGGCGAGCGTCTTCCGCAGCTTTCCTTACCTGTACGAGGGCGACACCGAATACGAGAAGCACTACCTCGCCATGTACGCCCGTTCGGCAGACAGCCTGCTGGTACTCGCGCTCGCTGATGATGTGGTCGTGGGTGCGTCCACGGGGTTGCCGCTCGGCGATGCGGAGCCGGCCTTCCATGTGCCGTTCGCCGATCGAGGAATCCCGGTGGAGGCAGTGTTTTACTGTGGCGAATCAGTCCTGCTCCCGGCCTTCCGGGGCCTTGGCCTGGGCCATCGCTTCTTTGACGAGCGCGAAGCGCATGCCCGTTCGTTGGGCGGCATGCAGTGGGCATCGTTCGCGTCGGTGGATCGTGCAGACGACGATCTCCGGCGTCCTTCCAACTACCGCAGTAATGACCCCTTCTGGACCCGTCGCGGCTACGTGCGGCAGTCGGACATGAAGGTTACGCTGCCCTGGAAGCAGGTGGGTGAGCCGAGCGAAACCGAGCAGACGCTCACGATGTGGCTGCACTCCCTGGAGAACGCGAAATGAAAGTAGCAGTTGCGAAATACTCAGTGGGTCAGCCCGCGGGCTTCGAGGCATTTGCTGCGCGGCAGCGGCTGGTTCTGGAGGAGGCGCGCCGTGGCGGGGCGGAACTGGCCGTGTTGCCCGAGTATCTATCCCTCGAACTGGCTGCAACGTTCGAGCCTGGCATCCGCCATGATTTCAACGCCTCTCTGGCCGCGCTGCAGGCCTTGCAGCCTGCGTGGCTGGCACTGTATGCCGACCTGTCGCGCGAGTTGTGCATGACCATTCAGGCCGGTACGTTTTTGACCCAGGTTGGATTGGACCGCTACCGCAACCGGGCTTGGTGGTTTGCGCCTGACGGCACACGCGACTACCAAGACAAATTGCAGTTGACGGGGTTCGAGAAAGACGCCGGCGTCATCGAGGGTGGCGACGAACTGAAGGTGTTCGATTTGAAAGGCGTGCGTGCCGGCATCGCTGTTTGCTATGACAGTGAGTTTCCATTGCCCGTGCGAGCCCAGCGAGAGGCGGGAGTGCGCCTGCTGCTGGTCCCGAGCTGTACCGACACCCAAGCAGGTGCAACCCGGGTCCGTGTGGGCTGCATGGCGCGGGCACTGGAGAACCGAATGTTCATCGCGCAGGCCGTGACGACCGGAGCTGCTGACTGGAGCCCGGCGCTGGACACGAATACTGGCGAGGCCACGATCTATGCACCCATGGATCGCGGATTGCCGGAGGATGGCATTCTCGCGACGACTTGCGGCACGCAGACATGGGCGATTGCTGATCTGGACGTTGAAGCCCTCGAACGAAACCAGGAACAGGCCCAGGTTGCGGTCGATCGTGACTGGGACGGCCAGATGTTGCCTGCACTGAGGAAGGCTCGGTACTCGGGTCGTCAGGTCGCCTAGCCGGTCTCATCTTGATAGCTTCAGCTCGATGAGTTGGCTTAGATAGGCCATATCTATCTGCGCATAGATTTTTCCAGTTTGACCGGTTTTGAACTTGCCCCGATGCTGTCGATACATGCAAGAAATATTCATTGATTTGAATGTTTTGCGCTTCTTGGGAACAAATCTGTACTAGCCTGTAATAGTGCTCGAAGAGCACAGAATTTGTGGCGAAGTTCGGCCGCATATACTATGGTGGAGTATTGTATAATGCGGCGGTGTACCCAAGTAGAGAGGTGTTCGATGCCACACAGCCCGGAAGAAAAGAAGCAAGCCCTGACGCGCATCCGGCGCATCAAAGGTCAGGTAGCGACTCTTGAGCAAGCGCTCGATGCAGGTGCGGAATGCCCTGCAATTCTTCAGCAGCTTGCGGCCGTTCGTGGGGCAGTCAACGGATTGATGGCAACCGTTCTGGAGAGCTATCTGCGGGAAGAGTTTCCCAGTAGCGAAATCAGGAGCGATTCGCAGAACAAGTCCATTGACGAGACCATCTCTATCGTCCGCTCCTATCTGCGGTAGAGGCACCAGGGTGCCCTCGGTGAGGGCAAATTTAGTTAGCTAGTAAAGGAAGCGACATCATGAAATCACGTGCAGCAGTTGCCTTCGGGCCAGGAAAGCCGCTGGAAATCGTCGAGATCGACGTCGAGCCGCCGCGCAAGGGCGAGGTGCTCATCAAGATCACGAACACCGGCGTTTGCCATACCGACGCCTTCACCCTGTCGGGCGACGACCCCGAAGGTCTCTTCCCGGTCGTGCTGGGTCATGAAGGTGCGGGTATCGTCGTGGAGGTGGGTGAAGGTGTGACCAGCGTGAAGCCTGGCGATCACGTCATTCCCCTCTATACCGCCGAGTGCGGCGAGTGCCTGTTCTGCAAGTCCGGCAAGACCAACCTGTGTGTCGCGGTGCGCGCCACCCAGGGCAAGGGCGTGATGCCCGATGGCACCACCCGCTTCAGCTACAACGGCCAGCCGATCTACCACTACATGGGCTGCTCGACCTTCAGCGAATACACGGTGGTGGCCGAAGTCTCGCTGGCCAAGATCAACCCGGACGCCAATCCCGAGCATGTCTGCCTGCTGGGTTGCGGTGTGACCACCGGCATCGGCGCTGTTCACAACACGGCCAAGGTTCAGCCGGGTGACTCTGTGGCCATCTTCGGCCTCGGCGGCATCGGGCTCGCTGCGATTCAGGGGGCACGCCAGGCCAAGGCAGGTCGCATCATCGCCATCGACACCAATCCAGCGAAGTTCGAGCTGGCTCGTACCTTCGGCGCGACCGAATGCCTCAACCCGAAGGACTTCGACAAGCCGATTCACGAGGTTCTCATCGAGATGACCGGTTGGGGTGTCGATCACACCTTCGAGTGCATCGGCAACGTCAACGTGATGCGCTCGGCACTGGAAGCAGCACATCGTGGCTGGGGCCAGTCGATCGTCATCGGCGTGGCTGGTGCAGGCAAGGAAATTTCGACGCGCCCGTTCCAGTTGATCACCGGTCGCACCTGGAAGGGCTCGGCTTTCGGCGGGGTCAAGGGCCGCACTCAACTTCCCGGCATGGTGGAGGACGCAATGAAAGGCGAGATCGATCTCGCCCCGTTCGTCACCCACACCATGGGCCTCGACGACATCAACAAGGCCTTCGACCTGATGCATGAAGGCAAGTCGATTCGCACGGTGATCCACTACTGACCGCCCACTACCCATTCAACACCAACCACCAAGGAAATTAATCATGTCCACTCCTGTCATTTCTGGCGATGGCATCTTTTCGCACATTTTTATCGGCGCTGCCGACCTTCAGAAGTCGGTCGCGTTCTACGACGCCGCTCTGGGTGCTCTTGGCATCAAGAACCTCGGTCCTTTCAACAACGGATGGGTACTTTTCGGTCGCGAAAAGCCGGCTTTCATCATCGCCCGTCCGGGCAATGGTGAAGCGCCCTCCAGCAACGGCGTGACGATCGGCTTTGCGGCCGCCACTCCCGCCGAAGTGGATGCCTTCCATGCTGCCGGCCTTGCCGCAGGCGGCACCGACGAGGGCCAGCCTGGCGCACGTGGTCACCTGCCGGGTGCCTATGCGGCCTACCTGCGTGATCCGGCGGGCAACAAGGTCTGCTCGTACACCTTCGTCTGAAAGCAAGGAAGCTGAGGGCGTTCTGAAAGGGCCAGCACAAGCCTCTATACGGCGAGCCTATTAGACGGACCGTGTAGAGCGGTGCCTGCTCATGAAGATCGGCCCGCAGCCATGTGCGAAACGCATGGCTGCGGGCATTTGCTTTGAAGCGTGTTTTTCAACCAATGAGAAATGAGGTCGTTATGCAAGAGCCGGCCAACATCAATACGACGACCGTACAACCCGCCCCGACCGCCACCGTGTACGGCATGCCGGCCTATGCCGATCGTGCTGCGGCCGTGGGTGAAGTGCATGCGCGCCCGCATCTGTTGATTCAGGCCCCCCGCGGCATATTGCAGCTCGCTTTCATGACCGAAGGCGATCAGGCCAGGGATCAGATGGCGATGAGTGAGTTGTCTCATCGCTTCGGCGTTGCCGAGCCCGACCACGCTACGCCGCTTCACGGCATGACATGGGATGAGGGAGACCTGCACTGTGAAAAGCACACCGAGTTCTCAACGTATCTCTGGTGCGCTTCGCTGGATTCCGAGACGGGAGAGCCGTGCGGCGAAAATCCGTTCAAGCATGGATTTGTTCCTCCCGGCCCGGTCGTATCCGGCATCCGTTTGAGACTTCTTCCATGGACGCCGGAAACGGAGAAGGAGGCCGATCGCTTCGATCCTGCCAGCCTGTGCTACTCGCTGGTGGAGAACGGCTCTGCCGCCATCCTCACCGACTTCCGACAGGATGAGGATGGCCTGACGCAGATCCTCGTCCTTGCCCGCGATTTGACCCCGGCGCGGGCGGGTGCGCTGGCTCAACGTCTGCTGGAGATCGAGACCTACCGTACCTTGGCGTTGCTGTCCTTGCCGTTGACGCGGTCGATGACGTCGGAGCTGCGGCGCATGGAGTCGCGCCTTGCGGCGATCACCGACGAGATGTGTACGAGCTTGGTGGAACGGCGCGACAGCGACGTGCTGCTGTCCGAATTGACCGGCCTGGCTGCCGAACTGGAAGCTGGCGTTGCGGCGAATCTCTATCGCTTCGGCGCCAGTCGTGCCTACTACGAGATCGTCGAGGAAAGGCTGGCAGCGCTTTCGGAAGAGGCCGTATCCGGGTACTGCACCTGGGCGGATTTCCTGCAGCGTCGCATCGCTCCCGCGATGCGGACATGCCAATCCGTAAAGGAGCGCCAGACCAAGCTCTCCGACAAGCTGACCCGGGCCATCGCGTTGCTGCGTTCCTGGATCGACGTCGAGCTTGAACGCCAGAACCGCGATCTGCTTGCGTCGATGAACAACCGGTCCAAGATGCAATTGCGCCTTCAGCAAACCGTCGAAGGCCTGTCGGTCGCGGCAATTTCTTATTACGTCGTGAGTCTTCTCGGCTATTTGCTCAAGGGCATTCCGATGGTTCACGACAGCGTGGCGCCGGTGATGGCGGTTCTGGTGCCTGCGGTGATGCTGACGATCTGGTGGATCGTGCGCAGGATCAGACACGCCCACGGCGACACGGCAGCGGAAGAGAAATCTTCCTGACGAGCTGCCGTCCTGGCGCGCGAGAGCTGCGCCGTTCCTTTGAACATAGGAGAACTACATGGAACGCATCGAACATCACGCCAGCTTTGATGGTTGGCAGGACGTTTATCAGCATGAATCCACGACGCTCGGTTGCACGATGAAGGTCGGCGTCTATCTGCCTCCGCAGGCACAGCACGGCAAGGTGCCGGTGCTGTACTGGCTTTCAGGCCTCACCTGCACCGAGCAGAACTTCATCACCAAGTCCGCCGTCCAGCGCTACGCGGCCGAACATGGCATTGCCGTCGTCGCGCCCGATAGCAGTGCTCGCGGCGAAGGCGTTGCCGACGATCCTGCCTATGACCTCGGACAGGGGGCGGGTTTCTACGTCAACGCCACACAGGAACCCTGGGCTGCGAATCATCGGATGTACGACTACGTCGTGCAGGAATTGCCGGCGCTGATCGAGGCCCACTTTCCCGTGACAGCGGAGCGGAGCATCAGCGGCCATTCCATGGGAGGACACGGCGCTCTGGTCATCGCCCTGCGCAACCCGGGCCGTTATCGAAGCGTCTCGGCCTTCTCGCCCATCGTCGCCCCCACCCAGGTTCCCTGGGGGCACAAGGCCTTCGAGGCGTACCTGGGCAGCGATCGGGAAGTGTGGAAGCAGTACGACACCGTGGAGCTGATTCGCACCGTGCAGGAGCGTTTGCCGTTGCTGGTTGATCAGGGCTTGGGCGACGAGTTCCTGGAGAGCCAGCTTCAGCCCGACCTGCTGCGCAAAGCCTGCGACGAGACGGGGCACCCGCTCACGTTGAATCTGCGCCCAGGCTACGACCACAGCTACTACTTCATTGCCAGCTTCATTGGCGAGCATATGGCACACCACGCATCGGCGCTGAAACGCTGAGAGAGGAGATCAGGTCATGACAAAGACCTCCAAAAACCGACATCACGTCGTCATTATCGGAGCGGGCTTCGGCGGGATCGAGGTTGCCAACCAGCTTGCTGGTGTCGAGGTCGATGTGACGATCATCGATCGGCGCAATCATCACCTGTTCCAACCCTTGCTTTACCAGGTCGCAGGTGCGTCACTTTCGACATCCGAGATCGCCTGGCCTATTCGCTATCTCTTCCGAAATCGCCCGGAAGTGAACACCTTGATGGCGGAAGTGGAAGGTATCGACCAGGACGCGCGTCAGGTCATTCTCAACAATGGAATGCGGCAAACCTACGACACGCTCGTGCTCGCGACAGGTGCTACCCATGCCTACTTCGGACACGACGAATGGGGGGCTTTCGCGCCGGGGTTGAAGACGCTGGAAGATGCCACGACCATTCGGGGCCGAATCCTCGCGGCTTTCGAGGAAGCTGAGCGCACGAGCGATCCTCAGCAGCGTGCCGCGCTGCAGACGTTCGTCATCATCGGTGGTGGTCCCACCGGGGTTGAATTGGCCGGAACCATCGCCGAGCTGGCACGAGACACGCTGGCGCGTGACTTCCGCTCGATCGACCCGAGCACATCGCGGGTTGTACTGATCGAGGCTGGCCCGCGTCTGTTGTCGGTCTTTCCAGAGGATCTTTCGGCCTATACGCGCCAGGCACTCGAAAAACTCGGGGTCGAGGTCGTGCTGGGTACTCCGGTCACCGAATGCTCGGCCGACGGCGTGGTGTATGGCGGCAAGCCCCTTTCGGCCAAGACCATCGTCTGGGCCGCCGGAGTCCAGGCGTCTCCCGCGGCTCGCTGGTTGGGCGCTGCGTCTGATCGTGCTGGTCGAGTGGTCGTTGGCCCTGACCTGACGGTGGCCGGTCGCCCGGAGGTCTTCGCCATCGGCGATACAGCCTCGTGCACCATGGCCGATGGGAAGCCCGTGCCGGGCATCGCCCCGGCCGCCAAACAGCAAGGGAAGTACGTCGCTAACCTGATTGGACGGCGTTTGAAGGGCAAGCCCGCTGACGGGCCTTTCAAATACCGGCATCAGGGGAACCTGGCCACCATCGGCCGCAGCCTGGCGGTGATTGACATGGGGCGGGTGAAGCTGCGTGGTGCCTTTGCGTGGTGGATCTGGAAGCTGGCGCACATCTACTTTCTGATCGGCACGCGAAATCGTCTCAGTGTCGCTTTGAGCTGGGTATGGAACCACAGCATCGGCTACCGCGGCTCTCGCATCATCATGCATGCGATTGCCGACAAAGAGCCCACGGCGTTGGATAAATCCGGCTCTCTGGATTGAGGTGCCCACCTTATCGGAACGTCAACTATCAGAAATGCCAGGGAGAGGAACTTGACCGATCTATTCACGACAAAGCCCAAGCCTCCCTTGGCCGAACTCCTGCGGCCCAAGACGCTGGACGAATTCGTCGGGCAACGGCACTTGCTCGGCCCCGGCAAGCCGCTGCGTCTCGCGTTCGAGGCGGGCAAGTTGCACTCGTTCATCCTCTGGGGGCCGCCAGGCGTGGGCAAGACCACCCTAGGGCGCCTGGCCGCCAGTGCGACCGACAGCCGATTCATCGCCATCTCGGCCGTGCTGGCCGGGGTGAAGGACATCCGGCAAGCCATCGACGAGGCCCAGGCCGAACTGGACAACCATGGTCGATCGACGGTGCTTTTCGTCGATGAGATCCATCGCTTCAACAAGGCGCAGCAGGATGCCCTGCTGCCCCATGTCGAGTCGGGGCTCCTGACCCTGGTGGGGGGGACGACCGAGCATCCGGGGTTGGCGGTCAATTCCGCACTGCTCTCGCGCGCGCAGGTCTATACCCTCGAACCGCTGTCCAGCGACGAACTGAACCAGCTCTACGAACGCGCACTGCCGCATCTCCAGGGCGTCACGTTGGACGCGGACGCGCTGGACCTGCTAAGGGGCTTTGCCGATGGCGATGGCAGGCGCTTCCTCAATCTGCTTGAGCAGGTGACGAATGCTGCGTCTGGCGCTGGCAAGACCGTGGTCGATGGCGAGTTTGCCAGGCTGTCCACCAGTCCATCGCTGCGCAGGTTCGACAAGGGCGGTGACGAGTTCTACTGGCAGCTCTCAGCCTTCCACAAGTCGCTACGGGGCTCCGACCCCGATGCGGCCCTGTATTGGCTGGCCCGCATCCTCGACGGCAGCGGCGACGTGAGCCAAGTGACCCGCCGCATGGTGGTGATGGCCAGCGAAGACATCGGCAATGCCGACCCGCAGGCGCTGCAACTGGCACTCAATGCCGCGCTGGCCTACGACAGGCTGGGCTCGCCCGAAGGCGAGATACCGCTGGCCCAGGCGGTGACTTACCTCGCTCTGGCCCCCAAGTCGAATGCCACCTATGCGGCCTGGGATCAGGCCAAGGCATTCGTCAAGCGCAGCGGCTCCCAGCCTGTGCCGCTTCATCTTCGCAATGCGCCGACGAAGCTGATGAAGCAGATGGGATATCACGAAGGCTACCGCTACGCGCATGATGAGCCCAACGGTTATGCCGCTGGGCAAACCTATTTTCCCGAGGGCGTGGCGCGGCCGGGCTGGTACCAGCCAACGGACAGGGGCGTCGAGCGAAGGCTGGGAGAAAGGCTTACTTGGCTGCGCCCGCTCGATGACGCGACGCCGCCAAGCCCGGACGCTTGACCGACCTCCCCCCGAAATCGGCCCATCGCTACCTCACGAACTACAGGATAAGAACATGCCAGACGCTTCTCTCGGTGAATCCTCGGCGAGTATCCGACGAAGACGAGTTGCCCGCTATCTGCACACGGAGTCTGGTGCTGCGGTGCTGCTGGTGATCGTCACGGTCGTGGCGCTGGCGTGGGCGAACTCGCCGCTATCCGATGCCTATTTCGAGTTGTGGCACCTGGACGTCGGGTTTGACTTCGGGCCGCTGGGCCTGCACATGGATCTGCATCACTGGGTCAACGACGGCCTGATGGTCGTCTTCTTCTTCCTGATCGGCCTGGAGGTGCGTCAGGAATTCGCCCACGGGTCGCTTAGGGACCGCAGCCGTGCCCGTCTCGCTCTGATCGCGGGGGTCGCGGGTGTCGTGCTTCCCGCGCTGGTGTATGTCCTGATCGTGGGGCTGGCCGGAAGTGAGGGCCTGCACGGGTGGGGGGCGGTGGTCGGCACCGATACGGCGTTCATGCTGGGCACCCTGGCGATCGTCGGCCCGCGGCTATCCGGTCAGTTGCGCGTGTTCTTGCTCACCCTGACCGTGGTCGATGACTTCCTCGCCGTGTCCATCATCGGCATCGTCTATAGCGAGGAGATCCGGGTCGTCCCGTTGCTGATCGCCCTCGCCAGTCTCGTCGGGTTGTGGTTGCTAGGACGCAACCGCCAGTGGCGGGCAACGCCCTATGTGCTGATCGTGATCGTGCTGTGGCTCGCGACCGTGTACTCCGGCATCCATGCCTCCCTCGCCGGGATGGCCGCGGGGCTCCTGATCCCCGCCTACGCAACGCAACGTCACAAGGTCGTCGCGGCAAGACAGTTGTTCCGTGACTTCTGGCAGTCTCCGAGTGCCGCATCGGCCCGCGCGGTGGACTGCGGGCTGTCCCGGGGTATCTCGGTGAACGAGCGGCTGCACGAGTTCCTGCGGCTGCCGACAGCGCTGCTGATCGTGCCGGTGTTCGCCTTGGCGAACGCCGGGGTGGACCTGCGTGGTGGGCTGCTCGCTGAGGCCTTCGGCTCGCCCGTGACCTGGGGCGTCATCGCGGGGCTCGTGCTCGGCAAGCTCCTGGGCATCGGGCTCATCACTCTCGCCGCGGTCCGCCTCGGCCTGGGGCGCTTGCCGGCGGGTGTCGGAATGGGGAGCGTGTTCGGTGGTGCGGCACTGTCCGGGATCGGGTTCACCGTGTCGCTGCTCATCATCGGGCTCGCGTTCGGCACGACCTCCGACCTGGGCCGCCAGGCGACGGTCGGCGTGCTCGTGTCGATGATGCTCGCCACGTTGCTCGGGCGGCTCATCTTCAAGGTTGCCGCTCGCAGGTGGGGTGAGGAGACCGCCGATCTGCCGATGGTGCTTGAGCCGCCGGTCGATCCCGAGGTCGATCACATTCGCGGGCCAGAGGACGCGCAGCTCACGCTGGTGGAGTACGTGGACTTCGAGTGCGCGTACTGTGCGCACGCTACCGGTTCTTGGGAGGATCTGCGCGCCCACTTCGGGGACGACCTGCGGTATGTGGTGCGCCAGTTGCCGCACCACCCGCATGGGCCGATCGCCGCGCGTGCGTCCGAGGCGGCATCGAATCAGGGGATGTTCTGGCCGTGGCTGGACTTCGTGTTCACCCGTCAGCACGCGCTGGAGCGCGAGGATCTGATCGGCTACGCCGTAGGGCTTGGGCTCGACGTCGATCGGTTCATCGCGGATCTCGACAGCCCTGCGGTGATCGAGCGTGTCGAGCGCGACCTCGCCAGTGCGGTCGCCAGCGGTGCGCATGTCACGCCGACGTTCTTCGTCGAGGGTCGCCGCCTGCGCGGCAGCTACGACGCCCGCACTCTCACCGCAGCGCTCGAAGCCAGCCGCCGCGGCACCCGAACTCAGGAAGTCCCGTCCTGAGCGGGACGAACTACAGGATAAGAACATGCCAAACAATTCTTTCTGTGAATCCTCTTGTACCGCTGCGGCCAGCGGCCTCGTGCAGGTGCGTGGCGCGCGCGAGAACAACCTCAAGGAGGTGGACGTCTCCATCCCGCGTAACGCGCTGGTGGTGTTCTCGGGTGTCTCCGGCTCCGGGAAGTCCTCGCTGGCCTTCGGCACCATCTATGCGGAGGCCCAGCGGCGCTACTTCGAGTCGGTGGCCCCCTATGCGCGGCGACTGATCGACCAGGCCGGCGTGCCGGACGTCGATGCGATCGACGGCCTGCCGCCGGCGGTGGCGCTGCAACAGCAGCGGGGCTCCAGCAACGCGCGTTCCTCTGTGGGCAGTGTGACCACCTTGTCCAGCCTGGTGCGGATGATGTATTCGCGCGCCGGCGCCTACCCAGCCAACCAGCCGATGCTGTACGCCGAGGATTTTTCGCCCAACACGCCGCAGGGAGCGTGCCCGACCTGCCACGGCCTGGGCCATGTGTACGAGGTGACTGAGGCCATCATGGTGCCCAATCCCTCCCTGAGCATCCGCGAGCGGGCGATCGCCTCCTGGCCCTCCGCCTGGCAAGGCCAGAACCTGCGCGACATCCTGGTCAGCATGGGCTACGACGTTGACCGACCGTGGAAGGACCTGCCGAAGAAGGATCGCGACTGGATTCTGTTCACCGAGGAAACACCGACGGTGCCGGTGTACGCCGACTTCACGCCCGCCGAAACCCGCGCCGCGCTCAAGCGCAAGATGGAGCCGAGCTACATGGGCACCTTCACCGGCGCCAGGCGCTACGTGCTGCACACCTTTGCCAACACCCAGAGCGCGTTGATGAGAAAGCGCGTGTCCCGGTTCATGGAGGGCAAACCGTGCCCCACCTGCCACGGCAAGCGGCTCAAGCCCGAGGCGCTGTCGGTCACCTTCGCCGGCGTGGACATCGGCGCGTTCATGCAGATGCCGCTGGACCAGTTGGCGGCCTTGCTCGAACCCATCGCCCAGGGCGATTTCCGCGCCCATGCAGCGGGGGCGGCTACGGACAAGGAAGCGACCCGACGCGACCGTGCCGAACGCGCGGCCTCCGGCCGCGCCGTCCATGCGGTATCGCCCGACGTGCGCCGCACCTCGGCGCTATCGGAAGAAAAGCGCCTCGCCGCGCAGCGCCTGGCCGGTGGCGTGATGGCACGCCTGCGCCAACTGCGTGGGCTGGGCCTGGGCTACCTGACGCTGGACCGGGCCACGCCGACGCTTTCGGCCGGCGAGTTGCAGCGCCTGCGGCTGGCCACGCAATTGAGTTCCCTGCTGTTCGGTGTCGTGTACGTGCTCGACGAGCCCTCCGCGGGCCTGCACCCCTCCGATAGCCAGGCCCTGTACGACGCGCTCGACCGGCTGCGCGACGCCGGCAACTCGGTGTTCGTGGTGGAGCACGACTTGGACCTGATGCGCCGCGCGCAATGGCTGGTGGATGTCGGGCCGGATGCTGGGGAGCGTGGCGGCCGCGTGCTCTACAGCGGCGAGCCGGATGGCCTGCGCAAGATTGCCGAATCGCGTACTGCACGCTACCTGTTCGATGAGATCCCCGCGCCGGGAAGCCGGGCACGCGAAGCGACCGGCTGGCTGGAGCTGCAGGACATTCACCGCCACAACCTGCATGGCGTGAATGCGCGCATTCCGCTGGGCGTGCTGACGGCCGTCACCGGCATCTCCGGCTCGGGCAAGTCCAGCCTCGTCGCGCAGGCCCTGCCGGAGCTGGTGCTGCTGCACCTGGGCCACGAGCCGGAAGACGATGTAGCCGAAAGCGCCACCAGCGAAGGGCCGGCAGTGATCGAAGCGACCGGCGGCCATCTGGCGGGCGACGTGGACGCCGTACAGCGTCTGGTGCAGGTGGACCAGAAACCGATCGGGCGCACGCCGCGGTCGAACCTGGCCACCTACACGGGCCTGTTCGACCATGTGCGCAAGCTGTTCGCTGCCACGCCCGATGCGCGACGCCGCCGCTACGATGCCGGACGGTTCTCGTTCAACGTCGCCAAGGGGCGCTGCGAGACCTGCGAGGGCGAGGGCTTCGTCAGCGTGGAACTGCTGTTCATGCCCAGCGTGTACGCGCCGTGCCCGACGTGCCATGGCGCACGCTACAACGAGGCCACGCTGAAGGTGCAATGGAACGGGCGCAACATCGCCGAGGTGCTGCAGATGACCGTGGACGAAGCCAGCGAATTCTTCGCGGGTGAAGACGCTGTGGCAAGGCCACTGCAACTGCTGCGCGATATCGGACTGGGCTACCTGCGCCTGGGGCAACCGGCCACCGAGCTTTCCGGTGGCGAGGCGCAGCGTATCAAGCTGGCGACCGAGCTTCAGCGCAGCCAGCGCGGCCGAAGCCTGTACGTGCTCGACGAGCCGACTACCGGGCTGCATGCGTCGGACGCCGACCGGCTGCTGGTGCAGTTGCAGCGCCTGGTCGATGCCGGCAATACCGTAGTGATGATCGAACACGATATGCGCGCGGTGGCCCAGGCCGATTGGGTGATCGACGTGGGGCCTGGTGCAGGCGCTGCCGGCGGCAGCATCGTGGTGGCGGGCTCCCCTCAGCAGGTGGCCCGAACGTCTGGCAGCAGAACCGCTCCGTTCCTTGCACAGGAGTTGGCGCGGGCCGAGTAGCTCAGTTCGCCAAATGTTGCCAATTTTCGCGGGGCATTGATCGTCGCCACACGACGGTGGCGATCAATGCCCGAATCGCGTCATCCTTCCTGAGTCAGAGCAAGATAGGGATTGTTGGGCGGTATTTCGGCGAGTGCCAAGGACCCATCTTCGAGGAGGTAGCCATGCAGTCGGCGGGACTTCCTCGGGCCCGTGACTTCACAGGTCCAAATGTTCAGGCCATTGGGCTGCTTTCGATGTAGCTGCAGCTTCTCGAAGCGCTTCTGCACCCACTGCCAATCCTGTTGATTCTCCTGCTTGGCGAGTGCGGCCACTTCGGGATGCTCCTGCGCATAGCGTTGGAACACACCCGGGCTGACCAGGTAGGCCGTCTCATTCACCGTATGCACGAGTGCCTTCGCGTCGTTGATGATGAGCCGTCGTGAGGCGATTCCCTGCTTCAGCCAAACCATGAACTGTTCCCCGGATGGCTTCGTTGCCGATGACCCAGGCGTAGGCGCGGGTGCAGGTGCAGGCGATGGAATGGACGTCGCGGCTGTTGCTGGCGCGGGGGTGTGGAGGAACTCCTCGGCATCCTGGCCAACGCCGGCCGACTCACCCAAGCCCACCATCGCGAGCAAATCCTCCATGACGTCGGGCACGGGCTGGGCTGCGGGCGGTGAAACGATGGTGGTGCTGTCGCCCTCCCAAATCGG
>JAFEDK010000053.1 GCA_018241665.1 Pseudomonadota bacterium
CTACGTTCTACCCAGTCCACCACCGCGCCAGTGCTAGCTTTGCATAACGTCACATATTGCACTGAAAAAGCGGAGACCCCTGCTACTGGATGGGCGAGTCCGAACTGACCCCGGAACAACAATGAGGCCGACACGACAACGACCCGAAGCGCTTCATGGCCGGTCCTCACGCAGGCCGGCATCCCGGAGTCGCACACGGCGACGGAAGGGTTGGGTGTCACACCGCAATGTCGAAGATCATCCGTTGGCAGGCAACTGATCGGACTTGTGAGACGTCTTCCAGCCTGCCGAAGCCAGGAGTCAAACCAAACGTACTATGCCAAAAACGTTCAAGGCGAGCAGACTCGCACGGGCTTATGCGCGAGGTCCGCTCAGCCGCAACGTTGCGCATCACTCTCAAGAACAGAAAACGTATTATCGAATTTCAATTCGAAAACGTAGTGCACCTCACTCATTCGGATGGCTGGCGCTGCTTGCTTGATCCTGAGCGTTGTTCTGATTCGTGCATGAGGCATAGTCCTCAATCCTTTTTTTTCGTTGAGAGCAGTTCATTCGCTTGGACGATCACATCAGAGATTTCCTCAACGGAACTGCGTTTGTTCATGGCTTGTTCCCTCAACAGATCATATGCCTCACTCTCGCTGACTTGATGAGTTTGCATCAGAATGGCTTTGGCTTGTGCCACTCGCCTGTGACCTAAAAGCTTGGTTTGCAGTTTAGCGATGCGCTGTTGTTGCTGACGGAATTCCTTGTGTGCTTTTCTCGCTACTACCAAGGTAGATAGTAGGCCGAATGATCGAACTGGCGATGGTAAGACTGCCTGTACTTTCAGCTCAAGCACTGCAGAAACGATGGTTGGATTTTCATAGTTAACAACCGCAATAATGCTTGGCGTGTTGTCGCCGTGAGTCCAACTCAAACGCAGATGCAGGTTGTCCGGCCGCACTACCATAAAGACGACATCGGTCGCGTCGGGCAGACTTTGCACCGGAGGCCAAACGGTCTGTACTTGGCACCCGATACGCTGCAACTGCTGGGTTAGAAGTTGGCGATCGGCATCGTCAGGATGAATGACAACGACTTTTAGTTCGCGCAGTTCCTTTAGCTGGGGCGACGTGATATGTAGTAAAGGGCGTCTTTCCTGAGAGCGCCTGCCAGCGGAAGATGTGGCGTTGTGCGAAGGATGCTGATCCACGCTCAAGCCTCCTCCATAGTGTCGAGCTTGGCTGTCCAGTCACCGAGCGAATGGGTAACCAGATAAGGATCTGGAGATACCGCCCGTGTAGCCTGCCGCACAATGCTAAATCCGCCTTGCGCATTGGCTCGACCCACCCGAGGGTATAGCCATGTGTGATGGTTATTGGGGTCGACCCGCACGCGTCCCTGAGGTGCCTCGAACTCGCTGCCCAGCAAATGCGGCAGCAGTTCGCTGATGTTGTCACTACCCGCTAGGCGAAATGCATTGGCGAACAAGTGCGTTTGAAAGTAAGCGGCCTCCCAGCACAGATTAGGACGACAATGGTCTCCAAATCGTTTTCGTAGGCGAGCGAGGCAATTGTGGTTCTCCGCCGAGTCAATTGACTGGAAGTACGGCGCCGCTGTGAAATGTCCTTGGGCTACATCGTGGCCCATTTGCGCTATCTCAGCCTCCGAAGTGGTGAGACTGGCAATGGGCATCGTTTTCGGGTTGAAACCGGCATCGGCATACGCGCGATACAGGCTGGCAGTGGAGTCGCCGACGATCGTGGAAAATATAAAATCCGGCTCCTTTGCACGAATATCCTCCATGATGGCGCGGTAGTCGCCTTCGCTTGCGTCAATCGGCAGATAGTGCTCACCCAGAATTTCACTGTCCGCGTGCTGCATCACCAACTCGCGCATGATGCGGTTCGATTCGTAGGGGTAGATATAGTCGGAGCCGATGAGGTAGACGCGTGAACCGAAATTACTGGTCATAAAGTCCGCCAGTTGAACGCTGTTCTGATTGGGAGCAGCCCCGGTATAGATAACGTTTCCCGAGAACTCAAACCCTTCATACAGCGTAGGGTAGAACAACAGCTTGTTCCATTTTTCCACCACAGGAATCACTGCCTTGCGGCTGCTTGACATATAGCAGCCAAAGATAACATTGATTCGATCACGAACAATGAGTTGTTCAGCCAGTTCGGCATACCGGCTGGGGGTGGAGGCTGGATCATATTGCACGGCCACTAGTTCGCGATCCAGCACGCCGCCGACCTCATTGATCTCTTCGATCGCCAGCAACGCTCCTTGTAATTGGGATCTGCCGATCGTGGAAGTTGCGCCAGTTTCGGAGTAAAGGATGCCGATGCGCAGGGGTTCTTTCTGTGTCAAGGCTTATCTCCTGTTTACGCCTGCTGGCAAGGTGGGCCGAATAGCCCGCCACTGCCTGCAGCGTGCACGCACCAGATTACTCTAAATCACCGCTGTTATATGCTGTTGCATCAGCTTGCTAGCGGCCTGCTGCTAAGCGCGCGCTCATGTGAGCAAGGCGCTGCGGCAGATGCTGTGGGTCAGCGGCAATACTGAAATTGCGCCAGCCAAAAATATGGCGGACATAGTCATCTGCTTGTTCGTCTACTGAGAGGCAGCAGATGCGGATACCGGCCTGCCGTGCCACCAATACCGCCTGGCGCGCATCCTCGATGAGGTAGCGCCGATCATGCACATCGATGTCTGATGGCTCGCCATCGGTAATCACCAACATAGTGCGCTGGCCTTCGGGCTCGGATAGCAGCAGCTCACTAGCATGCCTCAATGCAGCACCCAGACGCGTGGAGTAGCGGCCCTGAAGCGCGTTGATGAAGTCGGCTACTACCGTTGTGCAAGGCTCGCCGAAATCCAGCACGCGGTCATAGTTCACCTGGGCTCGAGTGTTCGATGAAAATGCATGGATGGCCAACCTGTCCAGCCCCTGCGTTGCAGATTGCGCGAGTAGCATCGCGGCTTGTTTTTCTACATCCAGTAATGCCAGGCCGTTGGCAGCCTGCCGGTTCACCGATTCCGATAAGTCCATCAGAACCAGCAAACTGGTAGGGCGCGGGCCACAACCGGCACGCAAGAACAAGCGCGGGTCAGGTTGTAGATCCATCCGCCGGCTTACTTGTACCTCGATGGCCGCATTCAGATCCAGCTCGTCGCCCTCCCACTGCCGGCGAAGGCTGTGACGGCGGTCCAGTTGCCGTGCATGACGCAGCCGCAGGTTGGCCATCCTGAGCGCTGCTTGCGGCATGTTGTCCTGTGACTGGGAGCTGCCTTGCCGTGTGAAATGGCCTTCGATCACCGTACACCAGTCGGCCTTCATTCGCTCGATCTTGTGATCCCATTCCGGGTAGGTATAGCGCACCAAATCCAATGGTTGAGAAGGCGAGACTTCTTCCGAAGTACTCGAACCCGCGCCGGCTGGCGGCGGGCGTGCACCGGTTTGCTGCAATGCAAGGGCCTCGTCGCCAAGCTCAGACTCCGGGTGCTGCCACAGATAGCTATTGTCGTCACGAAAGGGGCTGGGAACCACGTAGTGCTGCGGGTCCATGCGGACACGCATCTGCCCCAGATCGTTCGCTAAAATCGATGCGATGGCGCGAAACGCTGTGTAGTCTTCCAGCCCATGCTCGCCCACGGTACGCTCGAACAGCTCTTGCGCCTTACTGACCCAGTGATTGCTGCTGCTACTGGCAGTGCAGAATAGGATGCGATCAAGTCGGGCCATGAAGGCCCGGAAAGTCAGATCGGATGGATCAGGCTCTGCAGCCAAATGCGCCCCGAACCAGCCACGAACGCCAGGATAGGCTCGCATCAGCAAGCGCTCTACACGGGCATCTTCTATGGCAGACACCACGGTCATCCCCATTGGCTTGAGGGCACTGCTCGGTTGGCCTACCGGCGAATAGCGCAGATGCGCGACGGCATGAGCAATCATCGCCACATGAAGGCTCATCCGCGGCTGGAGCGCTGCACCTTCCAGCGATGGCAGCAGCAACCGCGGCGTTGCCGCGGACAGATTTTCCTGAGCGGCGACCAGCACGGCACGTATGGGCGCAGCCCCACCTAGCGGGGACGCACTGGCTGTTACAAGCAGCGGTTGCACCTGAATTGGCTCCAACGCCAACCCACAGGCCAGCAAGCCCAAGCCGTGCCAATAGCGTTCGTCACCATCTGCCCGGTTATCTAGATGCAACGGGATCTGCCGCACCTCTGGTTTTCCAAGCGCAAGGTCTGGGAACATGTTTTGCCCCTTCAAGCCCCGAACTGGGCATGTACCAATCTATGCAGCGCAAGGGCCGCATCGGGGTCGTCGGTAAGTGCGCGAACGATAGTCATCTCGCAACTGTCCATCGGGCTGACACCATCGCGCAGCAGCAGTCCCGCATAGATCAACATGCGGGTAGAGGCGCCTTCGTCTAGACCGCGGTTCTTCAGTTCGCGAGTACTTCGAGCGAGTGAGACCAGTTTGCGAGCAAACTCAGGAGCAATACCCGCTTCATGGGCCACGATGTCCGTCTCGCAATCGGGGTGCGGGTAATCGAACTCCAAAGCCGCAAACCGCTGCCGGGTGGAGGGCTTCATGTCCTTGGCACTGCTTTGGTAACCAGGGTTATACGACACCACCAACTGAAAATCGGGATGTGCATGCACAACTTCCCCTTTCTTGTCGAGCGGTAGGGTGCGTCGTGCGTCAGTCAGTGGATGAATGACCACTGTGGTGTCCTGGCGAGCCTCCACGACCTCGTCCAGATAGCAAATTCCTCCGTAACGCACCGCCATGGTTAGGGGGCCGTCGTGCCAAGCTGTACCATCGCTATCAAGCAGATAACGGCCGATCAAGTCGGAGGCGGTCATATCTTCATTGCAGGCCAGTGTGATCAAGGGCCGGTTCAAAGACCAAGCCATGTGTTCCACGAACCGGGTTTTCCCGCAGCCTGTCGGACCCTTGAGTATCAGCGGCATGCGGTGGCGGTATGCCTGCTCGTAAAGTGCTTTCTCGTTGCCTGTGGAGCGGTAGTATGGTTCCTCCCGTATCCGGTAGTCTGCCAATGGATCGTCTCCCGGCGCATGTGTCTTTTTATTCATGTTTATCACCATTTTCCCATCAACATCAGCATTCCCGGCACCCAGCATGTGGCAATGCCGATCGAGATCGTGTAACCCGGCAGAAGTCGAAGCGATTTGCCCAGACCCAACGCCAGAAAGAAGAAGAACCACAGGCTTGCCCATAGCAGCCACATAACGATCACGCGCACATCGCCCGCCGTTGCAGCAAATGCCAATGCGCTGATGGCTACGAACAAGCAATACCATCCGAGCCCGACACCCTTGAGTCCGTACCACTGCACTACCGCGAGATACAGATAGGTAAAGGCGAACAGAAGACCGCCGGCAATTGCGAAGAAATCAGGCGCCGCCTCTGCGCGGAAGAGCCCCATACCGTTGATAAATAGCGCAAGCAAACCAACCAGAAGGTTGAAGGGCGCGGAGTCCTTGCCTTCGATTCGGTTAGTAAGACCGACGCCGTTGACAATCAAAACCGCTCCGATGAAAAACAGTGCTACTCCGAGCATGATGGATACCCTTTTTCGAGTTGAGTGTTTGGCTCCGGCAAGTGCATTGCTCACCGGAGCCAGAAACCGACTCAGCGGTGCTGAGGCGCCTCGTTGGGGATTCCATCGATCGGGCACTCGGGCGTTCCAACCGTGCTGCGAGTGAACGATTCGACCATTTCACGCGTACCTTCGGGATCATTAACCCACTGGCTGTAGAAGCTATAGGGGCATGCCGCTACCCCTTTGTCGCCGTCGCCGGAGTTGATGGTTCCGGTATAGCCACGGTGCACCAGCTTGAAGAGATGGTTTTGCGATTGACCGTTCTTGCGCGCGTCACGGATCAGGCTCTTGGAAAGCTCAGCGTATTGAAGACCCATTTCTTCTTCGCCCGTTTCACCAAGGGTACGGCCGTCGAAGCCGATGATGGCCGAGTGTCCGAAGTAGGAGTACACCCCGTCGAAGCCGGCAGCATTGGCCACCGCAACATAGGTGTTGTTCATGAAAGCCATGGCCTTGGAAACCATGATCTGCTGCTCTTTGGCGGGATACATATATCCCTGGCAGCGGATGATCAGTTCTGCACCACGCATGGCGCAGTCGCGCCATATCTCGGGGTAGTTGCCATCATCGCAGATGATGAGACTGATCTTCAGACCCTTGGGGCCTTCGCTGACATAGGTGCAATCGCCGGGATACCAGCCTTCGATCGGCACCCAGGGCATGATCTTGCGATATTTCTGCACGATCTCGCCCTTATTGTTCATCAGAATCAAGGTATTGTACGGCGCCTTGTTCGGATGCTGCTCATGGCGCTCGCCGGTGAGAGAGAAAACGCCCCACACATTGGCCTTTCGGCAAGCAGCGGCGAAAATTTCAGTTTCTTCGCCAGGGATAGCCGAGGCAGTGTCGTACATCTCCTTGGAGTCATACATGATGCCGTGCGTGGAGTACTCGGGGAAAATCACGAGGTCCATGCCTGGCAAACCTTGCTTCATGCCTACCAACATGTCGGCGATCTTTCGGCAGTTGTCCAGCACCTCTGCCTTGGTATGGAGGCGAGGCATCTTGTAGTTGACCACCGCTACGCCGACGCAATCGTTGCTGCTGGAAATGTCTCCGTGTCTCATCTCAATGCTCCTTCTAGGATGGGAATAG
This sequence comes from Pseudomonadota bacterium, assembly GCA_018241665.1. GTDB lineage: Bacteria > Pseudomonadota > Gammaproteobacteria > Burkholderiales > Rhodocyclaceae > Zoogloea. The sequence goes on from JAFEDK010000053.1 coordinate 6,717, forward strand.
CCCTGTTGAATACGGCGCCCTATCAGCACACTCTCGTTCCATTCCCTTCAGGCAAAGCTACGCCCTCGAATCGAAGCATCCGATTTGAAAAAAGGTCGTAATGAGCACAAACGAAAAAAGGCCCGAACTGGTTCGTATTACGAACCAGTTCGGGCCTTTTTTGCCCAACATCGACACTGGCAACTCTGGCAGTGTCGATGTCGTGATTGTCAGGGGTGAAACGGAACAGCGATTTGACGCCGTACCGAGACTCTACCCATGCAACTTCTGTGCGTCAACTGCATCTATGCACAAATAGGATTTTTCTATGCAGCAAGGCCGGTCTTGCCGCACCGGTAGCTGCTGTTCAGCAAAGGTCTGGCACTATCATCGCCCCATTGCACAGGGGTTCGTGCCTGGGACCAGTCTCGTTATCAATCCTCTCAACTTAGCGCTTCGGCATGATTTCGGTTGGGCGCATGCTCATTCTTGATGCTCATTCGTTAATCAGTCCGTAACTCATCGTTCTATCCTATCTAGGTTTTTCATGACCGACTGAATATGTCAATATCGTTGAGAGACTGGCTAACTTCATGAAATATCAGAATCTTATCGACGCCAACAGACTCGAATCACGATTTTTCACCCGCTGCCGTTCGCCCCCGTGCTCGCCTTCCTGCTGTGCGGCCTGCGCCTGGTCGCCGCCGACGCGTCCCATCCGATTTCAAGCTCGTCGGCGAATGGTTGCTCGGCATGTTCCTTCTGCGGATTGCTTGCCAGCATTCCAGTATGACGACCGGAGGCATGCCGAAGTGGTTCATGGGGCGCTGCGAGGCGCGCTACCGCTTGGCCACCGAGTGGTCGATGGAGCTCGGCTTCAGGCATCGGGCCGCCGTTCAAAGAAGAAGCACGCCGGCAGGATGGCGGCGCGATGTGCTCGATGTCCTTCGGCGACACGCCGCAAACTCCAGGGAGCCGGGGAGCTGGATGTAGACGTAGGCCTCGCGTTCAGAAGCCATACTCTTCGCTGGCCTTGCGTGGCTTGCTCGCTCGCGCCGGGCGCCGAGCGGCTTCGAGTGCCTTGCCGTGCAGATCGGCATCCGGATCGGCGATGCCGTCCAGCGTCCGGTCCAGCCCCAGTGCCCACAACACGGTGAAGCACACCCCGACCGCTGTGCCGGCCCTGCCCAGCTCCAGCGCGGTCAGCGTGTTGCGGTTGATGCCTGCCTTGCTCGCCAGATCGGCCACGGACCAGCCGCGCCGGATGCGTGCGATCCGGATGCGCTGGCCAAGCTGGGTCACCTGCTCGGCGACCTGCATCGGGATCTCGAACCTGCTCATTTAACTAGGCATTATGGTATTTAATGCCTAAAATAATAGGCGAAAAAACGAAACCCTCGCAACTGCCAGTGCGGAATGTCGCCCATCCAGATAGGCATGAATTGCGCGCCATGTGCCGTCCCGCGCCGAGTCACGGGTCGCTGCGAAAACCGGCGCTGCGATGGCTGCCGTCGCAATAGGGTTTGTTCTTCGATTGGCCACAGCGACACAGCCAGCACTCGGTCACGCGGTTCACGGTCTTGCCGGTGCCGGTGATCACCTCCAGGTTGCCGCGTACGTGCAGGGGACCGTCCTTCAGGGGCTCGATCAGCAGCGGGCCATCGCGCTGCGCCAGCGGGGCGGACTCGACCGGCGCCGGCTCGCCGGTGGCGACGAAGCCCGCGGCGGTGTGGCTGTTGTCGCAATACGGCTTGCGCGTCGAGGCGCCGCAGCGGCACAGCGTCAGCCGGTAGCCTTGCTCCTTGCCGTCGATCGAGATCGGCGCACGAAATGCGAGTGGTCCGTTTTCGCGCATGCGCACCGTGTTGACACGGGGCGAGGCTTCCAACATGGCGCCGTCGGCGCCTGTACACTGGATCGCCCCCGACGGGCAGTTGTGCGCCAGCTCGAGCAGTTCAGCCGGCGTCGCGCGCTCGGGGTGAATCCAGTCGCCCGCCACGTTGGGCACGAATACGTCGGGGCGATCGAGCACGCAGTGGCGCGAGTGTATGCAACGTTGATTGTCGAAATGGATGACGACGGTGGTGCCACGGACGGATTCCACGCTCATGATTCGCTCCTGGTCGATTCGAACGCGTGATGGTGGACGGGCGTGCGCCGGGCCTTGCCGGCGTGACGTTCGAGGCGGAACACGGCCTCGACATGAATGGGATCGTCACCAGCCTGCCGGCTAAAGCGCTTCATTGCCGATGCACGTCATGCGTGATGAACGGCTCCTCGGCGGTGGGCATGTCGAGCCAGTTTCGATGTTGCAGACTGCGCCGGATGTCCGCCAGGCCGGATTGCCAATGATCGCGCATCGTGCGCGCACCGAACTGGAAATCCTTGTAGTTTCCTTCGCACTGCTTGTCCTGGTAGATCAAGTGGAACACGTTGAACAGCCGGTCGCAGGCCTCTTCGGCGGCGCGCCGGTACCAGGGGTTGTGCTTGCGCGCGTCTTCCGGCACCAGCTTCATCAGCTCGCCGAGCAGGCGGCGCTGCTTCTGCATGCTTGCCACATAGGTGGTGATCGCCCGTGTCCGGCTCGAGTACTGGATATCCTTCTGGCGCGACACCATCTCGGACAGGTCGGTCGGCAGCGCGCCGCGTGCGCTCCACAGGTCGACCTGAAACACCAGCGAGTTCCGGCGCGGCGTGGTGGTCAGCACTTCCTGCAGCGGTGTGTTCGACACCACGCCGCCGTCCCAGTAGTACTCGCCGCCGATCTCCACCGCCGGAAAGCCCGGCGGCAGCGCGCCCGAGGCCATGAAGTGCTCGGCACGCAGGCGCTCCTTGGCGTTGTCGAAGTAGACGAAATTGCCGGTTGCGACGTTCACCGCGCCGACCGATACCCGCATCTCGCCGCTGTCGTTGAGCCGGTCGAAGTCCACCAGGGCCTCGAGCGTCGCTTTCAGCGGTGCGGTGTCGTAGTAGCTCGCCGTGTCGGGCCCGGCCGCATGATCGAGGCCGAAGGGCGCGCGCGGCCGGAAGAAGCCGTTCTGCCCCTCGGTCAGTGCGCGCCACGCTTCCCAGCCGTTGAACAGCCCGATCACGGGTTCCGGCCAGTTGCCGATGTCCAGTTGGCTCAACGGGCTGGGCGGCAGCAGCGGCGGCCGGCAGATGGTCTGCCAGAATTCCTGCAGGCGCGCGACGCGTTGTTGCGGTGGGTTGCCGGCGATGATCGCCGCATTGAGCGCACCGATCGAGATCCCGGCCACCCAGTTGGGATGCAACTGCGCCTCGGCCAGGCCCTGATACACCCCGGCCTGATAGGCGCCGAGGGCGCCGCCACCCTGCAGCACCAGCGCCACCACCTGATAGCTGTGGCCCGCCGGCAGGCTCGGGCTCTGGTAGAGGCCGGCGTCCCTGTGCCGGGTGGCGTCTGGTGTACTGGCAACCATGGCGGTTCCTCACTGCATGCGCCAGCGTCGGCTGACGGCGAACGATAGGCCGGTCAGTGCTGCGCTCGGGAGGGCTGTCAAGAGCATGCCGGCATCTGCGATCAGTATATCGAGTCCGAAGCCGGCGTCGGTCACCGCCGCAGCGCCGGTGCCGTCCGCGTCCTCGTCGGTGCCGGCAGGGTCGCCCGGCGCTTGTGCCAGGCGCAGCCGACGGCAATCGGCCGTTTCATCGTCGGGCTACGGAGGGCATTCGGTGGGCGACGCGTTCGCCTGCCGCAGCCAGGCGATCAGGTCGGCGCGCTCCTGCGCATCGGCAATGCCGGCGTAGCCCATCGCCGTGCCTGGAATCATGGCGGTCGGGTTGGTCAGGAAGCGGTCTAGCGTGTTGCCGTTCCACACGATGTCGGCGTGGGCCATCGCCGGTGAGTAGCTGAAACCCGCCACGCCGCCCGCGCGGCGCCCGAACAGGCCGCAATGCTTCGGCCCGGTGCGGTTGTAGGCGAGCGCGTGGCAGGCCAGGCAGCGCGCGTAGATGGCCTCGCCGCGCGCCGGATCGCCCGCGGTGGCGGCGCCGGCAGGCAACGGGGCCAGCGCCGCCAGCACCAACAGGGCGGTGGCGACGGTGCGCTTCATGACAGGAAGGCGGTGGGGACGGGGTCCTGGCCCAGCGCCTGGCGCAGGATGGCCCAGTGCATGGCCTCGTCGCCCAGGATGCTGGCGGCGACGGTCGCCAGTTCCCGTCCGTGGAACAAGGGGACCGCGCCGAGATAGGCGCTCACCGCGCCGCGCTCGAGCCCGGCGGCGAAGCCCAGCACGTCGGCCTGGTTCTTCAGCTTGTCGGTGGGAAACACGTAGCGCTCGCGCGCCTCGGCTGGCGTGCCGCCCAGTTTGCGTACCGTCCTGGCGAGCGCGTCGGCGTGCTCCTTGTGATGTCCCTGGAACTGCAGCGCCAGATCCAGCGTGGGCTTCTGCAGCAGGCCGCTGCCGGCGCCCACCGCATAGGCGGCGATGGCCTCCAGCTCGGCACTGAGCGCGGTGTTGAGAATGCGTACATCCGACTCGGTGTCGTCCTGCTTGCCGGCCTGGGCGGCGGCCAGCGCCGGACGCCCGGCCATCAGGGCAACGGCCGCGGCCGACAGGGTGGCGCCCGAACCGGCCAGGAAACGGCGCCGGCTGAGGCCTTCGAGGGCGGAGAAAGGATGGATGCGGGGTTGGATGCGGGCGATCATGATGCACTCCTCGGAGTGGAGGGTGAAGGCAGGGCGAGCTGCCCGGAAACGGCCGGCGCAGCGAGCCCGAGGCGGGCGCAGACCTGCGCCACGATGCGGTCGCAGCGTTGGCCGTCGAACGCGAAGACGTTCTCCAGCAAGGGGCCGAGGCGCTGCCCCAGCGATTCGCGCAGCAGGGCGCGTGCGCGCAGCAGGCGGACCTTGGTATTGACCCCGGAGATGCCCAGCGAGGCCGCGGTCTCGTCGACGCTCAGGCCCTCCACCGCGCGCAGCATGAAGACATGGCGGTAATGCTCGGGCAGGTCGTCGATGGCGTGCTCGATGAGGCGCCGCAGGTCATTGCGCATCGCCAGGGTCTCGGGAGTTTCCGGGGCGATGCCGAACGTGCCATCGGTAACGGGCTCGGCGCCGGCTTGTTCCGCAGCCTCCGCCGGGCGCCGCCGCCGGCTTTCGAGCGCCTGATTGACGATGATCCGCGTCAGCCAGGTCGACAGCCGCGCATCGCCGCGGAAGCCGGCCATTGCGCGATGGGCCTTGATATAGCCTTCCTGCAGCGCATCCTCGGCCTCGGCATCGTCGCGCAGGATGCTGCGCGCCACCCGGAACAGCCGGCGGTTGTGCTGGCGCATCAGCCGCTCGAAGGCGCCCGGCTCGCCGGCGACGATGCTGCACGCCAGCGCCGCGTCCGAAACCGCCATGCAAGCCGCCGTTGCCGCGCTGGATGTGTTCATGACGCCCTCCTGTTATTGCCAATTGGATGGGGCGCGGCGGGGAAAGGTTACAGGTCGCCCGCAATCGGGCCGGAGCGGGGCCGAAGGAAACGGTGCTGGACACCCCGCGACCGGCCGCGGCGGGGAAGGATGCGCCTCACCGGACAGTCGCCGACGATGCTGGGCGGCAGACGGCTACGATCGAGCCGCCTGGGGAGTGATGAAGGCACCGCAGCATCTACGCCGGACTTCAGAGCGCCTGCCGACGCATCCGAAGACTGTTCAAGCGTTCGTCGGCTGCAAGGCAATCACCGCCATCCCGGTGAGCGCGATCGCTGCGCCCGAAACATCCCAGGACGTCAGTGCGACACCATCGACATATCTCAGCCACAGCAGGGCCACCGCGATGTACATGCCGCCGTAGGCCGCATACGTCCTGCCGGCGGCCGTGGGATGCAGGGTCAGCAGCCAGGCGAACAGGGCGAGCGAGACGGCGGCGGGTATCAACAGCCACAACGTCTTGCCCTGCCGGAGCACGAGCCAGGGCAGATAGCAGCCGACGATCTCGGCCAACGCCGTCAGCGCGAACAGCGAACTCACGCGTAGCAGTTCCAAGACGAACTCCGGTGCAATTTGGCGACGATTGTGCCACACGCCGGGGCGACCGCTCGTGGCCGGCCGTCATTTGTACTAACATCGAGCCTATTGTACGTCTAAAGGACGCTTGCCATGCCCGCCACCACTACCGCGCGTTCGGCCCGCCTCGGGCTGCGCGCGACCCCTGAGCAGGAAACCGTACTGCGTCGTGCCGCCGAGGTCGCGCACAAATCGCTGACCGATTTCATCCTGGATGCCGCTTATCGTGCCGCCGAGCAGACATTGCTCGACCAGCGGCTGTTCATGGTGTCCGGCAGCCAATACCAGGCGCTGCTGGAAATGCTGGATCGCCCGGAATCCGACAATGCCGGCTTGGCCGACCTGTTCTCCCGGCGTCCGGTTTGGGAAAAGAAATGAGCCTGTCGGCGCCGCAGCCGCTCGATGCGCGTCATCGGCTGGAAGAATTCGACTGCGGAAAACCGGCGCTCACCGAATGGCTGCTGCGCCACGCACGCCAAGCCCAAGCTAGCGGCTCGGCGAGAACCTTCGTCGCGTGCGACGGGGACCGCGTCGCCGGATACTTCGGTCTGACCGTTGGCCAGATCGACACGCTCGAGGCGCCCGAGCGGGTTCGTCGCGGGATGGGGCAATATCCGATCCCGCTCGTCATCCTGGCGAGGCTTGCCGTCGATCTCGACTACCAAGGGCAGGGTCTTGGTTTCAGCCTGCTGCAGGACGCCATCCGCCGCACCGTCACGATTGCCGAGCAAGCGGGCATACGCGCGCTGCTTACGCACCCCATCGATGCCGAGGCTGAAGCGTTCTTTCGTCGTTTCGGTTTCGAGCCGACACCGGTGCGCGAGCGGCAACTGATTCTCCTGCTCAAGGATGCACGGCGTTTCGCGTCCGTCGCGGCACCCCTGTAACTTCATCACCCGGTAACCACGCTCAGGGCAGCCATGTCACCGACAGACGCTCTGCAAGTTCACGCTGAAGTCTGCGGCCACGCCTTGGGATTGCTGGCCGACGCGGCATGACAGACGCAGCGCCCAGCAGCGATAATCGGCCACCGGCCGCTGCCGTTGGCCGATGAACAAGACGATCAGGGAGTGCTTTCCGTGTCCAGCCTGCAAGATCGCGTCGCGCGCGCGATGCTTTCCATCGTCCCGGCCGATGGTTCCACGATCGGTAATACGGCCCTTCGGCGCGAGATCGAAAAGCAGTTGCAGTCCGAGGGGCTGGCGATGGGCGACGATGACTACTGGCAGGCGCACAGCGCCCTGGTCGCCGACGGCGTGCTGGTGAAAGGGCCGGGGCGCGGCGGCTCGGTGCGGCGCGCGCCGGCGGGCGCGAAGGTCGAGCCCAAGTCATCGGGCGATCTGGCGGACGATGCCGGCGGCTTTGCCCTGCAGGTGCAACTGACGCCGGAGCCGCTTGGCGCGCAAACGACGCCGAAGGCCCCAGCGTCGGCGAAGCGCCCGACAGCGCCGGGGACGCGCAGTGCAGCCGGAGAGGCCGCGCAGATCATCTCCTACCGCCACGCCGACAAGCGCAAGAACAACCCCGAGGTCGGCATGGTGACGCCGGCGACCGACCCCGAGGCTGGCAAGGACATCGACGCGTTGAAAGGCATCACCGCGCTGAAGGTGCAGATGAACACCGACCTGCTCACGGAAGACCTGAAGAAGGCGCGCGCCAGCAACCAGAGCTTCTGGCTGATGGGCCAGCCCGAGGTCGAGGTGCACGCGCTCAAGGACGGCCGCTACGAGGTCGAGGTGCACGGCTTCGACTACTTCGACACGGTGAAGGGCGAGCTCGTGTCCGGCGGCAAGCGCAACATCGCGATGTAGGCGCTCGACGCCGCCTACGACGATCGCAGCCTCTTCCCGCGGCAGGTTTTCTTCCCGATGGCCGGCAAGGGCGAGGGCTGGGAGAAGTTGAAGAAGAGCATCCGCGCCGAGCTGGACGAAGCCCGCCTGGACACATTCCACGGTACCGTCAGCGTCCCTTTCGATGCGGGCGACAGCCGCAAGGTGGCGGTGAAGATCGTCGATGAGCGGGGATCGAGTCGCTGAAGGTCATGTCCTTGAAATGAGCGCAGACATGAGCGGAGATCTGAATCTTTTTGCTGACCTGTCCTTCTACGAAGGGGCTGATGCCGAATACAAGGGCGCGAAGGGCGGCTTGCCGCGCGAGCTGTTGTTGCCACCTGTTGGATCGATCACCCCACATGTGGGAACCACTGCAGACCCGGTTGCGCCTGCTTATCGAACCATGGCATCAGAGAACGGCGAGTGCGGGGCATGATGGCGCCAAGCTCGCTCATCATCACTTCGCCCTTCGAGCCGCCGACCCACCACTGGCGGCGCAAGAGCGACAGCAAGCTCGAACTGATCGACGGCCGCCGCCCCGCAGGCTACGAGATCTTCGACACGCGCAGCAACACGATCCGCAGCTTCGAGCTCGACCTCGTCAACCGCATCCGCGAGCGCGTCGATGCGTGGCGGGCGGCCGGCTACCCGGGCGTGACGTCGGTGACGCGGCAGTTGCTCGCACACTGGCAGGACGACGAGATCAGCCGGCAGTACGCGTTCTACTTCTGCCAGCTCGAAGCCATCGAGGCGTTGATCTGGCACGTCGAGGCACCGGCCGACTACAAGCAGGGCATCGCCATTCCCGGCGACGGCGGCGCGTGGGAGCGGGTCTGCAACAAGATGGCGACCGGTAGCGGCAAGACCACGGTGATGGCCATGCTCATCACGTGGCAGGCGCTCAACGCGCTGACCTACCCGAAGCGCACGAAGGACTTCTCGCGCGCGGTGTTCATCGTCGCGCCAAGCTGTATCACCTCTACCGCGAGCCCGAGGTCGCCGAAGATTTGAACCGGCGGGGTGCCGAGGCGCATGAGGCATTGCCGCAGATCGTGCAGGAAGCCTACACGCTGCTTGGGGCCGACTGGCGCGAAGCGCTGACGGCGTGGCAGGCGAACAGCCATACCTCGCCACCGGTGATGCTGACGGTGTGCAACCGCACCGAAACCGCTGCCCGGATCGAGCACTACTTTCGATCGGGGGACGCCTACTGGCCTGAACTCCATGCACCGACCCGCACGCTGCGCGTCGATTCCAGGGTGCTCGACAAGGCGGAGGTCGGCGAAACATCCGGCAGCGACAAGGCGTATGAGGCGGTGCTGCGCGAGATCGTCGAGGCCGCCGGTATCCCGGCAACGCGGAAGGCCGAACTGCTGGACCTGAAGAAGGAAGAGCTGCTGCGCGCGATCATCGACAACGTGGGCAAGCGTGGCGCTGCCGGGCAGGATCTGCAGAACGTCATCTCGGTGGCCATGCTCTCCGAGGGGTGGGATGCCAAGAACGTGACCCACATCATGGGGCTGCGGGCCTTCACCAGCTGCGGATTCCGACCCATCGTGACCGGTCATTCCGAGAAGGGTGTGACCGCTGATTCCGAGGCTGTGACCGGCGATTCCGATCTGATCGTGACCGATTTGGGGTGATCGTCGGAATCGGCGGTCACGTTGTCGGAATCGCCGGTCACGATCAAATCGGAACGGGCGGTGCGGGCCAAGCGTGGCAACCACCTTTGTGACGGCTACCCTCGCGTGCTTTTGCGCGGAGCGAGGGAATGCCGGCGGAGCGAATGGCCATGCACAACATCAAGGAGCTGTTACGGCTCAAATACGACTGCGCGCTGTCGCATGAGCGCATTGCGCGCGCGCTGTCGATCTCGAAGGGGGTGGTCGCCAAGTACGTGAAGGCGGCCGAGGCCAGCGGCGTGCCGTGGGCGGCGCTGTCACAGGCCGACGAGGCGCAGTTGCGCACCCTGCTGGGGGCGGCCCCGCGCCCGCGTGGCGCCGGCGGCGGCTACGCGGCGCCGGACCTGGCCGCCGTGCATCAGGGGCTCAAGCGGAAGAACGTCACGCTCGCCCTGCTGTGGGAGGAGTACGTGCACGCGAGCGCCGGGCCCACGTACCAGTATTCGCGCTTCTGCGACCTGTACCGCGAATTCGCCCGGCGCCTGAAGCGCTCGATGCGGCAGGTCCATCGCGCCGGCGAGAAGCTGTTCATCGACTACGCCGGCGACACGGTGCCGATCGTCGACGCCGACACCGGCGAGGTGTCGCGCGCGCAGATCTTCGTGGCCGTGCTGGGCGCATCGAGCTACACCTTCGCCTACGCCACCGCGACGCAGTCGCAGGCCGACTGGCTCGATGCGCTGGCACGCGCGCTCACCTTCATCGGCGGCGTGCCCGAGCTGGTGGTGCCCGACAATACGCGCGCCCTGGTGAGCGAGCCCGACCGGTACGAACCGCAACTGCAGCGCACGACCGCCGAGTTCGCGCAGCACTACGGCGTGGCGATCCTGCCCGCGCGCCCCTACAAACCTCAGGACAAGGCCAAGGCCGAGGTGGGCGTGCAGATCGTGCAACGCTGGGTCCTGGCGCGGCTGCGGCATCGACGCTTCTTCTCGCTGACCGAGCTCAACGCGGCGATCGCCGAGTTGCTCGAGCCCCTCAACACCCGCGCCTTCCGGCGCCTGCCGGGCAGCCGCCGTAGCGCCTTCGAGACACTCGATCAGCCGGTGCTGCGCGCGCTGCCGGCCACCGCCTTCCAGTTCGCGCAGTGGAAGAAGGCCAAGCCCAACATCGACTACCACGTCGAGTTCGATGGTCACTACTACAGCGTGCCCTACGCCCTGGCCGGGCAGGCGGTGGAGCTGCGCATCACGCTCTCGGCGATCGAGTGCTTCGCTGCCGGGCGCCGCGTGGCCGTGCATGCGCGCAGCCACCGGCGCGGCGCCTTCACGACGCTCACCGAGCACATGCCCGCCTCCCACCAGGCCCACAGCCAGTGGTCGCCGAGCAAGCTCATCGCCTGGGGGGCGACGATCGGCCCGCACACCGAGCGTGTGGTCGCCTTCCAGCTCGAACGCATGCCGCACCCCGAGCAGGGCTACCGCGCCTGCCTGGGGCTGATGCGCCTGGCCCGCCAGTACGGCAAGACGCGGCTGGAAGCCGCCGCCGGGCGCGCCGTGGCGCTCGGGGCGATGCGCTACAAGAGCCTCGCCTCGATGCTCAAGACCGGGTTGGACCGCGCACCCCTGCCGACGAGTGCGCCGCAACAGACTGAACTCGCCTTGCCCGGTGCGCACGCGAACCTGCGCGGTGCGCACTACTACTCCTGATCCACCTCACCCCCTGGAGAACCCCGATGCTGACCCATCACAGCCTGGAACAACTGCGCGCGCTGCGCCTGGAGGGCATGGCCCGCGCCTTCGAAGAACAACTGGGGCATCCGGCCCTCGCGGCGCTCAGCTTCGACGAGCGCCTGGCGCAACTGATCGACCGCGAGCTCCTGCTGCGCGACGGCAAGCGCGTCGAGCGCCTGCTCAAGGCCGCCCGCATCAAGGTCGGCGGCGCCTGCCTGGAGGACGTCGACTACCGTGCCGGCCGGGGCCTCGAGCGCAGCCAGTTCGCCGCACTCGGCACCTGCCACTGGATGCGCCAGGCGCAGAACTGCCTGATCACCGGTCCGACCGGCAGCGGCAAGACGTGGCTCGCCTGCGCGCTCGCCAACGCCGCCTGCCGTCAGGGGCTGTCGGCGTACTACGTGCGCCTGCCGCGCCTGTTCGAGGAGCTGCGCATCGCGCACGCCGACGGCAGCTTCAGCCGGCGGCTGATGCAGCTCGCCCGGCTCGACCTGATCGTCATCGACGACTGGGGCCTGGCGGCGCCCTCGGCGCAGGAGCGCAGCGATCTGCTCGAGCTGCTCGACGACCGCGTCGGCAGCCGCTCGACGGTGATCACCAGCCAGTTGCCGATCGAGCACTGGCACGCCTACCTGGGCGACCCGACCTTCGCCGACGCGATCCTCGACCGCATCGTGCATGCCGCACACAAGCTCGCCCTGAAGGGCGAGTCGATGAGAAAGAAGGCAACAGCATGAGGCCGTGCGCGCTCCACGGCTTACCCACAGCCGGCCGCCCGCCAGCGTATGAGGCGCGCTGGCGACCGCCTGTGGATAAGCCTGCGCCGTGCCCCGAAATGACCGTGATCGTGACCGACCCGGTTAAACTCTGAACCCCACGCTTGCGCGCACCACTCACCGGTCACGTTCGTCGGTATGGGCGGTCACGATCGTCGGAATGCGCAGCGTGGCAACCGAAACGGCGGTCTTCACGCACCTGTTCGCCCGCTACCATGCGCAGAACGTGCGTTTCACCTACTGGCGTGGCAAGAAGGATAGGGAAGTCGATCTCGTTGCCGAAGTGGGCGGTCGGATCATTCCCTTCGAGGTGAAATACCGCGCACAGCACACCGGCCTGCACGACCTGAAAGGCTTGCTCGAACTTTGCCAGCAGAAATCCATCGAGCGTGGCTACGTGGTCACCAAGTCACTGGATGACTTCGGCACGGTTCCCGACCTGCCCGATACCGCCACCCGAATCCTGCGCATTCCCGCGCCGCTGCTGTGCTAGGGGTCTCCTCGTTTTCAG
>JAFEDK010000054.1 GCA_018241665.1 Pseudomonadota bacterium
TCCCTCACCTGACGGACTGCCTCGGTCTTGAACTCTTCAGTGAAGCGTTGCTGTGACTTCTTCGTTTCCCTGAACACCTCCGATTTGCCCCAGTCGTGAGGCTACAGGGTGTCTAGGGAACCCGGGGCGATTCAACACCCTTGATGCAGGGTATGTACGGGATGCCGCTCAGCCAGGCCGCCGGAACCCTGTCGGCGTATCTGCTGGCGGGAGCCGCGGGGGTGCTGGTCGGCGGGTTCCTGACTCGCCACGCCCGCCAGGGACAGATCATCGCCGGGGCGCTGTGCACCGCAGCGCTGGCCGCCGTGCTGCTCGCCAGCGGATGGCCCTCCGTCGGGATGGTGGTACCGCTGATGATGACAATCGGTTTCCTGACGGGACTGGCCGGGCCATCGCGGGACCTGCTGGTACGCAGCGCAGCCACGGCACGCTTCGGCCAGGCGGCCTTCGGGCGGGTGTACGGTTTTGTTTACTCTGGCCTGGACACCGGCCTGGCAATCGCCCCGCTGCTGTTCGGCGGCTTCATGGACAAGGGGAATTTCGGCGCCGTGCTGGTCGGCGTTGCCATTCTGCAGGCGGCAGCGGTGTTCACAGCGCTGGGTGTCGAGCGGCGCTGAGCGCCCTCATGACACCAGCCCGTCCTCTTCCGACTCGTCACTGAAATTGCGGGCGATGGCTGCAAACTCGCCGTCCACCCGCAGGAGGACATCGACGATGTCCGGGTCGAAGTGCTTACCCCGCTCGAGCGCCATCATTTCGATAGCCTTCTCGTGGGGGAAGGGCGGCTTGTATACGCGCCGGGAAATCAGTGCGTCGTATACGTCGGCAACCGCCATCAGGCGCGCCGACACCGGGATCTCGTCGCCGGCCAGGCCCTGCGGGTAGCCGCTACCGTCCCAGCGTTCATGATGTCCGTAGGCGATCTCGGCGGCGTAACGCAGGAAGGATGCATCAGCCGCGCCTCCCAGCGCCCGCTCGGCCTGCAGGATCGCGTTGCGCCCGTATTCGCAGTGCTGCTTCATGATCACCCACTCGTCGGGGGTCAGCTTGCCCCGCTTCAGCAGGATGGCGTCGGGCGTCGCCACCTTGCCCACATCGTGCAGTGGCGCCGATTTGAACAGCAGCTGGATCACCTCCTCGTCCAGCTTGTCGCTGAAGCGTGGATGCGCCTGCAACTGCTCGGCGAGGATGCGGACGTAGTGCTGGGTTCGGCGGATATGGTTGCCGGTCTCGTTGTCCCGGGCTTCGGCAAGGGCACAGAAGGCAGTGATGGTGGCCGCCTGGGCGGCAATCACTTCCTGTTTGCTGGCCACCAGGCGCCGGCTCTGTTCGCTGATTTCCGCAGTGCGCTCCGCCACCAGCAGTTCCAGATCCGCATTGCGGCGCTGCAGTGCCTTGGTGGCGCGAGACAGGGCCAGATGGGTGCGGACCCGCGCCAGCACGACGGGCGGGGAAATCGGCTTGTGGATGAAGTCCTCGGCGCCTAGGGAGAAGCCCTGCTCCTCGTCCTCCGGGCGATCCAGACCGGTCAGGAACATGACCGGGATGCCGCGCGTGGTCTCGGACGACTTGAGCCGGCGGCAAACCTCGAAGCCGTCGAGGCCGGGCATCATCACGTCGAGCAGGATCAGGTCGGCGCGCCCTCCCGCCTCGAGGTAGCCGAGCGCTTCGCTGCCACTCATGGCCGGGTGAACGTCATAATGCTCAGCCAGCACGTCTTCGAGAATCAGCAGATTGTCCGCCTGGTCATCCACCACCAGCACGTGGGCACGCTGTTTCATCGCAAACTCCGGAACCATTTCTGACAACCCGCCTTTTCACCCACGTCTATTCGGCGAACATTCCAGCACCTGTTGCGTACCACCGCAAGCGTCGCCTGAAATACCATGGCCCTTATTTACAGTTTTCCACCGATTGCCGCGCCTTCAGCCCACACCCTGATCCTCGGCAGCATGCCGGGTGATGCCTCGCTGCGCGCCAAGCAATATTACGCCCATCCGCGCAATCTATTCTGGCCCATCCTCGGAGAACTGATCGGCGCCCATCCCGCCTTGCCCTATACCGAGCGCCTGCGCTGCCTGGAGATCGCCGGCATCGCGCTGTGGGATGTCCTGCAGTGCTGTGAGCGGAAAGGCAGCCTCGACACCCGGATCGATGCCAGCACCATCGTAGCCAACGACTTCGCAGGCTTTCTGGCGGCTCACCCGCACATTACACGGATCTTCTTCAATGGGGCGATGGCCGAGACGAGTTTCCGGCGCCACGTGTTGAAATCGCTGGCGCCGCACCCGCTGACCTACCAGCGCCTGCCGTCCACCAGCCCGGCCAACGCCGCAATCAGCTTCGCCAAGCGCCTGGACGCCTGGCGAAGCATACTGGCAGGCGAGTCTCCGACTCAGTGCTCCAGCACATAGGTGCCGGGGGCATCGGCGAGCGCCGGATAGGCCTCGGTCGCCACCGGTGACGCATCGACCAGTTCCCCGCACTGGGGCTTGAGCCAGGCCATCCAGTCTTCCCACCAGCTGCCGGCATTCTCCTCGGCCTCTTCGTACCAGCCTTCCGCGGTGTCGCTGCGCCGGGCCTGCCCGACCCAGAACTTGCGCTTGGGCGGCTTGACCGGTGGGTTGACGATGCCAAGGATGTGCCCGGAGCTGGACAGCACGAAGCGTTTTGCCCCCCCGACGTAGTTCATCGTACGGAAAGTCTGCTTCCACGGCGCGATATGATCGTCCTCGGCAGACACCGCATACACGGGCTGGGTAATGGCACCGAGGTCGATGGGTTCGCCGGCGACGGTGAGGCTGTCCTTGTCGATCAGCCTATTGTGCAGGTACAGCTCGCGCAGATACCAGGCATGCATCGCGTAGGGCATCCGCGTGGTATCCATGTTCCAGTACAGCACGTCGAACGGCGGCGGCGTTTCCCCATAAAGCCAACCATGCACGACGTAGTGCCAGATCAGGCTGTTCGAGCGGAGCAGGCGGAATGCGGAGGCCATCTCGGCGCCATCCAGATAGCCCTTGCGCTCCATGTTCTGGGTGATGAAGCGGATGCTGCCCTCGTCCACAAAGACTTCGATATCTCCCGGCTTGTGGAAATCGACCAGGGTCGTGAACAGCGTCCAGTGGGACACCGGCACATCCTCGGCAGCGAAATGGCGGTTGGCCCAGGCCATGTAGGTGCTCAGGGCCGTCCCCCCGATGCAATAGCCGACTGCATGCACCTTCGGTGACCCGGTCACACCGCGAGCGGTATCGACGAGGGCCTGCACCCCTTCGACCAGATAGTCGTCGAAAGTGACATCCCGCATTTCCGGCCCGGGGTTTTTCCAGCTGGTGATGAAGACATCAAAGCCCTGATCCAGCAGGTAGCGGATCATGCTTTTCTTGGGGTTCAGGTCCAGGATGTAGAACTTGTTGATCCACGGCGTAACGATCACGATGGGGGTCCGGTACACCTGCGCCTTCGTCGGCGTGTAGTGCAGGACCTCCAGCAGGCGGTTGCGGAAGACCACCTTGCCTGGCGTGGTGGCCAGGTTCTGGCCAACGGTGAAATCGCCGGGATCGGTCATCCGGATGTTGCCGGCCTCCAGATCATCGAGGAAGTTCCGGAATCCGCGCATGACGCTTTCGCCCCTGGTTTCCACGGCCAGCCGCATCGCCACCGGGTTCATCCAGAAGAAGTTCGAGGGTGCCACCGCGTTGAGCCATTTCCGCCACCAGAACGCAGCCCGGCGGCGCTCCTTCTGGGACAGCCCCGGGGTGTCGTAGAGCATGTCCTGGACATGGTGGGTCATGACCAGGTACCACTCCTTCAGCAGGTCCCAGCTGGGCGATTCGGCCCAGGCCGGATCGGTAAAACGGTTGTCGTCCGCGTGGGGACGGACGGGATCCTCGCTGGGCAGACCGAGCAGACGGCGCCATGTATGCCATTGCAGCGCCCACAGGCTGCCCGATACGCGGGTCATCGCCTCGGCCAGCTCCTGGGGATGGGCGAACCAGGCGAGTTGTGCATGAACCAGCGGCGCGGCCATGCCAAGGGGATCAATCGAGGACTCGACCGAGTCGTGCAGCTGTCTCAGCGACTTGCGGGCCAGATCGAGCGGTGCTGCGGGTTCACGACGGGGCATGACTCACGACTCCTTTCATGCAGAATAAATTGGCTACCGGCATCATGCACCGGATCGGCAAATCTTGTGCTTGCAGGAATCGTGATCCAGCCCGGGAACGGGACCGTTGATATTCGTCAAGCCGCCTCCGATCAGAGTGCGTTTTATAATGGGACACCCAGTTCCCGACAGGATCGACACCATGTTCAAGAACATTCTGGTACCAACCGATGGCTCCGAACTTTCCGACTCCACCGTGGCCAGGGCAGTGAGCTTCGCCAAGGAAGCTGGCGCCCGCATCACCTTCTTCTATGCCCAGCCGGATTTCCCGATGCCCATCTATGGTGAAGGCGCCCTGATAGACCCGACCACCCCCGAACAGTTCAGTCGTGCCGCCGCTGCGGAAGCAGAGACGATCCTGTCCCGCGCCCGCTCCAGTGCAGAAGCCGCTGGCGTCGAATCGAGCGGCGACACCCTCGTCAGCGAAGTCCCGTACGAGGCGATCATCGAGGCGGCCGAACGCAACGCCTGCGACCTGATCTTCATGGCATCCCATGGCAGGCGCGGCCTGAGCGGCCTGCTGCTGGGCAGCGAGACCCAGAAGGTACTGACCCACAGCAAGATCCCGGTGCTGGTCTATCGCTGAAATCCCGGCGCCAAGCGCAGTCTTCTATCCACAAAAAAAGAGGCCCCGCCGAAACGGCGGGGCCTCTTTTTTGGGGCGGCGCCCCCTGCACCGGGGAAGATCCCGGATCAATCCGTCTCTGTACTGTTGATCTCGGCTGCCGTCTGCTGGAAGAACAGGGTCGTGAGACTGGAGGCAGCACAAACAAGCCAGAAACCGAAGAATCCGATTGAATACGTTGCAGTCGGGGAAAAGTGCACTGGCTCACCCAACAGGTACAGCTCCTGTGGATTGACGACGGTGAAAAAGATGATCTCGGCCACGCCCGCCACCAAAAACGAAGGCCATAGAACCTGGATCAGTTTCAGCATGCTCAAGCTCCCCAAATAAATGCGGGCCCCAAGGGGCCCGCGTCAGTCAGCTAGGAATGAGAATGTCGTTCGTCTTCTGCAATGTGCCGCTGGGCAAAACGATACAGATACCCAGCCATCACAATGACGAACCCAATCGTGAACAAGCTCAGCAGTCCAATGTCGCTACCGAACAATTCCTTCCAGGCCATGACTTCCTCCATGTCAATCAACAGGTTTCAGATCCGCTGAATCGATCCGGATCTCCGTCTCTGTGGGGAGGAATGCGGCCCCTGACAGCCTCCAGCTGCGGGACTCATCTTCTATTAACACTTTCCAGTGGGCACTCACCAACTCGTTCTGGATACGTCCCTGATAGGCGCCGGCGCTGCGTTCCATGACGACTTGCTGATCCAGGCCCCCACGGGTCGGGTGGGCCAGGGTAACCAGCAATCGGGCCGGCAACTCCACGCCCGGCTTCGCCTGCAGCGCCACGGACAAACCGTCTGCCGTGAACCGGACCTCGGCCTTCAACCCCTGGCTGGCGGCGGCTGTCGCGCGGGCCAGCGTCTGGTTGATCGCCAGGCCCTGCTTGTAGTAGTCGTCGGCGACCATGCCGTCGAAGGACGTCACAGCCAACCACATGGTGATGCTACCGCCAATGATGGCCGTCACCGGCATCAGCATCAGCAACCAGGTCCAGCGCTCCTTGTACCAGGGCGTGGAGGAAAGCTGGTTCGGGGCCATCGTTCTTTGATTCATCTATGCGTTTCTCTACTGCGGTATCAGGAACACCGACTTCTCCCGTACCGCCACGGTTTCGTCGTCCAGCGCCTTCACTTCGATATACACGGTGTTGGAGCCGGGCTTGCCTGACTCGGGCGGCGCCGCCACTTCGATGGTGACCGACTTGAGCTCCGCCGCATCGAGCTCGATCGGCCCGGCCGGGCTCAGCTTCACCCCGTCCAGCCCGCTCGCCGACAGGGCAAAGCGCCGCGGCTTCTCGGTC
>JAFEDK010000055.1 GCA_018241665.1 Pseudomonadota bacterium
GGGAATGGGCACCGCAACCATCATTGAACGACTCTAGACAAAAAGCACCACCCTCGGAGAAAGCGAAAGACTATGAATATTGATCTGAGTAGCAAGCGCGTGATCGTTACCGGGGCGTCCCGGGGAATTGGCAGAGCGATTGCCCGGGCTTTTGCAGACGAGGGGGCGCGTGTCGCCATCTGTGCTCGTACCGCCGCTGCGGTGGAGGAAACAGGTGCAGAGCTGGCAAAGACTGCGCAGGCTGTGATTGCCCGTGCGGTTGACGTGACCGACACTGCAGGTGTGCGCCAGTTCGTTGACGAAGTCGCGGCCGAATGGGGCGGGGTGGACGTGTTGGTGAACAACGCCGGACAGGGAAAAGGCGGCAACCTGGATACCCTGACCCCAGAAGCTATTCTGGAGCACGCCAACATCCTGCAGATGGGCCACTTCCGCTTCATTCAGGCGGTGGTGCCTCACATGCGCAAGCAGCACTGGGGGCGGATCATCGAGATTAATGCGCTGGCTGGCACCATTCCGACGCCGGACGGCATCCCTTCGGTAATCAACCGGGCTTCGTGCATCGCGCTAGCCAAGTCCTTGGGCATGTCGCTGGCCAAGGAGAACATCCTGGTCAACACCCTCAACATGGGCTGGATCGACACCGGCCAGTGGGACCGTCACTACAAGGAAATGGGGCCGGGGTGTACCCGCGAGGAGTTTGACGCCATGGTAATGAAGGTGGTCCCGGTCGGTCGCTACGGCAAGCCGGAGGACGTTGCAGGGATGGCCCTGTTCCTCGCCAGCGATTACGCCAGCTTCATCAGCGCAGCCTCCATCGACATCGCCGGTGGTATGGGGGGGCAGATCGCCTACTACCCCACACTGAAACGTGATTTTGAGGCCTCCGTCCGGGCCCGGGTCACCAGTCCCACCGAATCCGGCGCAGCTGCCTGAGACGACAGGGAGACGGGCATGAGCAGGGAAGGGCCCCTATACGCCGCCCTGCAGCCTGACACACGTGAGTACTCAAGCCCATTTTTCCGGGGCGGAGGCGTTCTCTGCTCGTCATCGCCTGCTAGTGATCCTGACCGTCGTACTGGCGACCGGCGCGATGGTGGTCGAGGCGACCATCATCAACGTGGCTATCCCGACGATCATGCGCGAGTTCGCCATTGGGCCGGACGAGGCCCAGTGGCTGTCCACCGGTTTTCTCGGCGCAATGGTCACCACGATGTTACTAGCCTCGTGGTTCGAGCGCCGCTTTGGGCCCCGGACGACTTACACGGGGGCTCTGGTGCTATTCAGCCTCGCTTCCTTGGCTGGAGGTCTCGCCAAGAGCATTCCCCTGCTGATCGCGGCACGGGTCGCTCAGGGAGCCATCTCGGGTCTGGTCCAGCCCTTGGGACTGGTGGTGATATTCCGGGTCTTCGTGCCTTCCGAACGGGGGCGGGCGATGTCCGCCTTCGGCCTGGGCGTTGTGCTGGCGCCGGCGCTGGGGCCAGCCCTGGGTGGCTACCTGGTGGACATGGTGAGCTGGCGGGCGATTTTCTTCGTGACCCTGCCCCTTTGCATGTGCGGAGTCTTTCTGAGTCTGCGTCATCTGCCCGGGCGGGAGCCCAATACCTTATCCGAGCGCTTCGACGTGGTCGGCCTCGCTCTGATCGGATTGTTCATATTCTTTCTGTTGACCGCCTTTACGTTGGGGCATGTAGATGGCTGGACATCACTGACCTTCCAGTTTCGTCTAGGGCTCTGCTTCATTGTGGCGATGGCATCTTTCGGCTGGGAGATGCATTTCCAACATCCATTACTCCAGTTCCGCCTGTTCCACAATCCCCATTTTGTCGCTTCGGCGCTAGTCGCCTTCGCTTATGGGCTGGGTTTATATGGTTCCACCTATCTGGTGCCGCTCTACGTCCAGTCGGTCCTCCATTACGACGCCTGGTTGTCGGGCCTGCTTCTGATGCCAGGTGGGCTGGCAATGGCTCTGAGCATCATTCTGACAGGTCGCCTGCTCGATCACTTGGCTGCTCATCAGTTGATCGTGATGGGACTCCTATGTTTTGCAGCTTCGCTTCTACTGATTGCGCTGGTGGGTGTAGCGGACTCCTTTGTGGTGCTGGCGGTGTTGCTTGCTCTGGGGCGAGTTGGCTTGGGCATGACGATCCCGTCTCTCAATCTTGGCGCACTTCAGCTCATCGAGTCGCCCCAACTGGCTCAGGCGTCGGGAACGCTCAATTTCATCCGTCAGTTGGGCGGTGCAATGGGCGTGAATGCACTGACCATCCTCTTCAGTTGGCTCAATGAACGGGGGCTGCGTGCCGGACTTATCGCCTCTGCGTCCTTGGAGGAGGCCTTCGATGCCTGCTTTGCAGTTGTTGGAATCGCTTTTCTCCTTGCAGTGGTTCCTGCGCTAAGGATGCGTAAGAGCCCCATCAGTCCAGAAGGCGGCGATTAGGTCGCATGTTGAGAAAGGAAGTACAGAAATTTTGTATTCTGAAATTAGAATTAAAATCGGACTATAGAATTTTAGAAAAATGCTCAGTACAATGCAGTGAGCGTCGACGGGATGGAAAAGTCCTGCGGTGCTTCGAAGGATGAGGAGTCGATGGTGTTACGGAATCCCGCTAGACAGGGACCGGGACATCGGGGTCGCGGGCAGCCGTGATCATCATCGTCGTATCTGAGGAGACACAATAAATGATCAGAAACAAAGGTTTGGGTCGTGCACGGTTCCCCCTGCACGGTGTGGCTGCAGCCCTTGCAATCGGCTGGGGTGGTGGTGCGATGGCCGTCGAGATTGAGACCGACAACCCGGATCTGAGGATCCGCTGGGACAATACCGTGCGTTATAACCTCGGTATGCGGGCTGAGGGGCAGGACCGTCGACTCTTGAACAGTCCGAACTTTGATGAATCGGATAGCAAGTTCGGCAAAGGTAGCGTGGTGACCAACCGGCTTGACCTGCTGAGTGAGCTGGACCTGAGTTACAAGGGGCAGTTTGGTGCGCGTGTCACTGGTGCAGCCTGGTACGACAATGCCTACGACAACCACTCTGTGCATACGACGGCCCCCGGCGGCGCCTTCACCAGCTATTACAACAACGAGTACAACTCGACCGTCAAACGTTATGTGAATGGTCCGTCCGGTGAACTGCTCGACGCATTCGTATGGGCCAACATGGACATCGGCGCGGTGCCGCTGAACGTCAAGGTCGGCCGCCACACCAATATCTGGGGTGAGGGACTGCTGATCGGCGCCCATGCTATTTCCTATTCCCAGTCGCCGGTCGATGGTGTCAAGGCCGTGACCAGCCCAGGTATTGAGACCAAGGAGGTTTTCCTGCCCATCGGCCAGGTATCCGCCAAGGCCCAGGTGACGGATCGCCTGTCTATCGCCGGCCAATATTTCTACGAATGGGAACCCACCCGTGTTCCCCACTCCGGCACCTACCTGATGGGCGCAGACACCGCACCGACCGTGGATCGTCTGCCCAACGGCTGGGCCCGCGCCGAGTCGAAGAAGCCTGGCGGTACCGGCAACTGGGGCGTTGCGGCAAAGTTGAACATCGAGGAGATCGAATCGACCTTCGGTGCCTACTACCGGGAGTTCAACGACTACGCACCGGAGACCGGCGTTCAGTACCTCGGCGCGGCGGGCCCCTTCCGCTTTGTTTACCCGGAAGACGTACGCTTGATCGGCCTGAGCTTTGCTCGGGTGATAGGTCCTGTCAGCTTCGGCTCCGAGCTGTCCCTGCGCAAGAATGGTCACCTCAACTCGACCGGTGTCAGCTCGTTGAACAACACCGGAGCCCGTGGAGATACGTGGCACGCCATCGTCAATGGCGTGTATTCACTCCCCAAGACATCTTTCTGGGATGTCGCCAACCTCGTCGCCGAACTGGCCTATAGCCGTCTCGACAGAGTGACCAAGAACCCCGAACTGTACAAGGCCGTGGGCTATAACTGCGCGAAGGTTGGGGGGGCTGCAGGGAACAAGCTCGGCAACAAGCTGGACGGCTGTTCCACGGACGATTTCGCGCAGATCGCAATCAATTTCACGCCCCAGTACCTCAACATTTTCCCGTCTTGGGACATGGATGTCCCTCTGACGATCAACTATGGTCTGAGCGGCAACGCTCCGAGCGGCGGTGGCGGCTTTGAGCGCCTGATGAGTTGGTCTGCCGGTGTCAAGATGACATACGCGTCGCGCTATGAGTTCACCCTGCGCTATGCCGACATGGCGGCCGCCACGATCTACAACAGCACCGGGACGACGGTGCTTGGCGGTAACGGTTTGAGCAGTGCGGTTGGCGCCACGGATCGGGGTTGGCTGACCTTCACCTTCAAGACGGCCTTCTAAAGGCTGCAATCAGGAGACTAGGAACATGAAGAAGCACACAGCAGTTGCACTGTTGAGTCTGGCCATCGTCTCGGCGCATAGCCTGGCGGCCGTTACTGCCGACGAGGCCAAGGAGTTGGGCAAGTCGCTAACCAAGTACGGCGCGATCAAGGCCGGCAATAAGGAAGGCACGATTCCCGAGTACACCGGCGGCCTGACCAAGGCGCCCGCCGACTTCAAACCTAAGAGTGGTTTCTGGGCCGATCCCTTCAAGGATGAAAAGGCGATCCTGCGTATCGACGGCAAGAATATGGACCAATACGCTGACAAACTCAGCGAAGGCCAGAAGACACTGCTGAAGAAATTCCCTACGTACTACATGGATGTCTATACCAGTCATCGTACTGCAGCCGTTCCGGCTAAGGTCCTGGACGCCACAGTCCGCAACGCGACGACCTGCAAGACGCTGAAGAACGGCCTGGCAGTTGATGCGGCCTGCCGTGGCGGACTGCCTTTCCCGATTCCCAAGACCGGCAACGAAGTCATGTGGAACCTGTTGTTGCGTTACAAGGCCGACACCACAACCAAGTCATCCCGTTCGTGGGTGGTGGACTCTTCCGGCAAGGCCGTGATGACGGCCCAGCAGCAGACCCTGGAAGAGACACCGTACTACCACGCCGACCTAGATGGTCGTGACCCGCAGATGTACTGGCGTACCCATTCGCTCACCCAGGCGCCGGTGCGCAAGGCGGGCGAACTGACCGGTCTCGTGGACTTCCTCGACCCCACCGAGAAGCCACGCCGTGCCTGGGGATATACCCCCGGCCAGCGCCGCGTGAAGCTGGCACCGGAGTTCTCATACGACACCCCGGTGTCGAGCATGGGCGGCGTCACCCTGTTTGACGAGCTGTTCGTGTTCTCCGGCATGCAGGATCGTTTCGACTTCAAACTGGTCGGCAAGAAGGAGATGTACATCCCTTACAACGCCTACAAGCTGTACTTCGGTTGCAAGACCGATGAGCAATTCATGCCCAACCACGCCAATCCCCAATGCTGGCGCTGGGAGCTGCACCGGGTGTGGGTGGTGGAAGCCACACTCAAGCCGGGCAACCGTCACGTCTATACGAAACGGACCTACTACCTTGACGAGGACACCTACGGCGCAGGCATGTTCGATGCCTACGACCAGAGTGGCAAGCTGTACCGCTCCCTGTTCAATTCCATGGTTCAACTCTATGACGTGACCGCGCCCTACACGGTCAAAAATGTCATCTATGACTTCAATAAGGGGATGTACGCCCTCGTCAATGATGGCCTGGAAGGCGGTTATGGTGTGCTCGAAAAGCCCATGCTCAATCGGGATATGAACCCTGAGGCAGTCGTGGCGCGGGAAACAGCACGCTGATTGCGCCAGGCTCCGGGCGCCCATGCTGCGTGGCGTGCGGTCATCCGGGGCGCTTGTCCCTGGCCGGTGCCTTCCGCCGTGATGACGGACGGCGTCTCGGCCAGGGTCGCGATCAACGGAAAACGGGGATTCTGCTGTGAACATTCGATCGATTCGGGTAGGTTTGATCTCTCTTGCGGCACTACTTGCAGCGGGTGCTGCGGCCGCAGGCCTTCAAGCTGACGTCCTTACCAGTGCTGCCCGGGTCACGCCGCTGGCCTTGCGTAGTCCGCTGGTTAACATCACCAGCGTCGGCCCACGTATCGTCGGCGTGGGCCCGCGCGGGCACATTCTGATCTCTGCTGATGGCGGCAAGCTGTGGCGTCAGGCGAACGTGCCGGTTCGTGCCGATCTCACCGCCGTACGGATGCTTGACGCACGCCAAGGATGGGCCGTAGGGCACGATGGGGTGGTCCTGCGAACCGAAAACGGCGGTGCCGACTGGATTAAGGTGCTGGACGGACGTTCCGTGCGCCCCCTTCTGGAACAGAGCTACCAAGCGCGTGCTGAAGCAGGCGATGCGGAGGCGGTTCGCATCAAGGGCGAGATCGATCGTCTGATGGCCCAGTCGGCCAGCTCTAACGTGATGCCCAACCCCTTTCTCGATGTCATCTTCAGCGACGCCCGTGAAGGTTTCGTGGTGGGGGCCTTCGGGCTAGTCCTGCGTACCCGCGATGGAGGCAAGAGCTGGGAGCCGTGGATAGAGCGGGCCGACAACGATCGCCGCCTGCACTTCTACGCTGCCGCCAGCAATGGCAGCACGTTTTTCTTCGCTGGCGAACAGGGCCTGCTGTGTCGCCTGGACAAGGGCGCCGAGCGCTTCACGGCAATTCCGACGCCTTACAACGGCACCTTCTTCGGCGTATATGCTGCCCGCGGGCTGCTCGTCGCCCATGGCCTGCGTGGCAATGCGTGGGCAAGTGAAGACGACGGCGCGACCTGGCGCAAGATCGAGACTGGCGTCGAGGCCAGCATCATTGCCGCATTGCCTGCAGGCGGTGCACGTTTGATCCTGGTCTCCCAGGCCGGGCACGTATTTTCCACCACGGATGGCGGCCGGACCCTGGCGGCATTGCAGGTGCCCCGTCAAGGCGAAGTGCTTGCCGCCGCGCTGGTGGGCGACAAGCAGCTGGCGCTGACGCGTCATGGCGGTGTCAGCGTGCTTACGCTGCCCGCCGCTCAGTGATTTTCCAGCCAACAACAACGACAAGAGACAACCATGGCCGGCCATAAAGAGAACAGCGCAATGCCCGTGGTCCGGGATGTGGCCGATTTTGATCGGCGGTCCGGGAACATCCTCGAGCGTTTCATTTTCAATAACCGGGTGATCTTTCTGGTGGCCTGCCTGATTGCCACCCTGCTGCTCGGGTTTGCGGCTACCCGCATCCACGTCAACGCCAGTTTCGAACGGATGATCCCGATCGGCAGTCCCTACATCCTGAACTATCTGGAGAACAAGAAGGAGCTGCCGGGGCTGGGCAACACGATTCGTATCGTCGTGGAGAACAAGACTGGCGACATCTACGACCCCGCGTACCTGGAGGTACTGCGCAAGGTCAATGACACCCTCTACCTGATCCCCGGCGTTGATCGTTCGTGGATGAAATCCCTGTGGATGCCCATCGTCCGCTGGCGGGAGGTAACCGAAGACGGGATTACCGGCGGGGCCGTGATGCCCGCCAACTACGATGGCACGCCGGCGACAGTCGAGGCCCTGCGTACTAACGTGGCCCGTGCCGGCATCGTCGGAAAGTTGGTGTCCAACGATCTGCGCTCGAGCATGATCGTCACCCCCATGCTGGATGTGAATCCCCAGACCGGCGAGCCACTGAGCTACGGCGCCTTTGCCGATGACCTGGAGCAGAAGATTCGTGCCTTCGAGAGCGACAAGGTCGGCATTCACATCGTCGGTTTTGCCAAGGTAGTCGGCGACCTGATCGCCGGGCTGCGCGAGGTGATGATGTTCTTCGCCGTGTCGGTTGCCGTGGCGGCTGTCTTTGTCTACCTCTACACCCGCTGCCTACGCAGCACCGTGCTGCTGGTGACGGTGGCTGTCATCGGCGTGGTATGGTTGCTCGGCCTCATGCAGTTGCTGGGCTACGAACTCGACCCGTATTCAATACTGGTGCCTTTCCTGATCTTCGCAATCGGCCTGTCCCACGGTGCCCAGAAGATGAACGGCATTATCCAGGACATCGGCCGTGGCACCCATAAATACGTGGCGGCCCGCTACACCTTCCGGCGCCTGTTCATGGCCGGCCTGACTGCGCTGCTGGCCAACATCGTCGGCTTTGCGGTGCTGGTCATCATTGACATTCCCGTGATTCGTGATCTGGCGATCACCACCTGCGTCGGCGTCTCGGTGCTGGTGTTCACCAAGCTGGTTCTGATCCCCGTGACCCTGTCCTACATCGGCGTCAGCGAATCGGCCGCTCGTCGGGCCGTGGAGGAAGAGTCGGGCACGCAGGCGCCGCGCACCGTGATCGGCCGCCTGTGGGCGCGGCTCGACGTGCTGACAGAGCACAGGTGGGCTATCGGCATGATCGCCGTGGCCGTTTTGATCACTGCCGTCAGCACCGTGGTGATGAAGGATCTGCGCATCGGCGACCTGGATTCCGGCGCCCCCGAATTGCGCCCCGAGTCCCGCTACAATCAGGACAACGCCTACATCACCGCCAACTACGGCCTGTCCAGCGACCAGTTCGTGGTCATCATGAAGACAGGGGCAGAGGGCTGCCGACTGTATGACTCGCTACGCCAGATGGACGATCTGGCCTGGGCATTGCGCCAGGATCCGGGCGTGCAGACCACTACCTCGCTGGCCGAATCCGTCCGTTCGGTATCGTCGGCAATGTTCGAAGGTAGCCCAAAGTGGCTGGCCCTGAGCCGCAACCAGGCAATCATCGATGCATCGGTGTCAGCCGCGATGATTGCGACCCCGGACATCACCAACCAAGGCTGCTCCGTGACGCCGCTGGTGGCCTACCTGGCCGACCACAAGGCCGACACCCTGAGCCG
Source organism: Pseudomonadota bacterium (assembly GCA_018241665.1). GTDB lineage: Bacteria > Pseudomonadota > Gammaproteobacteria > Burkholderiales > Rhodocyclaceae > Zoogloea. Next base: position 8,786 of record JAFEDK010000055.1, read on the forward strand.
GGTGCTGAAGATCGCCGAGGACTTCAAGCTGCAGCAGGCCGCTCCGGGCAGTTCCGGGCAGCCCGTCGAATTCCTGCTCGCAGCGGGTAGCGCTGGCATCGAGGCCGCCACCAACATCGAAGTTCAGAAGAGCATCGTCACCATGTATCTGGCGGTGTACGGGGCCACGGCGCTGTTGTGCCTGATCACCTTCAGGAGCATTCGCGCCACCATCGTCGCGCTGATTCCACTGGTGATGACCACTATCATCTGCAAGGCGCTGATGGTGTGGCTGGGTATCGGCCTGAAGGTTGCCACCCTGCCGGTGATCGCCGTCGGTGTCGGGGTAGGGGTCGATTACGCCCTCTACCTGCTATCAGTGCAGATCGCCGTGCAGCGCCGCGGTGACACCCTGCGCATGGCTTACCGACGCTCGCTGGATTTCACCGGCAAGGTCGTCGCCCTGGTGGGCATGACGATGGCCGCGGGGGTGATCACCTGGGCCTGGTCGCCAATCAAGTTCCAGGCCGACATGGGCATCCTGCTGACCTTCATGTTCCTGTGGAACATGCTCGGTGCCTTGGTCCTGATCCCGGCCCTGTCGCATTTCCTGCTCAACCCGAAGCCCCGGGTCGCCGCCCTGGCCACTGCCTGAGGCGCGTCGCCCAGACCTCACAACCCAATTACCGATAAGCACGCCGACCGGCCGGATTCGTTCCGGCCAGGGACCGGTGCGCGCAATTTGAAGGAGACAAAAGCAATGTTCGACCTGTTGATGAGCGCCGACATGATGGTTCCGGATCCCGATGCAATGGCGGATCTGCTGGTCAAGAAGCTGGGCATCCATTCCCACCCGAACTGGCGCCAGGCCTTCGACAATCACCCCTACATCGCCCACTTCCTGCGGGTGCACAAATCCCTGGCGGTGTCGCCGACACGGGTCGAACCCCAGTGGCACCTGGATCGCCCGAACCCCGGCGACCCGCTGTTCCACGACTTCCTCGAAAGCCTGATGGCGTACCAGGGCCCGCATCGCCCGATGCTGACGCACTCCATTGTGCTGGCCTGCCAAGGCCCCAAGTTTGATGCCTTGGTCGACAAGCTGATGCGCCGCCGCCTGCCGTTCCGCATGGCCCAGCGCACCCCGGAGATGCCCTTCGACCGCCTGTGGCTTGGCGTAACGCCGGAAGATCCGCACTACCGCCCTGTGGTAGACGGCGGCTTATGCATCGAGGTGATGCCGATGGAACCCCTGCAGATGCCCGCCGACACCTTTGCGACACCGGCGCCGCAGCCGCGCGATCAGAAGCCGGGTGACATGGTTCGCGTGACTGCCCGCGGCTTTCTGGTACGCGATCTGGACCACACCCTGCGCTGCTGCTCTAGCAACCTCGACTGGGAGCCCGTCGGCGAAGTCGAGGCTTTGCACCGGGAGGGCTATCGCCGCGCCACCATGGGCCTGACCCTGCAGAACAGTGCTTCCCTCGATGTGATCGAGGCGACCCGCTGGGATAGCGAGGCTGGACTCTATCTGAACAGCTGGGGTCCTGGCCCGTACTACATCCGGATTGCGGTGAACGGCCTCGCCGCGAAGGCAGAAGACCTGCGTGCCCGCGGTGTGAAATTCACCTGGGTGCAGGAGTCGGAAGCGGTTGGCGGCGGTTCGCTGATCAAGATCGACCCTGCCGAACTGAACGGCCAAGTCTTCGAATTCGAGGAGTGCTGAAATGGGCAAAGCAACTCCAGTGGTTACAGCCGTGACGGAGGTGATCAACCCCGCCGTCACTCTGGTGCGGGAAGGCGGGATTGGCTGGGTGGTGCTTAACCGGCCGGGGCAGATCAATGCCATCAACGACGACATCCGCTGTGGGGTGCCGACGGCCCTGGCGACCCTCGATGCTGATCCGCAGATCCGAGTGATCGTCTTGCGCGGCGAAGGCTCGCGTGGCTTTTGCGCCGGGGCCGACATCAAGGAGTCACGGGGCCCTGAGTCATCAATCGAGGTGCGCCGGCGTATGGAGCGGGCGCGCTGGATCGAGGCCCTCGACAGGATCGAGAAACCTGTCATTGCCGCGCTCCACGGCTACTGCATGGGCGGCGGGATGGAGTTGGCACTGGCGTGCGACATCCGCTTCGCCGCACCGCAAGCCATTTTTGCGCTACCCGAGACCGGCCTTGGCCTGATTCCGGGCGGCGGTGGCACACAGCGTTTGGTCCGGGTGATCGGGCCGGGGAGGGCGATGGATGCACTGCTCACCGGCGAGCGCTATACCGCCGAACAAGCGCGAACCATTGGCCTGATAACACGTATCGCGAGCAGCGACGAAACGCTGCTGGAGGAAGTCGCCGAGTTCGCCAAGCGCATCGCCGTGAAGCCGCCGCTAGCCACTCTCTACGCGAAGCGGGCGGCCCGGGCGGCGCTGGATTTGGACCTGAAGAAAGGCCTCGACCTGGAACTGGATCTGTTTGCGATGCTGGCCCCGACATCGGACGTCAAGGAGGCCGCCCAGGCCTTCCGCGAAAAACGCGAACCCCGTTTCTCCGGCCGCTAAGGCCCGAGCGTATTTATCACAACAGGATTGGACGGAGAGCAGCCATGACAAGAAAACTTGAGGGGCGTATAGCAATCATTACCGGTGCAGGCGGTGGGCTCGGCGCTGAGTGCGCTCGCGTGCTGGCTTCCCACGGAGCCGGGGTCGCGGTGGTGGACGTCAACGGTGCAGCAGCCGCAGCCATGGCCGAGAATATCCGGGAGAGCGGAGGCAAAGCGATTGGCATCAGCACCGACGTGTCGCAGGAGGCCGACGTCAAGGCGATGGTCGAGGCCGTTGTGGCCCACTTCGGGCGCATCGACGTGCTGCACAACAACGCGGCCATCCTCAACGTCGAGCAACGCCAAAAGGATCGGGATGTCATCAATATGGACGTGGACGCCTGGGACCGGGCAATGGCGGTGAATCTGCGCGGCGCCATGTTGTGCTGCAAGCACGCCATTCCTGAGATGCTCAAGATCGGTCGCGGATCGGTGATTTTCGCAACCTCCGGCCTCGGTGCCCAGGGCGACGTGACCCTGTCGGCCTACGCTGCTTCCAAGGCAGGGCTGATGATGCTGGCCAAGTCCATTGCAGCCCAGTATGGCAAGCAGGGCGTGCGTTCCAACGCGCTGCAGATCGGCCTCGCACCGGCAGAAAACGCCCACGAGACGATGCCCGCCGCGCTACTCGACATCATCCGCGAGAACCACCTGACACCAGAGCTGGGCACCCCGCGGCAGATAGCTGACGTGGTGGCCTTTCTGGCTTCGGATGAGTCGTCCTTCATTACCGGTACGACTATCGTCGCCGATGGGGGGTTTGGGAGCCATACGCCGTCGATGGTGGGCATGAAAGCGTTGTTCGCCCAATCCGGCAGCAACAAGATGTAAGGGGGAGCCATGCGTGCAGCTGTGATTACAGAACGGGGTGCGGCCCCGGTCATCCGCGATTTTCCGGCCCCCTCGGCTCGTGAGGGGTGCATTCTGATAGACGTGGACACCGCTGGTCTGGGCGGCTGGGACGTGCTCGGAGCCTATCGCTTGGGAGTGGAATACCCCTGCGTGATTCGTGGTGAAGGTGTCGGCCGGGCGCCGGACGGACGTCGGGTGTACTTCGGCGAACGCTCGGTGCTGCCCTACGGAGCCTGGGCCGAGCAAACGCTGGTCCCGGCCGACGAGGTATGGGATGTACCCAACGACGTGGACGACCGGACAGCAATTTCGATGGGCATCGCTGCCACCGGCGCGCTGGTTCCGCTGGAACAGGCCAACATGAAGCCAGGCGAGAGTGTATTGATCCTCGGGGCCACCGGCACCCTCGGTCAAATCGCCCTGCAACTGGCTCGCCACCTGGGCGCCGGCCGGGTAGTGGCTGCGGCCCGCAACGGCGCGGCGCTGGCCCGACTGGCCGAACGCGGCATCGCCGATGCGACGGTTCAGCTTGGTGGTGGCAACGACGTGGCGGCCCTCAAGGCTGCCTCCGGTGATGGCTTCGACGTGGTGCTCGATCTGGTGTGTGGCCAGCCCATGCTGAACGCTCTCAAGGCCACCCGCTGGGGAGCACGCATTCTGACTATTGGGACAGGCGCGGGCCGACAGGTGAATCTCGATATCGCCGATTTGTTGTTCCGAACGCTGTCTTGCGTGGGTACCGGCCAACGTCCACCGGCCGATCGCCGTGCAATTTGGGAGCGTCTGCTGCGCATTGCCCTTGAAGAGAACATCGTCGTCGACTACGTGGATTATAGCCTCGACCAGGCCGCTGATGCCTGGGCCGCTCAGGTAGATGGTCCGCACGCCAAGATCACGGCCCGCATCCACGGTTGATCAACACAATCCCAGGGCGCAGGGAGATGGGTGATGGTCAGTGGTGGGCGGTCTCACTTACAGAAGCAGTGGGCAATAACAAGCCCCTCTCGGTGGTGTGCGAAGGAGAGGAGCTGGTGCTGTTCCGCAACGCAGCCGGCAGGGCTTTTGCGCTGGAGGATCGCTGCCCTCATCGGCGAGTGCCGTTGTCGCCCGGCGTACTCACGCCGGGCGGGCTGCAGTGTCCGTATCACGGGTGGACCTTCGACGGTGCCAGCGGGGTATGCAGGGAGATCCCGAACCTCCATGCGGACGAGCGTGTGCCGAGCCGCCATGCGGCCAGGGCTTTTCTGGTGGCCGAGGCCGACGGCTTCATCCACGTCTGGCGTGGGAGCGGCGCACCCACTGGTGTGCTGCCGAGCGCGGCCTACCGGCCGATTGGCCGCGAGTACAGCGGTTCTGCGGTGGTCAACATAGTCCACGGCACCTATCTGGAAACCATGCTCGACGGCCCGGAGTGCCTGTTGGCGTTTCCTGGCGTGACAATCACCGACTTCTTCCTCGGCGACCCCCGGCGAGAGGGCGAGCATCTAGTCCTCGATCGCGGCGGCGTGTGGAAAGGTAAGGGTATCGGCCCGGCGTTTGTGCGGGATCATCCGCTGGTGCTGCGGACCCGGGTGCCGTTGGCCGGTGGCGCGATTTTCGTCGAGCTACTGACGGCTGCCGAGGTGCCCCTGGTTACGATATTTATTGCTTCGACGGCCAACCGGCGTGGAACCACCAGCCTCAACTGGCGAGGCTTCCGGCACGCTCATCATGCCCCCGGCGCGCCCTTTGCTTGGCGGCTTCGGAGAACTGCCGGACGGGCGCCATTTGAAGTCTTGCCGGAGGTAAAGGGCAAGTCGATAGCTGCCCTGCGGGTTGCCCCGTCCCTTGAACTGGCCACAAGTCGAATGCGGCAGGGAGCAGAATGCAGAGGAGAGCACAATGAGTGACATTGCGATTGCCGAAGTGGGTGCCGCCGACGGTAGCGAAAACTCGCGCCAAGCCGACTGGGTACCAATCCATTTCGACCTGCGCGACACCTGGTTTCCAGTGGCCTTCAGCGCCGATATCGGCACTCAGGCTGTGCGTCGCATCGTCCATGCCCAGCCCTATTACCTGTGGCGGGACAGGGGCCGGCTCCGTGCCGCCGAGTTTCGCCCGGACCAGCTTGAACCGTTACGCCGTTCGGCCACCGCTTTTACCGGCGGCACCGGCCACTATCCGGTCACCGAGCGTTACGGCTACGTGTGGGCTTGGTATGGCAACTCGGACAACGCCGACCTGGCGCTGAATCCCTGCATCCCCTTCCTGCCGGTTGATGGGAGCAAGATTCCCCGTTACACCCAGCGCACAGTGCGCTTCGATGCGGCCTCGCCGCTGTCGGTGGAAAACCTGATCGACCTGACCCATGCGGACTTCCTGCACGCCAACGCCATCGGTGACGGACGCTGCGAGTCGGACATCGTCGAGGTGCAATCGACCTCGGAGACAGTTACCCGTACCCGTATCGTCACCCGCAAGTCGGTGGCGCCGGTGATGCGCTGGATCGGTGGGGTGCGCGCCAAGTACCAGGACCTGCGGGCGGTACTGCACGTGCATTTGCGCAATAATCTGGCCATCTCCTATCCCAGCTTCAGTTCTGGTTACGCAATTCCTAACGTGCAGCCCTTCGTGCCGGTCGGGCGTCACCGTTCGCGGGTGGACCAGACCAACTATACGGTAGCCGCACCAGCCCCGTTCCGTTGGCTGATGCCGCGTATTTCCTACGTGATCCAGCCTCAGGATAACGCCGTGCTGCGCCCGCAGAACGAGCGCTACTTCGACGCCGACGGGCGGCGGGACTTGAGCTCCCGCTTCGATGCCCCCGGTAACCGCTATCGGCTACTGATGAGGCGCCTTGCCGAACGGCAGCGTCAGGGGGATTTCAGCTACGCGGCCGACGCCAACCCGAGTGCCGATATTTCTGTTGTGCTCGGCATGAATGGCTGAGCTTCTGTCGCCGCGGCATCCTTCCCGGGCGGGCTATCTCGGTACCACGGTGATTCTGGCCGGGTTGGCCATGGTCGGACCGTTCTCGATCAATACCTATCTGCCGTCCTTTGGCGAGATGGCGGTGGTGCTGGGCACCGACCGGACCGCCCTTCAGCAGACGGTGTCGATCTACTTTGCGTCTTTCGCCTTCATGGCTCTGTGGCACGGATCGATTTCCGATTCGCTGGGGCGCCGCCGGGTGGTGCTGGTGGGGCTCGCCGTGTATGCACTGGCCTCCGTCGGCTGCGCTCTGGCCACCTGTGTCGAGCAGTTGTGGGTGTTGCGCGCCTTCCAGGGCTTCTCGGCGGGGGCCGGCATTGTGATCGGCCGTGCCGTAGTGCGTGATCTGCACGAGGGGCCGCGCGCCCAGCGCATGATGTCGCATGTGGTGATGATGTTCGGGTTGGCGCCGGCGATCGCACCGCTGGTAGGGGGCTGGCTGCAGGCGGCCTTTGGCTGGCGTTCGGTGTTTGTTTTTTTGTGCCTGCTGGCCCTCAGCCTCTTTATGGCAGTGGCCGTGCGGCTGCCCGAGACGCTACCACCGAATAAACGCCAGCCTTTCAATCCTTCTGCGCTGGCGCGGGGCTACGTGGGGGTCTTCGGTAGCCTGTCTTTCATGACCTGGGCACTGGCCTACGCGTGCATGTTCGGTGGCTTTTTCTTGTATGTGCTGTCGGCGCCGGTGTTCCTGATGCAGCACCTGGGCCTCGGCGAGACGGACTTCCTGTGGCTGTTCGGCCCGGCTACCGGGGGGCTGATGCTGGGTTCGGCCCTGGCCGGACGGGTTGCCCAGCGGTGGTCGCTGCCCACGACTCTCAAGTGCGCTTTTTTGATCATGGCGTGCGCTATGTGCTACGACATCGTGGTGTGCCTCTTTGCCCCTGCCGGTGTCGCCTGGTACGTGATCCACATCTTCGTATTCAATCTGGGCATGTCACTGGCCATCCCGACGCTGACCGTACGGGGGCTTGATTGCGTGCCGGAGCGTCGGGGCATGGCGTCATCGGTGCAGTTATTCGTACAGACGGCCTTCAATGCACTCATCGCTGCCGTGCTTGCGCCTTTGTTGTGGGGCTCACTGCTGAACCTCGCACTTGGAGCCGCCGGTTTATGCCTGTGTGCCGGGCTCGGTGTGCTGCTGGCAGCGCGACTCTCCAGATGAGGGGCGTTTCGCCAGCAGCGCTGGATGAATCGAATCAGGCCTTGGCAATCTTGCCCTCAGCTAACCTTTTCGCCTGCCAATAGCCTTTGAACAGAATCAGCGGCATGCGTAGCAGCGTTCGCCAGCTGAGCAGCTTGATGGCCTGCCAGCAGTCCTCCGGCTTGATGAGGATCACTGTGGACATCGAGCCCATGACCTTGCCTTTCATGACGAGATTGTCGCCATCCCGCTGGATCGATTTGACTTCCATCATCTCGACCCCCTCCCTGCTGAACATCTTCATGGTCTGGCTGCTCCTTGCTGGTTAGGCGTCGACCAGCTTGTCGAAGTCCATGTTGAACTCCTCCATCAGCACTCGGGCCACGTTACGGCCCGATGATGCGGTGACGCCTCCTCCGGGGTGGGTACTGGCGCCGGCCATGTAGAGTCCATCCACCGGCGACTTGTACTGGCCGTAGCCTGGGGCTGGGCGGTTGCCGCCGATCTGCCAGTTGTAGGATCCGAAGTGCAGGATGTCGGCACCAATCATGGCATTGTTGTGGCGTTCGATGTCCAACGGAGTCATCCACGAGAAGCCGATGATGTTGTCGTCGTCCATATTGGTGGTGAGCTTGCGCAGGTCATCGAGGAAGCCGTGGGCAACCTCCTTGCCGATCTCGTCCCACTTCTGCGGGCCACCCTTGACGTTGTAGGGGGCGAAGGCGTACATGTTGAGCACACGCTTACCGTCCGGAGCACGGGTTTTGTCGTATACGTCCTGCATGACGTAGGCGATGAAGTCGCGGCGGGGGATTCCGTACTCGAGGTCGGAGAAGGCGCGGGCGAAGTCTTCCCAATTGGAGTGGGAACGCTCGACCCAGAAGAAGTCATCTACCGCCGGGCCAACCTTGTACTGGGGTGCCTCGTGCAACGCCAGGTGGAGGTTGAAGGGCTGGAAGCTGTTGTGCTTGAGACCGCGGATACGTGGCTCGAAGCCCTCCGGCAGGCTAGCGCCGGGCACCATATGGGGAAAGACCTGCTTGACGTGCATCGTCGAGATGACCGCACGACTGGCAATGATCTCCTCGCCGGATTCCAGCACCACGCCGGTGGCCTTGCCACCTTCCATGCGCATCTGCTTCACCGGGGCCGACGTACGCACCACGCCGCCATGGGATTCGAAGCATGCACGCAGGGCATCAGCGAAGGCGCCTGAGCCGCCGACCGGAATGCCCACGCCATAGCGGTGCATGAAGGGCAGGATGATGTAAAACCCGAAGCCGGTCCCGTTGTTGAACGGGTTCATCATGGCTTCAGAGGCGTAGCGGGCGAGGGCGATCTTGACCTTGTCGTTTTCGAACCATTCGCAGATGAAGTCCCATGCACTCATGGCCTGGGTGCGCATTAGCTCTTGGCCGACGACACTCTGCTCCATCATCACGGCCTGGGTACTGGCGCTGGGGGGCGAATGGAACATGCCCATCACCATCATGTCGAGGTTCTGGAACACCTGATGGTTGAAGCGCCGATAGGCTTCGGCATCCTTGGCCGAGAACTTGGCGATGGCCTGGCAGGTACGTTCCAGGTCGGTATAGAACTCGAGGGTGGTGCCGTCGTCGTAAAAGATGGCGGTCATCTTGTCCGGGTTGATGTATTTCAGCCCGAACTTCGATTTGAGTTCCAGTTCGTCGTTGCGCAGCAGCGGGTTGGCCTGCAGCAGGGTGTGAGCCACCGAGCAGACGTCGTGTTTGAAGCCCGGCACGGTCAGTTCGCGGGTCATCACGCCGCCACCGACCTTGTCGTTCTTCTCTACAACGCACACCTTGAGGCCTGCCTTTTGCAGGTAGCAGGCCGCCACCAGCCCGTTGTGGCCGCCACCGGCCACGACGATGTCGAATTTTTCGCTCATGATGGGGAATCTCCCGAGTCAATTCGTTGGCGCAAGCCGGCCCCTGCCACGGCTGGACGCCGATGGCATGAAGGGGCCTGCGGCTTGCGGAGGTGGGGCTTAGAGCGCCGTTTCGGCGTCGGCCTGCTTGAACATGGCGTTGATATCGCCCGAGGTGACCGGCTTGCCGGTTTCACGCTTCGGCGCGGCACCGCCCATGCCGAGGGCAGGGGCTGTGTTCACTCCCTTAGCCTGGGCCTGGGCGCGCAGAGCACCGACGGTGCAGTTTTCGCGGCCGAGCAACTGGAAGGGGTTGTAGTTGAATTCGCGCATCACGTTCAGGTGAGTGACCTTGTTGATGGTCTCGTCCGACAGGTGCTTGAAGCTCTCCCACACCACTTCCGGGGAGTTGGGCCAAGTGCAGTCCGAGTGGGGATAGTCGCATTCCCAGCCGACCATGTCCTCGCCGATGTGCTTGAGGTTCTGCAGGCCGAAGTCGTCTTCGATGAAGCAGGTGATGATGTGTTTCTTGAAGACCTCGCTAGGCTTTAGACCGCCGAAGTCAGCGTTGGTCCAGGCCTTGTGATGGCGGTGGGTGAAGTCGGCGCGCTCGAGCAAGTAGGGGATCCAGCCGATTCCGCCCTCCGACAGGGCCATCTTCAGGTTCGGGTACTTCTTCCACATGGGGGCCCAGATCCAGTCGGCCGCCGAATTGGCGATGGAAATCGGCATCGAGGTGATCCAGGCGTCGATGGGCGACAGATCAGAGGCGTGGTCGGCCTTGGCGCCTGTGCCGATGTGGCAGTTGATCACCACACTGTTGTCGGCGCATGCCTTCCACATCGGATCCCAGTACAGGTCGTGGATGGACGGAAAACCGTGCAGGGCAGGGTTGTCGGAGAAGGTGATGGCGTGCACGCCGAGCTTGGCCATGCGGTTGATTTCGGCAGCAGCGGCGACCGGGTCCCACCAGGGTACGATCGCTAGTGGTATGAAGCGGCCGGGGGCCGCGTTGCACCAGTCATGCAGATGCCAGTCGTTATAAGCCTGGATCGCGGCGAGGGCAACTTCCCGGTCCGGGTGGGTCTGGAAGCGCTGGCCAGCAAAGCCGGGGAAGGTCGGGAAGCAGATGGAGCCGAGCACGCCGTTAGCGTTCATGTCGTCCACGCGGGCCTGGATGTCCCAGGTGCCGCGGCGCATGTGCTCGTAGCCCAGAGGCTCCATGCCGTACTCTTCCTTGGGCCTGCCGACCACCGAATTGAGACCCATGTAGCCAGTGGCGCGTCCTTCAAACACCCAGACGTCCCGGCCACCGCGGCTTTCGATATGCGGTTCCCGGCCCTTGAACTTAGCCGGCATGTGGCGGGCAAAGGCGTTTGGGGGTTCGATGGCGTGATCGTCAATACTGACGAGGATGAGGTCTTCGAGTTTCATATCTTGTCTCCTGACCGTCGCCCCTAATGCAGGGGATGGACGGCGTATGTAGTTTTCTTGTTGATCCAGCGATCAGAGAATGATGCCCAGATTGGGAGTGCCAATGACTACCTGGTCAAGCAGGATTTCCCGGCGGGCCAGCTTCAGGCTGCCCTCGACCCGGCGCAGGATGTCGTAGCGCACGCAGGGGATCAGGTCGAAATAGTCGAAGTCGAAGCGGCTGCGGGTGACAAGCAGGTAGCTTTCCACCTTGAATTCGTCGGCCTTGTCGGTCTTGTAGACGCGAACATTGCTGACCATGCGCTTGACACGGGATGGGGGGTCTTCGCCCCAGGCGCTCTTGGTGTCGGTGATGCGCTTGACCCGCATCATCATCGAGCCGTAGCTCTCATGGAGGTGCTGAACGGTGCGAATGTAGGTCTGGTCGAACTGGGCGGTTGACCGGGTGTGACGCAGCGGGGCGTTGTATTCCAGATCCTGGGTTAGCAGTTCGCCCCATTCAGCGAGGCGGAGGTTGTCAAGCATCTCGGCTTCGTCATAGAGAAAGTCGAGGATCTCGTTGTACTCCGGGCTACCGATGGCAAGGCGATTGGCGCGCACGGACGGGGGCAGCGGGGTAGGTTCAAGAAGGTTCTGCAGCATGGATGTCTCCCGAATGTGGTCAGGTTGGATTGGCGTGTCGATCAGCTTTCGGCCGTCATCAGTTCGTGCCAGTACTGCCACCAGCGCCACTGGGTATCGTCCTTGGTGAAGCCATCGCCCACGTCGCCAGGGCCGGGCCAGCCTTCGGGCTTGCCGGTTTCGTACATGGCCTGGTACTTGAGGGTGATGTGCTTGCTCATCGCGCCCTTCGCTGCAATGGTCTGGTGCGGCCAGGTATCGGAGTCGTCCTGCTCGACCATTCCGGAGGTGCCCAGCAGCTGAACGCCGAGACGCAACATGGTTGCCTTAAGTTGAGGCGGGGTATCCTTCTCGGCGAGGATCCAATTTACAAACTCTAACTTGTCCGGCCCCTTGGGTACGTAGGCATGCAGCGCCATTACACCGACCACACCGTCTGGCGTCGGGATGTAGACGAACTCGAACAGCCCGTTGGGAAAGAAGTTGCCGACCTGGGGCGGACGCCAGGTGATTATCTTCAACTGGTCTTCGCTCAGGTTGCGGAGCAGTTCCGGGATCATTTCCTGGGTGACGCCCGGCGGCGGGAGGGCTTCAAGCTTCTCCTTGACCGACAGTTCGGACGGGTCCTTGCCAGTAAGGCGGCGGATTTTCCTGTCCAACTCAATGCATCGCATGGTGTGGGCGTGGGCCGTGTAGACCTCGGATCCGTACATTTCCGGGGTCAGATCGCCACCACCACCTTCGCTGCCCGGCTTGCGGTAGGGGCCAACTTCGGACAACCAGCGGTGCAGGGTCAGAACATGGAAGCCGTCGGAGGCGGACTGCTCGCAAGCGGTCTTCCAGTTGGCCCGAATTGTGAAGCGCTGGGGAGGACCAAGGACTTCCATGCCTTTGTCGGTGCGACACCAGAGTGTGTCGAAATACCATTTGGCATCGCCAAGGAACTCCTCGAAGCTCGGGCCTTCGATGTTCCAGGTGGCGAAGATGAGGCCACCATAAATGGCCACGCGGGCTTTCTTGAGACCCAGTTGCTCCTTGCTCAGCAGTTTGCCGTGCATGGACTCCTTCTCGACAGGGGCGCCGATGAAGTCGCCGTTCGGCTTGAAGGCCCAACCATGGTAGATGCACACATGTGCCGGGGTGTTACCGCAATCGAGGGTCGAGATCTTCATGCCCCGGTGCGGGCAGACGTTCAGGGATACATGTACCCCGTCCTTGTCCCTGGCCACCAGTACGGAGTCCGAGCCGAGGTCACGGATCATAAAGTCCCCAGACTTGGGGATCTCGGTTTCATGACCGAGGAAGACCCAGGTCTTGGCGAAGATCCGCTCCATTTCCAGTTCATAAAGCTCCGGGTCCGACAAGGTCCGCATGGCGACTTCCCGGGTTTCCAGATTGATTAAGTCGGAAATCCGGGTTCCGTCAGCCAGCGTGCGCTCTGAGTTTTTCTGCATTGCTTTGTCCTCCTTTGGGAATCTGCCTTGTTAAAGTAAACACTTTTTGCATTAGTGTTTAACTTATTGCGAGTATCCCCTCCCTCAATCAGGGTTGATTTGACTTAAGTCAAAGAGCCTTGAAGTTGTTCGGAGACTATGAGACGAGCAGAAATGAGCAAACCTCTGCTGGCATCTAGGAGTAACGGCGAGCCACCTTGAAAACAGGCAGGGCCCGCCGTGTAGCGGAAAGTCAGGGCTGATGGACGCTGTTGCGGAGATCCTGCATCCAGTGCAGGCTGGGACCAAAAGAGGGAAGGATGCCGGGCTCAGTCACGAGCATGTGAGGGATGGCCTGCAGGCAGGGGATCAGCGTAGCGACATAACTCGGCTCAATGTTCATATTTCCGAGTTTGAAGGTCCGCTCGTCGCTTCTGTTTGAGACCTTGATGTCGAGGGTCATCCGCATCGACGGGCGACCTTCGATGGTTGCTACATAGTATTGACCAGGCTGGACCCCCTCCGGGAGCATGCCGTTTCCCATCAGCCAGTGGTATTCGATCGTGAACAGTGAATTGCCCCGGGTTTCCTAGA
>JAFEDK010000005.1 GCA_018241665.1 Pseudomonadota bacterium
GCACAGATTTTTTATCGCCATACGGATCGTATTCTTCCCCGCAGAAGGCCTTCCGTGCCCGCGACGAGGATGAAGTACTGACCAGCATCCGCCGCATCGGCGAGCACTATGGCAAGCAGGTCCGCCGGGTGTTCCTCGCCGACGGCGACGCGCTGGTGCTGCCGACCCGCCGCCTGCTGGCGATCCTCGAGGCGATCCGCGCGCACCTGCCCGGCGTGCACCGGGTCTCCAGCTACTGCCTGGCCCGCAACCTGAAGAAGAAGAGCGTCGCCGAGCTCGCCAGCCTGCGCGAAGCCGGCCTGCGCATGGCCTACCTCGGCGCCGAATCCGGCGACGACGAGGTGCTGGCAAAGGTGAGCAAGGGCGAGAGCTTCGAATCAACGCGGGAAGCGCTAGCCAAGCTCGGTGAAGCGGGAATCACCCGCTCGGTGATGATCCTCAACGGACTCGGCGGCCAGGCCCTCAGCGAGCAGCACGCCGACAACTCGGCCCGCCTCGCCAACGCCACCCAGCCGGAATTCCTGTCCACGCTGGTGGTGAGCTTCCCCACCGGCGAGACCCGTTTTCGCGCCGGTTTCCCGGAATGGGAGCCCCTCGATCAGCCCGGCCTGTTCCGCGAAATGGAGCGTTTCCTGGATCAGCTCGAACTGCGCCGCACGGTGTTCCGCTCCGATCACGCCAGCAACTGGCTGGTCCTCAAGGGCACTCTCGGCGCAGACAAGGCGCGCCTGCTCGACGAGGTCCGCCAGGCCATCGCCACACCAGCGGCAGCCGGGCTGCGGCCGGCCTGGGCACGGGGGCTGTGAACATGGCTTTCCAGCAGATCCTCGAATTCCGCACCCGTGGCCGCGGCAGCCTCGACATCACCGCCCAGGTTGCCGACGCGGTGGCTGCCGCCGGCATCGCCACCGGCCTCGCCCATGTCTTCGTGCAGCACACCAGCTGCTCACTGATGATCACCGAGAACGCCGACCCGGACGTGCGCCGCGACCTCGAAACGGTCTTCGCCCGCCTCGCCCCGGACGGGGATCCGGCCTACCGCCACGACCTGGAAGGCAACGACGACATGGCCGCCCATGCCCGCAGCGTGCTGTCGGACGTCAGCCTGAGCGTACCGGTCGGCCGGGGCCGCCTGCTGCTCGGCACCTGGCAGGGCATTTTCCTGTGGGAACACCGCAGCAGCGCCCACAGCCGCCGGGTGGTGGTGACCGTGATCGGCTGACCCGCCACTGGAAACCCCAAGCCCGTCACGGGAGGCGCTGCGCCGAGGTGCTATGCTCTTCGGGTTCGCCGCCGGCCCCGGCGCCGGCCACACCGTTTCCTGGAGCCCGTCCATGACCTGCGTTTCCCCGCTGCGCCTCAGCAGCGCCGCCATCCTGCTGGCCCTCGCCGCGCCGGCCGGTTTTGCCCAGACCCCGGCCGCGAGCGCGGCCAAAGCTGCGACCGCAAGCGCTGCGCCCGCCACACCTGCCACCGGCACCGCGCCGACAGCCGCAGGCAGCGCTCCGGCCGACCCGAACGCGCCCCCTCCCGCACCGCCTCCGCCCCCCCTGTCGGACATCATCTTCACCAACGGCGACATCATCACCCTCGACGACAAGCGCCCCGCCGTGCAGGCCATCGCCATCAAGGGCAGCAAGATCATCGCCGTCGGCACCAGCAAGGCCATCCTGGCCCGCTGGAAGAGCGAAGGCACGGAGGTGGTGGATCTGGCCGGCAAGACCCTGGTGCCGGGTTTCATCGACGCCTGGGGCGAACTGTCCCGCCTCGGCCTTTATTCGGTAGCGGCGCAGCTGCAGTCCCCGCCCGAAGGCCGCGTCACCGACGGCAACGTGCTGCTGCGCGAGCTACGCGACTGGTCCAAGGGCGACATGGCCAAGCGCCTCGGCTGGGTCATCGGCTTTGGTTACGACGAAAGCCGCCTGCGCGAACTGCACGCCCCCAGCCGCAACGAGCTGGACGGCATTTCGTCCGACCGGCCGGTGATCATCGTGGACCGTACCGGCACCCGCCTGGTCGCCAACAGCCGTGCGCTGGCACTGGCCGGCATCGACCGCGACAGCATCGATCCGCCGGGGGGCCGCATCGGCCGCTGGCCGGGCTCGAAGGAGCCGGACGGCAGCCTGGAAGGCGCCGCCGCCACCACCCTGCTCGGCGCCCTGCCGCAGCTTGCCCGGGACGAACGCCAGGCCCTGATCCAGCAAGGCCAGACGCTCTACCTGCGCAACGGCTACACCACCGCGGTGGAAGCCCGCGCCACCGCCGACGACCTCACGCTATACACCCAGGCCGCCGATGCCGGCGCCCTCAAGCTGGACGTGTCGGTCTACGCGGAAGCCGGCAGCGCAGCGGCAGCCCTCAAGACCCACAAGCAGATCGGCGCCAAGTACTACAAGGGCCACCTCCGCCTGGCCGGCGTGTCCTTCACCCTCGACGGCACCGCCGAGGACCGCAGCGCCTGGCTGACCCAGCCCTACCAGCTGCCGCCGCCGGGCAAGCCGACCCGTTACGCGGGCTATCCGCTGCTCGGCGAAGACACCGTCAACGGCCTCTTCGGCAGCGCCTACGCCAGCGCTTGGCAGGTGGCCGTGCAGGCCAGCGGAGACGCCGCCATCGACCAGTTCATCGCCGGCCTGAAGGCCGCCGCAGAGAAGCACCCGGGCAAGGAACGCCGCCCGTTGCTGGTCGGCGCCACGACGATCCGCGACGACCAGCTCGACGCGCTGAAGACCCTTGGCGTCAGCGTATCGCTGGCGCCCCAGCGCCTGGGGCTGAGCCTCGACACGCTGAGCCGCGACGCCCTCGGCGCCGAACGCACCGCGCGCTTCAGCCCCGCCGCCGCCGCCCTCGGCCGGGGCCTGCCGCTGACCCTGCACAACGACGCGGCCCTCATCGAACCGGCGCCGCTGGAGGTGCTCGCGGCGGCGGTGAAGCGCCCGGCCGGCACGGACCAGCAGATCCCGGCCCTCGAGGCGCTGAAGGCGATCACGCTGAACGCGGCCCAGCAGCTCGGTGAAGATAAGATCAAGGGCAGCATTGCCGTCGGCAAGCTGGCCGACCTCACGGTGCTCTCGGCGAATCCGCTGAAGACCCCGGCCGACAAGCTCGGCGAGATCCGCGTGATCGGCACCGTGAAGGAAGGCACCACCGTCTTCGGCGGTGCGGAAGGCGGCGTGCCGATCACCCGCTGAGGCGTTGGCCGCAGTCCCGCCGGGACTGCGGCCCGGTTCAGCGCAACGCCGAGAGGTACTGGACTACGGCCTCGATGTTCTGCTCACCGAGGCCAGTCACCGCTGCGGTCATCGGCGGGTAGATCCGCTCGCCGCTCATGGTCAGGTAGCGGGTCAGGCTGCGGCGCAGGTACTCCGCCTGTTGCCCGGCCAGGCGCGGGAAGGTTTCGGCCCCCTTGGCCTCGGCGCCGTGGCAGCGCGCGCAGTTCCTGTCGAACAAGGCCCGGCCCTCGGCCGCCCTCGGGCCGCCCATCGACACCGCCGGCACCACCGGCTGGGCGGCATAGAAGACCGCGATGCTGGCCTTTTCCTCGTCTTTCAATACCTTCATCAGCCCCTGCATGAAGGGATCCTTGCGCTTGCCGGTAAGGAAGGCGTCGATCTGGTTGAGCACATAGGCGGGGTGCTGGCCGGCCAGGTTGGGCACTTCGGTGTACTTGCTGAGGCCGGTCTCGCCGTGACAGTTGGCACAGAAGAAGGACGCCTTGCGGCCGGCCTCCTGGGCCGTCTTCTGCTCGGCCGGCGCGGCCTTCACGATCTTTTCCAGATGGGCACGGGCCGCCGGCCCCGCCATCTGCGTCTGCGCCAGCCCCGGCGCGCTGGCCGCCGCCATCGACAAGCCCAGCAGCGCCCAGCACCAGCGAATCCCGGCAAAACCCTTTCGTTCGATCGACATTGCGCTATTCCCTTTGTTGTTATTCAGGAGCCGTCTTCACGACCGCCCCGATTGTAGTCCTTTGGCATAAGCCGAGGCGATGCCCGCGACGCAATAAAACAAACCCGCCCCGGCGGCTCCGGCACCACTACAATCGCGCCTTCCCGTTCCATCGCCGGATTCTGTCCCCATGCCGTCCCCTACCCTTTCCGCCTCAGTCGCCATCATCGGCGGCGGCCCTGCCGGCCTGATGGCCGCGGAAGCCGCAGCCGCCGCCGGCCTGCAGGTGGATGTCTTCGACGCCATGCCCTCCGTCGGACGCAAGTTCCTGCTGGCTGGCCGCGGTGGGCTCAACATCACCCACGCCGAAGCATTTGCGGCCTTCGCCAGCCGCTATGGTTCGCGCCAGGTGCAGATCGAGCCGATGATCCGGGCCTTCGGCCCGCAGGCCCTGCGGGAGTGGGTCGAAGGCCTGGGCGTGACGACCTTCGTCGGCAGCTCCGGGCGCGTCTTCCCCGCCGAGATGAAGGCCGCCCCCTTGCTGCGCGCCTGGCTGCAGCGCCTGCGCGAGGCCGGCGTACGCTTCCATGTGCGGCACCGGTGGACCGGCTGGGATGCCGATGGGCACCTGCTATTCACCACCCCCGATGGCCTGCAGCGGCACCACGCGGACGCCTGTGTGCTGGCCCTCGGCGGCGGCAGTTGGGCCCGGCTGGGCTCGGATGGCGCCTGGATTCCCACCCTCAGCGAACTGGGCGTGGGCATCGCCCCCTTGCGTCCGGCCAACTGCGGCTTCATCGCCGGTTCGCCCCGCGCCGACGGTGCGGGCGGCTGGAGCGCCCATTTCCGCGAGCGCTTCGCCGGCCAGCCTCTCAAGTCGGTGAGCATCCGCGTGGAAGGCGACGACGTGCCACCGCGTAGCGGGGAGGCGATGATCACCGCCGACGGCATCGAGGGCAGCCTCATCTACGCACTGTCCGCGCGCATCCGCGCGCGTATCGAGCAGGACGGCGCGGCCACCCTGTCGATCGACCTGGCCCCTGGCCGCCCGCTGGAGCGGGTCGCCGCCGAGGTCGCCCATCCCCGCGGAGCCCGCTCCCTGGCCAGCCACCTGCAGAGCCGGGTCGGCATCGCCGGGGTGAAGATGGCCCTGCTCAGGGAATGCCTGAGCGCCGAGGTGCTGGAAGACCCGGCCCGCCTGGCCGCGGCGATCAAGGCCCTGCCCCTGCGCGTGGTCGCCCCGCGCCCACTGGACGAGGCGATCAGCAGCGCCGGCGGCGTGCGTTTCGAGGAAGTGGACGACCAGTTGATGCTGCTGCGGCGTCCCGGCCTGTTCTGCGCCGGAGAAATGCTCGACTGGGAGGCCCCGACCGGCGGCTACCTGCTCACCGCCTGCTTTGCCAGCGGGCGGATCGCCGGACTCGGCGCGGCATCCTGGCTGCAACAAAAGCCCTCCGCATAAGCACATCCAGCACCAAAATATATCTAAAGTTATAGACACAACGAGCCGTCAGCACTGGCTCCCCCTTCCCGCCGACACGGAGCAGACACCATGAAACTGACGCAGCGCCTCATCCTCACCCTGGGCGTCGCCCTGTTCGCGCTGATCCTCGTCGGCGGCCTGGGAATCTGGCAGCTCCGCCAGGCCAGCGCCCGCTTCGACTACGTGCAGGCCAACACCTTCCCGAGCCTGCAGACCCTGCTCGAGGCACGCAGCAAGCTCACCGCGAGCCGCCTGGGCACCTACCAGCTGGCGCTGGCGGTGGACGCTGCCCACCGCAGCGAGATCGCGAAGGAGATCCACGAGGCGGACAGCCAGCTCGATCTCACGCTACAGAAGTACGAACGCGAACTGATCTCCGATGACACCGACAAGCAGTTGCTGGAGGCAGACAAACGGGCGATCGCCGATTACCGCCAGATCCGCGAGGCCTATTTCGCCAAGGTCGACGCCAATGACCTGGAGGCCGTACGCAATTTCCTGCGCGTGAGCATGCGCGAGAAGGCATCGGCCGCCGGCAACGCCCTCAGCAAGCACGAGCAGTACAATTATCAACTCGCCGAACAACTCAACCGCGAGAATACGGAGCATTCGGCCACGGCCATGTGGACCACCGCCGGCACCCTCATCGGCGCCTGCCTGCTCGTCGGAGTGCTCGCCCAACTGCTCATCGGCTCGCTGCGCACGAGCCTGGCCAGCATCCGCAATACCCTCACCCACGTCAATGACAGCCAGGACTTCACGGTCCGCGCCCCCGTGCACCGCATGGACGAGATCGGCGAAACCGCCACGGCCTTCAACCAGTTGCTGTCCAAGCTGCAGGACAACTTCCGTAGCCTCACCGAAGGCGCCCGTTCGGTCGCCGATGCAAGCCGCGAAATGAACCGGGCCTCCGACCACGTCTCCGGCGCTGCCGGCTCCCAGAGCGAGTCGTCCTCCGCGATCGCCTCGACGGTCGAAGAAATGACGGTCAGCGTCAACCATGTGGGCGATCGCGCCCACGAAGCCCACACCCTGGCTGACCGTTCCGGCGACATGGCACGCACCGGCTCGAAGACAATCGACCGGACGATTTCCGACATCCGCAGCATCTCCGCCTCGGTGAGTGCCGCCGCGGCCTCCCTGCGGGAGCTGGGCGCCCAGGGGGAAAGAGTCGGATCGGTGGTGCAGGTCATCAAGGAAGTGGCTGACCAGACCAACCTGCTGGCCCTCAATGCCGCCATCGAAGCCGCCCGTGCCGGCGAACAGGGCCGCGGCTTCGCCGTAGTGGCGGACGAAGTGCGCAAGCTGGCCGAACGCACCGCCAGTTCGACCCAGGAGATCGCCACCACGATCGAGGCCATGCGCCGTCACTCCGAGCAGGCTGCCGAGGAAATGGAGGCGGCCGAGCACCTGGTCACCCAGAGCGTCGCGCGTGCCGACGACACCGACAAGGCCATCAAGGAAATCGGCAGCGCCGCCAGCGGCACCGCCCACATGGTGTCGGAGATCTCCGACGCGATCCGCGAACAAGGCGCCGCCAGCAACAACATTGCGATCCAGGTCGAACGCATCGCCCAGATGGCCGAGGAAGCCGCCGCCACCGCCGAACAGTTGTCGGCCACCGCCCGCCGCCTCGATGACCAGGCCCAGCGCCAGATCGCCACGCTGCAGCTGTACAAGGTCTGAAAACGGGCGCTCGCCGCCCGGTGCCCATTCGCGGACAGCAGGAGTGCTAGACTTTCCGCTCTCCTACCGCGATGGAGGCGCCGATGAACAGCAAACCCCTCGAATTCTGGTTCGAATTCGCCAGTTCATATTCCTACCTGAGCGTGATGCGGATCGAGGCGCTGGCCAGGCAGGCCGGCGTCAAGCTGGCGTGGCGGCCCTTCCTGCTCGGGCCGGTATTCCTGTCCCTGGGCTGGAACGACTCGCCCTTCAACATCTATCCGCCCAAGGGCCGCTACATGTGGCGCGACCTGGCCCGCCTGTCGGCCCGCTACGGCCTGCCGTTCCAGGTGCCGTCGCGTTTCCCGCGCAATGGCCTGCTGGCAGCCAGGGTCGCGCTGACCGGCGCCAGCCAGCCGTGGATCGGCGCCTTCACCCGCGCCACGATGCAGGCCAACTTCGCCGAAGACCAGGACATTGCCGATCCGGCGGTGATCCGCGGCATCCTTGAAGCCCTGAAACTGCCCGCTGAAGCCATCCTCACCGAGGCAGAAAGCCCGGAGAACAAACTGGCCCTGCGCAGCCAGACCGAACAGGCAGCTGAGCGCGGCCTGTTCGGGGCCCCGAGCTTCATCACGCCGGATGGTGAACTGTTCTGGGGCAACGACCGTCTGGAGGACGCACTGGCCTGGGCGGCTTCTCCCCCGGCCCGGCCCGACTCAGCGGCCGGGCGTTAGCGGCTCGACGGCCTTGGCCGGGGACTTGGCCCCGTCGGCCTGCTTGAGCTTGCCCGCCTTTTCGGCCCGCTTTTCGGCAGCCTTGGCGGCACGCTCCTTGTAGGCGCGACGGTCACTCTCGGCCTGGCTGGAGCGCTTGGCAGCCGCCGCCGCTTCGGCCGCCCGGCGCCGTGCATCGGCGGTCTCCTTGGCCTGCCGCGCCTCGGCTTCGTGCAGCGCGCGGGACTGGCCCTCCTGCTCGCGCTTGACGCGCTCCATGTCCTTCTCCGCCAGCTGGCGCAAGCGCGCCTCGCTGTCGGCGCGGTTACGGGCCTCCTGCTCGGACTTCTCGACGGCCTTCTGCGGCGCCTGTTCGGCCTGCTCGGCAAGGCGCTCGGCGTAGCGACGGTTCTTTTCCGCCAGCTCGATACGCCCAGCTTCCAGATCGAGGGCCCGGGCCTGGCGGATGTCCGCCACATGGCGCTGGCGGACCTGGTCGATGCAACGGTTCACCAGGAAGCGCTGGTAACAGGCGGCCTCCTCCTCACTGGAGCGGGCCTCCGCGGCTTCCCGCAGGGCCTTGGCCTCGTCGCGCATCTTCGTCGCACGGAGCTTTTCTGCCGCTTCATCGACAGGGGCCTCCTGCGCCAGCGCGCCCCCCTGGCACAACAGCGCCAGCAGCAGGGTGGACAGGAAGGACAGACGGGGCAGGCAGCTTCGACGCATGGGACAACAGGGCTGGACACGACGGAACTGCTTACAATACCGGATTTCCTGCCCGCTTACCGCTTCCGCTGCCGTGATCCAGTTCCGCAATCTCCGCCTCGCCCGGGGCGTCAAGACTCTCATCGAGGGCGCCAGCCTGCAGATCCACCCTGGCTGGAAGGTCGGCCTAACCGGCGCCAACGGCTGCGGCAAGTCCAGCCTGTTCGGCCTCCTGCGCGGCGAACTCCACCAGGATTCCGGCGACCTGGAGATGCCCGCGTCGTGGACCATCGCCCACGTGGCCCAGGAAACCCCGGCCCTGCCGCGCCCGGCCATCGAATACGTGCTCGACGGCGACGCCGAACTGCGCCGCATCGAAGCCGCGCTGGAAAAGGCCGAGGCCGCCCACGACGGCGAGGAGATCGGCCACCTCCATGGCCGCCTGCAGGAGATCGGTGGCTACGCGGCCCGCGCCCGCGCCGCCGCGCTGATGGACGGCCTGGGCTTCAAGGTCGCCGAGATGGAGCGCCCGGTGGCGGACTTCTCCGGCGGCTGGCGCATGCGCCTCAACCTGGCCCAGGCGCTGATGTGCCGCTCCGACCTGCTGCTGCTCGACGAACCGACCAACCACCTCGACCTGGACGCGGTCATCTGGCTGGAACAGTGGCTCACCGACTACCGCGGCACGCTGGTGCTGATTTCCCACGACCGCGACTTCCTCGATGCGGTGGTGAACCAGATCGCCCACATCGAGAACCAGCAGCTCACCCTGTACACCGGCGGCTACTCCAACTTCGAGCGCCAGCGCGCCGAGCGCCTGTCCCAGCAGCAGGCGATGTTCGAGAAGCAGCAGCGCGAGCGCGCCCACCTGCAAAAGTATGTGGACCGCTTCCGCGCCCAGGCCACCAAGGCCCGCCAGGCCCAGAGCCGCATCAAGGCCCTGGAGCGGATGGAGGTCATCGCCGCCGCCCACATCGACAACCCGTTCACCTTCAGCTTCCGCGACTGCACCGCCGCCCCCGATCCGCTGCTGCAGATCGAGGACGCCGCCGCCGGCTACGTGGACAAGCCGATCCTGTCGGACATGAAGCTGACTATCCGCCCCGGCGAGCGCATCGGCCTGCTCGGCCGCAACGGCGCCGGCAAATCGACGCTGATCAAGCTGCTGTCCGGCGGCCTGCAGCCCACCGCCGGCGTACGCCGGGAGGGCAAGGGCCTGCAACTCGGCTACTTCGCCCAGCACGCGCTGGAGAGCCTGCGCCCCGACGAATCGCCGCTGCAGCACATGCTGCGCCTCGACCCGCAGACCCGCGAGCAGGAACTGCGCAATTACCTGGGCGGCTTCGACTTCAACGGCGACATGGCCACCACGCCCTGCGGCCCGTTCTCCGGCGGAGAGAAATCCCGCCTGGCGCTGGCCATCCTGATCTGGAACCAGCCCAACCTGCTGCTGCTCGACGAACCGACCAACCACCTCGACCTGGAAATGCGCCACGCCCTCACGCTGGCCCTGCAGGACTACGAGGGCGGCATGGTCATCGTGTCCCACGACCGGGCCCTGCTGCGCGCCACCTGCGACCGCTTCCTGCTCGTCGACGGCGGCCGCCTGACGCCCTTCGACGGCGACCTGGACGACTACAAGAGCTGGCTGGCCCAGCAGCGCGCCGCCGATGCCGCCGCCGGCCAGTGCCCGGACAAAGCCGCCGACAAGGCCAGCCGCAAGGCCGACCGGGAAGCCGCCGCCGCCGACCGCCAGGCCCGCCTGGCCGCCCGCCGGCCGCTGGTCAAGGAGCTCGAGCAGCTCGACAAGAAGCTCACCCCGTGGAACGCCGAGAAGGCCAAGCTCGACGAACGCCTCGCCGACCCGGACCTGTACACCGGCCCCGACGCGGGCGAGGTGCCCAAACTGCTCAAGCGCCAGGCCGAACTCAGCGAGAAGATCGACGAAGCCGAGCTGCGCTGGCTCGAGCTGCACGAAGCCCTCGACGCCATCCCCGCCGACTGAGCCGGCACATGCCTGCTCCTGTGGGGGCTGCTCCTGTGGGGGCGAATTCATTCGCCCGCGGTGGTTCATCCACGCGCAGAGGGCGAATGAATTCGCCCCCACAGAAATCTACCCACAGAAATCGCCCACAAGGATCGTCTCTGCAGAAGTCGCACCCGAACGCGCCCTACATTCCCCCTGAAGCCGTCACAGTCTCTTTGCTAGAATCACGGATTCACCAAATCAACCGCCGTAACCTGGAGCTTTTGCCGTGCAACTCGTCTGTCTCGACCTCGAAGGTGTTCTCGTCCCCGAAATCTGGATCGAATTCGCGGAGCGCACCGGCATTCCCGAACTGCGTCGCACCACCCGCGACGAGCCGGACTACGACAAGCTCATGAAGTACCGCCTGGACCTGCTCAAGCAGCACAAGCTGGGCCTGCCGGACATCCAGAAGGTGATCGCCGAGATGGGCCCCGAACCCGGCGCCAAGGACTTCCTCGACGCGCTGCGCAAGGACTTCCAGGTCATCATCCTGTCCGACACCTTCTACGAATTCGCAATGCCGCTGATGGAACAGCTCGGCATGCCGACCCTGTTCTGCCACAAGCTCGAAGCCAATGCCGAAGGCTACCTGGTGAACTACCACCTGCGCATGGCCAACCAGAAGAAGGAAGCCGTCCAGCGCTTCAAGGAAATCAACTTCAAGGTCATCGCCGCCGGCGACTCCTACAACGACACCGCGATGCTCAAGGAAGCCCACGCCGGCATCCTGTTCCGCGCGCCGGACAATGTCATCGCCGAGTTCCCGCAGTTCCCGGTGGAGCGCGAGTACAGCGGCCTGGCCGCCCAGATCCGCGCCGCCTCCGCCCGCATCTGATCCCATCCGATACGCCGGTCGCGGCCCCGTGGCCGGCGGCCGGTGCCTGAGCCCATCATGCACCGCGAACGCTTCTACACCCTCTCCGCCTCCTGCCCCGACCGCACCGGCATCGTCGCCAAGGTGTCCGGCTTCATCGCCGAGCACAAGGGCTGGATCCTCGAAACAGCGCTCCACGCCGAACCCGCCGTGGACAGCGAGCATCGCGGGCGCTACTTCATGCGCATCGAGATCAAGGCCGATTCGCTGCCCTTCATGCTCACCGAGTTCCGCGAGCGCTTCCGCCCGATCGCCGAAGAGCTCAACATGGACTGGAAGATCACCGATTCGGCGGTCAAGAAGCGCGTGGTGATCCTCGTCTCCAAGCAGGAGCACTGCCTCTACGACCTGCTGGCGCGCTGGCAATCGAAGGAACTGGACATCGAGATCCCCTGCGTGATCTCCAACCACGACACCTTCCGCGGCTTCGTCGAGTGGCATGGCATCCCCTTCCACCACGTACCCGTCACCCAGGACAACAAGGCCCAGGCCTACGCCGAGGTGCAGCGCCTGTTCGAGGAATCCCACGGCGACACGATGGTGCTGGCCCGCTACATGCAGATCCTGTCGCCCGAACTGTGCGCGGCCCATCCGGGCAAGATCATCAACATCCACCACAGCTTCCTGCCCAGCTTCGTCGGCGCCAAGCCCTATCACCAGGCCTACGCCAAGGGCGTCAAGCTGATCGGCGCGACCTGCCACTACGTGACGGCCGACCTCGACCAGGGCCCGATCGTCGAGCAAGACGTGATCCGCATCGACCACTCCGACTCGGTGGACGACATGGTCCGCTACGGCAAGGACATCGAGAAAGCCGTGCTGGCCCGCGGCCTGCGCTACCACCTGGAAGACCGGGTGCTGGTGCACGGCAACAAGACCGTCGTGTTCCGCTGAGCTCGGGAGGCGCCGGAGAGACGGCCGCCTCCTCATGCACCTGGCCCGACCTTGTGGGGGCCTTGTGGGGGCCTTGTGGGGGCCTTGTGGGGGCCTTGTGGGGGCCTTGTGGGGGCCTTGTGGGGGCCTTGTGGGGGCCTTGTGGGGGCGAATTCATTCGCCCTTGGTACGTTGCGGAACCACCGAGGGCGAATGAATTCGCCCCCACAGTTTCACCCCACAGGTTTGACCTCGCAGCCTCACCCCGCCGCTTCACTCCTGCCCTAGAGCAGCCGCATCCCCGCGGCGAAGTCCAGCTTGCGTTCCGCTACCGCCCCCCTGTTGAAACTGGCCAGGAAGGCGCTGCGTCGTGTTCCGGCAGCAGTTGGTGTCGAGAACTCGATCAGGGGGACGGTCAGCGCATCATCCTCTGCGGCATCGACCAGCACGTTCATCGCGTTCACGCGCAGCGAGAGGCGCTGTGCGTGGATCACCCGCTCAGCCGCCAGCAAGGTCTCGATCACCATGGCCAGTATCGTTTCCAGTCCAGCGCCGGCAACGCGCTTTTCGGCCAGGGCGGCTTCGTTGTCCGCCAGTTGGCGGCGCAGAGCATCCAGGTCGCGGCCGCGCCAGGAATGACACTCCAGTGCATCCAGGCCTGGCCGGCTGCGTTCGAGCAGGCTCAGGCGATTCTGCAGCAGATGATGGTCGAACCCCAGCTTGTCGCTCTGCCGCTGCCGTGCAGCAATGCCCTGCAGCGCCGCCATCACCAGGCCTTCGAGCACCAGTTCGTGGATGCGCTGGAAAAGCGTCGTCTCGTCCGCCGCAAAGGCAAACAGCCGGAAATGCTGGAAGCTGACCGTGGTCTGCGGCACGTCCTGGCGCAACTGGTCGCCCTCCAGCGCGACGCCCAGCACCTGCTGCTCGACGCGCGTCGCCGCCACCATGCAACAGATACGCTCAAGGCCCACCGCTGCGGGCGAGGCCAGGAAATCCTGCAGGTCCACGCTGCCCGCCAGCGTCTCGGCCACATCCGCCGGCCGCGCAAAGACGGCGCGAAGCACGGGGTTCTGCGACCAGCCGAGGGGGTTCATCTCGACCCGCGGCGGAATGCACGCCACCACCTGGTCCGCATAGGCCAGCGCATGGGTCACCGCCGGACACAGCCGCGGGGATACGTCGTCCACGAACTGCAGACGCGGATCGATGCTGCCGATGACCCTCGCCACCGCCGCGTGCAGGCGCCCGTCCTCCGCACAGGAAGGCTCCCGCCCACCCAGTAACCAGTCGAAAAACCCCATTCCCAACGTCCATCGAACCATCAGCGGCAAGCATAAATAAAAACGGGCGCCTGAGCGCCCGTTTCGTGGTGAAGCCGGCTTACCGGAATTACTGGTGGTAAGCGGTTTCGCCGTGGGACGTGATGTCCAGACCTTCGCGCTCTTCGTCTTCCGGCACGCGCAGGCCAATGAACATATCGACCAGCTTGTAGCAGATGAAGGCCACGACGGCGGACCACACGACGGTGATGCCGACAGCAGTCAGCTGGACGATGACCTGGTCACCGATGGAGTAGGTATCGGCCACCTTGTTGGTCACGTAATCCCAGATGCCGACGCCGCCCAGGGACGGGGAGGCGAACACGCCGGTGAGGATGGCACCGAGGATGCCGCCCACGCCATGCACGCCGAACACGTCCAGGGAGTCGTCAGCGCCCAGCAGACGCTTCAGGCCATTGACGCCCCACAGGCAGACGACGCCAGCCAGCAGGCCAATCACGATCGCGCCCACCACACCAACGAAGCCGCAGGCCGGGGTGATCGCCACCAGGCCGGCCACCGCGCCGGACGCAGCGCCCAGGCCAGACGGCTTGCCCTTGATGATCCATTCGGCGAGCAACCAGGACACCGCCGCGGCAGCAGTGGCAACCCAGGTGTTGACCATGGCCAGGGCGGCAGTGCCGTTGGCTTCCAGCGCGGAACCGGCGTTGAAGCCGAACCAGCCCACCCACAGCAGGGAAGCACCGACGATGGTCAGGGTCAGGCTGTGCGGCGCGAAGGATTCGCGACCGAAACCAACACGCTTGCCAACCAGGAAGGCACCCACCAGGCCGGCGATGGCGGCGTTGATGTGCACCACGGTACCGCCAGCGAAGTCGAGAGCGCCCTTCTGGAACAGGAAGCCAGCCGTGGCGTTGGCAGCATCGGCAGCCTCAGCGGAGGTGTAGGCATCCGGACCCGCCCAGTACCAGACCATGTGGGCCATCGGCAGGTAGCTGAAGGTGAACCACAGCACGGAGAACAGCAGCACGGCGGAGAACTTGATGCGCTCGGCGAAGGCGCCGAGGATCAGGGCCACGGTGATGGCAGCGAAGGCGCCCTGGAAGACGACGTAGATGAACTCGGAGATCACCACGCCCTTGGTCCAGGTGGCCGCCACGGAATCCGGCGTGATGCCCTTCAGCAGCACCTTGTCCAGGCCGCCGAAAAAGCCGTTGCCCTCGGTGAAGGCCACGGAATAACCGTAGAGCACCCACAGCACGCTGATCAGGGAGAACACCGTGAACACCTGCAGCAGCACCGACAGCATGTTCTTGGCACGCACCAGGCCGCCGTAGAACAGGGCCAGGCCAGGAATGGACATCATGATGACGAGGACGGCGGCGACGATCAGCCAGGCGTTGTCACCCTTGTTGGGCACCGGTGCCGGTGCGGCAGGCGCGGCTTCAGCCGGCTTGGCCTCGGCGGCAGCTGCCGGGGCGGCGGCCGGCGCTTCGGCGGGCTTGGCGGCGGCACTGGCCTCGGCCGGCGCGGTTACCGCGGGAGCCGCGGTCGGAGCGGCCGGGGCATCCTTGTCCTGGGCCAGCGCATGGCCCGCGAAGCCGACCGTCAGGGTCGCCAGCAGGGCTGCGAAGAGTTTTTTCATGATGGGAGACTCCCTTACAGCGCTTCGGCACCGGACTCGCCGGTACGGATGCGGATGGCTTGTTCGAGATCGAATACGAAAATCTTGCCGTCACCGATCTTGCCGGTGCTGGCGGACTTCTCGATGGCCTCGATGACTTGATCGAGGATCTCGGTCTTGACGGCGGCCTCGATCTTCACCTTCGGCAGAAAATCGACCACGTATTCCGCGCCGCGGTACAGCTCGGTATGGCCCTTCTGACGGCCAAAGCCCTTGACCTCGGTTACCGTGATGCCTTGCACGCCGATGGCGGACAGGGCCTCACGCACTTCGTCCAGCTTGAAGGGCTTGATGATGGCAGTTACGAGTTTCATGGTTGGGTCCTCATGCAAGGCGACCCGAACGAGCCGCCGCGCGGTTACGGGGGGGGAAGTTAGAACGTACGGGTGATGGTCAGCTGCACGCGATCCTTGCCCAGGTCCTTGCCGAAGGCGTTGGTGTAGAAGGCCTGGCTGGCGTTGGTGTTGATGTAGCTCAGGCCAACCACGACGCCGGCGATGTCCTTGGTCACGCCGAGCTTGTAATCGGTGTAGGAGGCGCCGCTGTTGTCACCGTGGATCTTCTGGCGACCCACGTGACCGATCAGGTTGAGGCCCGGGGCGAGTTCGTAGGCGGCGGTCAGGTCGAGGTAGCCGGAGTTCTTGGAGTCGGTCCAGCCGAACAGATCGCTGAAGGAGTGCGAGTACTTCAGGGTCAGGAAGGTCCAGGAACCGGCGATGTAGCCTTCGATGGTGTTCGGGTTGTTGCCGTAGCCGGAACCCGGGTAGAAGTACTGCAGCACGCCCACGTCGTAGCCAAAGTCGCCGACGGTGTTCTTGAAGCCGCCGTAGAAGTCCATCTCGATGCTGTTGCTGACGGTGGAGCTGCCGTCGGTCAGCCAGGACACGTTGGACGCCCAGGTGCCGGCGTACAGGCCACTGGAGTGCGCGTAGTCGAAGCCACCCTGGATGGCCGGCTTGCGATTGGTCTGACCGATACCGCGGTAGATGTACTCCGACGCCAGCGTGACGTTGCTGGTGAAGGTGTGCTCCGGAGCGGGAGCCGCGTCGGCAGCGTTCGCCAGGGACGGCAGGGCGGCACAGGCTGCAAGCAGGGCGGAAGCGATAGCGGTCATGCGCATGATTGGATTCTCCTAGTAATAAAAGTTGGCCAACACAATTTAGCAACCACTATGCCAGTTTTAAAAACACTGCCATTTCAATAACTTGACCTCAACAATCGCGCTCTGTTGCAGCGCAGGAAAAATTCATTCCGCACCACTTTGGGAGCATGCACCAATCGAGGGCGCCGTGTTGGTGCATGGTGCACGGCAACCGCCTGGGGGCTCCGGTGCTAAACTGGGTCAAGACTTGGATTTATCCCTTTTCCTGTAAGGAACGCTGCCATGGCCAATCCCAAAATCCTCGATGAAATCGGTTCGAAGGTTTCCGAACTTCTCGCCAACAGCCCCGCCAAGGACCTTGAAAAGAACGCCCGCGCACTGCTCGCCAGCGGCTTTTCCAGGCTCGACCTGGTGACGCGGGAGGAATTCGACCTGCAGAAGGAAACCCTCGCCCGCTACCGCGAAAAGCTGACCGAACTCGAACACCGGGTCGCCCAGCTGGAGTCGGAACTGGCCTCGCGTCCGCCGGCAGAGGCGGGCTGAACCTCCTGCCGTTCCGACGGTCATTGCAAGGGCGCCCCGGCGCCCTTTTTCATGCCAGCCCAAGATCAATTACAAGACCCCTTTCGCTTTCCCGGAGACATCCCTTGAAGAAGCTGCTCGCCCTGCTGGCCGTCGCCAGCGCCCCCGCCTTCGCTGCCCCGGTCAGTTACACGATCGACTCCAACCACACCTACCCGCTCTTCGAGACCGACCACCTGGGCTTCTCGACCCAGCGCGGGCGCTTCAACAAGACCAGCGGCAAGATCGTTCTCGACAGCGGGGCCCGTCGCGGCTCGGTGGAAGTGAGCATCGACGCGACATCCATCGACATGGGTTTCGCAAAATGGAACGAGAACATGCGCGGCGAGGGCTTCTTCAACACCGAGGTGTATCCGACGATCAGCTTCAAGGCCGATCGCCTCACCTTTGACGGCGACAAGCCGGTGTCGGCCGAAGGCAGCCTGACCCTGCTCGGCATCACCAAACCGTTGGTGCTCACCCTTTCCCGCTTCCACTGCGCACCCCACCCGCTCAACAAGCGCGAGACCTGCGGCGCCGACATCACCGCCCGCCTGAAGCGCTCGGACTTCGGCATGACCAAGAACATTCCGTCCGTCAGCGACGAGGTGCGCCTGGTGATCTCGGTGGAAGCCTACCGCGACCAACAATGACAATGCGCTAAACCTGGCCACACCTGGGCTAGACTGCCGGTTTATTCCAAAAAGATACGCCGTGAGTATAGCCCTCCTGACCAGCCGCGCCCTTGTCGGTCTGCAGGCTCCGGAAGTCACCGTCGAGGTACACCTGGCCAATGGCCTGCCGGCTTTCACGCTGGTCGGCCTCGCGGATGCCGAGGTCCGCGAGGCCCGCGACCGCGTGCGCGCCGCGCTGCAGACAGGGCAGTTCGAATTCCCGCAGCGGCGCATCACCGTCAATCTGGCCCCGGCCGATCTGCCCAAGGAGGGCGGCTGCTTCGACCTCCCGATCGCGCTGGGCATCCTCGCCGCCTCCGGCCAGATTCCGGCCAATCGGCTGGACCGCTACGAGTTCGCCGGTGAGCTGTCCCTCACCGGCGAACTAAGGCCGGTACGTGGCGCCCTGGCGCTGGCCCGACAGGCTGCCCGCAGCGGACGCACGCTGATCCTGCCGATCGCCAACGCCCCCGAAGCCGCGCTGGTCCAGGACGTCCAGATGCTGCCGGCACGCAGCCTGTCGGCCGTCGCCGCCCACCTGTGTGGTCACACGCTTCTCGCCCCCCATGACGGCGCGACGCTGGCACCACCGCCAGCCTACCCCGACCTGGCCGACGTCAAAGGCCAGGCCCAGGCCCGCCGGGCGCTGGAGGTCGCCGCCAGCGGCCAGCACTCCCTGCTGCTGTACGGCCCGCCGGGCACCGGCAAGTCCATGCTGGCCCAGCGCCTGCCCGGCCTGCTGCCGCCGATGGACGACCGGGAAGCCCTGGAAAGTGCCGTCGTGCAGTCAATCGAAGGCAGCTTTCACCCCGAGCGCTGGAACCACCGCCCGCTGCGCGCCCCTCACCACTCCGCCTCGACGGCAGCACTGGTCGGCGGTGGCAGCACGCCCCGGCCTGGCGAGATCAGCCTGGCGCACAACGGCGTGCTATACCTCGACGAACTTCCCGAGTTCGACCGGCGCGTGCTCGAAGCCCTGCGCGAGCCGCTGGAAAGCGGCCACATCACGATCTCCCGCGCGGCCCGCCGGGCGGAGTTTCCGGCCCGCTTCCAGCTCGTCGCGGCGATGAATCCCTGTCCCTGTGGCTATCACGGTCACCCGGACGGCCGCTGCCGGTGCACGCCGGAGCAGGTGAGGCGCTATCGCCAGCGCCTGTCCGGCCCACTGCTGGACCGCATCGACCTGGTGCTGGAAGTGCCGGCCCTGTCGGTCGCCGAACTGCAAACCACCGCCAACGGCGAAAGCTCGGCGGTGGTGCGGGAGCGGGTCGCCCGTGCGTGGGCCATCCAGCAGGCCCGCCAGGACATGCCCAACGCACGCCTCGACGCGGCCGGAGTTGACCGCTGGTGCCGGCCGGATGTCGCCGGCGACGCGTTGCTGCGCACCGCCATCGAGCGCCTGGGCCTGTCGGCACGCGCCTACCATCGGATCCTGAAAGTGGCGCGTACAATCGCCGACATGAACGGCGCTGACAATATCGGCGCCCCCCACGTGGCCGAAGCAGTACAGAGCTGCCGCGGCCCTGGGGACTTCAACTGAACATGAACAGGAGTTTTCCGTGGCTTCGACGTTTTCTGCCAGTCTGCCCCGCGCCAAGAACTGGCGCCTCTGGCTCGCCGGCTTCCTCATCCTGATCGCAGCCCTGGCCGCCGGCTACACCTGGCTGACCCTGAGCTGGAGCTATTCATCGGGCGAACGGGCCGGCTATGTGCAGAAGTTTTCCCAGAAAGGCTGGCTGTGCAAAACCTGGGAAGGCGAGCTGGCCATCGTCGCGATTCCCGGCAGCCTGCCGGAGATCTTCAAATTCACCGTCCGCGACGACAAGGTCGCAGCCGCCATCAACACGGAAATGGGCAAACGGGTCGCCCTGTCCTACGAACAGCACGTGGGCATCCCCTCCACCTGCTTCGGTGAAACCGGCTATTACGTGACCAAGATCCACGCCGTCGAGTAGAACAACATTGTGAGTTGCTCCTGTGGGGGCTGCTCCTGTGGGGGCTGCTCCTGTGGGGGCTGCTCCTGTGGGGGCGAATTCATTCGCCCGCGGAGGTAGATTCACCGCAGAAGGCGAATGAATTCGCCCCCACCCAGGCACCTCACCCTGCTGAACCGCTCCTTTTTTCCGGACACCCCATGCCTTACGCCCAGCTGGCGGCGCTGCTCGCGGCGCTCGCCACCGTCGGTCCGTTCTCGATCGACACCTATCTGCCGGCCCTGCAAGCCATCGGCGCCGACCTGCATGTCAGCCCGGTGGAGGTGCAACAGACGCTCACCGCCTACATGGTGCCGCTGGGCGCGATGGTGCTGTGGCACGGAGCCCTGTCCGACGCCTACGGGCGCAAGCGGGTGATCGTGATCTCGATGCTGCTGTTCACGCTGGCCTCGCTGGTCTGCGTATTCGCCGGCGGCATCCAGACCCTGCTGCTCGGACGCGGTCTGCAAGGCATCAGTGCCGGCGCCGGCATGGTGGTCGGCCGCGCGGTGGTCCGCGATCTGATGGAAGGCGCGCGCGCCCAGCGCATGATGAGCCACGTCAGCATGGCCTTCGCCCTCGGCCCGGCCATCGCCCCCATCCTCGGCGGCTGGATCTACAGCACCTTCGGCTGGCGCGCGGTGTTCGTCTTCCTGGCCCTGCTGGGCCTCGTGCTGGCCAGCCTGTGTGCGTGGAAGCTGCCAGAGACCCACCCGCCGGCAGCCCGCCATCCGCTCCATCCGGGCCCGCTGGCACGGCGCTACGCGCAGGTTTTCCGCACGCCGGGCTTCCTGCTGCTGACCTTCGCCGTCGGCCTCAACTTCAACGGTTTCTTCATCTACGTGCTGTCGGCGCCGGTGTTCCTGATGCGCCACCTGCAGTTGCCGGAAACCGGCTTCGGCTGGTTCTTCATTCCCTGCGTGCTGGGCATGATGGGGGGCTCGGCGCTGTCGGCGCGACTGGCCGGCCGGCTGTCGCAGGCCCGCACCATCGCCCTCGGCTATGGGCTGATGCTGGTTGCCACTGCCCTCAACCTGGGGTTGTCCTTGCTGATGCCCGCCGGCCTGCCCCACTCGGTGCTGCCGATCGCCCTCTACAACTTCGGCATGGCCATCGCGATGCCCAGCCTGACCCTGCTGGCGCTGGACCATTTCCCGGCCCAGCGCGGCGTCGCCTCGAGCTGCCAGAGCTTCCTGCAGATGCTGGTCGGCGCCGTCGCCGCTGGCGTGCTGGCACCGGCCCTATGGGACACGGTGCCAGGGCTGGCGACTGGCGCGACGGGCTGCCTGCTGCTCGGCATGGCCTGCTTCGGGCTGTGGTGGCACCACTTCCACCGCGGCGGCCCGGCAACAAGCCGCGGCCCCCTCAACGCCGACGACTGAAGCGCAGCGCCCCCAGCCCGGCCAGCAGCAAGGCCGCCGAGGCCGGCTCGGGTACTCGTCCGCCAGGCGGGTTCGGAATCTGCGCAACGTCGAGGTTCAGGGCCGCATTCTGGGCACCGAGATAGATGCCGATCTCTTCGGGGGTCGGATTCGAATCGCTGCCGACCAGCGCCTCATTGGTTTCCGGGTCGTAAGGACCGGCGTACTTGAAAAATTCGTAACGCCGCAGGATGGAAGCCGCCTTCGGGCCCACCGGTGCCCCGTAGCCGCTTTCCAGCTTGCCTGAATCGGGATTACCCGGGTCCCGCTGCAGCAACTGCCACTCGACCTCGGTTTCTGCCTGCTTGACCTTCTGGTTGTCGGCAACCAGCTCCTCCAGCCCGACGGCGTCCTCCAGTTCGGTCGTAAACACCTTGACCCAGATCGCCGCCCCGAAACGGTCCGGATCTACCGCAACGGGCGCCACGATCTTTGCCTCCACTACCGGCGGTGCAGGCGGCTGGCCCACCGGTGGCGGCGGAGGCTGCACCACGTTCCAGGTCGGCGCCGGCAGGGTCACCGTGCCATTGGTCAACACGCCGGCCGCTGCCGTTTCGAGCAGCCAGTTGTAGGTGACATTCACCGGGTTGGCACTGGTCCCCACCCCGAAATGATCGCAGGGCGTACCGGGCGAGTAGCCCACCCCGCCGCCCGACCAGCAGTTGTCACCCGGCGTGATGAAGGTGCCGCTGGGCGTCCCGTAATCCCAGTTGCTGCCGTCGTAAACGCCGCGGTAGGTGACACGGGTGCCAAAAACGGCACCGTTGGAGTATTCCGTGATGACCGGCGACCCATAACGTACAACGCTGCTGGCCGGATCGAACCCGCGCCCGGTCGGGAAGCCCCGCCCCGGCCCACCGAAGGTATCGGTAATCTGCGAGGCATGTAGCCCTTCCAGCTCGATCTCGAAACCGTGCGCAGTCTTGCCGGTATCGTTGATCACATCGAAATTGCCGAGCATGCCGATCACACCGGCATGGGCAGCGGCGGGCAAGCCCGCCGCTGCAACCGCGGCCAGTCCCAAGGCCGACCAAACGCTTCTGTTCATGTCTCTCGCCCCTGACTTTGTTTTTCAACCGGGGATGCCGCCCTTTGCGCCGGATAGCACCAAAAAGTCGACATCGCAGAGTGGTCATAACCACTCCCGCAGCTTAGTCAAGGGTTTGCCTTTCCGCCACCCGTCAAGCGCGGCAGGCCGGAGACTGGCGCCTGCTCAGCCCTTCGCCAGTTCCCGCTCGGCCCAGAACAGCGCAGTGATGGTCTTGGCGTCGGTGATGCGGCCATCGAAGACTGCCTCGCGGGCCTCCTCCAGGCTGAGGGTCAGGATTTCCAGGAACTCCCCGTCGTCCCAGGCGTGGCCGACATGCTCCAGACCGGTGGCCAGGAAGATCTCGATGCGCTCGTTGGAGTAGCCGATGCACGGGTGCATCACGCCCAGGTAGCGCCACTGCTCGGTGACGTAGCCGGTTTCCTCCTGCAATTCGCGGCGGGCGCAGTCGAGGATGTCCTCGTCCGGATCGAGCTTGCCGGCCGGCAGTTCGAGAAAGGCACGCCCCACCGGATAGCGGAACTGGCGCTCAAAGACCAGGCGGCCATCCGCCAGCACCGGGATCACCACCACGGCGCCCGGATGCTTGATGTACTCGCGCACCCCGTCCTTGCCATCCGGCAGCCTGACCTGGTCCCGATAGACCTTCAGCAGGCGCCCCTCGAACACCACCTCCGACGACAACTGCGCCTCGTGCAGCGGATCCGTCATCCCGTTCTCCTTCTTGCCCAAGCAGATTCGATAAAGGCCGAAGCATGGCATCCCGGACACGGGGCTGACCAGCCCATCCGGCATAATCGGGGCTTCGACCTTCATCGCGCCACGCCTGTGCCCGCAGATTTTCCCCGCCTGCGCGACCACCTCCTCGACCCCAGCGGCGGCCTGGTGTATCACCTGCGCGCCTGGCGCCACCGGCATGGGCGCTGGGCGGCCTTCCATGCCGCGGTGGCCGTCTGGCTAGAAAAATGGAGGATCACGGAACCGGAACTGGTCATCATCGGCCCTAATGCGGGCTACGCGCTGCCGGACGGCTTCCTCGGGCGCTTCACCAGCGTCGTCGCGCTGGAGCCCGATCCCATCGCCCGCCATCTGCTGGCCCGCCGCCGCGATGCAACAGCCCTGCGCTTCGACCGGCTGGACTGCCTGCGCACACCGGATGGGCTGGCCCGGCTGGCCACACGCTTTCCGGACGCGGCCTTCCTGTTCTCGAATGTGCTCGGCCAGGTGGCCGCGCCCGTGGAAGACTGGTCCGTACTGCTTGGCCGCCATCTGAGTGAACGCAACTGGGCGAGCTACCACGACGTGGCCTCGACCGTCACTGCACCCGGCTGCCGGGAGACACTGACGGTCATCGAAACGGAAAGCCTGGAGGCAACACTGGCGCGCTTCTGGCCGGGCCAGGCCATCACGGTGACGGACCACGCCACCTTCCGCCTCGGCGACAGCGGCCCCTTTGCCTACGTGCCGTGGCCGATCGACGGATCACGCTGGCAACTGGTCGAATGGGCCGTCCATCAAGCTCAGGCCCAGGTATTGACCCGGCTCCCCGACGCATCCTGCCCACCGGCGACGCTCAGGTAGAGGGCACTGGCCGGGTCGTCGTTGCCACTGCGGCTGGGCTGGGCGCCAGTCTGCTGGCTGGGCGCATCCGCCAGCGCGATACGTGCCTCGGTCGCCATCTGGTCGGCCCGCGCAGCAATGCTGCGATCCTGGGCGGACGGGTCGGCCGGCGCCAGCGCCGACGCACGGATCTGCTGGGCCTTGCGCAGCGTGTCCTGGGGCGTGCGCCCCGGCGAGACGTCGATGCCCACCTCCCCGCCATTGGCGTAGCGCTTGCCGTCCGGACCGGTCTCGTAGGTATAGCTGGCTCCGCTGGTGACAACCCCGGCACCGGCTGCGATGTGGGCCAGCTCGTGGGCCCTCACGGCCCGGTCCCGTTCCTGCAGCTTGGCGATGACACGCTGGTCCGACTCGCTCAGCTTGCCGCTCGCCGCGGCCTGCTTCTGCTCCGTGGACGCAGCCGCCCGCACCTTGGTCTGGGCGGCCAGGGCCTGGCTGAGGACAACAAGAGAGGACGTGCCGATGGACGGAACGGACATGGGTGACGCAAAAGGGATCCCGTCTACAAAGACTAGACGGCGAAACCTTCCACGTCAGCCCTCTCCGTCACTCACCGAGGTAGGCGGCGCGCACCTTGGGATCGGCCAGCAGATCGGCCCCCGAACCGCTGAGGGTGATGCGCCCGGACTCCATCACATAAGCCCGCTGGGAAAACTCCAGCGCCAGGTTGGCGTTCTGCTCGACCAGCAAGATCGTCACCCCCTCGGCGGCCACCGAGCGGATCACCTCGAAGATCTTCTCCACCACCAGCGGCGCCAGGCCCATCGACGGTTCGTCAAGCAGGAGCAGCTTGGGGCGCGACAGCAGCGCGCGGCCGATGGCCACCATCTGCTGCTCACCGCCGGACAAGGTACCGGCCACCTGGGCCAGGCGTTCCTTGACCCGCGGCAGCATGCCGAAGATGCGCTCCATGTCGGCCTCGACGGCGTCCGTGTCGCGCCGGCAGTAGGCGCCCATGCGCAGGTTTTCCTCGACGGTCAGGCGCGTGAAGATGCCACGCCCTTCCGGCACCAGGGCCAGGCCCTTGCGCAGGCGCTTGTGGGCCGGCAGCTTGTCGATGGCCTCGCCGGCATAGCGGATCTCGCCGCCGGCGGTGCCGAGGGTGCCGGCGATGGCGTTCAGGGTGGTGGTCTTGCCGGCGCCGTTGGCGCCGATCAGCGACACCAGTTCCCCCTTCGCCAGTTCCAGGCTGATACCCTTCACTGCCTCGATGGCGCCGTAGGCGACCTTGGTGTCGCGCAGCTGGAGGATCGGCGTGTTCGCGTCGCTCATGCCGCCGCTCCTGCCTTGTGGTTGCCGTGTCCGCCCAGGTAGGCGGAAATCACGGCGTCGTTCTTCTGCACCTCGGCGGGCACGTCCTCGGCGATCTTCTTGCCGAAATCGAGCACCGCGAGGCGGTCGCACAGGCCCATCACCAGCTTCACGTCGTGCTCGATGAGCAGCACGGTGACGCCGTCGTGGCGGATGGTCTGCACCAGTTCGCGCAGCTTGGCGGTCTCAGTGGCGTTCATGCCCGCCGCCGGCTCGTCGAGGGCCAGCAGTTGCGGCTCGGTGGCCAGCGCGCGGGCGATCTCCAGGCGGCGCTGGTCGCCGTAGGAGAGGTTCTTCGACACCGTGTCGGCGAAGCGCTCGATGCCCACGTAGCGCAGCAGCTCATAGGCGCGCTCGGTGATCAGACGCTCTTCCTCCCTGGCCTGGCGAGTCTGCAGCAGGATCGAGAACGGGTTGGCGCGGGAACGGATGTGGTGGCCCGCCATCACGTTCTCCAGCGCCGTCATGTCACGGAACAGCCGGATGTTCTGGAAGGTGCGGGCGATACCGGCCTCCACCACTTTGTGCGGCTTGCCGGTGGGCAGTTCGGTGCCGTTGAAGACCAGCTCGCCGCCGTCCGGCACGTAGGCGCCGGTCAGCACGTTGAAGAAGGTCGTCTTGCCGGCGCCGTTGGGGCCGATCAGGCCATACACCTCGCCCTTGCGGATGCTCAGCGACACGTCGGACAGCGCAGTCAGGCCGCCGAAGCGCTTGGTGATGCCGCGGGCTTCGAGCAGGGTGATCACTTGCCAACCTCCTTGCCGACCACCAGCTCGGGGCGGGAATAGCGGCTGTAGGCGGGGATCAGCCCGGCCGGGCGCAGCAGCATCATGAAGATCATCGCCAGCGACAGCAGCAGCATGCGCAGCACTTCGGGATCGAGGATGACCTTGTCGAACAGCGCCTGCTGCACCGGGATCGCCACGTAGCGCAGCACCTCGGGCAGCGCGGTGAGGGCCAGCGCGCCGACGATGACGCCGGCCAGGTTGCCCATGCCGCCGAAGACGATCATCGTCAGCACGGCGATCGACTCCATCAGCGAGAAGCTTTCCGGCGACACGAAGCCCTGAAAGGCGGCGAACAGCCCGCCGGACACGCCGCCGAAAGTCGCCCCCAGCGAGAAAGCCAGCAGCTTCATGTTGCGGGTGTTGATGCCGATCGCCTTGGCGGCCAATTCGTCGTCACGGATTGCCGCCCACGCGCGGCCGACCCGCGACACCTGCAGGCGCTGCACCAGCACCACCGACAGCACGACGAAGGCCAGGAAGATGTAGTAGTACTGGAACAGGGAATTGACCGTGATCTCCTCGCCGATCTTCAGCGGCTTGGAGACATCCCAGCCGAGCAGCACCAGTGGGTCGATCATGTTGATGCCCTGGGGCCCGTTGGTGATGTTGATCGGCTGGTTCAGGTTGTTCAGGAAGATCCGCACGATCTCCCCGAAGCCCAGCGTGACGATGGCCAGGTAGTCGCCGCGCAGGCGCAGCGTGGGCAGGCCGAGGATGATGCCGGCCAGCGCCGCGCAGCCGGCCCCCAGCGGCAGCACCAGCCAGAACGGCAGATGCAGCTCGAAATGGGGCGAGGCCAGGAAGGCGAAAGTGTAGGCGCCCACCGCGTAGAACGCGATGTAACCCAGATCCAGCAGCCCGGCAAAGCCCACCACCAGGTTGAGGCCGATGGCGAGCATCACATAGAGCATCGCGAAATCGAGGATGCGTACCCAGGTCTTGCCGAACAGCATGGCGATCAACGGGGCCGCAAAGGCCAGCAGGATCACCACGCCACGGGCCGCCGCCGGGTTGCGCTTGCCGAGCCAGGGGATGGCGAGAGCGAGTTCGTTCATTTTTTCAGCCTCCCCTGCTACGCCCGGTCGGCCACGCGCTCACCCAGCAGGCCGGTGGGCCGGAAGATGAGCACGATGCCGAGGATCATGAAAGCGAAGATGTCCTGGTAGCTGGAATTGAGGAAACCGAAGCTCATGTCCTCGATGTAGCCGGCGCCGATAGATTCGACGAGGCCCAGCACCAGTCCGCCGAGCATCGCCCCGCCCAGGTTGCCGATGCCGCCCAGTACCGCCGCGGTGAAGGCCTTGAGGCCGGGCATGAAGCCCATCGCGTAGTGGGCGATGCCGTAGTTGGACGAGAACATCACGCCGGCCACCGCGGCCAGCGCGGAACCGATGATGAAGGTCGCCGCGATGATCTTGTTGGTATCCACGCCCATCAGGCTGGCCACCTTGTGGTTCTCGGCAGTGGCGCGCATCGCGCGGCCGAGGCGGGTTTTATTGACGAGCAGCATCAACGCCACCATCAGCAGGGCCGACACCACCAGGATGGCGATCTGCACCGGCGTGATGAAGACCCCGGCCACCGGCTCCAGCGGTGTGGTGGACACCAGTTGCGGGAAGGTGTGGTAGTTGCGGCCCCAGATGATCATCGCGATCGTCTGCAGCAGGAAGGACACGCCAATGGCGGTGATCAGCGGGGCCAGCCGCGGTGCGTTGCGCAGGCGGCGGTAGGCGGTACGCTCGATGGTGTAGCCGAGCACCATGCACACCAGCACGGAGACGGAGAGCCCGGCGAGCAGCGTCGGCACCAGGCCAAGCTCGGGCGCATGCACCTGGAGCAGGCGGATCGCCTCGAGGGCGACCAACGCGCCGACCATCAGCACATCGCCGTGGGCGAAATTGATCAGTCCGAGAATGCCATAGACCATCGTGTAGCCGAGGGCGACCAGCGCATACACGCTGCCCACGACGAGGCCATTCACGGTTTGTTGAAGGAGGGTTTCCATTAAGGGTGATGCACAGCGGAGTGAAGGAAGGGAAAGCCCCTCGTGGGGGCGAACTCATTCGCCCTCGGACGTGAAACGCAGTACCGGTGCGGAGTGGTCAAACGCAGCGCGCAGGGCGAATGAATTCGCCCCCACACATATGCCCCACACGGACTCGCCCCCACGGGGCTGGTGCCGGAGCGGATTACTGCACGGCCTCCCACTTGCCGGCCTTGAACTGGTAGACGGTGACCGCGCCGTCCTTGATGTCGCCCTTGGCGTCGAAGGCCACGGTGCCGATCACGCCGGGGAAATGCACCTTCGAGATGAAGGCGCCGTACTTGGCCGGGTCGGAACTGTTGGCGGCCTTCATCGCCTCGATGATCGCCGCGGTAGCGTCGTAGGAATACGGCGCGTAGATCTGCACGTCGGTGTTGAAGCGCTTCTTGAAGCGGGCATTGAAGTCCTTGCCGCCCGGCATCTTGTCCAGCGGCAGGCCGGGCTGGGTGCAGAAGGCGTTGGCGCCGATCGCGTCGCCGGCCAGCTTGGCGATCTCGCCGGTGCAGCCGCCATCGCCGGTGATGAACTTGGCAGTGATGCCGAGCTGCTTGATCTGCTTGAGCATCGGGCCGCCCTGGGTGTCCATGCCGCTATAGACGATCACGTCCGGGTTCTGGGACTTGATGCGGGTCAGGATGGCCAGGAAGTCGGTAGCCTTGTCGCTGGTGAATTCACGCCCGGTCAGCGTGCCACCAGCGGCCTTGACGGCCTTGTCCACCTCGTCGGCGAGGCCCTGGCCATAGGCCGTGCGGTCGTCGATCAGGGCGATCCGCTTGCCCAGCTTGGTGGCGGCGTAGCGGCCGATGGCCTGGCCCTGCTGCACATCGTTGGCGATGGTGCGGAAAGCCGCCTTGAAGCCCTGCTGGGTCAGCTTGGGGTTGGTGGAGGCCGGCGACACCTGCGGCAGGCCGGCTTCGTTGTAGATCCGCGAGGCGGGGATGGAAGCACCGGAATTCAGGTGGCCGATGACGCCCTTCACACCGCTGTCGGCCAGGCGCTGGGCCACCGTGGTGGCGGTCTTCGGGTCGGCCTGGTCATCCTCGGCCTGCACCTCGAACTTCACCTTCTTGCCGCCCAGGGTGACGCCCTTGGCGTTGTACTCCTCGATGGCCAGGCGCACACCGTTCTCGATGTCCTTGCCCAGGTGAGCCTGGGTGCCGGTCAGCGGCGCAGCGGTGCCGAGCTTGACGACTTCCTGGGCGTAGGCGCTGGATGCACCAAGACCGAGCACGGCGAGGGCGACAAGGGTGTGTTTCATGCGGTTTTCTCCTCTGATTTATCTGGTGTGCAAAAACAAGCAACTTCGGGGCCGTTCAGTTGCGGGGCTCCCACTGGCCGGCCTTGAACTGGTACAGGGACACGCCACCTTCGCGGCTATCGCCGTTGGCATCGAAGGCAATGTTGCCGGTGATGCCCTTGAATGCGACTTTCTGCAAGAAAGGCAGATAACGGGCCGGATCGGCCGAATTGGCCAGCTTCATCGCTTCGATGAGTGCCGTCGTGGCATCGTAGCTGTAGGGCGCATAGAGCTGCACCGGCACCTTGAAACGCGCCTTGAAGCGCTCGTTGAACTGCTTGCCGCCGGGCATCTTTTCCATCGCGACACCGGCCTTGGTGCAATACACATCCTCGCTCATTGCCGTGCCGGCGATCTTGATCATCTCGGCGGTGCACGCACCGTCGCCGCCCAGATACTTGGCGCCAATGCCGAGCTGCTTCATCTGCTTGAGGAGCGGTGCCCCCTGGGCGTCCATTCCGCCATAGAAGATCGCATCGGGCTGGGCGGCCTTCAGCTTTGTCAGGATGGACGCAAAATCGGTCGCCTTGTCGGATGTGAACTCCCGCCCAACCGGCGCCAGGCCACGCCGCTTGAGGCTGTCCACCACCGCATCGGCCAGCCCCTGGCCGTAGGCCGTACGGTCGTCGATGACGGCGATGCGCTTGGCCTTCAGCACATCGGCGGCGAAGCCGACCATCGCCGCGCCCTGCTGGGTATCGTTGGCGATGATCCGGTAGGTCGTGCGGTAGCGCTGCTGGGTCAGCTTGGGGCTGGTGGAAGATGGCGTGATCGCCGGAATGCCGGCCTGCTCGTAGATGCGCGAGGCCGGGATCGACGCGCCGGAGGTGACGTGCCCGACCACCCCTTTCACGCCCGCGTCGGCAAGGCGCTGGGCCACCGTGGTGGCGGTACGCGGGTCGCCCTGATCGTCCTCGGAAAGCAGCTCGAAACGTACCTTCTGTCCGCCGAGCAGCACGCCCTTGGCATTGGCGTCGTCGAGGGCCAGCTGGGCACCGTACTGCTCATCCTTGCCCACATGGGCGATTGGCCCGGTCAGCGGTCCAGCGAAGCCGATCTTCACGACCGTGTCGGCCCATGCCCCTGTACCGGCGGACATCGTCAGGCCAGCCAGGACCAGCATCATCGCGTTCCGTTTC
The DNA here is from genome assembly GCA_018241665.1 of Pseudomonadota bacterium. Taxonomy (GTDB): domain Bacteria; phylum Pseudomonadota; class Gammaproteobacteria; order Burkholderiales; family Rhodocyclaceae; genus Zoogloea. The sequence continues at coordinate 30,173 of JAFEDK010000005.1, forward strand.
AACAGTCCATCCTCCGCCAAGTGCTTCATGCCAGAATCGACCGGTAAGCCCCGGCCGTATTGGGGAAGGATTGTAACCAAGCCCGGCCGCTTTGACCGGAAACGGGCAGATATGGAGCCCCAATGCGCCAACTGATCGCCCTCTTGCTCGGCGCCCTCGCCGCCCTCGGCCTGGCCGGCTGCGACGCAGCCAACATGAAAGACCTCAAGCCCGGCGTGTCCACCGGCTACGACGTGCGCGCCAAGCTCGGCCAGCCCGGCATCGAATGGCGCAACGAGGACGGCAGCGTGACCTGGGAATACACCCGCCAGCCCGAGGGCACCGAGTGCTTCATGGCCACCATCGGCCCCGACAACATCCTGCGCAGCCTGGAAAACGTACTGACCCCGGAGAACTTCGCCCGCGTGCAAGCCGGCTGGACCCGCGATCAGGTCCGCCGCCTGCTCGGCAAGCCACGCAGCATCCAGAAATTCGCGCTGAAAAAAGAGGAGGTATGGGACTGGCGCCTGCCCCCCGAATTCAATGCCGCCATTTTTTTCAATATTCATTTCGACCAGAACGGCGTCGTGACCGGAACCAGCCGAAGCACCGAAGTTCGCGGTTAATGCCAAAACCATACAAAAACAATGGTTTTGTGAAAAAAGTCCGTCCGCATGTTGCGATTAGCCCTTCAGCATTAGAGTTAAAAACCGTTATAAACGCGCACTGTCCCTGCCCCGGAGCCCCCCGTGCGCAACAACCAGCCTGTCACCCAGACCGAATACGCCATCCCTGATGGTGCGGCGATCATCAGCCGCACCGACCGGGACGGCAAGATCACCGACTGCAACGACGAATTCCTCGCTGCCAGCGGTTTCACCTACGATGAACTCATCGGCCAGCCCCACAACCTTGTCCGCCACCCCGACATGCCGTCGGAAGCGTACCGGGACATGTGGGACACCCTGTCCCGCGGCCGCCCGTGGAGTGGCATCGTCAAGAACCGCCGCAAGAATGGCGATTTTTACTGGGTGAAGGCCACGGCCACCCCCCTCGCCGACGGTGCTGGTTACATGTCCGTGCGCATCAAGGCCACCCGCAGCGAAATCAGTGGCGCGGAAGCCCTGTACGCCCAGATGCGGCGTGATCCGTCGATCCGCCTGCAGGAAGGCCGGCTGGCCCCCAGTGGCCTGGCCGCCCTGACCCAGCGGGTCATCCCGACAGTCGGCATCGGCACCCGCATCTACCTGCTCACCGCCTTCCTGGCCGCCCTCGGCGCCGGCTTCGGCGGCCTCGGACTGCACAGCGCGGCCCAGGCCCGCGATGCACTGAAGAGCAGCCATGCCGCCCACGCCGAAATCGCCCAGCAGGTCTCGGCCCTGCGCACGCAGTTGCAGGGCAGTGGCAGCCCGGAGGCGGGCGGACTCGAGCAGCTCGGCACCACGCTGCGCCGCCAGGAAGATGCCGCCCAGGGGGAATACACCCGCGCCGAAGCCCGCTATCAGGGCTTTTTGCAACTTTTCATCGGCCTCGGGGCCATCGGGCTGATCACCGCGGTACTGGCAAGCCTGCTGATGACCCGCCGCCTGCGCCAGTCCGTCGCCGCCGGCAAGAGCGTCGCCGAAGCGATCGCCAGTGGCAACCTGCTCCACCCCCTGCCCCACGCCGGCAACGATGAACTGGGCGCACTGATCATCCACATGGCGGTCATGCGCAACAACCTGCATGAGCTGATCGCCTCGATCCGCAACCAGGTCACCTCGCTGCTCGCCAACGCCCGCCAGCTAAGCCAGACCGCCAGCGACACCCATCGGCTGGCCGAGGAACAATCCGAATCGGCCTCGGCGATGGCCGCCGCGGTCGAGGAACTGTCGGTGTCCATCGACCACATCGGCGACCATGCCCGTGAATCGCGGGAGCTCTCGGAAGGCTCCGGCAGCCAGGCCAGCAGCAGTGCCAAGGTCATTTCGGCGGCGGCCGGCGAGATGCGTGCGATCGCCGAATCGGTAAACGAGTCGGCCAATTCGGTACGGGATCTCGAAAGCCTGTCCGGTGACATCTCGATGATCGTCGGCGTGATCCGCGACATCGCCGACCAGACCAACCTGCTGGCCCTCAATGCCGCCATCGAAGCCGCCCGCGCCGGCGAGTCGGGGCGCGGCTTCGCGGTGGTCGCCGACGAGGTACGCAAGCTGGCCGAGCGCACCGCCAACTCCACCGCTGAGATCACCACGATGATCGAGCGCATCCAGAGCGCCACCCGCGGCGCTGCCGACGACATGGAGGCCGGCGTCACGCGGGTCGCCCGCGGTGTTTCCCTGGCCGACGAGGCCGGCACCACGGTCGGCAGCATCCAGGACAGCACCCAGCGGGTGCTCGCCTCGGTGGCCGGCATCACGCTGGGCCTCGATGAGCAATCGACCGCCGCGCGGGACATCGCTCAGCGGGTCGAACGCATCGCCGGCGCCTCTGAATCCAATGCCGCCAGCGCCGCCACGCTGACCCGCGCGGCGGGCGACCTGGCCGAACTGTCCCGCCAGCTGGAAGCCGTGTCCGGGCGCTTCCGTATCGCGTGATGCAGCAGCAGGTGCTCCAGCGTGCACATTGCATGGAGCACCTGTATCAAATTTGGACACCCCACCAGCTCACCCATCGCACTGCACAATAATTAGACAATCCGGGCAAGGCACTGATAAACAAGGCATTTGGATTCATAACCAGGTCTGATCGCGTACTGGCATGCCCCCTGCTGAAGAAGGTTCAGCGCTGCACGAAGCGTTTTCGAACCGACACCTGGAGGAGATACCCATGCTGTACGCATTGCCCGGCACTGCCGACGCCAAAGTCCAATACAAGTCCAAGTACGACAACTTCATCGGCGGCAAGTGGGTCGCTCCTGTCAAGGGCGAGTACTTCGACGTCATCACCCCGATCACCGGCAAGCCCTACACCCAGGCTGCCCGCTCCACCGCCGAGGACGTCGAGCTGGCCCTCGACGCCGCCCACGCCGTCGCCGACAAGTTCGGCCGCACCCCGGCCGCCGAGCGCGCCAACCTCCTGCTGAAGATCGCCGACCGCCTCGAAGCCAACCTGGAAAAGCTGGCCTACGCCGAGACCGTCGATAACGGCAAGCCGATCCGCGAAACCCTGAACGCCGACATCCCGCTGGCTGTCGACCACTTCCGCTACTTCGCCGGCTGCCTGCGTTCGCAGGAAGGCTCCCTGTCCGAGATCGACGAAAACACCGTCGCCTATCACTTCCATGAGCCCCTGGGCGTCGTCGGCCAGATCATCCCCTGGAACTTCCCGATCCTGATGGCCGCCTGGAAGCTGGCTCCCGCCATCGGCGCCGGCAACTGCGTGGTTCTGAAGCCCGCCGAATCCACCCCGATCTCCATCCTGGTGCTGGCCGAGCTGATCGCCGACCTGCTGCCCCCGGGCGTGCTGAACATCGTCAACGGTTTTGGCCGCGAAGCCGGCATGCCGCTGGCCACCAGCAAGCGCATCGCCAAGATCGCCTTCACCGGCTCCACGGCCACCGGCCGCGTGATCGCCCAGGCCGCAGCGACCAGCCTGATCCCTGCCACCCTGGAACTGGGCGGCAAGTCCCCCAACGTGTTCTTCGAAGACATCGCCGCCGCTGACGACGAATTCTTCGACAAGGCCGTGGAAGGCCTGGTGCTGTTCGCCTTCAACCAAGGCGAAGTGTGCACCTGCCCGTCCCGCGCCCTGATCCAGGAATCCATCTACGACAAGTTCATCGAACGTGCCGTCGCCCGCGTCAAGCTGATCAAGCAAGGCAGCCCGCTGGATACCGACACCATGATCGGTGCCCAGGCTTCCGCCGACCAGCTCAGCAAGATCAAGGCTTACCTGGAAATCGGCAAGGGCGAAGGCGCCCAGGTTCTGGTCGGTGGCGAACAAGCCCACCTCGACGGTGACCTGGCCGGCGGTTACTACGTCCAGCCGACCCTGTTCAAGGGCCACAACAAGATGCGCATCTTCCAGGAAGAGATCTTCGGACCGGTGCTGGCCGTGACCACCTTCAAGGACGAAGCCGAAGCCCTCGAGATCGCCAACGACACCGTCTATGGCCTCGGCGCCGGCGTGTGGAGCCGCGACGGCAGCCGCGCCTTCCGCATGGGCCGCAACATCAAGGCCGGCCGCGTATGGACCAACTGCTACCACGCCTACCCGGCCCACGCTGCCTTCGGCGGCTACAAGGAATCCGGTATCGGCCGTGAAACCCACAAGGTCATGCTCGACCACTATCAGCAGACCAAGAACCTGCTGGTCAGCTACAGCCCGAACAAGCTGGGCTTCTTCTGATCCAAGAGCTTCACGAGTAAGGCAAGGTGTTACGGGGCGAGTCTCTCGCCCCGTTTTTTTTTGCTTTGCGGGATATTGTTGTGGGGGCGAATGCATTCGCCCCCACATGGGAAACCCCTCGGGGAAACAAGCCCTCCACACTCCTGCCAGGAGAACCGAGCATGACCGAACGCATCGTGGCCACCGCGGCCGCCAGTGAATTCATCGACGAACTGCGCGCCGAACACGGTCCGCTGATGTTCCTGCTGTCCGGCGGCTGCTGCGACGGCAGCGTGCCCAACTGCTACAAGGTCGGCGAGGTGCTCCCCGGCCAGACCATGCTCAAGCTGGGCACGGTCAATGGCGCGGATTTCTACCTGGGGCACCAGGAATTCCAGTACTACGAGAACAGCCAGCTGACCCTCGACGTAAAGCCGGGCAACGGCGGCGACTTCTCCCTCGACTGCGGCCGCGGCAAGGCCTTCTTCACCCACTCCCGCCCGTTCACCGACGACGAGCTGCCCAGCGTGCGCCCGGTCGGCGCCGACTGAAGCCGGGACGAAAAAAAGCGCCCCCGCCAGCGGGAGCGCGCAGATCAGCAGATCATTCCGGAACGTAGACCAGCGAACCGTCCGGCATCCGGTAGGCAATGCCGGCCTTGACGCCCTGGCCGGCCGCCCCTGCGGCGCCATCGCCGCGGAAACGCTCGATCTTCTTCCCGTTCTTGACGACGATCTCCATGTCCGGCGTGCCGGCATCGCGGATCACCGTCACCTGCCCGGCATCGAAGACATTCACCGGGCTGCGGGCCACCGCCAGCAGCAGCGCGGCGATCAGTACCAGGAAGACATCCACCAGGTTGACCACCGACAGCAGCGGATCGTCGTCCTCGCCGGCATCGTGCAGACGCCATTTCATCGCGCCACCTCCATGGCTGCCGGGCCGCCCGCCGGCAGACCCTTCTCGACGGCCAGCAGATCCGTCGCATACCAGCGCCGCCGCACGCTGTGTGCCCAGAAGGTGAGCGCCGCCGCGATGAGGGCCAGGATCACCGCCGAGAAAGCCACCATCAGGCTGTGCGACACATCGGCCAGCTGCCCGTCGCCGAGCGCCTTGAGGGCTGGCCCCATCGGGATCATCGTCGCCACCAGGCCGAGCATCGGCGCCACCCGCGTGGCAATGCGGGAGACTTCCAGGCGCTGGCTGGCCACCGCCTCCAGCTCGGCGATATCGAGCGCAGGATTGGCGCGGTGGATTTCGACCAGCTCGAAGCCGGCATCCACGCCGAGCCGCCGCTGCCAGGCCTGCCACAGGAAGGCCCCGCAGGCGTGGAAGGCATACAGGAACAGCGCCGCGATGGCGAGCAGCACCGGCGCCAGGAAGAGCTGGCTGGCGTCGTACATCAGGATTTCAAGATTGGCATTCATCGTTTCAGGCCCGGCAAAGAGAAAGTGAGCGACGCGCCATCGGCGCACGCAGGGATTGGCGCAAGGCGCCCGACAGGAGCAGCACACCGAACAGTGCGGCCAGGCCGCCGGATGAGGTTCCTGTGGGCTGCGAAAGCGGTTCGGCGAGCTTCGCCAGATGCTGCCCGGCGACGGGAGCGGATACGGGAGCGTCGGCGGGCGGAGGCGGGCTGACGGGCGGCGTGCTCGGCGCCGCATCCAGCAGGCGCCGTGCGCTGGCCCCACGCACCTCCTGGGCATGCCGAGCGGCAATCTTTGGTTGCGCGGCCTCGAACAATTCCCCCGGCAAAGGCGGCGTTGGGCCCGTCTGCACTGGCGGCGGCGGTGTGCCCGTGCCCCGCGCCTGTCCGTCCCGGTCGCCCACGTGATAGCCGGTGCGCAAGAACTCGATGGCATCCGGATTACCGTCGCGCGCCGCAGCCTCGAACCACTTGCGCGCCTCCACCTCGTCCTTCGGCACCCCGCGTCCCTCCTGCAGGGCGCTTGCGTAATGGAGCTTGCCCAGGGTCGCATACGGGGAATCGCCGGCCAGCGCCGCCCGGTGCATCAGCTCGGCGGCGGCCGGCAGATCCGGCGGCACGCCGCCCGCCCCGTCCTGCAGCATCAGGGCCTTCCAGATCATCGCGCCGATGTAGCCGGCGGCGATGCACTTGTCGAAGACCTTGCGGGCGTTGTCGTGGTCGCCGCACTTTTCCAGCAGATAGCCCTTGCTGCACACCATCAGGCTGGCCGGCTGATCGACGATGTATTCGAGGGTCTGGTCGCCGACCACGTGGGCGAGGTCGGTGGGCTCGCCGGTCTGCGGTACCGGCCCACCGCAGAAGCGGTTGTCCGCCGCCACTGCGGCGGTGGTGAAAAACAGGGCCAGCATGGCGGCCCCGGTCGATCTACGCATCGGCATCCCCGTCGAGTCATGGCGGGAACCCGTGCCCCGCCTCACGCCGACTCTAAGCCTGCGGACAAGCCGGGACATCGGCATCCTGCCCGGATGCCGGTGGGCAAATTGCCCGACCGTCAGACGTCATCTGCATCGGGAAGATTGCCCAGCCTTTTCCGGGCAGGCTGACCTCACGGCAGCAGGGTCTGCCGGGGTCTACTGGCAGCGGCCATCCGGCCTAGACAACCAGGAGACAGACCCATGCCCCACCATTTCGACGAACGCCTCATCCGCTGGCAGCCCTTCGGCGACTTTCCCCATTTCGTCTTTGCGATCCTGCAGGTGGACATGCAGCAGCGCATCGCCGACGTGCTGTTCAAGTTTGCCGCCGGCCAGCAGATCGTCCTGCACCGCCACAAGGCCCTCAACCACACCTTCGTCGTGCAGGGCGAGCATCGCTTGTACGAACTCGACGGCCGCCTGCGGGAAGTGCGCCCGACTGGCAGTTACACGGTGTCGCCGCCCAACGAGACGCCGCACCGGGAAGGCGGCGGCGCCGAAGACTGCATCGTGCTGTTCAGCATGCGCCCGCAGCCCGGCGAACTGCTGTACGAGATCCTCGACGATGCCGGCGAGACGATCGCCGAACTGAGCCTGGAAACCCTGCAGGCCCTCTTCGAGGCCTCGTCCGCCGAAGCAGAGGCGGAGGCGGAAGCCGCCTGAAGCTCAGATCAGCCCAAGGCGCAGCGCCAGCCGGGTCAGCTCGATGTCGCTGCGCACGCCGAGCTTGCTCTTGATCTGGTAGTGGCAGTTCTGCACCGTTTTCGAGGAGATCGACAAACGCTCGCCGATCTCCTCGGCACTGCAACCGTCGAGCAGCAGGCGCAGGATCTCGAACTCCCGCGGTGCCAGCTCGGCGAGCGGCTCCCGCGGGCGCTCGACGAGGGCCAGGGCCAGCTCCGGCGCAATGTCGGGGCTGATCACCTGGCGCCGCTCGGCCACCTTGTAAACCGCTTCCACCAGCACCGTCGGCGGGCTGCTCTTGGTCACGTAGCCAAGGGCCCCGGCACGCAGCGCCTGGGTCGCGAACAGCGGCTCCCGGTGCATCGTGAATACCAGGATGCGCACGCGGTCATCACGCTGCACGAGGCGGCGGATCAGCTCCACGCCGCCCATGTCGGGCAGCCCGAGGTCGAGAACCAGCACATCGGGCTCCAGCAACCGGAATTGCTCCAGCGCATCGCGGGCCGTGCCGGCCTCGCCGACGATGCGCAGGTCCGGCCGCATCTCCAGCAGACGGCGGTAGCCTTCGCGCACGATGGCGTGGTCGTCCACCAGCAGCAGGCGGGTGATGTCAGACATGGACCGCGCCCTCCTCGTGGCAGGCATCGGGCGGGAAGATCGCGCTCACCCGCATGCCGCGCGGCGTGACCGGCTCCAGCGCGAAACGCCCACCGAGCGCCTCGACCCGCTCGTGCATCCCCAGCACGCCAAGGCCGCTGCCGGCCGTATCGCCCTTGCGTGGTGCGCCGTCGTCCTCCACCCACAGGCGGCAGCCGGCCGCGTCCCGCTGCAGGCGCACCGCTACCGTTTGCGGCTCGCCGTGGCGCAAGGCATTGGTGAGGCTCTCCTGCACGATGCGATACAGGCTGACCATCAGGCCGTCCGGCAGGTCGTCCACCGCACCGTCGATGTCCAGCGTGAAAGCGCAATCCGGGCGCCGCCGGCGCCCCCCCGCCAGCAACTGCTCCAGCGCTGCCTGCAGGCCGAACTCCTCCAGTCCGATGGGTCGCAGCTGGTGCAGGATGCCCTGCAGGCTCTCCATCATGTGGCCGGTAACCGACGCGATGGCCTGGGCGGCCGGCAGCAGATCCGGGCGGGAGTTCTCCACCGCCGCGCTGACATAGGCGGCCTCGGCGCCGATGGAGGCCAGGCACTGGCCGAACTCGTCATGGAGTTCCCGCGCCAGGTGGCGGCGCTCCTCTTCCCGCACCGTCAGCAGGCGCAGGGCCAGCTGGCGCTGGCCGGCCAGGGTCTGCTGCAGGCGCGCCACCAGGTGGTCGAAGCCGCTGGCGATGAGGCGCAGCTCCACCAGCCGCGGGCGCGGCATGCGCGCCGCCAGGTCGCCGGCCTGCAGGCGCCCGAGCACCCCCAGGATCTCCTGCGCCGGCCCCAGCGCACGGCGCACCGGCAGATAGACCAGCAGGTTCAGCACCAGGATGCCGACGGTCATGCCCAGCACGGTGCGGATCTGGTCCCACACCGCGTTGGCCTCACTGTCCAGGTTGGGGGTGACAACGAACTCGCCAACCTTCACGCCCGGATACTGGCCGATCACGCCGCGGAACGCGATGTCCGGCCCGGTCAAGGCCGCCAGCAGGCCGCGCAGCAGGGTCGGCGCCTCCGCCCCATCGCCGAAGCAGCGCTGCACCACCGGCCGCTTGTAGATGTCCTCCACCGCCACGCAGATACCCAGCAGCGGCCCGATGCCGTCGAGGGACGACAGCTCCAGGCCGTCCAGGCTGCGCCGGAACACGTCGCGCGGCTGCGCCGCCTCGCTGGCCAGCAGGCGCTCCACCGCGCCACCGGCCCGTTCGATATGGGCCCGCATGCGTGCCTCGGCCCGCTGCAGCACCACCGCGCTGGCCACGAGCCCGATCACCACCGCGAACAGGCTGACCCGCAGCAACAGCGTGCGCTTCAGATCCACGCTGTGTTCATGCCCCTCGTCCATCGCCACGGCCGGACGGCTCATGTGCGTCTCCATCCTTCCCCTCAGGCCTGCGCAGCCATACCATAGTGAAACAGTCGGAATTGATAAAACACGCGGCCCGAGCCGCGGTCCCGCAGATTACCCGAACCCCCGTGGGCAAATTGCCCGAACAGAGACCATGCACACCCTCGAAACCCTGCCCTTCGACAACGCCTTCGCGCGGCTGCCCGCCGCCTTCTATACGCGCCTGCCGCCGCAGCCGCTGCCCGATCCCTACCTGGTCGCCGCCAGCCCGGCCGCCGCCGCGCTGATCGGCTTGCCTGCGGCCGAACTGGCGCGCCCCGAGTTCGCCGAGTTCTTTGCCGGCAACCGCCTGCTGCCCGGTAGCGAGCCCCTCGCCGCGGTGTATTCGGGCCACCAGTTCGGCGTGTGGGCCGGCCAGCTCGGCGACGGCCGCGCCCACCTGCTCGGCGAGGTGGCGATCGGCCTCGACGACCCGGCCAGCGGCTGGGAGATCCAGCTCAAGGGCGCCGGCCAGACACCCTACTCGCGCTTCGCCGACGGGCGTGCGGTGCTGCGTTCGAGCATCCGCGAATTCCTGTGCTCCGAAGCCATGGCCGGCCTCGGTATCCCCACCACCCGCGCACTGGCGGTGGTCGGCTCCAACGCGCCAGTGCGCCGCGAAAGCATCGAAACCGCCGCCGTGGTGACCCGGCTGGCGCCCAGCTTCATCCGCTTCGGCTCCTTCGAGCACTGGGCGGCCAACCGCAAGCTGGATGAACTGCGCCAGCTCGCCGACTACGTGATCGAGCGCTTCCGCCCCGAATGCCGGGACGCCGCCAATCCCTACGCGGCCCTGCTGCGCGACGTCGGCCGGCGCACCGGCGAGCTGATCGCCCGCTGGCAGGCGGTGGGCTTCATGCACGGGGTGATGAACACCGACAACATGTCCATCCTCGGCCTGACCCTCGACTACGGCCCCTTCGGCTTCATGGACGCCTTCGACGCCAATCACATCTGCAACCATTCCGACGACCACGGCCGCTACAGCTACAAGGCTCAGCCGCAGATCGGCCACTGGAACCTGTACGCCCTCGGCCGCGCGCTGGCCCCGCTGATCGGCGAGGCCGCCGCGGTGCAGGCCGCCATCGAGGAGAGCTACGCGCCGGTCTTCGAGCAGCAGTTTTTCGCGCTGTTCGGCGCCAAGCTGGGCCTGGCCGAGCTGCGCGACGGCGACGAGGACTTCATCGGCGATACCTTCCAGCTGCTCCAGCAGCAGCACCCGGACTTCACGCTGTTCTTCCGCAACCTGGGGCGCCTGCCAGCGCAGGTGGACGAAGCGGAACGGGCTGCCGCCGACGCGCCGCTGCGCGACCTGCTGATCGACCGGGAAGCCGGCGACGCGTGGATCACCCGCTGGCGCGCCCGCCTCGCCGCCGATGGACGCCCCGACGCCGAACGCCGGGCTACCATGGACGCGGTCAATCCGAAATATGTGCTGCGCAACTGGATCGCCGAAGGCGCGATCCGCGCCGCCCAGGGCGGGGATTTCAGCGAGGTGCGAGCTGTACTGGCCTGCCTGTCGCGGCCCTTCGACGAACAGCCGGAATACGAACGCTTCGCCGCACCGCCACCGGACTGGGCGGAAGGGCTGGCGGTCAGCTGTTCGAGCTGAGGCGCCTAGGACTCGATACGCCGGCCCGTGTAACCCGGCAGGTATTCGCGGATGAAGGACGACAGCAGGCCACGCCCGGCCTGCAGCGGCTCGCCATTGCGGGCCGCATCGGCCAGCAGGGCGCGCGCCTCCTTGTACTCGCCGGCCTTGTTCAGCAGGTAGGCGACGGTGTTCTGGTAGCTGGCGATCTTGCGGCGGTAGCGGGCACGCTCCTCATCGCTCAGCTTGTGGCGGGCGAGGAGGTAGTTGGCCTCGTGCAGTTCCACCGCATTGCGGGTCATCGCCAGCAGGTTCTTGCTCAGGTTGCTGCCGTGCTGGCGGTAGTAGGCGAGGCTACGGTTGAAATAGCCCATGCTGCCCTGCGCCCCGACGCGCAGCCACAGATCGGTGTCGTCGCTGCCCCGGTACTGGGCGCGGAAGCTCACCGGGTCGTTCAGCAGCCGCTCGCGGGCCAGCATCACCGAATCCGTGTGGATGGCCGCGTAGTTGAGGCTCATGAAGACGTAGAACGCGTCGCCGCAGTCATGCCAGTCCTCGGCGTCCGTGGGGCGCAGGAAGCCACTGGAGCGCGCCAGGAAATCCGCATTGGACAGGTAGGTGCCTTCATGGGGCGTGCCGTCCTCCTCGACCAGCTGCAGGTCGTGGAAGGCCGCCACCCAGTCCGGATGGGTATCCAACCCCTCGTTCAGGATGCGGAATTTGTCCGGGTGGTAGTAATCGTCCTGGTCGAGAAAACACACATAAGGCCCGCTGGCGAGGGACAGGGCGATGTTCTTCGGGATCGTCGGCCCGCCGGAGGCTTTGTCGCGCCACACCGTGCGGATGCGTGCGTCGCGCCGGGCATATTCGTCGATGATGCGCGGCGTCTCGTCCGTGGATCCATCATCGACGATGATGTGTTCGAAATCCTGGAAGCTCTGGCCCAGCACGGAATCGAGCGCCTGCCGCAGATACTGGGCGCCGTTATGGGTCGGGGTGATTACGGAAATCTTTGGCATTTCGGTCTCGAGGAGGTCGCTTCAGGAAGTCACCGCGGTGGAGGCACAAGCCCGCGCATACTCAGCGGCGCAGTGTTCCCAGGTAAATTGCTCGCGGACCCGTGCCTGCAGGCACCGGGCCAGTTGAGTCGCCGCCGGCCTGTCGTCGAGGACCTCGCGGATCGCCGACGCACAGGCGGCGTGATCGTCGACGTCGAAGAGCAGGCCGCTTTCCCCGTCTGCAAGCGTTTCCAGGTGCCCTTCGACCCGGCTGGCCACCACCGGCACGGCGCATGCCCCGGCCTCGATGGTGGCGATGCCGAAGGGTTCACTGTCGGAAGGCTGCACGCAGACGGTGGCATTGGACACGATGCGCGCCACCTCCTCCGGCGACAGGTTCATCAGTGTGTGGAGCCGCCCGTCGCAGCCCTGTCCGGCAGCCAGCGAGCGTACTTTCGCCAACTCAGGGCCCTCCATGCCGATCAGCACCAGGTGGAGATCAGGGTAGTCCGCCGCGAGGCTCAGGAAAACCTGCGTCAGGAAGACCTGCCGCTTGCGCGGGATGAAGGAGCCCACCTGCACGATGTAGCGGGCCGGCAGGCCCGGGTAGGGATCGAGGCCGGCGCGGAAGACCGCGGTATTCACGCCGTTGTAGATGGCCCGGCCGTCGGGGTGGCGGAAGCCGAAGACCTTCACCGCCTTCTCCAGCAAGGCCCGGGAACAGAACGTGAGGGTGTCCGCCTGGCGGACCGTGAATGCCAGCAGCTTGCGCGCGATCGGGTCGGCCGGGCTATTTACGTCGGTGCCGTGAAAGGACAGCACCAGGCGGCCACGGAAGAGGCCCAGGCTCTTGAGGCAGGCAATCGACAAGGCACCCAGGCCCGCGTAGTGGAAATTGACGCAGGCGACCTCCGACCGGCTCAGCCAGCGGGCCAGCCGGGCCAGGTGGCCGGGCGCCGACAGCAGGGACTTAAGCAGGGCCAGCGGCGTCGTTCCACCCAACACGCCGAAGCGCAGCAGCACCACGTTGCCCTCACCAGCCTCGGGATGGCGATAATCCCAGTCGTCCTGGCAGATCTGCGCCGCCTGCCCCATCGCCTGGTACTGCTCGAACAGGTTTCTGATAACAACGCTGACGCCGGCGGGATGAAGCGGAGACCAGGGAATGACGAGCAGGATCTTGGGCATTTGGCGGCTGGCGGCTCTCGACCGTTTGCGGGGTTCGCAGCCGACGGATGATACGTGATCGCACCGCCGAGGAAAATGACGAAGGGAATCCCGCACGCAGGCGCCTTCCCACGCCGCCTGGCTGCTCAGCCGCTGAAGCTCCACCCGCCGTGGCTGCCCGCCACGGCGCCGAGCACCACGATCAGGCTCACGCTCAACAGCACCACATGCACGCGCTGGATGCGCGCCATCGTACCCAGCGGATCGCGCCGCGCACTGGCCTGGAAAGCCTTGTGCAGCACGAAGGGTTCGAGGATGAAGAGCATCACCGCGAACAGGGTCCACACGATCACCATGCCGTGCATCCACCACCAGTTGGCCGGGTCGGCGAAGCGCGAACCGACGCCCAGCCGCCACACCAGCCAGCCCCCCGACGCACCGGCCAGCAGCACGCTCCAGCGGGCGATCCCGGCGAAGCGGTGCTCCAGCCGCTCGAACAGCTCGAGCTGGGCTTGCGGCTCGGCCAGCGCCCGGCAGGCCGGCAGCAGCACCAGCGTCACGAAGGCCACGCCGCCTATCCACAGCAACACCGCCAGCACGTGCAGTGCACGGGCGATGGCGAAATCGTTGAAGCCACTCACTGAGTCTTCCTTTCCGGTTTCGGCGCGCTGAAGGCCGCCTCGTTATGCCGCGCCGCCTCCCCGCTGACCCACTGCAGCAAGGGGCCACGGGGATTGTCGCGCTGGGTCGTCTCGCAGGCGCTGACGCACTGGGCGCACTGGGTGCAGGTGAACATCGCACGCTTGATGTTGCGCGGCTTCAGGCGCATCGGGCAGACATGGTCGCAGGCGCTGTAGCAGCTCGCGCAGTCGGCGGCCCGCTCGCGCTCGAAACCAACCACCATCGCCGCCTTGTTGCCCATCCAGGCCAGGCTCTGGAACAGGCCCACCGCACAGGCATAGCGGCAGAACAGATGACGCGCGAACAGGAATTCCAGCGACAGCACCAGCGTGCCGGCGGTGATGAAGATGAACTCGTTGCGGGTCGGCGCCATTGCCAGCAGGTGCCCATACACCTGGAAAGGCGGCAGCAGGTAGGTGAGCAGCACTACCGCCCAGACGAAGGCGAAGCCCACCGCCAGCGGCACCGTCACCAGCCACCACAGGCGGTCGTAGCGCACCGGCGTACCATCCGGCTCCCACGGCGGCAGTTCGCGGGCCTCCCACACGCTGGGGCGGCCGATGGCCCGGCGCATGAAGCCGTTGATGGTCTCCACCACAGAGAAATGCGGGCACAGCCAGCCGCAATACAGCCGCCCCCAGCGCCAGGCGACGCCGATCAGCACGGCGCCGACCGCGAGGATAGGCAGCAGCACCCGCCCGATGACCCGCAGCACCGCCCCCAACGCGTCGATGTGGCCGGCCGAAAAGTCCTCCAGGCCGGCGTGCCACTCGAAGCCGAGCAGCCAGGCGTGCCCCGCCACCAGGTCGTAGCGCAGCAGATCGAACACCGGCGCCAGCACGAACAGCACGAAGAAGCCGCCCTGGGCCCAGCGCCGCAGACGCTGGCGGCCTCCGTCGGGCCGCGCCGTGGGAACCGGGCGGATCGGGATCACACGGGGTGTTGCCATCAACGGGGTCCGATCAAGGGATAACGGAAGGGCTTGCCGGCCAGCGCCTTGGCGAGGCCGATGGCGCCGCAGAAGATCAGCGTGGAATGGCAGGTCGTGAAGTACAGGATCACGATCACCCACGTATATGGCGAACCGTAGCCGCCGGTGAAGATGATCGCCGCGTTGGCGACCACCAGCAGCACACCGGCCCACAGGCTGACGGCGACGGTCTGGCGCAGGTGCCCGCGGGCCAGCTCGGGCGCCCGCCGGCGTTCGCGCAACCACAGCACCAGCAGCGCGATGAAGGCGATGCCCGGCACGATCATCAGATTGGCCAGGTACAGGGCCTCCGCCGCGACGGCGATCTCGCGGCCGGGAATGTTGAAATCGAGCTCGGAACTGACCATGGCACCTCCAGCTTACCCATCCCCTCCCGCGGCGTACTTGACGCGGCGCAAGTGCGCCGTGGTGCCGCCTCAGATTACTTCGAGCAGCAGGCGGCGCAATTGTTCGGCCTCCCGCCGGCCGTCGCGGGAGCTGACGATGGCGTGGTACCACTCGTCGAACAGCTCACGCAGCGCCGCCGGGTTGGCGGCATCCTCGATGCGGTCCTGCAGGGAACTGGTGCCCACCGCACCGATGAAGGTATTGAGGGTGTTGACCATGAAGTTGCGGGCCTTGCGCAGGCGCTGCGGATCATCCCCCGGCGGATGCAGACGGAAGGCGGTCAGGGCCGGCTGGGGCGGCGGCGGGACGCGGCGCACTCCGTCCTGCCCGGTCGCCTCCACCATGCCGATGTAGCCCTCTTCCTCGAGCATGCCGAGGGTATGCTCCAGGTCATCCGACTGCAGCAGGCCACGCAGATCCTCCACCGTACGCTTGCCATCGACGAAGATCAGCACGCGGCGCACCCGCGGACTGAAGCCGGCAGCCCGACGCTCGATCTCCTCATACCCCTTCAGGGTCTTCGCAAAAATGACGCTCATCCCTAGCTCCTCCACACAGCCCGCGTGACCCGGGCCTTCATGTTCCGTCGGCGCCGCATTGTAACGACATTGGAATGCAGCGGGCAGCCGGAACGTTCATAGGGGATGAGCATCGCCGCCCGGCGGGAAGGCGACGCCGGCGCTAGGCCCCCGCCACGACCTGGACCGCCAGCCGGCGGGCCTGCTCCAGCAAGCCCGTGCCGTTTTCGAGGCCGTCGATGAAGCGCCGGGGGATGCCCGACAGCCCGCTCTGGGCGCCAGCCAGCGCCCCGGTGAGGATCGCCCGGGCCTGGTTCTGGCCACCGCCATTCACCGCGTGCAGCACCGCGGATTCGAAATCGTCGGGGAAGCGGGCCGCCAGGTAGTAGGCAGCCGGAAACTGGTGATACACCGCGCAGGGCAGGCCATAGACCAGCGACACCTTCCAGGCCGGCTCGATGCGGATGGACGGATCACGCGCCGCCCGGGCGGTGTCGGACGGCCCCAGCAGCGCGTCCGGCGACGGGAAGCGCCCGGCCACCGGCGCCTCTTCCGCATCCGGATGGGGCGCCTGCAGGGCGCCACGGGTTACCGAGTGGAAGGGCAACTCACCCGTTTTCACCCGAGCCATCAGGCGGCCCGACAGTTGCTCGTCGAGCGGATACCCTTCGACGAGCATGCCCAGTACCGCGCAGAAAGCCACGGTCATCGCCACCACGGTGCCGTCGGTCTGGGTCAGCACCGTATTGCGGGTCACCGCCGACGCCAGTTCAGCCGGCCGCAGCGCATAGCGCACGGCGATCGCCAGCGTCCGCTCGGCCGCCTCGGTGGTATCCGCATTGCCGCCGCACAGCCCCCACGCCTGGCCCTCGCCGACCCGCCGGCGCCAGGCTTCGCGGATCGACTGGCTGGTGTAGCCCCCGGGGCCGTGCATCGGCGTACCGTCGATCAGCGGAAAGATGTCCTCGTCCATGCGCCGGCAGAAATCGGCCTCGTCGTACCCACCCTGCGCCACCAGCGAATCCAGCGTCAGCGCCAGCAACACCCCGGCCTGGGATGACTGGCCAGCCTGCATCCCGGCGTGGTAACGGCCGGGACGGGGCGTGGTGTAGTCGTCGATCCAGTCGCCGTAGTCGGCGCGCAGCGCATCCAGGTTGTAGTACCAGTGGGGGCCAAGGGCCAGCGCATCGCCGATGAAGGCGCCCATCAGGGCACCGACGGCTCGATCCTGCAGGGATTGGGCGGACATGCGAACCTCCGGAAGGCTTGACGTGGATCAGTCGGGCGCCGGGAAGGACGAGCCGCGTGCAGTTCAACCGTGGCCGGCGCGCAATGGAGTGATTATGCTAGCGGCAGCGCATGACACAAGGCCTGCCCGATGACTTCGCTGCCTCCCCTGCCGCCGGATGCCCTCTACACCCGTTGCGATCCGGCCGACCTGCCCTTCGAAACCAGCGCCGAGCTGCCCGACCTGGACGCCGCGCAGATCCACGGCCGGGCCATCGAAGCGCTCCAGCTCGGGCTGGACATCCGTCACGACGGCTATAACCTGTTCCTGCTCGGCGAGACCGGCAGCGGGCGCCACGCGATCATCCGCCAGTTGCTGGAAGCCGAGAGCCACGGCGGCGACGCGCCGGCCGACTGGTGCTACGTCTTCAACTTCCGCGACGACGACCGGCCCCGCCTGCTGCGCCTGCCCTGCGGACGCGGCGCCCGGCTGCGGGACGACATGCAGCACTTCGTCGAGGAGCTGATCCCGGCCATCACTGCGGCCTTCCAGAGCGACGACTACCGCAGCCGCCTGGAAGCCATGCAGGAGGAAGAAAAGCTGCGCGAGGAAACCGCGCTGCAAACCCTCGGCCGCGATGCCGGCGAACTGGGCGTGGCCCTGCTGCGCACGCCCCACGGCTTTGCCTTCGTACCGATGAAGAATGCCGAGGCCACGCTGACGCCGGAAGAATTCGCCGAGCTGCCGGAGACCCGCCAGCACGAACTGGAAGAGCACATCAAGGTCCTGCGCGAGCGCCTGCACAAGCTGATGAACGAGTTCCCGCGCTGGCGCCGGGAACTGCAGAACCGCATCAAGCAGGCCGGCAGCGAAGCCCTGCAACTCACCGTGACCCACCTGATCGACGACCTCAAGCCGGACTATGCCGACCTGCCGGAGATCATGGCCCACTTCGACGACCTCCTGCACGACATCACCGAGGGCGCCGAATCCCTGCGCGAATCCACCCGCAGCGACGAAGAGAGCGAAACCACCACCTACTCCGGCATGATCACCGTGCAGCGCTACCTGGTGAACCTGCTGGTGGAAAACCCCTCCGGCGGCCGGCGACCGGTGGTGTATGAGGACCATCCGACCCTGCAGAACCTGGTCGGGCGCATCGAGCACATGGTCCACATGGGCACGCTGATGAGCAATTTCACGCTGATCCGCGCCGGCGCGCTGCAACGGGCCAATGGCGGCTTCCTGGTCCTGGACGCGCTGCGGGTACTCGGCCAGCCCTACGCCTGGGAGGGCCTCAAGCGCTGCCTGAAGGCCGGCACGGTACGCATCGAATCCCTGTCCGACCTGATCGGCCTCGGCAGCACGGTTCAGCTCGAGCCGGAGCCGATGCCACTGGACCTGAAAGTGGTACTGGTCGGCGAGCGGCTGGTGTATTACCTGCTGTCCCAGTACGACCCGGAGTTTCCGGCCCTGTTCAAGATCAACGCGGACATGGAAAGCGAGATCGTCCGCACGCCGGAGAACACCGCGACCTACGCCCGCCTGGTCGCCACCCTGGCCCGCCACGGCCAGCTGCGTCCCCTGTCGGGCCCGGCCGTGGCACGGGTCATCGAACACGCGGCACGGCTGGCTGGCGATGCCGAACGCCTCAGCACCCATACCCAGCCGATCGACGACCTGTTGCGCCAGGCCGACCACTTCGCCGCCCGCGCCGACGCTGACACCATCGGCCGGGAGCACGTGGAGACGGCGCTCGCCGCCCAGCGCCGGCGCAACGAACGCCTGCGCCTGCGCTACCGGGACGAGATGCTGCGCAACCAGTTGCTGATCGCCAGTGCTGGCGAGCACGTCGGCCAGGTCAATGGGCTGGCGGTGATCCCGCTGGGGGAAAGCACGTTTGCGCACCCCGCCCGCATCACCGCCACGGTGCGGGTCGGTGACGGCGACGTGATCGACATCGAGCGGGAAGTGAAGCTCGGCGGCCCCATCCACTCCAAGGGCGTGCTGATCCTGTCGTCCTTCGTCGGCGCCCGCTTCGGCCTCGATACGCCACTCTCCCTCAAGGCCAGCCTGGTGTTCGAACAGTCCTACGGCGGCGTCGAGGGTGACAGCGCCTCGCTGGCCGAGCTTTGCGCGCTGCTGTCGGCGGTGGCGAAGCTGCCACTGAAGCAGTCGCTGGCCCTCAGCGGATCGGTAAACCAGTTCGGCATCGTGCAGCCGGTCGGCGGCATCAACGAGAAGATCGAAGGCTTCTTCGAGCTGTGCGCGGCCCGCGGCCTGACCGGCGAACAAGGGGTGCTGATCCCCAGCGCCAACGTATGCCACCTGATGCTCGCCAGCGAGGTGGTGGAGGCGGTGCGGGCCAGGCGTTTCCACGTCTGGGCCGTCAACAGCGTGGACGACGCGCTGGCCCTGCTCACCGGCCTGCCAGCCGGCCAGCCCGACGGCGACGGAAAATGGCCGGACGGAACGGTCAACGCCCGCATTGCCGCCGGGCTGCGGGAGCTGGCCCGCCTGCGCCAGACCTTCGCCCACCCGCCGAAGGACAGCAAGAATCACGATGCGTAAACGGCACAAAGGCCCCGCAGGGCCTTTGTGCCGGACAGCATGAACGCGCGGCCGAAGCCGCCGCGATCAGGCGACCTTCAGAGCAGAGGCAGCAGCCTTGGTGCCCTTGTCGACGCTCTCGACGGCAACCAGGGTGGCCTTCTCGACGCTGGCCTGAGCGGCAGCGGCAACTTGCTTGGCAGCCTTGGCGGCACCTTCGTAAGCGCTGCTGGCGTTGGCCAGAGCGGTCTTGACGGCCTTGATGGCGGGCTCGGAGCCGGCCGGCGCGTTCTTGAAGATGCCTTCCAGGGCGGTGTCGATGTTCTTGGACAGAACAGCGGCCTCGGCCTCGACCAGCTTGGTCAGCTCTTCCTGGGCGTCGCCGCCGATGTCGGACAGGCTGCGGCCGTAGGCCACGGACTTCTCGACGGCCGGGGTGATGGCGCCCAGTTGCAGAGCGGCCAGGGCCTTCGGGTCCTTGGCAGCGAGCACGGCCTTGGAGAAGGCCAGGCCGTCATCGAAAGCACCGCGGGCGGTGGCCAGGTTCAGGCTGGCAACGCGCTCAACAGCGGCAAACAGGGTGGTGGCGAAGCTGGTGGCGGTCTTCAGACCAGCTTCGATGTTGGCCTTGGAAGTGGCTACGAACTGTTCGGGGCTGACGGACATGGTGTTCTCCTCGATTTGGGTTGCAGTCACCGAAATGGTTTCGGTATGGCGCTATGTTGCATCGCACAAAGCAGGAATGCAAGTGGTTTTTGTGCAACGCAACAAAAAATTCTTCTACGCATCCGGACTGCCCCGGAAAACTGCCCATGTCATCCAGTCGTGGAAACCTCGAATGCCTCGCCGGTGGCGAAGAACTGCCCGCCGGCAACGTAATGGATGGAGCGCCGCTCGTCGGCCGAGAAATGCCAGCGTCCATCGGAAAACTCGGCCGGATCCGCCCAGGCAGCGAGCACCTCGCCAAGGAACAGGTCGTAGGTGTGCTGGACCCGCGGCTCGTCGATGACCCGGCACTCGAGCCAGGCAATGCAGCCCACTGGCAGAGGGGCCGCCACCCGGCTGGCCGGGAAGGTTTCGAAGTCGAGAGTGGCGAACTTGTCACCATCGCGGCCACTCGACGTTCCCGCCGCCAGCGTCTGCTCGGCGATGGCGCGGCAGGGCACCGCCAGCACGAACTCGCCGGACGCGTCGACCAGCTCGCGGGTCAGCGTCGCCCGGTCGAGCACCACCGCAACCTTCGGCGGATCGAAGTCGAGGGGCATGCTCCAGGCCGCCGCCATGAGGTTGCGGCGATCGCCATGGGCCGAGGAGACGAGCACCGTGGGGCCATGATTGAGCAGCCGGTAGGCGTCGGAGAGGGGAACGGGCTGGGGCGTAGACAGGGAGTTCATGATGCGGGAAGGCGACACACTGGCATGCCTCAAGTTTAGCGCCCGACGCACTGCGTGGCCGTGACCAAATCCAGCCCTGGCGCCAGATTGCGGGCCACAGGCTCCCTTCAGCGCAGCAGGACGGTCACGCTGCCCTTCGCCTCCGCCCTGATGTCCGCCTCGTCCACATAGCCGAGCGCACCGGGCGTCGTGCTGACCAGCCGGATCATCTCCGCGACGGTCGGCACCTGGGACGGCGGCCCGCCCTTGCCCACGTAGCGGCGCACGGTCCAGTAGGCCGAATAGCGTTCCTCATCCCGGTCGAGCCAACGGGCCAGGAAGCGCCCCCGCAGGGGGTGCCCCGCCACCAGGTCGAAGGGCATCACGCGCACGCCCCCCAGTTCGACCACCCTGCCGGTATAGATGCGCTCGATCGCCACGTTGTCCAGGCGGGGAACCGACGGATGCGCGATCACCACCACCTCGCCGGCGAAGGCATGGCCCGCCCACAGCAACAGGCTCAGTCCGACGCGACGGATTCCCATGGGGCGCTCAGAAAGTGAAGTCGTAGGACAGGGACAGCACATCCACCGCCCGATGCCCGCTGTTCTCGCCACTCGGCGCATCGAGGAAACCCGAGGTGCTGCCGGTATGGCTGTGCAGCCATTCGACCTTCAGCTTCTGCTGGGGGGTCAGCAGGTAGGCGCTCCCCACCGCGATGGAGCGCTGGTCGAAGACGTCGAGGGAATCGACGCCGACCCGCTGGCTGGGATTGATGATGTCCGCGCCGGGAGTGGACGCGGGCAGCAGGTTTCCGTTCACGTCGGCATACAGCCGGCGCGCCGACGACGACGACAGGATTCGGGCCGCGTACACGTAGGGAGTCCATGCCCCGATGCGCTTTTGCAGCGCCACGTAGGCCGCCCATGAATCGGTGCCAAGGGTGGCCCGCGTGACCCGCCGGCGCACCGCCTCTCCGGTTACGGTGAACTCGTGGGGCAGGACGAATTCGGCGCTGGCCGTAAAGGTGTAGTTCAGCACCCGGTCGACGGTCGGTACACCGGGCCCCGGCAGGGCATCGGTAACCTGGTAGTAACCACCGCCCCCGGCAACAGGCACGAAGGGATAGGTGACCGGAATCGGTGCATCGACCCGCTTAACGTCCCCCCGGTGCACGCTCAGGCGCAGCCGGTGATCGCCTTCCCTCACCGTCAGCAGCGCGCCGGTGAGCCACATCTCGATGTGCTCAAACCAGGCACCCCGCGGCCGCGAACGGGGGGCCGCGTCGCGCCGGAAGAAACGCCAGTAGGAATCGGCAGACCCCAGGTAGCCCTCCAGGCTGAGCTCGCGCCTCTCGTCCAGCCAGCTCCGCGCTACCGCCACCCCAGTCACCTCGGCGGTGGGTGCCAGGGAATAGACTTCGATCGGCAGGCGGGCGAAATTGAAGGTGGTCCCCACGTCCATGGTTTCCGAATAGCGCAGCAGCGGCAGGCGCAGCTTGCCGGCCCGCAGCAGCCAGTCGTTGTCCGGCCGCCAGGACAGGAAGGCCCAGGGCAGGGTCAGATCCCATTGCCGGTCGCTGTCGGCGGCCGGCGCCAGGGCCGCCTGCACGGTGGCGCTCCACGCCGGGGTCAGGCGCACGTCGAGCTGCATACCGAGACGCGAGTCCCGCTGGAAGGTGCCTCCGCTGTCGATGAAACGCTGGTAGCGGTAGGAACGGTTGGACTGGGCATACGCCACGGTGCCGAAGCCGGCCAGGCTGACCTCTTCGTCGGCGGCAGCCGGCAGGGACGCGGCGAGGATGACGCCGCCGGCGCAGAGGGCGATCAGGCGCTTCACCGCACCAGCTCCACCACATCGGCGCCGGCGACAGGCTGCGCGGGCCGGGGCTCGGTGTCCGTTTCCAGGGTCGGCAGGATCCGGCCCAGCCCTTCGACGATCGGACGCAGCTGGTCTTCGAGGCCCCTCAGCGCGCTCTGCGCCCGTCCGCCGTCACGGCCCCGCGCCGCCATCTCGAGACGTCCGGCGATGCTCGAGATCTCCGGCATGCCCAGCAGCCCGGCGCGCCCCTTGAGCGTATGGGCAAAGGCCGCGACCCGCTCCCAGGCGTGGTTTTCCACATCGATGCGCAGGCGCTTCGGCCCGTCGGCAAACTGTTCGCGGAACTTGGCCAGCAGACGGGGGTAAAGGGTGGGGCTGACCCCGGTATCGTTGATCGCACAGCGTGGGTCGATGCCGGGAATGCCCGCCAACCCCGGCACCACCTCGCCCCCCGGGGCAGCCGGTGGGGCAGCCGCCCCCCGGCTCGCCGGCCCGTGATGATGCCGCTGCAGCACGCCGTACAGCTCGCC
Source organism: Pseudomonadota bacterium (assembly GCA_018241665.1). Classification (GTDB taxonomy): domain Bacteria; phylum Pseudomonadota; class Gammaproteobacteria; order Burkholderiales; family Rhodocyclaceae; genus Zoogloea. Next base: position 53,414 of record JAFEDK010000005.1, read on the forward strand.
GGGCTCATAGGGCTTGGCGAGACAGCCGTTCATGCCGGCAGCCAGGCAGCGCGTCAGCACGCTGCGGCCGCTGTGGGCCGACAGCGCGTAGATCGGCAAGTCGTCGAAAACGGGCTGCCGCCGGATGCAGCGCACCGCTTCATAGCCATCCATCATCGGCATCTGCAAGTCCATGAACACCAGGTCGTAGCAATCGGGAAGCTGGGCCGCGAGCTGGGCCAGTGCATCGCGACCATCGGCGGCGCTGTCCACCTCCACCCCCCAGCGCCCCATCAGGGCCACCGCCACGTCGCGGCTGGTGGCGTTGTCCTCCACCAGCAGCACGCGCATCCCGTCCAGCGCACCGGCCAGCGGACTCGTCTCCCCGGGCGCCGCATCACCGCGGCCGAAGATGGTGTCGCCGAGGCGCTGCAAGGCGGCGGGCAGCAACGGCTTGTCGCCGAAATGCAGGCCGGTGGCAAAGATCTCGTGCACATGCACATCCAGCGCACGGGGCATGGACATCAGCACCACATGTGGGGGCGCCAGTTCGGGACGGGCACGCAGACACTCCAGCAAGGCCGCGCCGTCCCGGTCAGGGAGGGTCCAGTCGAGGAACAGCAGGTCATAGGGCGCGCTGTCCCGCCGGGCGGCCTGCAGGGCTTCGAGCACCTCGGCAGCGCTGGCCGCGGCATCCACCTCGTCGCAGCCCTGCTGGTTGAGCAGGTCGATCAGGGACAGCCGTGCCTCCGGGTAATCGTCGGCCACCAGCACCCGCAAACCGTGCCACGGCAGCGGCGCCACCGGCCTCGCCTCGTGCCCATCGCCGAGGACCAGCGGCAGCCGCGCCTGGAAGACGCTGCCGCGCCGGGGTTCGCTGCTGACCTTCACCTCCCCGCCCATGGCCTCCACCAACCGGCGCACGATGGCCAGGCCCAGCCCGGTGCCGCCGTAGCGGCGCGTGGTGGCGCCGTCGGCCTGGACGAAGTCCTCGAAGATGCTGTCGATCTGCGCGGCCCGCATGCCGATGCCGGTGTCCTCGACGCTGAAACTGACCGGCAGCACCCCGGCCGCCGCCGGCGCCGCCCCGAGGCGCAGGGCGACATGCCCGGCAGGGGTGAACTTGACGGCATTGGAGAGCAGATTGCCGAGCACCTGACCGATACGCAGCGGGTCGCCGAGCACTGGCGCCTCAAGCGCCTGCAGACCACCCGGACCGGCCTCGAAGATCAGCTCGATCCCCTTCTCGCGGGCAGCGCCCTCCACCAGCTGGAGCGCAGTGGCGAGGACCTGATCGAGGCGGAACGGAATGTCCTCCAGCTCCAGGCGGCCGGCTTCGATCTTGGAGAAGTCGAGGATGTCGTTGAGCGTGTCGAGCAGCGAGCGGCCGGCAGCGCGGATCTTCTCCGCATATTCGCGCTGGCGCGGCAGCAGGCGACTGTGCAGGATCAGCTCGGCCATGCCGATCACCGCGTTGAGGGGGGTGCGGATCTCGTGGCTCATGTTGGCAAGGAACATCGACTTGGCCTGCGTGGCCTGCTCCGCCCGCGCCCGCGCCTGCTGCAGTTCGCGGCTGATCGCCTCACGCTCGCGGATGTCGGTCTCGATGGCCCGCGCCATCGAATTGAGGGTCGTGCTCAGGGCCTGCACTTCCTCCACCCCATCTCCGCAGCCCAAGCGCACGTCGTACTGGCCCCGGGCCAGCTGGCCGGTCACCGCGCACATGTCGGCCAGCGGCTGCAGGACCTTCCGGTGAGTGGTGCGGAAGGCCAGCAACACCAGCAGCGCCGTCATGCCCATGCTCACCGCCGAGGCGATGATCCACGCCCCCAGCCGGGTACGGGCCTCGCTGACCTCGGCCCCGGTACGCTGGTCGACACGCTGCATCAGCTCGGCCACCGCCGTGGTCACGCGCAACCGCTGCCGGTCGTAGTCGCGGCCGAAGACCAGCTTCATCGCCACGTCGGGGCGCGTCTCCCCTTCCGAGACGATCGTGCGGGTCTGCGGGTCATACAGCCCCTGGGTGGCAGCGAAGGCCACCTGCTCGATGGCCTTCAGGCCATCGGTTTCGGTGAGCACCTTCTCGAGCGTCGCCAGCTCCGGCCCCTGAAAACCCAGGGCAACCATCCGGGAGCGCATCGACACGCGGGGGCCCGCCCCGCCGGGCACGAACTGCACCTGCCCGGCAATCACCCGGTCCCAGTAGGTCATCCCTTCGGTATCGGCGACAGCCGGCGCCTCACCCTCCCGGATGGCCAGGATCGCGTAGTAGTACGTGAGAAAGCGGGTCTCGCCGGTCGCCGAGTAGGCCCGCACGAGACGCGACAGGGTATCGGTCTCGCGGCGCAGTTCCTCAACCAGCCGCAGCGCCTCGACGCGATGATCCTGGACGGCCTGGGCCCGGTCGAAGGCGTGCAGCACCAGCATCGAGATCGAGCCATTGATGCCGACGATCAATAGCAGCGCCATCGAGAACAGGAGGGAGAGCTTGCTGAGCTTCATGCAGGGGCGTAAGCGGATAACGCCCCGGATTATGCCGTACGCAAGCTCCGGCGGGGTTGTGCGGCGTCGCTGAGCAGATCGAGCACGCAATAGAAGGCGCCGGCCGCCAGCGGCGGATTACCCACCGGCCAGCCCAGGCCCGGCGCCAGGGGCCGCCAGCTCCAGCAGCCCAGCCAGGTTCCCCACAACTCCATCAGCAGGGACAGCAGGAACATCGTCACGTACAGGCGCGGCGCCGGTCCGCGCCACACGCACAGCAGGAACAGCAGCAGCAGGGGCGGCCCCAGCCAGTCGAGACCAGCCAGCGCCAGCGCAGATACCGCCACAACCGCCAGCCGCGGCGCCCAGCTCAGCAGCCAGGCGGGCAGACGCTCAGCCAGCTGGAGCCCCAGCCAGTACAGCAGTACATGGCCGGGTGGTACGAACAACGGGAGATTGCCGAGGCGGTAGTCGTACAAGCCCCACGCCAGGGACAGCACGACCTCCCCGGTGGTGGCGATCAACAGGCAGGCCAGCAGGCGGGGACGCAGTTCCCGCTCCCGCCACAGCAGCCAGCCGACCAGCCCCCACACCCACAGGCTGACCAGCGGCTGGCCCCAGGGGCCGGCACGGCTGTCGGCCAGCAGGCCACCGGCAATCGTGGCAACGATCAGCAAGGCCAGGCGCGAGGCGGACGACATTCCGGAAACCCCGTGCCTGACCGGTGGCACCGGCTTACTCGATGCCCTGGCTGGCCAGATATTCCTCGTAGGTGCCGCGGTAGTCGATGATCTCGCCCGGCCCGCGGATCTCGAGGATGCGGGTGGCGATGGAGGACACGAAGGCCCGGTCGTGGGACACGAAGAACAGCGTACCGCCGAAATCCGCGATACCCGAGTTGAGGGACTCGATGGACTCCATGTCCATGTGGTTGGTCGGCTCGTCGAGGAGCAGCACGTTCTTGCGCTGGAGCATCAGCTTGCCGAACAGCATGCGGCCCTGCTCACCACCGGAAATCACCTTGACCGACTTCTTCACGTCGTCGCCCTTGAACAGCAGGCGACCCAGCGTGCCGCGGATCAGGGTTTCGGCATCGTCACCCTCGTAGCCGCCCTCGCGCACGTAGCCGCTGATCCAGTCGGTGAGGTTCTCGCCGCTGGCGAAGTCCTCGGCGTGGTCCTGGGCGTAGTAGCCGAGCTTGGCCTTCTCGGCCCACTTGATGGTGCCGAACTGGGGCGTCAGGCCGTGCAGCTCGGCGCCGACCAGCAGCTTCAACAGCGTCGTCTTGCCGATGCCGTTCTCGCCGATGATCGCGATGCGGTCGTTGGCGTCGGCGGTGAAGGTGAAGTTCTTGATGATCGGGTTGGCCGGATCGTAGCCGAAGGTGAGGTTCTCGATCTCGACGGCCTGGCGGTGCAGCTTCTCCTTCTCGTCGTAGTCGAAGCGGATCCACGGGTACTGGCGGCTGGACGGCTTGAATTCGTCGATCTTGATCTTCTCGATCTGCTTGGCGCGGCTGGTCGCCTGGCGGGCCTTGGACTTGTTGGCCGAGAAACGGCGCACGAACTCCTGCAGTTCCTGGACCTTCTCCTTGGCCTTCTGGTTGGCCGCCGACTGGCGCTCGCGGGCCTGGGTGGAGGCCTCGATGTAGTCGTCCCAGGTGCCCGGCCAGACCTGGATGCGACCGTAGTCGAGGTCGGCCATGTGGGTGCACACCTGGTTCAGGAAGTGCCGGTCGTGGGAGATGATGATCATCGTGGAGTTGCGCTCGTTGAGCACGTTCTCCAGCCAGCGGATGGTGTTGATGTCGAGGTTGTTGGTCGGTTCGTCGAGCAGCAGGATGTCCGGGTTGGCGAACAGGGCCTGGGCCAGCAGCACCCGCAGCTTCCAGCCGGGGGCGACTTCGCGCATCGGGCCGTTGTGCTGCTCGGTGGGAATGCCAACGCCATGCAGCAGCTCGCCGGCACGAGCCTCGGCGGTGTAGCCGTCGTACTCGGCGAAGTGGCCTTCCAGCTCGGCCGCCTTCATGTAGTCCTCTTCGGTGGCTTCCGGATTGGCGTAGATGGCGTCCTTCTCCTGCATGCAAGCCCACATCTCGGCATGGCCCATCATCACCACGTCGATCACCCGCACGTCTTCATAGGCGAACTGGTCCTGCTTCAGGAAGGCCATGCGCTCGCCGCTGTCGATGGCGACGTTGCCGGCGGAGGGCTCGAGCACCCCGGCCAGGATCTTCATGAAGGTGGACTTGCCGGCGCCGTTGGCACCGATCAGGCCGTAGCGGTTGCCGTCACCGAACTTGACGGAGACGTTCTCGAACAGGGGCTTGGCCCCGAACTGCATGGTGATGTTGTTGGCGATGAGCACGGCAGGTATTCCTTGAGTCCGCCGCAGGAGCGGCGCGACAGCAAAACGGAAAAGGAAAACGCCGGCCAGCGGCCGGCGAAGCTGTTGCAAATTTTACCGACGTTTCAAGCACCTGGGCAAATATCTCGCCCCGGTGCTCACACCAGCGAGGGGCCGGCGACGATCGCCGCCGCCTCCTGCTCGGAAATGCGCACCGAGGCAGTGGCAATCACATGCACGGTCAGCCAGTCATGCAGGCGCAGGGCACCGTCCTCTTCAAAGGACGTGAAACGGCAGCCAAGCTGCCCGCCCTCCGGGGCGGCGAGGAAGTTCACCGTCGTCGCCTCGCCGCGGATCTGGTCTGGGATGCCATCCAGGTGCAGCACGAAGGCGAAACTGCGCGGTTCAGCCGGCGGTGCGCTGGCCGGCACCCCGAAGCCTTCGAGGGACAGATCGTTCAGCGGCAAGCGGTGCCCGTCGATCGAAACCCAGAAACAGGTGCTGCCCCAGCGCCGCGCCACGAAACGCTGGCGCTTGCGGCGCTCCGCATGGTGAGCCACATCCACTCCGTTTTCCGCCATCGCTGCGACCTTTCCGCTCCAGTCATATATCCGGGTGCCAATTCTATCCCCATCCCATAGTTTCATCCCATTGCCGTTTGAAGGCGGAATATCCGCGGCGGCATACGATCAGGGCGGATGGACAGGCGCTGCCGCCTCGCGTAGCATCGCGGCCGTCATTGGGGAGTAGCCTCCTTTCTCTCGAAAGGGCCTGCGTCAACATACTTGGCTTCGCGGCCATGGCGCAGGCGGTCCCGAACTTGGCAAGACCTTTGACCACCCGCCTCCGGATTTGGCCGGAGAGGCGCGTGGTCATTCGTCTGTATCCGGCCAAGGGATTTCACATGGAAGCTTTCCTCGTCTCCACGGGCATCGTCGCCCTCGCCGAAATCGGCGACAAGACCCAGCTGCTGGCCTTCATCCTGGCCGCCAAATTCCGCAAGCCGGTGCCGATCATCATCGGCATCCTCATCGCCACGCTGGTCAATCACGGCTTCGCCGGTGCCGTCGGCACCTGGGTCACGACCCTGCTCGGCCCGACCACGTTGCGCTGGGTGCTCGGCGTGTCCTTCATCGCGATGGCGATCTGGACCCTGATCCCCGACAAGTTCGACGAGGACGACGCCAAGCTGGCCCACTTCGGTGTCTTCGGCACCACGCTGGTGGCCTTCTTCCTCGCCGAGATGGGCGACAAGACCCAGGTGGCAACCATCGCGCTGGCCGCCCAGTACCAGAACCTGGCCGTCGTCGTGGCCGGCACCACCCTCGGCATGATGATCGCCAACGTGCCCGCCGTGCTGCTCGGCGACCGCATCGCGCACGCGATCCCGGTGCGTCTGGTGCATGGCATCGCCGCCGCGATCTTCGCCGTGCTCGGCGTCGCCACACTGCTGGGCGCCGGCGAGAGCCTGGGTTTCTGAAGCCGGCAGCCGGCGTAACACGGCGCCCCTATCCTTCGCCCCCGGCGGGCAACAGCCCGCCGGCCCTTCGGAGACGACCGCATGACCTTGCAAGCGATCGAGAACATCAACCTCGTATCCCTCCTCGACACCCTTCTGAGCCTGGTGACGGCCTTCGTGCTCGGCGGCCTGATCGGCTACGAGCGCCAGTACCGCCAGCGTACCGCCGGGCTGCGCACCAACGTGCTGGTGGCGGTGGGGGCCGCGATCTTCGTGGACATGGCCAACCACCTGGGCGGCCATGAGGGCGCCGAGCACGTGGTGGCCTATGTGGTATCGGGCATCGGCTTTCTCGGCGCCGGCGTGATCATGCGCGAGGAAGGCAACGTGCGCGGCCTCAACACCGCCGCCACGCTATGGGGCTCGGCGGCGGTCGGCGCCTGCGCCGGCGCCGACCTGCTGCCCGAAGCCGTCCTCGGTGCATTGTTCGTGCTGGCCGCCAACACGCTGCTGCGGCCGGTGGTGGACCGCATCAACCGCGAGCCGATCGACACCCTGGCGGTGGAAGTCACCAACACTGTGTATGTGATCGCCCCGCGCGAACGCCAGAAGGAAGCCCTGCACCTGCTCGAAGCCGCGCTGGAGGCCGCCGACCACACGGCCCGCGATCTCGTCGTGCATGCCTTCGGCGACGACGCGGTGGAGATCGAGGCGGTGCTGATGGCCACCGCAGTGGACGGCGACGAACTGGACCGGCTGACCCGCAAGCTCGCCGAGCAGCCCGGCATCAGCCAGGCCTTCTGGAGCCCCAGCACGACAGAATAGGCAGCACGCCCATCGCGGGCCCTACTCCCGCTCCCGCCGACGCTGCATCTCGTCGAGCATCGCCGAGAACTGCTCGGCGGTCTCGTGGCGGACCAGCGCCGGGCCGATCATCGGCGGGAACCAGAAACCCGGCAGGGCTTCGGCGTGGTAGCTCAGGCGCGTGCCGCTACCCTCCGGCTCCAGACGCATCAGGCTCTCCATGCGCTGGATGTTGCCGCCCAGGCCATGGGCGCGGATCTCGCTATAGGGCGCCAGCCGGATTTCCCGCAGGGACTCGAAGTTCGCCGAGAACAGCCCGTAGCGCGCCACGCCCTGCTGCAGCACCTTCAGCACGCCATCGCCGCGCTCGAGGACGCGGCTGCTCTTCAGGTTGGGCACGAAGGACGCCATGTGCTCGAAGTCGGTCAGCACCGCCCAGGCCTGGGCCGGCCGCAGCGGCGTGTGCATCACCACATCCACGACAAAGCCGCCATCCGCACGCTCTACGTGCACATCCCGATCGGACAGCTGCGCCCCCATGGCCACGCCAGCCGCTGGCAAGGCCAGCAATACCGTGGCAAGCACGACAGCAAGAGAGCGAACGGCAATCGACGGCATGGCCCGATCAGTTTGGAACGACGGCAGCCAGTCTGCCACGCCAAGCTGTCTGCCGGCTTGCTGAACGCATACGCATTTCAACTCCCATCAACCCCCGCGCCCGTAACGCTCCCACGGCGGCTCAGGGCTCAGCCAGGCCTGGAACTCGTCCAGAAATGCCCGCACTGCCGGCAGCCGCCCGCGCCCCGGCAGGTAACAGGCATACAGGTTGCGGCCAAAATCCACCTGCGGCTCGTAAACATCGAGCAGGGTTTCCAGCTCGCCCCGGGCCAGCGCATCGCCGCACAGATAGGTCGGCAGGATCGCAATGCCTTGACCAGCGCGCACCGCATCCAGCGTACTGCCGATGTCGTTGAAGCGCAGGCGGCTGTGGATCGGCACTTCGATTTCGTCACCCTGCCCATCCCGCAGTCGCCACACGCCACCGTCGCTGAGCAGGTGGCTGAAGCACTGGTGCGCCGTCAGATCAGCCGGCAACTGCGGCCGGCCATGGGCCGCCAGGTAGGCCGGCGACGCGCAGATCACCCGCCGCAACACCAGCAGCAGGCGCGACACCGCATCCTCCGGCGGCGAGCGGGTCATGCGTAGCGCCAGGTCGAGGCGCGCCTCGGCAAGGTCCTCCCGCTCGTCGCTGAGGATCAGCTCGCACTCCAGTTCCGGATAACGCGCCAGCAGCCGCGGCACGAAGGGCGCCACGCACTGCCGCCCGAACACCGCCGACGCACCGACCCGCAACACGCCGCGCGGCACCTCGTCCACGTTGCGCACCGCCAGCTCGGCGCCATCCACCGCGTCGAGGGCCTGCAGCGCGTGGCGGTAGAAGATCTCGCCGGAGGGCGTCAACACCAGCTTGCGGGTGGAGCGCTCGAACAGGCGTACGCCGAAGGCCTGCTCCAGTTCGCCGACCTGCTTGCTGACCTGGGCCCGCGTGCAGTCGAGGCGACGTGCGGCGGCGGCCATGCTGCCTTCCTCGACGACGCGGACGAAACTCTCCCAACTGGCCAGCCAGCGCATTTGTCAATGATTCGTTGACGTAATGCAGCGGATTATCGTCTTTTTAAGAGCGTATGCAAAACCTATAGTCGATCCATCTCCCGCTCATCCGGATCGCCATCATGTTCCATACCCTGCGCAAGCCCGATGTCCTGCTCACCACACTGGCGGCCGCCGGCATCCTGCTGGTGACGATGGGCGCCCGCCAGTCCATCGGCCTGTTCGTCAGCCCGCTCAACACATCCACCGGCCTCGGCATCACCACCATCAGCCTGGCGCTGGCCATCGGCCAGTTCAGCTGGGGCGCCATCCAGCCGATCGCCGGCGCCATCGCCGACCGCCACGGGCCACGCCCCGTACTGATCGGCGGGGTGCTGCTGCTGGCCCTCGGCAGTGCCCTGACGCCCTTCGTGGATTCCGCCTTCGGCCTGGTACTGACCCTCGGCCTGCTGTCGGCGATGGGTTCCGGCGCCGGCAGCTTCTCGGTGCTGATCGGCGCCGCCGCCCAGCGCATGCCGGCGGAAGCCCGCGGCGCGGCATCCGGCGTCATCAATGCCGGCGGCTCCTTCGGCCAGTTTGTCTTTGCACCGGTGCTGCAGGGGTTGATCCAGGCCCTCGGCTGGATGGGCGCGATGTGGTCGCTGGCGCTCATGACCCTCGGCGCCCTGCCGCTGGTGAACAAGCTCACCGACCGGCCGGTCACCCAGGTTCATCACACAGACGCAGCCAGCGACGGCGGCCTGCGCCAAGCTATCGGCACCGCGCTGCGCAACCGGGACTACCTGCTGCTGCACGCCGGCTTCTTCACCTGCGGCTTCCACATCGCCTTCCTGGTCACCCACCTGCCCGGCGAGGTGAACCTGTGCGGCCTGCCCGCGTCGGTGGCGAGCTGGTCGCTGGCGATCATCGGCCTGGCCAACGTGCTCGGCAGCCTGTACGCCGGCGCCTGCATCTCGCGCTATCGCAGCAAGCACGTGCTGGCGGTGATGTATGCCTCGCGTGCTCTACTCATCGGCTGGTACCTGCTGGCGCCGCATACCGCGACGACCTTCTACCTGTTCGCCGCCGGCCTCGGTGCCACCTGGCTGGCCACCGTGCCCCCCACCGCCGGCATCGTCGGCAAGCTGTTCGGCATCCGCTACCTGGCCACGCTGTTCGGGCTGACCCTGCTGTCCCATCAGGTCGGCGGCTTCCTCGGTGCCTGGCTGGGCGGCCTGGCCGTGGCCCGCTTTGGCGACTACAGCTGGATGTGGTACGCCGACATGGCGCTGGCGCTGTTCGCCGCGCTGGTCAACCTGCCGATCCGCGAAGCGCCGGTAGCCCGCAAGCTGGCCACGGCCTAAGCGGCAAACCCGCTCAGGGCAGGCGGAAGCGGGCGATGTCCTGCTCCAGGTGGCCGGCCAGCGCCTTCAGCTGATGGGCGGTCTGGGCCGTCTCACCGGAATTGACGCTGTTGCGCTCGGCCATCTGGGCAATACCCTCCACCCGGCGGGCAATCTCGGTACTGGCGGCGCTCTGCTCCCGCAGGGCGTCGCTGATCTCGTTGATGGCCTGCACCGTGCGCTCCGAGCCGTCGCGGATCTCGGCGATCGCGCTGCCCGCCTGGCCGGCCCGTCCAACCCCTTCACCGACCCGGCCGACACCCTCCTCCATGGCACGCACCGCATCCTGCGTGCTGTCCTGGATCGCCTTGACCATCGCGGCGATCTCCTGCGTCGATTGGCCGGTGCGCTCGGCCAGCTTGCGCACCTCGTCGGCGACGACGGCAAAACCGCGCCCCTGCTCGCCGGCGCGGGCCGCCTCGATGGCCGCATTGAGGGCCAGCAGATTGGTCTGGTCGGCGATTTCCTTGATCGTGCCGACGATCGCCGAGATCTGCGTCGAGCGCTCGCCGAGGCTGCCGACGATGCCGGCAGTGCGCTGCACCACCTCCGAGATCCGGTTGATGTCGTCGATGGTCCGGCTCACCACCTCGCCGCCCTCCTGGGCCAGCTGCCCGGCCTGGCTGGCCTCGCCCTGGGCATCCTGGGCATTGGAGGAAATATGGTTGATGCCGACGGTCATCTGCTCGACCGCTGCCGCCATCGCCGAGGCCGCATCACTCTGGCCGGACGAGCTGGCCGCCACCTCGCCGGAGGCCGCCACCAGGCTATCGGCCGCCAGAGACAGATCGTCGGCCGTCTGGCGCGCGCCGCGCAGCAGCAGCGCGATCGACTCGCTCATGCGATTGAAGGCGCCGGCGACACGCTGCAGTTCGTCCCGGCAGGGGAGCGCCACCTTCACCGTCAGATCGCCATCGGCAACCCGCTCGGCGCTCGCCGCCAGGCTCTCCACCGCCCCGCCGATCGCCGATGACACCGCGGCCAACAGGTAGATGATCAGCAGTGACACGCCGACCGCGACCGTCACGGTGATCGCGAAAGTCCGCAGCAGGCGCGCATGGCGCACCGCCAGCAGATCCTCCAGGGTCGGGATCAGTGCCTTGAAGGTGTGCTCGTAGAGCCCGTCGATCGTTGCCGTGGTGCGCGAGAACCAGTCCGCCGGCAGGGTCTCGTAACGGCCCCCCAGGATGTCCTGGCGCACCACCACGGTCAGCGCCTTCAGCTGCGGGCCGGCCTCGCTTTCCAGGCGCTCCACCGCCGCTGCCAGCCCGGGCCGCTCCACGCCGGCCTTCTTCAGCTCCTTGACGACGCTCTGGTAGCGCGCCTCGCTGACCGCCAGCAGCGCAGCCAGGTCTTCCCGGTCGCGGTCAGTGGCGGCCTTCTGGGTCAGCAGCTGATTGCCCATCGCCCGCATCTTGCCGATGCGCTCGATCACGTCCGGCAGGCGGGCCAGCGTGGCATCCACCAGATAGAAGCCGTCGGCCTCCGAATCCAGCAGCAGGCCCGACACGGTGATCACATCGTCCCCGTAGTCCAGCAGGTGCTCGATCAACGCCCTGTGCGCCAGCCGGTTTGCGGTGGCATCCATGCTGCCGCCAGTGGCGACCAGACGCGCCCACTCGTCGCGGACGTCCTGCCACTTGCGTGCTGTCGGCGCCAGGAGCGGCGCAGCTTTCAGCACCGCGTCCACCTCATCCATCCAGCGGGTGGCCTGGGCCGCCGCCTCGCCCGCGCGTCCCCGCGCCGCCTCCTGACCGGACAGCACGCTGGTCATCAGGCCCCGGTGCCGCTGCACTTCCTGCAGCGCATGCAACGCGGGGGTCAGGGCGCGGACACCAACCTGCTCATTGCGGGTCGCCTCGACGGCCCCCCACAGGTTGAAGCCCAGGAAGCCGCCCAGGCCGGCCAGCGCACACACCACACAGACACTGATCAGCGCGAACTTGCCGCGGAACCCCAGGCGGTTGAGCAAGGCCACGGCCGGCGCGAGAAATAGCTTCATGGGAACACCTGCGACACGTTGAATTCAGACCCATCATCAGCAGTGACGAAGGGGCATTCATTGATTGCCGACAAGAAGCGCCAACGATAGCCGCCCCACGCCCCGGCCGCATATCCACCATGTGCGACGAAATGCGGCGAAAAACACGAAAATGCTTGCCAACCTCAAAACCGGTTGGTACTATGCGCCCGCTTTTTGCAGTTGCCGAAACATTCGCAACCCACCCGATTTCGCAAAGAGTCCAATCTTCCGGTTGGACTCTTTGTTTTCAGGTAGTACGCGGCAGTAGCTCAGTTGGTAGAGCGCAACCTTGCCAAGGTTGAGGTCGAGAGTTCGAGACTCTTCTGCCGCTCCAGTCAAAAGCGCAGCGCCCATCATAAGGCGTTTCGTTGTCACCGGGCCTTCTGGCCTGCGACATGCCGGTTCCGGCTCATGTAGCTCAGTGGCAGAGCACTCCCTTGGTAAGGGAGAGGTCGGCAGTTCAATCCTGCCCATGAGCACCAGCACTTGCCACAAAGGCCGACCTCCGGGTCGGCCTTTGTGCTTTCCGGCCTCCCCCCGCACTGTCTTCCGCCGGCGCCCCCTCCGCAGGGAATCCATCGCCCCTTCATCCGGCTGACGTCCGCACGAACTATCCTGTGAGCTGAACAGCGACACGCCACGGCACCATTTGGCCTTTGATGCATTGCAACAGGAACGCTATCCTGTCGCCATCCTTTCATTCAGCTCCACTCTTTCAAGCGAGACACAGCGTGAGCGACATCGATCTGAAACGCTTCTTCCTGGAACAGGTGCGCCTGTTCGAGCATTTCCCGGCCGACAAGGTCGAGGAGATCGTGGCCAGTGGGCGCCTGGCCACCTACGAAGGCAACGAGGCCATCCTGGAAACCGGTGACGAGGGCCAGTACCTCGGCGTGCTGATCACCGGCCACGCGGAGATCTCGGTCACCGACAACACCGGCACCCGCACGGTGCTGACGCAGCTCGGCCCGGGCGACGTGTTCGGCGTGATGTCCACCCTCACCGGCGACCGCGTGACCGCCGACGTGATCGCCGGCAACCGCTGCTACGTGCTGCTGATCCCGCTGGAGACCTTCAACAGCCACATCCTCACCAACCCGAAGGCCATCGGCTACCTGTCGCGAATGCTCCTCGAGCGCATGCGCAGCATGTCGCTGGACATCGTGTCGGCCAAATCGTCCGCCGCCTCGGTGCTGTCCCTGCACTCCGCCCACCCGGGCAAGGTGATCGCCCTCAACGTGGGCCTCAGCCAGATCCACTTCGGCATCTACGACACCCGCGACCTCGGCTCCGACGTCCACGGCATCATCGACAACGCCGACGAGTACGTGTCGCGCATCAGCGTGATGGTCGGCCCACAGGTCAAGACCATCACCCGCGACCCCTTCCCGCTGTCCGAGCTGTTCCAGGTCATGCAGGACTCCACGCGCCAGCTTGGCGACGCCTTCGCCTTCGAGCTCGATGAAATCTGCGCAGTCGGCCACCGGGTCGTCCATGGCGGCAACCGCTTCGCCGCCGCGGCGGTCATCACGCCGGCCGTCATCGCCGACATCGAGGCCCTGTCCGTCTTCGCCCCGCTGCACAACCCGGTCAATGTGGCCGGCATCCGCGAAGCCCTCAAGCAGCTGCCCGACGTGCCCCACGTGGCGGTCTTCGATACCGCCTTCCACCAGACCCTGCCGCCCTACGCCTACCTGTACGGCCTGCCCTACGACCTCTACAAGCAGGACGGCATCCGCCGCTACGGCTTCCACGGCACCTCCCACCGCTACGTGTCGCTGAAGTCGGCCGAGGTACTGAAGCGCCCCCTCGGCGAGCTCGAAATCGTCTCCTGCCACCTGGGTATCGGCGCCTCGGTGTGCGCCATCGACCACGGCCGCTCGGTGGACACCTCGATGGGCATGACGCCCACCGACGGGCTGATCATGCCCAGCCGCTCCGGCAGCATCGACCCGGCGGTGATGGTGCACCTGATGGAACACCAGCAGATGTCGCCGGAGGCTCTGTCCACTCTGATCAACACCGAGAGCGGCCTGAAGGGCATCTCCGGCATCTCCAGCAACATCCACGACATCGAGACCGCCGCCGGCAACGGCCACCACCGCGCGCTGCTGGCCCACAAGGCCTTCTGCTACCAGGTGCGCAAGAACATCGGCGCCTACGTGGCGGCCATGGGCGGCATCGACGTGCTGGCCTTCACCGGCGACATCGGCGAGACCAGTGCCGCGGTGCGCAGCCTGGCCTGCCAGGGCCTCGCCTACATGGGCATCAAGCTCGATGAAGAGAAGAACCGCAACCTCGGCAAGGTGGATGATTTCGCGATCATCTCCACCGACGACTCGCCGGTGACCATCCTCGTCATCTGCAACGACGACGAGCGCCTGGTGGCCTGGGAAACCCTGCGCGCCATCGAAAGGGACGAGCTGATCCGCGAGGCCAAGGCCGAGGAAAAGGCGCCGATGCCGATCCCCATCGAGATCTCGGCCCACCACGTGCATCTCTCCCAGGCCGATGTGGAAAAACTGTTCGGCCCCGGCCATCAGCTCACCCCGGAACACGAGCTGTCCCAGCCCGGCCAGTTCGCCTGTGCCGAGAAGGTCCATCTGGTCGGCCCCAAGGGGCGCATCGCCAACGTGCGCGTGCTCGGCCCGACCCGCAAGGAAACCCAGGTCGAGATCGCCATGACCGAGCAATTCAAGGTCGGCCTGCAGCCGCCGATCCGCGAGTCCGGCGACCTCGCCAACACGCCGGGCATCACCCTCGAAGGGCCGGCCGGCAGCACCACCATCGAACGCGGCGTGATCTGCGCCCAGCGCCACATCCACATGACGCCGGAAGACGCGCGCCGCCTGCGGGTGCGCGACAAGTACGTGGTGCGCGTGCGGGTCGAGGGCGAGCGCGAGCTGATCTTCGGCGACGTGATCGTGCGGGTCAGCCCGAGCTACCGGCTGGCGATGCACATCGACACCGACGAGGGCAACGCCGCCAACATCCGCACCGGCATGCTCGGCTACATCGAGGAAATCCAGAGCCGCCACTGAGCCCCGCAGGGCAAGGAAACTCGGGACGCCCCGGTGTTTCCTTGCACGTGGCGGCGGCGCCTCGAGCGCGATGACGCGCTAGTCGTTGCGCTCGAGGAAGCGCCGGGTCGCCAGGCGCAGGAAATCCATCTGCTGGCGGAAAGCCCGGCAGCCCCCGCAGAACAACAGGTGCAGGCCCAGACGCATCCTTTCGGCGCGGCCCAGTGGGCGGTCCAGCGCCTCCGACATCAAATGGGTCGCGTCCTTGCATTTCATCATGATGCCCGGCCCTCCGCGCCGAACCAGCCGTGGGTAAGACACTGCCGCAGCGCCGCACGGGCCCGGTGCAGGATCACGTTGCAGTTGGTTGTGGTGAGCACCAGCGTCGCACAGATCTCGTCGGTCTCGAAACCAAGAAACTCGCGCATCATGAAGACCCGCGCGGTGCGTGCCGGCAGCACTTCCAGGCAGGTTTCGAAGACCTGCCAGAACTGGCGCTGCGCCAGCGCCTCTTCCGGATCGCCCCACGCCTGCGGCCGCCCCTGCGGGCTCCAGTGCTCGTTGTCCTTGAAGAGCCGGTCGAAGGCCTCGTCGAGCGCCTCCTCGTCGCGCTCGAAGCTGGATATCTGCACCGTACGGCCACGCTCCCGCAGTGTGTCGATGATCTTGTGGCGCAGGATCGTGAAGATCCAGGTCTTCAGCGCCGAGCGCCCGGCAAAGCGGTCGATGCCCAGCAGCGCCGACTCGATGGCTTCCTGCACGGCGTCATCCGCCGCCGCCTCGTCCTGCAGCTGCAGGCGGGCAAACTTCAGCATCTGCGGGCGAAAGCCCGAAATGAGCTCGGCACTTCCGGAGTCGATCATGTCTGGCGCACGGACTGCAGGGCGGCACGCCCATACGGCTTGGCAAGCTGCCGCCGATGGATCCGGATCTCCCTGCCCGGCCGCCCCGGCCCAGACAGGATCAGTGGCATCAGCATAGCAAGGAAGCGCCGCGCAGGCTGAAACTTGCCGTCGCCACGCGCCCCCTCAGACCCGGCGTGCCACACCGTGGCGCTCAGTTCCGCACTCCCAGCACGACACCATGCCGGCAAAGCTCGGCGAGGCTATGCCGGCCGAAATCGAGGAAGGCGGCATCGGCGGGCCGCCCCAGCTCGGCGGCCAGGGCCTCGAGGGCCTGCCGCCCGCTCCGCTGCCCATCCAGCAGGGCCAGCAGGCGCGCCGTGGCCGGGCTCAAGTCCATGAAGCGCACCGCATCCTGCGCATCCCGGTACACCGCCAGATGGACCGGCCCGGGCTGGCGCGGCCGGAAGGCCGGCCCGATGCGTTGCACCGGCCATGTGAAGCCCAGCGACAGCAAGGCCGGATTGGCCAGCGGCACGCCGTCGAGCAGGTCACCTCCGGGCCGGTGCGGCGGCACGACCACGTCCATCACGTCCACCGCCAGCTCCGCCCATTCGTAGCGCGCCAGCTCGCCGAACCAGCGTGGCAACGACTGGCGGCAGGCGCCGCTGTCCAGGTAGGCCAGAAACTCCTGCGGGATCTCGCGGAACCACGGCGTCGCACAGCGCCAGTCGCGCAGGAAGGCGCGGCACAGGCGGGTCCACCGGGCCTCGCCCAGCGTCGCCCGGGCCACCGGAAAGCAGCGGTCGAGGAAACCCCGCAGGCGCTGGAACACCAGTCCTTCGTACACCACCATGCGGGCGGCCGGCGCCCCCGCCGGACAGGCAACCCGGCGGCCGTGACGCAGGCGCTCGCCGAAGGCGGCCTGCCAGGCCTGCAGCCCGGCGGCGGGCCCGCTCACGCCAGCACCTCGGCGGCACGCCGCACACGGGCCTGGCGGGCAGCGATCTGCGCCACCTCGGAGCCCAGCGCAGCCAAAGTCGGAAAGTTGAAGTCCCGCTCCAGGCAGGTCGGCAGCGGACCAGTGCGCGCATAGGCAGCGTCGAGCAGCGCCCACACCGGGTCGATCACGTCGGCGCCATGGGTGTCGATACGCAGCCCGTCCGGCTCCACATCGTGTCCCGCCACGTGGATGTAGCAGCAGCGCTCCAGCGGCAGCGCGTGCAGGAATGCGTAGGGGTCGAAGCCGAAGTTGGCGGCATTGACGAGGATGTTATTCACATCCAGGTGCAGCCGGCAGCCGGCCTCCTCCACCACTGCGCGGATGAAGTCCGCCTCGCCCATCTCGGCCCCGGGTGGCGCCACGTAGAACGAGGCGTTCTCGATGCCGATGGCCATGCCCAGCGCCTCCTGGACCTGGCGGATACGCCCGGCGACCCAGCGCACCGCCTCGCCGGTACACGGCAACGGCAGCAGTTCGTAGAGCTGGCCGGCGTCGCCGCACCAGGACAGGTGTTCGGTGTACAGGCCGATGCCATGCTCGGCCATGAAGCCGCGGATGCGCGCCAGCAGTTCCCTGTCGAGGGGCTGCGGGCCGCCGAGATTCAGGGACAGCCCGTGGCAGACGAAGGGGAAACGCTCGGTGAAGGCGCGCAGCTGGCGTGCCGAACGGCCGCCCATGCCGGCCCAGTTCTCCGGTGCCAGCTCAAAAAAGTCCACCGCATCGGGCACACCGGCTTCCATCTCGGCCAGCAGTTCGCGGCGAAAGCCGAGCCCGGCCCCATCGGGCATGCGTCCTGGCATGTCGAATCCTCCCGCCTGTGCCGGAGCCGGGCCTTTGCCCGCCCCGGCCGTTCCGCTCGATTACTTCTTCTTGTCGGCGCCGCAGCTACCGTCGCCCTTCTTGTCCGCGCCACAGGAACCATCGGCCTTCTTGTCCATGGCCATCTTTTCATCCATCTTCTTGTCGGCCTTGTGGGCGGGCTTCTTGGCGGCAGCCTTCTTATCCCCGCCACACTTGCCATCCTGCATCTTGGTATCGGCCTGGGCCAGCTGGTAGCCCCCTTCCAGCGGCTTGGCTGCGAAGGGGTTGTCGGCGGCATGGGCAACACCAAAGGCGACGGACGCGGCCAGCGCAGCGGTTACGGCGGAAGTCTTCTTCATCACGGATCTCCTTGAGGGGTTGAACAGCCCTGCCGGACGCCGGCATGGCAGTCCGGATTATCAGGTGCTGGCGATTGGACGGGAATGCCCCCGGTGTTCTTACATGCCCGATGAAAAAATTTCACCGTGCTGCACGGCCAGCCTGCTGTAGGGGCGAATCTGTGAGGGGAGAATCTGTGGGGGCGAATTCATTCGCCCGCGGTGGTCGATCAAGGGATAGAGGGCGAATGAATTCGCCCCCACGGGGAGACGTCCTGTCCTGCAAACTCCGGCCACCCCACAAAAAAACGCCGGCAAAAGCCGGCGACGAAAGGGCCGGACTAGCGGCCGAGAGGGATAGGGGAAAAGAGGCGCCGGGCGCTCAGCTCTTCGGCAGGCGGCCCATCAGGTAGAACTCGTCGTTGGGGCGCAGGGAAATCAGGTTGGCGAGCCGGTTGCTCATCGCGAAGAAGGCGGTGATCGCGCCGATGTCCCAGATCGCCTCGTCGTCGAAGCCGTGGGCCTTGACGGCCGCGATGTCCGCATCGCCGACGGTGGCCGCATCGAGGGACAGCTTCAGCGCGAAGTCGAGCATGGCCTGCTGGCGCGGGCTGATCTCGGCCTTGCGGTAGTTGGTGGCCAGCTGGTCGGCAACGCGCGGGTTCTTGGCGCGGATGCGCAGGATCGCCCCGTGGGCAACCACACAGTACAGGCACTGGTTGGCACCGGAAGTGGCGACGACGATCATCTCCCGCTCGGCCTTGCTGAGGCCGACGTCCTTCTCCATCAGCGCGTCGTGGTAGGCGAAGAAGGCACGGAATTCCTCCGGACGGTGGGCCAGCGCGAGGAACACGTTGGGCACGAAACCGGCTTTTTCCTGCACGGCGAGGATGCGGTCACGCACGTCCTCGGGCAGGTCGGCGAGTTCGGGAACGGGGTAGCGGCTGATCGGCAGATCGGACATGGCTTGTCTCCTGGAATCTTGTTATGTCATGGCGTTGAATGCACGCAGCCAGTGTAGCCGGCCCGCCACGCCCCGTAGCGCGGGCCTGAGCAGATCGTCGGAAAGTACAAACGAGTTGGCCGAAAGCGCATGACGGGCGCTGCCGGGCCGATACCGGCGGTATGCACAGAAGTGCCGCCCACGGCGCTTATCGCCACTGCCCGCCTCCCCTAAGATCAGCCCGACAGCATCGACACAAGGAGCATGGCCATGCGCATCCGGATTGCCTGGGACCACGGGGAAGTCTTCGCCCGCCTCGACGACACGCCGGGCGCCCGCGCGATGCTGGCGGCGCTGCCACTGCAATCCACCGCGGCAAGCCGCGGCGACGAACTCGTCCTCAGCGTTCCGCTGCGCGTCCACGCTGGCGGCAAGACCCGTGACGACCTGGAGCCGGGCACCGTGTGCTACTGGCCGGCCGGCGCATCCATCGCCCTGCCCTTCGGCTCGTCGGCGGTCCACCACGACAGCGGCTGCCAGGTGCTCGGCCGCCTGGAGGACGACCCGCGCCTGCTGCGCCAGGTGCGTAGCGGCCACCTGCTGACGGTGACGCTGGCCTGATGAGCGCGCTGCCACGGAGCGGCCCTCAGCGTTCCCAGTAACCCGGCTCGGCATAGATGCGCTTCAGGTAGTCCATGAAGACGCGCACCTTGGCCGGCAGGTAGCGCTGCTGCGGATAGACGGCCTGGATCGCGTAAGCCGGCGCGGCGAAGTCGTCGAGCACGGTAACCAGTTCGCCGCGCTTCAGCTCGCCCTCGATCTCCCAGGTGGACCGCCAGCCGATGCCGAGGCCCTGCTTGACCCAGCTGTAGAGCAACTCGCCGTCGTTGCAGTCGAGGTTGCCGCTGACCTTCACCGCCACCATCTTCCCGTCCTGCAGGAAGGACCAGCCGCGCTGCTGGCCGCCCTGCAGGTTGAAGGCCAGGCAGTTGTGGTGCGCCAGGTCGTCCAGCGTCTGCGGCACCCCGTGGCGCTCGAAATAGGCCGGCGTACCGCACACCACGCGCCGGTTGCCGGCCAGCTTCACCGCCACGTAGTTCGGGTCGGTCACCTCGCCGATGCGGATCGACATGTCGTAGCCCTCGCGCACCAGGTCCACCACGCTGTCGGTCAGGTTGAAGGACAGCTTGAGGTCCGGGTACAAGGCCTGGAAGGCCGGCCCGTGGGGCGCCACGTGGCGCCGCCCGAAGGCCGCCGGCGCCGACACCACCAGGTGGCCGCGCACCGTGTTGCGGCCAGCGGTGATCGCCGACTCCACGTCGTCGAAGTCCTTGAGCAGCTGGCGCGCCTGTTCGAGAAAGCGCTCGCCCAGCTCGGTGAGGTGCAGGCCGCGCGTCGAGCGGTGCATCAGCTTGACGCCGAGGCGCCCCTCCAGCGCGTCGAGGCGCCGCCCCATGACCACCGGCGTGACCTGCTCGACCAGCGCTGCCGCCGCGAAGCTGCCCTTTTCCGCCACCAGCACGAAGCTGCGCAGCTCGGTATAACGATCCATCCTGAATTCTCCTTGTCGCACTGCCGCTCAGTCGCCCACCACCGGCCAGCCGCGCGGGTCGAAGCCGTAGCGCAGCGCGCCCCAGTGGCGGCCGCCCACGCGCAGCGGCAGCGCCACCTCGGTGAGGATGTCGCCGTTGTCACGGGTGTAGGTGCGCACCACGAAGGGCTTGTCGGTCTGGCGGGCCACGGCCAGCGCGTCCGGGGTGTCGAACAGGCGCTTGTGACGGCTGCGTTCACCATCCACCGCCAGGTCGCCGCAGGCCGGATGGGAATGGCAGCGGTTGTGGGTCGGCGCATAACCGTTGCGATCCACCAGCACGCAGAAGCGCCCCCACTCGAAACGCGCCAGCACCCGGTCGAGCACCGCCTGCAGCGGCGCCTCCAGGGCCAGGTCGTAGCCGGTGTGGTACTGGCGCGGATCGGTTCCGGCAATCGGCCGGTACACCTGGTCGAACACGTCGATGCCGCGCGCGGCGGCTCCTTCGAGGATCGCCGCCAGCTCGCCCGCGGCCGGCTGCAGGGTGTTGATGACCTCGTGGAACTCGCCCTCGCCGACGACGAAGCGCAGGATGATCTCCTGGATCTTGCCCGAGGCCTGGTCGAGCTCGCCGGCCACCACCTCGCTGTGTTGCAGGCGCTCGCTGACCTGCTGGCTGAGGGCGTCGATCTCGCCGATGTTGCGATGGACCGTGCGGTTGCTGTCGGCGAAGCGCTCCAGCGTCGCGGCAACACTGCCGAGGGTCCGCGCGGTGCTGTCGAAATCCCCCATCAGCACCGCGAAATTGGCGGCAGCCTTGTCCATCACGTCGCGGGTCAGGCCGATGTCGTCGGTGATCCGGGCCGTCTCGCTCCGGGTGCTGTCCACCAGGCCCAGCATGCCGTCGATGTTGCGCGAGATCTCCTCGGACGCCTGCCGGGAGCGCTCCGCCAGCCCACGCACCTCGTCCGCCACCACCGAGAAGCCGCGCCCCGCCTCGCCGGCCCGCGCCGCCTCGATGGAGGCATTGAGGGCCAGCAGGTTGGTCTGCTCGGCGATCCCGCGGATCAGCGCGACGATGGCCTGGATGCTCTCCGAGCGGGCGCTCAGGTCGGCCACCGTGTGGTTGAAGCACCCGACCCGCAGGCTGACTTCATTGACGCGGCGGGCCGCCTCTTCCAGCTCGTCGTTGGAGCTGCGCGCCAGCTCCAGGTTGGCCAGGGTCACGCCGGCGATGCGCTGGGTCTCGGCGCTGACCTCGCTGATGCCCAGCGTGGTCGCACTGCTGGCCTCGCGCACCTGCTCGGCGAGGCGGTCCTGCCGCTGCGCGCTGGCCGCCGACTGGCCCAGGTTGCGGCGGGTCAGCGCGGTATCCATGCCGATGCGGAAGGTCATCAGGCGGACGTTGTTGAGCAGGTGGCGCATCTTGCGCAGGAAGCGGTTGTAGGCCTCGGCCAGCTCGCGCAGTTCGTCGTGGGTGCTGGCCGGCAGATCCCGCGATAGGTTGCCGACGCCGGCGCCGATCTGCTCGAAGATGTCGATCACCGCGCGCACCGGCCGCACGATGAGGAAGCGGAAGTACCACACCGAGAAGGCCACGTAGGCCACCGAGGCGAGGAGGAGCGCCACGTTCCACCCCAGCAGCCCGTCGAGGGCCGCGCTGGCCTGCCCGTCCCCGCCTGGCAGGCCGCGCAGCTGCTCGCGGGTCCGCCAGGTCAGCGCCAGCAGCACGAGCTGGAAGCCGCACACCAGGAACAGGCTGCAGAACTTGCGGGTGAGGGAATTCCACACCACCCGCTCGCTCAGTTCATAGAGCCGGAAGAAGGCCTTCATGCCCCGCTCAGGCCCCCGGCACGCGGGCCACGTGCAGCAGGTTGGTGCTGCCCTGCTGGCCGAAGGGCAGGCCGGCGATGACCACCACCGTGTCGCCCGGCTGGGCCACCGCCTCGCGCAGGGCCGCGGCGGTGGCGTGCTCGATCATCTCGACCACGTCATGCACCTCGTCGAAGGGCACCGGATGCACGCCCCAGGCAATGGCCAGGCGGCGCGCCGTGGCCTGCCGCGGGGTCAGCGCCAGGATCGGCGTCACCGGGCGCTCCCGGCTGGCGCGCAGGGCACTGAAGCCGGAGCTGGTGAAGGCCACCGTGGCGGCCGGTTCGAGCAGGCCGGCGACGCGGCGCAGCGCGCAGCAGATGGCGTCCGGCGTGGTCGCCGCAGCCGGCGTGTGGCTGGCCTCCAGCTCGCCGCGCCAGGCCGGGTCCTGCTCCACCTCGCCGATGATGCGGTCCATGATAGCCACCGCCTCTACCGGGTACTGGCCGGAGGCCGACTCGGCAGACAGCATCACCGCGTCGGCGCCTTCATACACCGCGGTGGCCACGTCGGAGGCTTCGGCGCGGGTCGGCACCGGGGCGGTGATCATCGATTCGAGCATCTGCGTCGCCACCACCACCGGCCGGCCGGCGGCCCGCGCGGCGCGCACGATGCGCCGCTGCAGCACCGGCACCTGCTGGGGCGGCAGCTCGACGCCCAGGTCGCCACGGGCCACCATCACGCCGTCGGCCAGCGCGACGATGTCGTCCAGATGCTCGATGGCGGCCGGCTTCTCCAGCTTGGCCATGATCCACGCCTTGTCGCCGATCAGCTCGCGGGCCTCGCGGATGTCCTCGGGGCGTTGCACGAAGGACAGCGCAACCCAATCGACGCCCATTTCCAGGCCGAAGGCCAGGTCGGCCCGGTCCTTGGCGGTGAGCGGCGAGATCGGCAGCACGACGCCGGGCACATTGACGCCCTTGCGGTCGGACAGCGGGCCGCCGACCAGCACGGTGGTCTCGGCGTGGTCCGGCCCGAAGCTGTCCACCCGCAGGCGCAGCTTGCCGTCGTCGAGCAGCAGCTCGGTGCCGGCCTCCAGCGCGGCGAAGATCTCCGGGTGCGGCAGGCCGGCGCGGGTCGCGTCGCCATCGGCCGGGTCCAGGTCGAGGCGGAACGGCTGGCCGGCTTCGAGCAGCACCTTGCCGCCGGCGATGCGGCCGACGCGCAGCTTGGGGCCCTGCAGGTCCATCAGCACGCCGATCGGGCGGCCGCGCTCGGCCTCCACCTGGCGGATCAGCTTGAGGCGTTCGGCGTGATCGGCATGGCTGCCGTGGCTGAAGTTGAGACGGAAGACATCGGCACCGGCATCGAAAAGTTCGCGGATGCGCGCCAGCGTCGAGCTGGACGGGCCGAGGGTGGCGAGGATGCGGGAACGGCGGGCGCGCTTCATCATGCCACCTCCGCCAACGCGGCAACCCCGGCGCGGGCCACCTGGGCGTCCTCGCCGGCCTTCACGCCGGACACGCCGACGGCGCCGACGATCACCCCATCCACGACGATCGGTTCGCCGCCTTCCAGTGGCACCACCGGCATCGCCAGGGCGGCGATGCGGCCGTTGTTCACCATGTCCTCGAAGGCCTTGCTGGGCTTGCCGGTGAGCACGCAGGTGCGGGCCTTTTCCGGCGCCACGGCGGCGCTCATCAGCGGCGCGCCGTCCATGCGCTGCAGCCACAGGGCGTGGCCGCCGCCATCGCAGACGGCGATGCTGACCGCCCAGCCCTGGGCCTGCGCCTCGGCCTCGGCGGCCGCGGCAATACGCTTCACGTCGTCGAGCGTGAGTGCCTTGATGTTCTTCATGTGTGTCTCCTCTTTATCGTTTGGTGTGCTGCTGTGGGGGCCATGGCTCCCCACTGTGCTTCATCCGTATCGTGGGGGCGAATTCATTCGCCCGCGGACTTCATTCAACCGACTGAGGGCGAATGAATTCGCCCCCACAGGGGTCCAGTTATCCCCGGCTCAGCCGACCAGAATTGCCCGGAAGTCATTCACGTTGGTGAGGGTCGGGCCGGTGATCAGCGAATCGCCGAGAGCCTCGAAAAAGCCGTGGCCGTCGTTGTTGTCGAGGCT
Organism: Pseudomonadota bacterium; assembly: GCA_018241665.1. GTDB lineage: Bacteria > Pseudomonadota > Gammaproteobacteria > Burkholderiales > Rhodocyclaceae > Zoogloea. Next base: position 77,916 of record JAFEDK010000005.1, read on the forward strand.
GTCGCGGGGGCGGATGCCCGCTGCCCAGGCCCGTTCGAGCGTGTCGGGGAAGGCCAACGCGCCGGCGATCTCCTCCAGCCCGTCCACGCCGTCCGTGTCGCCGGCCACCGCGTGGATGCCGGACGCCCCGTCAAGGGCCACCGCCAGGGACAGCAGGAACTCCACGTTGCGCCCGCCGCGCCCGTTGCCACGCACTGTGACGGTGGTTTCGCCGCCGGACAGCAGCACGCAGGGCGCCGCGATGGGCTGGCCGTGGCGCTTCACCTGCAACGCGATGGCGGCCATCACCTTGCCCACGTCGCGGGCCTCGCCCTCGATGCTGTCGCCGAGCAGCAGCGGCGTCACGCCGGCGGCGCGGGCCACGTCGGCGGCGGCTTCCAGGGCCATCTGCGGGGTTGCGATGAGGTGCGTGGACACGCCCGCCAGGCGCGGATCACCCGGCTTCACGGTCTCGCCGGCACCGCTCTCCAGCAGCGCGCGGGCGCCGGCCGGCAGCTCGATGCCGTAGCGGCGGACGATCTCCAGCGCGCCGGCGCAACTCGTCGGGTCGGCCACCGTGGGCCCGGAGGCGATGTCCATCGGGTTGTCGCCGGGCACGTCGGAGATCAGCAGGTTCACCACCCGTGCCGGATGGCAGGCCGCCGCCAGCCGACCGCCCTTGATCGCCGAGAGATGGCGGCGCACGCAGTTCATCTCGGAGATGGTGGCGCCGGACTTGAGCAGCGCCCGGTTGATGGCCTGCTTGTCCTCCAGCGTGACGCCATCGCCGGGCAGCGGCAGCAGCGCCGAACCGCCCCCCGAGATCAGGCAGATCACCAGGTCGTCGGCGCTCAGGCCGCGCACCAGTTCGAGCATCCGCGCGGCCGCCTCGCGCCCCGCCGCGTCGGGCACCGGGTGGGCCGCCTCGACGATCTCGATGCGCTCACAGGGCACCGCGTAGCCGTAGCGGGTGACCACCAGGCCGGACAGCGGGCCCGGCCAGTGGCGCTCCAGCGCCTGGGCCATCGCCGCCGACGCCTTGCCGGCACCGATGACGAGGGTCCGCCCCTTGGGCGGCTCGGGCAGGAAGCGGGGAATGCAATGCTCCGGCTGGGCAGCGTTCACCGCAGCGGTGAACATTGCCGTCAGGAGGTCGCGGGGGCTGGAAATGCTCATCGGTTCAATCCTTGTAATGCGTTGGCGAGAATGGTCATGACCCGTGCTTTAGGCTGAGGCAAGCCTGTGGGGTTGGCCCTGTGGGGGCGAATGAATTCGCCCCCACAGAAGACTCCCCACAGAAGACTCCCCACAGAAAACTCACCCACGGAAACCCTTCAGCGACTGCCCAGGTCGAGGAAGCGCACCCACTGGGAGCCCTTCCACAACACCGTGCGGCCCATGTCCATCAACTGCTCGGCGCCTTCCACGACGGTCAGGAAGTGGTTGCCGGCGAGCTGCCCCATTTTGCTGCCAAAGCGGCAGCTGCCATAGGCAAACAGGATCTCGGTCTCCGAGAAGCCGCCCGGGTAGAGCAGCACGTCGCCCCGCGACGGGTGGCTGGTGTGGTTCTCGAAGTCCAGGCCAGTATCGAAGTCGGCCAGCGGTACCCACACCGCCTCGCCGCTCCAGCGGGAATGGATGACCTGGTTGGAGAAAGGCAGCATCTTCAGGAAGGCCGCGCAGGTCTTCGGCGCGGCCTCCTCTTCGAGCCGGGCGACAAAACGGTAGGAACCGACTTCGATGGCGAGATGGCGCACCGGCTCGCTCCTCACTCGGCGGCCTGCTGGCCGATCTCAAAATTGGCCATCTTCTCGAGGGCACGCACCAGGGCCGAGTGGTCCCAGCCGGCGCCGCCGTGGGCCGCACAGGTGTTGAACAGCTCCTGGGCGATGGCGGTGCTGGGCAGCGCGACACCGAGCTGGCGGCCGGTGGTGAGGGCCAGGTTGAGGTCCTTCTGGTGCAGCGCGATGCGGAAGCCCGGCTCGAAAGTGCGCTTGACCATGCGCTCGCCGTGCACTTCGAGGATGCGCGAGTTGGCGAAGCCGCCCATCAGCGCCTGACGCACCTTGGCCGGGTCGGCTCCGGCCTTGGCGGCCAGCAGCAGGGCCTCGCCCACCGCCTCGATGGTCAGCGCGACGATGATCTGGTTGGCGACCTTGGTGATCTGGCCGTCGCCGTTGCCGCCGACCAGGGTGATGTTCTTGCCCATCAGCTCGAACAGCGGCTTGACCTTGTCGAAGGCGGCCTCGCTGCCGCCGACCATGATGGTCAGGCTGGCCGCCTTGGCGCCCACTTCGCCGCCGGACACCGGCGCGTCCAGGTATTCGCAACCCAGCGCGTTGATGCGCTTGGCGAAATCCTTGGTGGCCACCGGGGAGATGGAGCTCATGTCCACCACCGTCTTGCCGGCGGACAGGCCCGCGGCGACGCCCTCGGGGTTGAACAGCGCGTCCTCCACGTGGGGCGTGTCGGGCACCATGGTGATGACGATGTCGGCGTTGCGGGCGACTTCGGCGCCGCTGGCGCAGGTCCGCGCGCCGGCCTCGACGAGTTCCGCCGGCGTGGCGCCGTGGGTGAAGGTGAAGACGGTGTGACCGCCCTTGATGAGGTGGCCGGCCATGGGGGCGCCCATGATGCCGAGACCGATGAAACCGATGTTTGCCATGATGTCTTGTCTCCTGGTGGTGGTCGTCGTGGGGCCGGCGCTCAGGCGTTCTTCAGCCAGCCGAGGCCTTCCGTGGTGGTGGTGGCGGGCTTGTACTCGCAGCCGATCCAGCCGGCGTAGCCGAGCCCGTCGATGTGGCGGAACAGCCACGGGTAGTTGATCTCGCCGCTGCCCGGCTCGTGGCGGCCGGGGTTGTCGGCCAGCTGGATGTGGGCGATGCGCGGCAGGTTCTTGGCGATGGTCGCCGCCAGTTCGCCTTCCATTCGCTGGGCGTGGTAGATGTCGTACTGCACGAACAGGTTGTCGGAGCCGACCTCGTCGAGGATCTCCAGCGCCTGCGCCGTGCGGTTCAGGTAGAAGCCGGGGATGTCGTAGGTGTTGATCGGCTCGACCAGCAGGCGGATGCCGGCTTCCTTCAGCTGCGCCGCGGCAAAGCGCAGGTTGGCGACGAAGGTCTCGCGCAGCGCGGCCTCGGACACGCCGGCCGGGGCGATGCCGGCCAGGCAGTTGATCTGCGTGCAGCCGAGGGCTCGGGCGTAGTCGATGGCGGTGGCGACGCCGTCACGGAACTCGGCGACCCGCTCCGGGTGGCAGGCGATGCCGCGCTCGCCGGCTTCCCAGTTGCCGGCCGGCAGGTTGTGCAGCACCTGGACGAGGCCGTGACGGGCCAGCTCGGCGGCCAGGTCTTCCTTGGCGAAGGCGTAGGGGAAGAGGTACTCGACCCCCTTGAAGCCGGCTGCCGCGGCGGCGCCGAAGCGCTCCAGGAAAGGCAGCTCGGTAAACAGCATGGAAAGGTTGGCGGCGAAACGCGGCATGGTGGTGTCCTTTCTGTAGCCCCGGAGGGCGTGAAGCCGTGGGGCGCGTGGCGTCGCCCGCACGGAGTCAGTGTTGCGGTCAGTCCAGCAGGGCCACCGCGGTCGGGGCGTCGGCGCCGCTGGCGGCCAGGTCCTCGAACTCGTTGATGGCGTTGATCTCGGTCCCCATCGAAATGTTGGTGACGCGCTCCAGGATGATCTCGACGACCACCGGCACGCGGAACTCCTCCATCCACGCGCGGGCCTGGGCAAAGGCCGGCTGCACGTCCTCGGCCTTGCGCACGCGGATCGCCTTGCAGCCCAGGCCTTCGACGACGGCAATGTGATCGACGCCGTAGCCCTCGGTCTCGGGGGCGTTGATGTTCTCGAAGGCCAGCTGCACGCAGTAGTCCATGTCGAAACCACGCTGCGACTGGCGGATCAGGCCCAGGTAGGCGTTGTTCACCACCACGTGCAGGTAGGGCAGCTTGAACTGGGCGCCGACGGCCAGCTCTTCGATCATGAACTGGAAGTCGTAGTCCCCCGAGATGGCCACCACCTTGCGGGACGGATCGGCCGCACATACGCCGAGCGCCGCCGGGATGGTCCACCCGAGGGGGCCGGCCTGGCCGCAATTGACCCAGTGGCGCGGCTTGTACACGTGCAGGAACTGGGCGGCGGCGATCTGCGACAGGCCGATGGTGCTGACGTAGGTCGTGTCCTTGCCGAAGGCCTTGTTCATCTCTTCATAGACCCGTTGCGGCTTCATGGGGCTGGCTTCGAAGTGGGTCTTGCGCTGCAGCGTGCGCTTGCGCTGCTGACAGTCGGCCACCCACGCGCTGCGGTCGGCGAGTTGGCCGGCGGCCTTCATGTCGCGGGCCACCGCGATCAGCTGGTCGAGGGCCGCGCCAGCGTCGGAGACGATCCCGTAGTCGGGCCCGAAAACACGGCCGATCTGGGTCGGTTCGATGTCGATATGGACGAACTTGCGCCCTTCGGTATAGACCTCGACGGAGCCGGTGTGGCGGTTGGCCCAGCGGTTGCCGATGCCGATCACGAAGTCGGAGGCCAGCATCGTCGCGTTGCCGTAGCGATGGGAAGTCTGCAGGCCGACCATGCCGGCCATCAGCGGATGGTCGTCGGGGATCGTGCCCCAGCCCATCAGGGTCGGGATCACCGGCACGCCGGTCAGCTCGGCGAACTCCTGCAGGCGGGCCGCCGCGTCGGCGTTGATGACGCCACCGCCGGCGACGATCAGCGGGCGCTCGGCGGCGTTGAGCATGGCCAGCGCCTTCTCGGCCTGGGCGCGGGTCGCGGCGGGCTTATGGAGCGGCAGCGGCTCGTAGGTGTCGATGTCGAACTCGATCTCGGCCATCTGCACGTCGAAGGGCAGGTCGATCAGCACCGGGCCGGGGCGGCCGGAGCGCATGACGTGGAAGGCCTGCTGGAAGACGCGCGGCACCAGGGCCGGCTCGCGCACGGTGACGGCCCACTTGGTGACCGGCTTGGCGATGGACTCGATGTCCACGGCCTGGAAGTCTTCCTTGTAGAGCCGCGCGCGGGGCGCCTGACCGGTGATGCACAGGATGGGAATGGAGTCGGCGGAGGCCGAGTAGAGGCCGGTGATCATGTCGGTGCCGGCCGGGCCGGAGGTGCCGATGCACACGCCGACGTTGCCGGCGGTGGCACGGGTAAAGCCTTCGGCCATGTGGGACGCGCCTTCCACGTGGCGGGCCAGCACGTGCTTGAAGCCGCCGTCCTTCTTCATCGCCGAGTAAAGGGGGTTGATCGCTGCGCCGGGCACGCCGAAGACGGTCTCCACGCCTTCCTTGCGCATCACCGCCGCGGCGGCATCCACTGCTCTCATTCGGGCCATTTTTTCCTCCTTAGGGGTCTGTCCGATGAATCAATGGGGACAGCTTAGGGATAAAGGCAGAGGGCTTGAATTGCCGCCGGGATCGGTTCTTTCGATACTTTTTGTATCGAAAAAGAATGCGAGAAGGCCGCTCTCGATACGCCGCGCAAATTGCCGCAGCGCAACGAGGGCGGCCGCCAGAATCAACTCAGATTGCCGCTTAACAGCAGATAGCCGGGCACCCAGCCGGTCAGTACGCCCTGGCCGATAGCCACGCAGGCGGTCAGCCGGGTCAGCGGCTTGTTGAGCGCGAGCAGCAGGAAGAACAACAGCCAGAGTATTGACCAGGCCACCCACGACAGGCCCAGCCACCACTCCCCCGGCGAGCTCGCCAGGCGCAGGCAGTCCGCCGCCACCGGCACCGCGGTGAGGGCCACGAACAGGCTGAACCAGCCCAGCCCACGGCCGTCCGCCCCGCTGTAGCGGTTGATCGCCACCCACAGGTAGGTGAAGGAGAACAGCAACGACAGCGCCGCAGCCTTCACCGACGCCAAGTCGGCACCGTCGCCGAAGGCCAGCTTGAGGGCTACCAGCAGAGACAGCCCGCCGGCAAACAGGTTGATCACCGGGATCTCCCGGTCGCCGATGCGGCCGAGCATCCACAGGCCGTTGAGGATCAGCACGGCGCCCACGTAGAGCAGCGCCAGTCCGAGCAACATAGCTGCGCCCTCAGCGCCGGGCCAGCACAGCGCTGCTGGCAAAGCGGGCTGCCGGGCCCAGCTCGCGCTCGATGGCGAGCAGCCGGTTGTACTTCTCGACGCGATCCGAACGGCTCGCCGAGCCGGTCTTGATCTGCCCGCAGGCGGTCCCCACCGCCAGGTCGGCGATGGTCGTGTCGCCGGTCTCGCCGGAACGGTGGGAGACGATCGCCGCGTAACCGTGCTGGCGCGCCAGATCGATGGCGGCGAGGGTCTCGGTGAGGGTGCCGATCTGGTTGGGCTTGATCAGGATCGCGTTGGCGACGCCCTTGTTGATGCCGTCGGCCAGCAGGCGGGTGTCCGTCACGAAGAGGTCGTCGCCAACCAGCTGGGTGCGCCGGCCGAGACGGTCGGTGAGCTGGCCCCAGCCGGCCCAGTCGTCCTCGGCCATGCCGTCCTCGATGCTGACGATCGGGTAGTCGGCGACCAGCTTGGCCAGGTAGTCGCAGAACTCGGCCCGCGACAGATCGAGGGACTCCCCGGCCAGCACGTAGCGCTCGCCCTTGGCGAACTCCGACGACGCGCAGTCGAGGGCCAGCGCCACCTGGCTGCCCGGCTCGTAGCCGGCCAGGCGGATCGCCTCGAGGATCAGGTCGAGGGCCTGGCGGGTCCCCTCCACGTTGGGCGCGAAGCCGCCCTCGTCGCCCACCGACGTCGGAAAACCGTAGCGGTCGAGCAGGCCGCGCAGCGCATGGAAGACGCCGACACCGGCACGCAACGCATCGCCGAAGCGCTCGAAGCCATGGGGCACGATCATGCATTCCTGGATGTCGAGGCTGTTGTTGGCGTGGGCGCCGCCGTTGAGCACGTTCATCAGCGGCACCGGCAGTACCGCCTCGCGCCCGTCCGACAGGTGGCGGTACAGCGGCTGGCCGGCCGCCTCCGCGGCGGCGCGGGCGCTGGCCAGCGACACGGCGAGGAGCGCATTGGCGCCGAGGCGGGACTTGTCGGCCGTGCCGTCCAGCTCGCACAGGATGCCGTCGATATCCGCCTGGCGGGCCGCATCGTGGCCCTTCAACGCAGCGGCGATGGGGCCTTCGACGTGGGCCAGGGCCTGCTGCACGCCCTTGCCGCCGAAGCGCGCCGGGTCGCCGTCACGCAGTTCGAGGGCTTCACGCTTGCCGGTGGATGCCCCGGAAGGTACCGCAGCCGTCCCGCGATGGCCGGACTGCAGCGTGACGGTAGCCTGCAGCGTCGGGTTGCCGCGGGAGTCGAGGATCTCAAGTCCCTCGATATGGGTTATTTCGTACATGTAATGCTGTCTCCAGGAAAGTACACGGGGCCAATTCGTGGGCCGGCGGACGCCAGGCCGCAGCGCCAACAGCTTAGGGACAAAGCCAGGTCGCTTGAATTGGCGCCGGAATAGGCACTTTCAATACACACCGTATCGATCTGCCGACCGGCAGAACGGAAGCCTTGGTGCGGATAAGCTCCATTCTCCTTACAGAGCCTGGATCACCGCGCCGGGATCGAGGCTCACCTCGTCGCAGTTGGGGGCGTTGCCGCTGCGATCCACGACGAGGAAGTCGCACACCGTCTCCAGCGCCAGCAGCGGGTGGTGCCACACGCCGGTGGCGTAGTTGACACCCTGCTCGCCGCTGGCCAGGAAGACCCGCAGGTCTTCAGCCTTCGGCGCCGCGCCGGCCGACGCCACCACCACCAGGTAGGGCTTGCCGGACATCGGGATGAAGGCCTGGCTGGCCAGCGGGTGGCGCTCCATCATCTCGACGCTGAAGGGCAGCGTGCGCGGCTGGCCGCGGAAGATGGAGACGATCACTTTGCCGTCCGGGCCCGCTTCGATCTGGGCGAGGTCGTGGTAGCGCTCGGTGTTGCCGGCGTTGATGGTGAAATGGCGCACCGCGTCGCTCGCTTCGATGACTTCGCCGAAGGGGGCGAAGGCTTCGCGGGTGAGCGGCTGCGGGCTCAGGCGGAGGCTGTTCATGGCCGCTCCTTACTTCACCACCTTGCCCCACAGGCGCAGGCGCGACACGCCGCCGTCGGGGAAGATGTTGAAGCGCACGTGGGTGATCGGCCCGAGCTTGGCAATTTGTTCGGTGAAGGTATGCACCGCATCCATCGACAGCTTCTGCTCGGGCAGCAGGGTTTGCCAGAACAGGCTCTGGGTGGTGATGGAGCGGTCGGTGCCGCCGCTCACGAAGGCTGCCTGGATCGAGCAGCGGTCCGGGTAGTTGCCCTTGAAGAAGGCGGTGTCCACTTCGATCTTGTCGACCGTGCCGGCGGCGCCCAGTTCGAGCACACACCAGTCGTTGCCGGGTTCGCGGCGGCGGCGGGTTTCCCAGCCGTCGCCCATGTTCTGGCCGCGGCCGGGCAGCAGCAAGGCGGCGACGGTGGAGCCAAAGCTGGCGTCGTTCCACGACACTGCGCGGCCGCCGTTCTCCATCGCGACGAGGTCGATGGTCTCGTCGCCGGTCAGGCTTTCGAGCGCGCCGACCGGGCGGCCATAGACGCGCAGGCGGGCAATGCCGCCGTCCGGGTAGATGTTGACGCGCAGGTGGGTCCACGCCGCGTCGCTGGCGCATTCGAGAATGTGGTGGCTGTTGGGGCCGAGGGGCGTGGCCGGCAGGATCTCGGTCCAGCTGGCGGCTTTCAGGCTCTCCACGTCGTCAGTGGCGGAAACGGTGGCCTCGATGGACACCGCCGGCGGGTAGTTGCCGGTGAAGTGGCTGGTGTCCACGTCGAAGCCGCGGATCACGCCCTTCACGCCGAGCTTGAGCAGCGCCCAGTCGTGGCCGGCGACGCGCTTGCGGCGGGATTCCCAGCCGTCCATCCACTTGCCGTTGGTGTCGAACTTGCCCGGCACGAACTGGGCCGGTTCGGGGTTGAGCATGCGCGACACTTCGGCGAAGAAGTCGTCGGAGGCGTACAGCGCCTGCGCGCCCAGGCGCGGGTTGGCGAGATCCACCGAACGCAGTGCCCAGTCGGGCAGTTCAGCGGGGGCGGCGAAAACGGGGGCGCCGGGGGTGTGGCTGGCCATGAGTCAGGTCTCCTTCGAATTTTGGTTTGCGATGCGTGGAAGCGATCTGCCCCGCAAGGGCAGCCACGCATGCCGTTTCATGGTGATCAAGGGAAGCCCCGAACTAGTCGAGGCTCCACACTGAAAAGGATCTCGGGCAAGCTTTCAGCACCCGAGATCCAAAGCATCAGGACGTGGCTTCAGGAACCATGGGGGCAAGCGCTTCATGGGATCCCTGCGAGACCGTCTGGCCTTTCATCGCAAGGTGGTAGCACAAGGCACCAAGCGCGCAACCGATGAACCAATTGAAATCGGCCAGCGCCTTGACGCCCAGGAGCGTGATCGCCACGCCCGCGATCACAGCCGGGACAAGCGCCCAGATCGCACGCTTATTGACCCCGTTTTCGTACCAGTAGGCACCACCCGGTTTGTCGCTGTAGAGGTCATCGACGACGATCTTGCGCTTGCGCACGAAATAGAAATCCACCAGCAAGATGCCAAACAGCGGGCCGATGAAGGCGGCGAGCATGTCGAGGGTGTAGTGGATCACGTCCGGCGAATTGAACAGGTTCCACGGCGTGATGAAGATCGACCCGACCGCAGCGATGAAACCGCCCGTGCGGAAGCTGATGTGGCGGGGCGCCACGTTGGAGAAATCGAAGGCCGGCGACACAAAATTGGCGACGATATTGATGCCGATCGTGGCCGTGACGAAAGTGAAGGCGCCCAGCACCGCGGCCATCGTATTGTCGATCTTGCTGACGGTCTCGATCGGATCGGTGACCATATGGCCGAACACGGGAATGGTGCCGGAAGTGATGACGACGGTGACGATCGAGAAGGCGATGAAGTTAACCGGAAGCCCCCAGAAGTTGCCGCGCTTCACCTCGTCGAAATGCCGGCCATAGCGTGAAAAGTCGCCAAAGTTCAGCATCGGTCCGGAAAAGTAGGACACCACCAGCGCAATCGCCGTGATCATCGGCCCCACCACACCAAAACCCTGGTACTTCACTTCGCCCAGATTAAGGCTGATGTTGTCGAGGCCGGCCTTCCAGACGATCCAGCCGGCAAGCAGGAACATCACGACATACACAGCGGGCCCCGCCCAGTCGATGAAGCGCTTGATCGCTTCCATGCCATGCCAGAACACCACGGCCTGCAACACCCACATCGTCATGAAGCCCAACCAGCCGAGATATGACAGTCCGGCGAAGCTCTGATGCGTCAGGCTCTCGAGCCCGGGAAAGAAGCGCAACAGCACAATCGTCAAGGCCGACGATGCAAGAAAGGTCTGGATTCCGTACCAGGCGACGGCAATCAGGCCACGGATGATCGCGGGGACATTGGCCCCCCAGACACCGAAAGCCAGACGGCAAGCGACAGGATACGGGACACCCGCCTGCTGGCTGGGCAAGGCAACCCAGTTGCACAGCACGTTGACCAGACAGATACCGATGATCAGCGACACCAGTACCTGCCAGCTACTCAAACCAAGCGCAAACAAACTGCCGGCAAAAACGTATCCACCGACACTATGAACATCGGACATCCAGAAGGCGAAAATGTTGTACCAGTTCCAGTTCTTGTCCTTCAGAGGAGCGAGGTCCTCGTTGTACAGACGGTCGCTATAACCCGCCGGCAGGTGCTCTGACATGCTTGTCTCCTCATTTCCGCGGTCTTGCCGCGGAAGCATCTCTAGGTGTGTTGAGCGGTCCTACGGTCTAAGAGCACGGGGCGTATAATTTTTTTATGCACCCATAGACTGTATCCGTTATTACATAAAAATGTATCCAATTAACGAAGTCAAGAGGATTTTTGTACGCATACAGTCGACAGCTCCCACAAAGCGGGAAGCGCAAGCCAGAAACACAGAAGCCAATACCAAAACTAATTACAGAAACTACGGATACAAAAATAAGTTTAATTGTATCCAAAACACCTCTAAACTGAATTCAACGATGGGTCGACCATGGTCACGCCCACATGGAGATTTTTAAGAATGGGAAAACGTACATCCCCCGAACTCGAATCAGGCCGCAACGACAACGGCCTCGGCGGCAATGGGCGTGATGAGACGATCTACCGCAATCTGTTCACCGCGATCGTCGAGAACCACCTCGCACCCGGCACGAAACTGCCAGAGGACACGCTGGCCGAAACCTATGGGGTCAGTCGGACGAGCATCCGCAAAGTACTGCAGCGGCTCACCCACGAGCGCCTGGTGGATGTGCGCCTGAATCGCGGCGCATCGGTCGCTCAACCCTCAGTCGGCGAGGCACGGGACATTTTTTCTGCCCGCCGGGTCATCGAATGCGGCGCGATCCCTCTCGTGGTCTCAAAAGCAACGCCTGCCGCGCTGGATGGACTGCGCGATCTCGTCCGGCGCGAGACAGCCGCCCAGGAACGCGGCGACTGGCGAGAGTCGATCTACTTGTCGGGAGCCTTCCACGTCGCATTGATCGGCATAGCGGGCAATGAAACGCTCACCGACTTTCTGACCCAACTCGTATCGCGCTCCTCGCTCGCCATCGCCACCTATGGCTCGCCACAGACAGCGAGTTGCCGGCATTCCGAGCACGACGACGTAATCACGATCATCGCTGGCGGCGATGTCGAAGGTGCCATGCAGTGGATGGACCGTCACCTGCGCGACGTCGAACGCACCGTCGTGTTCGCCGAAGAAGAACCCGCAGCCGCGGACCTGAAAAAAATCCTCGAGGAGGTCGCCCAACGCCGCACCAAGCTGCGTTAGGGGCGCTCATCCGCCTATAAAACCCAAGGAGACAGCAATGCAGATACGTGTCATCAATCCCAACACCACGCTCAGCATGACCGAGAAGATCGGTGCGTCCGCGCAGCGCGTGGCCGCACCGGGCACGTACATCGTGGCAACTAATCCGAAGAGCGGCCCCGTTTCGATCGAGAGCCATTTCGACGAAATGATCAGCGCAGTTGGTGTCGCTGAAGAGGTCCGCAAGGGCGAGCGCGAGGGAGCTGACGCATATGTCATCGCCTGTTTCGGTGACCCTGGGCTGCTCGCGGCACGCGAGCTGACGCGTGCGCCGGTAATCGGTATCGCCGAAGCCGCCTTTCACCTGGCGACCATGATCAGCACCCGCTTCTCGGTCGTAACGACCCTCGGGCGCACCTGCATCATCGCCGAACACCTCCTGCAGTCCTACGGCTTTGCCCACCACTGCCGCCGGGTGCGGGCGGCCGAAATCCCGGTGCTCGATCTGGAGGATGACGGTGCCTGTGCCCTCGACCGTATCGTCGAGGAATGTCGCCGTGCCAAGGCGGAGGACGGCATTGGCGCAATCGTGCTCGGCTGCGGCGGCATGGCCGATCTCGCCGATGAGATCCAGGCGGCGGTGGGGCTGCCCATCGTTGAAGGCGTCACCGCCGCAGTCAAACTCGCCGAGACTCTGGTCAGCCTGAAGTTGGGCACCAGCAAACACGGCGATCTCGCCTTTCCGCGAAACAAGCGCTTCACCGGGCAGTTCGAACAGCTGAGCGGCTAGCCCGGCTCCCCCCATTCCGCCGGGACTCCTGATGAAGGAGTCCCACAGACTGAATTATCCGTGCCGGTCGCATGCGACCGGCACCGGGTACCGCTGCGCCGTCGTTTTCATTATTGCTCCACGAAAGCGCCGGTGACGGCGCGCAGCAGAAGCACCCACAAGACCAATCGACATAAAGGAGACAGCATGAACACCAAAGGAGGCAGCATGAAACGGAGAAGGAGTGTGAGCACGGCGATACTCGGCATCGCGGGCGTCGCACTGAGCGGGGCAGCATGGGGACAGAGCAATATCACGATCACCGGCCGCGCGGCCGCGCAGGTCGATGTGGTTTCCGCGAAAGGCGCGACTGCGGGCCCCGCGGCCGACATTGACCAGCGCACCCGGGTGACCGACATCGCTAGCCGCATCCGCTTCCTCGGCAAGGAAGATCTCGGTGGCGGTCTGCGTGCCTTTGCCTGGATCGAAGGCAATACGCCCCTCGACGGATCGCGTGCCGGAGCATTCGGCACCGAGGGCTCGGAAAGCTATGTGGGCCTGGGGGGTAACTGGGGAGAAGTCATGCTCGGGAAACGCCACCGTCCGTTCTATATCTCGAGTCTGAGCGCCGACCCCTGGGACATCCTCACCCTGGGCAGTATCGATGCCGTGGTCTATGTTGCGCCGCTCAAGCTCGGCGCACCACCCAGCGGATTCCAGGCGACGAACAGCGTGAACTACTGGTCGCCCGACTGGAACGGCATGCGTCTGCGGGTCCAGCACAGTTCCGGCGAAAACAAGACCGCCACGACACACGCCACCGACGAGTATTCGGTCGCCGGAACCTACGACCTCGGCGGCCTGCATACCGCACTGGGCTACCGCCATCAGAAGGGTGCGGTACAAGGCAGCAGCGAATCGTGGAGCCTCGCCGCCACCTACGTGATCGGTGGCGGACCGAAGCTCGGCGTGATCTACGAAGACCACAAGGCGGACTTCACCGGCAGCCCTCTCAAGATCAGCGACTGGGCGCTCACCGCATCCTGGCCCTTCGGCCCTCACGAACTGCGGGCCAACTATGCGCGCGACTCCGGCGTGCGGAACGCGGCCATCGCGAGCGAAGACACACGCAGCAGCCACTGGGCCCTGGGCTACGCCTATCACGTGTCGAAACGCACGGAGTGGTACGCCCAGTATGCGAGGCTGACGAACGGTGCGGCGGCAAACAACGACTTCGATGCCGGTGTCGGCGGTGTCGCACCAGGCGCGGACCCCAGGGGATTTGCTTTGGGCATGATTCATTACTACTAAGCCTAAAGAGGGGGCGGACCTGCCGCCGGCTGGTTCAGCACGGTTGCTGCAGGTCCGACGCCGCCAGCACACACGAAGGAAGACAGCATGAGCACGAAAAATACCGTCGGCGCGAACGAGACAATCGCTACCGGCATGCCAGGCGCAGATCCGCGCCTGTACAACCACGACCTCGCCCCGGTCCCTGCAGGCAAACGCACCTGGAATGGCTACAGCATCTTTGCGATGTGGATGTCGGACGTGCATAGCGTCGGCGGCTACACCTTCGCGGCGAGCCTGTTTCTGCTGGGCCTGTCCGGCTGGCAGGTTCTCGCCGCACTCACCATTGGCATTCTGATCGTCAATCAGCTCATGAACTGGGTCGGCAAACCCAGTCTCGTACACGGCATTCCGTTCCCCGTGATGGCGCGTGTGAGCATGGGTGTCATGGGAGCCAATCTTGCGGCCATCATCCGTGGGGTCGTCGGCATCGTCTGGTACGGTGTGCAGACCTATTTCGCCTCGAAAGCCGTAGCGACGCTGGTTCTGCTGTTCTTCCCCGCGGCAGTGGCGCTGCGGGAAACGACTTTCCTGCAGTTGGATCTCCTCGGCTGGGCCTCTTTCCTCTTCATGTGGTTCTTCCAGCTGGTGATCTTCCAGCGCGGCATGGAAGCGATCCGCAAGTTCATCGACTTCTGCGGGCCGGCCGTTTATGTCGTGATGTTCATCTTGATGGGCTGGATCCTGTCCCGTGCCGGCCTCGGCGCGCTCGACCTGACCCTCGGCGACAAGGTGCTGACTGGCGCCGAATCCTTCACCGCGATGGGCAGCGCCATCCTGCTGGTAGTCAGCTATTTCGCCGCGCTGCTGCTCAACTTTGGTGATTTCTCGCGCTTTGGAAAAAACGAGCGCCAGATGAAGGTTGGCAACTTCCTCGGCCTCCCTGTGAATTTCATCGCCTTCTCGATCATTACCGTCATCGTCACGGCCGGCAGTACCACCGTATTCGGCACGATGATCATGGACCCGGTCGAGATTGTCGCCCGCATCGACAACAAGTTCGCCGTCGTCCTCGGCAGCCTGACTTTCATCATTGCGACCATGGGTATCAACATCGTCGCCAACTTTGTCTCGCCGGCCTACGACATTGCCAACCTGTTCCCCAAGCATGTGGACTTCAAGCGTGGCGGTCTCATAGCCTCGATCCTTGCGGTCATGGTCTGCCCCTGGATCTTCGTGGACAGCCCGAAGGCCATCACAGTCTTCGTGAGCATTTTTGGCGCAGTGCTCGCTCCGCTCTACGGCGTAATGATGGCCGACTTCTACCTCGTCAAGAAACAGGTCGTGAAACCTGTGGAGCTTTACACCATGGCGCCCGATGGGCGCTACCACTACGACGGCGGCTGGAACAAGGTAGGCCTCACGGCCCTTGCCATCTCCGGCGTCCTGGCGATCGGTTGGGAACTCGCGACCCAACTTCTCCACCTCCTCCCCGAAAACAACTTCGGCTGGGTAATCGGCGCTTTGTCGGGTGCAGTGGTCTACGTGGCAATGATGCGGGCCGCGCGGCGCACCTGAAACAAGCACAACAACACCCCCTGATGCCAAGCCAACCGACTTGGAGTCAGGGGTCAATACATGCA
Source organism: Pseudomonadota bacterium (assembly GCA_018241665.1). GTDB lineage: Bacteria > Pseudomonadota > Gammaproteobacteria > Burkholderiales > Rhodocyclaceae > Zoogloea. Next base: position 93,374 of record JAFEDK010000005.1, read on the forward strand.
AGAGAAGTACATGACAAACATGAAGAACTATCCCCGCGACCTGATCGGCTACGGCCGCAAGCCGCCCTTCGCCGACTGGCCGGGCCGGGCCCGGGTGGCCGTCCAGTTCGTCCTCAACTACGAGGAGGGCGGCGAGAACTGCGTGCTGCACGGCGATGCCGGCAGCGAGCAATTCCTGTCCGAACTGTTCAACCCGCCGGCCTTTCCGGACCGCCACCTGTCGATGGAGGGCGTCTATGAATACGGCTCGCGCGTCGGCGTGTGGCGCTTCCTGCGCGAGTTCGAACGGCGCGGCCTGCCGATGACCATATTCGGCGTGTCGATGGCGCTGCAGCGCCACCCCGAACTCACCGCCGCCTTCAAGGAACTCGGCCACGAGATCGCCTGCCACGGCTGGCGCTGGATCCACTACCAGAACGTGGACGAGGCCACCGAGCGCGAGCACATGCGGATCGGCATGCAGATCATCGAGCAGCTCACCGGCGAGCGGCCGCTGGGCTGGTACACCGGGCGGGATTCCCCCAACACGCGGCGCCTGGTCGCCGACCACGGCGGCTTCCTGTACGACTCGGACTACTACGGCGATGACCTGCCGTTCTGGTCCGAAGTGCAGAAGAGCGACGGCAGCACCGCGCCGCACCTGATCGTGCCCTACACCCTCGACACCAACGACATGCGCTTCTCGCTGCCGCAGGGCTTCTCCCACGGGGATGAGTTCTTCGAATACCTGCGCGACGCCTTCGACGTGATGTACGAAGAAGGGGACGAGCGCCCGGCGATGCTCAGCGTCGGCATGCACTGCCGCCTGCTCGGCCGCCCCGGACGTTTCCGCGCGCTGCAGCGTTTCCTCGACCATATTGAAAAACATGATCGGGTGTGGGTGTGCCGGCGGGTGGATATCGCCCGACACTGGATCGAGAAACACCCGTTCCGCCAACACCCCTGACACTCCCGTACGGCGAGGTCGGAGTCCTCTCGCCCCCTCCGATGTCCCTTCGCGCACACCACCAAACCGCCATGCCTCGCCCAGCCCTCGGCATTCCTGAGCCGGCAACCGGACGTCGCCCCATGCACCTGCATGCGTTGACTGACCAAGGCAAGCGATATGACGCATGGTCAGAAGTGCCACTCCAGTTGCAGCGTCGGGGCGCGGGTGTTGATGCCGGGCTTGGTGACGCCGGCGGCGTTGGCGTGGTTGCCGAACTTGTTGAGCCACAGCTCGTAGCCGACCCCGGCCCAGATGGTGTTCTTGCGGCTGCCGGCGAGCTGGCCCAGGTCGGCCATCAGGGAGGTGCGCATCAGGGTTTCCGCCTCGGTCTTCACGCCGGCGTAGTCCTTGCCCTTCTCGCCGATGTAGTTGATGAAGCCCTGGAACTTGAGGGGCAGCGGACCGGCCTGGAACGGAATGCCCCACGCTGCGCTGAGCATCCACTGGGTGTCGAAGGCGATCTCGGCCTGCGGACAGGCCGGCGCGCCGAGGCCGCAGTGGTTCCACTCGCGGGCGGCCAGCAGGCTCACGTCCAGAAAGCCGGGCACGTCGAACTTGAGGGTCGGGCCGACCACCAGCAGGCGCTTGCGCGGCGCGAAGCGGGTGTCCTTGGTGTTGAGGTCGAAACCGCCGGTCAGCGCCACCTCCTTAACCGGGCCGAAGGACAGATCCTTGTCGAGGGCCTTGCCCAAATGCAGCTGGTGGCGGTAGGTCAGGTAGAACTCGGTGGCGCCGGAGCCGCCGCCATTCACCGGATCGTTCTTGTCGGACTGCAGAACGTCCAGGTTCAGGAAGTTCTGACCAACAGCGTAGCCGCTACTGTGGGTGAATTGCAGCACGTTCTTGCGCACATCCTGTGTGTTGTTCGGCTCACGGAACTGGGTGCCGTAGCGGTAGCCGAGGAAAGTGTCGGACCAGGTGGCGGCGGAAGCGAGGGGCGCGGCAAGCGACAGGCAAAGGGAGGCCGCACCGGCCAGCGGCCGGCAAAAAATCTTCTTCATGTTGTGTCTTTCGGTGAGGAGTGGTCCGGGCGCGGATCAGTGGGCTTCGTGGGCGATGGGTTCGCAGGCTTCGCCGCTGGCGTTGCGGCGGCCAGTGCCGTTGAGGAACACGTTGAGTACGACCGCCGACAGGGCGGCGAGCAGGATGCCGCTGTGCAGCAGCGGGCCAAGAGCCTTCGGCATGCTGTGGAAGAAGGTCGGGGCGACCAGCGGGATCATGCCCAGGCCGACGCTGACCGCCACCACGTAGAGGTTGTTGCGGTTGCTGCGCAGATCGGCCCCGACGAGGATCTTGATGCCCGTCGCGGCGACCATGCCAAACATCACGACGCCGGCGCCGCCGAGCACGAACTGGGGCACGGAGGCGATCACCACCGCCATCTTCGGGAACAGGCCGAAGGCCATCAGGATCACCCCGCCGACGATGCACACCCAGCGGCTCTTCACGCCGGTGACACCCACCAGGCCGACGTTCTGCGAGAAGGAGGTGTGCGGGAAGGTGTTGAGGAAACCGCCGATCAGCGTGCCGAGGCCGTCGGTGCGCAGCCCGCGGGTCAGGTCGTCACGGCTCAGGCGGCGCCCGGTGAGATCGCCGAGGGCCAGGAACATGCCGAGGGACTCGACCATCACCACCACCATCACCAGGCACATGGTCGCCACCGACACCAGGTCGAAGGTCGGCATGCCGAACTGCAGCGGGGTGACGAGGGCGATCACCGGCGCTTCGTCGATGCCGGCGAAGCTGACCTTGCCGAGGGCCATCGAGATCAGGAAGCCGACCACCATGCCCAGCAGCACCGACACGTTGGACAGGAAACCGCGGCCGTACTTGGTGATCAGCAGCACGGAAACCAGCACGATGGTGGCGATGGCGATGTGCTCCGGCGCGCCGTAGGCCGGGTTGTCGATCATCTTGCCGGTCGCCGCGTCCTTGATCATGGGATTGCCGCCGGCCGCCCAGTTGACCGCCACGCGCATCAGCGAGATGCCGATCACCGAGATGATGGTGCCGGTGACGACGGGCGGAAACAGCGGCAGGCAGCGGGATACCAATGGCGCGAAGAAGATGCCGAAGATACCCGCCGCGATGCCGGCGCCGAGGATGGCGTTGATGCCCAGCTCGGGGTTGCCGGCCATAGCCACCATCGGGCCGACGGCCGCGAAGGTGACGCCCATCATCACCGGCAGGCGGATGCCGAACTTGCCGAAGCCGAAGGCCTGGATGATGGTGACGAGGCCACAGCACAGCAGATCGGAATTGATCAGCAGCGCGATCTGGTCCTTCGGAAAACGGAGGGCGCCGCCGACGATCAGCGGCACCGCGATGGCGCCAGCGTACATCACCAGCACGTGCTGCAAGCCCAGGGCCAGGAGGCGGGCGGCGGGCAGGCGCTCGTCGACCGCATCGACCGGTTGGGCACTTCTTTCCTGCGAATACTCCGACATGGAGGTCTCCTTCGTTATCAGCATGAGCGCCTCTGCGGGCGCTGGTGGCGAATGCGCCGGCCGAGGAATCGACCGGACTCAGGCCCAGTTTAGGTGGCGGCCCACCGTGCGGCAGAGCCCAGTCTTGATAAGCGGAATAAGCACTTCGATATTGTCGCGGCGCAGCATTTTTCATCCCCACCAAACACAGGCCCACTCTCCCTTCCACCTTGCAGTGCAGCACGATTTGCCGGGCCGTGCGGCATGGCTGACGGCTTCATCTGCGGCACCTTGTGGGTATTCTGCGGACCAAGCGATGCCCCCCACTATTCGAAATCCGATAAGCCGATGAAGCCGTCCTCCTCCTTCCCCCGCCCCGCCGCTGCCGCGCTGCTGTTGATGTCACTGATCTGGGGCTACAACTGGGTGGTGATGAAGCAGGTGATCCGCTACGCCGATCCCTTCGACTTCTCGGCGATCCGCACGCTGCTCGGTGCCCTGTCCCTGTTCGCGCTGCTGCTCCTGCGCCGCCGCCCGCTGAAACTGGTCGCCGCCCGGCAGACCATCCTGCTCGGCCTCTTGCAGACCGCCGCCTTCACCGCACTGATCCAGTGGGCGCTGGTGGCCGGCGGCGCCGGCAAGACCGCGGTGCTGGTCTACACCATGCCCTTCTGGCTGGTGCCGCTGGCGGCTTGGCGCCTCGGCGAGCACATCAGCCCGCTCCAGCAGGCCGGCACCCTGGTGGCCGCCGGCGGCCTGCTGCTGATCCTCGAACCCTGGGGTGCCGCCCACGGCAGCCTGACCAGCAACCTGCTCGCGCTGGCCGGCAGCCTCGCCTGGGCACTGGCGACCGTCGTCGCCAAGCGTCTGCGCCAGCAGCACGAAGTGGATGTGCTGACGCTGACCGCCTGGCAGATGCTGTTCGGCGCGCTGGCCCTGTGCGTCGTCGCCGCGCTGCATCCGTCGCGCCCCATCGACCCGACGCCCTACTTCTTCGGCGCCCTCGCCTTCAACGCGCTGCTCGCCACCGGCCTGGCCTGGCTGCTGTGGCTCTACGTGCTGGAGCACCTGCCCGCCGCCATCGCTGGCCTGTCGGCCCTCGGCATCCCGGCCATCGGCGTGCTCGCCGGCTGGCTGGAGCTGGGCGAACGCCCCAGCAACGCCGAGCTCGGCGGCATGCTGCTGATCGGCGCCGCGCTGCTGCTCGTCAATCTCGTCCCGGTCCTCCGCCGCGGCGGCCCACCCCGTTCCTGAACAGGTTTGCCATGACCACGCCCCGCCCCTGCATCCACTGCATCGACGACACCCCGGCCACCCGCCGTGCCCTCGCCGCCAGCGCCACCAGCCTGGATCTTCCGCTGCACACCTGGGACAGCCCGGACGAATTGCGCAGCGCCCTCGACGGCGACGCCTGTGGCGTGATCCTGGTGGACATCCGCCACACCGACGGCGACTGCGCCGACTTCATCGCCGGACTCAGCGCCGACGGCATCGACCTGCCGGTGATCGTGCTGGCCGCCGATGCGGACACCGCCCAATGCCGGCAGGCCTTCCACGCCGGCGCCGCGGACTTCCTGGAAAAGCCGCTGCAGCGCGACGAACTGCGCCAGGCCCTGCGCTACAGCATCGGCCAGCACGTGCTGCAGCACGCCCGCCTCGACGCGGAACGCCAGGCACGCCAGCGCTACGCGCAGCTGTCGGAACGGGAACGGGAAGTCCTGGCGATGATCGTCGCCGGCCTCACCAACAAGGAAGTCGCCCGCGCACTGGAAGTGTCGCCGCGCACCGTCGAAGTCCATCGCTCCCGCCTGGGGCGCAAGCTCGGGACGGATTCGTTTGCGCAGATGGTGAGGTGTTATGCGGGGCTGGTGGAGGGCGACGGCGTGTCCGACACGGTGGGGTCCGTACGGGTCAGCGAGCGGGGACACATGCCTGTGGGGTCGAATTCATTCGACCTGCGGGTGTGATGACCTGACAGCTTGGCTGCCTGCTTGCCCTTGCGGGGCGAGTTCCGGCCGATTCAAGGTCCAGGCAGGGCAAGGGGCCGGCAAGGGCATGATGCGCCAAGCGCCCGCAGGAGCTGACCCCATCGAGGTCGAATGAATTCGACCCCACGGGGTCAGGCGGGCCTCTCCGACCACAGCACCCCGCCGGTCGCCCAGTTCTCCCGCTTCACATCCACAAACAGGATATCCACCGCCGACGGCTCGCAGCCGAGCACGCGGCAGGTTTCACGGGTCAGCGCCTCGACGAGCTCGCGCTTTTCGGCCGGCGTGCGGCCTTCAAAGAGTTCGATGTGCAGGGTCGGCATGGAAGTGCCCTTTCAGGTTTGGATTGCGGGGTTTTGCTTATGGGGGCATCCCTGTGGGGGCGAATTTTTGTGGGGGCGAATTCATTCGCCCTCAGTCGGCTCGACGAAGTCCGCGGGCGAATGAATTCGCCCCCACTGGATGCCGCTCCCCACCGGGTGCTGCCCCCCACTGAGCGTTACAGCATCAAGCCGCAAACGACGGATCGTCCCGCATCAACCGACGCAGCAACATCGGCCATTCGAGCGCGCCTTCCGGCGCCGGGTCGGCGGTGAGCTGGCGGTGGCTGCGGGCCAACACGTCGTCCGGCGGCATCGCCCGGCGGGTGGCATCGGGGGCGGCGGCCATTGCGGCGAGCTGGATTTCGCAGGCCTGCTCCAGGGTGTGCATCAGCACGTAGGCCTCGGCCACCGTGCGGCCGCAGGTCAGGGTGCCGTGGTTACGCAGCAGCAGCGCCGGGTGCTGCCCGAGGGCGGCAACCAGCTTGGCCAGTTCGGGGGCGTCGAAGACGAGGCCGCCGTAGTCGTGGATGCCGATGTCGCGCCAGAAACGCAGCGCCGGCTGGGACAGCGGCAGCAGGCCGTCGGCCAGCGTGGACACGGCAATGCCGGCACGCGTGTGGAGATGCAGCACGCAATGGGCGTCCGGCCGGGCACGGTGCACCGCCGAGTGGATCGCGAAGCCCGCCGGGCTGGCGATGCCCTTCCCGGCCAGCACCTGGCCGGCAAAATCCACCACCAGCAGGTTGGAGGCGGTGACTTCCTCGAAGCCCAGCCCGAAGCGGTTGATCAGGAAGGCGTCGTCACGCCCGGGCAGGCGCCGCGAGATGTGCGTGTAGACCAGATCGTCCCAGCCCTTGCGGGCCACCAGGCGGTAGCAGGCGGCCACGTCCACCCGCGCCCGCCACTCCACCTCGCCGAAGGCCCGGGGCCGCCGGGCGTAGGCTTCGCCGACATCGTCGCTGGACATGGCCGTCTCCTTACAGGGCCGGGATCACCGCGCCGGGATCGAGACTCACCTCGTCGCAGTTAGGGGCGTTGCCGCTGCGATCCACGACGAGGAAGTCGCACACCGTCTCCAGCGCCAGCAGCGGGTGGTGCCACACGCCGGTGGCGTAGTTGACGCCCTGGTCGCCGCGGGCCAGGAAGACCCGCAGGTCTTCCGCCTTCGGCGCCGCGCCGGCCGGCGCCACCACCACCAGGTAGGGCTTGCCGGACATCGGGATAAAGGCCTGGCTGGCCAGCGGGTGGCGCTCCATCATCTCGACGCTGAAGGGCAGCGTGCGCGGCTGGCCGCGGAAGATGGAGACGATCACCTTGCCGTCCGGGCCCGCTTCGATCTGGGCGAGGTCGTGGTAGCGCTCGGTGTTGCCGGCGTTGATGGTGAAATGGCGCACCGCGTCGCTCGCCTCGATGACTTCGCCGAAGGGGGCGAAGGCTTCGCGGGTGAGCGGCTGCGGGCTCAGGCTGAGGCTGTTCATGGCCGCTCCTTACTTGGCCACCTTGCCCCACAGGCGCAGGCGCGACACGCCGCCGTCGGGGAAGATGTTGAAGCGCACATGGGTGATCGGCCCGAGCCTGGCGATCTGTTCGGTGAAGGTATGCACGGCGTCCATCGTCAGCTTCTGCTCGGGCAGCAGGGTCTGCCAGAACATGCTCTGGGTGGTGATGGAACGATCGGTGCCACCGCTCACAAAGGCCGCCTGGATCGAGCACCGGTCCGGGAAGTTGCCCTTGAAGAAGGCGGTGTCCACTTCGATCTTGTCGACCGTGCCGGCGGCGCCCAGTTCGAGCACGCACCAGTCGTTGCCCGGTTCGCGGCGGCGGCGGGTCTCCCAGCCGTCGCCCATGTTCTGGCCGCGGCCGGGCAGCAGCAGCGCGGCGACGGTGGAGCCGAAGCTGGCGTCGTTCCACGACACCGCGCGGCCGCCGTTCTCCATCGCCACGAGGTCGATGGTCTCGTCGCCGGTCAGGCTTTCCAGCGCGCCGACCGGGCGGCCATAAACGCGCAGGCGGGCGATACCGCCGTCCGGGAAGATGTTGACGCGCAGGTGGGTCCACGCTGCATCGCTGGCACATTCGAGGATGTGGTGGCTGTTGGGGCCGAGGGGCGTGGCGGGCAGGATCTCGGTCCAGCTGGCGGCCTTCAGGCTCTCCACGTCGTCAGTGCCCGATACGGTGGCCTCGATGGACACTGCCGGCGGGTAGTTGCCGGTGAAGTGGCTGGTGTCCACGTCGAAGCCGCGGATCACGCCCTTCACGCCGAGCTTGAGCAGCGCCCAGTCGTGGCCGGCGACGCGTTTGCGGCGGGATTCCCAGCCGTCCATCCACTTGCCGTTGGTGTCGAACTTGCCCGGCACGAACTGGGCCGGTTCCGGGTTGAGCATGCGCGACACTTCGGCGAAGAAGTCGTCGGAGGCGTACAGCGCCTGCGCGCCGAGGCGCGGGTTGGCGAGATCCACCGAACGCAGTGCCCAGTCGGGCAGTTCGGCGGGGGCGGCGAAAACGGGGGCGCCGGGGGTGTGGCTGGCCATGAGTCAGGTCTCCTTTGAATTTTGGATTGCGATGCAGGGGAGCCATCCACCCACAAAGGGCAACGTGCTCCCGGTTAAAAAAACCGGGGGGCCGAGCTGGCGGCCCCGGTCGGATGTCATGTCAGCGGGACACCAGCTCCTGCTGTGCGGCCAGCGGGCCGGTGCTGGCAAGGGCTTCGCGCTCTTCGGTGAGGCCGTCCGGGGACGTCGCGTTGAGGTCCACCGGGATCACGCCGTCCAGTACGCCTCGCGCCCGCTCCCGGTCGATGTCCTTCTCCCACACGCCGATCACGACGGTGGCGACGCAGTTGCCGATCATGTTGGTGAGCGCCCGCGCCATGCCCATGAACCAGTCCACCGACAGCACCAGCACCAGGCCGATGGCCGGGATCGCCGGCACGGCGGACAGCGTGGCGGCCAGGATCACGATGGCCGAGCCCGGCACGCCGTGCGCGCCCTTCGAGGTCACCAGGGAAATGGCCAGGATGGTCAGCAGGTCCGTCATTGACAGCGGCGTGTTGGTGGCCTGGGCGATGAAGACCGCCGCCAGGGTCAGGTAGATGGAAAAACCGTCCAGGTTGAAGGAATAGCCGGTGGGGATCACCAGGCCAACCGTCGAATTCTTGATGCCCATGAGTTCAAGCTTGCGCATGACCTGGGGCAGCACCGCATCGGACGACGCGGTGCCCAGCACCACCAGCAGTTCCTCCCGCAGGTAGCGCAGCAGCTTGAAGATGTCGAAGCCTGCCAAACGCAGGATGGCGCCGAGCACGACGACCACGAAGACCGCACAGTTCACGTAGAACAGGGCCACCAGCATGCCCAGCTGCTTGAGCGAACCCACACCGTACTTGCCCACCGTGAAGGCGATCGCGCCGAGCACGCCCAGCGGCGCCAGCTTGACGATGTAGCCGATCACCTTGAAGAACACGTGGGCCAGGCTGTCGATCGCCAGCGTGACCGGCCGCCCCCGCTCGCCGAGGGCCGCCACCGCACAGCCGAACAGGATGGCCAGCAGCAGGACCTGCAGGATGTCGCCCTTGGCGAAGGCATCCATGAAGGTGTTCGGAATGATCCTGAGCAGGAAATCCACCGTGCTGGTGGCCTGGGCGGCCTTCTCCGCGTAACCGGCCATCGCCGACGCGTCGAGGTTGTGGGGATCGACATTCATGCCGGCGCCGGGTTGCAGCACGTAGGCCAGCAGCACGCCGAGGGCCAGCGCAAAGGTGGTGACGACTTCGAAGTACAGCAGCGCCTTGACCCCGACGCGCCCGACCTTCTTGAGATCGCCGGTGCTGCAGATGCCATGGACGACCACGCAGAACACCAGCGGCGCGATGATCGCCTTGATCAGCTTGATGAAGCCGTCGCCCAGGGGCTTCAGCTTGGTGGCGAAATCGGGCCACAGGGCGCCGACGACGATCCCCAGGACGAGGGCAATGACAACCTGCCCGAACAGTGTCTTGTAAAAGCGCTTGTGCATGGTTTACCTCTTGAGCCGGATGAAAGAAGGCCCCCCAGGGGCGGCCGTTCGGGTGCCGCAGTGACGACGGAAGCGATTGCCACCCGTCCATCCTTGGCCATCGATGCCAAAGCCGCCTGGTATTGCAGCCCGCACAGATGCCTACAAACATATTTTGTAAAATGTTAGTTACAAGCTCAGAGTTATACCAATAAAAATTTCTTCTAAAAAAACACTCCAATACCAGCCGACATTTGCCCACCGCGGCGCATGGTGTGAAAATCGGCGCCCACACCAAGGGAACGCTCATGAACCTGCCGGACGCCGAAGGCCTGCTGATGGCCGACAAGGCTTTTCTTGCACTGCGGGCGCTGCTCACCGACGGTGGCCTGCGTGCCGGACAATTCGTCTCGATGCCCGACCTGATGCGCATCCTCGACATGCCCATGGCACCGGTGCGCGAGGCCGTCAAACGGGCCGAAGCCGTGGCCCTGGTCCGCGTACTGCCCAAGCGCGGCGTGGCGGTCATGGAAGCCACCCCGGCCCTCATCCGCGACTGCTTCCATCTGCGCACCATCCTCGACCAGGAAGGCGCCCGGGAACTGGTCCGCAGCGGTGCCGGCAACCGTCTCGACGGACTGCGGGACAGCCACCAGCGGGTCCTCGACGCGGCCCGCGAAGGCATCACCCCCGCGCTGCAACAGGAGGCCATGCAGGTGGACTGGGACCTCCACACGGCCCTGTCCGAAGCCCTCGGCAACGACAGCGCCCGGGAAATCTACGCCCGCAACCGGGACCGGATCTCCGTCATGCAGCATTCCCGCCCCCTCCTTCCCGACCGCATCATCCCCGCCATGGGTGAGCACCTGGCCATCCTCGACGCGGTGGCCGGCGGCGACGAGAACGCCGCGGCAGCAGCGGTGCGCGACCATTTCCGCCAGACCCTGCGCTGGTGGGGCATCATCGCCTGACCCCCGGCCGGGGCGCTCAAGGCCCCGCCCGCCACAGCTCTCAGCCCTGGAACGGGTGCTTCTCGATCCAGTGGCGGGCGATATCCACCCGCCGGCACACCCACACCCGATCATGTTTTTCAATATGGTCGAGGAAGCGCTGCAGCGCACGGAAACGTCCAGGACGGCCAAGCAGGCGGCAGTGCATGCCGACGCTGAGCATCGCCGGGCGCTCGTCGCCTTCTTCGTACATCACGTCGAAGGCATCGCGCAGGTATTCGAAGAACTCATCCCCGTGGGAGAAGCCCTGCGGCAGCGAGAAGCGCATGTCGTTGGTGTCGAGGGTGTAGGGCACGATCAGGTGCGGCGCGGTGCTGCCGTCGCTCTTCCGCACTTCGGACCAGAACGGCAGGTCGTCGCCGTAGTAGTCCGAGTCGTACAGGAAGCCACCGTGGTCGGCGACCAGGCGCCGCGTGTTGGGGGAATCCCGCCCGGTGTACCAGCCCAGCGGCCGCTCGCCGGTGAGCTGCTCGATGATCTGCATGCCGATCCGCATGTGCTCGCGCTCGGTGGCCTCGTCCACGTTCTGGTAGTGGATCCAGCGCCAGCCGTGGCAGGCGATCTCGTGGCCGAGTTCCTTGAAGGCGGCGGTGAGTTCGGGGTGGCGCTGCAACGCCATCGACACGCCGAAGATGGTCATCGGCAGCCCGCGCCGTTCGAACTCGCGCAGGAAGCGCCACACGCCGACGCGGGAGCCGTATTCATAGACGCCCTCCATCGACAGGTGGCGGTCCGGAAAGGCCGGCGGGTTGAACAGCTCGGACAGGAATTGCTCGCTGCCGGCATCGCCGTGCAGCACGCAGTTCTCGCCGCCCTCCTCGTAGTTGAGGACGAACTGGACAGCCACCCGGGCCTGGCCCGGCCAATCGGCAAAGGGCGGCTTGCGGCCGTAGCCGATCAGGTCGCGGGGATAGGCGGGATCGATCTTGCTCATGGCGGTTCTCCTTGCGCTCAGCCGAGCAGCGCGTCGAGGCGGAAGCGGGCGATGCGGCCGATCTGCGCCAGGCAGGTGCGGAACTCGGTGGCCGCGTCGTTGGCCAGGCGGGCTTCCACTGCATCCATGATCTGGTAGCGGGACAGGCCCTTCACCGCGATGACGAAGGGGAAGCCGAAACGTTCCCGGTAGGCGGCATTCAGCTTGCGCAGGCGGGCCAGCTCGTCGGCGCTGCACTGGTCGAGGCCGGCGCCGCGCTGCTCGCCGGTGGAGGCCACCGTCAGCGTACCGGCGGCGGCTTCCTTGCCCGCCAGCTCCGGGTGGGCGCGGATCAGGCCGAGCTTCTCGTCGTCCGTGGCGGCGTCGAGCACCGCCAGCATCGCGGTGTGCAGCGCCTCGACGTCGGCGAAGGGGCGGGCCGCCCAGGCCCGCTCGGGGATCCATGGGGAGTGTTCGAAGATGTCGGCCAGGCGGGCGACGAACGCATCCTGCGGCAGCGCCGACAGGGCGGCAATGGGAGTGGTCGCATTCATGGGTTCGGGGTCCTTGATGTCATGCGAAGCGGTTGGGGTCGGGATGCACGGCATGGGGTGCTTGTTGGGTGAGGCTGCGTTCGGGGAAAACTGTGGGGCGAATTCATCTGAGGATGAGGGCTCACCTGTGGGGGCGAGCTCATCTGTGGGGGCGAATTCATTCGCCCGCGGAGTTCGATCAACCCACAGAGGGCGAATGAATTCGCCCCTACAGGCTCAGCTCCCACAGATTCCATTCCCATCGCCTCACGCTCTACGGGTTCAATCCGCCACTTTGGCGCCCTGGGCGTACCAGCGGGCGATCAGCTGACGCTCGGCGTCGGTGATGCCGGTCAGGTTGCCAAGGGGCATGTAGCCGCTGGCCACCGTCTCGGCCATCTTGGCGGCGTGCTGGGCGATGCCTTCGGCGCCCTGCAGCACCACGCCCTTGGGCGGCTGGGCGAAGCCGGCCTGGGTCGGATGCTCGGCGTGACAGGCGGTGCAACGGGTATCGACCACATGCTTGACGGCGGCGAAGCTCACTTTCTCGCCGTCCGCCTTCACCGGGGCAGGCGCCATCAACACCATCAACAGGGCCAGCAGCGCGACACCGGCGGCGGGCAGCCACCACTTCACCTGGCCCCGGTGGCGCAGCACGAAGAACTGACGGATCAGCACGCCGGCCAGCATCATGACCACCAGCACCAGCCAGCCATTGGGGTGGGAATAGGTCATCGGGTAATGGTTGCTGATCATCACGAACAGCACCGGCAGCGTGAAGTAGGTGTTGTGCACCGAACGCTGCTTACCGATCTGGCCGGGGCGCGAATCCACCGGCTGGCCGGCGCGGATCTGCTCGACCATGCGCTTCTGGCCGGGAATGATGTGGATGAACACGTTGGCCACCATCATCGTGCCGAGCATCGCCCCCACATGCATGTAGGCGCCGCGGGCCGAGAACAGCTGGTGCAGCAGCCAGTCGGCCAGCACCACGAAGCCGAACAGCAGCACCGCCAGCAGGCCGTCACGGCCCATCAGCTTGCGGCACAGCAGGTCATACACCACCCAGCCGGCAGCCAGGAAGGCGATGGAGATGCCGACCGCGGCAGGCGGCGTCAGCGCCATCACCTTGGCGTCGATCAGGTAGCTGGAGGCGCCGATCCAGTACACCACCGCCAGCAGGCTCATGCCCGACAACCAGGTGGTGTAGGCCTCCCACTTGGACCAGTGGAGATCGTGGGTCAGCGGCTCGCCCTGCGGGCCGGTGAGGAATTTCTGGCTGCAGTAGAAGCCGCCGCCATGCACCGCCCAGAGCTCGCCGAACACGCCGCGCTTGGCGTCCTCGGGCTTCTTCGGCGGACGCAGGGAGTTGTCGAGCATCACGAAGTAGAACGACGCGCCGATCCAGGCGATGCCGGTGATCAGGTGGAGCCAGCGCAGCAGCAGGTTGGCCCAGTCGAGGAGATAGGTTTCCATGTTTCTTCAGTCTCTCGTGCGAAACGGTGCGCGGAACGTGGATCAGCTGCCGCGGTAGGTGGAGTAGCTCCACGGGGAGACCAGCAGCGGCACGTGATAGTGCTGGGCCGGGTCGGCGATGCCGAAACGCAGGACCACTTCGTCCACGAACAGGGGTTCCGGCAGGGCCTGGCCCTGGGCGCGGAAGTAGTCGCCGGCGGCGAAGACGAGCTCGTAGCTGCCGCACTCGAAGGCCTCGCCGTCGAGCAGCGGGCTGTCGCAGCGGCCGTCATGGTTGGTGACGGTGCGGCGGATCTCGCGGCGGCCACCATCCAGGCGGTAAAGGGTCACGGCAATGCCGGTACCCGGCTTGCCGCTGGCGGTGTCCAGCACGTGGGTGGTGAGGCGTCCCATGCTTGTGTCTCCAGTTGTTGGTGTGGGGATGTGCTGTGCAGTTTAGAGCCGCCGGGGATTAAGGAAATGGATATGAGCTTATAAGCTATATATACTTTTCAATATCTTCCTGCCCCCGCCCCCATGAGCACCCGACGAAGCGACGACCAGCTCGACACCTACCTGCTGCGGATCTTCTGCCTGCTGATCACCGAGCGCAGCGTGTCGCGCACGGCGCTGCGCCTGAACCAGTCCCAGCCGGCGGTGAGCCTGGCGCTGAAGCGCCTCCGCACGATCCTCGGCGACCCGCTGCTGGTGCGGGAAAAGAGCGGCATGGTGCCCACCGAGCGGGCGCTGGCGCTGCTGTCCCATGCCAAGGGCGCGCTGGCGGAGATCGACCGGATGACCTTCGCGCCCGAGTCCTTCGAGCCGCAGACCAGCCGCTACGAGTTCCGCGTCGGCGCGCCGGACTACCTGGCACCGATGTTCATTTCAAGCGTGGTGGAGCGGATCCGCAAGGAAGCCCCGAACCTGCGCCTGAGCCTGCAGTCACTGGGGCCCAACTTCGATTTCGAGCGCTCCCTCGCCGAGGGGGATCTGGATGTGGTGATCGGCAACTGGCCGGAGCCGCCCCACCGCATGCACTTGTCGATGCTGCTGGAGGACGAGATCGTGTGCCTGGTGGGGGCGAACCATCCGCTGGCCCGCAAGGGATTCACCGCCGACGACTACCAGCGGGCGGTGCATGTGGTACCGATGCCGTACTCGATGAGCCAGCGCGGGGTGATCGACACGGTGCTGGCGACGCACCGCCTGAACCGGGACGAGCGGGTGGTGGTGCAGTCCTTCACGATGGCGCCGTATCTGCTGCAGCACAGCGACCTGGTGTTCACCACCACGCGGCACTTTGCGCAGTTCTACGCCGACCTGCTGCCGCTGGTGATCCTGCCCTCGCCGATTCCCTTCCCGGCGATGCGCTTCTACCAGCTGTGGCACGAGCGCAACCACCTGTCGCCGGCCCACCGCTGGATCCGCCGCCTGCTCACCGACTGCGGCAAGCAGATCAAGCCGGGCAGTTGAGGCGCCGCCCGGCAGGCCCGGTCAGTCAGGCCATGCGGGAGACGGGCATGCCGAGGTGGAAGCCCTGGGCGTAATCCACGCCCATGCTGCGCAGCTCGTCGAGGATTTCCTCCGACTCGACGAACTCGGCGATGGTGAGGATGCCGAGCTCCTGGCAAAGGCGGGTAAGGTTGCGGACCAGGGTGCGGTCCACCTTCGACTTGACGATGTTCTTCACGAAGGCGCCGTCGATCTTCACGTAGTCGAAGGTCAGCTCGCGCAGGTAGTGGAAGGAGTTGTAGCCGCTGCCGAAGTCGTCCAGCGCGAACAGGAAGCCCTTCTTGCGCAGGTCGCTGAGGAATTTGCGCATGTGGGTCATGTCGCCGATGGCGTCGCGCTCGAGGATCTCGAAGACGATCACGTTGGGCGGTATGTCCAGCTGCGCGCACAGCATCTCGGCGTAGCCGAGGATGCCGCGGCCCTGGATCTCCTGGGCCGACAGGTTGATGAACAACCGGAATGGCGGCGCCCCCGGCGTGTCCAGGCGTTCCCGCGCGGCGGCGAAGCCCTGCTCGATGATGGCCCGGTCGAGGTCGCGGCCGAGGCCGTATTTCTCGATGGTCTCGATGAAGGCACCGGCCGACAGCGTGGTGCCGTCCGGCTCGATGATGCGCGCCAGCGTCTCGTAGGCGAAGGGCTGGCCGGTACGGCAGTCGAAAATGGTCTGGAAGTACGGCACCACCCGCTTCTCGCGCAGGGACGCGCGCAGCTTCTCGGCGTAGTCGCGGGTCGCGCGGCTGGCATGGACCCGGTCCTTCACCGATTCGAAGGTGCCGATGGTGTCCTTGCCGAGTTCCTTGGCCCGGTACAGGCCGATGTCCACGCCGGCCATCAGATCGGTGAGGCTGTTCGCGTCCTGCGGATAGGAGACGATGCCGATCGAGGTGGTGATGTGGAAGATCTTGCCGTCGTCACCCTCGAAGCGCATCTGGCGCAGCTCGGTACGCAGTTTCTCGGCCACCACCATCGCCCCTTCCAGGCCGGTCTCGACGAGGATGATGGCGAACTCGTCGCCGCCGATGCGGGTGGCCAGGTCACCACGCCGCATCACCGTGCGCATCTTCTCGGCGACCTGCTGCAGCACCATGTCACCGCGTGGGTGGCCGTAGGTGTCGTTGACGTCCTTGAAGTCGTCCAGGTCGAGCATCAGGATCGAGAACTCATGCACGTGGCGCTCCGAGCGGCCCAGCTCGTAGCCGAGCATCTCGTTGAAGTAGCGCCGGTTGTGCAGGCCGGTCAGCGGATCGTGGGTCGAATAGTATTCGAGCTCCGACAGGGTGCGGCTGAGGGCCTTGCTGGAGCCGACCACCATCACCATCACGGCGAGGATGGAGTGGATCACGCTGCTTTCCTGCGGCGTCAGCTTGTCGAGGGACGCGTAGGCGATGCCGAGCAGGCCGGACAGGTTGGACGAGTCGATGTCCGGCACCGGCACGGTGATCATGCGGATGTTGCTGGCATCCACCCCCTGGCGCTTGCGGTTGCGGATGACCTGGAATTCCTCGATGTCCAGCGGCACGTCGGGCGGCAGGTCGAGGTGCTCGATCATGTCGCGGGCCAGCCGGTGACGGGCCGAGGTCTTCACCTCCTCCGGGTATTCGCCCATGTAATAGACGTACAGGGACAGGGCGTTGTCTTCGGAGAAGGCAATGAAGAAGACGTCGAAGGGGAAGAAGGCGTGGAAGCCGAGCAGCACCTCCTGCACGAAGGCCTTCCACTGGGTGACCTTCTCGTGGGACAGCACGATGGTCTCGAGGACCCGGCTCTGGCGTTCGAGCAGGTCCTTCTCGATCAGCGTGCCGGCCAGGTCCTTGGAGACCCGGTTGAACTCCAGCATGACCTGCTGCAGGTCGCGGGAGTTGTTGCCGAGCTGTCGGCGCCGCTCGCCGACCAGCAGATCAAGGGTCTTGTCGAGGCGCTCGCAGCGCGCCACCGCCCGGTCCAGGCCGCGGGTCAGTTCGATGCGCTGGGCCTCGCTCATCGGCAGGCCTTCGATCTGCCCGAGGGAAGCCTGCAGCCCCTGCAGGATCTCGGCCCGCACGCTCTGGGTCAGCTCGGTGATGCTGGCGGCAAACAGGCTGCTGCGCGTCTGGCTCTCGAACAGGGCCGCGAAGCTCTCCAGCACCCGCTGGCGCATGCCCTCCTGGCGCTGCGGGATGACCAGCAATGGATTGGGTCTCAGGTTCACGTGACTCTCCGGAAATGCCCGGCCTCGACCATCAGGTCCACGCCGCACTCCAGATTGCGGAACCAGTCGAGGAAGGCAGGCACCGCAGCGCCCCGGTAGATGGGCCCGTGCTGGGGGGCGATGAAGTCGATGTCGAGCCTGGACACCGCATCGACCCACAGGCGCGCCGCCTTGTTGGACCCCATGTAGCGGCGGTGGAAGCCTTCGATGTAGGGCACGTGGCTGGCGAAGTCGTCCACATAGGGCTCGTCTTCGCCGTCGGGCATCATCGCCGCGCCGATGTCGCCGGTGAACAGCACCTTGGAGATCGGGTCGTAGACGTTGATCTGCCCTTCCGAGTGGAGGAAGTGGGCCGGCACCAGGTCCAGCCGGAAGCCTTCCGCCAGCTCGACCTGCATGCCCTCGTCGGGCACGCCGATGAAGCGGCGCATCGACGAGATGCCGTAGTGGGGCAGGAAGCGCATCCAGATGCTCGACACGTACACCGGCGCCTCGGAGATCTCCAGCCAGGTGGCCAGGCCGCCGACGATGTCCGGGTCCTGGTGGGACAGCATGATCGCCTTCAGCCGGTCGGGGCTCACGTAGCGCAGCAGCTCGGAGAGCACCCGCGGCATCACGCCGAAGCCGCCCGGGTCGAGCAGGACGCCGTCGTCGCCGTGGACGACCAGGTACTGGTTGGAACGGATGCCGTCTTCTTCGCCCGGCTCGCTCTCATTCAGGAGGATGAACTTGTGATCTTCAGTATTGAACAGGGGGATGTTGCGCATGCTGCTTCCTAGGATCCTTCTATGCTTGTCGCAGGCCATGGCCGGCGACGGATTCGCCGTACTCATGCCTTGTGAATTCTGAACTCGCCGATCATGGCCTTGAGCCTGCCCGAGGTGGAGAGGAGATCCCCCGCCGCCTGCCTGGCTTCCCGGGAGGCCTGCAGGTTGTCGTCGATGAGCTGGGTGATGTGTTCCATGTTGCGCGCGACGTCCTCGCTGGCCTGGGTCTGCTCGACCGTGGCGGCGGAGATGCTGCGCGACATGCCGCTCACTTCGTCGGCGGCCTGGGTCACGCCCCCCAGGCTGGTCGCGCCATCCTGCAGGGACGCGATGGTAGCCTCGACCTCGCTGCGCGCGACGGCCATCGCCTCCACCGCTTCGGCGGTGACCGACTGGATCGCCGCCACGGTGGCGGCGATGTCGCGGGAGCTGGAGGCGGTCCGCTCGGCCAGCGTGCGCACCTCGTCGGCCACCACCGCGAAACCGCGGCCCTGCTCGCCGGCGCGGGCCGCCTCGATGGCCGCATTGAGGGCCAGCAGATTGGTCTGCCCGGCCACCTCGCCGATGACCTGGGTGATGCTGCCGATCTTGTGGATGGCCTCGGACAGGGTGTGGATGGTGTCGCCGGAACGGGACACCGCGTCCACGACACGGCGGGTCATGTGCACGGTCTCGCCGATCCGCGCGTTGCCGGCGGCGATCAGCTGCTGGGCGCGCTGGGCGGCATCGGAGGTATCGCCGGCGCTGCTGGCCACCTCCCGCACCGACACGCTGAGCTCCTCGGTGGCCGCCGCCACGCTCTTGGCGCTGTCGTATTGCAGCGTCGACTTCTCGCCGACCTGGCCCATCTGGCGGTCGAGCTGGCCGCAACGGGCCTCGATGGCCTCGGCCGCCATCGCGATGTCGTCGAGCATCGCCAGCAGGTGGGCCTGCATGCCGCCCAGTTGGCAGAACAGCAGGCCGGTCTCGTCGCGGCTGCTGACATCCACGTCGTTGGTCAGGTTGCCTTCGGCGATCTGGTCGAAGAACTGGGTCACCCGGGCCAGCGGACGATCGACACGCAGCGAGAAATAGATGCCGACGGAGACCGAAACGAGCGTCGACAGCAGCGCCGCAGCACCCACATAGGCGCTGCGTGCCGGCGTCAGTTCTCCGGCGAAACTCGCGAGCATTATCCCTGCTGACAGCATGGCCATGGCGCCCATTATGACCCACAAGCGGGTGCTGAAGGAAAAGCGCCCCAGCAGGCCAGGGTTGATCTTCGGGAAACGGGCGTGCCCCTCGCGGACCCGCGCGTAGAGGTTTTCGGCGGCCCTCACCTCATCGCGGGACGGTTCGGTGCGCACCGACATGAAACCCACCGTCTGCCCGTTCTTGCGAACCGGCACGACGAAGGCGCGCACCCAGTAGTAGTCGCCGTTCTTGCAGCGGTTCTTGACCAGGCCATGCCAGGGCAGGCCGCTCTTCACCGTCTGCCACAGGTCGGCAAAGGCCTCCGGTGGCATGTCCGGATGACGGACCAGGTTATGGGAACGCCCCAGCAGTTCGTCGCGCTGAAAGCCGCTGATGCGGACGAATGCGTCGTTGGCGTGGGTGATGATGCCTTTAAGATCGGTTTTGGAGACCAGATAGCGGCCCTGGGGAAAAGGGACTTCGGTCTGCGTAACGGGCAGGTTGACCTTCACGGATTGTCTTTGGTGGGTATCCCCCGGCCGATCCGGCGGCTAGGTAACCGGGAGACGCGTACTGTTATCCGGAATGCCCGACTGTAGTTTTTTATAGGGTGTCAGGCATTTGCATCAGCCACGGATTTCATGGCTTCGCGCCTGACGATAGCAAGCTTTGATGGAGGTGTATGTCAGGTTTTCCTGAAATGAGCACCCAAAACCCTGATCCGGACAGGGTTTCCATCAAACCCCAGGCAGCGCGGCCGCCACCGGCCTCAATCGACGGTCAGGCCGTGGCGGATGGCGTAGCGGATCAAGTCCGCGTTGTTGTCCACCTGCAGCTTTTCCATCAGGCGCATCTTGTGGGTGCTGACGGTCTTCGGGCTGAGGTGCAGCTGGTCGGCGATCTCGCCGAGGGGCAGGCCGGCGACGATGCCTTCGAGCACCTGGCGCTCCCGCTCGGACAGGACCTCGTGGGCCAGCGGGCGGGCGGGCCCGTGATCGAAGACCAGCACATC
Organism: Pseudomonadota bacterium; assembly: GCA_018241665.1. Classification (GTDB taxonomy): domain Bacteria; phylum Pseudomonadota; class Gammaproteobacteria; order Burkholderiales; family Rhodocyclaceae; genus Zoogloea. The sequence goes on from JAFEDK010000005.1 coordinate 113,655, forward strand.
CCCCAGTGCCGGGTCGATGAAACGGCCGCCGTGGGTCACCTTGCGGATCGCCGCCAGCAGCACTTCCGGCTCGCTGTCCTTGGTCACGTAGCCACCGGCGCCGGCGCGCAACGCGCGGGCCACGATCTGCCCCTCGTTGTGCATCGACAGCACCAGGATGGGCAGCCGCGCATGCGCCACCTGCAGGCGGCCGATGAGCTCCAGGCCGGCCAGCCCGGGCATCGACATGTCGAGCAGCAGCAGATCGACCGCCTCCTTCTGCAACTGCTCGAAGATCTCTTCGCCGCGGGTGGCCTCGGCCACCACCGCGATGTCGATGGTCGTCGCGATGATCTGCTTGAGGCCGCTGCGCACGATGGCGTGGTCGTCGGCGATCATCAGCCGGATCACGCCGGCACCTCCGCCGCCAGCGGGAGCTCGATGGACACCGTGGTGCCCCGCCCGGGACTGCTGTCGAAGACCAGGTTGCCGTCGAGGGCCAGCACGCGCTCGCGCATGCCGAGCAGACCGAAGCCGCTCAGCTGGTCGGCAGGCTGCGGATCGAAGCCGCAGCCGTCGTCGGCGACGCGCAGGTGCAGGCGGTCGCCGTCCCGGGCCAGCGACACTTCCACCTGGCGGGCGCCGGCGTGGCGGGCGATATTGGTCAGGGACTCCTGCACGAGGCGGAACACCACCGTCGCGCGGGCCTCGTCCATCGCCAGCTCCTCGTCGCAGGCATACAGGCGGCAGCGGATCTCGGAGCGGCGCTGCAAGTCGTCGAGCAGCCATTCGATGGCCGGCACCAGGCCCAGGTCGAGGGCCGCCGGGCGCAGGTTGCTGGCGATCTGGCGGACAACGTCGATGGTGCCTTCAGCCAGCTCGCGCATCCGCTCCGCCATGCGGAACAACTCGGGGTTGTGGCCGAAGCCGATGCGCAGCAGGGAGATGTCCATCTTCAAGGCGGTCAGGCGCTGGCCCAGTTCGTCGTGGATCTCGCGGGCGATGTGCTTGCGCTCCTGCTCCAGCAGGGTCTTCTGGTGGTGGGACAGCTCACGCAGCTGGCGGCGGGATTCGAGCAGGGCCTGCTCGGCCCGCTTCTGGGTGTCGATGTCGAGCATCTGGCCGACCGAGGCGATCATCCGGCCGTTCTTGTCGAGGATCTCGGAGACCACCATCAGCGCCCACACCACGCGGCCGTCCTTGCGCACGTAGCGCTTCTCCATCTGGAACTTGGGCAGCTTGCCGTCGAGCATCTGGGCCCGCGCGCTGACGTTGTCGGCCAGATCATCCGGATGGGTGATGTCGTGGTAGGACATGCCCAGCAGCTCGGCCTCGGAATAGCCGACGAACTCGCACATGGCCTGGTTGACCTTGATGTAGCGCCCATCGAAGTCGGCCACCGCCATGCCGACCGCGGCGGAATCGAAGGTGCTCTGGAAGAACTCCTTGCTGAGGCGCATCTCCTCCTTGGCACGACGGAACCTGGCAACGGCGGCACAGGCGCCCGCCACCGTCGTGAGGCTCAGCAGGGTCATCGCCGCGGCGAAGGAGAGGTTGATGTTCGCTAATACGTCCATGCGCGTAGAGAAAGACTACCTGCCGTGGCTGCACGATCAGGCCGTTCCGGCCAGCGCGTACGCGCCTCGCCGAAGGACCGTGAACCCTTGTCGAAACGCAGGTTAACACAAGCCCCCGGGCCGTTTGCGGTACTCCAACACGGTCCAGCCGCCGTTGGCCGCCCCCTCCGTGGATCCGCCCGGAGCAGCATCAGCCACGGCTCTCCGGCCAATGCGCGGCTCAGGCGAAGCCGGCCTCGGCGTACTCCGGCCGCGCGGCGAGGCGCTGGCGCAGGCGCTCGACGACGATGCGCACCTTCGGCGACAGGTTGCGCCGCGGCGGGATCAGTGCCCACACGCCGTGGGCCTGGCTGTGCAGCTGGAAGTCCGGCAGCAGCGCCACCAGCGCACCGCTGTGCAGGTGCGGCAGCACGTAGTAATCGGGCAGCTGACACACCCCGATGCCGCACAGCGCTGCATCCAACACCGCCAGGCCGCTGTTGCAGCGCCAGTTGCCGGCCACCCGCTGAGACAGCTCGCGGCCGTCGGCCTGGAACAGCCAGCTGTCGGAGATGCCGAGCAGGCAGTTGTGGCGCTCGAGGTCGGCCAGGCTGGTAGGCGTGCCGTGGCGGGCCAGGTAGTCGGGCGTCGCGCACACGTACATCACCCGCGGCGCCAGGCGCACCGCCACCAGCCGGGTGTCGGTCAGGCGGCCGAGGCGGATCGCGATGTCGTAGCCCTCCTGCACCAGGTCGCGGGGCGTGTTGTCGAGCTCGATCTCGACCTGCAGCTGGGGATGCTCGGCCACCAGCTCGTTGATCAGCGGCACGATGTAGCGCTCGCCGTACACCGCCGAGCTGGTGATGCGCAGCAGGCCCTTGGGGCTCTGCTCCAGGTCGAGCACCGAGCGGAAAGCCTCGTCGAAGCCGTCCTGCAGCTGGCGGCAATGCTGGAAGAAGGCCTGCCCGGCCTCGGTCAGGCGCACCAGCCGCGTGCTGCGGTGGAACAGACGGGTCTGCATGCGCTCCTCGAGGCGCTGCACCTGGCGGCTCACGTGGGACGCCGACAGGCCGAGGCGGCGCGCCGCCGCCGAAAAGCCGCCGGTCTCGGCGACGGCCACGAATTCTTCCAGACCTTCCCAACGGCTCATGACGTTACGCTACGATCTATTATTGCCAAACAGCAACAATGTTTTGACGAAGCACCGGATTATCCGCCAGCAGTCCATAAATTACACTGCCGGCTTTCCTTCAGCCTTCCACCGGAGACACCGATGATCAAATCCCGCGCCGCCGTCGCCTGGGCCGCCAAGCAGCCCCTCGAAATCACCGAAGTGGACGTGGCCCCGCCGAAAGCCGGCGAGGTGCTGGTGCGCATCGTGGCCACCGGCGTCTGCCACACCGACGCCTTCACGCTGTCCGGCGCCGACCCGGAAGGCATCTTCCCGACCATCCTCGGCCATGAAGGCGGCGGCATCGTCGAAGCCATCGGCGAAGGCGTCACCTCGGTCGCCGTCGGCGACCACGTGATCCCGCTGTACACGCCCGAATGCGGCAAGTGCAAGTTCTGCCTGTCCGGCAAGACCAACCTGTGCCAGGCCATCCGCGCCACCCAGGGCAAGGGCCTGATGCCCGACGGCACCACCCGTTTCAGCAAGGACGGCAAGCCCATCTTCCATTACATGGGCACCTCGACCTTCTCCGAATACACCGTGCTGCCGGAAATCTCGGTGGCCAAGATCAGCAAGGACGCCCCGCTCGAGAAGGTGTGCCTGCTCGGCTGCGGCGTGACCACCGGCATCGGCGCGGTGATGAATACCGCCAAGGTCGAGCCGGGCGCCACCGTGGCGATCTTCGGCCTCGGCGGCATCGGCCTGTCGGCGGTGATCGGCGCGGTGATGGCCAAGGCCTCGCGCATCGTCGCGGTGGACGTGAACCCGGCCAAGTTCGAGATCGCCAGGCAGCTCGGCGCCACCGACTGCATCAACCCGCTGGACTACGACAAGCCGATCCAGGAAGTCATCGTCGACCTCACCGACGGCGGCGTCGATTACTCCTTCGAGTGCATCGGCAACACCAAGGTCATGCGCTCGGCGCTGGAGTGCTGCCACAAGGGCTGGGGCGAATCGATCATCATCGGCGTCGCCGGCGCTGGCGAAGAAATCGCCACCCGCCCCTTCCAGCTGGTCACCGGCCGCGTCTGGCGCGGCTCCGCCTTCGGCGGCGTGCGCGGCCGCAGCGAGCTGCCGGGCTATGTGGAAAAGGCCCAGCGCGGTGAAATCCCGCTCGACACCTTCATCACCCACACGATGGGCCTCGAGGACATCAACAAGGCCTTCGATCTGATGCACGAAGGCAAGAGCATCCGCACCGTCATCCACTTCGACAAGTAAGCCCCCTGCGCCGCCGCTCCCCGATGGAGCGGTACCGCAGGAAGCCTTCCCGCCGAGTCGGCCCCTGTGGGGCTAGCTCCTGTGGGGCTGTCCTGTGGGGGCGAATTCATTCGCCCCCACAGGTCTCTCCACGGGTCTCCCCACAGATTTCACCCACGCACCCCACATCTTGTAGGGTCGAATTCATTCGACCGCCCCTCCCCCCGGCCCAGCCTTCTTCCCGGAACCCGCCATGACCACGCCCCTGACCCTGATCTCCGAGAACCGCAGCTTCGGCGGCTGGCATCGCCGCTACCGGCATGCCGCCACCAGCACCGGCTGCGACATGACTTTCGCGGTGTTCCTGCCGCCGCAGGCCGAGCACGGCCCGGTGCCGGTGCTGTACTGGCTGTCCGGCCTCACCTGCACCGACGAGAACTTCATGCAGAAGGCTGGCGCCCACCGCATCGCCGCCGAGCTGGGCATCGCCATCGTCGCCCCGGACACCAGCCCGCGCGGCGCCGACGTGCCCGGCGACCCGGACGGCGCGTGGGACTTCGGCCATGGCGCAGGTTTCTACGTGAACGCCACCCAGGCCCCGTGGAAGGCCCACTACCGCATGCACGACTACGTGGTGCATGAGCTGCCGGCCCTCGTCGAGGCGAACCTGCCGGTCAGCCTGCGCCGCGCGATCTCCGGCCATTCGATGGGCGGCCACGGCGCGCTGGTGTGCGCGCTGCGCAACCCCGGCCACTACCTGTCGGTATCGGCCTTCGCGCCGATCAGCAACCCGATGGACTGCCCGTGGGGCCACAAAGCCTTGTCCCGCTACCTCGGCGAAGACCGGGAAGCCTGGCGCGCGTGGGACGCCTGCGAGCTGATCGCCGGCGCCAGCGAACGCCTGCCGCTGCTGGTGGACCAGGGCGAGGCCGACAGCTTCCTCGCCGAACAGCTCAAGCCGGACGCCCTCGCCCGCACCTGCGCCGCCGCCGGCCACCCGCTGACCCTGCGCCGCCAGCCGGGCTACGACCATAGCTACTACTTCATCGCCAGCTTCATCGAGGACCACCTGCGCCACCACGCAGCAGCCTTGCGCGGCTGAGGCCGGGACGGGCGAATGAATTCGCCCCTACGCCGAATCCAGTCCCGACATCGCCGGCGTCCACCGGCCGCAGGACATAGCGTTGAGTAAGTCATGCCGCAAGGGGCCATCCCCCGCCGACGAAAGCCTCATCCAGAGGCTGGCTGCTGTGGGGCTGGCTGCTGTGGGGGCGAATTCATTCGCCCGCGGACTTCGATCAGGCGACAGCGGGCGAATGAATTCGCCCCCACGGATTGAAGGACTGCACTTCCGCTCCACCGATCAAGGGCGAGTGAATTCGCCCCCACAGTTTGTTTGAAGAACCACGCCCCGGGCCGGTTACTCGCAGGCGCAATCAGCCGCGGGCGATCTCGCGTACCGCGGTCACCAGCCGGTCGAGGTCGGCCGGGCGGGTGAAGATGGCCGGCGTGACGCGCACCACCGCGCCCGACGCCAGGCCGCCGCGGGCCACCGTGAAGATGCCGTACTGCTCGCGCAGGCGGCGCGCCAGGGCCTGGCTATCGGCCAGGCTGCTGCGGCCGCCAATGCGCAGCGCGCTGATCGCACCATGCAGGCGCGGCGCGTCCGGCGTCAGGATCTGCACGCCCTTCACGTCGCGCACCCGCTCCACCCAGTAGTCGCGCAGGTAGCGCAGGCGGGCCTCCTTGTTGGGCACGCCGATGGCGGCCTGGAAGTCCAGCGCGGTCGGCACCGTCATCACGTTGGCGGTGGCGGTGGTGCCGGAATGGACCCGCGAACGGATGTCGCCGGTGCCCTCCCCGGCTGCGCTGAGGTGCGGCGCGATGTCGTCGAGGCGACTCTTGCGGATGTACAGGAAGCCCACGCCCAGCGGCGCACCGACCCACTTGTGCAAATTGAAGGCCGCGAAATCGACGCTGCCCAGCTCCGGCAGACGGAAGTCGATGTGGCCCCACGAGTGGGCCGCATCGAGGATCACGTCCACCCCGCGGGCCTTGGCCAGCCGGGTGATCTCGGCCACCGGCAGGATCAGCCCGGTCTTGTGGTTGATGTGGGTCAGCAGCAGCAGGCGCGTACCCGGGTTGGCGGCCAGCCCCTTGGCGTAGGCGTCGAGGATGCCGGCCTCGGTGGCGGGCTCCGGCAGCACGATGCGCGCCACCTTCACGCCGCGCCGCTCCGGCAGGTAGTCGAAGACGCTCTGCGCGCTGTCGTAGTCCAGGTCGGCGTACATCACCGTGTCGCCGGGCTTGAGGCCGCGGTAGTTGGTGATCAGGTTCTGCAGCGCCTCGGTGGCGCCGCGGGTCAGCGCGATCTCGTCGGCCTGCACGCCCAGCAGCGCGGCGATGCGGCCGCGCACGGCGTCCGTCTCGCGGCTGAACTCCTGGCGCAGGAAGTAGGAGTTGCGCTCGTTGAGGCGCTCGATGTTGCGTTGCAGTTCGACCAGCACCGGGCGCGGCATGATGCCGTAGAAGCCGTGCTCCAGATTGACGAAATCCGGCGACTGCCGATACAGCGCGGCGATCTGCGCCCAGTAGGCCTCGTTGCGTGCCACCGTCAGCGCATCGCCGCCCGGCAATGCGGGCAGTGCGATGGCCGGGGCGGCCGCCGTTTGTGCCAGGGCCGGCGCGCCGCGCAGGGTGGAGGCGGCGGCCACGGCCAGGCCGAGGGAGCCCTTCAGCAGGGCCCGGCGGGAGAGTTGGGGATTCATCTGGGATTCTCCGTAATCGGCACCCGCTCAGAAGCGGTAGTTGGCCTTGAAGTAGTAGTAGCCGCCGTTGATCCCGATCGGCGAGAAGGACGCGTACTGGGCCACGTTCTGCCGGCCGAGGGCATTGAGGGCCTGGCGGTAGTCGCTGTTGAGCTTGTCCGGATAGACGTTGAAGAGGTTGTTGGCGCCCACCGTCACGGCCCAGGCCTTGGTGATCTGCCGGGTCACGTCCAGGTCGGTGATGAACTTGGTGCCGGTTCGGTTCTCGTAATAGGTGACGTTGTTCACCGAGGTGTAATAGGACGACGGGCCGAAGACGTTCTCGCGCAGGTTCACCGTCCAGTCGTTCTTGCGCCACAGGGCGCCCAGGTTGAGGCGGAAGGCCGGCGAGGAATCCTCGATGTAGCTGATCGCCGTCTTGTCGAGGAACTGCTGGCCGTTGAGCTGGCTCGGCGCGCCCTTCACCTTGGTGACCTTCACCTGGTTGATGTTGGCACCCAGGCTCCAGTCCACCCGACCGAAGCTGCCGTACTCATCGGCATAGGTGACCACCGCGTCGGCGCCGGTGTTGCGCGTATCGCCGGCATTCGAGAAGACCACCACGCCGGTGGAAGACATACCAGCCGGAATGCTGTTGCCATTGGCGACGATCGCCGCATTGACCGCCTCGGCGCGCACCGCGCCGTTGAGGGTGCCGTACAGGGAGCCGCTCTGCAGGATGCGGTCCTTGATGTTGATCTGATAGACATCCAGCGTGGCGGTCACCTTCGCGGCCGGCTTGGCGACGATGCCGATGCTGAAGTTGCGCGACTTCTCGGCCTTCAGCTCGTCGATGCCGAGCAGGCGCGCGGCAGCCGCCGAGGTCGGCAGGATCACCGAGGCGGTGGTCGGCGACACCGAGGTGGCGGAATAGCTCTGCTCGGCCAGCGTCGGCGCGCGGAAGCCGTTGCTGACGGTGCCGCGCACGGCGAAGCTCGGCGCCACGTCGTAGCGGCCGGTCAGCTTGCCGACGGTGGCGCTGCCGAAGTCGCTGTAGCGCTCGGTGCGCAGCGCGGCGTCGAGCTTCAGCTTGTCGATCGGCGAACCGGCCACGTCCACGTACAGCGCATTGCTGCGCCGCTTGTGGTTGCCGGCGTCGGACGCGGTGTAACCGGGGAAGGCCGCCGCGCCGCCGCGGTAGATGGAGGCCGGCTCGCCGGCGCCGATGGCGTATTCGTCTACCCGGTGCTCGGCGCCGAAGGCCACGTTGAGCGGCGAGGCCCAGCCCACGTTGAAGTCGCGGCTGAAGTCCAGGTTGGTGGTGGTCTGATTGGCCTTCAGGTAGCCCTCGTAGAAGCGGCTCTGGGTGCTGCCGGTGTCCTTCCACAGCTGCACGTTGAGCGAATCGATGTTGCCCACCGAGGCGTAGTCGCGCCCGTAGGTGGTGGCCAGGTCATAGCGCCAGCCGGCCAGCGCCTCGCCCTTCACGCCGACGGTGAAGGCGAAATCCTCTTCGTCGTGGACTTCGATCGGGCTGAAGCCGAGGGGATAGACGCCCGGCGCGGTGGACGTGCCGCGGTAGTTCTGGATCGCCTCGGCGCGCTTGGCGCCATAGGTGGCGAAGCCGTACAGCTCGGTGCCGCCGGCCAGCTCGATGCCGCCGTTGGCGGACAGGATGGTCTGGCGCACGGCCGCATCGCCGAAGGTACGCGCCACGTAGGGATAGCCCGGCGCGTTCCGCACGTTGGCGTTGGCGGCGGTCAGGTAGGGCGGCACGAAGCGCGCGTCGAGATCGCTGCGGTCGCTGTGGCCGCGGTACTTGGTCTCGACGCTGAGGTTCAGGAAGGCGTCCTCGTGGGGCTTGAGGCCGATGTTGGCGGACAGGTTGCCGCTGGTGCCGTCGCCGTCGTAGTACTGGCCGCCGCCGAAGCTGACAGTACCGCCCTGGTCGTTGCGCTTGAGGATGATGTTGATGACGCCGGCGATGGCGTCGGAGCCGTACTGGGCGGCGGCGCCGTCCTGCAGCACCTCGATGTGGTCGATGGCGGACAGCGGGATCAGGCCCAGGTCCGCCGACGCGCCGCCGGAAAAGGCGCCGCCGGTGACATTGACGTTGGAGGTGCCGTGGCGGCGCTTGCCGTTGACCAGGATCAGCGTGTGGTTCGGGTTGAGGCCGCGCAGGCGGGCCGCGGTGGTCAGCGCCGCCGCGTCGCCGCCCTTGGCGTCGGAGGTGAAGGCCGGCACGTTCTGGGTGAGGGCCTGGATCAGGTCGGGCTGGCCGCTGCGCTTCAGCGTGGCGGCATCGAGGATCTGGATCGGCGCCGGGCTGTCGGCGGCCTTCAGGCCGGCCTGGCGGGTACCGGTGATGATGACGGTGTCGAAGGACTGGGCCGGATCGGCCGCAGCAGGATCGGCGGCCGGGGTCTGGGCCAGCGCATAGCCGGATGACAACAGGGTCAGCAGGGCAGTCGTGGGACGGAGGCTGGGGCTCATTGATTCCTCTTGGAGTGCTGACGGGATATCCGCTTGCGATGAACGGAACGAGCCGGAATTATCCCTGGCAGGATTCCTGCATGGCATTGGAGGAAAGGACAATTAACCTCAACATTGCGCCAAGGCCTTGCTCATATCCATATGAAAATAAAAGATAAAAACAAGCTCGTCGTATCCGTCGCCTACGATCGGCTGGGCGCCTTCGAATTCGGCTGCGTGACCGAGATATTCGATCTGCAACGCCCCGAGCTGGATGTGGACTGGTACCGCTTCGCGGTCTGCTCGGCCGAGGGTGGAACCCTGCGCGCCAGTGGCGGCATCCGCTTCGAAGCGCCCAACGGGCTGGAGATCCTCGACCAGGCCCATACCATCATCATCCCCGGCTGGCGCGACCCGGACGAGCCGCCGCCCGATGCGCTGCAGGACCAGCTGCGCGCCGCCTACGCGCGCGGCACGCGCATCTGCTCGATCTGCTCGGGGGCCTTCGTGCTGGCCTGGTCGGGCCTGCTGGACGGCAAGCGCGCCACCACCCACTGGCGCTTCACCGACAAGATGAAGCGGCGCTTCCCGACCATCCAGGTCGAGGCCGACTCCCTCTACGTGGATGCCGGGCAGATCCTCACCTCGGCGGGCTCGGCGGCCGGGCTGGACATGATGTTGTACCTGGTGGCGCGGGATTACGGCAGCCGGGTGGCCAACCGGGTCGCCCAGCGCCTGATCGTGCCGCCGCACCGGGAAGGCGGCCAGGCCCAGTTCGTGTCGCGGCCGATGCCGGCCGACGATTCCGGCCGCCTGTCGCGCCTGATCGACTGGATCCGCCAGCACCTGGATCGCCCGCACACGGTGGCCTCGCTGGCCGACCGGGCGGCCATGAGCCCGCGCACGCTGCAGCGCCAGTTCCGCGAATCCACCGGCCTGTCGCCCTACGAATGGCTGCTGCAGGAAAGGGTGGCGCTGGCCAAGCAGCTGCTGGAAACGCCCCACGTGCCGATCGCGGCGATCTGCGAGCAGGCCGGTTTTGGTTCGGAGGAGTCCTTCCGCCATCACTTCCGGCGCGTCGCGCGGGTCAGCCCGTCGAGCTATCGACGCGCCTTCCTGCAGACCCAGGACGACGTGGCGGCGGGCGCCGCCGCCTGAAACATCACCGCGGCCGGCCTGCTGCTGCGGGCCGCGCAGCGCCGCCACAGCGCTGCTGCGCGGCCCGCACGGAAGATGGGATTCCGGGGGCCGCCAAACCGCCTCAGGAACCCGGCGTGCAGTCCTTCAGGCAGCGCGTGCCGACCACGTCCGGGCGGTCGTCCACCTTGAAGCCGTCCCGGTTGGGCATCACGACACGCGGCAAGCTGGCCGCGTCGAGGCGCCCGTCGGCCGGCAGCAGGCCGTTGAGATGCAACAGGTAGGCGCTCACCGCATAGACCTCGTCCGGCGTCAGGGACTGCGGGCTGTCGAAGGGCATCGCCCGCCGCACGTAGTCGAACAGCGTGGTGGCGTAGGGCCAGAAGCTGCCGACGGTGCGCACCGGGGCCTTGGTGGCGAGACTGCCCTGCCCCCCAGCCAGGCGGTCGGCGATGCCGTTCTGGCCGCCGGCCCCGTGGCAGGCGATGCAGCGGGTCTCGTAGATGCGCTGGCCGGCGGCCACCGTGCCGCTACCGGGCGGCAGGCCTCGGCCGTCCGCGTCGATGTCGATGTCCCAGGCCGCCAGCTGGGCGGCATCCACCGGCGTGCCAAGGCCAAGGGGCTGGCCATTGCGGACGGGCTGGCTGTGGCAGGCGGACAGCGCGGCCGACAAGGCCAGCGCACCAAGCAGGGCCGCCAGCGGCTTGCGTTCAAACATGGACATTGTGCACCTCCCCGCTCGGCAGCACCTGCCAGCTCTGAATGCCGTTGTAATGGTAGGCGGACTCGGTGCCGCGGGCAGCGATGAGCTGGCTGCGGGTCGGCTGCACGTTGCCGTGGCTATCCACCGCGCGGCTCTGCAGCACCGCCGGGCCACCGTCCCACAGCCAGGGCAGGCTGAAGCGGGTCAACGCGCGGTCGAGCACCGGCGTCTGCAGCACCGCCTCTTCCCAGTTGCGGCCGCCGTCGATGGACACGTCCACGCGGCGGATGCGCCCGTGGCCGGACCAGGCCAGGCCGGTGATCTGCTGGCGGCCGCGGCTCTTCAGGGTCTGCCCGCCGGATGGCCCGGTGATCACCGACTTCACGTCGAGCACGAAGGAGAACTGGCGTGACGTGCCGTCCGGCAGCAGGTCGGTGTATTTGGACGTTTCCTGGCGGCTCTGCCACGGCGCGGTGCCGAGCTTGAGGCGGCGCAGCCACTTGACGCTGATGTTGCCCTCCCAACCCGGCAGCAGCAGGCGCAGCGGGTAGCCCTGCTCCGGGCGCAGCATCTCACCATTCTGGGCGTAGACGATCAGTGCATCGTCGAGGGCCTTGTCCAGCGGCACGCTGCGCGTCATCGCCGCCGCGTCGGCCCCTTCGGCGAGCAGCCATTTGGCCTCCGGCGCCACGCCGACCTCCTGCAGCAACGTGCCGAGGGACACGCCGGTCCATTCGCAGCAGCTCAGCAAACCATGCAGGGACTGCACGGTGAGCTTGCGCGCCGGCCGCCATTCGCTGCCGCTGTTGCCGGCGCATTCGAGGAAATGCACGCGGGACACCGCCGGAAAGCGCAACAGGTCGTTGAGGCTGAAGGACAGCGGCCGTTCGACCAATCCGTGGATCACCAGCCGGTGCTGCTCCGGGTCGATGTCAGGAATGCCGGCGTGGTGGCGCTCGAAGACCAGCCCGTTGGGGGTGATGGTGCCGAAGATGTCGGCCAGCGGCGTCAGGCTCGACGCGGCGGTGGGAAACGGCGGCTGGGCGCCTTCGCGGACGCGGCGGATCACCCGCCCCTCGAAGCCCGACGGCTGGCCGTAGGGATTGGCCACCGGCCGCCCCTGGCTGCGTGTCCACGCCGGCACCGGCAGCACCTCGCCGGCGGCGCGGGCCGATCCGGCCAGCGTGGCAGCGGCAGCGCCACCGGCCAACGCCGCGCCACCTTGCAGGAAACGGCGCCTGCCAGGCGGCTTGGCACTTTTGTCGGCAACCAGATCGGCACCGGCATCGAGGCCGGGCGGGGGCAGATAAGGGGGCATGGGTCCTCGCGGGAAGTGATGGAAGGAAAGGCTTACACGCAGTCGTCGGTGGCCAGCGGCACCTGGCCGGCCCGTGTCGGGGCCATCGCCACCAGCTCGCCGGCCTGGAAGCACCACAGGCTGCCGGCCGGCATCGGCACCCAGTGCTCGTTGGCGGTGAGCGGCACGGTGGCGACGATGACGCTACGGGTCGCCGGGTCGAGGCTGCGGCCGAGGTCCACGCCGAGGTCGGCGTCCACCAGCTGCACGTCGCCAAAGGGTGCCTGGCGCGTCACGTGGCTGAGGCGGGTGGAGCTGTGGGCGAACAGCAGCTCGCCGTCGGACAGCAGGAAGTTGATGACGCCGAAGCGGGTCAAGGCGATGGCCGCGCCCTGCAGCCACTCGAAGAGGGCCAGCCGTTCCGGCCGGCTGTCGCCGAAGCGGCGCTGCAGCCCCTCCATCAGCCAGCAAAAGGCCAATTCGCTGTCGGTGGTGCCGGCCGGCCGGAAGCGCCCTTCGATCACCGGCGCGAAGTCGAGCAGGGTGCCGTTGTGGGCGAACACCCACTGGCGGCCCCACAGCTCCCGCGAGAAGGGATGGGTGTTCTCCAGGCGGATCGCCCCGATGGTGGCCTTGCGGATGTGGGCGATGATGGTGGTGGCGTGCAGCGGGTGATCCGCCACCAGCGCCGCCAGCCGCGACGAGCAGGCTGGCTGCGGGTCGTGCAGCACGCGCACGCCGCCCTCCTCGAAGAAGGCGATGCCCCAGCCGTCGGCATGCTTGTCCGTCTCCCCGCCGCGGGCCCGGAAGCCGGTGAAGGAGAAGCAGATGTCGGTGGGCAGGTTGCTGTTCAGGCCAAGCAGTTGGCACATGGCGGTAATCCGTGGGGGCGAGTTCATTCGCCCGCGGACATCATTGAAGGGGCAGAGGGCGATTGCATTCGCCCCCACGGATCTGGGGCTTACCGGCGGCAGCCGGCCTTCATGTCGCTGAAGCGGCTGCCGAAGCCGAAGGACGAGCGCGGAAACCAGCCCGTTGCCAGCGCAAAATCCGCGCCAGGGGCCCACCGCCTGGCGGCCTTCCCCGCGCTGGCCAGCGCGGGTGCCGCAGACGGCGCTCCATCACGGCGGAACCGCGAGTCCGGACACCTCCGCCGGGGTGCTGCCGGATGCTGCAATCGAGGCAGTCCGGCCGGCAGCACTGCTGGAATCAGGGCAGGTGCATCCATCCTTGCCGGCCCGCCGGCCGGCAACTAGGCTGAAAGTCCGGCCCCCTGGCGGGGCGGCCACTTGCGGAGCGCACATCATGGGCGAAGCCAGCAGCCATCCGGTCATGCTCGATGACGAAACCCGGCAACGGCTGGCGGAACGGCAGGCCACCTGCCCCTTCGTCGGCAGCCTCGTCGCGGAGGGCGTGCTGCCCGTCTGCAACGGGGCGGACGCACCGCTGGCCCGCCTCGAAGATATCCGCACCCTCGGCAACAGCGGCGGCGGCGACCTGGGCGACCTGCTGGTGCTGTTCGCCGCCGGCAACCACGCCTGCATGGATGACGGGAACGGGCAGCTCGCCCGCCCCGTGCCGACCGGGCTGTTCTTCCTCGGCTTCCCCGGCTCCCAGGGCGCCCATCCGGGCCACAGCGGCATCCTGATGGGCGACCCGGCGACGCCCGGTTCAGGCCGCTTCGATGCCGAGGCCTTCGCCCGCCTCGCCGCCCTGGCCAGGGACGGCTGGATCCGCCGGACGGACATCGGGCATTTCATCGCCGCCAACCTGCACCGCGACCCGGCGGCCAAAGTGCTCGACAGCCACGTGGTCCGGCTGCTCGCCTCCGATCTGCTGGACCTTGCGGAGAGCGCCGGCAGCCGGCTGTGGCAAAGCCTGTTCGGCAACGCCGGAGAGCAGGAAGCCGCCCATCGGCGGATGGAGGAGAAGCTGACCCGCCTGCTCGGCGAGGACAACCTGGTGGGGGCGGCAGGCGAGTTCGGCCTGCTCTTCGCCTTCCTGGCCAACCAGCCCGGCCGCCGGGAGATCGACGGCGAGCCGGCGGTGGATCTGGACGACCTGCTTGCGATGTTCCGCGACAAGCGCCTGCCCGAGGGCTGGCGCAACTGGAAGAAGACCCGCGGCGACTGGGTGATCCACACCACCGCGCTGCTGCTCAGCGCCGCCCGCGAATACCTCGGCCTGCAGCACGCCCGGCGCCGGGGTGGCTGACGCCGGGTCCGCCGGCCCTCAGCGGGAGCGGGCCGCCATGTGCTCGGCGATCAGCTCGGTCTGGAAACGGCTCACCGCATCCGGATCGGTGAAGATGGTCTGGGTATTGTTCTGGGCCTTGTAGCCCGGTCCGCCGGCCTGCCCCTTGACGACGAAAGTGCCCTCCCCCGACGCCGACCAGTTGGTGGAGCCTTCACCGCCGACCTTGCCGTCCGCGACGAAGCCCTTGGTGTGGCTGATCTGGTGGGTGGCCGACTGGCCGACGACGAAGTAGGTGTTGAAGGCGGTCGGATTGCGGGCCATGTCGGAGTCGAGCAGCTTCTTCTCGTGCACGCCGCCGGCCTGGCTCTTGTCCAGGGTGATCATCATCGTGATCCCGGGATTGGCGGCGAGGGTCATCAGGATGTCGTTCAGCTCATCGTCGTCGAAACCGAACATGTTCATGTAAAGGGAAACGCTGACCCGCGACAGCACATGCTTGAGGATCTCATGCACATCGTCGCGGCCCACATAGAACAGGTGGAAGTCCTTGCTGGCATGCGTCGAATAGGATTTCTCCTGGGTGTATTGCTGCAGGTCGAGCAGATCGAAGCGCTGCAGGGTCTGGGTCGGATCCTGAACCACATTGCTGGGGCTGGTGGTGGCGAGCGTATCCATCTGGCAGTACCTCCAAGGTCGCGGTCGGCGCCAGCCATCCGGCGGGCCGGCCTCCCCTCGATGCAAGGGGGATACCCTGTGTTGTAGGGCATGCGCGCCGAATTGCCAGGTACGGGCGCTTCAGCCCTCCATCAACCAGCAGAAGGCCAGCTTGCTGTCAGGAGAAGCAGATGTCGGTAGGCCGGTTGCTGTTCAGGCCTGGTCCAGTGGGGGCGAATTCATTCGCCCTCTGTCCCTTCAATGACGCCTGCGGGCGAATGAATTCGCCCCCACGGAGTTGGGCTTGCCTTCAGTAGCCGGCCGGTTCGGAGCGAGCGCGGGATACTTGCCGGGCCGGGACGTCAAACAGGATCAGGAGGAATGACTCCGGCACACCGGACGCGGATCGTGAACCAGAAGCGGCTGCCATGGCCCACCTCGCTCGAACAGCCGGCCGTACCGCCCATCGCCTCGGCAAGTTTCTTCACCGTCACCAGGCCGATGCCGGTGCCGCCGAAGCGCCGGGTCGGCGAGTTGTCCACCTGCTCGAAGATGGAAAACAGGCGCTGCACCGCATCCGCCGGAATACCGATACCGGTGTCGCGCACCTCGAAGCGCAGGGTGACGGCAGCCAGGTCGCCCGAGGCATCCTGCTCTTCGGCCTCCCGCGTCGCGACGACGCAGACCGAGCCCTTCTCGGTGAAGGTGAGGGCGTTGCCGAGATAGCACTGCAGCGCGATGCGCAGATTGCCGGGATCGCCGATCACCGTCAGCCCGCGCAGCGCGTCCGGGTCGGCGACGAGCTGCAGCTGCTTGGCCGTGGCCCGCGCCTGGCTCTCCGCCACCACCTCTTCCACCACCGCGCCGGCATCGAAGGACTCCTCGCGCAGCACGATGGTCCGCGACTCCAGCTCGGTCAGCTTGAGGATGCCGTCCACCAGGTCGATGAGCCGCTTGTGGATCGGCACCATCTTGTCGGCCAGGTTCTTCTGCTTGTCCGACAGCTCGGTGCGCTGCAGCAGGTGGATCATCGCCGAGAGCTGGTGCAGCGGGGTGCGCAGCTCGTGGGACATGTTGCCGAGGAAGTGGGTCTTGGCGACGCTGGCCGCCTCGGCCGCCAGCTGGGCCTTGCGGAGCGCCGTGGTGCGCTCGGCGACCAGATCTTCCAGGTTGTCGTTGTACAGCCGCAGCGCCACCTCCTTGGCGCGCAGAGCCAGCTGCACGTCCACCCGCGCGCGCACCACGTCCGGGTTGATCGGCTTGTGGATGAAATCCATCGCACCGGCGGCGAGGGCCGCGGACTCGCTGGCCGAGTCGTTCATCGCCGTCACGAAGATGACCGGAATGTCACGGGTCGCCGGACCGCCCTTCAGCTGGCGCAGGACCTCGTAGCCATCCATGCCGGGCATCTGCACGTCGAGGAGGATCAGCTCGGGCGGGGTCCGGGCGACGAAATCCAGCGCCTGCTCGCCGGACAGCGCGAAGCTGACCTTGCAGCGGTCGGACAGGATGTGGGCCAGCACCTGCACATTGCTCGGCGCATCATCGACGATCAGGATCAGCGGCTTGGTAGTCATGTCGGCAGGTCCGTGTCCCCGGTTCCGTAGGGCTTGAGCAACTGGTGGGCGCCCCTGAAGTCCAGCTGGGCCATGCAGCCGGCCAGTTCGTCAAACAGTGTAACGCCGATGTGGGCGCGCAAGGCAGGCGCCAGCGCGTCGAAACAGCCCCCCGCCTCGAAATCCTGCGCTTCCAGCAAGGCGCACAGCGTATCGATCTGGGCCCGGTCCACCGGCGCCGCCGCCTGGCTGGCCAGCTCGAGGGCCCGCGCGGCCACTTCCTGGCGGGCGGCGATCACCGGCACCGCCACCTCCCGCAAGCCGGCCAGCGCCTCGGCGAGGGCCTGCCGGGCCGGCGCCAGCGCGGCCGTATCGCCGGCCTGGGCCAGGCTCTCGACCTGGACCGCGCGCCGCGCGATATCGACGGCGCCGATCAGGCCGGCGTTCCCGACCAGCTTGTGCATGCGCTTCGCCAGGGCATCGCCCGCCACCGCCGGGCCGTCGGCGGCCGCCCCGGTAAACTCCCCGAGGAAACGGTCCACCATCGACACATAGAGCTCGACGTCGTCCCCCAGCCGCTGCCGGGCCGCCGCGCTGTCGAGTCCGGCGATCTCCGGCCAGCCGCCGGCCGGCTCGCCGGCGCTGCGGGCCAGCGGCCGGGCCTCCGGCGGCACGCCGCGGCGGCGCTCCAGTTCGGCCCGCAGGGTGGCGATCAGCTGCTGTGGATCGACCGGCTTGGTCAGGAAGGCGGAGGCCCCGGCAGCCAGCGCCTGCTCCTTCTGGCTGGCCAGCGCACCGGCCGTGAAGGCGACGACCGGGATCTGGCTCAGGCGGCTGTCCTCGCGGATCCGCCGGGTGGCGGTGAAGCCGTCCATCACCGGCATCTGCATGTCCATCAGCACGATATCGACGGCCCCGACGTGCATCGCCAGCCAGTCCAGGGCCTGCTGCCCGTTCATGCACAGGCTCACCTCGGCGCCCTGACGGCTCAGGATGTTGAAGGCCACGTCGAGATTCATCTCGCTGTCGTCCACCACCAGCGCCCGCACCCCGCTCAGCCACTGGAAGCCGCTGAGGTCCAGCCGGGCCTCGGCCTGGGGCAGCGCCGCCGGATCGGCGGCGATCAGCGGGATCTCGACCCAGAACAGGCTGCCCTGCCCAAGCTCGCTGTCCACCCCGACCCGGCCGCCCATCAGCTCGGCCAGCTTGCGGACGATGGACAGGCCCAGCCCGGTGCCGCCGAAACGGCGGGTGGTGGAGGCCTCGGCCTGGGTGAAGGGGGCGAACAGGGAGTCGATGGCCTCGGGGCGGATGCCGATGCCGCTGTCCGCCACTTCGCAGCGCAACAGCCGCGGCGTCCCCTCCACGGCCTGCAGGCGCATGCGGACCTGGCCCCGGGCGGTGAATTTGATCGCGTTGCCGAGCAGGTTCATCAGGACCTGGCGCAGGCGCGTCTCGTCGCCCAGCAAGACCGGCGGAATGCCCTCCGGCGGCGGCGCCACCTCGAAGGCCAGGCCCTTGTTGACCGCCTGCACCGCGAACACCGAGCGCAGCTCCTCCAGCAGCGCCGGCAGGCTGAAGGGCCGGTTCTCCAGGGCCAGCTCGCCGGCCTCGATCTTCGACAGGTCCAGCGTGTCGTTGATGATCGCCAGCAGGGTCCGGCCGGCGATCTGGATCTTGCCCAGGGTGGCCCGCTGCTCGTCGTCGATGGCGGTCTGCTCGAGCAGCAGGGACATGCCGAGCACCGCGTTCATCGGCGTGCGCAACTCGTGGCTGATGAAGGCCAGGAAGTCGCCCTTTGCACGGCTGGCATCCTCGGCGGCGTGCTTGGCCATCACCAGTGCCTGCTCGAAGAGCTTCTGCTCGGTCATGTCGAGCACCGTCCCCGTCATGCTGACCGGCGCCCCGGCGGAATCGCGCTCGACCTCGCCCTGAGACAGGATCGTGCGTTGGGTGCCGTCCTTGCGGTTGATGCGGCACTCGACCCGGTAGGCCGCCCGCCCGGCCAGGGTCTCGGCGATGGCGGCCTTGACCTGGGCGTGATCCTCCGGCGCCACCAGCGTGAAGAAGTGGTCGTAGCTGGCCTCCACCTCGCCCGGCTCGTAGCCGAAGATGCGGAACAGCTCGTGCGACCACTCGTTGGCACCGGACGCCACGTCCCAGGTCCAGCTGCCCAGGTTGGCGATCTTCTGGGCGTCGCGCAGGTGCTTCTCGATCTGCTGCTGGCGCTTCTCGGCCTGCTTGCGCGCCATGATGTCCTCGACCATGCACAGGTGGCGCGGCCTCTCCCCCGGCGCCACCTGCACCGGCGCCACCTTCATGCGGATCCACACCGGGCTGCCGTCCGGGCGGAGGTAGCGCTTGTCCATCTCGAAGAACGAGATCTCGCCGGCGTTGAGGCGGGCCATGTTGTCCAGGTCTTCCTGGAGATCGTCCGGATGGGTGATGGCCATCCAGTCGACGCTCAGCATCTCCGCCCGGGTCCGCCCGGCGATCGCCGCGAACTTCGGGTTCACCTCGTGGATGCGGCCGCTCAGGGAGTCGATCAGCGCGATGCCGACCGGCGCCTCGTCGAAGATGGTGCGGAAGCGCTGCTCCGACTCCTGGGTGAGCTGCATGGCCTGCTCCGCCACCTCCCGGGCATTGAGCCATTCGGCCTGGTAGCGCTTTTCGGAATCGATGTTGCGCCAGCCGCCGATGCAGGCATGCATCTGGCCGTCGGCATCGCCGACGGGATTGATCCGCACGGACACCCAGCAATAGCTGCCGTCGCGCTTGCGCAGGCGGGCCTCGAAGACCCCCGAGCGGCCCGGCTGCAGGCCCTCGCGGAAATCCAGCAGCACGGCGCGGTCATCCGGGCTGACGAAATCCACGAAGGGCTGGCCGACCATGTCCTCCGGCGCCCAGCCGACGTGGCCGGTCACCGACGGCGAGATCCACTCCAGCACGCCGTCGTGGCCGGCCTTGAAGACCACGTCCGAGGCGTTCTCGGCGAGCAGCTGGAAGCCGGCCCGCGACGCCTCCAGCTCACCCGTGCGGGCGGCCACCTGGGCGGCAAACCGGCGGGCGAGCAGGACGAAGAGCACCACCATCGCCAGCCCGATCAGCAGCATGCGCTGGCGCAGGGCCCGCGCCTCGCCCATCGCGTCGTCGAAGCGCTCGCGCAGCACGATGTGCCAGCCGAGGCCGTTGTCCTCGCCCGGCACCGGCACGACGGCGGTGAGATAGCGCACCCCGTCGATGAGCTCGTCGAAGACTCCCTGCGCCCCGTCTCGCCCGGCCGGCACGATGGCCTCCCCGAGGCGCCCGTAGGGATACAGCACGACCCCCTGGGCGCTGACGATCAAGACCTCCGGCCGAGCGGCGGCGCCGGTCCGGGCAACCGCCTTCTCGACCGTCGCGGTCACCCAGCCCCACGGCACATGCGCGCCGACGACGCCCTTCAGCTGCCCCCGGGCATCGTGGACCGGCGCGGCGACGTCGATGAAGCGCAGCGGCTCGGCGTCCCCCGGCCTGGCCAGGTGGCGGGCCAGCAGGACCGCCTCATGCACGTCGCCGACGAAGGGGCCGGCCAGGCTGGCCTTGAACCATGGGCGGGCGCTGACGCATCCTCCCACCAGCAGCTGCCCGGTGGCCTGGAGGACCTTCCCGTCCGGATCGACCAGGCCGATCCACGCGAAATCGCTGCGCAGCGCCTGGTGCTTTTCGAGGAGCGCCCGCATCGCCGGCGCCGCCAGATCCCCCTGCTGCAACACCGGGCTGGAGCTCAGCAGCACGAGTTCCCGGCGCCGTTCCTGCAGGCCGACCGCCAGCAGGTCGGCCGCCATCGCCGCGCTGCCCTGCAGGCCCTGGGTCGCATTCCGGACGGCCTGGTCGGCGATGAGCTGGCCGAAATAGAGCATCGTCGCCACCAGCATGACCAGCGCGATGCCGCCAAGGCCCAGCGACAACTGGCTGCGGAGGCGGCGCAGGAAGGACGGGGCAGGAACGGACGGAGGCATGGGCGCGGAGACAAGCCGGATAAGCACTTGCATCATTATTGTGCATGATGCCCGGCCCCGCCCCTGAAACCTCTGTGAAAAGGTAAGTCAACCCGGGGGCATACCGGCACCGGGCGCCCCCGCCGGAGCGAGACGAGCCTGGATCTCCACCCGCAGGGCATCGAAGGCGTCGGCCAGCTGCCCGGCCAGTTGGCCGCACTCGGGGCTGGACTCCCCGGCGGCCTGTTCCAGCCGCATGGCCAGTTCCTGGCAGGCCGTGGCGGACAGATTGCCGCAGACTCCACTCAGGCGGTGGGCCATGAAGCGGAGTTCGGCGAAGTTCGCCTCGGTGCCCAGCCGGCGCAAGGTGGCCGGCGTCTCGCCGTAATCGTCCACCGCCCGGCGCAACAGCTTGTCGATCAGGGCCGGCCGGCCATCGAAGCGCAGCCGCAGAGCCGGCCAGTCGAGCGCGCCGGCGCCGGCAGGCCCGGACAGGCTGGCCTGCGCAACCGGCGCCGGGCCGCCCGGCAACGGCGCCGGACGCGGCTCGATCAGGCGGAAATCGACCACCTGCCGGATCGCCGCCACCAGCCGGTCCGACTCGATCGGCTTGGCCACATGGGCCACCATGCCCGCCGCGAAACAGCGCTCCCGCTCCTGCTGCACCGCGTGGGCGGTCAGGCCGATCACCGGCAGGCCGGGGGCCAGCTCGCGGATCAGGCGGGTCGCCTCGTAGCCATCCATTTCCGGCATCTGGATGTCCATCAGCACCACGTCGTAGGCGGTGGGCTGCTGGGCGAGGCAATCGACGGCCTGGCGGCCGTTCTCGGCAAAGCGGCAGTGGGCGCCTTCGTGCCGCAGCAGGTCCTCCAGCACCACGCGGTTGAGCTCGACATCCTCGGCGGCCAGCACCCGCAGGCCCGCCAGCCGCTGCGCCGCCGGCAGCGCCTGCGCCGGGCAGACTGCACTGGATTCGGGCGCCGCCGCCTCGACGAGGGGAAGGCGCAGGCTGAAGCAGCTGCCCTCCCCGGCCCGGCTGCGGACCTCGATCCGGCCTCCCATCAGCTGCGCCAGGCGCAGCGAGATCGCCAGCCCCAGCCCGGTGCCGCCGAAGTTGCGGGTGGTCTGGTTGTTGGCCTGCTCGAAGGGCAGGAAGATCCGCCCGAGCTGCTCCCCGGTCATGCCGATGCCTTCATCGGCGACCTCGAACAGCAGCTCGCCGCCCTCGGCCCGCAGCGCCAGCGATACACGCCCGCGGGCGGTGAACTTGATCGCATTGGAGAGCAGGTTGACCAGGATCTGCCGGATGCGCAGCGCATCCCCTTCGACCCAGGCCGGCAAGCCGGCCGCCACGTCCACCGCCAGATCGAGGCCTTTTTCCTGGCTGCGCGTGCGTACCAGCTCGCCGGTCTCGGCCATCAGGGTGCCCAGGCAGACGGGGGCCGGATCGATCTCGAGCTTGCCGGCCTCGATGCGCGAGAAGTCCAGGATGTCGTTGAGCACCCCCAGCAGGTGCTCCCCCGCCGTCAGGATGCGCCGGAAGTGCTCCCGCCCGGCCCCGTCCGGGCTGTCCCGCGCGCCGATGCGCGCCAGCCCCAGCACCGCATTCATCGGCGTCCGGATCTCATGGCTCATGTTGGCCAGGAAGGTGCCCTTGGCCTCCGAGGCCGCTTCCGCCAGCTGCCGCGCCCGCTCCGACTCGTCCATGGCGTCGGCCAGCCGGTCCGACAGCGCGTTGATGTCGGCCACCAGCTGGCCCAGCTCGGTGCCCTCATGCCCCGTCGGGACCGACAGGTGCTGGCGGTCGCCGGGCGTCTTGCCTTTCAGCTCCGAGGAGATGCGGAGCAGCGGGCGGATGAAGAAATGCCCGAAGGCCGCGACGAGGACCAGCAGCACGAACAGCAGCTGCAGCGCCAGCTGCTGCAGGGCCAGGCGGATGTCGGACTCGCGCAGGGCGGACACCACCTGCCCGTCCGCGAGCAGGGTGATCTCGCCGATCGTCTTGTCCTTGCTGAACGGCGAACCGATGCGCCGGGTGATGGGTTTGACGTGGCCGGCTTCAGCGCCGCGGCCGGCCGCCCCGCGCTCGAGCTGCGCCAGGAGCTCGGCCTCGCTGCGGATCACCACGCTGAGCACCTCGGGATTGCTCATCAGGCCCTGGGCCACCTCCCTGGCCAGTTCGCGGTCCTGCACGTAGCACACCACCTTGAGGGCGCTCTCCACGGTGCCCAGCAGGCGCTCGAGGCGGGCCTCGATGGTCCGGGTGGCCCGCTCGCCGGTCACGTGGGCGGTATAGGTCATCGAGAAGATGCTGGCGACCAGGAAGGCGATGACCGTCACCGCCGCCGCATGCACGGTGATGCCACGGTTCCACAGGCCCGCCATCCCGGGCTGCCGTGCTCCCGCTGAGCTGGCCCCCGGCGCGGTCATGGATTCCCCAGCGACAGGACGATCCGCAGCCGCTCATCGACCTGGCTGCGTTCGAGGTAGCCCACCGCCCCCTCGACGCTGGCCACCGCCTTGATGAGCTCCGCGGCGGACGGGCTGACCTCGGGCGGCTTGGTCTTGCCGGAGAAATACAGCCGGGCCCAGTAGGCGCTGATCTCGGCCGGGTTCTTGTCCACCAGGCGGCGATAGAACACCGTGCGCAGCTCGTCGCCGGGGGGAAGGTCATAGGGCCGCGCCTGCCCCCCCGACGGCAGCTTCCGGTAGCGGCCGAGGAAGATATTGATGACCTCATCCTGCGTCAGCGACTTGATGCCGCTGCCGGCCCCCACCACCACGACCACTTCCGCCAGCACCGATGTCGGCGCTAACGCGGCCAGCAGGGCGAACAGGAAGGTACGCAGCTTGGCCATGGTCGGTCAGTAGGCGAAATCCAGCGCGGCGCTGATCACATTCATGCGCCCGTCCCACTGGATGTTGGAACCGCGAAACAGGAATATCGAATCGCTGCTGCCCCGGATGGCATCGGCCTGGAACTTGAGGGCCCAGTTGGGCCGGAAATCCCAGCGCACCCCCAGCGTTACCGTGTGCTGCTGCAGATGGGTGGCCGCGACGATCTCCTTCCCGAGCGCATTCAGGGCGGGCCCGAAGGGGCCGGCCGGCACCGTGGTGACCCGGCCCGGCGTGCTCTTCACCCAGGAATACCCCAGATAAGGCGTCAGCGCGCCAAAGCGGTAGGCCCCGAGCACGAAACCGGCCCGGCTGTCCTCGTAGGATTCGCTCTGATGCTTGATCCGGCCGATCATCCCCTGCAGCTGCAGCGCCCCCTTGTCGTAAACCACGCCGACCGAATCGAAGCGGGAGTGGGTATTGACGGTGCTGAGCTCCGGCAGCTGGCCGGTGAGATCGACCGGGGCGATCGCCCTGAACGGCGCCAGCGCCGGCTTCGAGGCGATCAGCAGATTGGTCAGGTAGTTGAGGGGCAGCTCGTGCGACGAGAACTTCACCTCCATGTGGGTGGCCCGCAACTGCCACGGCCCCTTCAGATAATCCAGATAGCCGCCGAACAGCTGCGACCCGCTGATGTCCCAGGTCACCGGATCGAAGAAACCGGTTCGTTCCGGAGAGCGCCCCCCGTACAGCTTGGCGCGCAGCACCCCGTCCCCCAAGCCGGTGCTCGCCATCACGTCGGCGCCGTCGAAATAGGCGAACACCAGCGAACCGTAGAAATCAGGAGGCGGGCGGATGGCGATGTTCGAATAACCGACCAGCCGTGAATCGGCCAGCATGTAGATCTCCGGCGCCAGCCGCCCGACGCGGACCTGCAGGTCCGGCGAGAACTCGTGGCGGAGAAAGGCCCACGACACCTCCGGCGTGTGGTTGCCCTCCGGGCGATAGCGGCTGATCACCTGCAAAGCCCCCTCGGTTTGCGGCCCAAGGCGCAGGTTCATCTGCACGCCCAGCACCGAATCGTTGCGGGTCGTCCACTGCCGGGAGATCCCGCGCGGCTGCGACAGATCCCGCACGAACTCGGCGCCATTGCTGTCCGACCGCGCCACCCCGAGGGTGCCGAAGCCCTTGAACTCCACCGGCCAGCCCGCGGCCGGCAAGGCCGTGTCCTCGGCATGGACGGAAACGGACGGCAGGACGGCTGCCATCACGAGAAGCCTGGCTAGCGCGCGAATCGAGGCGTAGAGATCGACGTCGTCGCACATCGGCATGGGACCTGGGACTCGAGAAAACCGGTTGAAGCTGGGGAGGGGACCGGTCAAGGAGATCTGCGCCTCCTGTGACCAACTTCATCATAGCCAGACACGGCGTACCCGGACAGTGTAACCATGCTGCATTCCGTACGAACACCCAAAATTTAACAGTTTGGACGAAAACAGTACCGCATTCCGGCGCTTCAAACCGAGGCCGGCCGGAATAAAAGCAAATCGCAGCGGCAATAATGAAAAGAATGAAACGAAAACCGCGATTTTGTTTTCGGCTAATAAGAAATAACGATAAAAATCATAAAAATCAAAAGACTTGGCACAGCGGCCGGCTTCGAATGGTTTCTTATTTCAATAAGCAGGGATGGGCGAATGAATTCGCCCCCACGGGCATCGGGACAGTTTTTACATATGAAAAAATAAAAACCCCCGACGCCTATTGAGCGCCGGGGGTTTCAAAATGGTGACTCTCTTCCTGTTGGGCCCCGCCCCCCGTTGGGCCTCTCCCGCTGGGACTCTCCTGTAGGGACCCTCTCCCCACGTGGGGGCGAATTCATTCGCCCGCAGACTTCGATCAACCGGCTGAGGCCAAATGAATTCACCCCCACAGAAGCCAGTCCCAACAGGAGCCCGCCGCACAGGAATCAGCTCGGTACTCCACCCAACTCTCCAGCCCGCCAGTCCCGTACAGACCACGCAGTCAAAAAAGCACGCCACCGGAAGATTTTTTCATGCCGAGGAATCATTTCTTCATATGAAAGAAAGCCTTTTTCAGATGACAGAAATGCGGAGACGCATGACAGAACCAGCGGGACACGCCCCCCAATCCCTCAGCCATGTGTCGCAACCATCCAGCCACATGCCAGAACCATTCCGACACGTGACGCAGGTATTCCGTCATGTGTCGCAATCATCCAGCGGCGTGTCGCGCACCTTTTGTCATGTGACAAAACCAGTTTGTGGCGTGACGCGGTGCTTTTTCCATATGACAAAACATGTTTGCCATATGGAAAAAACAGTTTTTCATGAGGAAAAATGATTTTTTCAGGCGGAGAAATCATTCTTTCATAGAGAGTGTCGGTAATTTTGTGTTCAACGCTCCCTGACCCTATCCAAGAACTGCATGCTCCGACAGCCAATTCACGAGCTCAAGGTAACGAAATGCCGAATTTTCGTTGTCGAAATAACCCGCCAGACAGAGAGTATCTCCCTTCAAGGCAATACCCGCCTCATAGAACATAGCATTCCAGGGAGCCCCCAACGCGCCTTGCACGCCCGGATCCTGGTCAAGGAGCGCATAACGCCCTGCAAGCACACCATCGGTGCAGGCTGCTTGCAGAGCGCTGAGGAAAACCGGCCGCGAAGGCGGATCACAGAGCCGAAAGCGCAAATCGATCAACGAGGCGCCCGTGTATGGAATGAGCGCATAGCCAACAAAGAAGCGATCAGCGTCGAGCCATGGCAACAGACGGGGGGCCATAAACTCCAGCGTACAGGTGCGGCGTGCAGGATGGGCATGCTCGACAAGACGGTGGGCGGGGACGTTATGGATGATGTTCGCCTGCGCCTCGCGCACACCGCAAGTGTCATGCAGCCAGTGCGCCAGCGGTACGAAAGCATTAACAGTGCAGGACCCATAGGAAATCACTCGAGATTTACTATGAAGATCTCCCTGATTGAACCCCATCACCAACGTCTGATCCGCGTCCCAGCTAGTGGCAGAGATAAGTACATGACCGGTCTTGCCTTTAAGGAAAGGCTGGCAGTCTGCCGCTATGGAATACCGCCCAGAACACTCCAGCCACAGCCCAGGCTCTCCCAGCCAAGGAGCATGAATGGCAGAACCGTGGTGGAAGGCGATGCATAGACGCACCCCATCTGCACGGGTGAGACACAAACAGCCCGCCTCCACCGTCGGTGCAGCCGAGCTGAAATCCAGCCGATCGTGTTCTCTAAGCAGAGTACAGACGGCCTCCGCGCTCAGATATTCGTCACAGGCGTAGTCGATAGAAAACTCGCACTCACCAGCAGCCAGCCACGCATGGATGAGATGCTGGCCAAACCGGCCAAGCCCATTCAAGGCCACGGAAATCATGTCGTCCCGCCTTGACGAATGCGCTCAAGAATCAGCGTAGTCGACAACCCCTTAGTCTCTGGTGCGAAACTCACCGAGATGCCCCGCTGCGCTAGGGCCGGAATCAAGCGCGCCCAACGGGCACTCCCCTCCCATCCGCCCCCCGCCACAACATGATCAATCTGCCAGCTGGCAATCCATACCGCCGCAGCGTCTGTCTCCTCGGTGCTGCAGGGCTGCAACGCTGCTTCATCCACCCAGCCAAGGCCACGCACGATTTCGAGCCGCTCGAGCTCCGGAATGATTGGAAGCTTTTTCTTTGCACTCACACTGACGGCGTCGGTGCTGACAGCGACAACAAGGACACGCCCCTGCTCACGGGCGTACTGCAGATAACGGAGGTGCCCGACGTGGAAAAGGTCAAACACGCCAACGGCCAGAACGCGGCGAGGCGTCATACGCACGCCTCACTTTCAACGACGAGTGTTTGCGCAATCTGACAAGAGAGAACTGCCTCCGCCTGCCGCAAGACCTCGTCATCAGGCAGATGGCGAAGGGTATGACGCGCCAAGGACAGGGCTTTATTGAGTCTGCCAAGAACCCAGCTGCTATATATTCGCGCAAACGCATAGCACTGGGTCAGCACAGAACAGCCCCGCATATTGCATGCCGCAATGACAGTATCGAAGTCAGGGTCGGGCACTCGCCAGCACTCGCCGTACAAAGGCACGAGGATTGCCTCAGGGTCGGCCAAATGCCAAACCTTACCGTGTGGACTGTTCCTTGGCTGCAATGTCAGATCAGGAAACTCGGTAACACGGCTCCAGGGGTGTTCGGGACGTTGGAACCAGAAGCCGCTGATCACCTTGCGGGTTACAGGATCGGGCAGGAAACCGCACAGATCTAACGCCACCCCTGGTCCATGCCATTCTTGGGGCGTGACCATTCCATCCATGTTGATCTTGCGCTTCCACCCTGCAGCCTTCAGGCTGGCAGCCGCAGCTTCCATCTGCTCAAAAGGCAATCCGATGTCCAGATCTTTATCGAAAGGCAGCAAATGGCCTTCACGCGTTAGCCCGAGCAAGGTGCCCGAGGTAGCAAAGGCGTGAATGCCCGCCGTTGCCAGTTGAGCCAGCACTTGCCATAGAGTGTCTTCCGCCGCGCGATGGTCGAACGCTGCAGGTGATGGCGGCGTAATGGCGTGTTTGGGTCGCTGGCACTGGTAATGCAAGGCTGCCCTGAAATGGGCAAGGGCTTGCTGCAGCGCCCCCTGGACCTGCAGACAGCGCCCAGCTCCGGTGTGAGACTGACTGTCGTCCGGTTCGAGGGTCAGCGCCTGTCGAAACATCCCCAGCGCAGCCTCCGTTTGACCTGCCTGCTGGAGGATACCGCCTTGCAGACGATAAATTGCTGCATGTCGAGGATTGATCTGGGCCAGTTGTAGTAATTGCTGCCACGCGGCTTGATACTGCCCAGCAGCAATTTGTTGCCCCACTTGATTGCAAGCGACGTCAATGTCAGCGGGACGCACTGATTCTTCATCGACGCGAACAGGATGCACATTCATGCAATTTGGAGCTTGAATTGACACATTGAAAATTGGCGTGGAGCTTCGGGCAGGAGCCATCCCTGACCAAGGGAATGCTCACGCACAAGCCACACGGGCATGTCGAACTTCATTTATGAAAAAACCCCCAACTCCGAAGAGTCGGGGGTTTTCAAAGGCTTTCACCTCAAGCACCCACCCAAGGGCAAGTGCTTGTCTCCGGAGAGATTAGACGATCAGCAGGGTGTCAGCAGAAGAGCTGAACGAAGCGGTGCTGAGGTCAACCAGACCGGTGATCTTGACGATGATGTCGGTGTTGTTCACAAACGCGGAGGCGTTGTTCGACACGTTCTCGATCACGTAGGTGTTGCCGCTGAACTGGAACCAAGCCACATCACCGGTATCGCTATTGGCGATTGCAGCATTGGCCAAGTCTTGGAACACAGCGGTGTCACCCAGGGTCACCTTGGCAGACACGAAGTCAGCAGCAGCAGCCGTGAACTTGATCACGTCGCCTGCAGCCAGGTCGGTGATGGTCGCATAGCTGTTGACGTTGGTCGTGGCATTGCCGATGTTGAACACGTCGTTGCCAGCGCCACCGGACAGGGTTGCCAGGTCACCAGTCACGATCAGGGTGTCAGCACCTGCGCCACCGTTCAGGGTCTGGCTGTTGCCAGTAGCCGTCAGGGTGTCGGCAGCGGAACCGCCGGTGATCACAGCGCTGTTGACCGCGGAGCTGAAGGCCAGCTTGCCGGTCAGATTGGCAGCATTGACCGAGGTCAGCGACGCGCCAGCAGCCGTCAGATCCAGATCGGAGTTGCCGGTCACCACGATCGACTTAACGTCGCTGTCAGAGACAGTCAGGGTGGCCTTGCTGATGGTGGCAGTGCCGGTCACGACGTTCACCGGGGTGGTGTCGGTAGCCGTGATGTTGACCGTCTCGACACCAGCAACAGCAACGGTACCGAAGTTCAGATCAGCAGCATCAACCTTGGTCACGATGTTGAAGATGTCAGCGGTCGTGCTGGTTGCATCGGCCATAGTGACGGTCACGCCAGCGCCAGCTCCGGTCAGTTCCAGGGTACCGTTGTTGGCCATCTTGTCCAGGGTCAGGGAGCCACCTGCACCAGAAGTAGTGGTTGCAGCTGTACCCGTACCGGAGAGAGTTGCAGTGCCATTGGTAACGGAAGCTTGAGCGACATCACCATAAGCAGCCGTGTAGGTAATGGTTACGACCGGGGTAGTGCCACCCAAATTAGTTGCGGTTGCATCACCAATCGCGGTACCCGCAGCCACGGCGTTGAGCGCAGCAACAACTTTGTCAGCGATACCCTGAGTTGTATCTGCCGCAAGCACCGCAACAGTCACACCGGCAACCGTGAAGTTGCCATCAGCACCAGCAGTTACACCCGTGAGGTCAATGGTTTGAACCTCAGCACCTGCAGGCGCGTTTGCACTGATGACGTAGTTGATGTCATCCAGATTAGACAGATCAACCGTCTTGGTCGCGCCGTTAGCCAATGCACCCAGGCTCAGCTTCTCGAAGCCATCGATCTTGGTTTCAAAGACGTTGGAAGCAGAAGCGGTTGCCGCATCAGCGACATCCATCACCAGGGTATCGGTGCCGTCACCAGCAACGATCGCTTCAGTCAGGGACGTGGTGCCAGAGGCCAGGGTCACCTTGTCGTTGCCAGCGCCGGTGTTGACAGCCTTGGAAACGGTGGTGGAAGACAGGGTCACGTTGTCCGCACCAGCGCCGCCGGTGTAGGTAGCCTTGGAGGCGTCAACAGTAGCAGTCACGGTGCCGGTGGTGGCCGCAGTGTTCACCGCAGTCACGTTCGCGCCAGAAGCGTTGATCGTAAGACCAGCGGAACCGCTGACGGTCACAGTCTTGAGCGCAGTCAGGGTCGCACCGCTCAGATCAACCGCCTTGTCACCAGCCACGGTCAGGGTTTGAACGCCGCCAGCCACCAGGGTCACGTCGGAGTCAGCGCCGGTGGCGGTGACGTTCAGCGTGGTGTAGGTGCTGCCGATGTCCAGCGAAGAGCCGGTGCCGATGTTGTTCAGGGACAGAGCCAGGGTGGTGGCCGCCGTGTTGTCGACATCCAGATCAGTCTTGCTGTTGGCCAGGGTCAGGGAGGTCAGCGCGTCGGAATCGATTGCCGACGATGCACCATAACCGTCGAGGGACACCGCAGCCAGCACGTCGGTGCCGGTGATGTTGCCTTCGATGGTCACGGTGCCGCCAACCACGCCCAGCACGCCGGTGACGGCAGTGGTTTCCGCAGAACCAGCAGCGACATCCACCGCGGACACGTTACCCGCCGCAGCGGTATCGTTTACCGTCAATGCAGCGACGTCAGCCTTGGTTGCCGACGTAAAGGTGACCGTGCTCACGCCAGCCGCAGTGGTGACTGCACCGGTCGAACCGCCGACCGTGCTGAAGGTCCCGCTGTACACACCATTGCCAGCAGGCGCAGAACCTTGCGTGGCGCCATTGGTCAGGTTTGCGAAAGCGGCAGCCACTTCCGCGGCGGTCAGCGCCTTGGAGGCGGTAAAGGTCAGGCCATTGACGACGACCGTTTCGGTAGCAGCCAAAGCAACGAACGTCACCTTCTGGGTTTCGTAAGCGCCAGCAACAGCGGCCACGCCATTAACGGCAGCAACAGCAGCGGACTGATTCACGGTCACGGAGGTCGTGGCCGAACTACCCGTCACATTGACGTTGCTTTGAGTGATTTCATTGCCGATCGTGGTGGTATCGGTAGCAGCAGCGGAGCTATCCGAAGTCGCGACTTGGTTCACGGTAACCGTGGTGCCGCCAACGATGGTGATGGCGCCGCGCGTGGCAGCTGCATCGGCAGCAGCGTAGGCTGCGCCAGTCGTGGTCAGGGCAACAGCGCCGGACGGCATGTCAGCAGCAACAGAACCAGCGGTCGTGTCACCAATCTTGACGGTACCCGTAGTCGCCTTGGAGGCGGTCACGGTCACGGAGGTGCCACCGTCGATGGCGATGGCGCCAGAGGTTTGATTGGTATCGGTAACGGTCACGGAGCCGGCACCAACCGTCGTGCCGCCGATGGTGATGGCGTTGGCTGCGGTCGCGTCCGTCACAACGGTATTCTTGCCACCGTCAACGATGACGGCACCGGTCACGCCGGAGACCGAAACATCGGTGGTCGTAGCAGCCGTAACGGTTGCTGCGGTTGCCTGAGTAACAGCAACAGACTCCAAGCCGGTGATGTTGGAACCGCTGACATCCACCGTGGCTGCTTGCGCGCTACGGACGGTGACCTTCTCGATGCCATCCAAAGTGGCGGCGGGGAAGGTAAAGTTGCCAGCATGCTGGTCGGTGATCTGCAGGGTATCGGTGCCAGCACCGCCCTTGAGCACATCCAGAGCACCCAGGGTGTGCGCGGTGTTAGCGACGTCGTAATCTGCAACGAAGGTGTCGTTACCGGCAGTACCCGTGAATGCAGCACCTTGATCCACGCCAACGGTGAGCGTGAAGGTGCCAGCGACACCAGCAGCGACCTGTTCAGCGGCGGGAACAGCGGTCACGGCAACACCAGCTTCGGTGCTACCGGTAGACAGGTAGTGAGCAACCGGGTCAACGCCGGCGGCAACGAAAGCGGCCTGCACATCAGCGGCCGTCCAGTCGGTCTTGCCGTTGTAGGCAGCGGCGTTCAGCGCAGCAGCCTTGGTCGCCAGGTAGGCGCTGAGGTCAAAAGCGTTGGACGGGTTGACGTTTTCGGTCCAGCCCACCTTTGCGAAGTGGTCGTAGGCGCTGGTGAAGCCGGCGTTCTGCAGGGCCAGCGCGACGGTGTCGGCGGTCCAGTTGGTCTTGCCCTGGTAGGCAGCGGTGTTCAGCGCAGCGGCCTTGGCAGCCAGATATTCGTTGGTGTTGAAGTAGTCGTTCGGGTTGGTACGCTCGACCAGGCTGAACTGTTCAAAATGGCTGTAGGTCGTGTAACCCGCAGCCTCAATCGCAACCTTCAGCTGGTTGATGTTGGCGTAGTCGTTATTGCCGATGGACTTCAGTTGTGCGAGCTTGCTGGTCAGGTACGAAGCTTCGTCAAACCAAGCGGGAATTGCAGCCATTCTAGGAATCTCCTAATCGATAAGTATGAAACGCAGACAGCAAGCAATGCTGTTGGTCGCATTTAAGCACAATGTGGCAGTGCAATCATAACGTTTTTTGATGGTTTTGAAAGCACTGTTGTTGCAAAAAAACAGCGTCTTGACGCCGCTCCAAGGCCCCATGCAATACGTGCCTGACGGCCGATGAAGAGCCCCAAAAGTACGCTTATGCAGCAACGACGTGCGCAGCCCCGTCTCTCGCCGCCAAGCATGGCCTTATGCCCCGGACGCATACGAAACCGCGAGAACCCCAGGCATACCCAGACTTCTGACGATCATACCCGCCAGCCTGCGCAAAATTGTTACACCCGGAACACCCCAGGCAGCCGCGGCGATAAGCAAGACCACCGGCCCCAGCCGCCGCCCCTGAGCGCTGCCATCCACACCCCCTCGGTGGCCTCGTGCAGCACCTACAAGTTAGAATGCGGCCTTAGCCTAGCAAGCGATGCGCCCCGCCTCCCGTTCGCCGCCGGCTCGACATCCACAACCACGCGACGCAATGGAAAGATCACGCCCGACCGCCAGCAAGGAGACCAAGCGCTCCCTTGGTCTGGACATCACACGCTCGACGGCCATCGGGGCGGTGCTACTGTGCCACGTGAGCATATTACATAGCGCGCTTTTCCCGCCCGAGCCCGGGGTGACGACAAGCAGCGTGCTGCTCGGATACTACGGCGTTGAACTGTTCTTCGTGCTGAGCGGCTTTCTGATCGGCGAGATCCTGCTGCGCGATGTGCTGCCCAAGCCCAACGCGCAATCCATCGGCCGTTTCTTCGTGCGGCGCTGGATGCGTATCCTCCCCGCTTACTATGCAGTCCTTTTTTTTTTGCTAGCCATCGAGGCCTTGACGCCCCAGAGCTTCAAGCCCCACTGGGACTACGTCTTCTTCGTGCAAAACTACGATCACGGCGCCGAACTGTTTTTTCCGGTCAGTTGGAGCCTGACCATCGAACAGTGGTCTTACGTGCTAGCCCCCATCGTGCTGCTTGGCCTGCCAGGGCTGTTTGCCCATGCCACGGAAACACCAGCACGCCAGATCTGGCTGAGCCTTGCGAGCGTCTTCATCTTTTTTCTGGCGCTACGCCTATCGGCGGCACTTGACAGCGGCACACCCTGGGATATGGGCTTTCGCAAACAGATCCACCTGCGCCTGGATGCGGTGTTCTTCGGCGTACTGGTTGCCAGCATCCGGCACTTCAAGCCAACGCTCTTTCAACGCTTGGCGGCCACCTCTTTTTTCAGGGCAACGCTTGCGAGCCTGCTGACTCTGATCGCCTACCAAGGCGCTCTGATGATCACCCAGAACTCGCCCGGCGGGCCAGATGGGTCGCTGTTCTTCAAATCCCTGGGGTTCACACTCACGGACCTGCTACTGGCACTGACACTCCCGTTCATGTCGAACTACAAACACGTTCAGAAGACCGAGCAAGCGCCTACGCACCTATCCCGCTTCTTTACAGCATGCAGCCGCTATGCGTACTCGCTCTACCTTGTGCACTTCACGATCTTCATGCTCGTTCACGATCAGCTGATCCCGTTCAGGACGGCAGAGCTGGGCTCGCGTCTGGCAGTGATGATCCTGGGCACCGCGGTCGCACTACTCTCTTCAGTCGCGATTGCCGCCCTGCTGCACCATTTCATCGAACAACCCGGCATGGATCTGCGCAAGAGGATGGCTGCCTAGAAAGGAAGCCTTAAGTGCAAGCGCCCACCGGCGGAACCACAATGACGCACTCTCTGCCCTGTAGATACATTCAATTACGAGATCAGCCCAAACCAGATGTTCTGGCCCCATAAAATGGCGCCCCTCTCATCTGACTTAAACACCCAAGCCGATGCAGACTTTTTCCATCTCGCCCCGTGAAATGATAGCCAGCTTCTGGCGCAATCGAAACCTGATAGCGTCTTTGGTGCAGCGGGAGGTTGTGGGCCGCTACCGGGGCTCTTTCATGGGAATCCTGTGGTCTTTCTTTAACCCGGTCCTGATGCTTGCTGTATACACCTTTGTTTTCAGCGTAGTCTTCAAGGCTCGCTGGAACATTGGTAGCGACTCCAAGACCGAGTTCGCGATGGTGTTGTTTGCCGGTCTGCTGGTGTTCAACTTATTCGCTGAATGCATCAATCGCGCCCCGACACTGATCCTGTCAAATACGAACTATGTCAAAAAGGTGGTATTTCCTCTGGAGGTACTACCCTGGGCTACGGTCGGTGCGGCCTTATTCCACGCATTCATCAGCCTGGCTGTATGGATCTTGGCATATTTGATTTTCTTTGGAGTGCCACACGCCAGCGTCTTGCTGACGCCGCTAATCCTCCTCCCCTTGATTTTTTGCACAATAGGCCTGACCTGGCTACTGGCTTCAATAGGCGTATACCTGCGTGACGCAGCGCAGTTTGTCGGCGTTCTGACATCAGTACTGATGTTCATGTCGCCAATTTTTTACCGCGCCTCCTCATTGCCAGAGACATACCGCGACCTGCTTTATTTGAACCCCCTCACTCTCATGATCGAGCTTGCGCGCGACGTGCTTTACTGGGGCCACATGCCCGACTGGCTCTCTCTGGCTCAATACACCGCCGTTTCCCTGATCGTTTCATGGTTGGGCTTTGCCTGGTTTCAGAAAACGCGGAAGGGATTTGCCGATGTCCTCTGAAATCGCAATCAAGGTTGAGAATCTGGGCAAGTGCTACCAGATTTATGAACATCCACGCGATCGCCTCAAGCAGTTCATCCTGCCTCGCTTTCGCCGCATCACCGGGCAGAAACCCAAGCAATACTTTCGGGAGTTCTGGGCCCTGCGCGATGTATCTTTCGAGATTCGGAAAGGGGAGACGATAGGCATAGTCGGGCGCAACGGAAGCGGAAAATCGACATTGCTGCAAATGATCTGCAGCACCTTGACCCCCACCACAGGCAACATCCACGCCCAAGGAAGGGTGGCCGCATTGCTGGAGCTGGGCTCAGGCTTCAATCCGGAGTTCACAGGTCGGGAAAACGTGCATATGAACGCGGCAATTCTCGGCTTGACGCGGGAAGAAACCAATGCCCGTTTTGACGACATCATTGCCTTTGCCGACATCGGGGAGTTCATCGAACAACCCGTCAAGACATACTCAAGCGGCATGATGGTCAGACTTGCCTTTGCCGTCATAGCGCACGTCGACGCCGACATCCTAGTCATTGACGAGGCTCTGGCTGTCGGTGACGCATTCTTCACACAGAAATGCATGCGCTTTCTGCGTGAGTTCATGAAGACAGGAACAGTATTGTTTGTCAGCCATGACACCAATGCCGTCAAGAGTCTGTGCACACGTGCCATATGGATCGAGAAAGGGCGAGTGCTCCAAGAGGACACATCAAAAGTCGTTTGCGAGAACTACCTGGAGGCGTTTTACGAAGCCCAACAAGGCAAGAGTTCGACCACTCGCCAAAAGATCTCCCGGGAGCGCCGCCAGACGCAAAGCATCAAGGACCAACGGCAGAGCCTGATCAATGCGAGCAACCTGCGTAATGATATTCGGCTATTCAGTTTCACCCCAGGTGCAGCATCCTTCGGCACGGGGTTCGCGCAAATAACTTCCGCCCAATTTCTGGACGCCGATGGCAGCCCGCTATCGTGGATAGTCGGGGGCGAGGATATCGTATTGAGAATTGAAGTCGTTGCTCTTGCCCCCCTCCACTCGCCGATCGTGGGCTTCTTTGTGAAAGACAGGCTTGGTCAATGCCTTTTTGGCGACAACACCTATTTGAGCTATATGGACACACCTGTAACCTGTGAAGAAGGCGAGCACCTTTATGCCGACTTCTCGTTCCAGATGCCACGCCTAGCCGCCGGAGACTATGCAGTAACCGTGGCGCTGGCCGAAGGCACTCAAGAAGAACACGTCCAGCACCACTGGATACACGATGCCATTGCTTTCAAATCAGAATCCACCAGCATTGCAGCAGGCCTGGTGGGAATTCCCATGAGGGATATAAAGCTCGAAATCGGAGGCGCACGTGAGCGGCTTTGAAAATGAATTGCTGAAGGCAGCAAACTTTTCCCCCCTGTCCCTGCAGCTTCCCGATGCCTGGTGCGGACATCTCCCGTTTGCGGCCTGGCTCATCAAGAGCTTTAAGCCTAAGACCTTCGTCGAGCTCGGCACTCACACCGGAAACTCTTTTTTTGCGTTCTGCCAGGCAGCA
This sequence comes from Pseudomonadota bacterium, assembly GCA_018241665.1. Classification (GTDB taxonomy): domain Bacteria; phylum Pseudomonadota; class Gammaproteobacteria; order Burkholderiales; family Rhodocyclaceae; genus Zoogloea. The sequence continues at coordinate 150,409 of JAFEDK010000005.1, forward strand.
ATCGAAAGCCAACTCGCTACAAAATGCTACGCCGTTGATACATGGCAGGGAGACGAGCACGCTGGCGTGTATGGAGATGAGATTTTTCATCAAGTAAGTACCCATCATCAAGAGCATTACTCAGGCTTCGCGCGCCTGATGCGGATGACTTTCGATGAGGCCACCTCTTATTTCTCGGACGCGTCAATCGATCTGTTACATATAGACGGGCTACATACCTATGAGGCCGTAAAGCACGACTTTGAGAATTGGCTCCCAAAGTTGGCACCGGGTTCGATCGTACTGTTTCACGACACCAACGTACGCGAACGGGATTTTGGGGTATGGAAACTTTGGGCTGAACTGCAAAGCGCCTACCCAAACAATCTAGAGTTCACGCACTCCAATGGCCTTGGGGTACTCCAACTCAACAACGCCCCGGAAGGAAAAAGGCTATCTTGGCTGGGGCCCGACTACCAGGGGCGGAGGCAACTGGCTGACTACTTTTCCGCCCTGGGCGCCAAACAAGTAGATCGCCTTAGCCTGGAGCAACAAAAAATTCAAACCGCATATTTTCGCCAATCCGCGGCCGAACTCGAACAGCAGCTCACGACCGTTCATCAAACGATAAGCGAGAAAGATGCATACCTCAAGACACTTGAGGATGCGTTCCGCGCAAAGAGCCAATATCTTAGCGAACTGGAGCAGCGCTTTCATAAATTGGAAGCTGAAGCCAGGGAGGCAATCCAAGCAAAAAGCAATCAGCTTTTAGAACTGGAAAGCACTCTCAGACAACAAGCCGACAATCTAGAACAGCTCAAAAGGGAAATTAAAAATCCCTTGTTACTCATCAAACGTAAAATTGTTCAGTCCCTGGCTCCCAAGTCGTAACGACAACGAGTAAAAGAGACCTTGGAGTAGTTGCATGGAAACTAAAGGCATTCAGGTAATCGAAGGCAAGCAGGGGCGTATCCAGTATCGAAAGCCGATCTCGATCTCAACGGAGAACCTTGAGGCAGACAATGGCTACTGCAGAGCACAAGGCGAGAACGGCATCATTGACATTGACTTCGGGCCATCCACCTCTAACCAAAAGCTGATTGTCCATTTTGGCCTTTCTTCGGAGCGCGCCATCGTTGAACTCCGGTTCTATGGTCCAGAAAACCACACTCCGCAACGACAGCTTCAGCTCCGTGCACCTCATGGGCAGTTGGTTGAATATGTCGGAAAATCGTTTTCCAGGCTTGTTGTCGCCATAGCGCCCGGCTTTCCCGTCAGCATTACGTCAATTGGCTGCTGCGAAGTTTCGGGCCTTGAAACCATAGTTGCCACTCGCCACCCCCAACTACTGCGGAGCGCGCAGCAAGTAAAAGCCAGTGCAACCCTGGCTCGCCGAACGATTGCTTTTGCGCAGCGCCATGGCGTCGGAAAAGTCTTCTTCAATCGATTCCGGGAGCGCCTCCAAAACGCTTCTCCGCGTGAACTCAAGGTGGGGGCGGCCCACGACGACCTGAAGGACCCGGCACGAGACGTTTTTGGCTACAGCAGCCTATCGGGCCCCGGCAACACATTGCGGTCAGTGGCCATTGGAACGTCCTCCAAGGGCAATTTTTTCATGACGGAAATCTCACGCCTCCTGGGCTGCGGCTTTTCCGAATTGGGCCTAACGGTCGAGTATTTTGACGAAACATCTCCGCCCGCCCCCAACAAGTATGACGCAGCAATTATCGTTGCTCCTCACGAGTTCTTCGTTATTGATTGCCCATCCACAACCTTTGAGATCCTGCGCCAGAATAGTCGTTTGTTGATGCTCAACACCGAGCAGCCACAGACCACTTGGTTTGCCAAGGCACTCCGATACCTGAAGAAGGCTGACGTGGTTCTCGACATGAACTATCAGTCCGCCATTCAACTCAGGTACAACGGAATACCCGCGCTGTTCGTTCCGCTGGGCCACTCCCCACTTTATCAGGAACAATTCTCGAACAAGCCCCTGCGCAGATCACGTCCGCTCCTCAGCCTTTCTCAAGACCTCCTGAACGAGACCCCGATATCTTTTTCCGAGCGGCCGATCGACATTTTGTTCGTTGGCACAGAGTCAGAGCGACGTAAGGATTTTTTTGCGCGGAATGCGGAGTTTTTTGCCAGCCGCGAATGCTTTATCTACATCCCGAGCGGCAGCGATCCTTTTCATGCGGACGCGCCAGCAACCATAGACTTCGGACAAATGATCGGCTTGGCGCAAAGATCAAAAATTATTCTAAACATTCATCGGGACCCGAATCGCTATCTTGAGTGGCAGCGGGTGGTAAATATCGGCGTATTCTCCGGGGCAGCCGTCTTATCCGAGACCTGCGAAGGAAACCCTGAACTCGTCCCAGGCTTGCATTACTTCGACTCCCCCCTGGAAGAGATGATCGACCTTTGCGAACAACTGCTCTCGAATGTGGAGAAAACAGGTAGGTTTGCAGAGCGGGCGTCCAAGCTGCTTGCCCAAGCCACGTCGATGAAGACCACGCTAAAAAAGCTCACACTGGAGTAAGTTCAACATGGCTATTCATCCGGAAGCATTCGAGGTCTTGTTCTCCAGTGAAAACGCGTGGTCCTCACAAGCATCAATCACTGTTGCAATCACATGCTACAAGTATGGAAAGGTGTGTCTTGAAGCCCTTGACTCGCTCAAAAGGCAGACAGAGCCTGTCATCAATATTATTGTTATCGACGACAAGTCCCCTGATGACTCAGTGGAACAAATCCTTCCTTGGTTCGTGGAACATGCCGAGAGCAGTAAGTTCGGCAGCCTGTCCTTGATTCGTCACTGCAACAACAGCGGTCTATCAAAGGCACGTAATACGGTCGTATCGCAGGTCAAGACACCTTACACCTTTGTGCTTGATGCAGATAATCTCGTTTACCCCCGTGCACTATCTGTATTGAGGCAAGCCATCGAGAACTCTGGCTGTGCGATGGCATATTCATTGATCGAGGTGTTCGGAGGAAAAAGCGACATCTTCGATAACTCTGTCTGGATCCCAGAGAAATTTTCGAAAGGCAATTACATCGACGCAATGGCACTCATCAGGACCTCTGTTCTGCATGAACTGGACGGCTATCGCGTAATGCCAAACAAATTTGGCTGGGAGGATTACGATTTCTGGTGCAAGATGGTCGATCACGACCTGACCGGTTGCCACGTCCCCCAGATACTTTGTCGCTATCGCTCGCACCCCACCTCTATGGTGAATACCGAGACTTACGAATTTGTCAAAAACAAGCTCAACCAAATAAAGCAGGACTTCGAAAAGCATCACAAAATGAAGTTCACGTTTTGAACGTACCGACCGCAACATACACAGAATCAAAACCAGAACAGCATTTTCATAGAATGTTCGCTCAAGCCCAGAGCAGGCCGGAGGCTGGCTCAAACGTCTGCGCAATAGCAGTCACCTATCACCCGGATATCGAGGTTTTCCAGCGCCTGACTCAAGCGGTCATTCATCAGGTGAGGATCTTGGTGATCGTCGACAATGGCAGCAACGCATCGGCGCTGGAGTCGCTGCGCGATTTGGCTGCGTCAGACAGCAGGATTGTCCTGATTGAGTTGGGTAGCAACCTTGGTTTGGGAGCCGCCCACAACGCGGGCATAGAGATCTGCCGCAGTCGGGGGTGTCCATACATACTGCTACTGGATCAGGACAGTGAGCCTGCCAGCGACATGGTGGCGCAATTACTTTTCGCACATCAGGATCTCAGCCAGACAAAGAGGATTGCCGCCGTAGGCCCGCGCTATGTGGATCCGACATCTCAGCATTGGTCGCGCTTCGTGCGTTTCGGACTATTACGTTTTCAGAGCATTCCATGCAGCGAAACAAATAGCATGCCGGCCGCGGATTTCTTAATTTCGTCAGGCTCACTCATTTCCATTGCAGCCCTCGATACAATCGGTCGGATGGATGAGGCTTTATTTGTTGATCACATCGATACCGAATGGTGCCTTCGCGCCAGGCAACATGGATGGCACATTCACGGCGTCTGTGCAGCAACCATGTACCACAGCCTGGGAGATGACGGCATTCACATCAAATTACTCCGTTCGCGGCGTATCGCGGTCCACTCCCCATTACGGCATTATTATGTTTATCGCAACAGCATTGCATTGATGCTTCGCCCATATGTTCCGATCAAATGGCGCATCAACGATGGCTACCGCCTTCTAGGCATGCTGGTCATTTTCATGCTGCTGGCACCACGACGTATTGAACGGCTGGGAAATATTCTGCTCGGGCTCTATCACGGTTTCCGTGGACGTTTAGGTCCGAAAAATTCAGGCACCTAGTCTTTTTGGAACTACACTTTGGCGCGAAGCAAAATCTCCAAACCTTTTTTCAGACTTATCTCCGCTCTCCAGCCCAGCTCCTCGTGTATCCGCTCTGGCGAGTAACAAGCAGAACCAAGGAGTCGTGACAGCGCCTCACTATCCAACGGCACACGACGATTGATGATGGACTCAACTCCATCACCAAGTCGCGCCAAGCTTTGAAGTAAGGCCTGCGGGCATGTCCAAGCAACTGCAGGAAGACTTGCTGCTGCTCTAATCGCGTTGTACAAGTCGCGACCCGATACCGCTGCGCGATGAGCCACGATATAGGTCCTCCCCGCCGCGCGTGGATCCACCGCGACCAAACGCATCGCAGCAATAAGGTCATCGACGTGTACGAAAGAGCGACGGTTACCGGTTTCCGGCAAGGGGGGGAAGAGTCCGCGGCGAACCAATGCAACCATTCTCTCCAGGTTTCCACGGCCACCACCAAAAACCATTACCGGACGCAGATTGATAATACGCATCTTGTAGTGGTTGCCAATTTCCAGAATGGCGCTCTCCGCAGCACGTTTGGCACGTCCGTAATCGGTATCAGGAGGATATGGCCAGTCTTCCGAGACGCATTCATCACCGGGATCGCCCATTGCTTTCACGCTGGACAAAAAGACAAACACTTTTGCGCCCGCGCGCCCAGCAGCCTCAGCAAGCGTGCATGTGCCTTCGAAGTTCACCTGCCAATGATGTCTGGCCGCGGCAGCGCCACGAGCACTGAAAGCATGGGCATGGCCAGCGCAGTGAAAGATCGTATGGATTCCTTGGCATGCTGCCGTTACAGCATGCACGTCGGAGAGATCGGCCTGATGCTCGCTTGGATCAGCAGGCAAACCCCGCGTCATAACCGTAGGCTGCTCCCCATCGGCCTTCAGCGCAGAAACCAGCCGACTTCCGATGAAACCCCGCCCGCCGGTCACCAGGATGGTCGCTTGGCTCAAAACATCTCCCGCCGCCGCAGATACGTCGCAAAACGCGGCACTCCCGCCGCGGTCAGGTCACGGTAACGATAGGTGATGACGCTGCCGACCGGCGGCGGATTGCGGCGCTCCTCATCGGTAAAGCCGCTGCCGATCTGGAAATGCACGCCGGCCGGCGTTTCCACCCGCAGCGCCCCCAGCATGCCGGTCAGCCGGCCCCGTCCGGGCAGATGGGCAATGACCCGCGCTTCCGCGTCGAGTTGCGGCTTGAGCTTGAGGAGCACGTCGCTGCGCCCGGTCGCGTAAGGCGCATCGGCCCGGTGCAGCATCAGCCCCTCGCCGCCGTCGCGGACCACCGCGGCCAGGCGGGCCTCCAGCCCGGCCCGGTCGGCCACCCGGAACTGCTCCACCGCGGCCAGCCAGGGCACCGCTGCCCGGGCCACGATGGCGCGCAGGCGCTCCAGGCGCTGGGTGAAGTCACCTTCACCGCCCGGCAGCTCGAAGACCATGAAACGCACCCGGCGCCATTCCTCATCCACCGGCTGCAGACGACGCACCGTACCCGACAGCTGCTCGAAACGGCCGCGACCGATCCACAGCTCGCCATCCAGCGGCTCCGGCGGCAAGCCGGCCAGGAACCAGGCCGGCGCAGCCACCTCGCGCCCGCTGCGGAAACGCAGACGCTGGCCATCCCACAGCGCGCGGGCACCGTCCAGTTTTTCGCTGACCCAGTAGCGCTCGACTGCCACGTTGCCCCGCAGCACTTCGGCGAGCAGCAAGGGCGGCGCGACCGGCGCGTCAGCCGAAACAAAGGGATGGGCGAGCAGCACCGCCGCCCCCAGCAGTAAATTGCGCCGCTGCCGCGAAACCGCGCTCAAATCCAGCGCCAGCCGTGAAGTTGGAAGAATCGCCATGCCGACCGTACGAAGAGTTGGATGTGGTGCCGCCCCTTACGGGCGGCATGGCCTCCATGATGCACGATCCGCACCGCCGGCACATATGCAATTTTCATCAACCGGGCCAGCCGCAGGCTGAGGTCGAAATCCTCGAAGTACAGGAAGTAGCGCGGATCGAAGCCGCCGATCCGGCGCAGCCCTTCGCCGCGCACGAACATGCAGCAGCCGCTGGCGATCGGCGGATCCCACACCACCTGTTCGCCGATCAGGTCACGCATCTCGTAGCGCGCCAGGCGGTCGTCACAGGCCCGTTTCAGCCAGCCCGGCGCAAAACCGCGCAGGAACAGATCCCACACCGCCGGCGGGCGCTTGCACAGATACTGCACGCGACCGTCGTCCCAGCGCGCCGCCGGGGCCAGCAGGCCGCATTCCGGGTGGGCCCCGAGGAAGGCCAGCGCCTCGGCCAGCGCGTCCACCGCCAGTTCGACATCCGGATTGAGGATCAGATGGATATCGCCTACCTGATCGAGGCACAGGTTGTGGCCAGCCCCGAAGCCGGGATTGCCATGGCCGCGATAGACGCGGAGCGGCCAATCCTGCGGGATATCCAGCGCCGCCAACGCGGCCTCGCTGCCGCCGTTGTCGATGAGGAACAGGCTCGGCACCACGTCCGCCCGGCGGGCCGCCTCCCGCAGCGAGGCGAGCGTGGCCCGGAGTAAATCAACCTCCGGGTGGTACAAGACGATCGCCACCGACAGGCGCCCCACCGGCATCCCGGTGCCTGCCAACGCCTCGAGCTTGCCGTTCAAATCAGACCTTGTAGTAGGAGCGGTACCACTCGACGAAGCGGCCGACGCCCACCGGTACCGGCGTGGCCGGCGCGAAGCCGGTCCAGGCGTTGAGTTCGTCGGTGTTGGCGTAGGTGGCCGGTACGTCGCCGTCCTGCAGCGGCAGGAAGTTCTTCTCGGCCTTCTTGCCGAGAGCATCTTCGATGGCCTCGACGAAGGTCATCAGCTCGACAGGGTCGTTGTTGCCGATGTTGAAGACCCGGTACGGCACGTTGCTGCGGCCCGGATCGGGCTGGTCGGCGTTGTAGGCCGGGTCAGCGGCAGCGGTGTGGTCGAGGGTCTTGATCACGCCCTGCACGATGTCGTCGATGTAGGTGAAATCGCGCTTCATCTTGCCGTGGTTGAACACGTCGATGGCGCGCCCTTCGAGGATCGCCTTGGTGAACAGGAACAGGGCCATGTCGGGCCGGCCCCACGGGCCATACACCGTAAAGAAGCGCAGCCCGGTGGTGGGCAGACCATACAGGTGGCTGTAGGTGTGGGCCATCAGCTCGTTGGCCTTCTTGGTGGCGGCGTAGATGCTGACCGGGTGATCGACGCTGTCGTGCTCGGAGAACGGCATCCTGGTGTTGCCGCCATACACGCTGGAGCTGCTGGCATACACCAGGTGCTGCACCTTGTTGTGGCGACAGCCTTCGAGGATGTTCATGAAACCGACCAGGTTGCTCTCCACGTAGGCGTGGGGATTGACCAGCGAGTAGCGCACGCCGGCCTGGGCCGCCAGGTGGATGACCCGGTCGAACTTCTCTTCGGCGAACAGCTTCTCCATGCCTTCCCGGTCGGCCACATCCAGCTTCACGAAGCGGAAGTTCTCGTGGGGGGTCAGGCGAGCGAGGCGGTCGTGCTTGAGCTGGACGTCGTAGTAGTCATTGAGGTTGTCGATGCCGACGACCTGGTCGCCACGGCCCAGCAGGACCTGGCTGGTGTGCATGCCGATGAAACCGGCGGCGCCGGTAACGAGGATTTTCATGGTTGCGGGAATGCCTGGGTAGTTGAAATCGGGGCCGGCCGACGACGCCAGAAAAAAGGACGCGCGAATAAATCAGCCAATAGTCCGGCATTTTCGCACGGCCACATGGCAGGGTAAATCGGCGTCCTGCCCTATCCGTGCGTTCCGCTACGACTTTATACTGCCGCCTCCGCAAGACCATCGCGTCCCTTGATCCCTCGCCTCCTCTATACCGCCGTCTGGTACCTGGCCGCACCGCTGATCCTGCTGCGCCTGGCCTGGCGTGCACGTCGCCAACCCGAATACCTGCGCCACCTGGGCGAACGCATCGGCCGCTACCGCACCCGCACCGCCGGCCCGCTGATCTGGCTGCACGCGGTATCGGTCGGCGAAACCCGCGCCTGCGCGCCGCTGCTGCGCGCCCTGCTCGACGCCTACCCGGAACACGGCGTGCTGCTGACCCACATGACGCCCACCGGCCGTGCCACCGCCGCCGAGCTGTTTGGCGAGCTGGCGCCACGGGTGCAGAGCGTCTATCTGCCCTACGACTTCCCGTGGGCGGTGCGGCGCTTCCTGCGCCGCTACCACCCGGACCTCGGCATCCTGATGGAAACCGAGCTGTGGCCCAACCTGGTGGAAGCCTGCCGGCGCAGCGGCACGCCGCTGGCGATGGTCAACGCGCGCCTGTCGGAACGCTCCGCCCGCGGTTACCGACGCATAGGCCGGCTGGCCAGCGACGCCTTCGCCCACCTCACCCAGGTGGGCGCCCAGAGCGAGGGCGACCGCCGCCGGCTCGCCGGGCTCGGCGCCGCCACCGCGGCGGTCACTGGCAACATCAAGTTCGACATCGAGGCCCCGGCAGCCCTGCTGGAACTGAGCCAGCGCTTCCGCGCCGGCTTCGGCCAGCGCCGCGTGCTGCTCGCCGCCAGCACCCGCGAGGGCGAGGAAGGGCCGCAGCTGGAAGCCTTCGCACGGCTGGCGCCGCCGGATGCGTTGCTGGTGATCGTCCCGCGCCATCCGCAGCGCTTCGACGAGGTCGCCCGCCTGATCAAACGCAGCGGCCTCGCCATGCAGCGCCGCTCGGAAGACCGGTCGCTGGCCGCCGACACCCGCGTGTGGCTCGGCGACTCGATGGGCGAGATGTACGCGTATTACGCCGCCGCCGACGTGGCGCTGATCGGCGGTTCGTGGGAAAAGCTCGGCGGGCAGAACCCCATCGAGGCCAGCGCGGTCGGCTGCCCGGTGATCGTCGGCCCGCACACCTTCAACTTCACGGCGGTCTGCGAGCAGGCCATCGAGGCCGGCGCCGCACTGCGCGCCGCCGACATCGAAGCCGGGCTACGGGATGCCGTCAAACTCCTCGACGATGCACCGCGCCGCCAGGCCATCGGCGAGGCCGGGCGCGCCTTTGCCCGCGCCCACCGGGGCGCCACCGCACGCACGGTGGCGCTGCTGGCGCCCCTTATCGCGGCACGCCAGCGCCGCTGAGGCTTACTGCGCCGACGCCAACAGGTAGTCCAGCGCCCAGCCGGCGAAGATCGCCCCGCCAACCCAGTTGTTGTGCAGGAAGGCCTTGAAGCACTTCGGCCGGTCGCGCTCGCGGATCAGCGTGTAGTGATAGATCGTGATCCCTGCCGCCACCGTCAGCCCCGCCAGGAACACCGCGCCACGGCCGGTATGCAGGCCAGCCCAGCCGATCAGCGTCAGCGTCACCGCGTAGCAACTCATCACCGCCGCCACGTCGTAGCGGCCGAAAGTGATCGCCGAGGTCTTGATGCCGATCTTGAGATCATCCGGGCGGTCCACCATTGCGTACTCGGTGTCGTAGGCCACCGCCCAGAACACGTTGGCGATGAGCATCACCCACGCCACCGCTGGCACCTCGCCCTGCAGCGCGGCAAAGGCCATCGGGATGCCGAAGCCGAAGGCGATGCCCAGGTAGGCCTGCGGGATCGCCAGGAAGCGCTTGGTGTAGGGATAGCTGCCGGCCAGGAACAGGGCTGGCACGCTGAGGGCGATGGTCAGCCCGTTGAGCGGCAGGATCAGCAGCAGGGACACCAGCGACAAGCCGGCAGCCAGCAGCAGCGCCTCTTTGGGTGCGACCCGCCGGGCCGCCAGCGGCCGGTTGCGGGTGCGCTCCACGTGGCCATCGAAGTCCTTGTCGGCGTAGTCGTTGATCACGCAGCCGGCCGAGCGCATCAGCACCGTACCGATCACGAAGATCGCCACCACCAGCACCGATGGACGCCCCTCCCCTGCCACCCACAGGGCCCACAGCGTCGGCCACAGCAGCAGCAGAATGCCGATGGGCTTGTCGATGCGCATCAGCTTGCCGTATTCGGACATTCGTTCGGAAAAGCTCAGACTCATCATGGCGCCAGGTTCCCGATTGCGGGCAAGAAGACTTCAGTGATCAACAGTGGCGAGCCACTGCGGCGAAAGGCCGAGCGGCGCGCCCACAGGGGCGGCAATGCCGCTCCGCCGGTGGCGCTGAGCGCGTCGTGCCAGCGCGGATCGCGGGTATCCAGGCGAGCCGCCTCCAGCGGCGAACGGCGCACCCGCGGATCGTCGAACAGCACCGCCGCCAACGGCCGCCCGCCCAGCTGGCGCAGCAGATGCCAGGCAGCGGGGATCGCCGTGGCGGCGACCAGCGAGCGGGCGAACACCACCGGTTCCCCATCGGCCAGCAGCAGGACTTCCCGCTGCCACAGATCGCCGTGGCGATGCACGCCCAGCGCGGCCATCTCGTCGGGCAGCACGACGCCCTTGCCCTGGCTCACCACCTTGAGGGAAAACCGCCCGCAGCGGACACGGATGCGGGCCGTCAGCGAACTGTCGTCGGTGAGCCAGCCGCGCATGCCACGCGGCGCACGCCAGGCTGCCATACGAAAAGGGTCACGGCCCGGAAAATGGGCGAGGGTCATCGGAACTCGGGGATGCGAAGGGAAGCGGGCGGTATTGTAGTGGGCGAGCCGCGCGGGGGCTATTGCCATTCACCCCAACGGCCTGTCGCCGGGGCAACCTGTAGGGGCGAATTCATTCGCCCTCTGCTGGTGGATTGACCACCGCGGGCGAATGAATTCGCCCCCACAGAGATCCCTCAGAAATCCCTCAGAGCCATCCCACAGAGGCCCCAACGGATCGGGCCTGATCTGGACTCACGCCTTCAGCAGCGCGGCCCGGCCGCCGAACCAGCGGGCGGTGACGGCGTCGGCGACGCGAGGGGCGTCGCGCAGGATCTCCTCGGCCAGCTCGCGGGCGATGTCCACCAGCACCGCGTCCTCTTCCAGGTCGGCGTAGCGCAGCAAGGGCACGCCACTCTGGCGGGCGCCGATGAACTCGCCGGGGCCGCGGATACGCAGATCCTCGCGGGCGATCACGAAGCCGTCGGTGTTCTCGTAGATCGCCTTCAGGCGCTCGCGGCCGGTCTGCGACAAGGGCTGGGCGAACATCAGGATGCACACAGATTCATGCACACCGCGGCCGACCCGCCCGCGCAACTGGTGCAGCTGGGCGAGGCCGAAGCGCTCGGCGTGCTCGATGACCATCAGGCTGGCGTTGGGCACATCGACACCGACCTCGATGACCGTGGTGGCCACCAGCACCTTGATGTCGCCGGCCACGAAAGCCGCCATCGTCGCCGACTTCTCGTCGTTCTTCAGACGCCCATGCACCAGCCCCACGGGCAGGTCGGGCAATGCCTCCGACAGCATCTCGTAGGTTTCCTGGGCGGTCTTCAGCTGCAGCGCCTCGGACTCCTCGATCAGCGGGCACACCCAGTAGGCCTGGCGGCCGGCCACGCAGGCCTGGCGGACCCGCGCGATCACCTCGTCGCGGCGCTCGTCCTTGATCAGCTTGGTGATGATCGGCGTGCGGCCAGGCGGCAACTCGTCCAGCACCGACACGTCCAGGTCGGCGTAGTAGCTCATCGCCAGCGTGCGCGGGATCGGCGTGGCCGACATCATCAGCATGTGCGGCGATTCGCCGGCCTGGCCCTTCTCGCGTAGGGCCAGACGCTGGCGCACGCCAAAGCGGTGCTGCTCGTCCACCACCGCCAGCGCCAGCAGCGGCAAGGCCACCGGGTCTTCGATCAGCGCGTGGGTACCGACGGCGAGCAGGATCTCGCCGCTGGCGAGGCGGGCCATCGTCGCCTCGCGTTCTTTCTTCTTGCGGCTGCCGGACAGCCACGCCACCTCGATGCCCAGCGGCGCCAGCCAGGCGGCGAGCTTGCGGAAATGCTGCTCGGCGAGGATCTCGGTGGGCGCCATCAGCACCGCCTGGCGGCCGTTCTCGGCGGCCTGCAGCATGGCCAGCGCGGCCACGCAGGTCTTGCCGGAGCCCACGTCGCCCTGCAGCAGGCGCTGCATTGGGTGATCGGAGGCCAGGTCGCGGGCGATCTCGGCGAAGGCGCGGGCCTGGGCGCCGGTCAGCGCGAAGGGTAACTGGCCCAGCAGGTCGCGGGTCAGGGTGTCGAGCAGCGGCAGACTGGGCGCATTCTTGGCGCGCCGCGCGGCATAGGCGCGACGCAGGGAGATCTGCTGGGCCAGCAGCTCGTCCAGCTTGACCCGCTGCCAGGCCGGGTGGCCGCGGTCCTCGATGTCGAGGATCGACACCGACGGTGGCGGCGCGTGCAGCAGGCGCAGCGCGTCGGGCAGGGACGGCAGGTTGAGGCGGCGGCGCAGTTCGTCCGGCATCTCGTCGCGGATGCCGTTGTGGCGCAGCGCCCCGCCGATCAGCTTGCGCAGCGCCGACTGGGCCAGCCCGGCGGTGGTCGGATAGACCGGCGTCAGGCTCTCCGGCAGCGGCTCGCCGGCGGCCACCGGCTTGATGCGCGGGTGGATCATCTCGGCGCCGAAGAAGCCGTCGCGCAGCTCGCCGAAGATGCGCAGGCGGGCACCCGCCGCCAGCTGCTTCTGCTGGCTCGGGTAGAAATGCACGAAGCGCAACATCACCTCACCGCTTGCGTCGGTCGCGTGCGCCACCAGCTGGCGGCGCGGCGGCGGCGTGACTTCGCAGGAGCGCACCTCCACCTCGCACTGCACCGGCACGCCGGTGCGCGCATCGGCCAGCATGGTCAGGCGGGTTTCGTCCTCGTAGCGCAGCGGCAAGTGGAAGATCAGGTCGGCCGGCGAGAAGATGTCGATCTTCGCCAGCCGCTCGGCCAGTTGCGGCCCGACGCCCGGCCAGCCGCGCACCGCCGGCTTCTTCGCCGGAGCGGCAGAAGACGGCGGCGTGACGGCGGCGGACTCCACAGGCAAGCTCAAGCTCAGCCGAGCACCAGCACCGCGTCGGCCTCGACGACCGCGCCACGGGGCAGTTCCTTCACGCCGACAGCGGCGCGGGCCGGATAGGGCTCGGCAAAGTAACGGGACATGACTTCATTCACCTTGGCGAAGTTGGCCAGGTCGGTCAGGTAGATGTTCAGCTTGACCGCGTCGGCGAGGGAGCCACCGGCCGCCTCGGCCACCGCCTTGAGGTTCTCGAAGACGCGCACGGTCTGGGCTTCGAAGCCGTCCACCAGCTGCATCGTGGCAGGGTCGAGGCCGATCTGGCCGGACATATAGACGGTATTGCCGGCCTTCACGGCCTGGGAATAGGTGCCGATGGCGGCGGGGGCGTTGGGGGTGGCGATGATCTGCTTGGACATGGGCGTGCTCCGGAAGAGGGCCGGCGAACCGGCGAAAGTCGCGAAACACGGAGTTTACCCTGCCGTGGCACAGCGCACGCCATGGCAGCGTCACCCGCTTCAATGCGGGCAAGACACGAGCTATAACAATTCCGAGTACGGCAACAGGTAAGAATTTGAGCCAGATCTATGACGTAGGTCACAGCCCTCCGTAAAGTGACCTACTTCCGGGTCGTTCCCCCACCCGTCACCCGCACAGTTCCCCATGGCCTCCTCCAGCATCCGCGCCGACGACATCGCCACCTTCTCGGGTATTACCCTGTCCATCGCCAGCATGGCCTCGGTCGCCCTCGGCGGCCCGTCGGAACTCAATTACGCGCTGGGCAGCGGCACCATCCTTGCGCTGATCGCCGCCACCATCATCAGCCACGGCGCGCGCGCCCGGGCCCGCGCCCACAAGCTGGCGCAGAACAAACGGATCGACGACAGCGTGCGGGAATACGACGCGCTGTGCGCGCGCATCGCCGGCAACAGCGAAACCCAGTATCTGCGCCTGCGGGAATCCCTGCTGCAAATGCAGGAGGTGTTCGGCAGCGCGGTCGGCGACCTGCACCGCAGCCTCACCGGCGACGGCAGCCAGCACCAGGACTCCCTGCGCAACCTGGCCGACGAACTGGTGGCTCTCGCCGCCACCCAGGATGAAGCGACCCACAACGGCGGCGTTGAACGCTTCACCACCGAAACCCAGGCCGCCATCAGCAGCTTCGTTGCCACCGTCCAGCAGTTGCAGGCCAGCGGCAGCGACATCGCCCGCCGCTTTGCCGACATGCGCGCCAAGGTGGACGCGGTCACCCAGCTGATGACGGAAGTGAACCAGATCAACAGCCAGACCGAGCTGCTGGCCCTCAACGCCGCCATCGAAGCCGCCCGCGCCGGCGAGGCCGGCCGCGGCTTCGCGGTGGTGGCCGACGAGGTGCGCAAACTGGCCCAGCGCACGGAGAACTTCAGCGCCCAGATCGGGGGCCTGCTGCAGGAAATCCACACCGCCATCGACGCCGTCGGTGCCGTGGTGGACGTCACCGCCTCCACCGACATCAGCCAGGCGGCAGGCTCCGAGGCCAAGGTGGCAGCCCTCGGCGTGGAAATGCGCGACCTCACCGCCCGCGCCGCCGAGCAGTCGCGCCGCATCAACGAGGTGTCCGAGGCGATCCACCGGCTGGTCATGCAGGGCGTGCTGTCGATGCAGTTCGAAGACATCGTCAGCCAGGTGCTCGACAAGCTGCGCCAGCACACCGACTTCATGAGCCGCTACGCCCAAGGCTTCTTCGACGCCCACCGGGACGTGGAGGAACGGGATGGGGTGGCCCGCATCCAGCGCCGCAATGCGACCCTCGGCCTGCTGCTCGAGGACTCCACCCGCTCCGCGCAGGAAATCCGCTTCGAAGCCGTCCGCCAGACCGCGGTCAGCGCTGGCGACGTCGATCTGTTTTGAACCTGCCACCTGCCCCTGAGGGACACAAACATTCACCGATCCGACCTGCAGGGCACCGAATAAGCGGTTTCTCGCCCCCGGATCGGAGTAATAAACTTGCAATGACCTGACACGCGCTGCGCGACAGGCTTGGTCCACAAACTCCGGGAGGGCGGCATGTCATCCTTGGTGTCCCTGGTCAGGAATGAAAGCTACGCGCCCGATGCGCTGCGCCAGTCGATCGAACAAGCCCTCGCGCTGATCCGCCAGCCGCTGCGGCAACTGATCCGGCCGGGCGACCGGGTCCTCGTCAAACCCTATCTGCGGCACGGCAGCGTCCGTCAGCCCGAGACCCGGATGGTCTCCCACCCCGCCGTGGTGGAAGCCGTGCTGGGGCTGGTGTGCGACTGCGGTGGCCGCCCGCAGCTTGGCGATGAAGGGTCGCGCCGCCCGGGCCACCCCCAGTTGCACCATGAGGCCCTGTGGTTGCACCTTCTCGCCGAACGCTTCGGCGCCGAACTGGTGAGCTTCGCCATGTCGGGTGGCCGGGTGGTGCCGAGCGCCATCCCCCAGCCCGCCAGCTATCTGCTGAGCCGGGCAGTCCTCGACGCCGACAGCGTGATCAGCCTCGTCAACGCCCAGCCCCACCCCTCGCTGATGTGGAGCGGCGCGCTGAAGAACATGTTCAACACGATCATCGGGGCCGGCAACACACAGCTGTCCGCCCTGCTGCCCGATGCCGCCGAGCTCGCCGGGGCTGTCGCCGACGTATGCCGCCTGGCCCGGCCACGGATCTCGGTGGCGGACATGACCAGCGTCTGCCCGGGTTTCAAGCAGGAGCTATGGCGAGTCGGCCTGCTGGGCGCCTCCACTGATCCGGTGGCCCTCGACAGCGCCTGCCTGCAGGCCCTCGGCTGGGAGCCCGGCACGATTCCGAGCCTGAGGTGGGGCGCCCGCCTGGGCGTCGGCACCTGGCAACGGGAAGCCATCACGCTGCGCGGGCTGGACTGGCAGGACTTGCCGGTACTCACCCCACCCTCGCCAACCGCCTCGCCCGAACCCCCCGAGCCCCGGCTGGCGCGCACCCTGCGGATTCTCAGCAAGACCCGCCTGCGTCCTCGCCCCCGCATCGACCGGAGGCGATGCACCGCCTGCACCACCTGTCAGCAGGCCTGCCCGGTGCAGGCCATCAGCCGCGACACCAGCGGCCGGCTGCAGATCGACTATGGGCGTTGCGCCGACTGCCTGGTCTGCGCCGACGCCTGCCACCAGCAGGCGATCCAGCTGCGCCCCCATGGCTGGATGGCCGCACTGCAAGCCCCACGCACACTGGCCCACCGCCTGTGGCAGCGGGGCAAGGCAGGGCATGTGTGGCGCATCGGCGGGCTGGCCGTCCGCTGGCACCTGGAAAGAAGCCACCCGGTTCACCCGCCCCGCCCGGCGCAGCCGCGCCCCCATGACCAGGAGTCCGCCCCCGTGAGCCCCAGCCTGCAGAACGCACGCGAAGAAAGCGGCGTCGCCCTCATCGTCGATGCCGGCCCCGGACTGGGCAGTGCCCTGGCCCGCCGTTTCGCCCTGGCCGGCATGGACGTGGCCGTCGTCGCCCGGGACGGCCGACGACTCGATGGACTGGTTGCCGAGCTCCACGCCCTCGGCGTTGCCGCCCGTGCCTATGCCTGCGACGTGACGGACGACGGCGCGGTGAGCCGGATGGTCGGCCAGGTGTGCGGCGAACTGGGCGTGCCGCGGCTGGCCGTCTATAACGTGGAGCACTTCGGCCCCGGCCATGTGGTGGATATCGAGACAGCGGCCTTCCTCGAATGCTGGCGGGTCAACTGCCTGGGCGCCTTCCTGGTCGGCCGCGAGGTCGCCAAGGCCATGCTCACGCGCGCCAGCGGCACCCTGATCTTCACCGGCTCCACGGCCGCCACCCGGGGGCGCGAGGGCTACGCCAACATGGCGGTCGGCAAGTGGGGGCAGCGCGCGCTGACCCAATGCATGGCGCGGGAACTGGGCCCCAAGGGCATCCACGTGGCCCACGTCATCCTCGACGGCGGCATCCTCAAGCAGAACGCCCCCGCCTTCATGCAGGAACGCATGCTCGGCCTGTTTCCCGAACAGATCGCCGACAACTACCTGGCCCTGCATCGCCAGCATCCGAGTACCTGGACACAGGAGCTGGATCTCCGTCCATGGATGGAGAAATTCTGACGTTTGGCAACACGACGGCCGGAACCCGTTCCGGCGCAGATACTCAAACCGTCGGGCCGCGCAACGATCACGCGCCCCAGCCTGCTTGCAGCACCTCGGCGGCGAAGCCCACAAGGCCTTCGCCGCGAGCGGATCAAGAACACGATTTTTGCGAGGAAACCACCATGGCCGAGCAAGATCCCGTCCGCGTGCTCCCCCCTTCCGGCGCCGCCTCGGCGCAGCTGGACGACAAATACACCGCAGCTTCCGGGCGGGTCTACCTCAGCGGCTACCAGGCGCTGGTGCGCCTGCTGCTGATCCAGCGTGACCGCGACCGGGCCGCCGGCCTCCACACTGCCGGCTTCGTGTCCGGCTACCGGGGCTCGCCGCTGGGCGGCCTCGACCTGACCCTGTGGAAGGCCAAGGACCACCTCGCCGACCACGACATCGTCTTCCAGCCCGGCGTCAATGAAGACCTGGCCGCCACCGCCGTGTGGGGCACCCAGCAGGTCTCCCTGTCGCCGAAGGCCCGTGTGCAGGGCGTGTTCAGCATGTGGTACGGCAAGGGACCGGGGGTGGACCGCTGTGGCGACGTGTTCCGCCATGCCAATGCGGCCGGCAGCTCCAAATACGGCGGCGTGCTGGTGATCGCCGGCGACGACCACGCCGCCAAGTCGTCCACGCTGCCGCACCAGACCGACCACTTCTTCAAGTCGATGATGATGCCGGTGCTGGCCCCGGCCGGCGTGCAGGAATATCTCGACTTCGGCGTGCACGGCTGGGCCATGTCCCGCTACTCGGGCTGCTGGGTGGCCTTCAAGGCGCTGGCCGACACGGTGGAAACCTCCGCCTCGGTGGACGTCGATCCGCTGCGCGTCGTCACGCGCGAACCCTCCGACTTCGCGCTGCCGCCGGACGGCCTCAACATCCGCTGGCCGGACCCGCCGCTGGTGCAGGAAAAACGCCTGCTCCACGCCAAGCTGTACGCCGCGCTGGCCTACTGCCGCGCCAACGGACTCAACCGGGTGGTCATCGACTCACCCCAGCCGCGGCTGGGCATCATCACTGCCGGCAAGAGCTACCTGGACGTGCGCCAGGCCTTCGACGACCTGGGCATCGACGAGGCCCTCGCCGCCCAGATCGGCATCCGCCTCTACAAGGTCGGCATGGTATGGCCGCTGGAAGCCGAAGGCGTGCGCCGCTTCGCCGAAGGGCTGGAAGAGATCCTGGTCGTCGAGGAGAAGCGCCAGCTGATCGAATACCAGCTCAAGGAAGAGCTCTACAACTGGCGCGAAGACGTACGCCCGCGGGTCATCGGCAAGTTCGACGAAAAGGGCGAATGGGCGATCCTCACCACCCTCGGCCCGGACGGCCGAGCTACCGTCGATCACGGCGAATGGCTGCTGCCGGCGGCCGGCGAGCTGACGCCGGCGATGATCGCCCAGGTGATCGCCGGCCGTATCGAACGCTTCTTCACGTCCGAGCGCATCCGCGCCCGCCTCGCCTTCCTGCACGCCAAGGAGGCGACGCTGGCCCAGCGGGTCTTCGCGATCGACCGGGTGCCGACCTTCTGCCCCGGCTGCCCGCACAACACATCCACCGTGGTGCCGGATGGCAGCCGCGCGATGGCCGGCATCGGCTGCCACTACATGGCCACCTTCATGCCGGACCGCAAGACCACCACCTTCACCCACATGGGCGGCGAAGGCGTGCCATGGGTCGGCCAAGCGCCTTTCACCGACGAACCACACATCTTCGCCAACCTCGGTGACGGCACCTACTTTCACTCAGGCCTGCTGGCGATCCGCCAGTCGGTGGCAGCCTTCAACAAGCCCGGCGTCACCAGCGGGATCACCTACAAGATCCTCTACAACGACGCGGTGGCGATGACCGGCGGCCAGCCGGTGGACGGCGTGCTCAGCGTCCCCAAGCTGATCCGCCAGCTCCAGGCCGAGGGGGTGAGCACCATCGTCCTCGTCACCGACGGCACCGACCGCCCGTGGCACGTGGCGGACATCCCCCACGGCGTGCCGATCCGCCACCGGGACGAGCTGGAGGTCATCCAGCGCGAGCTGCGCACCGTGGCCGGCGTGTCGGCGCTGGTCTTCGACCAGACCTGCGCCGCCGAGAAGCGCCGGCGCCGGAAACGCGGCCGCTACCCCGACCCGCAGACCCGCGTCTTCATCAATGAGGCGGTGTGCGAAGGCTGCGGCGACTGCGGGCGCGAGTCCAACTGCATGGCGATCCTGCCGGTGGAGACCGACTTCGGCCGCAAACGCCAGATCGACCAGTCGGCCTGCAACAAGGACTACTCGTGCATGAACGGCTTCTGCCCGAGCTTCGTCACCGTCGAGGGCGGCCAGCTGCGCAAGGGCAAGGCCATGCAGACCGGCGACAGCCGCTTCGGCGCGCTGCCTGCCCCGACGCTGCCGGCCACCCGCGAGCCGTGGGGCATCCTGGTCACCGGCGTCGGCGGCACCGGCGTGGTCACCATCGGCGCGCTGATCGGCATGGCCGCCCACCTGGACGGCAAGGGCGTCACCGTGCTCGACATGACCGGCCTGGCCCAGAAGGGCGGCTCGGTGTTCAGCCATGTGCGCATCGCCGACCGGCCGGAGGACCTGCACGCGGTGCGCATCGCCGCGGGCGAGGCCAACGCGGTGATCGGCGGCGACCTGGTGGTCACAGCGAGCGTGGACGCCCTGGCCAAGATGGCCGTCGGGCGCACCCGCGGCGTGGTGAATTGCACCGAGACGCCAACCTCCGAATTCACCCGCAACCCCAACTGGCAGTTTCCCCTCGACAAGATGGAGGCCGCCATCGCCGAGGCCGTCGGGCGGGACGGCTGCGACTTCCTCGACGCCCAGCAGCTGGCCATCCGCCTGCTCGGTGACGCCATCGCCACCAACCTGTTCCTGCTCGGCTACGCCTGGCAGAAAGGCTGGGTGCCGGTCAGCGAGGCCAGCCTCGACAAGGCCATCGAACTCAACGGCGCCGCCGTGGCGATGAACCGCCAGGCCTTGCTGTGGGGCCGCCGCGCCGCGGTGGATCTGGCCGCCGTGCAGCGCGAGGTGATCCCGGCGCCGGTCATCCCGATCCGCCCGGAGACCCTGGACGAGCGCATCGCCCGCCGGGCGGCGATCCTCACCGATTACCAGGACGCCGCCTACGCCCGCCGCTACACCGAACTGCTGGCCCGGGTGCGGACCGCCGAAGGTCCGCTGGGCGGCGAACGGCTAGCCCGCGCGGTGACCGACAACTACTTCAAGCTGCTGGCCTACAAGGACGAGTACGAAGTGGCCCGCCTGTACGGCGATCCGGCCTTCTGGGACGCCATCGGCGCGGCCTTCGATGGCGACTACGCCGTGCGCTTCCACCTCGCCCCGACCTTCCTGGCCCGCCCCGACCCGGCCTCCGGCCGCATCGCCAAGCGCATCTTCGGGCCCTGGATGCGCAGCGGCTTCAAGTGGCTGGCCAAGCTGCGCCGCCTGCGCGGCACGCCCTTCGACGTGTTCGGCCACCACCCGGACCGCAAGGCCGAGCGGGCGCTGATCGTTGAGTACGAACAGGACGTGGCGCGCCTGCTCGGCGGCCTTTCCGCCGACAAGCTGGCGCTGGCCGTACAGATCGCCGAATGGCCCGACCACGTGCGCGGCTACGGCCACATCAAGATGACCTCGATCGGCTGGGCGGAAAAGCACCGCCAGGGGCTATGGGCCCAGTGGGAAGGCCAGGCCGGCAGCGGATCGCGGGCGGCCTGAGCCACAACCCGAGGGGCCATCCAGAACCTATCCCGGACGGAGGGAAACAGCCGCGGTATGCTGTCGGCGTGTTCCTCTCCGCAAGCCCTTGCTGCCGATGCTGACCCTGCGCCCCCTGCTGCCCACCGATGCCGATGCACTGTCGGCCGCGGCCCTCGAATCCCTCGCCACCGTCGGGCGCTGGATGCCCTGGTGTACCGCGGACTACTCCCCGACCCGCGCGGCGGAATGGATAGCGCACTGCACCCAGGCCCGCACCGACGGCAGCGCCTACGAGTTCGGAATCTTCAGCGCGGACGGGAGTGAACTCTTCGGGCTGGCCGGCCTCAACCAGTTCAACCGCCTGCACAACTTCTGCAACCTCGGCTACTGGGTGCGCGAATCCCGCCAGCACCAGGGCATCGCCCCGACGACGGTGCGGCGCCTGGCCGAGTTTGGCTTCCGCGAGCTGGGTCAAACCCGTATCGAGATCGTCATTGCCGAAGGCAACACGGGCAGTGAGGCCGTCGCTCGCAAGGTCGGCGCCCATTTCGAGGGAATCGCCCGCAACCGCCTGCAACTGGCCGACGGACCGGTCGCAGCCTCCGTGTATTCACTGATCCCGTAAGCCAATGATCGACTACCGCCTGCACACGCCCCTCGCCGCCGCAGACATCGCCCGCCTCTTCGACGCCTCCGGCATCAAGCGGCCGACCGGCGACCTGTCGCGCATCGCCCGCATGTTCGCCAACGCCAACCTGGTGGTCTCGGCCTGGTCGGGCGAACAGCTGGTCGGCGTGTGCCGGGCGCTGACCGACTTCAGCTACTGCTGCTACCTGTCCGACCTGGCGGTGGACCAGACCTTCCAGCGCCAGGGCATCGGCCGCGAGCTGGTAGCCCGCGTGCAGGCCGCCGTCGGCGAAGAGGTCTCCATCGTGCTGCTGTCCGCCCCTGGTGCGATGGACTACTACCCCAGGCTCGGCTTCGAAAAGCTGGACAACGGCTTCGTCCTGCGCCGCCGACGCTGAACGACAACCGGCTGCGGCTGGCCTGTGGGGGCTGGCCTGTGGGGGCCAGCCCCCACAGGGGTTCTCTTCCACTTAACCACTACACAGGTGTTTTCTTCCTCAGGGATTCTCTTCATCCCTCCTGCTCCCAACCCTTTCCTTTTTGCACTTGTCCGTGCCCCAGCGCCCGACACCGACAGGTGAGCCGCCCATCACGGGCAACCGCTCCGGTGCTCGGCTACACTCCGGCCTGTTGCACCCGCCGCAGCCCAGCTGACTGCCATGCCCCCGTTCCTGAAAGCCCTCCTCGCCCAACTCGCCGGAACCGCCGTCGCCTACGGCAGCGCCCAGGCAGGCCTCTTGCCGGCCGGCCTTACGCCGGTGCTGGCGGTGCAGGCCGTCGCCGCCGCCGGCACGGCGAGCCTGCTGCGCAGCGCCCCCTGGTGGCGCTGGATCCACCTGGGCTTCGCACCGCTGGTGATCGGCGCCCTCAGCCTGGGCATCGCCCCGGCGTGGTACCTGGCGGCCTTCGTCGTCTGCGCTTTGGTGTACTGGAGCAGCTTCCGCACCCAGGTACCGCTCTACCTGTCGAACGGCCTGACCGCCGAAGCCGTGGCCGGGCTGCTGCCCCGTGGCCGGCCCGCCATGCTGCTCGACCTGGGCAGCGGCACCGGCGCGCTGCTGCGCCCGCTGGCCCGGCTGCGCCCCGATTGCCGCCTCGAAGGGCTGGAGTCAGCCCCCGCCCCCTATGCCCTGTCGCGCCTGCTGTCCCGCCGGCAGCCCAACGTGAGCCTGGCCCGCGGCGACTTCTGGAAAATCCCGTGGACCGACTACGATGTGGTGTACGCTTTCCTGTCCCCCGTACCGATGGCCGCCGTCTGGAAGAAGGCCTGTGCGGAAATGCGTCCCGGCAGCCTGCTGGTCAGCAACAGCTTCCCGGTGCCCGGCGTGGAACCCGAAACAGTCGTCGAAGTGGACGACCGGCGGCGCACGCAGCTGTATTGCTACCTGCCGGCCGGCCCCGGGCTGAGCGGCAAAATGCGAAATGCCGGCCGATGAGCCCTCAATTCCGGCCGCATCTTTTCCGTTAAAGCGCGAATAATGGCGCCATTGCGCCTTGCACCATTGCGAGAGGTTTCAACCATGTCCCCGATCATCTGCATCATCGGCAACAAGGGCGGTACCGGCAAGACCACCCTGTCCCACCTCCTGTGCCAGGGCTTCGGCCTGCTCGGCCAGCGCTCCGCCTGCGTGCTGACCGACACGTCCCGCGAGCCCCTGTCGCCGGAAGGGCGACGCTACGCGATTGCCGATGCGCGCACCCCCGAGGCCCTCAACCGGGTCGTCGGCAAGCTGCGGGCGATGGAACACTGGGTCGGCGTGGTCGATGGCGGCGGCAACCGGGCCGACGTGGACCGCATGCTCGACGGCCTGGCCGACATCGTGCTGCTGCCCTTCCGCGACTCCCACGAAGACCTGCGCACCGTGCTGCGCGACCTGGAGACCTTCCCGCGCGCCTACGCCTTGCCGTCCCAGTGGCCCACCAATGCCTGGCAACGGGACGCCGCCGACCGCAACGTGGCGCAGATCCTCGGCGCCCACAAGCACCGCATCCTCAACCCGGTGATCAGCCTGTCGGCGTCGAAGCTGCTGCTGCAGAAGAACGTCCCGGACGGCCTGCCGACCAACCTCGGCAACGCCTGCCGCGCGCTGGCCCGCCAGGTGAGCGAGGTCCTCGAGCTTGGCGATGCGGACGGCACGCCCTCCGCCGGGCAGGAAGCGGGCGAGAACGCCGCCACCGCGCCGTCCACCGTGGTGCCCGAAGGCTACGCCAGCACCGCCCGCCACTGATCCGTCAGCCGCCGGTCCTGCGGCTCCGGCACTTCTGCTTGATGTAACCGGTTTACCCACTCCGGGGGGTCGGGCAGAATGCGCCGACTCGATTTCCCGGTTTTGCCCTTCCAATGCTTCAAGCCCACGGCCTCGCCTGTGTCCGCGGTGACCGCCGCCTGTTTTCCGGTGTGGATCTCGCCGTCGCGCCAGGCCAATGGCTGCAGGTGGAGGGCGCCAACGGGGCCGGCAAGACCAGCCTGCTACGCATCCTGGCCGGCCTGTCGCCGGCCGCCGAAGGGCACATCGAATGGGAAGGCCGGCCCGTCGCCGAGGTGCGCGACGACTTCCACGCCCGCCTGCTCTACCTGGGCCACGCGCCCGCCATCAAGGACGACCTGTCGGCCCTCGAGAACCTGCAGACTTCCGCCGCCGTGGGCGGCCGCCCCCTTGACGAGGCAACGGCCCTCGCCGCGCTGCGCCGCATTGGCCTCAAAGGCCGCGAGGATCTGCCCAGCCGCGTGCTGTCCCAGGGCCAGAAGCGCCGCGTGGCGCTGGCCCGCCTGCTGTGCGGCCAAGCCCGCCTGTGGATCCTCGACGAGCCCTTCGTGGCCCTCGACGTCGGCGCCGTGGACATGCTGTGCGGCATCCTCAACGAACACATCGGCCGCGGCGGCATGCTGATCTTCACCAGCCACCAGGCGGTGCAACTGCAGGGCAATGGGGCCCGCCTGGAGCTGACCCGATGAAATCCGTTACCGTTGGGACGAACGTGTTCGCTCAAGGCCAGTTGATCGACTTCTGTGGGCGAATGAATTCGCCCCTACAGGGAGAGGCGCGATGAATGCCTTCGTCGCCATCCTGCGCCGCGACCTGCTGCTGGCCATGCGGCGCAAGAGCGAGATGCTCACCGCGCTGTTCTTCTTCATGATCGTGGTCAGCCTGTTCCCCCTCGGCATCGGGCCGGAGACCGCGCTGCTCAGGCGCATCGCCCCCGGCGTGCTGTGGGTGGCGGCGCTGCTCGCCGCAATGCTGTCCCTCAACCGCCTGTTCGCCGCCGACCATCAGGACGGCACGCTGGAACAGATGACCCTGTCACCGACCCCGCTGAGCCTGCTGGTGGGCGGCAAGGTGCTGGCCCACTGGCTGACCGCCGGCCTGCCGCTGGTGCTGCTGGCTCCGGTACTGGGCCTGCAGTTCGATCTGTCGTCACGGGCGCTCGGTATCCTGATGCTCTCGCTGCTGCTCGGCACCCCGCTGCTGTCGCTGATCGGCGCCATCGGCGCGGCGCTGACCCTCGGCGTGCGCGGCGGCGGCGTGCTGCTGTCGCTGCTGGTGCTGCCCCTGTATATTCCGGCGCTGATTTTCGGCGCCGGCGCCGTCGAGGCCGACATGGCCGGCCTGGGTGCCGGCGGTCACCTGTCCCTGCTCGGTGCCCTGCTCGCCCTCGGCGTGTTCTTCGCCCCGTGGGCGGCCACCGCCGCGCTGCGCATCGCCCTCGAATAACGTTCAAATCTTCCCCAACCGGATTCGCCCATGAGTCAGCCCCTGATCAACTGGTTCAAGTTCGCCTCCCCGGCCAGCTTCTACCCCCTCGCCGGCAAGCTGTGGCCGTGGTTTGCCGCGCTGGCCACGGCATTTGCCGCCGCCGGGCTGTGGATCAGCTTCTTCGTCGCACCCACCGACTTCCAGCAGGGCGAGGGCTACCGGATCATCTTCATCCACGTGCCGGCCTCGTGGATGTCCATGTTCATCTACTGCGTGATGGCCTTCTGGTCGGCCATCGGCATCGGCTTCAACACCCGCCTGTCGGGCATGATGAGTTCGGCGCTGGCCCCCACCGGCGCGCTGTTCGCCTTCCTGTCCCTATGGACCGGCGCCCTGTGGGGCAAGCCGATGTGGGGCGCCTGGTGGGTGTGGGACGCGCGCCTGACCTCCGAGCTGATCCTGCTCTTCCTCTACCTCGGCTACATCGCCCTCACCGCCGCCATCGACGACCCGCGCCGGGCCGACAAGGCCGGCGCGATCGTGTCGCTGGTGGGCGTCATCAACGTGCCGATCATCTATTTCTCGGTGAAGTGGTGGAACACCCTGCACCAGGGCGCCTCGGTGTCGATGACCAAGGCCCCGACGATGGCCGCCACGATGCTGTGGGGCATGCTTCTGATGGCGCTGGCCTTCTGGATGTACAGCATCGCCGTGGCGCTGTACCGGGTGCGCGCCATCATCCTCGAACGGGAACGCCACGCCACCTGGGTGGCCGAACTGCCGGAGATGCAACGATGAACTGGGGCAGCGCGAGCGAATTCTTCGCGATGGGAGGCTACGGCTTCTACGTGTGGGGCAGTTTCGGCGTCACCGCCGCGGCCCTGCTGATCGAAACCCTGCTGGTCAAAAAGCGCCTCGGCGACACCCGCCGACTGCTGCGCCGGGAACTGGCGGCCGACAGAGAGAGTCAGGACTAACCATGAAAGCACGACACAAACGTTTCGCCATCGTCCTTGGTGGCCTGGCCGCCCTCGGCATCGCCGCGGCGCTGATCCTCAACGCCTTCCAGAGCAACCTGGTGTTTTTCTTCACGCCGACCCAGGTAGCCAACGGCGAGGCACCCAAGGACCGGGCCTTCCGCATCGGCGGGCTGGTGAAGGAAGGCAGCCTGCAGCGCACCGACATCACCGCCCGCTTCGTCGTCACCGACACCGCCAAGGAGATCCCGGTGGCCTACACCGGCATCCTTCCGGACCTGTTCAGCGAAGGCAAGGGCGTCGTCGCCCAGGGCGCCCTCGACGCGGATGGCAAGTTCACCGCCACCGAGGTGCTCGCCAAGCACGACGAGAACTACATGCCGCCGGAAGCCAAGCACGCCGTCGACCAGGCCCACGAGGCCTCCAAGACCCTCAAGCAGTAAGCACGGAGGCTCACCATGATCCCGGAAATCGGCACCTTCGCACTCATTCTCGCCCTGCTGGTCGCCCTGGTGCAGGGCAGCCTGCCGCTGATCGGCGCCCAGCGCGGCATCCCGGCCTGGGTCGGGCTGGCGCGGCCGGCCTCGGCGACACTGTTCCTGCTGATCGCAGTGGCCTTCAGCTGCCTCACCGCGAGCTTCATCAACAACGACTTCTCGGTGCTCTACGTCGTCCAGCACTCCAACTCCAAGCTGCCGCTGCAGTACCGGATCGCTGGCGTGTGGGGCGGCCATGAAGGCTCCCTCCTATTGTGGGTGCAGATGCTGTCCCTGTGGGCGCTGGCGGTGGCGGCCTTTTCCCGCAGCCTGCCGGACGACATGGTAGCCCGCGTGCAGGGCGTGCTGGGCCTGGTGGCCGCCGGCTTCATCCTGTTCATCCTGACCACTTCCAACCCCTTCGAGCGCCTGCTGCCGGGTGCCGACGACGGCCGCGACCTCAACCCGCTGCTGCAGGACCCGGGCCTGATCTTCCACCCGCCGATGCTCTACATGGGCTACGTGGGCTTCTCGGTGGCCTTCGCCTTCGCCATCGCGGCGCTGCTGTCGGGCCGCCTCGACGCCGCCTGGGCACGCTGGTCGCGCCCCTGGACCACCGCCGCGTGGATCTTCCTGACCCTCGGCATCGGCCTCGGCTCGATCTGGGCCTACTACGAGCTGGGCTGGGGCGGCTGGTGGTTCTGGGACCCGGTCGAGAACGCCTCCTTCATGCCCTGGCTGGTCGGCACCGCGCTGATCCATTCCCTGGCCGTCACCGAGAAGCGCGGCAGCTTCAAGAACTGGACCGTGCTGCTGGCCATCGGCGCCTTCTCCCTGTCCCTGCTCGGCACTTTCCTGGTCCGTTCCGGTGTGCTGAGTTCGGTGCATGCCTTCGCGTCCGACCCCAAGCGCGGCATCTTCATCCTGCTCTTCCTGGCCGTCGTCGTCGGCGCATCGCTGACCCTGTTCGCCTGGCGTGCACCGAAGGTCAGCCTCGGCGGTGCCTTCGCGCTGGTGTCGCGGGAGACCTTCCTGCTGGTCAACAACGTACTGCTGCTGTCCGCCGCCGGTGCAGTGCTGCTCGGCACCCTCTACCCGCTGGTAATCGACGCCCTCAACCTCGGCAAGCTGTCGGTCGGCCCCCCGTACTTCAACGCGGTGTTCGCACCGCTGATGGTGCCGGTGCTGTTCCTGATGGCCATCGGCCCGGTGGCACGCTGGAAGCAGGCCAGCCTGGCCGACATCGCACGGCCGCTGCGCTGGGCCTTCACCGTCGCCGTGGTGATCGGCGTTGGCGCCCCCTTCGCCGCCGGTGCCTGGTCGGCCGGCGTGGCGCTGGGCATCGGCCTGGCGATCTGGATCATCGGCGCGTCGGTGGTTCAGATCCTCGCCCGCCGCAAGTCCGGCACGCCGCCGCGGGCCTTCTGGGGCATGCACCTGGCCCACGTCGGCATCGCGGTGACGGTGATCGGCATCGTGATGGTCAAGCACTACGAGACCGAGCGCGACGTGCGCATGGCCCCCGGCGACACCGTCAAGATCGGTGGCTACGAGATCCGCTTCCAGGGCGTCAATAACGTGCCTGGCCCCAACTACATGGCCGCCCGCGGCGACCTGGAGCTGTTGAAGGACGGCCAGGTGGTGATGCCGCTGCACCCCGAGAAGCGCAAGTACTTCTCCTCCACCATGCCGATGACCGAGGCCTTCATCGACCCGGGCCTGACCCGCGACATCTACGTATCCCTCGGCGATCCGCTGGAAGGCGGCGACGGCGCGTGGAGCGTCCGCGTCTATCACAAGCCCTTCGTCGACTGGATCTGGGCCGGTGCCGTGCTCATGGCCCTCGGCGGCCTGCTCGCCGCCAGCGACCGTCGTTACCGCATCACGTCCAAGGCCGCCAAGGCCGCGCGCCTGGCCGCCGAAGGAGCCGCATCTTGAAACGTTTCCTGATTCCCCTCGGACTATTCCTGGTCCTCGTCGTCTTCCTGGCCATCGGCCTCAACCGCGATCCGCACGAAGTCCCGTCGCCGCTGGTCGGCAAGCCGGCCCCCGACTTCAAGCTGGCGCAGCTCGCCGAGCCGGGCAAGACCTTCTCGCCGGCCGACATGCGCGGCCAGGTGTGGCTGCTCAACGTGTGGGCGTCCTGGTGCGTGTCCTGCCGTGCCGAGCACCCGCTGCTGGTGGCCTTCGCCCGTCAGGGCGGCCTGCCCATCGTCGGCCTCAACTACAAGGAAGTGCGCGGCGACGGCGAGACCGACGTGAAGAAGCTGGCCGCCGACGAGGAAAGCACGCTGACCCGCCAGCGCGCCTCGGCCTGGCTGTCCCAGCACGGCAACCCCTACGTGCTGTCGGCCCTCGACATGGACGGCCGGGTCGGCATCGACTACGGCGTGTATGGCGTGCCGGAAACCTATCTGATCGACAAGAAGGGCGTCATCCGCTACAAGCAGATCGGTCCGATCACCCCCGAGGCGCTGGAGAAGAAGATCCTGCCGCTGGCCAAGCAACTGGCCGGGGAGTCCTGAGATGAAACTGCGTCTAGCCACCCTGGCCACCGCCGTGCTGCTCGGCCTGGCTCCCGTCGCCCATGCCGGCGAAGCCGCGCCGCTGGCCGCCGACCCGGCGGTCGAGGCGCGCATGATCTCCATCTCCGAGGAACTGCGCTGCCTGGTGT
Organism: Pseudomonadota bacterium; assembly: GCA_018241665.1. GTDB lineage: Bacteria > Pseudomonadota > Gammaproteobacteria > Burkholderiales > Rhodocyclaceae > Zoogloea. The sequence goes on from JAFEDK010000005.1 coordinate 179,852, forward strand.
GCCAGAACGAGAGCCTGGCCGCCTCCCACGCCGAACTGGCCGAAGACCTGCGCCGGGAAGTGCGCAGCCTGATCCGCGACGGCAAGAGCGACGCGGAGATCCGCGACTACCTGGTCAGCCGCTACGGCGACTTCGTGCTCTACCGCCCGCCGGTCAAGCCGACCACCTGGCTGCTGTGGTTCGGCCCCTTCCTCATTCTCGCCGGCGCCATCATCGGCCTGATCGCCTACCTGCGCCGCCGCGCCGGTCAGATCACGCCGCCGACGCTGTCCGCCGCCGACCGCGCCGCCGCCGAAGCCCTGCTTGCCGGCGACTCGAAACCCACCCAACCGAAAGACCAGGCATGACCGCCTTCTGGATTGCCGCCGGGCTGCTCACCGCCCTCGTCCTCGCCCTGATCAGCCGCCCGCTGCTGCGCCAGCGCCAGGCCAGCCACGCCTCCCGCAAAGCCCTCAACACCGCCATCTACCGCGACCAGATGGCCGAACTGGAGCGCGACCTGGCCAGCGGCGCCCTGTCTGCCGCCGACCACGCCACCGCCCGCGACGAACTTGAGCGGCGCGTCCTCGAAGACCTGGCCGACGACAGCGCCGAACCCGCCGAGGCCCCGCGCCGCCTGCCGCGCACCGCGATCGCTCTCGGCCTCGCGCTGCCCGCCGCCGCCGTCCTCCTCTACCTCGTACTCGGCACGCCGGCCGCCCTCGACCCGGCAGCTGTGCAGGCCAGCAACAGCGAGCAGATGCCGACCCAGGCCGAAGTCGAGAAGATGGTCGCCACCCTGGCTGCCAAGCTCGAGAAGGAACCGGACAATCCCAAGGGCTGGGTGATGCTCGGCCGCAGCTACAAGGTCATGGGCCGTCTCGACGAGGCCGCCCGCGCCTTCGAGAAGGCCGGCCCGGTGATGGAGACCGAGCCGGAACTGATGCTGGAAATGGCCGAACTGTCCGCCGCGCAGAACGAAGGCAAGGTGGAAGGCAAGGGCCAGGAGCTCCTCAAGCGCGTGCTGGCCGACCAGCCGGACAACCCACAGGCCCTCGTACTGGCCGGCACCGATGCCTATTTCCGCAAGAACTACGCGGATGCGGCCCGCCACTGGGAACGCGTGCTGGCCCAGGTGCCGCCGGACTCGGAAGATGCCCGCAACCTGTCCGCCGGCATCGAGAAGGTCCGCCAGCTGATGGGCGACAGCAGCGGCGCCAAGCCGGCGCCGCGGGAAACCGCCCAGAAGGCCGTCGCCGGCGCCACCTCGGTCAGCGGCCGGGTCAGCCTGGCACCAGCCCTGAAGGACAAGGCCGGCCCGGACGACACGCTGTTCATCTTCGCCCGCCACGCCAACGGCCCTCGCATGCCGCTGGCCATCCTGCGCCTCAAGGCTTCCGAGCTGCCCAAGGAATTCACCCTCGACGACAGCATGGCGATGAGTCCGGAGATGAAGCTGTCCTCCGCCGCCGAGCTGCGCATCGAGGCGCGCATCTCCAAGTCAGGCGACGCGATCCCGAAGTCCGGCGACCTGGCCGGCGAACTCACGCCGGTCAAGCCCGGCGCCAAGGGCCTCAAACTGGTCATCGACAAGCTCGTACCGTAAGGCCCCCAGGGCCGGGCGTCCGTCCGGCCCCGCTCAAACACCCTCACCCCACTTTCAGCGGCACCGGCAGGCGCCGCGGCTCGAAGAAGCACACCGCATTGCGGCCGGCCGCCTTGGCCCGGTACATCGCGATATCGGCCCGCTTGATCAGCTCATCCCGGCTCTCCTCATGGCCGAGGAACATGCACACGCCGATACTGGCCGTGCATCGATGGATCACGCTGTCGCTACCGCCCGGCACGCTGAGGTGGTAAGGACGGGCCAGCTCCTCACGCAGCTTCTCGGCGACCCGCCCGGCGTGGGACTCGGCATCCCGCTCTTCCTCGTCGAGGTTTTCCAGGATCACCACGAACTCGTCGCCACCGAGGCGCGCCACGGTGTCCGACTCGCGCAGGCTGCCCACCAGGCGATGGGCCACCTCCACCAGCAGCGCATCGCCCATCACGTGGCCGTGGGTGTCGTTGAGTCCCTTGAAACCGTCCAGGTCGAGGAACAGCAGCGCCCCGCCGTGGTGGCTGCGGGCACTGGCCGCCAGCGCCTGGTCGAGCCGGTCATGGAACAGGCGGCGGTTCGGCAACTGGGTCAGCGGATCGTAGAAGGCCAGCTGATGGACCTGCTCCTCGGCCTTCTTGTGCTCGGTGATGTCGGAGAAGGCCGCCACGTAGTGGGTGATCCTGCCGGCATCGTCCCGCACCGCCGAGATCGTCGCCCATTCGACGAACACCTCGCCGCTCTTGCGGCGATTCCAGATCTCGCCCTGCCAGAAGCCGTCCCGTTCAAGACCCGCATAGAGGCGCCGGTAGAACTCCTGGCCGTGGCGCCCGGAACGCAACAGGTTGGGCCGCTGGCCGATCGCCTCCCGCGCCGAGTAGCCGGTCATCGCGCTGAAGGCCTGGTTCACGCGCACGATGCGGGTTTCCGCATCGGTGATGAAGATGCCTTCCTGGCTTTCGAAGGTCGCCGCGGCGATGCGCAGCTTGATCTCGGTTTCCTTGGCCTCGGTGATGTCGGTGGCAAAGCCCTGCCAGGTCACGCAGCCGCCGTCCACCGCTTCGGGCAAGGCATCGATACGCATCCAGCGCACCCCGCGCGCTGGATGTTCGATGCGGAACTCCCGGTGCAGCCGGCTCTGGCTACGGGCAGACTCATCAATGGCGGCAAGCAGCGCCGGCAGATCCTCCGGCTGTACCCGCGCATGCAGCGGCGCGGCAGACTCCAGCAGGGAGTCAGGCTCAAGGCCGAACAGTTCGCGCAGCGCATCGCTGGCAAAAGGCAGGCTGTGATGGCCGGCGACATCCACCCGATACTGGAAGACCAGGCCAGGGATCTGCGCGACGATGCCGCGCAGACGCTGGTTGAGCGCATGTTCGGCCGCCCGTGCCTCGCCTTCCAGGATGGTCGCCAGCAGGCCGTTGAAAGCCCCGGTCAGCGCGCCGATCTCGTCGTCCCGCCGCACCGGCAGGGGCTGGCGAGGAAGCAGGCCGTCGCGCATGCGGCCCAGCTGCTCGGCAGCTTCGCCAAGGGGCTGCAGTTGCCGACGCAGCCACCACCAAGTAAGCACGCTGGCCAGCACGGTAAGGGCGGCGGCCGAGCCGAGCAGGCGCCATTGCATCACGTACAGCGGCGCGAAGGCCTCCTCGAGCGGCAACACCGACTGCATCAGCCAGCCGGTACTCTTCACCCGGTGGCTCGACGACAGCTCAACCACGCCGCGGGAGCTGCGCGCCAGCCCGGAACCATCGTGCCCGGCCAGATAGTGGTCGTAGACCGGATTGAGCCCCGGCGGCGGCCCCGGCGTCATCACCCGGCTCCGGTCGGTGGCAGCGATGAACAGGCGCTGGCCCGGATCGGTGATCAGATAACCACCCTTGCGGCCGAAACGGTTGGCACTGATCTCGTCGAGGAAATTGGCGATCGCCAGATTGGTGAGGCCGATCACCGACCCCAGCACCTCGCCGCCGGGAGCGCGGATCGGCACGATCATCGGCACCACCGGCTGATGGGTCGTCTTGCCGATCAGCGCCGACCCGACCTGCGCCTCGCCACTCTCCAGCGTTCGGCGGACGGCCGGCACATCCATGTAATTGACGCCCCCCCGGCCAAGCTCGTCAGGCAGGCTGACCAGCGTGGTGCCCTGGCGGTCGGTGACCAGCACGCCCCAGTTGAACAGGGTCAGCAACACGTGCTGGTCGCGCAATTCCTTCTCCAGCGCGGCTGGCGTCACCAGCTTGGCGGCATCGAATTCGTCGGCCACCGCCTGCAGCGCGCGCATGCGCTCCGACACGGAGCGGTCGATCTCGTCCGCCAGCAGGGTCACCACCGAGAACTGCTGGGCTGCCAGCGTGGCCTGCATTTCCTGGCGCAGCACGTAGCCCACCAGCAAGGTGGTACCCCACAGGGCCAGGAGCAGGCCCAGCAGAACCCCTGCGGCAATACGCGTCCGCAAGGAACGAAGTAATGATCCCCATTGGCCCAGCCTGATCATGCGCCGGCCCTCCCGCACGTGTTCGGCAAACTGCCGCCGTCTTTCACATTGTTCTAATATGAATGCAAGCTTAAGCCTGCCTCCATCGCTCGCCTAGCCTGCCCGAGCGATCGAAATGCAAAGCTGCGTGACGTGATAGGCAATCGCTATTCAACCGATTTCCACATTCAATTAGCTGCATCGTCTCAAGCGGCGTAGCATGCAAGGCAATTCAGGTCGGCGAGCAGCCGACCCTCCCACCGGTTAAACGGCGCGCCGGGGCACACAAGACCCCCAATACCCCAACAGAGATTTCTTCCCGGCGTCGCCCTTTTATTCCCGCCACCTCGTCCGTTCGCCTGCTCCTGAGCAGCGGACGCACGCTGGAGCATACTGGCAGGCCTGTCATCTGGAACTTGCCTGCATGCGCACGCGCAACCTGCTCGAGAACCTCCCCGCCCCCGGCCCCGACGAAGCCTTCGAGACCCTTTTCGAAGGCCGTGGCGCGCGCGTCGAACGCATTGTTTCCCACCGTCATGCCAGCCCGCCCGGCTTCTGGTACGACCAGGCCGGTGACGAATGGGTGATGCTCGTCCAGGGCAGCGCGGAACTGGAATTCGACGACGGCCGCCACGAGTCGCTGATGCCGGGCGACTGGCTGGTGATCCCCGCCGGCTGCCGCCACCGGGTCGCCGCCACCGGCCCGGACACCATCTGGCTGGCCGTTCATACCACGGACGCGTAATCCGGATTATCCTTTTGTCCTTTTCAGCCCCCGGAGATGCATCCATGATCCGTCGCAGTCTCAGCGCCCTCGCCTTTGCCGTCAGTGCCAGCCTGCTTCCCGTCGCCCCTGCCTGCGCCGAAGCACCGGCCGTCAAGACCCAGGTGCCCGGCTACTACCGCCTGAACATCGGCGATTACGAGATCACCGCCCTCTACGACGGCTACGTGGACCTGGACGCCAAGCTGCTGACCAACGCCAGCCAGGCCGAGATCCAGCGCCTGCTCGCGCGCCTGTTCATCGCCGGCGAGAAGGTGCAGACCGCCGTCAATACCTACCTGGTCAATGCCGGCGGCAAGCTGATCCTCGTCGATACCGGCACCGCCAAGGTCTTCGGCCCGACCCTCGGCTACGTCGCCGAGCACATCCGCGCCGCCGGCTACACACCGGAACAGGTGGACCTGGTGCTGCTGACCCACCTGCACGCCGACCACGTCGCCGGCCTGCTCGACGCAGACGGCAAGCCCTTGTTCCCGAACGCCGAGGTGCGCGTCGCCCAGAGCGAGAGCGACTACTGGCTGTCCGAGGACAACGCGGCCAAGGCGCCGAAGGCACTGCAAGGCCTGTTCACGATCGCCCGCAAGTCCGCCGCGCCCTACCAGGCGACCGGCAAGTGGAAGCCCTTCAGCGGCGACGCCGAACTGGCGCCGGGCATCAAACCGGTGTCGGCCATCGGCCACACGCCGGGCCACAGCGCCTACCTGGTCGAATCCAAGGGCCAGCGCCTGCTGATCCTCGGCGACTCGGTGCACAGCTACGCGGTACAGTTCGCGCGTCCCGAGGTCGCCATCGAGTTCGACAGCGACAAGAAGCAGGCCGTCGCCACCCGCAAGAAGCTGTTCTCGTGGGCTGCCAAGGAGAAGATGACCGTCGCCGGCATGCACCTGCCCTTCCCCGGCCTCGGCCACATCCGCGCCGACGGCAAGGCCTTCGGCTGGGTGCCGGTGGAATACAGCCCGCTGCGCAGCAAGTAAGGACGCGGTCGGCCGGCAGCGCAGGCCCTCCTGACCAGGTACAGGCTGGAGGGAACTTCACCTGTGGGGGCGAATTCATTCGCCCTACGCCGGTCGATCAAGCTCCGCGGGCGAATGAATTCGCCCCCACAGTACCCCGCAGGAAATTGCATGGGCATGAAGCAGAAAGGGCGCCCCGCGGGGCGCCCTTTCTGCGATCAACAGCGGGGAATTACAGACCGGCAGCGGCGCGCAGTGCGGCGGCCTTGTCGATGTTTTCCCACGTGAAGTCCGCCTCGTCGCGGCCGAAATGGCCGTAGGCGGCGGTACGCGAGTAGATCGGGCGCAGCAGGTCGAGCGCCGCGATGATGCCCTTCGGACGCAGGTCGAAGTGGGCCTGGATCAGTTCGACGATCTTCTCGTCTGCGATCTTGCCGGTGCCGAAGGTTTCCACCATCAGGCTCACCGGCTTGGCGACGCCGATCGCGTAGGCGACCTGCACCTCGCAGCGGTCGGCCAGGCCGGCGGCGACCACGTTCTTGGCCACATAGCGGCCGGCATAGGCGCCGGAACGGTCCACCTTGGACGGATCCTTGCCGGAGAACGCGCCACCGCCGTGGTGGGCCGCGCCGCCGTAGGTGTCGACGATGATCTTGCGGCCGGTCAGGCCGCAGTCGCCGTTCGGGCCACCGATGACGAAACGGCCGGTGGGGTTGATCAGGTAACGGGTGTTGCCGCTCAGGAATTCCTTCGGCAGCACCGGCTTGATGACTTCCTCGATGACCGCCTCGGTGAGGTCGGCGTGGGAGATGTCCGGATGATGCTGGGTGGACACCACCACGGTGTCGATCGCCACCGGCTTGCCGTCCACGTACTTGACGGTCAGCTGGCTCTTGGCGTCCGGGCGCAGCCACGGCAGGCGGCCATCCTTACGCACTTCCGCCTGGCGCTGCATGATGCGGTGGGCGTAGTAGATCGGGAAGGGCATCAGGCTCGGCGTTTCGTTGGTCGCGTAGCCGAACATCAGGCCCTGGTCGCCGGCGCCCTGATCGAGGTCGAGGCCCTCGCCCTCGTTCACGCCCTGGGCGATGTCGGAGGACTGGCGGTTGATCGCGGTCAGCACCGCGCAGCTCTTGTAGTCGAAACCGATTTCGGAATCGTCGTAACCGATGCGCTTGACGGTGTTACGGGCGATGTCCATGTAGTTGATGTCGGCGCGCGTCGTGATCTCACCGGAGATCACCACCAGACCGGTGGACACCAGGGTTTCGCAGGCGACGCGACCGTGCGGGTCCTGCGCGAGGATCGCGTCGAGGACGGCATCGGAAATCTGGTCGGCGACCTTGTCGGGGTGACCTTCGGAGACGGATTCCGAAGTAAAAAGGTATTCTCTGGCCATGGAGGCGCTCCTGAAAAACAAAAATCCCCGTGACTGACGGCGTTGCCGTCTCGGGGGATTCTCGGAGCGGCGACGCTTTAGCAGTATTTTTGCCGGCACATCCGCAGCTGATCTGCGAACCGCCACCGCCCTGCAAGTTGTCGGATTAACTCGGCGGAATCACAATTATAGCTTTGCCTTCCGGGCCGTCAATTCGGCCACCCCACAGCCCCTGATGGCGTCACTCATTTTCTCCCTTCTCGCCCGCCTGCCCCTCGGGCTCCTGCAGCGTCTCGGCTGCGTTGCCGGATGGCTGACCTACGCCGGTTCGCCCACCTACCGGCGGCGCCTGCGCGACAATCTGGCCCAAGCTCTCGGACCGGAGGAAGCCGCCCGGACCTGGCGCCGCGCGGTCGGCGAGACCGGCAAGCAGGCGCTGGAACTACCGTGGCTGCTGCTGCGCCCCCAGGCCGAGATCGTCACCAAGGTCGTCCGCGTCAGCGGCTGGGAACACGTCGAAACCGCCGAGGCCAGTGGCGGCGGCCTCCTCTTCATCACGCCGCACCTGGGGTGCTTCGAGATCACCGCCCAGTATTTCTCCACCCACAAGCCGATCACGGTGCTCTACCGGGCACCACGCAAGGCGGTGCTGCAGCCCGTCATCAATGCCGGGCGCAGCCGCGGCAACATGCGCCTGGCACCGGCCGACGTGGGCGGCGTGCGGCGCCTGATCAAGGCCCTGCGCGCCGGCGAGGCGGTCGGCATGCTGCCGGACCAGGTCCCCGGGGCTGGTGAAGGCGCCTGGCTGCCCTTCTTCGGCCGTCCGGCCTACACGATGACGCTGGCCGCGCGCCTGTCCGAGGTGTCCGGCGTCAGCACGATCTTCGCATGGGCCGAACGCCTGCCCGGCGGCACCGGCTTCCACCTGCGCCTGCGGCCGGCCCTCGAAGCACTGACTGGCGACACGGAAGCCCGCGCCGCCGCCATCAATCGCGAGATGGAAGCCCTGATCCGCGAGAACCCGTCCCAGTACCTGTGGGGCTACAACCGCTACAAGCGCCCCCGTGGCGCCGCCGCCCCCACTCCTCCCGCCTCCCGAGAAAACCAACAATGAGTCGTATCGTCGTCGCCCTGCTGTGGCTGCTCCACTGGCTGCCCCTGTCCATGCAGGCTCCCATCGGCCGCGGCCTCGGCCTGCTGCTGTACTGGATCATCGCGCCGCGCCGCAAGGTAGTGCTCACAAACCTGCGCCTGTGCTTTCCCGACCAGTCCGAAGCCGAGCGCCGCGCGCTGGCCAAGGAGCACTTCGCGCTGGCCGGCCGCAGTCTGCTCGAGCGCGGCATCGCATGGTTCGCGTCGGAAGAGCGGATGCGCCGCATCGTCCGCGTAGAGGGCGAGGAAATGCTCGCCAAGCTGATCGAGGACCGCCAGCCGGTGATCCTGCTGACGCCGCACTTCCTCGGTCTCGACCTGGGCGGCACGCGCCTGGCGTCGTCGTTCGACTGCGTCAGTATCTACGCCCGCCAGAAGGACCCGGTCATCGACCGCTGGCTATACCACGGCCGCAGCCGCTTCGGCAGCCAGGTGCTGCTGCGCCGGGACGAGAGCGTGCGGGCATCGATCAAGGCAATGAAGGAGCTCCGCCCCTTCTACTACCTGCCGGACATGGACAACGGCCCAGAAGACTCGGTCTTCGTACCCTTCTTCGGCGTGCAGGCTGCCACCCTGTCTGCGCTACCGCGCCTGGCCAAGCTCGGCGGCGCGGTGGTGGTGCCCTGCGTGACGCGGATGCAGCCCGGCGGAGAAGGCTACGTGGTGGAACTGGGCGAGCCATGGACGGACTTCCCGACCAGCGACGTGGAAGCCGACACCCGCCGCATGAACGCCTGCATCGAAGATATGGTGCGCACGATGCCCGCCCAGTACTACTGGGTGCACCGCCGCTTCAAGACCCGCCCGCCCGGCGAGGCGAAGATCTATTGAAGAGGCGTGTGTGTGTCGTGAGGGCTAATTTTTGTAGGGACGAATTCATTCGCCCGCGGCGCCTCGTTCAAGCACGGAGGGCGAATGAATTCGCTCCCACGGGAGACTTGGTGAACACCCTTGTCGGGACTGGAAGCCCGCCCCTACGGCTCCTCGTCGCGGGCGGCAAGTTCCGCCAGCACCAGCGGAAAGGCGGCGCTGCCGACCAGGGCCACGCCGGACACCAGCAATACCAGCCCGGCGCCGGACTCCTGCAGTAACGGATGCAGATCCGCGCCAAAGCCGGCCAGCAACAACGCACCGGCGAGCAGGCACAGCAGGCCGGGGATGCCCATCAGCCAGGCGCCGGCGGGCAGTCGCTTGAGGGCCATCTCAGACCCGCTTGAAGACCACGTCCCACACACCGTGGCCGAGCTTGATGCCGCGGTTCTCGAACTTGGTCAGCGGCCGGTAGTCCGGCTTCGGCGCGAAACCGTCGGCGGTGTTGGCGAGCAGCGGCTCGGCGGACAGCACCTCCAGCATCTGGTGGGCGTATTCCTCCCAGTCGGTGGCGCAGTGCAGGTAGCCGCCGGGCGCCAGCCGCGAGGCGATCAGCTTGACGAAGGGCCCCTGCACCAGGCGGCGCTTGTGGTGACGCTTCTTCGGCCAGGGGTCCGGGAAGTAGATATGCACACCGGCCAGCGATCCTTCCGGGATCATGTCGCGCAGCACTTCCACCGCGTCATGCTGGACAATGCGCAGGTTGGTGAGACCACCCTCGTCGATCAGCTTGCACAGCCCACCGACACCCGGCGCATGCACCTCGATGCCGACGAAGTCGTCGCCCGGACGCACCCGGGCGATCTCAGCGGTGGCCTGGCCCATGCCGAAGCCGATCTCGACGATATGCGGCGCCTTGCGCCCGAAGACCGCGTCGAGATCCACCGGCTCCGGCCGGTACGGCAGGCCGACCCTGGGCATCATCTCGTCGAGGAAGCGATGCTGGGCCTCCGACATGCGCCCCTGGCGGAGCACGAAGCTGCGGATGGACTGGGACGTGAGACGGCCGCCCGGCGTGGACGACTGTTCATCGGATTCATCGGACGGGGGCGTTTGCTGTTCTTCGCTCATGGCGGATTCCGGAATTCAGAACATATAGGGGCGAAGCCATTCGCCCACCGCGGCATCCATGCACCGCGGGCGAATGAATTCGCCCCCACGAAAATACAAGAAACTCAGCTACCGATCAGGCCACTGGTCGGCGAGCTCGGGCTGGCAGTGTAGTACTTCTTGGGCATGCGGCCGGACAGGAAGGCCTCGCGGCCGGCCTCGACGCCCTTCTTCATGGCGCCGGCCATCTTCACCGGATCCCTGGCCAGCGCGATCGCGGTGTTCATCAGCACCCCGTCGCAGCCCAGTTCCATCGCGATGGCCGCGTCGGATGCGGTCCCGACACCGGCATCCACCAGCACCGGCACCTTCACCGCGTCACGCACCAGCTGCACGTTCCACGGGTTGAGGATGCCCATGCCGGAGCCGATCAGCGAGGCCAGTGGCATCACCGCGACACAGCCGATGTCTTCGAGCATCTTGGCCTGGATCGGATCGTCGGCGCAGTAGACCATCACCTCGAAGCCCTCCTTCACCAGCACCTCGGCGGCCTTCAGGGTTTCGGGCATGTTGGGGAACAGGGTGTGCGGATCGCCGAGCACCTCCAGCTTGACCAGCTTGTGGTCGTCCAGCAGCTCGCGGGCCAGGCGCAGCGTGCGCACCGCGTCCTCGGCGGTGTAACAGCCAGCCGTGTTGGGCAGGTAGGTGAATTCGGACGGCGGCAGCGCATCCAGCAGGCTCGGAGCCTTCGGATCCTGGCCGATGTTGGTGCGGCGGATCGCCACGGTGACGATCTGCGCGCCACTGGCCACGATGGCCTCGCGGGTCTCGGTGAAGTCCTTGTACTTGCCGGTTCCCACCAGCAGCCGGGAGGAATAGCTCTTGCCAGCAATCGTCAGCAAATCATCCATGGGGAAAGCCAACCTGAAAAATGAGTTGAACGTAGGAAGCGGGGAAAGTGCGCGGACCGGGGATACGGTACGGAGCCGCTCAACCGCCGCCGACCGCGACGACGATCTCGAGGCGGTCGCCATCGGCCAGCTGGGCCTCGGCGTGTCGGCCCTTGGGCACGATCTCGCCGTTGCGCTCCACCGCCAGACGCTTGCCGGTCAGGCCCATGTCGTCGAGCAGGGCCGCCACACTGAGGGGCGCCACAAAGCTGCGCGCTTCGCCGTTGACGGTCAGGACCAGGGGGGTAGAAGAGACTTGGGAAGACATGGACGCAGTTTACCACGCCTCGCCGGTTGCCCTCCGCCCTCGCCATAAGTACAATCACGGTCCTTCGAGCGGGCGTCGTATAATGGTAATACCTCAGCTTCCCAAGCTGATGCCGTGGGTTCGATTCCCATCGCCCGCTCCACATCGGATTCATGCAGGCCGTTGATCTGCAAGTAAAAAGGCCAGCCTGAAGAGGTTGGCCTTTTTGCTGTCTGGTCGATATCTGGTCGGAGGTGGGTAGGGCGTGGTCTAGATACATAAAGCTCTTTCCAGCAGGCAGCCCATCGGCCGGAGCTGCCATCCGAACCACGACAAACAGAAAGCCGGAACCGCCCCATCAGCGGCATCCGCGGTCTTGAAGTCGTCGCTCCGGAGCGGCCCGTCGACCTTGTCTGGGCTATTTGACAGATGGGCACCCAGGGCGCCGCTTCGCACTGGCCAGCTTCCCGGCGGACCAACCGGCTGAGACTGGCCGGCACCGAAGCACCGCCTGCGGCCACAAGCCCGGGCAATCCGCCAGGCCAGGTAACCCGGATCACAGACAAGGACCCACGTCGATGCGCACCAACCTCCAAGTACCGTTTGCCGAAAAGGACGAGGCCAAGCGCCTGGGCGCCCGCTGGGACCCGGCACGACGGCTGTGGTATGTGCAGAACGCCGCGGACCTCTCGGCGTTCAGCCGATGGCTGCCGGGTACGGCGTTGGATGGCGCGACGGCAGCGCAGAAACCCACCAGCACGCGCAAGCCGGCAACGTCCGCCGCGCTGGTGAAGGTCGGGGCACGCTACTTCGAGCTCGACTGCGAATGCCTGCCCTGGGAAGGTTGCGCAAAATGCCAGGCCATTGTCTTGGAGAAGGACTGGCGGACCGGCGCCGGCTGAATGGCCAGCAACGAGTGGACACGCCGGACTGTCCATTTTTGATACAAAACCGTGCCCTCATGGATTTGTATCCATGTATCCTCACCGGACACGCCAAAACAAAACAGAACAGAAGAGGGGACACACATAATGGAGATCGTCAGACCCGGATTGAGCACCGGAAACAAGATCGTCGACGACCAGCACCAGGAGATACTGACCCTCGCGCGGGAGGCCATGAACCGTTTCGACGAGAGCCGTGGCGGTAACTCCAGCGAGTTCCACACGCTGCTGAACACCCTGGCCACGCTGGCGGCCAGGCACTTTCATACCGAAGAAACCCTGCTCCGCCAGAACGCCTGCCCGACGCTCAAGGAGCATCAGGAGGAACACGCCGCGTATAGCGAACGGATCCTCGACCTGCTGATGAAAGCCATGGCAGGAAACCTCGACCGCAGCGGGCTGTTGAGCGTCATGGAGGACTGGACGACGCATCATCTGCTCGTCTGGGACGCAGGCTGCGTCCACTACCTGCAGGAGGGCCGCCACGTGGAGACGCGCGACGGCATCCCCCTGCCCTCCAGCCCGACGGAGCACTGATGCCAGCCGGGCCGCCCGGCCCGGCACGCGGCTCACATCAGGGACGGCTCGATACGCTCGGTGTTCGGCTCGAGGCGGGCCGCCACTTGGGCTTTGGATGGGGCCGGCTTCTTGACAGCCGGTTTCGGCTCGGCCTCAGGCTTCATGCCCCGCCCCAGGCGCGCACCGAAAAAGCCGAACAAGCCACCGAACACACTGGCCACCAGCGAACCCATGATGGGCACCGGCGAGGCCGGCGGGGCTACCGACACAGGCGGCGTAGCGTGGGCCTTCTTCAGCTCGGTGTGAGCCTGGTTCAAGCCGCTGAGCTGACGTCCCAAGTCTTCGACACGATTTTCCAGCTGCCGGTTTGAATTCTCCAGCTCGGTCATCCGCCTGACGAACTCCGGCGGAATCGCAGGTGCGGGAGACGGCGCCGCAGCGGCCTTGCGGGCAACGGGCGGCGCAACCTTCTCCTTGTGGGGAGCAGGCTTCACAGCCGTCTTCTTTGGTGCAGCCTTGCTTGTCTTGGTGACCGAAGCATTCTTGGCAGCGGGCGCCGGGTGATGCGTGCTTTCATGGGGAGCCGCCTGGGCGCCCAGGGAAACGGCCAGAGCCAGGCCCGGGAGGATGTGACGATAAAGCATGGACTTCGTGAGCAATCGTTAGGAGCGGCTTGTCGGAACAGCCAGGAACAGGCAGCCGGCCGCAGGTGTGGCGTCCATTCCCGCAGGAAACACGGGCGAACACCGGAAGACTTGTTGCGAAGCCGGGATTTTATGCTTAAGCCTGATCATCGGAAACCGGCTTGACCAGATCGCCGACATGCAGTTCGCCCTGCGGCCTGGAAACCACCCGGCTATGTTCATCGACGCCGGAGGTGATCTCGATCCAGTCGTCCTTGGTCCGGCCGAGGCCAACCTCGACCACCTGGATCCGGTTATCCCCATCGACGACCAGCACGCGCGCGTTGCCCTTCTGGCGCAGCACGGCGGCGACCGGCACCGCGAGCACCTTGCGCCGGCCGAGCAGGATGCTGCCGGAGACATTCAGGCCGGCCTTGAGATCGGTGTCCGCCGGCAGATCGACATAGACCAGGCCATTGCGGCTCGTCAGGTCGATGGTCGGCGACACCAGGCGGATGCGCCCCTTCACGTCCGGCCCGAGGGGGCTGTCGACGGTGACATCCTGCCCGCGCGCCAGCTTGCCGAGCAGTTCGCCCTTCACTTCGGCGCGCCATTCCAGGCGCCCCTGGCGGATCAGGCGGAACAGCTCGCTGCCGGCCTGCACGATGGTGCCTTCGGCAGCGAAGCTGGCCGAGATCAGGCCGTCATCCGGCGCCACCAGCGTTGCGTACTGCATGCGCAGCTGCTGGCGCCTCTCCTGCGCCCGCGCGGCGTTCACGCGGGCGTCGGCGGTGTGCTTCTGGGTTTCGTAGAGGGTCAGCTCCTGCTGGCTGACACCGCCCGACGGCGCCAGGCGCTTGCCGCGCTCCAGCGTGGCGACCGCCTGGGCCAGCGTCGCCTCGGCCTCCGCCACCTGGGCCTTGGCCGCGTCGATATCGGTTTCCACCGTGGCGGTATCCAGGCGGGCCAACACCTGCCCCTTCTTGACCTGGTCGCCGACGTTCACGAGCACACTGGACAGGCGCAGCCCGCCCACTTCGGCGCCGACGCGCGTCTCCTGCCAGGGCATCACGTTGCCGCTGGCACGGATCAGGTCGGGCCACACGGCGGATTTGGGATGCAGCCAGGACACCACACGCGGCGCAGGCGGTGGGGGCGGCGGCGCAACCACCGCCGGTGCGGCAGGCGTCTTGGCCGGTTGGCTGTTGATCGAGGACTGGGATGCAGCCGCCTGCTCGGCGCTCGAAAACGACGCCGAACCGAGCAGCAAGGCCAGCGGCGTAGCCAGGGCAAGCGCCGAGACGGTGCATTTCTTCAGGAAGGATTGATTCGCGAAAGACAAGATTGGGACCTCAATTCGGAGCAGGCGCGTCGGCCGCCACGGTGCGCGGGGCCGGGTCGGCCACGGACGCATAGTGAGCCCCGCCGCCGGTCGCCCGGTTCAGCGCGATCCACGCCTGCAAGCGTTCCTGCTGAACGCTCAGATAGGTTTGCTGGGCATTGAGCATGGAGCGCCGGGCATCCTCCAGCTCGAGCAGATTGCTGGCTCCCTCACGGAAGCGGACCTCGACGGATTCGAAGAAGCGCTGGTACTCGCTGCCGGATATGCGCGCATTTTCCGCCCTTTCGTGGGCCGCTGCATACCGGGTAAGGCCGTCTTCCATCTCCTGGATGGCCAGGCGGATCCGCGCCTTGTAGTCGGCCAGCGCCTCGTCGTAACGGGATTTGGCCAGCTCCACCGCCGCCTTGCGCCGCCCGCCGTCGAAGATCGGCAGGCTCACCGACGGCCCGAAGGACCACGACCCGAAAGACACGCTGCCGGAGCCACCGCCCTTGTTCGCCGTGAAGCCGAAATCCCCGTTGAGGGTAAGGCGCGGGTAACGATCCGCTTCGGCCAGGCCGATGTCCGCCGACGCGGCCGCCAGGCTGCGTTCGGCGGAGCGGACGTCCGGCCGCTGCATCAACGCATCGCGGGGAATCGAAATATCGAAATGCTTGGGCACGGGCAGGCGCTCCAGTCCGGTCGGCTTGTCCGCCATCGCCAGCATCAGCTCCGGCCGCGGAATGCCGGTCAGGCGCGTCAGCTGGTTCTCCAGGCGCTCGCACTGGGCCCGCGTCGCCGCCAGCTGGGTACGCGCCTCCGCCACCGACGCGGTGCTGCGGATGGCCTGATAGGGCGCTGTGAAACCTTCCTTCACGCTGGCCTCGGTCAACCGGGCGGTGGCCTCCCGCGAGGCCACGTCCTGCTCGCTGAGCGCCGCGTAGGACTGGCAGGCCCGGTAGCTCAGGTAAGCATCCGCAACATCGGCGGCAAGGCTCACCCGCGCGTCGGCCAGCGTCGCCGCCTGCGCCGCTTCGCGCGCCAGCGCCCCTTCCCGGCCACGGCGGACCGCGCCGAACAGGTCGATCTCCCAGGAAGAATTCATCGACAGCCAGGACTGGGTGAAGCTCCTGCTGTTCGACGCGCCGGAGGCCTGCACGCCGCTGGAGCCATCCACCGTCGGGCCCGCCGCCGCATTGGCCTGCCCGGTCAGCGAGCGGGACTGGTTGAGCTTGGCCATCGCCGCTTCCAGCGTCGGGCTGCTCGCGAAGGCCTTTTCGACCATGTGGTCGAGCACCGGATCGGACAACTCGGTCCACCAGGTAACCGGCGTCTCCTTGACCCCGGCGCCCTTGACGGACACGGGTGCCGGCACGTCCGAGCGGGACGTCCATTTGTTCGGCACATCTGCCGACGACAGCTCCGGAGACTTGTAATTGGGCCCCACCGCCGTACATCCGCCGAGCACGCACAGGCAGGCCAGCGAGGTCCAGCGAATGTCCTTCAGGACTTGAAACGGCATGTTCTTGAACTTCTTACCTTCGACTGCGCCGGGGACAGGGCCCGCTCGCCAATGCACGGGAAATGCCCCCGCGCCAGACCGGCGAGAGTGCTAGCCCCCCCTCCCTGCTTCAAGTGAACTTTTGAAACAGCATGTGTCGGACCGGCGGGCGGGACTTGGGTTCAAATCCACAGTGACTGACGACACACGTGGGGGCGAATTCATTCGCCCACGGAGCTTGATCAAACCGCAGAGGGCGAATGAAT
The DNA here is from genome assembly GCA_018241665.1 of Pseudomonadota bacterium. Lineage (GTDB taxonomy): Bacteria > Pseudomonadota > Gammaproteobacteria > Burkholderiales > Rhodocyclaceae > Zoogloea. Next base: position 196,459 of record JAFEDK010000005.1, read on the forward strand.
TCGCCCCCACGGTTCCAATCCCAATCCCAATCCCAATCCCAATCCCAATCCCAGTTCCAGTTCCAGTTCCAGTTCCAGTTCCAGTTCCAGTTCCAGTTCCAGTTCCAGTCAAAATGGTATGGCGCTCTCGAAGCTCAGTGGCACGCGCCGTTGCGGATGGATCAGGGTGATGGCGGCGGCGTGGAGGTGCAGGCGGCGGTGGCGTGCCGCGCTGTCCGGCGGCGCGTAGAGGGGATCACCAAGGATGGGATGGCCGAGGGATTGCAGATGCACGCGTAGCTGGTGGGTTCGGCCGGTGACGGGTTTCAGCTCGACGCGGGTGACGGCGTCCGGCCCGGTGCCGCGGCGTTCGACGACCCGGTAGCGGGTCAGCGCGCGGCGGCCGTGCTGCCGATCGACGATCTGGTGCGGATTGCGCTCCGGGTCGGCAGCCAGCGGCAGGTCGATCTCGCCGGCGTCCGGCCCGATATGCCCATGCACCAGCGCTTCGTAGCGTTTGCCGACGATGCGCTGCTCGAAGGCGAGGTTCATGCGCCGCTGCATCTCGGCACCACGGGCCAGCAGGATCAGGCCCGACGTCGCCATGTCGAGGCGGTGCACCGCCAGCGCGTCGGCGAACTGCGCCTGCACGCGGGTCACCAGGCAGTCCTGGCGGTCCTCGCCGCGGGCCGGTATGGTCAGCAGGCCGGACGGCTTGTCGGCAACGATCAACGCGGCGTCGGCATGCACGATGACGACGCCCGGCGGCAGCGCCAGGCCTGTGTCCTTCAGTTCCATTGGCCGCTGGCCAGCTGGTGGCGGCCGCGCAGCACGGCCTTGTCGATACGCATCGCCTTCACGTAGCGGCTGACCCGCTCGGCCGCCTCCGGCACGTAGAGGTGCAGTTCGTCTCGGGCGCGGGTGGCCGCCACGTAGAAACGGTTGCTCTCCTCCCCGGCATCGCTGCCGGCCAGCGGGAAGGCGCCTTCTTCCAGGAAGGGCAGCAGCACCACGTCGAACTCCTGGCCCTTGGCCGCCTCGACGGAGCACAGCAGCACGGTGTCGGATTTGCGCAGGCGCTCGGCCTTGGTCTCCGCCTTGTGCAGCCAGCGGGCGAAATCCCGCAGCGGCAGGTTCTGGCGGCGCGCCACGTCGATGAAGCCGTCGATGGAACGAGCGACCAGCGCCGCCGTGGCCGGCGCCAGGAACAGCCGCCGGGCCACACCCTTCAGGTCGAGCAGCGCCACCGCCTGTTCGAGGAGCGCCGCGGCCGGCGCATCCGGCGGCGCGGCGCGCAAGGCGGCCAGCGTGCGGCCGAGACGTTCGCGGGCGCTGCGCTGGGCCGGGCTTTCATCGATGCTCGTCGCCTCCGCCTCGCGCAAGTGCTGCAGCGCATTGGCCTCGTGGTGCTGGCCGCTCTGGCGCAGGGCCTTCAGCTTGTCGAGGAAGCGGAATTCTTCCTGCAATTGCGCCTCGCCGGACTGGCCGGCGGCACGCTTGTCGGCCCGGGTCTGGGGCTTGAGCAGCGTGCCGTCGAGGAAGGCCTCGAACAACGAGGGCTGGGCGGCGGCGGTCTTCAGCGCCGTGTCGTCGAGGCGCTCGCTGCCCCATTCGAACTGCTGCCATTGCAGCAAGGCCTGCAGCACCTGCAGGCGCTTGTCGACGCCGGGGATGGACTCATAGTCCTGTAGCGCGAAGGCGATGACGCCGCGCAGCATCAGCACCTCGGAGCGCAGCAGATAGCTCGCCAGGCCCTCCATGCGCCAGCCGATACCGGCCTCCAGCAAGGCGTTCTCGATGGGGATGGACTGGTAGGGCGCGCGCAGGATCACCGCGCAGGCGGCCGGGCGGCCACCATGCTGTTTCCAGGCTGCCAGGTCCGCCGCCACCTGCGCAGCGATGGCCCGGTGGTCGGCGCCGGGCTGCACGCGCAGCACCGTTTCATGCTCGCGCCCGGAATCCACCGCCTTGTTCTTCAATGCCGCGGTGGCCGCCGCCAGCGGCGGGCCGTAGCGGTAGCTGCAGGTCAGCGGCAGGCGCACGACGCCAGGCCAGCCCTGGCCGAAGCGGGTGTGCAGAAAATCAGTACCCGCACCGGCCCAGCGGTGGATCACCTGGTCGAAGTCGCCGGCACCGGTAAAGAAGGCCTTGCCGCGCATTAGCAGCGCCTCCAGCACCGCGTAGCTGGCCGGGTTCATGTCCTGGAGTTCATCCACCACAACGATGCGATAGGCCGGCAACTCGATCGGGCGGTCCATATCGCTCAGGCGGCGGGCCAGGTCGTAGGTCGCATCGAACTCGGCGCGCCAGCGCGGCACATCCTCAAGGCCCGAGCGCAGCGCTTCCAGCGCGCCGTGCAACAGGAAGGCGGCAAGGGGGACGTCGAAGCGCTCAGCACAGTCCTCGGCGCTCTCCTCGTCGTCGCCACCGGGCGGCACCAGGCGCGCCTTGAGGCGGCGCGACAGCTCGAGGAATTCGAAGATCGGTTCGTTGTGCTCGGGCAACCATAGCTCCCGCGGATGGCGCCGCGCAGCGTTTTCAGCCTGCAAGCGCGCCGCCGCGATGCGCACCTGGGGTGCCAGGGCTTCCGGCGTGTCGAGCCGCGGCGCCTCCGCGCCCTCGGCCTGCAGCAGCACCTGACGGGCGAATTGGTCGAAGCTCAGGCATTTGACGCGCCGCGCCGTGCGTTCATCCACGCCGATGTCCACCAGGCGGGCCTGCAGCACCCGCGCCGCCTCTTCAGAAAACGTCAGTGCCAGGATGCTCTCCGGCCACACGCCGCGGGTGATCGACTCGGCGATGCGCAGCGCCAGCGTGGTGGTCTTGGCCGCCCCGGCATTGGCCATGGCGATCACGTAACGGGCACGGCAGGTCTGAATCTCGCGCTGCTCAGCAGTCGGCACGATGCCGATGGGGGCGAACTGGGGCGAGGAAGGCGGGCTCGGCGAAGTCGGAGTACGGGTCATGGCGAATCGTCGGCAAGGCCGCGGCGGAGACGGAACCGGACTGTAGCGGGGAGCGTGGGCGGGGGGAAGCAGCGGGAAAGAATTGGTGCGTCCTGACGGAGTCGAACCGCCGACCTCCACGATGTCAACGTGGCGCTCTAACCAACTGAGCTAAGGACGCATACCCGGGCAATGATTGCCTGTGCTTGGCGCTGATGGCTTTGCACTGGGGAAGGGCGCGCATTATAGCCGCCAAACGCGGCTTTGCAAGCATTCCGTTGCAAATTTTCAACGACTGAAGCCAGCGTCCTGATGGCGGAGGGCAATTCTCTCGAACTGGTCGGCAATCCGCAGGAAGGCATCCACCATATCGGGATCGAACTGCCTGCCGCGCTCTGCGGCGATGATCCCGACGACCTTGGCGTGCGGGAAGGCCGGTTTGTAGACCCGCCGGGAGATCAGCGCGTCATACACGTCGGCCACCGCCATCAGCCTCGCCGACAGCGGGATCGCCGTGCCCCTGAGGCCTTGCGGATAGCCTTCGCCATCCCAGCGCTCGTGGTGGCTGTAGGCAATCTCCAGCGCGTAGTCGAGGTAGGAACGGTTGTCGGCGGTGGCGCCGGCAATCGCCTTGGCGATGGCGTCGCGCCCGTAGGCGCAATGGCTCTGGATGATCAGGCGCTCCTCGGCATCCAGGCGCCCCGGCTTGAGCAGCACCGCGTCGGGAATCGCCACCTTGCCGACATCGTGCAACGCGGCCGACTTGGTGATCAGCGCGATCGCCTCGTCGTCGAGGAAGGGGGCGAAGTCAGGATGGCCCTGCAACGCCCGCGCCAGCACGCCGACATAGGCCTGGGTGCGCAGGATGTGGTTGCCGGTTTCGTTGTCGCGCACCTCGGCCAGCGTGCATAACGCGGTGATGATCGCGTCCTGCGCATTGATCAACTGCTGGCCGCGGCGCACCACCTCGCGGGTCCGTTCGGCAACCAGTTCCTCCAGCTCCTCGTTGCGCCGCAGCAGTTGCCGGCTGGCATCCGCCAGGGCCAGGTGGTTGCGCACCCGCGCCAGCACCACCGGCGGCGAAAAGGGTTTGTGGATGAAGTCCTCCGCGCCGAGAGACAGGCCATAGGCCTCGTCGGTGTCGCTCTCCAGGCTGGACAGGAACAGGATCGGGATGTCGCGGGTGTCCGCGTCGGCCTTCAGCTGGCGGCACACCTCGAAGCCATCCACTTCCGGCATCATCACGTCGGTCAGCACCAGGTCGGCCCGACCGCCGGTCTTCACATAGTCGAGCAGGCCGCGGCCGTCGGCAAAGGCGTGCACCTCGAAGCGCTCCTCGAGCATTTCTTCGAGCACCAGCAGGATGGCGGGCTGGTCATCGGCGATCAGAATGTGGCGCTTGTAGGGCATCACCGATTCTCACGAGGCACAGGATCATTCAGTTTTCCGGGTTTCAGTATACGCCCGGCGGCGACCCCGTCAGCCCTGCGGCAGGGTGGTTTCGACACGCCGGCGGGCCAGATGCGCGGTGATCGTGACGGATAAGCGCTCCAGGTGTTCGGCCAGGGCCAGGGCCAGCACCAGGGCCTCCGGATTGCCGTCGCGGGCCGACAGTTCGGTGCCGCGGGCCTGCTTGACGAGAGCGTCCTGCAGGATGCTTCCGGCCATGCCTTTCAAGCCGTGGGCGGCCTTGGTCAGGGCGGCAAAGTCCCGGGCGTCGACACACCGGCGCAGCTGTTCCACATCCCCCGGCAACTCCTGCAGCACGGTGCCGAGCAGCTTGGCAACGAAGGCCGGCTTGGCCTGGTAACGGGCGTCCAGCCTGGCGAAGCCGGCCTGGTCCGCATCGCCTGCGTTGTCTTCGGCGAACGAAGGGGGGCTGGCGGCCGGGGCCTGCTCGGCAAGGGGTAGCCAGGTGGCCAGGATCCGGTACAGCCGATCCGGCTCGACCGGCTTGGGCACGTGGCCGTTCATGCCGGCAGCGAGGCATTGCTCCCGGTCTTCCGCAAAGGCATTGGCGGTCATTGCCAGAATCGGAAGGCTGCGCCCGGCCTCCAGCTGGCGGATGCGCCGGGTGGCTTCCAGCCCGTCCATCACTGGCATCTGGATGTCCATCAGGATCAGGTCGAAATGCGCGCCAGCGGCCATCCGCTCCACCGCCAATGCGCCGTTGTCAGCCACCTCCACCTGCAGGCCGACCTCTTCCAGCAGGTCCCGCGCCACCTGCTGGTTCACCACGTTGTCCTCCACCAGCAGGATGCGCGCACCGGCCTTGGCGGCATCGAAACCCACGTTCGCCGCCGCTGCCGCGCCCCCTGCCCCACCGTCCGCGCCCAGAGCCCGCGCCAGCGCCTCGGTCAGCTGCAGGCGCTGCACGGGCTTGGCAAGCACGCCGTCGAAATGCACCGCAGAGGCTTCGTCGGGTGGCAGCTCGGCGCCATAGGCGGTGACCATCAGGATCAGCAGTGGCGCCCCCAACGGCAGCTGACGGATCCGCGCGGCCACCTCGTAGCCGTCCATGCCGGGCATCCGCCAGTCGAGCAGGATCACGCGGTAGGGCATGCCGGCGCTGTCGGCGGCGGCGATCAGCTCCAGCGCCTCGGGCCCCGAGGCCGCCGTATCAACCTGCAGGCCCAGACTTTCGAGCAGCACCTGCAGCATCTCGCGGGCATCGGGCAGGTCGTCCACCACCAGCACGCGCTCGCCGGCAAAGTGCGCCGGCCTCACGATGGCCTTGCCGTCACCCGGCTGCAGGTGGATCACGCACCAGAAGGTGCTGCCTTCGCCCGGCACGCTGTCCACGCCGACCTCGCCGCCCATCAGCACGGCCAGGCGCTTGACGATGGCCAGCCCCAGGCCGCTGCCACCGTAGCGGCGGGTCGTCCCGCTGCTGGCCTGCTCAAAGGCCTGGAACAGACGCGGGCGCAGTTCCGCCGGCACACCGACGCCGCTATCCTGCACTTCCAGGCGCAGGCCCAGCAGCTCGCCGCGCCGCGACTGCAGGCGGGCGCGTAGCGCGATGCTGCCGTGCTCGGTGAACTTGACCGCGTTGTTGGCGAAATTCAGCAGGATCTGGGCCACCCGCAGCGCGTCACCGCGCAGCACCCGCGGAATCGCCGGGTCCACCTGGCACACCACCTCGACCCCCTTTTCCGCCGCACGGGCACCGATCAGCGCGGCGGTGTTCTCGAAGATCGACTCCAGCTCGAAGTCCGTCGATTCCAGCTCGATCTTGCCGGCCTCGATCTTCGAGAAGTCGAGGATGTCGTTGAGGATGCCGAGCAGGTTCTGGGCAGAGTCGGCGATGGTGGCCAGCTGCTGCAGCTGACGTGGCTCCTGCACATGGCGTTGCAGCAGATGGGTAAGGCCGACGATGGCGTTCATCGGCGTGCGGATCTCGTGGCTCATCGTGGCCAGAAACACGCTCTTGGCGCGGCTCGCCGATTCGGCGGTCTCCTTGGCGCTGACCAGTTCGGCAGTCCGTTCTGCAACCTGCTCTTCCAGGTGCTGGCGATGCTCGCGCAGGGCCTGCTCGACCTTCTCCCGCTCGCTGATCTCGCCGAGCAGTTCCTCGTGGTAGGCCTGCAGTTCCTCGCGCATCGTCGCGAAGCTCCCCACCAGATCACCCACTTCATCGCGCCCTGCCGGGGGCAGCGCCACATCCACACGACGCTGGGCCAGCGCCTTGGCGGCGCGGGACAGGCGCAGCAGCGGGCGCAGCACGATGCCCTCCACCATCACGCTCCAAACCAGGCCCAGCAGCGCCACGCAGCCGGCCAGCATCAGGCTCAGCTGGCCATGCTGAACGTGGCGCTTGGCCAGCCAGCGGCTCAGGTCGATCTGCACCCGCAAGTGGCCGGCCGGCACGCCCAGGTAAGCGATGTCCTTGTCGATCACCTGCATCGCCGGATGGGGCGTGATCGCCGCCGGCGCGCCGACCATCGGCGGATAGATCTGCCGGCCGCGCGCGTCGCTGAGGCGGACCTCGTGCCAGTCGCGGTTCTTCTTCTGCAGCTCGCCCAGGTTCTCGGTGATGATGTCGAGCTGGCTGGCCAGCATCAGCGGGATCAGGCCCTCGATGACGCTGTCCAGGTGGTGATTGACCTCCTCCAGGTACTCGGCACGCTGGTCTTCCAGGTAGCGCGGCGTCCACACGAAATTGAGAGCGGCCAGGATCAACGCGCTGCCAAGCAGCAGCGGCAAAAGCAGCTTCCAGCGCAAGGAACGGCTCACTGCGGCCACCTATTTGCGTTCAGCGATCCAGTACTTCTCAAGCCCCCACTGACGCATCGGCAGATAGTCGTCGAGGGAGGTCGCCACCGGCCGCGGCATCGGAACATCGTCGAGCAGTGCCTTGCCAGCCGGGCTGGCACCGATGGCCAGCAGGGCCTGGCGCAGGGCGTCCCGAACTACAGGAGGAACGCGGGGATGGGCGGCGACCGGATGGGACGGCATGTCCCGGGTCGTGTACAACACCCGCAGCTGGGCCTGAATCGCCGGCGCCTGCTCGGCAAGGGTCTTCTGCACGCCGCCACCGGCCTCGGTGAGGCCATTGAGCACATGCAGATAGACGGAGCTGTGGGTCTTCACGTTGAGCATCTGCACGCGCACGCCATGCAGTCGTTCCAGATCCGCACGCGCCAGCAGGCTGGCCCCCACCGCATTCGGCGACGGCACCGCGAGAGTCTTGCCGTCCAGGTCCTTCACGCTTTTCAGCGGGCTGTCCTTGCGCACCACGATGATGCCGCGCAGGGGCTCTTCGTCGCGCACCAGCGGAATGTAGCCCTGGGAATCCCGCACTTTCAGGATGTGATAGGGGTTGGCGTAGACGAAATCGAAACTGCCCGCCTCCACCGCAGCCTCGAATTCCGGCACCGACAGGGTCACCTCCAGCTTGAGGTCCAGTCCGGTGCGGCGGACCAGCTCGTCGACGAGCGGCTTCCAGATGGCGAACAGCTTGCGCTGCTCGAATTGCGGCACGACGCCAAGGGTGTAAGTGCCCGCCGCGATTGCCGGCAGCGGAAGCGCCATGCCGGCGAACAACGCCGCCAGCACGCTCAGACTGCGGCGCCGGCCGGGCCGGTGAGTGTACTCATGCAACAGACTCATGCCGAACTCCCTGAATCCGGCCATGGCGTCGGCAAGGCACGCTCTGCTGGAAGGCGCCATGGGCCACGTGTTCTTCTTATCGCATGCCCGTGCCCATGATGGCACTTCGCGCCGTCGACGTACAGGCATATGCCCACAGCCCACGGCGACAGTAGGCTCCGATGCCGGAAGTCAGTCCGTGCCTGCCAGCAGGTCGAGCAACAGCGGGTGGGGAACCGGGCGGCTGAAAAGATAGCCCTGGCCGCCGCCGCAGCCCAGTCCAAGCAGCATCGTTGCCTGTTCGCGGCGCTCGATGCCCTCGACGATGATCTCCATGCCGAGGGAGCCGGCGAGGGCCACGATGGCTTCGATGATGGCCATGCCTTCACGCCTTTCCGGCAGGTGGACGATGAAGGAACGGTCGATCTTGATGCGGTCGATCGGCAGGTCGCGCAGCACGCTGAGGGACGAGTAGCCGGTACCGAAATCGTCGATGCTCACCGCGATGCCGTGCTGCTTGAGGGCGGCCAGGATCTCCATGCTGCGCTCGATGGTCTGCAGGGTGCTCTCGGTGATCTCCAGCTCCAGCGCCGAGGCAGGGAAACCAGTCTGGGCCAGCGTGGCCAGTACGCTGGCGATGAAGTCCTCGCGCATGAACTCCCGCGCCGACACATTGACGGCCAGCCGCAACTGCTCGCCACTGCGCTGGCAGAGGCCGGCCACCTCGCGGCAGGCCCGCTCGAGCACCCAGCGCCCAAGGCGGTCGATGACGCCGCTCTCCTCGGCCACCGGGATGAAGCGCACCGGCGGGATCATGCCGTGCTGCGGATGGTTCCAGCGCACCAGCGCCTCGACCCCGACGATGCGCCCGTCGGCCAGGTTCACCTGCGGCTGGTAGTGGAGCAGCAACTGGTCCTCGTCGATGGCGCGGCGCAGGCCCTGCTCCAGGTTCAGCCGTTCGTTGCTGCGCTCCGCCATCTCGGGGGAATAGAACTGGTAGCGGTTGCGCCCGCCGGCCTTGGCCGAATACATGGCGATGTCGGCGGCCCGCATCAACGCGTGGCGGTCGCCGCCATCCTCCGGATAGACCGCGATGCCGATGCTCCCCGAGACGGTAATGCCCTCCCGGCCGAGGCGGATCGGCGCGCTGACGGTCTGCAGGATCTTGCCGGCCAATTCGGCCGCGTATTCCGGGCTGCTGCTGCCGGTGAGCACCACGAACTCGTCGCCCCCCAGGCGGGCAATCGTGTCGGTGGCGCGCAGGGTGCCGCGCAGACGGCCGGCAACGACGCGCAACAACTCGTCGCCGACCACATGCCCGAGGGTGTCGTTCACCACCTTGAAGCTGTCCAGGTCGAGAAACAGCAGCAGGCAGTGCTGCTGGCTGCGTCGCGCCTGCTCGATGGCCTGCTCGATGCGATCGTCGAACAGCAGGCGGTTCGGCAGGCCGGTGAGCGGGTCATGGTGCGCCAGGTGGTGCAGCTTCTCCTCGACGACGTGCATCTCGCTGACGTCGGAGAAGGCGATCACGTAGTTGCCGACCTGCCCCCTGGCGTCATGCACCACACTGAGGCTCTGCCAGGCCGGAAAAGCCTCGCCGCCGCGCCGCCGGCAGATCACCTCGCCCTGCCAGTAGCCATCCGGATTGGCCGCCAGCTCGGCAAAAAAGGCCGCGCTGCCCCGCTCTCCGCGCTGGATGCGCAGCAGCACGTCCACGTCGAAACCGCGCGCCTCGACCTCGCCGTAACCGGTGATCCGCGTGAAGGCGGGATTCACCGCGCAGACCCGCCGCGCCCCATCGGCGATCAGGATCGCCTCGGCAGCGGTATGGAAGACCACGCTCGACTGGCGCAGACGCTCTTCGATCTTGTGCCTCTCGGTCACGTCCTGCAGCACACCGACCACCCGGCGCACCGGCCGGGAGGCATGGGCCTTCACGTGAGCCTCGATGTAATGGGGCTCACCATTGTCCCGGGCGGTACGGAACTCGATGCGCCGCGCATCGTCGCTGAGCAGCGCGGCCTGCAGGCCGGCGGCAACCCGTTCGCGGTCATCGGGATTGACGCGGGCCAGGAAAGACGCCTCCCGGTCGCCCTCGGCGACCAGGCTGCCCTCGCCGAACACGGCGGCAGGGCCGTCATCGCCCGGGATGCGCGGCTGCCCGGGTTGCCACTCGAACACGCCCAGCGCCGCCGCCTCCAGCGCCAGCTTGAGGCGCAGCTCGCTGCGCTCCACCGCCACCTCGACCTCCCGGCGGGCCAGCGCCATCTGGATCGAGGCATGCAGCTCGCGCACATCCCAGGGCTTCACCAGATAGCCGAAGGGCCGGCTGTCGAGGGCCCGCCGCAGGGTGTCGTCCTCAGCGAAGGCGGTCAGGTAGATCACCGGGATCTGGTGACGGGCCTGGATCTCGGTGGCGGCCTCGACCCCGTCCATGTCCCCTTCCAGGTGGATGTCCATCAGCACCAGGTCGGGGGCCACCTCGGCCACCTGGCGCACCGCCTGCTCGCCGCTCCCCACCATCGCGCCGACGCGATAGCCGAGAGACTGCAGCTGGTTCTTGAGGTCGAAGGCGACGACGCGTTCGTCCTCGACGAGCATCAGATTGATCGGCTTGTCGGCAATCATCGGGGTCTCCGGGTCGGCAGGGCCAGCGGGAAGCGTAGCGCGAAACGGGCCCCCTCGCCGCTCGCCACGGTGAACCGGCCGCGCAGCTGGTCCGCCAGCAGCGGCACCAGCTGAAGGCCGAGGGAGGTCACGCCAGCCAGGTCGAAGCCCTCCGGCAGTCCGACGCCATCGTCGGTCACCGCCAGATCGAGCTCCCCGTCCACCTCCTGCAGCTCGATCTGCACCGCACCGCCGCGACCGGCCGGGAAGGCGTGCTTGAAGGCATTGGTGACCAGCTCATTGACGATCAGGCCGCAGGGCACGGCGCGCTCCAGGTCGAGGAACTGCGGCTCGCCCGGCAGCACGCAGCGCAGCGCGATGCGCGCGCTGTCCTCCCGGTAGCTGCTGAGCAGCAACTGGGTGAGGCGATCGAGGTATTCGCCGAGGTCGATGCGCGAGAAGTCCTTGCGCTCGTACAGCTGCTGGTGGGTCAGGGCCATCGCCCGCACGCGGCTCTGGCTCTCCGCCAGGATGTTGCGCAGGCGCGGATCGCTGGCGTGGGTCGCCTGCAGGTTGAGCAGGCTCGAGATGACCTGCAGGTTGTTCTTGACCCGGTGGTGCACCTCGTTGAGCAATACGGTCTTTTCCTGCAGCGCATTCTCCAGCGTCTGCTGCACGCGCCGCCGCTCGGTGATGTCCACGATGGAGGCCAGCACCATGGTCCCTTCGTCGGTGTCGATCGGGTTGAGGCCGATTTCCACCGGAAACTCACTGCCGTCGGCACGCCGCGCGAACAGGTCGCGGCCGACGCCCATCGGCCGCGCCAGCGGCGCGTGGAAGAAACCGTTGCGGAACTGCTGATGCTCGCCGCGCAGGCGCTCGGGCACCAGCATCTCGACGGCCTCGCCGATCAGCGCCTCGCGGGGATAGCCGAACAACTGCTCGGTCTGGGCATTGACCAGCACCATGCGGCCACTGCGATCCACCATCACCATCGCGCTCGGGGCAAACTCGACGACGCGCCGGAAACGCTCCTCCTGGCGCTTGCGCTCGGTGATGTCCACCACCGCCGCCAGCACCATGAAGCTGCCGCCGGCCTCGATCGGCGTCAGGCCGATCTCCACCGGGAACTCGCTGCCGTCCCGCCGCCGCGCGAACAGGTCGCGCCCGCTGCCCATCGGCCGCGGATGCGGATCGGCAAAGAAGCCGGCCCGGTAGGCCGGATGATGGCCGGCCAGTCGTGACGGCACCAGGCGGTCCACGGACTCCCCCAGCAACTCGTCGCGGCCGTAGCCGAACAGGCGCTCCGCCTGGGCATTGACCAGCACGATGCGGCCTTCGCCATTCACCATGACCATGGCGGTCGGTGCCCACTCGACGACCCGGCGGAATGACGCATCGCCGGCCGGAAAGGGCTCGCTACGGGATTGCTCGTTCATGGACGCTTCTCCGATGGGCTGCCCTGCAAGCGTTGGATCGTGGCCGAAAGGCACGGTTCCTGCTGTGACGGGTTACTCTGAATCCACATTTGCATCCCTCTGCAACCATGCCCGAACTCAAGACCCTGGCCCTTTTCGTCCTCACCGCGCTGGCCGAGATCCTCGGCTGCTACCTGCCCTGGCTGTGGCTGCGGGAAGGCCGCAGCGCCTGGCTGCTACTGCCCGCCGCGCTGAGCCTGGCCGCCTTCGCCTGGCTACTGACCCTCCACCCCAGCGCCGCCGGCCGCACCTACGCGGCCTACGGCGGGGTCTACATCGGCGTCGCGCTGCTATGGCTGTGGGCGGTGGACGGCATCCGCCCGACCCTGTGGGATGCCGTCGGCGGCAGCGTGGCCCTGGCCGGCATGGCGATCATCATGTTCGCACCGCGATCCTGACCTCCCCGCATGAGCGGCTCCTCTGTGGGGGCGAATTCATTCGCCCTGGGACTGCGGGCGAATGAATTCGCCCCCACAGTCAAACCCATCCCACGTCAAGTGAATTCGCCCCTGGTCCCTTCACCCTTTCTCCGGCACGGCAGTGCCCCGGCGGCGGGCGTGCTTGAGGATCACCCGCACCAACAGTTCCGGATCCACCGGCTTGGCGATGTGGGCCACCATGCCGGCTTCCAGGCAATGCGCCTTTTCTTCCTCGAAGGCGTGGGCGGTCTGCCCGATGACTGGCAGGGTGGGTGCCAGCTGATGGATCTCGCGGGTCGCCGCGTAGCCGTCCATCAGCGGCATCTGGACGTCCATCAGCACCACGTCGAAGTCCTCGCCGCCGCCTTCGCGGATCCGCTCGACCGCTTCCTGGCCGTTGCCAGCCAGGATCACCCGGGCGCCGTCCTCCTGCAGCAGGGCTTCCAGCACCATCTGGTTGACCTCGTTGTCCTCCGCCACCAGCACCTGCAGGCCAGCCAGCCGGGTGCCGGGCAGCACGTCGTCGGCCAGTTGCGGCAACTCCGGAGAGGCTTCGCCCTGCAGCGACTGGCACGGCATGCGCACCTCGAAGCTGCTGCCGCTGCCGGGCCGGCTGTCCACGTGCATCACCCCCCCCATCAACTCGACCAACCGGTACGTGATCGCCAGCCCCAGTCCGGTGCCGCCGAAACGGCGGGTCGTGGAATTGTCGGCCTGCTCGAAGGGCGCGAAGACCTTGGCGATCTCCTCCGCACTCATGCCGATGCCGGTATCGCTGACCCGCAGGATCAGTTCCCCATCCACAAATTCGGCACTCAGGGTGACGCTGCCCTGCTCGGTGAACTTGATTGCGTTGGACAACAGGTTCAGCAGGATCTGCCCGATCCGCAGCGGATCGGTGATGCAGCGTTCCGGCAGGGGCGTACCCCGGCGGAAGCGCAGCACCAGCCCCTTGGCCTGCGCGCGCCCTTCCATCAGGGCCAGGCTCTCGCCGATCACGCTGGGCAGCTCGACCGGGATCGCCTCGATGCGCAGCTTGCCGGCCTCGATCTTCGAGAAATCGAGGATGTCGTTGATGATGCCCAGCAGCAGCTGGCCCGACGCGATGATGCGGGCGAAGGTGTCCCTCGCCCGGTCGCGTCCGCGGCTCTCCCGGTAGCCCACATGGGCCAGCCCGAGCACGCCGTTGAGGGGCGTGCGGATCTCGTGGCTCATGTTGGCCAGGAACTCGCTCTTGGCCCGGGCCAGGCGCTCGGCCTCGGCGCGCGCCGCCACCAGGTCGGCGGTGCGCGCCTCGACGAGTTCCTCCAGGTGGTCGCGGTAGCGCGCCAGTTCCTGGTCCTTCCGCACCCGCTCGGTGATGTCCTGCAGGATCGCGATGCCACCGACCAGGCCACCGGCCGGGTCGCGCAGTGGCGAGCAGTGCATCGCGATGTTCAGCTCCTTGTCGGCGAAGGTCGTCCGGTAAGGCCCCTCGTACTCGCCGAGGCGCCCTTCGAGGGGCGCCCGCAGCGCCGGCTGGACACGCTGGTCGCTGAGCTTGCTGCAGTCCACATGCGCCATGTAGTCGTAGGGCACCTGCATGATCTCGGCGAACTGGGCGTTGCAGTAGCTCACCTTCAGGTCCAGGCCATATTGCAGGATGCCCACCGGCGAAAACTGCAGCAGCAGGCGATAGCGCGCCTCGCTGTCACGCAGGGCCAGTTCCGCGCGCTTGCGGTCGGTAACGTCGGCCTGCACGCCCTCCCACAGGATCTCACCGTCCGGCAGCCGCGTCGGGCTCGACTGGATGGCGATCCAGCGGGCCTCGCCGTTCACATCCACGCGCCCTTCCCATTCGAAGGGCCCGGGCCGCTCGCGGACCGCCCGGCAGCGCGCCGCGTAGCCGGGATAATCATCGGGGTGGATGCGCCTCGTGACGACGCGCGGGTCGGCGAGGATCCTCGCCTCGTCGATGCCGACCTGCTCGCAGAAGCGTGGGCTGACGTAATCGAAGCTGAAGTTGCCGTCGGCGTGCACCCGCTGCTTGAAAAGCCCGGCGGGCATGCGCTCCACCAGCTTCTGGTACTCGCCGAGGGCGTCCTGCAGCGAGGCCTGGACCTGCTTGCGCTCGGTGATATCCAGGGACACCCCATGCACGCTGACCGGCCGCCCATCCACGTCCAGGTCCACGCCGCCAATCCCGTGGATCCAGCGTATCGCGCCATCCGGCAGGACGATCCGGTACTCCTCGTCGAAGGGCTCGCCGCGTTGCATCAGGCCCTCGCGGAAGCGGGACACGACGCGCGACCGATCGTCCGGATGGACCCGTTCGGCCCAGATGTCCACCGTCAACGGCTCCTCGGCCCGCCCGCCGAGAATCCGGCGCAACTGGGCCGAGCTGTAGGCCTCGCCGCTGTACAGGTCGATGGAGAACACGCCGAGACCGGCGACCTGCTCGGTGGCATTGAGCACCCGGTCGCGGTTGCTCAGGTCGGCCAGGGTGCCCTCCAGACGGGCATGGCTCTCCCGCAGCCGCTCACCGTTCTCGAACTGTCGGCGGTACAGCCGCCCGATCAGCACCGCCGAGCCCATCGAGACCAGCAGAAAGACCCCGAGCAAGACGCCGGTATGGCGGATCGCCTCCCGCCACTCGGCCAGATAGTCGGCGGTGGCCATGCCGACCACCAGCACGAAGGGCAGGCCCTCCACGCGACGGAAGGTGTTGAGGCGCTCGATGCCGTCCGAAGCGGTCACCGTCCGGTAGCTCGCCTCCGGGCGACCGCTGGCGACCAGGGTGCGCAATTCATCGGACACCTTGGTGCTGCCGATCATGCCGGCCGGCCCGGAGACCGGCGGCGCCCGGACGATCAGGCCCAGGTCCTCATAACGCAGCGTGGCCCCGCCCTGGGGCCCGAGTTGCTGACGGGGCAGCAAGCGGTTGAAGTGTTCGAGCGGCACCACCGCCGTGACGATGCCGGCAAAGCGGCCATCCGGGCCACGCAGGCCGCGCGCGAAGGTGATCACCCAGCCGCCGGTCACCCGGCTCAGCACCGGGCGGGCCACGAACAGGCCACGCGCCGGATCGTCCCGCAGGACCCTGAAATAGTCCCGGTCGGACACGTCGATACCGGCCGCCGAGCCAGCCTGGCTGATCCACCAGCGCGGCCTGCCATTGCTGTCGTAAACCCGGAAGCCGTCCGTCTCCGGCAGCCAGCCCTTGTAGCGGGCCAGCAGGCCAAACAGTTCCGCATGGGACAGGTAGCCGCTGCCGCGCCGCTCGGCGCGTTCGATCTCGTCCGCCAGGGTCTGCAGCGTGACGTCGATGGTGCGACTGGTGCTGGCCAGGCTGTGCTCGAGGGCCTCGACCAGGTTGCGGGTCGTCAGCGTCGCCAGCGCCTCGGCCTTGTCGCGGCTCTGGTTCAGATTGAAGGCCGCCAGCGCGATCGCCGCCACGTTGGTCAGCACCACCGCCATCAACAGCAGGCGCTGGAACCGACCCGGAACGGAAGCAGGAAAGAACGCGAACGACGGCAATTTCATGAACAGGCCCAAAAAGCGCCGCGACTGAAAAACGTCAAGGACGGCGTAACAGGCGCTAACGGCAGGTACCCGCCAGTCTGAAGGCAGCTGTCACGGCATTGACACCCCGATTCCACGCTTTCGTCACAGGCAGCGTGCACATTGTCACGGATGGACATTCCCCCCCCGCGCCCCGCCCGCCGGCTGCTCACCGCACATGTGCTGCTGTGGCTGCCGGCCCTGCTGCTGACCAGTGCCGACGCGCTGGCCTGGGGCCTGTACACCCATGTCTATTTCGCCCAGCTGCTGCTGTGGGCGATCCCCCTCGCCGACCCGGCCCTGCGCCGCCTGGCACGCCGCCACCCGAAGCTGGTGATGGCCGGCGCCTGCCTGCCCGACGTGGCCCTCACCGCCCGCAGCGCCGGGGCCGAGGCGCTGGCCACCAGCCATCGCTGGCCCCAGCTGCACGGCCTGATGGACGCTGCCCGCGGCGACGCCGAACAGGCTGCGGTGCTCGGCTACGCCAGCCACCTGATGGCCGACATCATCGCCCACAACCACTTCGTGCCGGCCCACGAACGGCTGTGGTTCGAGTCGGAACTGGCCACCCACGTGGCGGTGGAATGGGCCATGGACCGCCACGTGGCCTCCCAGCTGTTTGCCCGCCCGGCGGACCTGATGCGCAGCGAGCGGGACGTTCTCGCACCGCTGATGGGGCGCGCCTTCCACTGCCATCCGGACAAGGTCGGCCAGGCCCTCGCCACCCTCACCAAGGGCGAGAGCTGGCTGCGCAGCAGCGGCCTGCACGCCGGCCTGTACCACGCCGCGCGCTTCATCGACCGCCGCGTGCAACGCCGCTTCAATCTCTACCTCGGCCACACCGGCCGCCGCCTCGGCCAGCTCGGCCGCCTGCTGGAAGGCGAGCAGCCCGGCTGGCTGGCTGAAGTCGAACCGGTCGAAGCCCGCGCCCGCCTGGTCAGCGCACCGCGCCGCCTGCTGCGGGCCTGCCTGCCACTGCCGGAGGACTTCTTCGTCGCCCAGGGCCACGTCGCCTACAAGCCGACCATCGCCTCCGGCCGCACCCACCCGTCGAATTCCTCCGCCGTCACGTAACCCAGCGCCAGCGCCGCCTCCCGCAGCGTGGTGCCGCGATAGTGGGCCAGCTTGGCGATCTCGCTGGCGCGGTCGTAGCCGATGTGCGGACTCAGCGCCGTCACCAGCATCAGCGAACGCCCGACCAGCTCGGCGATACGCGGACGGTTCACCTCGATGCCCCGCGCGCAGTGCGTGTCGAAGCTGGCCATGCCGTCCGCCAGCAGGCGCGCACTGCCGAGGAAATTGTGGGCGATCAGCGGCTTGAAGACGTTCAGCTCGAAATTGCCGGAGGCCGCGCCGAGGGTCAGCGCCACATCGTTGCCGAAGACCTGGCAGCACAGCATCGTCAGCGCCTCGCACTGGGTCGGATTGACCTTGCCGGGCATGATCGAGCTGCCCGGCTCGTTCTCCGGGATCAGCAATTCGCCGAGGCCGGAGCGCGGCCCCGAGGCCAGCCAGCGTACGTCGTTGGCGATCTTCATCAGCGCCGTGGCGAGCTGCTTGAGGGCGCCGTGGGCGCCGACCAGCGCATCGTGGCCGGCCAGCGCGGCGAACTTGTCGGGTGCGCTGCGGAAAGCCAGCCCGGTGCGCCCCGCCAGCTCGGTGGCAACCCGCTCGCCGAAACCCGGAGGCGCGTTGAGCCCGGTGCCCACCGCAGTGCCGCCGATGGCCAGTGCCTGCACGGCCGGCAGGCTGGCGGCGATGGACGCTTCCGCCAGGTCGAGCTGGGCCACCCAGCCGCCCATCTCCTGGCCAACGGTCAGCGGCGTGGCGTCCTGAAGATGGGTGCGGCCGATCTTGACGATGTCGGCAAACTCCGCGGCCTTGGCCGCCAGCGTCGCCGACAACGCACGCAGCGCCGGCAGCACAGCGTCGGCCAGCACCTGCATGGCCGCCACGTGCATCGCCGTCGGGAAGACATCGTTGGACGACTGGCCCAGGTTCACGTGGTCGTTGGGATGAACCCGCCGCCCCATGCCACGCTCGCCGCCGAGCAGCTCGGAGGCCCGGTTGGCGAGCACCTCGTTCATGTTCATGTTGGTCTGGGTGCCGGAGCCCGTCTGCCATACCGACAGCGGAAAGGCCTCCGGGTGATCGCCGACCAGCACCTCGTCGGCCGCCGCGACGATGGCCGCCGCCTTGTCGGTGGCCAGCACACCGAGCTCCCCATTGACCACCGCGCAGGCGCGCTTGACCTCGGCCAGCGCGGCGATCAGCGCAGCCGGCATGCGTTCGGTGGAAATCGCGAAGTGGTGCAGGGAGCGCTGGGTCTGGGCACCCCACAGGGCGCTGGCGGGAACCTCGATGGGGCCGAAGGCATCCCTCTCGGTGCGGTTTGGGGGGCTCATGCGCATCTCCTGGCAGCCAGCGATGCTTTCAGTCTAGTCTCCCGGTGGCGGCACGCCCGGGTGCCGCCACCGGGCCTACAGCAGGGTGATCGCGCCGTAGGCCAGCGTGGCGCCGATCGCGCCGCCGGCCAGCACATCGCTGGGGTAGTGCAGGCCGAGTACCGGACGGGACACGGCCACCAGCGCCGCGAAGCCGAACACGGCCGGCGCCAGCGGCGGGAAGTGCTGGGCCAGCACCAGGGAGAAGCTCACCGCGTGCAACGTGTGGCCGGACGGGAAGCTGAACTTGTCGAGGGGCGAGCCGGCGCACACCACGTCGCTGACCACCTCGAAGGGGCGCGGGCGCAGCGTGCGGGTCTTGAGGATCTTGTAGACGATCACCCCGAGCACGCCGGCCGCCAGCATCTGGCGCAAGGCCGGCAAGGCCTCGGCGCCGAACAGCGCGAACAGGCAGGCCGCCAGCGTGTACCACGCCACGCCGTCACCAAGCCGACTCACCGCACGCATCAGGTCACGCAGCCCGCGATGGCGGGACAGGCGGTTGGAGCGGACCGCCAGGCGGTCGTCGAGCAGTTGCAGGCGGGCGGGCAGCACGAACATGGGTTTACCTCCGGGCGGCGACGGGGGAACTCAGGATGACCTGGCGCTGCACGGCCACCAGGCGCTCGACGATGGCGTGCCAGGCCAGGCTGGCCACCCGCTCCCGCGCAGCGAGACGCTGGCGGGAGCGCAATTCGGGGGCTTCGGCGAGGGCCACTGCGCCTTCCACGAAGGCCGCCTCGTCGCCGGGTGCGGCCAGCCAGCCATGGACCTGATGACTGACCAGTTCCTGGGCGGCGGCGTCCCGGTAGGCGACCACCGGCAGGCCGCTGGCCAGGGCCTCGGCGACCACGTTGCCGTAGGTCTCGGTGAGGCTCGGAAAGAGGAACAGGTCGCCGCTGGCGTAGTGCTCGGCCAGTGCCTCGCCGGTCTGCGGGCCGGTGAAGATGGCCTGCGGCTGGCGTCCGTGCATGGCCGCCATCGCCGGGCCGCTGCCGACCATGACCAGGCGGGCCCGCGGCTGGCGGGCCTGGATCGCCTCGAAGGCTTTTTCCAGCAGGGCCAGGTTCTTTTCCGGGGCGATCCGGCCGACATACACCACGGCCAGGTCGTCCGGCGCCAGGCCCCAGCTGTGACGCAGGATGCCGCTGCGGCGGACGGGGTCGAAAAGCTGGGTATCCACGCCGCGCGACACTACGTCCACCCGCGGAATGCCCTGGCCGGCCAGATCCAGGCACAGGGCGCGGGTCGGCACCAGGGTCAGGTCGGCGCGGTTGTGGAATTTGCGCAGATAGGCGGCGATCGGGCGCTTCAGCCAGCCGACGCCGTAGTGGCCGCTGTAGCGGTGGAAATTGGTGTGAAACTCGCTGATCACCGGCAGGTTCAGCTTGCGCGCGGCGGTCAGCGCCGACCAGCCGAGCGGGCCTTCGGTGACCACCTGCACCACGTCCGGGCGCTGGTGCGACCAGCGCCGCAGCAGCACCTTGCGGGCCGGCAGGCCGAGCTGCAGGTTGGCATAGCGCGGCAGCGGAATGCCGCGGGACAGCATCTCCTCGACGCCGTCGGCACCACCGTCGATGGCGCCCCCCTCGTGGGCCTGGCGCGGGCGGATCAGGTCCACCCGATGGCCGGCGGCGACCAGGCCGTCGACCATGCGCCCGGTGGTCATCGCCACGCCGTTGATTTCGGGTGGATAAGTCTCGGTCACCACCGCCACCCGAAGGGAGGTCTGGTGGCTCGTGAGTTCCTGGCAGATGAGTCCGGCACGGTCCATTCCGCCAGTGTCACGGCGGCATGCTGCACGGGTGTTACGGCGAGTTTATCGGTGGATGACGGACGCCGCCGGCCTTCCCGCCAGCCCCGATTTGCCGCATCCTTGCGGCCCCTCCCGTAAAGACGGACCCTGTGGTGCTGATCCTGTGGTGCTGATCCTGTGGGGATGATCCTGTGGGGGCGAATTCATTCGCCCACGGAGGTGGATTGACGTGCCGAGGGCGAATGAATTCGCCCCCACAATAGCTCCCCCCACAACAGCCTCCCCGCCACAATAGCCCACCGCAGAAGCCCCCACCGCCGGCGCCTCCCCGGGAGACCCGACCGACTGGAACCCGCCCCGCAGCGCATTTACTCCCATTCCATGGACTCCCCGCCCCAACCTACCCCCGAATGGCAGATCTGGTTCGACGGCTCGGCTTACCCCAATCCGGGTCGGCTGGGGCTGGGGGCGGTGCTGCGCGGCCCGGACGGACAGTACATCGAGTTGAGCACCATCGGCCCAGGCAACGGCTGCAACAACGAGGCCGAGCTGCTGGCCCTCGAACAGGCCCTGCGCCTGGCCGGGGAGGCTGGAGCCGCCCACCTGCGGGTGCGTGGCGACAGCGATTTCGTGGTCCGTCATCTGAACGGCGAAGCGCGCACCGACATCGCCCGCCTGCACGGCATCATCGAGCGGCTGCGGACCGAGCTGGATGCTTTCGTGTCGGTGCGCCTGGAATGGGTCCCCCGTCACCGCAACCTGGACGCCGACCGCCTGTCGCGGGCCGCCCTGGGCCTGCCGGACAAGCCGGCAACCCGGCCTATTTCGCGGCGTCGGCGGCGCTGACGCCGCTTTCCGCGAGCTCGTCACCCAGCAGGCGGGCGGCGATCAGGCCGTTGGCGAGGCCGAATACCGTCGCCGCCAGCGCGAAGATCGGCACCAGGTAGAACACCCCGTCGTGGGGCACCAGCCATACCCGTGCGACCAGCACCTGGCCGCCGATGTGGGCAAAGGCCGCCAGCACGCTCTGACTGACCGGCCCGAACCAGCGCTTCGGCAGATGCATTGCAAGGCCCAGCACTACCAGGCTCATCACGCCGCCGGTCAGGCTCAGGAAGAAGCCCGGCGCCAGGAACTGGCCGAGCAGCAGGCTGCCGACCAGCACCCGCAGCAGCGCCACCCAGGCTGCCTCACGCCAGCCCCAGCGGGCCAGCACAACCAGCGTGATGATGTTGGCGAGGCCCGGCTTGATGCCTGGCAGCGGCAGCGGGATGGCTGCCTCGGCGACGGTCAGCACGATGGCCGCCGCCGCGTGGCGGGCCACCCGGTGGTCGTCCGCCGTCGGTGTGAGTTCGATCTCAGTAGTTGAGGGAGTCATAGTCGGCATTGCGCCCCGACAGGGACAGGCTGACCTCGTTGGGGGCACAGATCGCCACCGCACCGGCGCTGTTAAGCCAGCCCTGGCGCACGCAGTACTGGCGCGGGCCGGGGTCGGCGGCAACGCGGGCGCGGCCCGGCTGCACCTCGATGCGGGTGGTGCCGAGCGGGCCGGGCACCTCGACGATGCGCGGCGCATTGAGATTCACTTCAGCAAACACGCGCCCGCCAGCGCGGATGATGGCCTTGTCCGGATGCCCGCCCTGCCACAGGGTCAGCGCCGACAGCACGCACACCATCAGCGCAGCGCCAAGTACCAGAAAGTCGCCTGCCCGCAGGTAGGCCGCCCAGGCGGCCAGCCAGTTGCGCAGCGCGACAACCCGGTTCATTTGAAGGAGCGATGGCGCACCTGGACCCGCGCATTGTCCTGGAAGCGGGCCGCCAGTTGCTCGGCCACATACACCGAGCGGTGCTGGCCGCCGGTACAGCCGATGGCGATGGTCAGGTAGCTGCGGTTGTCATTGACGTAGGACGGCAGCCAGGAGGCCACGAAGGCGTAGATGTCATTGACCATCTGCGCCACCTCCGGGACCCGTTCCAGGAAGTCGATGACCGGCTGGTCGCGCCCGGTAAGCGGCCGTAGCAAGGGGTCGTAGTGGGGATTGGGCAGGCAGCGCACGTCGAAGACCAGGTCGGCGTCCAGCGGAATACCGTGCTTGAAACCGAAGGACTGGAACAGCACGGCGATCTGGCTGCCCGCTTCCAGGCCGACGAAGTTCTTGATCCAGTTGCGCAGGGTGTTGGCCGCCAGGTCGCTGGTGTCGATACGCTGCCCCAGCTCGGCGATCAGCGCCAGCTCTTCCCGTTCGCGGGCAATGGCTTCATTGAGGGTGCTGTAGGCGTCGCCGAGGGGATGGCGGCGGCGGGTCTCGGAAAAACGGGCGAGCAGCACGTCGTCACGGGCGTCGAGGAACAGGAAGCGCAGGTCGTCCACCATGCTCCGCAGGGCCTCGACCTGCCGCGGCAAGGAGGCAATGCCGGCCCCCGAGCGCACGTCGACAGCCACCGCAATGCGCTTGTAACCCGCGCCACGCAAGTGAGAGACCAACTGCGGCAACAGTGCCGACGGCAGGTTGTCCACCACATAGTGGCCGCAGTCCTCCATGACATTGAGCGCGACGCTCTTGCCTGAGCCGGACAAACCACTGATCAGTACGAGTTGCATGACTTCAGACGATCCTGTTTCGAGACGACGGGTGCCATGGAGTGCAGCCTGACACAATTTGAAGACGATAAGTACGCGGGTACAGAAACAGCATAAACAATTTCCACACCCAAAACCAATTTGGTTTTATTGAACTCGACGTTTTTATCAAATCAACAGGCTTTCAGAAGGTGGCCGTCGCACCTGGCGACGCCCGCCCGCTGAAGTTCCCGCAGCAACCATTCGGCCAGCTCCCCGAAGCTTAGACCGAGAAAGCGCGTATTGGCTTCCCGATAGAGGGGTACGGCGGCCAGATAGTCCGGCAGGCCGTCGATCTCCAGGCTCCGCCGCTCCAGCAGCGTGAACGTGAAGCATGCCCGGATCGCGTTGCGGGCCATCCGCGCGCCATCCTCTTCGAAAGCGCGCAGGCGTGCGAAGGCTGCATTCAGCGCCTCCTCCACCTCGACGAAGGGCGCGCCGTGGCCGGGGATCACCCGCTCCACCGGCAGGCGGGCGATGACCTCCAGCGTGGCCCGCGCGCCGGCCAGCCCGCCACCTTCGCCAATCACCTCGGCAAACAGGATGCCGAAGCCGTCCCGCCACAGGGCGTCGCCGGAGATCAGCAGGCGTGCATCGGGCGCATGGAAGACCAGCGCGTCCATGTCGTGGCCCGGCGCTGCCAGGGCCTGCCATTCGAGGCCGCCCATCTGCAGGCGCTCGCCAGGCGCGATGACGTGATCGTGCCGGAAGGCCTCGCCCTGCTGCGCGGCGGTGCTGAGCAGCAGGGCCGCCTCGTCCCACGCATGGACGGCCTCTGCAATCCCCGCCGGCACGCCGATCGTGCAGCCGAAAACGCGCTGCACCGCCGCGTTGCCGCCGATGTGGTCGGAATGGGAATGGGTGTTGAGGAGACGGCCCAGACGCCGTCCGTCCAGGGCCTCACGCAGCAGCGCGACGGTCTGGTCGGCATGGGTCACGTAGCCGCTATCCACCAGCGTCGCCGTGTCGCCGTCGAACAGCAACACGTTGTTGGCGGACAACCAGCCCCGCTCCAGCACCCGGATGCCGGGTGGCAGCACACAGGCAGACATGGCCGGGCCTCAGTCGGACTCGTCGGCCGGCTGGCCGGCGACGGGCTTCAGGCTGTCGGTCGCGCTGTCCTGCCCACCGGCAGAGGAGTCGGTGTCGCCGAAGATCTCGTCGGCGCTGCGGCCGCAGCCGATGCAGTAGCCGCTTTCGTCGATCTGGCAGATCCCGACGCAGGGATTGTCGTCGCTCATCGGACGTCCTCAGGCCGGCTGCGCGCCAGCCGCCGGGCCATCGAAGAGGACGGCCTGGCGCTCGGCGATCAGGTCGAGGATGGCCTGCTTGCGCGCCTCGCTGGCGCGGCTCCACTCGGTGATCTCGGGAATGGTACGGAAACAGCCGGCACAGTAACCGGCGGCTTCATCCATGCTGCAGACATTGATACAGGGGGACGGAATGCTCATGGGACGCTCTCTGGGTAAAGACATGCCCACCGCTGCGTGGCGACGGGTCGTGGTTGAAACCTTCCGGGCTGGGCCTGTGGGCTGGGCCTGTGGGCTGGGCCTGTGGGCTGGGCCTGTGGGCTGGGCCTGTGGGCTGGGCCTGTGGGCTGGGCCTGTGGGGGCGAATTCATTCGCCCGCGGAGCCTGTTCGACCCACAGAGGGCGAATGAATTCGCCCCCACAGGAAGATCTGAGAATCTGAGAAAAACCGGCGGAAGCTCGGCTCACAGCTGCTTCTCATCGCGGATACGCTTGCCGACGGCCGGCGGGTGGTGCTGGCCCATGGCCCGCAGCAGTGCCGCGACGTTGTCCTCGATCTGCAGCAGGCCACGGTTCTCGGCCTTCATGAAACCTTCGCCGATACCGCGGTCGAGCATCTGGATCAGTGGCGAGTAATAGCTTTCCACGTTGAGCAGGCCGACCGGCTTGGCATGGAAGCCGAGCTGGGCCCAAGTCAGGATCTCGAAAAGCTCCTCGAAGGTGCCCAGGCCGCCAGGCAGCGCGATGAAGCCGTCGGCCAGCTCGGCCATGCGCGCCTTGCGGGTGTGCATGGAATCCACCACTTCCAGGCGGGTCAGTCCTTCGTGGCCGACCTCCCATTCCAGCAGCGCCCGCGGAATCACCCCCACCACCTTGCCACCGGCTGCCAGGCAGGCGTCGGCGACGGCCCCCATCAGGCCGACGTTGCCGCCGCCATAGACCAGCTCGACACCCTTCTCGGCCAGCGTCTGCCCAAGCTTCTCCGCAACTTCCCGGTACACCGGCCGGACGCCCATGCGGGAGCCGCAGAATACGCAGATACGCCGCATCGCCCGCTCCTCAGTACGGTCCTTTGGCCAGCCAGCGCTCCAGCTGGGGCAGCCGGTCGTTGCCCCAGAAGCCCTCCCCTTCGACGATGAAGAAGGGCGAGCCGAACACGCCACGCGCTTCGGCCAGGTCGATCTCGGCCTTCAGGCGGGCCTTGGTGCCGGCATCCGAGAAGGCCGCCGCGATGTCGTCCCGGTCGAGGCCCAGCGCTTCGGCGATTTCCAGAAGCACGGCGGTCTCGGCGATGTTGCGGCCATCCACGAAATAGGCGCGGTAAACCGCGTGGGCGAAGGCCCGCGCCTCGTCCGGGTTACGGTCGCTGAGCCACTGGAAGGCACGGGCCGCGTGCTCGGTGTGCAGCGGATAGGGGCTGGGTTCCTTGAAGGGGATCCCGAAGAAGGCCGCCGAACGCTCCACATCACGCCGCACGTACTCGGAACGCATCAGCGCGGACGGGATGCGCATACCGCCCTGGGGCTGATAATGGGCGTCGAGCACGATGGCATGCCACATCACGTTGCGGCCGTGCCTTTCGGCAATCGCGTCGATCTGCTCGGAGGCCAGGTAACCGTAGGGCGAGGAAAAGTCGAAGTAGAAATCGATCGGGGCGGACATCCAGGTCTCCGGGGTCGTAGGGCGGTGTTCAATACCCCGCATTATCCATGGCAGGCGCTTCGCGATGGGCAACAGACCCGCGGCACAAGTTCCTTACGTAATCAGAAGCCGCCTTCGGCCAGCCACTTCTCGACCTGCGACAGACGGTCGGCCCCCCAGAAGGCCTCGCCGTCCACGAATATGAAGGGCGAGCCGAACACGCCGCGGGCCAGCGCCAGCTCGCTCTCGGCGATCAGGCGGGTCTTGATCTCGGCGCTGCCGAGGACGGCGGACAGTTCGTCCCGATCCAGGCGCAGGCCGGCCGCCACGTCGAGCACCACGGCCAGGTCGGAGATATTCTGGTCGTCGACGAAATAGGCACGGTAGATCGCCAACCCGAACTGGCGGGCCAGCGCCGGGTCCCGGTCGTTGATCCACAGGAAGGCGCGGGCCGCGTGCTGGGTGGGCAAGGGGAAGCTGCTCGGCTGACGGTAGGGCAGGCCGAAATAGCGCGCCGAGCGCTGGATGTCGTGCAGGGAATAGGCACCCTTCAGCGGAATGCTGGGCAACGGTCCGAGGCCAGTGACCTTGAAGGTGGCGCCAAGCAGGAAGGGATGCCACAACACGCTGCGCCCATAGCGGGCGGCCAGCTCGTCGATCTTCTCGGCGGCGAAGTAGCCGTACGGGGACGAGAAGTCGAAATAGAAATCCAGCGGCGCGGCGGAACGGTGGGGCGTGTTCATGGCGGCAATTCTCCCGTTCAGGCGGCCTTCGGCCACAGAATCATCTGGGTACAGCGGAACAAGGCCAGGCGGCGGTCGCTGCCGCCGCTGCGCACTTCGGCGTCCCACACATGGGTGTTGCGGCCGAGATGCACGGCCGTCGCATCGCACAGCAGCACGCCCTCGGTCTGGGTGCCCAGGAAATTGCTCTTCAGCTCGATGGTAGTGAAGCTCTGCGCCCCATCGGGCAGATGGGCGACGGTGGCGTAGCCGGCCGAGGTGTCGGCCAGCGCGATGATCGTCGCGGCGTGCAGGAAGCCGTTGGGTGCCAGCATCTCCGGGCGGATCAACATGCGCGAGGACAGCTTGCCGGGCTCCAGGGCAACCGCCTCGAAACCGAACCAGCCCGGTAGATGCCCGGTACCACGGGCGTTGAGGGATTCCAGGCTGACGCCGTCGCGCAGTTTGAAGTCGGCCATCGCCGCATGTCTCCTGTTATGTGTTGCCGGTTATCCGGCTTGTTGTCCGTTGCTCGTATCCCCGGGGCTTGCATTCCGGCCACCCCGTTGCGGCGCCTATACCCCCCACCTTGTGGGGGCGAATGAATTCGCCCTGCACGCATCGATCGACCCCCGCGGGCGAATGAATTCGCCCCTACGGGCAGGATCATGTGCGCCCCAAGCCCTGCCCGGCGGGGAGCAGGGCCTCCTGCCGATCAGGCGTCCAGCGCCTCCAGCGCGGACAGGTAGCGCGGCGTGAGGTCTTCCGGCCGGCTGACGTTGATGCCCAGGTCGCGGATCAGGCCATTCTTCAGGCCGTAGGCCCAGCCATGTACGGTGAGGGACTGGCCGCGGCGCCAGGCATCCTGCACGACGATGGTCTGGCAGACGTTGACCACCTGCTCCAGCGCATTGAGCTCGCACAGGCGATCCTGGCGCAGCTCCGGCGGCAGCGCATCGACGCGCCGGGAGTGCTTCACATGCACGTCCTGCACGTGGCGCAGCCACAGGTCCACCAGGCCGACGCGCTCGCGGCGCAGGGCCGCACCGACGCCACCACAGCCATAGTGGCCGACCACCATGATGTGCTTGACCTTCAGCACGTCGACGGCGAACTGGATCACCGACAGGCAGTTGAGGTCGGTATGCACCACCACGTTGGCGACGTTGCGATGGACGAAAACCTCGCCCGGCAGCAGGCCGATGATCTCGTTGGCCGGCACGCGGGAGTCGGAACAGCCGATCCACAGGTATTCCGGCGCCTGCAGCGTGGACAGCTTTTCGAAGAATTGCGGGTCCACCTGGCGCATGCGCTTGGCCCAGGCCAGGTTGTAGTCGAAGAGGTGGAACAGGTTCTCGTTCTTGACCTCGGTCTCGTTCCAGTTTTCCAGATCGAGAGCAAGGAACATCGTGCCTTCGAGCGGGGCCGGGTAATAGGCCGGCGCTTCGGTGAAGCCCAGCTCGCGGTAAAGCTTGACGGCGATGCGCATCGCCGGCTGGGTATCGAGCAGGATCCGGCGGTAACCCAGGCTCTTGGCCGCCTTGATGGCCGCCAGGGCCAGTTCGCGCCCGACGCCATTGCCGCGGAGCTCGGGCTCCACGTACAGGCGCTTCATCTCGCAAACACCTTCGGTGAAGGGACGAATGCCGACGCAGCCGGCCGGCTGGCCCTCGAATTCGGCGAAGAACAGGCGGCCGGCCGGTGCAGAATACGCACCCGGCAAGCTGGCCATCTCGTCACCGAAATTCTGGAACGCCAGATCGACCCCCAGCCATCCCGCATAATTGCGGAAAAACTGGCGGACGTGTTCGAGTTCGGCGGTGTTGTCGGAACCAAGGACGCGGAGTGTTACTGCCATCGAGCTTCTCTTCCTGTGAAAACGGAACAGGCCGATACGATACCCGTCCTCTCCCCCCGTTTCACCCCCGCTGGCTGCCGGGAGATTCGCAGCCGAGCCCGCCCCGGCCCATCGCAAGAACCCTGAGGGGCGCATCGGGCAAGGATTCTGACACAAGAAATTACGTTTACGTTAACGTAATTTTCCTGCTAAAAATTTATGGTGCGTCGCGCAAACGGGCGACCAGTTCGGCCCGGGCCTCGGCTGCGCCGGCCGGATTCTCGGCCAGCAGCTCGGTGCACTGTTTCTCGAGCATGGCGATTTCCGTCAGCACGGCTTCGATGTCCTCGCGCTGCTGTTCGATGGCCCTGCGCCGCTCGGCCAGCACGCCGAGAAAGCGCTTCAGCTGGGGCGAGGAATTGCGCACGCCGTCGTACATGCCGAGCAGTTCACCGATCTCGGCCAGCGACAGGCCGAGGCGCTTGCCGCGCAGGATCAGGCGCAGCCGGGTACGGTCGCGCCGCACGTAGATGCGGTTGCGGCCGGCGCGGGTCGGCGCGAGCAGGCCTTCGTCCTCGTAGAAACGGATCGCCCGCGGGGTAATCCCGAACTCGCGGGCGAGATCGGTGATGGTGTAGGTTTGTTCCTGGCTCATGAGTCGAGTCGGACGCGGCATACGGCGTCAGGGCACGGAATGGCGCGCAGTAGATCAGATTTCAACTGCGCGGGCAACGCGAAAACTGCCCGAAAAACACAACAATACCCAACTAGGAGAACGGCATATGAGTGAGACGCTGGAATACCCCTTCGAGACCCTTCCAGCCGAAGGCGCAACGCTGGAGGTGGCGCCCGGAGTGCATTGGATCCGGATGCCGCTGCCCTTCGCCCTCAACCACATCAACCTGTGGCTGATCGAGGACGGCGACGGCGTGGCGATCGTCGATACCGGCTTTGGCCTGGACGCCACCCGGGACGCCTGGCAGCGCATCCTGGCGGAAGTCGGCAAGCCGGTGACGCGGATCATCGTGACCCATTTCCACCCGGATCACCTGGGCCTGGCCCAATGGCTGTCGGAACTCACCGGCGCCGGCATCACGATGACCCACGGGGAATACCTCAGCGGCCACGCGGTCTGGCACCAGCTGGGCGGCTACGGCACCGCACCGATGGTCGCCCAGTTCCGCCGCAACGGCCTCGACGAGGAACGCTGCGAAGCACTCGCCCAACGCGGCAACGCTTACGAGCGCGGCGTGCCCTCATTGCCGACCCGCTACCACCGCGTCGTGGACGGCGAACGCCTGCGCATCGGCGGCCGCGACTGGGAGGTCATCGTCGGCTACGGCCACTCACCAGAACATATGTCGCTGCATTGCGCCGATGCCGGCATCCTCATTTCCGGCGACATGCTGCTGCCGCGGATCTCCACCAACGTCAGTGTTTTCGCGGTCACGCCCGAGGATGATCCCCTCGGCCGCTTCCTCGATTCGATCCGCAAGTTCAAGCGATTGCCGGTAACAACGCTCGTGCTACCATCACACGGGAGTCCTTTCCGCAACATCGGTTTACGCGTGGATCAGCTCATCGAGCACCACGACGCCCGCTGCGCGGAACTGCTCGCGGCCTGTGAGGTGCCGCGCTGTGCCGGGGAATTGCTGACAACGCTGTTCCCGCGGCCGCTCGACACCCATCAGGTCATGTTTGCCATGGGGGAAGCCATCGCCCACCTGAACCATCTCGAGCGCAAAAGGGAGGTGTGCCGGTCGGTGGATAGCGATGGGATAGTCCGTTTCGTCAAAAGCCAATAACCAGGAGAGCCCACGAATGGCTGCGCCAGAAAAAGAAACCGTCAAGTCCGAACTGCCGGACCCCAAAGAAGTCGCCAAGACCTACGCCGAAGTCGCGCAACGGGCCTCCAAACTGCTCGCCGACCATATCCAGAAGCAGGTCAAGAAGGGGCTCAACACCCCGTCCGACGAACTGGGCATCGCCCAGGCCTTCATGGACATGATGGGCAAGCTGCTTGCCAACCCCTACCGGCTGGCCCAGGCCCAGATGAACCTCGTCTGGGACTACTTCTCCCTGTGGCAACACTCCGTCATGCGCTTCACCGGCATGGGCGGAAGCCCGGTGGTCTCCCCGGCCAAGGACGACAAGCGCTTCAAGGACGAAGAGTGGCAGGAACACTTCCTGTTCGACTTCATGAAGCAGTCCTACCTGATCGCCGCCCGTCACATCCATGACACGGTCAGCAGCGTGGACGGCCTCGACGACCAGAGCCAGAAGAAGGTCAACTTCTACACCCGTCAGTACATCGACGCCCTGTCCCCGTCCAACTTCGCGATGACCAATCCGGAAGTCTTCCGCGAAACCGTCAAGAGCCACGGACAGAACCTCATCAAGGGTCTGAACAACCTGCTGCGCGACGTCGAGGACGGTGGCGGCAACCTGCGCGTCAAGATGACCGACACCACGGCTTTCGAGCTGGGCAAGAACGTCGCCACCACGCCGGGCAAGGTCGTCTTCCAGAACGACATGATGCAGTTGCTGCAGTACACGCCCAGCACGCCCGACCAGTTCAAGCGCCCGCTGATGATCGTGCCGCCGTGGATCAACAAGTTCTACATCCTCGACCTGCGCGAGAAGAACTCCTACATCAAGTGGTGCGTGGACCAGGGCCACACCGTCTTCGTGATCTCCTGGGTCAACCCGGACGAGCGCCTGGCCGAGAAGAGCTTCGACTCCTACCTGCTGGAAGGCACGCTGGCTGCCGTGGATGCCATCGTCGAGCAGACCGGCGCCAAGGAAATCAACGCGGCCGGCTACTGCCTGGGCGGCACCCTGCTGGCCACCACGCTGGCCTACATGGCCGGCAAGCGGGACAAGCGGATCGCCTCCGGTACCTTCTTCACGACCATGACCGACTTTGCCGATCCGGGCGAGCTGGGCGTGTTCATCGATGAAGGCCAGGTCTCCAGCCTCGAGAAGAAGATGTTCGAGCGCGGCTACCTGGAAGGCTCCGAGATGGCCGGCACCTTCAACATGCTGCGTGCCAACGACCTGATCTGGTCCTTCGTGGTCAACAACTACCTGATGGGCAAGGACCCCTTCCCCTTCGATCTTCTGTACTGGAACTCCGATTCCACGCGCATGCCGGCGAAGATGCACAGCTTCTACCTGCGCAACATGTACATGAAGAACCTGCTGAAGGAGCCGGGTGGCATCGAAGTCGGCGGCGTGGCCATCGACCTCGGCAAGATCAAGGTCCCGACCTACTTCATCTCCACCATCGAAGACCACATCGCCCCGTGGAAGAGCACCTACTCCGGTGCCCGTAACTTCGGCGGCGCAGTGCGCTTCGTGCTGGGTGGCTCCGGCCACATTGCCGGCATCGTCAACCCGCCGGTAGCCAACAAGTATGGCTTCTGGACCAACACAGGGGCCAAGCTGCCCGACACCGCCGACGAGTTCTTCACCAACGCCGAGCAGCATCCGGGCTCCTGGTGGACCGACTGGCAGGCCTGGCTGGAAGGCCAGGACGCCAGCAAGGTGCCGGCCCGCGACCCCGTCAAGGGCAACCTCAAGGTGCTCGAAGACGCGCCGGGCTCCTACGTCAAGACCCGTCTCGACGCCAAGAAGGCCGCCTGAGCGGACGCCTGACGCCGTAACAAGCGGAAAGGGGGCTACGGCCCCCTTTCTGTTTTGCTCCCTGCCCCCTCTCACCCCATTTCTGCCGTGGCCACCTATCCCCTCGCAGCGCCCCTGCCCCACGGCCTGCCCGTGGTGCTCGACACCAACGTGGTGTTGTCCCTGTGGATGTTCGAAGACCCCGGCCTGATCCCGCTGCGGGCCGCCGTCGAGAGCGGCGCGCTGTGCCCGGTCAGCCGCGCGGACTGCCTCGACGAACTGGCCCGGGTACTGGCCTACCCGCAGTTCAAACAGACGCCGGAGCGCCAGGCTGAGATCGCCGCGGCCTACCGGGCCCGCTGCATCCTCGTCGAGCCCGCCGATCCGCCGGCCTGCGAACTCCCGAACTGCCTCGACCGGGACGACCAGAAATTTCTCGAGCTTGCCCGCGACAGTGGAGCCCAGGCCCTGCTGTCCCGCGACAAGCTGGTCCTCAAGCTCGGCCGGCGCCCGGTGATCGCCGCCCGCTTCGCGATCCTCCCCCCGGAAAAGCTGCAAAGCCTGCTGCCCGGGCCCGGAGACGCGCCACAAGAAATTAACGCGGCATGAGCGCGTCTGCCATGTTGGGCGACTAGACTGGGTCTACACCTGTTCATCACGGAGTATCGCCATGGCTCTCGACAGTGGTTTCGACCCCGCCACCCTGCTCACCACCTACCTTATCCCCCTCGGCTGGAAACTCGCCGGTGCGGTTGCACTGTGGATCATCGGGGGCTGGCTAATCAATGCCATCAGCAACCTGTCGAGCCGCGGCATGACCCGCCAGAAGGTCGAGCCGACCCTGGTGCGCTACGTGGAAGCCACCCTGCGGGTGATCATGCGCATCGTGCTGGTGATCGTCATCCTGTCCGTCTTCGGCATCGAGACGACCAGCTTCGCGGCGCTGATCGCCGCTGCCGGCGTGGCCATCGGCGTGGCCTGGAGCGGCCTGCTGTCCAACTTCGCGGCCGGCGCCTTCCTGATCATCCTGCGTCCGTTCAAGGTCGGCGACTTCATCAGCGGCGCCGGCATCACCGGCACCGTTAAGGAAATCGGCCTGTTCGCCACCACCATCGACCAGCCCGACGACGTGCGCACCACCGTCGGCAACAACAAGCTGTTCTCCGACAACATCGTGAACTACACCGCCAACCCGTCCCGCCGCGTCGAACTGTTCGCCCAGCTGGCCCACAGCGTCGCGCCGCAACAGGCGATGGAGCTGATCCGCAACCGGGTCGCGCAGATCCCCAACGTGCTGGCGACCCCCGCGCCGGACGTGGAGATCCTGGAGTTCAACGCCGCCGGCACCCGCCTCGTGGTGCGCCCCCACTGCCACAACGACCACTACTGGCAGGTGTACTTCGACACCAACAAGATGCTGGCCGAGATCAGCAGTGCCAACGGCTGGCCAGTGCCGGCGCCGCATCAGGTGCTGCGCCAGCAGGTCTGAGGCCGGGCAGCCTCAGACCGCCAGTTCCCGCCGCAAGGCCGCCAGGTAACGCAGCCCGGTGGCGGCCCGGCTACCGTACCAGGACGTCATCTCCCCGTCGATCAAGCGGGCCGGCAGCCCGGCCAATCCGGCCACTTCAGTCACATGTGCAGCGCGGAAGCGATAGGGCTCCGACGACAGGAAGACCCGGTCCACCTCCGCCAGCCACGGCACATTCCACTCGAAAGCCGGATAACGCACCCCATCGCCAAGCGCCGGCCAGGTATCCCAGCCGACCAGCGCCAGGCTCGCCGCGATGTAGGTATCCGGCGCCACCGTCATCCACGGCTCACGCCAGATCAGGTACAGAACCCTCTCCCGCGGCAGCGCGCGGCCGGCCGCCTGCGCCAGCGCGATCGCCTCCGTCAGCTCATCGGCCAACGCCCCAGCCCGCGCCTCGCAGCCGAACACCGCGCCAAACAGGCGGTACAACGGCAGGTTGTCCTCCGGCTGGCACGGGTGGGTGACGATCACGTTCGGCACGAAGCGGGCGATCTCCTCCACACAGTCCTTGCGGTTCTCGTCGATATTGACGATCACGTGGGTCGGCGCCAGTTCGCGCAGGCGGGCCAGGTTCACGTCCTTCGTCCCGCCGACCTTGGGAATGGTCTTGAGGGTCGCCCGTGGATGGATGCAAAAGCCGGTACGCCCGACCAATTGGTCGGCCAAACCGAGTTCGCACACCAGTTCGGTCAGCGACGGCACCAGCGACACGATGCGTGCCGGCCCATCCCACGGACGGTGGCGCTGCCCGGCCGCATCCACCAGGAAATCGACATCATTCTCGTTCATCATCGGCGCAGTATCTCAGGACCCGCGTCCTTGTTGGAAGCCGGCGCAAGTCGCGGTAATCTCGGGCGCTAAGCTGCAGCCGCACCATAAAACGGAGAAAATCATGAAAGTCGGCGTCCCAAGGGAAACCAAGAACCACGAATACCGGGTCGGCCTGACCCCCGCCTCGGTCCGCGAACTCGTCGCCCACGGGCATGAGGTTTTCGTCGAGTCGGGCGCCGGCCATGGCATCGGCGCCAGCGACAACGACTACGAACGGGCCGGCGCCAAGGTCACCCTGAGTGCCGACGACGTCTTCGGGGAAGCCACGCTGATCATCAAGGTCAAGGAGCCGCTGGCCGAGGAACGCGCCCGCCTCAAGCCCCATCACGTGCTGTTCACCTACCTGCACCTGGCGCCGGACCCCGGCCAGGCCGAGGATCTGATCACCAGCGGTGCCACGGCGATTGCCTACGAGACCGTCACCGCCCCCGGCGGCGGCCTGCCGCTGCTCGCCCCGATGTCGGAAGTGGCCGGCCGGATGAGCATCCAGGCCGGCGCCTCAGCCCTCGAGAAATCCCACGGCGGCCGTGGCGTGCTGCTTGGCGGCGTGCCGGGCGTCGAGCCGGGCCGCGTCGTGATCCTCGGTGGCGGCACGGTGGGCAACAACGCGGCACATACGGCGGTCGGCATCGGCGCGGACGTGACCATCCTCGACAAGTCCCTGCCGGTACTGCGCCACCTGGACGAAGTCTATGGCGGTCGCGTCAAGACGCTCTATGCCACCCGCGACGCCATCGAGCGCCAGGTATTGCAGGCCGACCTGGTGATCGGCGCCGTGCTGATCCCCGGAGCCACCGCGCCCAAGCTGGTCACCCGCACGATGCTCGCCGCGATGAAGCCCGGTGCGGTGATCGTGGACGTGGCCATCGACCAGGGCGGCTGTTTCGAGACCTCCCGGCCGACCACCCACGCCGACCCCACCTACCTGGTGGATGGCATCGTCCATTACTGCGTGTCCAACATGCCCGGTGCCGTGGCCCGCACCGCGACCTACGCGCTCAATGCCGCCACCCTGCCCTTCGTGCTCGCCATCGCCGACAAGGGCTGGAAGGAAGCCCTGAAGGACGACGCCGGCCTGCGCGCCGGCCTCAACGTCTGTGCCGGCAACGTGACCCATCCGCAGGTCGCCGAGGCCCTCGGCAAGAAATACCTGCCGGCCATCACCCAGCTGGCCTGATCCCGCCTCGCTCCGTCACGGCATTCGGCCACATGCCGTGACGGAACGTTGTTGACACGGAAAGGGAAAAGGCGAATTATCTGCCTATGCAGTAATTGCTTTGGCCGTAAATGCCCGATACCAACAAGCCCCTTCCGCCTTACACCGTCGAGAACTACCAGCAGGAAGAGAGTCTCGGCTTCCTGCTGCATCAGGCCAAGCTCCGCCTCACCCAGACTCTCGACGAGCGCGTCGGCGACCTGGACATCACCACCGCCCAATGGACGGTGCTCAAGCAGATCGCCCTGCGCAACGGCGAAACCGCCAGCACCCTGTGCAAGTGCAGCGGCTGCGACACCGGCTCGATGACGCGCATGCTTGACCGCCTGGAAGAGAAGGGCCTGATCCGCCGGGAACGCAGCACCACCGACCGGCGAGTCGTATTGCTGCACGTCACCGACACGGGCAAGGCGCTGCTGCCGCTGATCGTGCCGCGCGTCGTCGATGTCCTCAATCAGGCGCTGACGGACTTCACCCCCGACGAGATCGCGCAGGCCAAGCAGTTGATCAGTCGCATCGTCGCCAACCTGGACAAACGCAGTACCTGAAACGGGAAACAATCACCGGACATGCGGCGGAGCACGCCGCTTTTTTTGAAGCAAATACCTGCCTTGGCAGATACCGCACAGACAGTTTCAGCCCAATACAGGGAATTCACATGAAACGACCTCTCGCCCTCTTGCTCCCACTGCTCGGCCTGCTGGCCGCCTGCGCCAACCCCGGTGGGCTGGCCCCCCGCGCCGAAACCCTGGCCCCGGAACAGCTCGCCGGCACCCGGAGCCTGGCCGATGCCCCCGCCGGAGCCTGGCCGACCGACAGCTGGTGGTCCGCCTACGGCGACCCGCAACTCGACCGCCTGGCGGCCGACGCGCTGCGCGACAGCCCCAGCCTGACCCTCGCCCGCGCCCGCCTCGACCAGGCCCGCGCGATGGCCGGCCTGGCCGCCGCGGCCGACGGTCTGCAGGTCGGCGCCAATGCGGAAGGCGCCCAGCAGCGCCTGTCCGAAAACTACATCTTCCCGCCCGGCCTCGGCGGGCGTTACACCAGCCTCAACCGGGCTGCGCTGGATTTCAGCCTCGACCTGGATTTCTGGGGCCGCAACCGCGCCGCACTGGACGCCGCCGTCGGCCAGGCCCGTGCCGCGCAGGCTGAAGCCGCCGGCGCCCGCCTGGTACTGGCCAGCGCGGTGACGCGCGCCTACCTGCAGTTCGATCGCCTGTACCAGCTGCACGCCATCGCCGACGCCACCGTTCGCCAGCGCGAGAAACTGCAGGAGCTGGTCCGCCTTCGCCTGAAGGCCGGCCTCGAGAACCAGGCCGACCTGCGCCAGGCCGACGCCGGCATCTCCGCGGCCCGCGCCGAACGCAGCGCCCTCGACGTGCAACTGGCGCTGGTCCGCAATCAGCTGGCCGCCCTCACCGGCCACGGCCCCGACGCCGGCCTCGACCTCACGCCGCCGGCCCTGCGCGACGTCGCCGCAACGCTGCCGAGCCAGCTGCCGGCCGACCTCCTCGGCCGCCGGCCGGACGTGAACGCCCAGCGCTGGCGCGTCGAGGCCAGCCGCCGCGAGAGCGACGCCGCCCGTGCCGACTTCTACCCGAACGTCAATCTCAGCGCCTTCGTCGGCCTGCAGTCCATCGGCCTGTCCAATCTCTTCGAAGGCGGCAGCCGCATGCTCGGCGTCGGCCCGGCGATCCACCTGCCGGTGTTCGACAGCGGCCGCCTGCGCAGCCGCCTGGCCGAACGCAACGCCGAACAGGACGTGGCCATCGCCCAGTACAACGCCACCCTCGTCGATGCCCTCCGCGACGTGGCCGACCAGCTCGCCAGCTGGCGCGGCGCCGACATCGAAGGGCGCGACCAGCAAGCCGCGCTGGCCCGCTACGAGGACGCCTGGCGCCTCACCGAAGTGCGCTACAAGGCTGGCCTCGCCAGCTACACGGCGGTTCTCGCCGCCGAAACCCCCTTGCTCGCCCAGCGCCGCCTCACCGCGGAGCTGCGCACCCGCCGCCTCGACGCCAGCGCCGGCCTGGCCCGCGCGCTGGGCGGCGGCTATCTGCCCACCAACACGTCCCACTGATCCCGCCAAGAA
Organism: Pseudomonadota bacterium; assembly: GCA_018241665.1. Taxonomy (GTDB): domain Bacteria; phylum Pseudomonadota; class Gammaproteobacteria; order Burkholderiales; family Rhodocyclaceae; genus Zoogloea. The sequence goes on from JAFEDK010000005.1 coordinate 234,079, forward strand.
GGAACCGGACCATGACCAGCCCCGACAGCACCGCTGCAAACACCACCAACGGCAAGCGCAAGCGCAGCCTCATCACCATCGCCGTCGCCTGCGCGCTGGCCGGCGCCGCCTGGGGCGGCTGGTGGATGACCCACGGCCGCTACCTGGAACACACCGACGACGCCTACGTGGCCGGCAACGTCGTGCAAATCACCCCGCAGGTGGCCGGAACGGTGGTCTCCATCGACGCCGACGACACCCAGCTGGTGAAGGCTGGCCAGCCGCTGGTGCGCCTCGACGACGCGGATGCCCGCGTCGCGCTGCAACAGGCCGAAGCCCAGCTCGGCCAGACGGTGCGGGAAGTGCGCGCGCTGTACGCCGGCGGCGGCGCCCTCGAAGCGGCGGTGAAGCAGAAGGAGGCCGATCTCGCCAAGGCCAGGGACGACCTGGCCCGCCGCCAGCAGGTGGCCGGCACCGGCGCCGTCGCGGCCGAAGAAATCGAGCACGCCCGCGCCGCGCTGCGCGCCGCCGAAACCGCCGTGCAGACGGCCCGTGAACAACTCGCCACCAACCGTGTGCAGACCAGCGGCACCCGCGTCGACAGCCACCCCAACGTGTTGCGGGCGGCGGCCAAGGTCGAGGAAAGCTACCTGGCCTTCGCGCGCAGCGTGGTGCCCGCGCCACTCGGCGGCCTCGTCGCCCGCCGCGCGGTGCAGGTCGGCCAGCGCGTGGCAGCCGGTGCGCCGCTGATGGCAGTGGTGCCGCTAGAACAGGTGTGGGTGGACGCCAACTTCAAGGAGAGCCAGCTCGGCCGCATGCGCATCGGCCAGCCGGTCAGCCTGAGCGCCGATGTGTACGGCTCCAAGGTCGAATACCACGGCAAGATCGCCGGCCTGGCTGCCGGCACCGGCGCCGCCTTCGCGCTGCTGCCCGCCCAGAACGCCAGCGGCAACTGGATCAAGGTGGTGCAGCGGGTGCCGGTGCGGATCAGCCTCGACCCGCAGGAACTCGCCGCCCATCCGCTGCGCATCGGCCTGTCGATGCAGGTGGAGGTGGATCTCCATGAAGAGGGCGACGCCCCGCTCGGCGTCGCGCCGACCGCGCCTGTCGCCCAGACCGACGTCTTCGCCGACCTGGGCAAGGCCGCCCGCGAACGCATCCGCGCGATCATCTCGGCCAACAACGGCGGACAGACGGCCGAGCTGCAACAGCCCGAGCTCACGCTGCCGAGTATTCCACCGGCCGCGGCCCTGGCCACTCCGCGCCGCACCCGGGCCTGAGCGATGAGCGCCACCCCCGCTCCGCTGCCGCCCCTCGAACCGGGGGCGCGCCGGCTGGCCACCGTGGCCCTGTCGCTGGCGACCTTCATGAACGTGCTGGACACCACCATCGCCAACGTGTCCCTGCCCAACATCGCCGGCGACCTGGGCGTCAGCCCGACCCAGGGCACCTGGGTCATCACCTCATTCGGCGTCGCCAACGCCATCGCCGTGCCGCTGACCGGCTGGCTCAGCCAGCGCGTCGGGCAGGTGCGCCTGTTCGTCGCCTCGGTGGTGCTGTTCGTGCTCGCCTCGCTGCTGTGCGGCCTGGCCGGCAGCCTGGAGATGCTGATCGCCGCGCGGGTGCTGCAGGGCGCCGTCGCCGGGCCGATGATCCCGCTGTCCCAGGCCCTGCTTCTGCAGGCCTACCCGCGGGAAAAGTCCGGCATGGCACTGGCGATGTGGTCGATGACGACCCTGGTCGCGCCGGTGATGGGCCCCATCCTCGGCGGCTGGCTGTCGGACAATCTGTCCTGGCCGTGGATCTTCTACATCAACGTGCCGGTCGGCATCGGCGCGGCCTGGATGAGCTGGCAGTTACTGAAACACCGCGAGACGCCAACCCGCCAGCTGCCCATCGACAAGGTGGGCCTGGCACTGCTGGTGATCTGGGTCGGTGCGCTGCAGATCATGCTCGACAAGGGCAAGGAACTGGACTGGTTCGAGTCCGGCGAGATCGTCGCGCTGGCGGTGGTCACGGTGGTGGGCTTCGCGCTGTTCGTCGTCTGGGAACTGACCGAGGAACACCCGGTGGTGGATCTGACCCTGTTCGCCCGCCCCAACTTCCTGTTCGGCGTCATCGCACTGGCCACCGCCTACGGGGTGTTCTTCGGCAACGTGGTGGTGCTGCCCCTGTGGCTGCAGCAATACATGGGCTACACGGCCACCTGGGCCGGGCTGGTGACGGCGCCGATCGGCATCCTGGCGCTGCTGCTGTCGCCGGTGATCGGCAAGATCCTGCCGCGCACCGATCCACGCCGCCTGGCCACCGTGGCCTTTCTGGTGTTCGCGCTGGTGTCCTTCATGCGCTCCGGCTTCTCCACCGACATCGCGCCGGGCAGCATCGTGGTGCCGCAGCTGATCCAGGGCATCGCGATGGCCTGCTTCTTCATCCCGCTGGTGTCCATCACCCTGTCGGGCCTGCCGATGGAGCGCGTGCCGTCGGCCTCGGGGGTGTCGAACTTCGTGCGGATCACCTGCGGCGCCTTTGGCGCATCGCTGATGACAACCCTGTGGGAACGCCGCGCAGCGCTGCACCACGAGCAGCTGGCCGCCCAGGTCAGCGCCTACAACCCGGTTGCCAGCGATACGCTGAACCAGTTGCAGGCCCAGGGTTTCGATCTGGCGCGCGGCCTCGGCGTGCTGGAGCGCCAGGTCAGCGTGCAGGCCTTCTCGCTGGCCGCCAATGATGTGTTCTGGATGTCGGGCTGCCTGTTCCTGCTGCTGCTCGTCAGCGTGTGGCTGACCCACCCGACACACGGACGTCCCCCAGCCGGGGGCGGTGATGCAGCCCACTGAGGCAGCCGGCACAAGCTACAGCGGCAAACCCCGCGGCTTGCGTCCGGCCCGCGCGAACAGGCGGTCGAACAGCGGGTTGGGCAGCAGGCGCAGCAGCTTGGCGACCACGCCCATCTGCCACGGGATGACGGTGTAGCCGACGCCCGCCTCGATGGCCCGCGCAAAGCGCCGCGCGGCCTCGTCGGCGGGCAGCAGGAAGGGCATCGGGTAAGGGTTGATGGCGGTCATCGGCGTGTCGATGTAGCCCGGCGCGATGGTCACGACCTTCACGCCGCTGCCCCGCAGTTCGACGCGCAGGCTCTCGAGATAAGCGATCGCCGCCGCCTTCGACGCGCTGTAGGCCCCGGCACCGGGCAGGCCGCGGATGCCGGCCACCGAGGCGATGCCGACCAGGCGCCCGCGGCCGCAGCCCCGCATGGGCGCGACGAAGGGCTGGAAGCTGGCGACCATGCCCAGCACGTTGGTGCGCATCACCCGCTCGAAGGCCGCCAGGTCGTCGGCCTCCTCGGTCAGCGTGCCCACCGACACGCCGGCGTTGGCAATCACCACATCGGGCACCCCGAAGCGGGCCATGAAATCGGTGGCGGCAGCGGCGAGCGCCCCCGGCTCCGCCACGTCGAGGCAATACACCGCATGCTCACCGGGCAGGCTGGCGGCCAGTCCGGCCAGCACCTCGCGACGCCGCCCGACCAGGCCCAGGCTGGCCCCGGCGGCCGCGTAATGGCGTGCCAGCGCGGCACCGATGCCGCTCGAGGCGCCGGTGATGAAGACGCGGAGAGTCACGGGGAGAAAGGCGGGGAAGGGAAAACGGGGGAAAGGGCCTGGCGGCGGCATCGACGCCGCCGCGGCCGGAGTGGCTTACTTGCGGCCTTGTTCGCCGCGGGCGCGGACGATCAGCTGGTCGGCGATCTTCAGCGCGTTCTCGTGGGTCCCCGCGATGGAGCCGGAGGTGAAGTACTTGCCGTCGACGGCCAGCGTCGGCACGCCCTGGATCTTGTAGTCGCGGCCGAGCTTCTCGATGCGCTGCAGGCCGACCTGCACGCCGAAGGAGCGGTAGGCGTCGAGGAACTTCTTGCCGTCGATGCCCTTCTTGACCGCCCATTCCTGGGCGCCCGCCTCGGTGTGCAGGGGCTGCTTGTCGGTCTGCACGGCCTCGAAGATCTGCCCGTGCAGGCGGGCCAGGTCGCCGGTGGCGGCCAGCGTCAGGTGCAGGCGTGCCAGCCCGGTCAGCTGGGGGTTGCCCCAGGTCACGGGTACGCGGTGGAAATAAACGTCGGCCGGGAGCTTCTTGAGCCACAGCTCCAGCAGCGGATCGAAGGCGCGGCAGTGCGGGCAGCCGTAATGGAAGAACTCGATCACCTCAACCTTGCCCTTGGCCTCGGTCGGCTGCGGCGGCGACACCAGTTCGAAACCGCCACTGTTCTGGGCCAGGACAGGCCGCCCGAGGAGGCCGATGGCCGCCGCGGCGGAAAGCTGTTTGAGGACATCACGACGCTGCATTACGGTTTCTCCTTGAATCGGCAAAGCACTCATTGAGCGGTGCCGGCCGGCTTTGGTTCCTTGGGCTTGATCCGGACGATGGCGGCATTGATGCCGCTGGATGCCAGCTGCTGCTTGGCCTTGTTCATTTCATCGGCGCCGAGGTAGGGGCCGGTCCTGACCCGATGCACGGTGCCCTTGTCGGGCACATCCACCTTCTGCACGCTGGCCTCCACCCCCATCAACGCAAGACGCGCCTTCAGGTTGTCCGCCTCGGACGGATCCTCGAAGGAGCCCGCCTGCAGATAGAACTTCTCGGGCGTCACCGGCTTGTCGAGCAGCGCAGCCTCGGCCTTGGCGCGTTCGGCATCGGCCTTGGCCTTGTCACCCTTCGGCAACTCGGCCGGCTTGGCGCCGGGCTTGTCGGTCTTCTCGGGCTTGGCCGGCCGGATGTCCTCGGTGGTTTCCTCGGGCTTGCCCGGCGCCGGCAGCGCATCGGTGCCCTTCGGCAGCACGTTGTAGAAGTCGAAGCGCGGCTTCTCCACCGGTTTGTCGCCGGCCTTGCCGGGCAGCGCGATGGGTTCGCTGCTCTGTGGCTTGGGCGGCGGCGGCGGAGCGACCGGCTTGTCTTCCTGCTTCGGCTTCTGGAACGGCGACGCCGACGTGAAGTACAGCGCAATCCCCGCCGCGACCAGGGCGCCGAGGATCAGGCCGACGAAGATACCGACCAGGGTGCTGCCCCGGCTGCCTGATTTCGGCTTGTTGGTCGGAAGACGGGGTTTGAGGTCACGGCTCATGAACGACGGGTCCGGCGATTACATGGATTCGGGGGCGGAAACACCAAGCAGGCGCAGGCCGTTGCGGATCACCTCGCGCACCGCGGCAGCCAGGGCCAGGCGGGCCAGCTTGAGGCCTTCGTCATCCACCAGCATGCGCTCGGCATTGTAGTAACTGTGGAACTCTCCGGCCAGATCCTTCAGATAGAAGGCGATCTGGTGCGGGGCGTAGTCGGCGGCGGCGCTGCGAACAACTTCCGGGAAGGCGGTCAGGCGCGCGCACAGGGCCAGCTCGCGCTCGTTGTCGAGGCGGCCCAGGTCGGCCTCGAGCAGGTCGGCCGGCGTACCGCTCCACTGGTTGAGCACCGAGCACAGGCGGGCATGGGCGTACTGGATGTAATACACCGGGTTCTCGTTGCTCTGGCTCTTGGCCAGGTCGAGGTCGAAGTCCAGGTGCTGGTCGGCCTTGCGCAGCACGTAGAAGAAGCGGCAGGCGTCGTTGCCGACCTCCTTGCGCAACTCGCGCAGCGTGACGAACTCGCCGGAGCGGGTGGACATCGCCGCCTTCTGGCCGTCGCGGTACAGCACCGCGAACTGCACCAGCGCCACGTCGAGCTTCTCGGGCGGCAGGCCGAGGGCCTGCAGGGCACCCTTCACGCGCGGGATGTAGCCGTGGTGGTCGGCACCCCAGATGTCGATGATGCGGTCGAAGCCGCGCTCGTACTTGTTGGCGTGGTAGGCGATGTCGGACGCGAAATAGGTGAACAGGCCGTTCTCGCGCTGCACGACGCGGTCCTTCTCGTCGCCGAAGGCGGTGGAGCGGAACCACTTGGCGCCATCCTGCTCGTACAGGTGGCCGCCGGCTTCCAGCGCGGTGACGGCCTTCTCGACCAGGCCGGTGTCGAACAGGGAGCGCTCGGAGAACCACTTGTCGAAGCTCACGCCGAACTCGCCCAGATCCTCGCGGCCCTCGCCGAGCTGCTCGGTGAGTGCAAAGCCATGCACCCAGGCGTAGTCGGAGCCGAGCAGGTTCTTGGCGTTGGCGATCAGCGCGTCCAGATGGCCTTCCTTGTCGGCCTCGACGGACGGCGCACCGGCCAGCACGTCGGCGGCGGACACCTTGGCGAAGCGGTCGGCGTGGGATTCCTTGATCTGCGCCGCCATGTCCTTCACGTAGTCGCCTTGGTAGGCGTTGGGCGGGAAGGCCACGCTGATGCCGAACAGATCGAGATAGCGCAGCCAGGTGGACAGCGCCAGGATGTCCATCTGCCGGCCGGCGTCGTTGATGTAGTACTCGCGGGTGACTTCGAAACCGGCGAAGTCGAGCACGTCGGACAGGGACGCACCGTAGGCCGCGCCGCGGCCGTGGCCGACGTGCAGCGGGCCGGTGGGGTTGGCGGAGACGAATTCCACCTGCACCTTGACGCCGCTCTTGTCGCCGCGGCCGAAAGCCTCGCCGCGCTCGAGCACGCTGCGCACGACGGCGGTCTTGGCGTCGGAGACCAGCGTGAAGTTGATGAAGCCGGCGCCGGCCACTTCGGCCTTGGCGACCAGGTCGGACTTGGGCAGTTCGGCCAGCAGCAGGTTGGCCAGCTCGCGCGGATTGCGCTTCAGCGGCTTGGCCAGCTGCAGCGCCAGGTTGCTTGCAAAATCACCATGGCCGGCCTGCTTGGGGCGTTCCAGGTTGATGGGGGTTTCGGCCTGTTCGGGGGCGACGCTCAACAGGGCGGCGCGCAGGAGGTCGGCAAGCTGGGTTTTGGAATCGGCGCTCATGGCAAACACTGCGACTAAAAGCACAGGATTATATCCAAGCAGGCGTTACCACGGCGGGACGCCGGTGCGGCGGCGGTAACAAAGTACGACCGGCATGGCAAAAATCATGTCCTTGCCCTATCTTTGCAGCCTGTGTGCGCAGCCGGAAACGACCGTGAGCCTCTTCCGACCGACCATCCTCCTGACCAGCCTGCTCGCCGCTGCCGCGGCTCGCGCCGAGCCCGCCACGCTGCACTGGCCGGTGCCGATGCCTGCCGGCGCGGGCTGGCGCATCATCGACTTGCGGGAGGGCCAGGGCGTCCGCCACGAGGAATACCTGCCCCGCGGCCAAGGCCTGGAGGACTACCGCGACCGCATCCTGGTGCAGCGCTTCGCCGCCCAGGACATGGGCCCCGACAGCTATCTCGCTTATATCGCCGCCGGGCTGGCACGGCATTGCGCCGGCTTCACCACCAGCGGAATGGTCAGCGCAATGCGCGATGGACTGCCCAGCGCCACCCGCACGGCCTACTGCAGCAACTTCCAGAACCGTCCCTACGGCTATGTCATCGCCCAGAAGGCGATCCGCGATGGCGAGCACCTGTTCGTCGTCGAACGGGAATGGCGCGTGCCCCCTTTCTCGATCGACGACGCCGGCATGGCCAGCCTCAGTTTTGGCAGCCCCGACGAAGACGCGGCGTTGAAGCGGGAGATCCAGCTGGCCACCCGCTGGCTGCTGGAGCAGGTGCAGCCGGGCCGCAGCGCGCCCCCTCCCGTTGCGGCCACGCCGGAGCCGCCTCCGAAAACGCCAGCGCGCCCCGCCAAGCGGCGCTGACGACCCACCTCGCCGGCTTTCGTCGCCCGGCCTTTCCGGGCACAATCCGCGTTTTCCTTTTCTACAGCCGCCGTGCGTCTCTTCCGACTCGTCAAGATCGTCTCCGTGAGCCTGAAATACGGGCTCGACCAGATGGTCCTCTCCAACGAGCCGACCGGCCGCCTGGCCTGGCTGGCGAAGCTCACCCGCTTCCGCCGGACTTTCAACGAACCATCCGGCGCACGCTTGCGCCAGGCCCTCGAATCCCTCGGCCCGATCTTCGTCAAGTTCGGGCAGATGCTGTCCACCCGCCGCGACCTGCTGCCGCCGGCCATCGCCGAAGAGCTGGCCCGCCTGCAGGACCGGGTCCCCCCCTTCTCCAGTGCGGAAGCCCTCGCCCAGTTGCGGGAAGCCTACGGCAAGCCCGTCGATGAGGTCTTCGCGCGCTTCGAACGGGAGCCGGTCGCTTCTGCCTCCATCGCCCAGGTACATTTCGCCGAGTTGCCCGACGGCACCGAAGTGGCCGTCAAGATCCTGCGCCCCGGCATTGCCCCGGTGATCGCCCACGACCTGGCCCTGCTCGACGCGGCCGCTACGGTGCTCGAGAAGGTGTGGCCGGAGGGCCGCCGCCTCAAGCCGCGAGAAGTGGTCGCCGAGTTCTCCAAGTACCTGCGCGACGAGCTCGACCTGATGCGCGAGGCCGCCAACTGCTCCCAGCTGCGGCGCAACTTCAAGGACTCCGATCTCCTCGTCGTCCCCGAAGTGCATTGGGACTTCTGCTCCACCAACGTGATGGTGATGGAGCGCATGAAGGGCATCCCGATCTCCCAGCTCGAAGCCCTGAAGCAGAACGGCATCGACCTCAAGCACCTGTCCCGCGCCGGCGTCGAGATCTTCTTCACCCAGGTGTTCCGTGACGGCTTCTTCCATGCCGACATGCACCCCGGCAACATTTTCGTGGCTACCGACGGCCCGGCCCGCGGGCGCTACATCGCGCTGGACTTCGGCATCATCGGCACCCTCAACGACTCCGACAAGAAGTACCTGGCCACCAACTTCCTGGCCTTCTTCCAACGCGATTACCGACGCGTCGCGCTGGCCCACATCGAGGCCGGCTGGGTCCCGTCGCACACCCGCGTGGACGAGTTTGAAGGGGCGATCCGCGCGGTCTGCGAGCCGATTTTCGACCGCCCGCTGAAGGACATCTCCTTCGGCAAGACCCTGCTGCGCCTGTTCCAGACCGCCCGCCGCTTCGAGATGGAAGTCCAGCCCCAGCTGGTGCTGCTGCAAAAAACGCTGCTCAACATCGAGGGCCTCGGCCGCCAGCTCGACCCCGACCTCGACCTGTGGAAGACTGCCAAGCCCTTCCTCGAACGCTGGATGAACGACCAGATCGGTTGGCGTGCGCTGCTGCGCCACGTCAAGGACGAAGCCCCATCATGGGCCGCCACACTGCCGCAGCTGCCGCGCCTGGTGCACAAGGCGCTGGCCACCCAGCCGGTGGCGGAAGACCACCGCGCCGAACTCGCCCGCCTGGTCACCGAAAGCCGCCGCACCCGCTACTGGCTGATCGGCTGCACCGTGCTGCTAGCCGCACTGGCCACCACCGAAGCCTGGCACCTGCTGCACTGAGACTGAGACACCGGACCTGTGGCACTGAACCTGTGGGGGCGAATTCATTCGCCCGCGGACTCGGATCAACCGGCAGCGGGCGAATGAATTCGCCCCCACGGGTGTGGTAAGCCTCACACCCGGCCTTGAACGAAGCCACCGCGGCCCGCTCAAACAGGCATGACGGCCATCTCGGCCCAACCGCCTTCGGAGGAAGACCATGCCCGCCCCGCTCGTGCCCGTCCGTCCGGTCCGCATCGTCGGTGTCGGATCCTGCCTCGGCGCACCGATCTTCGGCCCCGCCGCCGGCCCCCGCACCCTCAAGGATCTCGGCCTCGATGCCCAGTTGCGCAGCCGCGGCATCCCGGCCCGCTGGCATTCCCTGCACGAGCCGAGCGCACCCAAACCACCGCGCGCATCCCTGCCGGAACGGCTGGGCAACGTCAGCGCACTGCTCCACGATCTGGCTGACGAAGTCGCCGCCCTGTGCGCCGACGGCACGGTGCCGCTGGTACTCGGCGGCGACCACGCGATCGGCACCGGCACCTGGCGCGGCGCGGCGCGGGCCGTGGAGGGACGCGGCAAGCTGGGATTGATCTGGATCGACGCCCACCTGGACTCGCACACCGTGCAGACCAGCCACAGCGGCAACATCCACGGCATGCCACTGGCCGCGCTGCTCGGCGTTGGCGACCCGAGCCTCACCGACGTACCCGGCCCCCGCCTCGATCCGGCCCACGTGACCATCGTTGGCGCACGCTCCTGGGAGCCGGAGGAGCTGGCCCTGCTCAAGCGCCTCGGCGTACGCATCTTCTTCATGCCCGAGGTCAAGCGCCGCGGCCTGCCGGCCGTGCTGTGCGAAGCCATGAGCATCGCCCGCGACGGCACCGCGGGATTCGGCGTATCGGTGGACCTCGACTCCGTGGATTGCGCGCTGCTGCCGGCCACCACCTGCCTGGAACCGGACGGTCTCGATCCGCAGGAACTCGCCGACTGCCTGCACGGCCTGCGCAGCTGCGCCGACCTGGTGGCGCTGGAAATCGTCGAGTATGTGCCCGAACGGGACCGGGACGGCAGCGGCGCCCGCTGGGTACTGGACTTTGCGTCGGCGGCCCTCGGCCCCACCACCACCAACCTGCTGGCCCGCGAGCAGACCTTCGGCGCCCACAACTACGCGCCGCTGCCGGTGGTGTTCACCCGCGGTGAAGGCGTCTGGCTATGGGACGTGGAAGGCCGGCGCTACCTGGACATGATGAGCGCCTACTCGGCGGTCAGCTTCGGCCACAGCCATCCACGCCTGGTCAAGGTCCTCGCCGACCAGGCCCAGCGCCTGGCACTGACCTCCCGCGCTTACGCCAACGACCGCCTGCCGCTGATGCTGGAGCGCCTCTCGGCCCTGCTCGGCTACGACCAGGCGCTGCCGGTGAACACCGGCCTGGAGGCCGTCGAGACGGCCCTCAAGGCGGCCCGCAAGTGGGGCCACAAGATCAAGGGCGTACCGGAGGGGCAGGCAGAGATCATTGTCTGTGCCGACAACTTCCACGGCCGCTCGACGACCATCGTCGGCTTCTCGTCGGAAGCCCAGTACCGGGACGGCTTCGGCCCCTTCGCGCCGGGCTTCCGCAGCATCCCCTTCGGCGACGCCGAGGCCCTCGCCGCCGCCATCACGCCGCACACCGCGGCCTTCCTGTTTGAACCTATCCAGGGCGAAGGCGGCATCCACGTGCCGCCGGACGGCTGGCTGGCCCGCTGCGCCGAGATCTGCCGCGCCAACAACGTGCTGCTGATCGCCGACGAGGTGCAGACCGGCCTTGGCCGCACCGGCCGCCTGCTGGCCTGCCAGCACGACGGCGTGCGCCCGGACGGCGTGATCCTCGGCAAGGCCCTCGGCGGCGGCCTGCTGCCGGTCTCGGCCTTCCTGGCCGACGAAGCGGTGATGCGGGTCTTCCGCCCCGGCGACCACGGCTCCACCTTCGGCGGCAACCCGCTTGGCGCCGCCGTCGCCGCCGAAGCCCTGGCCCTGCTCAGCGAGGAGAAGCTGGTGGAGCGCGCCGACCGCCTCGGCGCCGCCTTCATGGCCCGCCTTCAGGCCATCCGCAATCCGCTGATCCGCGAAGTACGCGGCCGCGGCCTGTTGATCGGCATGGAGCTGGACACCCGCCGCGTCAATGCCCGCACTGCGGCAGAATGGCTGCTGGCCCGCGGCCTGATGACCAAGGACACCCACGACTCCGTACTGCGCTTCGCACCGCCGCTGGTCGTGACCGAAGCCGAACTGGACTGGGCAGTGAACGTCATCGAAGATGCGCTGGCCGACCTCGAACAACGTCTTTCCGGAAACAAGCCATGAGCGACAAACTCGACCGCCTCGTCCTCGAAGCCCGCCGCGCCGCCGACAAGCGCGCGGAGGGCTACCGCGAGAAAGCCCTGAAGATCTACCCGTGGGTCTGCGGCCGCTGCGCCCGCGAATTCACCGTCACCAACCTGCGCGAGCTGACGGTGCACCACCGCGACCACAACCACGACAACAACCCGCCCGACGGCAGCAACTGGGAGCTGCTGTGCCTGTACTGCCACGACAACGAACACCAGCGCCAACTCGAAGCCACCCAGGGCAACGTGACTGCCAAACAACCCGGCAAGGCCGCCACCCATTCCCCGTTCGCAGGGCTGGGGGCGCTGCTGAAGAAGGATTGAGCCCGGGCGGAGTACGCGCCGCAGCAACGGAATTCCGCCAACACCCTGTCCCAGCCGGCACACTGGCCTGCCATCGCCGTCTTCACCCCGCCCGACAAGGGGCGTAGCATTCGGCCCCTTGCCTTCCCCCCGCATCGCCATGAGCATCAGCCCCGCCCGCGCCTGCGGCATCGACTTCGGCACCTCCAACTCCACCGTCGGCTGGCTGCGCCCTGGTCTGCCGACGCTGCTGCCTCTCGAGGACGGGAAGGCGACGCTGCCATCCGCCGTGTTCTTCAACGCGGACGAGGAGACCACCCATTACGGGCGGGATGCGCTGGCGGAATATCTGGAAGGCTACGAAGGGCGATTGATGCGGGCCATCAAGAGCCTGCTGGGCAGCAACCTGATGGACGGCAGCACCGAGGTCGGTGGCCGCGCGCTGCGCTTCCGCGACCTGCTGGCGAGCTTCATCGGCGAGCTGAAGAGCCGCGCCGAGACCGAGGCCGGGCGCAGCTTCGAGCAGGCGGTGTTCGGTCGCCCGGTGTATTTCGTGGACGACAACCCGGCCGCCGACCAGCGCGCCCAGGACACCCTGGAGGCGATCGCCCGCCAGGTTGGCTTCAAGGACGTCAGCTTCCAGTTCGAGCCGATCGGCGCGGCGCTGCACTACGAGGCCGGCCTCGACCGGGAGGAGTTGGTACTGATCGCCGACATCGGCGGCGGTACCGCCGACTTTTCGCTGGTGCGCCTGTCGCCGGAACGGGCCAAGAGCGTCGACCGCCGCGAGGACCTGCTCGGCAACGCCGGCCTGCACGTGGGCGGCACCGACTTCGACCGGGCGCTGAGCCTGGAATGCGTGATGCCGCTGCTCGGCTACAAGGGGCTGATGAAGAGCGGCGCCGAAGTGCCATCGGCGCTGTTCTTCCAGCTGGCTACCTGGCACACCATCAACTTCGCCTACACCCGGCAGGCCTTTGCCGATTTCCAGGCCATTTACCGGGACGCGGCGGCCCGCCAGGAACTGGATCGCCTGGCCCGCCTGATCGGTCAACGCGAAGGGCACTGGCTGGCCCTGCAGGTCGAACAGGCCAAGATCGACCTGTCCTCCGCCAGCACGGCCCACATGGAGCTGGACCGCCTGGAGCCGGGGCTCACCCACGAGATCAGCCGCGAGGCCTTCACGCTGGCCACCCGCAGCCTGGTCGAGCGCGTTGCGGCCACCGTCGACACGCTGCTCGACCAGGCCGGCGTGGCCCGCGACCAGGTGGACACGCTGTACTTCACCGGCGGCGCCAGCGGCGTGCCCCAGCTGCGCGAGCGCATCGCTGCCGAACTGCCCAAAGCCCGCGCGGTGGAAGGCGACCTGTTCGGCAGCATCGGCGCCGGCCTGGCGGTGGAAGCATCGCGCCGTTACGGCTGACAGCCGGTTTCCTCCTTCGGGGAACTTGCCGGACACACCCGTGGGGGCAAATGAATTCGCCCCCACAGAAGGTGCTCGGCGCCGGGGCGACAGATAAAAAAAGGGGCCGTCCTGAGACGACCCCGCTCCCTCGACAGGAACCCGCTTTTCGGCGGATCTCCCTCCCCATCGAACGAAAACCAACTGTCGCGCCGTCCGGCCGGGAAAGCCGGAGGGCGCCGGGTATTGATTACTCGAACTCGATGATGATTTCGTCCACCGACAGGCTTGCACCGGCCGAGGCGGAGATCTTCTTGACCTTGCAGTCCTGCTCGGCCTTCAGGATGTTTTCCATCTTCATCGCTTCGATGACTGCCAGCTTCTCGCCGGCCTTCACTTCCTGGCCGACCTGCACGGAAATTTCGCGCAGCAGGCCCGGCATCGGGGACAGCAGGTACTTGGACAGATCGGGCGGCAGCTTCTCGGGCATCAGCGCCAGCAGTTCGGCGGCACGGGCGCTCATGACCATGAAGTCGGCGCGGGTGCCCCAGTGGAACAGGCTGTACTTGATCTTGTGGCGCTCGACCTGGAGGGTGAACTCCTCGCCGTTGCAGGTGCCGTTGAAAAGGGACTCGCCGAGTTTCCAGTCGGACTTGATCTCGTAGCTCTCGCCCTTGTATTCCACGTGGTAGCCGCCGTCGATCGGACGGGCGATGACCGGGTGGTGCTCGTTGCCTTCCTTGTTCAGGCGGATGACCATCCAGTGGTCGTCAACGATGCGCTCGTGGCCTTGCAGCTGGCCGGTGATCGACGCGGAACGGTCGGTGAAGGCACGATAGACATAGGCGGCAACCGAGACCAGCAGGGCCGGATCATCATGCGGCACCATCGAGGCATCGAAGCCCGTCGGGTAGTGCTTGGGGATGAAGCCGGTGTCGAAGATGCCGGAATGGAAAACCGGATGCTGCATCAGCGCGGCCTGGAACGGAATGTTCGAGGAAATGCCGCGAATGACGAAGCCGTTCAGCGCATCGCGCATGCGGGCAATCGCCTGCTCGCGGGTGGCGCCGTGCACGATCAGCTTGGCGATCATCGAGTCGTAGTACATCGAGATCTCGCCGCCGTCGTACACACCGGTGTCGACGCGCACCTGGCCCGCCACTTCCTTCGGCGGCTGGAACTTGACCAGGCGACCGGTGGACGGCAGGAAGCCGCGGAACGGGTCTTCGGCGTTGATACGGCATTCCATCGCCCAGCCGTTGATCTGCACGTCGGCCTGGGCCAGCGGCAGCTTCTCGCCGTAGGCGACGCGGATCATCTGCTCGACGAGGTCGAGGCCGGTGATCAGCTCGGTGACCGGGTGTTCCACCTGGAGACGGGTGTTCATCTCGAGGAAGTAGAACTCCTTGGTCGCGCCGGACACGACGAACTCGACGGTACCCGCGGATTCGTAGTTCACCGCGCGGGCCAGCGCCACAGCCTGCTCACCCATGGCCTTGCGCATCTCGGGATCGACGAAGGGGCTCGGCGCCTCTTCGATGACCTTCTGGTGGCGACGCTGGATCGAGCAATCGCGCTCGTTCAGATACACGTAGTTGCCGTGGCTGTCGCCGAGCACCTGGATTTCGATGTGGCGCGGCTCGAGCACGTACTTCTCGATGAAGACGCGGTCGTCGCCGAAGGAGTTGCGCGCTTCGTTGACGCAGGACGAGAAGCCTTCGTGGGCTTCGGCGTCGTTGTACGCCACACGCAGGCCCTTGCCGCCGCCGCCGGCGGAGGCCTTGATCATCACCGGATAGCCGATCTTCCTGGCGATTTCCACGGCGGCATCGGGGCCGTCGATGGCATCGTTGTAGCCGGGGATGGTGTTGACCTTGGCTTCGATGGCCAGCTTCTTGGACTCGATCTTGTCACCCATCTTGGCGATGGAGTAGTGCTTCGGACCGATGAACTTGATGCCTTCTTCTTCCAGGCGGCGCGAGAACTCGGCGTTCTCGGACAGGAAGCCGTAGCCGGGGTGGACCGCCTCAGCGCCGGTCTGCTTGCAGGCGGCGATGATCTTGTCGGCGACCAGGTAGGATTCCTTGGAAGCCGCCGGTCCGATGCACACGGCCTCGTCGGCCAGGTCCACGAACAGGGCGTCCTTGTCGGCCTCGGAATAGACGGCGACGGTCTTGATGCCCATCTTGCGGGCAGTCTTGATGACGCGGCAGGCGATTTCGCCGCGGTTTGCAATCAGGATCTTGGTAAACATGTCTTGGGCGTCCTCGGCGATCACAGCGGAATGTTGCCGTGCTTGCGCCACGGGTTATCGAGCTGCTTGTCCTTCAGCATCGCCAGCGAGCGGGCGATCCGCTTGCGGGTGGCGTGCGGCATGATGACGTCGTCGATGAAGCCGCGGGCGCTGGCCACGAACGGGTTGGCGAACTTTTCCTTGTACTCGGCTTCGCGCTCGGCGAGCTTGGCGGGGTCGTTCTTCTCTTCGCGGAAAATGATCTCCACCGCGCCCTTCGGGCCCATCACCGCGATTTCGGCGGACGGCCAGGCGAGGTTCACGTCGCCGCGCAGGTGCTTGGAAGACATCACGTCATACGCGCCGCCGTAGGCCTTGCGGGTGATCACGGTAACCTTCGGCACGGTGCACTCGGCGTAGGCGTAGAGCAGCTTGGCGCCGTGCTTGATGATGCCGCCGTATTCCTGGGCGGTACCCGGCATGAAGCCCGGAACGTCCACGAAGGTGACCACCGGAATGTTGAAGGCGTCGCAGAAACGCACGAAGCGGGCGGCCTTGATGGCACTCTTGATGTCCAGGCAGCCGGCCAGCACCAGCGGCTGGTTGGCGACGATGCCCACCGGGCTGCCGTCGATGCGACCGAAACCGATGATGATGTTCTTGGCGTAGTCGGGCTGCAGCTCGAAGAAGTCGCTGTCGTCGACGATCTTGACGATCAGCTCCTTCATGTCATACGGCTTGTTGGCGTTGTCCGGCACCAGGGTGTCGAGGGAGTAGTCGTAACGGGCGACCGGATCGTTGGTCGGCGTGACGGGAGGCAGCTCCCGGTTGTTGGCCGGCAGGAAGTTCATGAAGCGGCGCAGCATGGACAGCGCCTCGACATCGTTCTCGAAGGCCAGATCGGCCACGCCGGACTTGCTGGTGTGGGTGACCGCGCCGCCCAGTTCCTCGGCGGTGACGTCCTCGTGGGTAACGGTCTTCACGACTTCCGGACCGGTCACGAACATGTAGGACGAGTCCTTCACCATGAAGATGAAGTCGGTCATCGACGGGGAATACACCGCGCCACCGGCACAGGGGCCCATGATCATGGAGATCTGCGGCACGACGCCGGAGGCCATCACGTTGCGCTGGAACACGTCGGCATAGCCGCCGAGGGAGGCCACGCCTTCCTGGATACGGGCGCCGCCCGAGTCGTTGAGGCCGATCACCGGGGCGCCGACCTTCATGGCCTGGTCCATCACCTTGCAGATCTTCTCGGCGTGGGTTTCGGACAGGGAGCCGCCGAACACCGTGAAGTCCTGGGAGAACACGAAGACAAGGCGGCCGTTGATGGTGCCGTAGCCGACGACCACACCGTCACCCGGGGTCTTTTCGGCTTCGTTCATGCCGAAGTCGACGCAACGGTGCTCCTTGAACATATCCCATTCCTCGAAGGAATCCGGGTCGAGCAGCAGCTCGATACGTTCACGGGCCGTCAGCTTGCCCTTCTTGTGCTGGCTGTCGATACGCTTCTGGCCGCCACCCAGGCGGGCCGCTTCGCGCTTCTTTTCCAGCTGGTGGATGATGTCGTGCATTTACAGCCTCCAGTCAAAAATCGGGATGTATTTGTTTCAGCCCAGATAGCCCAGCAGCCGCTGCGCGGCCGCGGAGGGCGTCGTCTGGCCGGCCTCGACGGCCGCTTGCAAACCGGGCAGGTCCTGTTGCACCCGGGCGTGACTTGCGAACCGGGCCCGCAGGCCCTGGTCGATGAGCTCCCACATCCACGCGCGGGCCTGTTGGCACCGGCGGGCCTCGAACTCGCCGCTCCGTTTCATGGCAGAGCGGTAATCATTGATGGTATTCCAGAATTCGGCGATACCCTGCTTCTGCAACGCAGACAGCATCAGTACCGGCGGTGTCCAGTTGGGCGAGGCATGGCGCAGCATGCCCAGCGCGCTCTTGATCTGGCCACGCGCCACATTGGCCGCCTGCGGGTTGATGTCGGCCTTGTTGATGACGATCAGGTCGGCGATCTCCATGATCCCCTTCTTGATCGCCTGCAGGTCGTCACCGGCGTTAGGCAGCTGCAGCAGGCAGAAGATGTCGGTCATGCCGGCCACCGCTGTCTCCGACTGGCCGACGCCGACGGTCTCGATGATGATCACGTCGAAGCCGGCGGCCTCGCAGACCAGCATCGCCTCGCGGGTCTTTTCGGCGACGCCGCCGAGGCTGCCGGCCGACGGACTCGGGCGGATGAAGGCCTCGGTGCGCTGGGACAGCAGCTCCATGCGGGTCTTGTCGCCGAGGATGGAACCACCGGTGACGCTGGACGACGGGTCCACTGCCAGCACCGCCACCTTGTGGCCCTGCTCGATGAGATACAGGCCGAGGGCTTCGATGAAGGTGGACTTGCCGACCCCGGGCACGCCGGAGATGCCGACGCGCATCGACTTGCCGGTGTGCGGCAGCAGGCCTTCCAGCACGTTGCGGGCGCGCTGCTTGTGGTCCGCGCGCTGGGACTCGATCAGCGTGATCGTCTTGGCCAGCGGGCGCAGCTGGTGCTTGAGGACGCCATCGACCAGGGCCTGGTCGGCGGCATCCCGTTGCGGAAGATCGGCAGGCATGTTCATGGGCTCGATAATGACCTGTGCGCCGGCCACGGCCGGCGCACTTGCGGACGTCGGTCGCGGATCAGGCCTTGCGGGCGGCGCGGATCTGCTTCAGCACTTCACGGGCGGCGGTCGGGATCGGGGTGCCCGGTCCGAAGATGCCGGCCGCACCGGCCTGGTACAGCGCGTCGTAGTCCTGGGCCGGGATCACGCCACCAACGAAGGTGATGATGTCGTCGGCGCCCTGCTCCTTGAGGGCCTTGATGACGGCCGGCACGAGGGTCTTGTGGCCGGCAGCGAGGCTGGAACAGCCGACTGCGTGCACGTCGTTCTCGACCGCGTGACGTGCAGCTTCTTCCGGAGTCTGGAAGAGCGGCCCGATATCGATGTCGAAGCCCAGGTCGGCGAAGGCCGAAGCCACCACCTTGGCGCCGCGGTCGTGGCCGTCCTGGCCGAGCTTGGCGATCATGATGCGCGGGCGGCGGCCTTCCTCGGCGACGAAGGCGTCGATGTCGGCCTTCAGGGCCTGCCAGTCTTCGTTGCCCTCGACCACCGAGTTGTAGATGCCGGTGACGGCCTGCGGGTTGGCACGATAGCGGCCGAAGACCACTTCCAGCGCATCGGAGATCTCGCCGACGGTGGCGCGCAGGCGCACGGCCTTGACGGTCAGGTCGAGCAGATTGCCGTCGCCGCTCTTGGCGGCTTCGGTCAGCGCGGCCAGCGCGGCATCGACGGCGGCCTGGTCGCGGGTGGCGCGGATGCGCGCCAGGCGCTCAATCTGGGCTTCACGCACGACGTGGTTGTCGATGTCGAGAATGTCGATCGGGTCTTCCTTGGCCAGCTTGTACTTGTTGACGCCGACGATGACATCCTTGCCGGAGTCGATGCGGGCCTGCTTCTCGGCGGCGCACTCCTCGACCTTCATCTTGGCCCAGCCGGATTCGACGGCCTTGGTCATGCCGCCCATCGCCTCGATCTCCTCGATCAGGGCCCAGGCCTTGTCGGCCATGTCCTGGGTCAGCTTTTCCATCATGTAGGAGCCGGCCCACGGGTCCACCACGCTGGTGATGTGGGTTTCTTCCTGGATGATGATCTGGGTGTTGCGGGCGATACGCGCCGAGAACTCGGTCGGCAGCGCGATGGCTTCGTCCAGCGCGTTGGTGTGCAGGGACTGGGTGCCGCCGAACACCGCCGCCATCGCCTCGATGGTGGTGCGCACGACGTTGTTGTACGGATCCTGCTCGGTGAGCGACCAGCCGGAGGTCTGGCTGTGGGTCCGCAGCATCATGGACTTCTGGCTCTTCGGCTCGAACTGCTTCATGAGGCGCCACCACAGCATGCGCGCGGCGCGCATCTTGGCGATCTCGAGGTAGAAGTTCATGCCCACCGCCCAGAAGAAGGACAGGCGGCCGGCAAAGGTGTCCACGTCCATGCCCGACTTGATGCCGGTACGCACGTACTCGACACCGTCGGCCAGCGTGAAGGCCAGCTCGATGGCCTGGTTCGCACCCGCTTCCTGGATGTGGTAGCCCGAGATCGAGATGCTGTTGAACTTGGGCATGTTGGCCGACGTGTACTGGAAGATGTCGGCGATGATCTTCATCGACGGCGTCGGCGGGTAGATGTAGGTGTTGCGGACCATGAACTCCTTGAGGATGTCGTTCTGGATGGTCCCGGACAGCTTGTCCTGCGAAACGCCCTGCTCCTCGGCGGCGACGATGTAGCCGGCCAGGATCGGCAGCACGGCGCCGTTCATGGTCATGGAGACGGAGATCTTGTCGAGGGGGATCTCGTTGAAGAGGATCTTCATGTCCTCGACGGAGTCGATCGCCACACCGGCCTTGCCGACGTCACCGACCACGCGGGGATTGTCGGAGTCGTAGCCGCGGTGGGTGGCCAGATCGAAAGCCACGGACACGCCCTGGCCGCCGGCGGCCAGCGCCTTGCGGTAGAAGGCATTGGAGGCCTCGGCGGTGGAGAAACCGGCATACTGACGGATGGTCCACGGACGGGCCGCGTACATGGTGGCCTGGGGGCCGCGCAGGAAGGGCTCGAAGCCCGGCAGCGTGTTGGTGTACTTGAGGCCTTCCAGATCGGCCGCGGTATACAGCGGCTTGACCGTGATGCCTTCCGGCGTCACCCAGTTCAGCTTGGCGACATCGCCTTCGGGGGCCGACTTGGCGGCGGCCTTGTTCCAGGCGGCCAGATCAGGTTGCGGGAAGGTCGGTTCGGTGTTGTTCGCCATGGCTTTTCTACCCTCACGTAGCTGGGCCGCTTGTTGCGGCCCTTGGTAATTAGTGACGCCAGTACCGGCCGTGACCCCTGGTCACGGCCGGCTGCCGTGTCCCGCGCAGGGAAGTTTTCTCCCTCCCTCTGTTTTTGTGGTCCGCCTGCCTTACGGCGACGGACACGCACAAGGGTTACATCCTGCGCGAGAACTTGACTTGCTATCTTGTAGATAATACTTTATCCATAATTATGGATGCAACAGCTGCTGACAACACTCTGACGAAACTTTCGACCGAACCCATGAACGCCGGCCGGATCGCCCCCCTCGCCCTGTACCAGGAAGTCGCGGAACGCCTGCGCCAGCGCATCTTCTCCCACGAACTGCCACCCGGCACCTGGGTGGATGAGCAGGCTCTGGCGAGCCAGTATGGCATTTCACGCACTCCGCTTCGTGAAGCTTTGAAGGTGCTCGCCGCCGAAGGCCTCGTGACCCTCAAGCCGCGCCGCGGCTGCTACGTGACGGAGATTTCCGAGCGCGACCTGGACGAGATCTTCACCGTGCTGGCCCTGCTCGAGGGGCAATGCGCGGTCAACACCGTGCACAAGGCCAGCGAGGCCGATCTGAAGCGCCTGGCCGCCATCCATCAGGATCTCGAACGGGCTGCTGCCGCCAACGACATCGACGGTTTCTTCGAAGCCAACCAGGCCTTCCACCAGGAAGTCCAGCTGATCGCCGACAACCGCTGGCTGACCCAGGCGATCACCGACCTGCGCAAGGTCATCAAGCTGTCGCGCCATCACTCCCTGTTCATCGAGGGCCGCCTAGAACAATCCCTCGCCGAGCACCGCACGATCCTCGACGCCCTCGACCGGCGGGACGTGACGGCCACCGAACTGGCCATGCGCGAACACATCTCCAGCGGCCGTGCGGCCCTTGCCAAGCTCGCCCACCGGGACAAACCCGCCTGAGCAGGTCTGGACCGGGAGCCAGCCAGGAGCTGCTCCACCCCGTGACCGGACCGACGCCTTGTGACCTGACCTACCCTGTGGGGGCGAATTCATTCGCCCTGAGGGGGACATCGACGCACTGCAGTCGATCAAGGTCCGCGGGCGAATGAATTCGCCCCCACAGCGCCCCCCCCACACACAACCTTCTCCTGCAACTCCCGCCCCCCTCTCCGCAATGCGTCCCATAACGGACAAACCCCCGGCCGGGCGAGCCCGAGCGGGGGTTTGTCGTTTCAACCCGGCGCCCCGCAGGGCGCCACGGCATCAGTGGGCGCTGGCTTCAGCGGCACCGAAACCGGTCTGGGCACGCACGTACTGGTCGTCGAACTGGGCGCGTTCGGCCTGGGCCTCGGCGCTATTGTCGAGCTTGGAGATGATGATCGTCACCAGGAAGGCCAGCGGCATCGAGAACAGAGCCGGCTGGTCGTACGGGAACAGGGCCTGGGCGTTGCCCAGCACGGTGACCCACACGGACTTGGAGAACAGCACGAACAACACCGCTGCAACAAGGCCGGAGTAACCGCCGACCACTGCACCGCGGGTGGTCAGCCCCTTCCAGTACATGGAGAGGATCAGCACCGGGAAGTTGGCGGAGGCCGCGATACCGAAGGCCAGCGCGACCATGAAAGCCACGTTCATCTTCTCGAAGGCGATGCCGAGGATGATCGCCACGATGCCCAGGGCCACGGACGACAGCTTGGAAACACGCAGCTCCTCAGTCTCGGTGGCCTTGCCCTGGCGGATCACGCGGGCGTAGATGTCGTGGGAGATCGCCGCCGCCCCAGCCAGCGCCAGACCGGACACCACCGCCAGGATCGTGGCAAAGGCCACGGCCGACAGGAAGCCCAGCAGCAGGTTGCCGCCGACCGCCTTGGCCAGGTGCATCGCCACCATGTTGCCGCCGCCGATGATCTTGCCGCCGATGTTGCCGCCTTCGAAGAACTCGGGGTTCTGGCCGACGATGATGATCGCCGCGAAGCCCATCAGCAGGATCACGTTGAAGAAGTAGGCAACGAAACCGGACGCGTAGAGCACCGACTTGCGGGCTTCCTTGGCGTTGGTCACGGTGAAGAAGCGCATCAGGATGTGCGGCAGGCCGGCGGTACCGAACATCAGGCCGAGGCCCAGGGACAGCGCGGTGACCGGATCCGGCAGCAGGGAGCCGGGGAACAGGATCTTCTCGCCCAGGCTATGCACCGAGATGGCCTTGCTCATCAGGGTCTCGAAGCTGAAGCCGAACTGGGACATGGCGAGAATCATCACCAGCGTACCGCCAGCCAGCAGCATGCAGGCCTTGATGATCTGCACCCAGGTGGTGGCAACCATGCCGCCGAAGGTCACATAGACCATCATCAGCGCACCGACGACGAACAGGGCGATGGTGTAGTCGAGGCCGAACAGCAGCTTGATCAGCTGGCCGGCACCGACCATCTGGGCCACCAGGTAGAAACAGACCACGGTCAGCGAGGACACCGCCGCCATCGTCCGCACCTTGCTCTGGTTGAGGCGGTAGGAGGTGATGTCGGCAAAGGTGAATTTGCCCAGATTGCGCAGACGCTCGGCCATCAGGAACAGGATGATGGGCCAGCCGGCGAAGAAGGCGATCATGTAGATGTAGCCATCGACGCCCTTGCCATACACCATCGCGGTAAGGCCCAGCAGGGTTGCCGCGGACATGTAGTCACCGGCAATCGCCAAACCGTTCTGGAAGCCGGTGATACCGCCGCCGGCGGTGTAGAAATCAGCCGCCGACTTGGTACGGCCGGCCGCCCACTTGGTGATGCCGAGGGTCATGCCGACGAAGACCACGAACATCCCGATGGCGTGAATATTGAGGGGTTGCTTCTCGGTGGCGGAAATCGCGTCACCGGCGAAGGACAGGGCCGGCGCCAGCAGGCCCAGCAGCAGAACATTCAGACGGGCCAACATCACTTCACCTCCTTGGCGGCATCGCGGACGATTTCGGTGGTGATGTCGTCGAACTCACCGTTCGCGCGCTTTACGTAAACGGCAGTCAACACCCAGAAAAAAATGAACATGAACAGTTCGGCGGCAATGCCGACCGTCACGTAGGAGCCTTCGGACAGGCGCTGGCCGATCACGTTAGGCGTGAAGGCCACGACCATGAAGAAGCCGTAGAAGATCGTCAGGACGATCACCGACAGCAGCGTGGCAAAACCCTGGCGCTTCGAGACCAGCTCGGCGAAGCGCGGGTTGCTCCGGATACGCGCGTAGACCGCACGTTGAGATGAAGTGCTCGACATGAATTCCCTCCCTAGAGAACGTCAGTGGATGCGGCGCGATCTGCCTGTTGGTGTTGTAATGCGGCGATCGGTATAGCTTTTTTAGTGTGGCGCCCCGGCGGACGAAGCCGCGCCATTACTTCGCCCGATGCGATGATATAACATATATATGACTCCATACCACAACGTACGGCGGGTTTCTTGCACACAGAAACACCGCCGCAATTCCCCGCTACGGAAACTCTAATGCCTGGTGAAATCCTCTTCAGCCAGGATGGCGGTGTCGCCACCCTGACCCTCTCCAACCCCGACAAGCTCAATGCCGTCGATGCCGGCATGTGGCGCGGCCTGCATGCCCGCATGACGACCGTCAATGCAGACCCGGACGTACGCTGTGTGATTCTGCGTGGCGCAGGTGACAAAGCCTTTGCGGCGGGTGGCGACATAGAGGAATTCATTACCGTCCGCGCCACCGTGGACGATGCCCTGCACTACCACGAGGAACTCGTCGCCGCCGCCCTCGACGCGGTGCGCGCCTGCCCGGTGCCCACCGTGGCAATGATCCGCGGCGCCTGCGTCGGCGGCGGCCTGGAGATCGCCGGCTGCTGCGACATCCGCATCGCCGGTGAATCGAGCCGCTTCGGCGCGCCGATCAACAAGCTGGGTTTTTCCATGTATCCCGGCGAAATGGCCGGCCTGCTCGAACTGGTCGGCCCGGCGGTGCTGCTCGAGATCCTTCTCGAAGGCCGCATCCTGGGCGCCCGCGAGGCCCTGTCCAAGGGCCTGCTGACCCGCGTGGTGGACGACGAGGAAGTGGAAAAGGAAGCCCTCGCCACCGCCGAGCGCATCCTCAAGGGCGCACCGCTGGTGGCACGCTGGCACAAGCAGTGGGTGCATCGCCTGATGCAGGGCCAGCCCCTCAGCGACACGGAAAAACGTGCCGCCTTCGACTTCCTTGCCACCGACGACTACCAGGAAGGTCTGGCCGCCTTCCTTGCCAAGCGTACCCCCGTTTTCAAGGGGCGCTGAGCCTGCGCCCTGCCGTGGCGCCCTCCCTCCGCCACGGCCAGCCACCCGCCCCGGGAAACTTTCCTTGCATATTGTCTGTCACGCCCAAGGCATAGGCGATTAACATACGCCCGGCAACCCCAGCAGACCCTCCCCGCACGACGACCCGCGCCCCCATGCCGCCCCTGCGCCGGACGGCATATCGCCATTGGCATCGTGCGCCAGTACAAGGAAAAAAATGGCATACCTCTCGTGGTCTCCCGACCTGGACACCGGCATCCTGGAGATCGACAACCAGCACAAGCAGATCATGGACTTCATCAACCGCCTGCACGACGCCCGGCAGCACGCCGACCGCCTCGGCGTGATCGCGGTGGTGGACGATCTGGTGGAATACACCCTGTCCCACTTCGCCTTCGAGGAATGCCTGATCGAGGACGCCGGCTACGAGTTCGTGCGCGGCCACAAAAAGGTGCACGAACTCTTCGTGCGGCGGGTCAGCGGCTTCCACGAGCGTCTGAAGAAGGGAGAGGACATTTCCCACGAGCTGCACAGCCTGCTGCATCGCTGGCTGTTCAGCCACATCCGCCACGATGACCACGCCTACGTCGCCGCGGTCCGCCCGCAAATGAAGGCCCTCGCCGAGGAAAGGTCCCCGGAAGGCTGGTTCAGCCGCTCATTGAAGCGCTTCTTCGGCTGATCCGGGTGCCCGGGCGAATGAATTCGCCCCTGCGAAAAAACGGCATCCCGCGGCGCCTCGCGCCCACGCGGACAGGATGTCAGAGCGAATGAATCGCCCCCGCGGGAGACTGGCTGGCACCACCGTGGGTGCGAATTCACTCGCCCACCGCACGCTGGCCGACCTTCCGCGGGTCGGCCGCCACGCATCCTTACCCCAGCACCGTGTGCAGCATCTTCAACGACAGCAGCACCAGCAAGGCAGCAAAAATCTTCTTGAGTGTCGCCACTGGCAGGCGGTGGGCCAGGCCGGCGCCGATCGGCGCGGTGAAGGTGGACACCAGGCTCACCAGCACCAGCGCCGGCAGGTTCACGAAGCCCACCGTCCATTCGGGCAGACCGGGTGCCCCCCAGCCATTGATCAGGTAGCCCAGCGCGCCGGCCAACGCAATCGGCAGGCCGATCGCTGCCGAGGTGCCGATGGCGTTCTGCATCTTCACGTTGCACCAGGTCATGAAAGGCACCGACAGGGAGCCGCCACCGATCGCCACCAGCGCCGAGATGCCGCCGATCACCCCGCCGACCCCGGCCAGCCCAGCCGCACCGGGCAACTCCCGCGACGGCTTCGGCTTGACGTTGAGGATCATCTGCACCGACACGTAGGCCATGAAGCAGCCGAAGAAGATCGCCAGCGGCGCCGTCGCCACCCGCGACGCGATGAAGGTGCCGCCGAAGGAGCCGGCCAGCACGCCCGGGGTGATGCCCTTCACGATGTCCCAGCGCACCGCGCCATGGGCATGGTGCGCGCGCAGGCTCGAGATGGAGGTGATCACGATGGCCGCCATCGAGGTGCCGAGGGCCACGTGCACCAGGTGCTCGCGCGGAAAGCCCTGGGCCGCGAACAAGGTCGTCAGCATCGGCACCATGATGCCGCCGCCGCCCACGCCGAGCAGTCCCGCAAAAAAGCCGACACCGGCCCCCAGGGCCAGGTAGGCCGCCAGCCATTCGATTCCCATTGTTCGATTCAGTCCGTCAGATCGGTCGCGCCGAGCAGTTGCCCGACGATGAAACGCCACTCGGCCGGCTCCACCGGGGTGATCGAAAGCCGGTTGCCACGGGCGAGGACGCGCATGTTCTCCAGTTCCGGATGGCGGCGCAACTCGGGCAAACCCACAAGCCGGGTCTTGCGCACGAACTGTACGTCCACATGCAGCCAGCGCGGCTGCTCCGGCGTGGCCTTCGGGTCGTAATAGCGGCTGGCCGGATCGAACTGGGTCGCGTCCGGATAGGCCGTGCTGGCCACCCGCGCGACGCCGGCAATCCCCGGCTCGGCGCAGCCGGAGTGGTAGAACAGCACGCCATCGCCGATCTGCATGCCGTCGCGCATGAAATTGCGCGCCTGGTAGTTGCGCACGCCGTACCACGGCACGGTCTGGTCCGGGCGCTTCTGCAGGTCGTCGATGGACACATCGTCCGGTTCGGACTTCATCAGCCAGTAACGCATGATTCATTCACTCCACAGGCGGCGCCCGGCCGGGCGCAGAGGCCTGCATATTGCCCAGCCATCCGGGCGACGCCAAGCCGGGCGCCGCTCCCGCGGGGAATGCAGCCCGCCGCCAGGCCCGGCGGGCGATACGCCTGGGGTATCATCGGGGCCTGCCTGCCTTCCCCGCCGATACCCCTGGAGCCCGTCATGAACACCCCTGTCGAACGCCGCAAGAACCTCAGCCTGCGCGAGCTCGTCGACAAGGCCTACGTCCTCATCGAACCCTTCTTCGACCCGGCCAACGCCTGGAACGGCCAGACCCTCGAACACCTGGCCTACCGCGTGCTGCGCGAACAGTTGCCGGGCATTCCGGCGCAGGACGCGCAGATCATCGTTTCCGCCGCCACCCGCATCTACCGCAGCAAGCACGGGCAGCAATGACGCGCCTGTACCCGCTGCTCTTCGTCGTGCTGTGGAGCACCGGCTTCATCGGTGCCAAGTACGGCCTGCCCTTCGCCGAACCCCTCAGCTTCCTGTGCGCCCGGTATGGGCTGGTGATCCTGCTGATGGGCCTGTTCGCCGTCGCCACCCGCGCCCCGTGGCCGCGGGAGCCGCGCCAGTGGCTGCACATCGGCGTCAGCGGGGTGCTGGTCCATGCGATCTATCTGGGCGGGGTGTTCACCGCCATCCGCCACGGCCTGCCGGCCGGCATCACCGCGCTGGTGGTCGGACTGCAGCCGCTGCTCACCGCCCTCGGCGCCGGCGCGCTGCTCGGCGAAAAGGTCTTGCCGCGCCAGTGGGCCGGCCTGGCCCTCGGCTTCGGCGGCGTCGGGCTGGTGGTCGCGCACAAGGTGGCCGCCGCGGCCGGCACGCCTGAGCTGGCCGCCATGCTGCTGCCAGCCATCGTCGCCCTCCTCGGCATCACCGCCGGAACGCTGTATCAGAAGCGCTTTTGCCCCGCCTTCGACCTGCGCACCGGCGCGGTGATCCAGTTCCTGCCGACGCTGGCCCTGTCGCTGCTGGTCGCCAGCCAGACCGAAACGATGCACATCGACTGGAGCGCCCAGTTCATCTTCGCGCTGCTGTGGCTGGTGCTGGTGTTGTCGGTCGGCGCGATCAGCCTGCTCAACCTGCTGATCCGCAGCGGCAGCGCGGTGAACGTGGCCAGCCTGTTCTACCTGACGCCGCCCACCACCGCACTGATCGCCTGGGCCGCCTTCGGCGAGACGCTCACCGGCCTGGCCCTGGCCGGCATGGGGCTGACCGTCTTCGGCGTGTGGCTGGCCCGCAAGTGAGGGGCCGGTGAGGATCAACGGCCCGTCCGCATCGGCCAACGTCGCGACGCGCATCCTTGGCATCGACCCGGGCCTGCGCAGCACCGGCTTCGGCCTCATCGACACCCTCGGCAGCCAGCTGCGCTACGTCGCCAGCGGCTGCATCAAGACCGGCGAAGGCAGCCTGCCGGAACGCCTGAAGATCATCCTCGACGGCATCCGCGAGGTGATCGCCACCTACAAGCCGGACCAGGCGGCGGTGGAAATCATCTTCGTCAACGTCAATCCCCAATCCACCCTGCTCCTCGGCCAGGCCCGCGGCGCGGCGATCTGCGGCGCGGTGTCGTGCGACCTGCCGGTGGCCGAATACACCGCGCTGCAGGTCAAGCAGGCCGTCGTAGGCCACGGCAAAGCCGCCAAAGAGCAGGTCAGCCACATGGTCCAGCGCCTGCTCGCCCTCGAAGGCGCGCCGTCATCGGATGCCGCCGACGCCCTCGCCTGTGCAATCTGTCACGCCCACGGCAGCCGCGGACTGGCGGCGATGGCCGGCATCGGTACACGCAAACGCGGCAGCCGCCTGACAGACTGACCATCTGGCGCACCTCCCCGCCGACACGGCGCCCCACACCCCGCATGGCAGAAAATCGCTTGGAATCTGCATAAAGACATTGTGATTTTTATCACAGATGCCATAGTGAAGGCGTAAGAGGGCTTCGCTCTTGGCATAGGGACGGCATAGATCGCCCCGCCGGAAAGGGAGGGGGGATGCGACGATGATCGATGTTTCGCTCAAGTTCCTGGTCGACGAGGCCAATGCCTACCTGCAGCGGCGGCTCAACTCCGATTTCGGCAAGGTCGAACTCGGCGCCCTGGTCGATGACAAAGGCAACTGGCAGGCCACCAAGGACAGCGTCCGCCTGACCCTCTTCCAGATCGAGGAAGAACGCCACGCCCGCGCCCAGGCTCCGCAGCAAGTCATCGTGGACGGACGCAGCGTGACCTTGCCGCCGCCTTTGGCGATCAACCTGGTCGTCCTCTTCGCCGCCAGCTTCACCACCTACAGCGAAGGTCTGCGCCAGCTGTCCCTGCTGCTGACCTTCTTCCAGGCCCACCCGCTGTTCACGCCAAGCGACTATCCGGCGCTGCCGCCCGGCGTCGACCGCCTGGCCATCGAGTTGGTCAATTACGGCCCCGAGCAGACCAACCAGATGTGGACCTGTCTCGGCGCCAAGCACCTGCCGTCGATGGTCTACCGCATCCGCATGCTGGTCCTGCAGGACCAGGAGCCCGGCGCCACCGGTACGCCGATCCTCGACATCCACACCCACGCAGGCCTGCGATGAACAGCGCCTTCCGCCGCCTGTGGATGGTGGCCGTCAACCATGATTTCCGTGGCGGCCCCTGCGACGACCTGACCTTCGTGGTGCCGCCGGCCACCCGCGCCGCGCTGGCCGGCATGCAGGCGCTGGTGCGCGAGCGCGACGGCGTGCTGCATGTGCTGATCGCCGTGGACGACGAGGGCAACCCGCTCGGCGACTGCGTCGGGCGCCGCCTGTTGTTCGGCCTCGCGCCACGCAGCCCGAGCTTCACGCAGTACACCCAGCTGCCGGCCCTGCCGCCCGGCGAGACGCCGCTGTTCGCCAACGAAGCCGCCGCCAATGCCCTCGACCCGGCGCCCCGCGGCGTCGAACTGGCCGGTTCCGCGCCGGCTATCGTGCCGCGCCTGGCCGCCCGCCCGCTGGATCTGACCATCACCCACCCGGACGGCACGCCGCTGGCCGGCGCCCGCCTCGGCCCGGCGGACGCCAGCTGGGTTTTCCGCGGTGCCGACGCGGGCGAGTTCATCGTCAGCGAGAGCGCCGCCGGCGGACTCTCCGCCAGCCGCCGCCTGCTCATCGAGCCCGGCCTCGCCACCGAGCCGCCGTGGGGCGTGTTGAGCCTCACCGCCAGCGCCGCCCACGTCGCCAACGGCCAGGCCTTCACGCTGGCCTTCAGCGCCCGCAGCGCGCTGCTGCGCTACTACGTGGTGGTCAAGCCGGCCAGCGACGCGGATTTCGCCAGCATCCAGGTGGAAGACCACGGCGCCACCGGCGACGGCCGCCCGCCCATCGCCTTCAACCGCCTGCTGCCGCCCTTCGGCGGCGACCGGCTCGCCCCGGCCCTGCTCGACCCGGGCGGAACCCGCAGGATCGTGCTCTTCGAAGCCCAGACCCCGGTCGCCCGGCGCGCCGCGGGCCCCCACGGATTCGAGCTGCACCGCAACGGCGAGGTGCTCATCGGCAACCTGCCGCAACCCGGCGCCGAACGCAGTGACGCCCAGTTCGTCGTCCACCTGAGATAAGAAACCTAGGAGAGGAGCGAAGCCGCCATGCCCACCTACCGCACGCCCGATGTGTACGTCGAAGAGATTTCGGTGTTTCCCCCCTCGGTCGCCGAGGTGGAGACCGCGGTGCCCGCCTTCGTCGGCTACACCGCCCAGGCCACCCGCCTCACCGCCGGCGACCTGAAGAACGTGCCGACGCGCATCACCTCCCTGCTCGAATTCGAGACCCTGTTCGGCGGCGCGCCCGAGCTGGACCTCGACCACGTGGACCTGGACGCCGGCAACCGCTTCGTCAGCGCCACGCTGGCCGCCACCAACACCAAGTACCTCTACGACAGCCTGCGCCTGTTCTTCGACAACGGCGGCGGCAAGGCCTGGATCTGCTCGGTCGGCAAGCACACCGACGCGGTGGACAAGACCCAGCTGATCGCCGGCCTGGCGCGCATCGCGACGGTGGATGAGCCGACCATCCTGCTTTTCCCCGACGCCGCCGGCCTGCCCGCCGACGACCTGGCCGCCGTGCAGATGGCGGCCCTCAACCAGTGCGGCAAGCTCGGCGACCGGGTCGCCGTGCTCGACACCCGCCTCGCCACCGACAAGACCAGCCACGGCACCGTGGTGGACGAGCTGCGCAACCGCATCGGCATCAACAGCCTCAAGTACGGCGCTGCCTACGCCCCGTGGCTGAAGCTCAACTACCCGAAGAACGTCGGCTACGCCGACATCAAGAGCAAGCTGAAAAAAGGCGGCGTGGCGGTCACGCTGAACGCCCTCACCGGCGACGCCGGCGTGCTGGCGCTGCTGCAGGGCCTCGACCAGGCCCTGGCCGACCTGGCCGGCCTGCCGGCCCGCCGCGCCACTGTCAGCGGTGGCGCCGACAAGGCCATCTCGGACACCTTCGGCACCACCCTGCTGGCCTACCTGGGCACGCCGGACGCCGCCCACCTGCAGGATCTGTTCGCCTTCGTCTACAAGATCGCCCCGCTGGTGGACGGCATGGCCAGCGGCGCCGGCGCCTTCACCCACGCGGGGCTCAAGGGCGACGCCGGGCGGGCCATCACCCACAGCTTCATCCCGGCGATGACCGAACTGATCGCCCTCGAACGGGAACTCGACGGCAAGCTCGACGCCGCCTATGTGGCCCAGTACACCGCCATCGGCGCCCTCACCACCGCCGGCTGGGCAACCCTGTTCGCCGCCGACGCACCGCCCGCCTCCACCACCGCGATCAGCGGCGCCAACGACGCCGCCCGCCAGGCCGGCGCCCAGGCGGCGATCCAGCGCATCTTCGGCACCCTGTCGTCGGCGCTGGCCAGCCTCGACGACGCGGCCGCCGGCTATGCCGCCAACACCGAGGCCAACCTGCTCGACAGCTTCGCCACCTACCGGGACATCGTGCGCGGCGTAAACAACACCCTCACGGTCAGCCCGCCGTCCGGCGCCATTGCCGGCATCTACGCGCTGGTGGACAACCAGCGCGGGGTCTGGAAAGCCCCGGCCAACGTCAGCCTGACCGGCGTCATCGCGCCCACCTACGCGCTCGACAGCGACGACACCGACAACCTCAACGTGGACGCCACCGCCGGCAAGTCGATCAACGCCATCCGCAGCTTCGTCGGCAAGGGCACGCTGATCTGGGGCGCCCGCACACTGGCCGGCAACGACAACGAGTGGCGCTACATCTCGGTGCGGCGCTTCTTCAACATGGTCGAGGAATCGGTCAAGAAATCCACCTACTGGGCGGTCTTCGAGCCCAACGACGCCAACACCTGGGTCAAGGTGCGCGGGATGATCGAGAGCTATCTGACGCAAAAGTGGCGCGAAGGCGCGCTGGCCGGCTCCACCACCAAGGACGCCTTCTTCGTGCGCTGCGGGCTCGGCACCACGATGAGCAGCCAGGACATCCTGGAGGGCCGCATGTACGTGGAAATCGGCATGGCGGTGGTCCGTCCGGCCGAATTCATCATTCTCAAGTTCTACCACAAGCTCCAGACGTCCTGACCGGCAGCGCACGGGGCTGCGCAACCTGAGACGCGCCCCGGCCCGCCCGCATCCCGCCACCGAATGCGAAAGGAACCGACATGCCTGCCCAGTATCCCCTGCCCGTCTTCCACTTCACCGTCCAGTGGGGCGGCACCCGCATCGGCTTTTCCGAGGTCACTGGCCTGACCCAGGAAAACCAGGCCATCGAGTACCGCGACGGCTCCTTCCCCGAGTACTCGTCGATCAAGATGCCGGGGCTGCGCAAGTTCAGCAACGTCACCCTCAAGCGCGGCATCGTCAAGTCGGACAACGACTTCTTCAAGTGGCTGTCGACGATCAAGCTCAACACCGTCGAGCGCCGCGACCTCACCGTCAGCCTGCTCAACGAGAGCCACGAGCCGGTGATGGTGTGGAAGGTGCACAACGCCTTCCCGGTCAAGGTCGAGGGTCCGCAGCTCAAGGCCAGCGCCAACGAGGTGGCCATCGAGTCCATCGAGCTGGCCCACGAGGGCCTCGAACTGCAGAACGAGTGAGCGCGACCGGACCACGCCGCTGAGGCCCCGCCATGTACACGCCCCCCGTCGGATTCCATTTCAAGGTGGAAGTCCTCGGCCTTGCCCGCGCCGTCGATGACGACGTGCGCTTCACCGACGTGGGCGGCCTGTCGCTCGAGGTGGCCACCGAGGAGGTGCCGGAAGGCGGCGAGAACCGCTACATCCAGCGCTACCCGGTGCGCAGCAAGTACCCCGACCTGGTCCTCAAGCGCGGCCTGCTGAAGGACTCGGCGATCTGGGAGTGGATCCGCGACGGCATAGAGAACCTCGACATCAAGCCCAAGAACGTGGACGTCAAGCTGCTCAACGACAAGCACGAGCCGCTCGTCACCTGGCACCTGGTCGGCGCGTGGCCGGTGAAGTGGTCGGTCAGCGACCTGTCCGCCAGCGCCAACGCCATCGTCGTCGAGAGCCTGCAGCTGGCCTACCAGTACTTCACCGTGGACAAGTCCTGAAACGGAGCCCGTCATGCCCATCATCATCGATGAAGTGGTGATCTCGGTGGAAGTCAGCAACGCCGACTCCGGCGGCGCGGCCAGCCCGCCACCGGCGCAGCTCGACAAGCAGGCCCTGATCGCCGAATGCGTCGCCCAGGTGCTGGAGATCCTGCGCCAGCAACAGGAGCCCTGAGCCATGCCGGAACGCGGACAGCTCGAGCGCCTGCGCATCGAGGCCTACACCAAGGCCGACTACAGCGGCGCCGCCATCGGCAGCTTCGAGGCCTATGTGAACCCGGCCGAGATCACCCTCGCCTACGAGATGGAGTACGACAGCGGCCAGGGCAGCGGCACCACCGGCAGCCGCATGGACTTCAAGAAGGTCAAGCCGGGCGACCTCAACCTGGTGTTCTTCCTCGACGGCACCGGCGCCAACGGGCGACCCCTCGACGTGCAGCAGAAGGTCGAGTCCTTCCAGACCGTCACCGGCTACAACGGCGACATCCACCGCCCCAACTACCTCAAGGTGATGTGGGGCCGCATCCAGGTGAAGCGCTGCGTCCTCAAGAGCACGTCCATCGTCTACAAGCTCTTCAAGCCCAGCGGCGTGCCGCTGCGGGCGGTGATCACCGCCGTATTCACCGACAACTCGGACGACCAGACCCGCGTCGCGCTGGCCCAGGACGCGTCCCCCGACCTGACCCACGTGCGCATCGTGCACGCCGGCGAAACCCTCGCCGCGCTGTGCACCGCCATCTACGGCGACCCGCGCTACGCCCCCGGCGTGGCGCGGGCCAACGGCCTGGACGGCTTCCGCCAGCTGCCGGCGGGCACGCGCGTGGTCTTCCCGCCCCTGGAGAAGTGAAATTTCCCCCGCCCGCACCCTCCCCATCGCCGCGGAACACCGGGAATTCACCATCAAGGTGGGCGGTAACCCCGTGCCCCGCAGCCACCAGCTGCTGTCGGTGAGCGTGGTGAACACCGCCAACCACATCGCCTTCGCGCGCCTCGCCTATCAGGACGGCAGCGCCTCCGGCGGCGACTTCCCGCTCAGCAACGACGCGCTGTTCGCCCCCGGCGCCGAGGTCGAGGTGCTGGCCGGCGCCGGCAACCAGCCCGACCTGCTGTTCAAGGGCCTGGTGGTGCGCCAGCGCCTCAAGGTGCGCGAGGGCTCGCCGCCGCAGCTGGTCATCGAATGCCGCCACGCCGCCACCAAGATGAGCCTCAAGCGCCACGGCGCCACCTACCTGGACATGAAGGACGGCGACGTGATCGGCCAGCTGTGCTCCGACGCCGGCATCAACATGACCGCTGCCAGCACCACGGTCAGCCACAAGCACCTGGTCCAGTACGACTGCACCGACTGGGACTTTCTCGTCACCCGCGCCCAGGCCAACGGCCAGCTGGTGCTGACCCGCGGCGCCGACCTGGAAACCCGCGCGCCGGACGCCAGCGCCGCCGCCGTGGCGAGCCTCAACTACGGCGCCACGCTGCTCGAATTCGACGCCGAGGTGGACGCCCGCCAGCAGACCCAGGCGGTCAAGACGCTGACCTGGAACGCCGCCGACCAGGCCGTCCACACCCTCGACGCCAGCCCGCCGTCCTTCAGCGGCCCCGGCGACCTGAAGCCCGACGACCTCGCCGCCGCGATGGGCGTGGACGCCCTCGAACTGCGCCACGCGATGCTGCCCGACGCGGAGGCCACCGCCGCTGCCGACGCCCGCTTTGCCCACGCCCGCCTCGACCAGGTGAGCGGCCGCGCGATGTGCGTCGGCCTCGGCCAGGTCCAGCCCGGCGACGTGGTCGAGCTGGCCGGCGTCGGCCAGCATTTCAGCGGCAAGGTGCTGGTCACCGGCGTGCGCCACGAGATGGACACCGTGCAAGGCTGGCGCACCCACCTGCAGTTCGGCGGCGTGCCGGAAGACCCGGCCCGCCGGGAACGCCTCGAAGCCCGCCGCAGCACCAGCCTGCTGGCGCCGGCCCACGGCCTGCAGATCGGCGTGGTCACCGACAACGAGGACCCGGAAAACGAATTCCGCGTGCGCGTGCGCCTGCCCCTCGTCGATCCGGCCAGCGACGGCGTATGGGCACGGGTCGCGGCCGGCGATGCGGGCGACCAGCGCGGCGTGATGATCCGCCCCGAGATCGGCGACGAGGTGGTGGTCGGCTTCCTCGACGACGACCCGCGCGCCGCGGTGATCCTCGGCATGCTCCACAGCAGCGCCAAGGCCGCGCCGCTCACCCCGAGCAACGACAACCACGAGAAAGTCTTCGTCAGCCGCAGCGGCATCAAGCTGCACATCAACGACGACAAGGTGGTACTGACCATCACCACCCCGGCCGAGCAGCAGCTCATCTTCGACGACGACCAGGGCTCGGTGCTGCTGAAGGACAAGAACGGCAACAGCATCAAGCTCGACAGCGACGGCATCACCGTCGAGAGCGCCAAGGCCCTCAACATCAAGACCGGCACCGACACCAAGCTCGACATCGGCGCGGCCGGCGAGATCAAGACCGCCGCGGCCCTCGACATCAAGGCCGGCGCCGCCCTCAAGCTCGAAGGCAGCGGCGGGCTGGAAGCCACCACGCCGGCCATCGCCAAGCTCAAGGGTTCGCTGGTGCAGATCAACTGAACGCACGCCCGAGGACACCATGCCCAATGCAGCCCGCGTCACCGATCTGAGCGTCCACGGCGGCACCGTCACCGGCCCCGGCGTGCCCACCGTGCTGATCGGCGGCATGCCCGCCGCCGTGCTCGGCGACCTGCACAGCTGCGTGATCCCGCCGCCGCACCCGCCGGTCACCCCCTTCGTGGCTGGCAGCGCCACGGTGCTGATCGGCGGCAAGCCGGCCCTGCGGGTCGGCGACAGCTGCGGCTGCGGCGCCAGCCCGGCCATTGGCGAACCGACGGTGCAGATCGGCTGAGGAGCCCGCCATGAGCGACACGCCCTCCTTCCTCGGCCGCGGCTGGTCCTTCCCGCCGAGCTTCGCCAACGGCAGCGTGCGCATGACCGAGGACGAAGCCGACATCCAGGCCAGCCTGCACATCCTGTTCGGCACCGCGCCGGGCGAGCGCTTCCTGCAGCCCAAGTACGGGCTGGACATGCACGAGCTGATGTTCGAGCCCCTCAGCACCACCGTCGCCAGCGTGCTGAAGGACCGCATCCTCACCACGGTGCTGGTGTACGAGCCGCGCATCCGCGTGGACGCGCTGGACATCGACGACAGCCGGCTGATGGAAGGCGTGCTGACGATCCGCCTCGACTACCGGGTGCGCAGCACCAACTCGCGCTTCAACCTGGTCTTCCCCTTCTACCAGGGCGAGGCCAGCGAGGCGCTGCGCGCCGTCCGCCGGGGGTAAGCGAGCATGGCCCGGCACGAGATCCTCGCCGCCCTCATCGCCGCCGCCGGCACCCGCCAGGCGGACCGCCTCGACCCGCATCTCGATCCGGCCTCGGCGCCCCTCGACGAACGCAACGTGGGCGGCCTGCTGCGCGCCGCCGCCGCGCTGGCCGGCCATCTCAACTACTACGGCGCCGACCCGCAGCTGCCGTCCGGCGACTGGCGCGACTTCCTGCCGCAACAGGCGGCTGGCGAGAGCGACGCCGCCTACCAGGCCCGCCTCGCCGCGCTGGCCGATGGCGACGACGGCGCGCTGCCGCCGCACCTGGCGCTGCTGGTCGCCGCCTTCCAGGTCGCCGCCCGCCCCCGCGCGCTGCTCAACGACTTCACCCGCAAGCACCTGGATTTCCAGATGCAGACTGTGCTCGGCTTTGCACCGCGCCCGCCGGTAGCCGACCGGGTGCATGTGCTGGTCGAGCTGAAGAAAGGCGCCGCGCCGCTGGAGATCGGCACCGACGCGCTGCTGGCCGCCGGCAAGGACGCCCGCCAGCAGCCGCTGTTCTACCGGCCGGTCCGCCCGATGGTCGCCACCCAGGCGCGCATCGCCAGCCTGCGCAGCGTCGCCCTCGGCAGCGACGGCCGGCTGCGCTTCGCGCCGGTCGCCGATTCCGCCAACGGCCTCGGCGCCAAGCTCGCCACCGACCCGCCCAGCTGGCATCCCTTCGGCGTACGCCGGGGCGACGAAGTCGCGCTGCCCGATGCGCCGGTCGGCTTTGCCCTCGCGTCGGCGGTGCTGCGCCTTGCCGAAGGCAGCCGGCAGATCGACGTCAGCCTGGAGCTGGACGGCATCGATCCCGCCACGCACAGCGGCGAGCTGCTCGCCGACGCCTTCGAAGCGCGCCTGTCCGGCCCCAAGGGCTGGCTCGGCCCCTTCCCCATCGCCCGCGCCGACTCCACGCTGACCTCCGGCAACTGGGCCTTCAGCCTGCGCATCGACGCTACCCAGCCGGCCATCGTCGACGCCAGCCCGGCGCTCCATCAGCAGGCCTTTCCGGCCGGGCTGCCGGTGCTGCAACTGCTGCTCAAGGAAGGCTCCGCCGCCTTCGGCCGCCTCGCCGGCCTGGGCCTGCGCCAGGCGCGCATCGGCGTGAAGGCGGACGGCCTGCGCACGCTGGCCCTCGAAAGCGATTTCGGCCAGCTCGATCCGAAGAAGGCCTTCCTGCCCTTCGGCCCGCAGCCCGGTATCGGCACGCGCTTCTACGTGGGCTGCGCGGAAGCCCTCGGCAAGCGCCTGTCGGCCCTCAGCCTGCAGATCGGCTGGCAGGGCGCGCCGACCACCCAGACTGCCCTGAACGCGCTGTACACCAACTACTCCGGCCAGGGCAGCCTCTCCAGCGGCGTGTGGGCCCAGGCAGAATGGGCCGATGCCGGCGGCGCCCATCCGGCCGGTCCGGTCTGCCTGGCGCCGGCCGCCGGCGGCCGCAGCCTTCTCGACCTGAGCGCCGCCAGCCGCGCCGGCCAACGTCGCCCCTACCGCTGGACTACGGTCTACGAAGCCTTCGCCCGCGCCGGCAGCGCCTATGCCCGCCGGGAGGCCGGCTTCCTGCGCCTGCGCCGCGGCGTAGCCTCCGACACACCGATCGCCAGCACCCCGCGGGCCGGCTTCATCACCCTGGCGCTGAACACCGATCTGCTCCACGCCGCCTGGCGCAGCGAGGCCGTCGCCGGCCTGCTCGCCACGCCGAAGCTGATCCTCGGCGAACCGTGGACGCCCAAGGCCCAGGAGATCAGCCTGTCCTACCAGGCCGACGCCGGGCCGAGTCGGGTGGACGACGACAGCGACGCCAGCTTCGCCAACGCCGAAGTGGAGTTCTTCCACGTGGACGCCTTCGGCGTGTCGCGGGAGCACGCCTGGCTCAGCGGCCGCCACCCGTGGCTGACGGCCGGTCTCATCCCGCTGCTGCCGCCGCACCGGGACGCCGGCGAGTTGCTCATCGGCCTGTCCGGCGTGGGCCCGGGCGACCCGCTGAGCCTGCTGTTCCAGATCGCCGAGGGCAGTGCCGATCCCCTCGCCAATGCCCAGCGCCTGAGCTGGGCGGTGCTCGCCGACAACGCCTGGCGGCCCCTCGCCAGCGGCGCCGAGCTGACCCTCGACACCAGCCGCGAGCTGCGCGCCAGCGGCCTCGTCAGCGTGGTGCTGCCCACCGACGCCACCACCGACAACACCCGCCTGCCGGCCGGCCTGATCTGGCTGCGGGCCGCCATCGCGACACAGCCGGAAGCCACCTGCCGCCTGGTCGGCGTACATGCCAACGCCTTCGAAGCGGTCTTCGAGGACCACACCAACGCTGCCAGTCACCTGGCCAGCGCACTGCCGACTGGCAGCATCGCACGCTTCCTGGTGCCGGCGCCGACCTTGAAGACGGTCAGCCAGCCTTACGCGTCCTTCGGCGGTGCGCTGCAGGAAGACGCCGCCGGGCTGGCCCGCCGCGCCGCCGAACGCCTGCGCCACCGCAACCGGGCCATCGCCCGCTGGGACTACGAGCGCCTGGTGCTGCAGGCCTTCCCAGCGGTGGACCGCATCAAGTGCATCCCTCACGCCAGCGACACGTCGTGGCTGGCCCCCGGCCACGTGCGCGTGGTGGTGGTGCCGGACCTGCGCAACCGCAACGCGGTGGACCCGCTGCAGCCGCGGGTGGACCTGGACACCCTGGAACGGATCAAGGCCTTCCTGCTGGCCCGCGCACCGATGGGGCTGGACGCCGCCACGCTGGCCGTGCGCAACCCGGCCTACCGGGCCGTGCAGGTGGATTTCAAGGTCGCCATGCGGCCCGGCTACGCCTTCAGCTACTACCGCGCACAGATCAACCAGGCCCTGCTGCGCGCCCTGTCGCCATGGGCCTTCGACGCCGGCGGCGCCCTCGAATTCGGCGGCCGCGTGCTGCGTTCGGCGCTGGTGGATTTCGTCGAAGGCCTGCCTTGGGTGGACTACGTCACCGACTTCCGCCTGTGCTTCGCCGACCGCCCGGCCGAAGACCGGCCCGAGCTGGCCCCCGACGCGCCGGACGTGATCCTCGTCTCCGCGCCCGAACACCTGATCGCCGAGGTGAGCTGATGGCCACCCCTCTGTCCATACCGCCGACGCTGCCGCGCGCCCCCGAGCCCGCCGGCCGCAACGCCCAGGCCCTCTACGACGAGGGGCTGGCCCTGCTGCGCCGCCTCGCCGGCGCCACCTGGACCGACCACAACCTGCACGACCCGGGCATCACGATCCTCGAACTGGTCACCTGGGCCCAGTCCGAGCTGGGCTACCGGGCCGAGCTGCCGCTGGAAGACCTGCTGACCCCGCCGCCCGGCGCGTCCCTGGCCCTCGCCGACCGCTTCCACCGGGCCCGGCGGGTGTTGCCGACGCGCCCGCTGACCGCCCTCGACTGGCGCAAGCAGCTGATCGACCTGCCCGGCGTGAAGAACGCCTGGATCATGCCCGCCGACGCGCCGCCCCTGTACGCCGACCTGCTGCAGCGCCAGCTCGCCCGCACCCCACCAGCCCACAGCCACTACCGGGAAGTGCGCATCCGCGGCCTGTACCGGGTCGCCATCGACTTCATGGACGCGGTGAACACCCAGGCCGAGCGCGAGCCGGTGCTGCGTGCGGTGCGCGCCACGCTGGAGGCCCAGCGCAACCTGTGCGAGGACTTCGTCGCCATCGAGCCGGTGCCGACGGAGAGATTCGCCCTGTGCGCCGAACTGGATCTGGAGGCCACCGCCGACGTCACCGAGGTCGCCGCCCGCCTGCTGTTCGCCGCCGCCCAGGCCATCGCCCCGCCGGTGCCCAGCTACAGCCTGGCGCAAATGCGCGCGCGCCCGCTGGCCGACGGCCGCCGGCGCGGCGTGGACGACATCTTCGACGGCCCAGCGCTGCAGGACGGCTTCATCGACGAAGCCGATCTGGCGGCCTCCGAGCTGCCCGCCGAGCTGCGCCTGTCCGACCTGATCGGCGTGCTGATGGACGTGCCCGGCGTGCGTGCGATCAGCGACATCGTCCTCAACCCCCTCGACAGTAGCGGCAACCCGCAGCCGGTGCCCAACCGCTGGCGCGTGCCGGTCACGGCCGGCCACCTGCCGCGCCTGGCCATCGATACCGACGGCGAAACGCCGGCCGGCCGGCTGGTGTTCCGCAAGCGCGGCCTGCCGGTGGCCGGCTGGAACGTCGCACAGATGCCCACCGCCGTGCGCGACCGCCTCGACGCGCTGCTGGAGGCCGCCCGCCAGGCCGTCGAGACGCCCCGCGCCGAAGACCTGCCGGTGCCCGACGGGCGCTGGCGCGACCTCGCCGCCTACCGCTCGGTGCAGCTCGACTTCCCGCCCCTCTACGGCCTCGGCGTGGCCGGCCTGGCCGGCAACCCGGACGCCCAGCGCCAGGCCCAGGTGCTGCAGCTGAAGGCCTACCTCACCTTCTTCGACCAGCAGATCGCCAACGACCTGGCCCAGCTCGCCCAGGCCGCCCGCCTGCTGTCGGTGGCGCCGGCCGAGCTCACCGCCGCCGCCGACCGCTTCGACGGCCTGCCCGACGACGCCCACGTGCTGGCCGCACAGACCGTGGACAGCATCGTCGGCCACGACCGGGTGTATGCCGCCGACGTCACCCCGACGCTGCTCGCCAACCTGCAGGAGACGCCGGCCGAGGCGGCGACCCGCCAGCACCGCCTGCTCGACCACCTGCTGGCCCGCCTCGGCGAGGACTTCTCCGAGTACGCCGCGGCGATGGCCTCCGCCTTCGCCCACACCGACGACGAGGTGATCGCCGACAAGTGCGCCTTCCTGGCCGACGCCGCCGAACTGTCCGCCAACCGCGCCGGCGCCTACGACCAGAGCCTCGACGGCCCCGCCGACCTGTGGAACAGCTTCAACGTCAGCGGCCTCGAAAAACGCCTGGCGCGCCTGCTGGGCATCGCCGACTTCAGCCGCCGCAACCTCGGCGCGGTGTCCTACGAGACCTACGCCGAGATCGACACCACCCCCGGCGACGAATTCCGCTTCCGCATCTTCCGCGCCAGCGACAACAAGATCCTGCTGTCGTCCACCGCCAACTTCGCCACCCGCGAGGATGCCCGCGCCCGCATGATCGCCGCGATCACCCGCGGCCAGCAGGCCGACGACCAGCACTACCGCATCATCCAGGGCAGCGACCAGCGCTTCTACTTCAGCGTCGTCGATGTCGACGGCCACCTGCTGGCGCGCCGCGTCGAGGGCTTCCCCAGCGAGGCGGCGGCGCGCAACGTGATCGCCGACCTGGCCGACTACCTGCGCGACCACTACAGCGGCGAGGGCCTGTACCTCATCGAGAACCTGCTGCTGCGCCCCGGCCAGGACGACGACCCGCTGCTGCCGATCTGCGTGGACGGCGACTGCAGCGACTGCGCCGATGCCGACCCTTATTCCTGGCGCCTGCAGATCGTGCTGCCGGCCTACGCCGGGCGTTTCCAGCAGATGGATTTCCGCAACTTCGCCGAGCACGTGATCCGCAGCGAAGTGCCGGCCCACCTGCTGCCCAAGATCTGCTGGGTGAACGCCGACGACATGGCCCGCTTCGAGCTCGCTTACCGGGACTGGCTGTCCCTGCACGCCGGCGTCACCAGCGCCGACCGGCAAGCCAAGTTGCAGGCGCTGATCGACGCCCTCACGACAATGAAGAACATCTACCCGCAGCGCACCCTGTTCGACTGCTTCGCCGAATCGCCCAAGCCGCCCTTCGTCCTCGGCAGCACCGCCCTCGGCAGCGCCCCCGACCACGTCATCAACCAGGAGACGGACCATGGCTGATCCGATCAAGGTCCTGCAAAGTCTCGCCGCGCCCCTCGCCAGCCAGTACGCGGTCTTCGAGCGCGACCAGGTCCTCACCCACACCCAGCTCAACGAAGTCACCAGCTGGCTCGACCAGCAGGACCGCCTGTCCCGCGTCACGCTGGTCGGCGCCGGCATCGTCGCCGGCTTCGCGGTGGGCAGCGACGGCGCCAGCGTGACCGTCGGTGCCGGCCTCGGCCTCACCTGCGACGGCGACCTGGTGCGCATCGACGCCGCCACCACCTATCCGCGCCTGCGCCCTTACGACGCCACCGCACCGCGCTACGAGCCCTTCTTCGATACGGCCAGCGGCGTGCTGCTGATCAGCGGCGAACTGACCTCCGGCGACGACCCGCTCGGCGTGCCGCTCACGGCCGGCGCGCTGGCAGGCCAGGCGGTGATCCTGCTGGCGGAGACCACCGTCAGCGATCCCGACCTGTGCACCGGCGCCGACTGCGACAACCTCGGCCGCGAGCGCCAGCAGCGCCTGCGCGTGCTGCTGGCCAGCCGCAGCACCGCCGCCAACCTGGCCGCCGGCCCGCTGACGCTGGCCGAGCAGGCCCGCGAGCTGCCCGAGCTGATCGCCTGGCGGCCGCAACTGGGCAGCGACCTCACCACCGCCGAAGTGCTGATCGCCTGCTACCGGGACGCCGCCGGCAAGACCCTGGCCGGCCTGGTGGACGCCCTGAAGAACTTCGCCGAAGGCTTCCCCGGTGTGCTCGCCGCGGTGTTCCGGCGCAATCCCGTCGCCGACTGGATCGCCACCCTGCAGCGCCAGCAGGACACCCCGGCCGGCGCGGTGCTGCCCTTCCACGATTTCCTGAAAGATCTCTGCGAAGCCTGGAACGCCATCCGCGACGCGCTGCTGGACGCCGACGCGCTGCCCGCCGGCCCGCTCCCGCTGGCCTTTCCCAAGCACCTGGCGGCCGGCGCGCTGGATGCACCCGACGACGCCCGCACCGCCTTCTACCCGGCCGCCGCCGATTGCTGCAGCCGCACCACCGCCTCCGAACTCGGCCTGTTGCTGACCCGCTTCGACCAGCTGATCGCCAACTACGCGCCCCCCGCCGACACCGTGCTGCGCGTGACCCCCAGCCACGGCGAGGACCGCCCCCTCGGCGAACGGGCGATCCCCTGGCACTACCGCGCCGCGATGAACGCTGCATGGAACCCGCGCCTCGCCGCCCGCCGCCTCGGCAATCACAACCTGGGCTACCGGGCCGCCGAATACCAGGGCAGCCCCCGCGCCCTCGACCCGCTGGCCGGCAGCATCGCCGCCCACGACTTCTTCCGCATCGAAGGCCACCTTGGCCGGCCGGTGGACGACGTGCGCACCGAGCTGAAGAAGTTCATCGCCGACCGCAACCTGCCCTTCGAGGTCCATGCGGTGCTGGTCCATAACCGCAAGGAGCTGATCAAGATCCGCCCCGGCATCCGCTACACCGACCTGCACCGCTTCCACTACCTGCTGCGCCAGGACGTATCCCTGCGCCTCGACGAGAGCGACACCTTCTCCGGCCAGTACCTGGACAAGCTGAAGACCGCCGTCGACAGCAAGGACATCCCGGACCAGACCGACGAGGGCGTGTCGGTCCTCGCCGCCGCCACCCAGGCCCGTAGCGCCGTCAGCAGCCTTGCCGGCACCGCCAAGCCGGCCCTCGACCAGCCCACCTACAGCGCCTACCGGGCCAGCACCGACGCCACCCGCTGGAACAACGGCATCGCCGAGACCCTGCGCACCGTCGGCACCGCGCGGGTCAACCTGGGCAAGCTGTCGCGCAGCGACTTCGTATCGCCGGTGGACTCCCTGATCCAGACCACCCACCCGATCTGGCTGGACTGGCTCGACAACCTCATCAAGGCCAAGGACGACAAGGCCGACGACAAGCTGCTGCTGGCCCGCTTCGCCACCGACAACCCGGGCCTCGACCACCTGGGCGGCGTGTGGCGCGGCGGCTGCTTCGTGCTGGCCTACGACGACAGCGGCCGGGTCGTCGCCGACTTCACCCTGGCCTATCCCTGCGCCGAGGCCGACGAAGCCGAGCCCGTCGAGCCGCCGCTGCCGCGCCCGCCGCTGCGCCGGCCGCCCATCGACGTCATCCCGATCAAGGTCGTCCGGCCGGTGGATCTGGTCGTCAGCACCTTGGTCGGCAGCGTCGTCGGCAGCAAGTTCGACGCCGCACGGGAAGCCCTCGCCGCCGACCTGAAGGCCGTGCAGACCGACATCCGGACCAAGCTCGAAACCCAGACCGCCAACGTGGAAGGCCTCGTCAAGGGCGCCTTCAGCACCAAGGACGCCACCGCCGCCGGCACCATCGGCCTGAAGGGCGTGGCCACCGGCG
Organism: Pseudomonadota bacterium; assembly: GCA_018241665.1. GTDB lineage: Bacteria > Pseudomonadota > Gammaproteobacteria > Burkholderiales > Rhodocyclaceae > Zoogloea. Next base: position 278,980 of record JAFEDK010000005.1, read on the forward strand.
ACGTGGTGCTCGACCAGATGGTCAAGGACGTGGAGTACAAGCGCCAGCAGGTGCAGAGCCTGGTGGACCTGGTCAGCCAGGGCAACCTGCCGGAGGACAGCCGCGCCCAGGCCCAGGCCATGCTCACCAAAGCCCAGACCGAACTGGGCGAGGCGGTCGCCGACACCACCACCCGGGTCGTCACGCAGAAGGTGGACACCTCCAGCGGGGCCGCCGCCGGCGTGGCCTCGGTGCTGGCCAACAGCACGGTGTATGTCACCGACGCGGCCGTCGCCGCCAATCTGGGCAACAAGCTGGAGGCCCTCAAGGGCAGCGCCGCGGTGCCGGCCCAGGCGGTGCTGATCAGCAACCTGCAGAACCTCAACCGCCTGAAGCGCTGAAGCCCGCATCATGAACACGCCCTTTCCGCACCGCATCCGCCGCCTGCTGTGGCAGGCGCGGGCCCCCACGCCGGCGGCGGCCTTCGCGCTGCGCGGCGTGCTGCGGGATGCCGCCGACCCCGTGCTGGCAGCCCTGGCCAAGAGCCTGTCGGCCCATGCCCCCGACGACCGGGTGGTGCATCTGCCGCGCCTGGAACTGTGCTTGCGGCTGAGCCCGGCGCTGTGTGCCGACGAACTGCCAGCCCAGATCGCCGCCGCCGCCGACGAAGCACTGGCCGGACTGACGGTGCTCCAGGCCACCATCCAGCCCGAACGGACGCCCGCGCCCGCAGCGAACAGCCTGGCCAGCGCGCCCCGGGCCGCCGGTGGGCCCGGCGGCGCCGAATCCTGCCCCGCCGACACCGCGCCACTGCTGCTGACCTGGCTGCACAACGCGCCGGCCGACCTGCACGACGCCGTCCGCAGCGCCCTGGAAGGAGCCGACGAGGCCCGCCGTCACGGCCAGCCCTTGCCCGGCACGACCCTGAACCTCGGCGGCGAACCCCTGCCCCTGCCGATCCCGACCCTGCGCGAACTGGCCCGGCGTCTCGACACCGCCACCACCGGCAGTCCCCCGTCCTTCCCGGCTACCGGCACGCCGATCCCACCGCCAGCCCAGCCGGGCACCGTGGCGATCCAGGCCCAGGCCGGCCTGGCCGCCTACCTGCGCGACGGCAGCGCCGACTGGCCCCTCGCCGGGCTGGCGGATGACAACCTGCGCGCATTGCTGGCCGAGGCGGCACTGGCCTGGGCCAGCCTCGGCTGCGTGCCGCCGGACATCCATGCCCAACCCCGCGCCGCACGGCTCGGCGGCCTGAGCCGCTGGCTGGCCCTGCTACCGGCGGCGTGGCGCCGGCACGTGGTGGGCATCCACGCACCAGCAGCGCCGGAACATCCCCTGAGCCGGGCGCTGCTGGCCCTGCTCGCCGCCACCACCCACCTGGACGACGGCGACAGCCTGCATGCCCAGGCCCTGTGGCTGGCATGGACGCTGGAAGGCGACAGCCCTGCCGCCAATGGCCGCCACCCCTGGCAAGCCGTCGCCCGCGCCTGGCTCGCCGCCCTGTTCGCCACGCGCACGCCCGAACCCCACTGGCAGGCCGTGCTCGACCTGCTGGCCGACACGCCCCCGCCGATCGCAGCGGCAGCGCAGCCGGCGCAGTCCGGCGGCGGATCACCAGGCTCCACCTTGCAAGAGCCGGCCGCATCACCCGAGGCATTCGCGCCTCCCGCTTCGACAGCACCGACCGACGCGCCCCTCAATTTCGACCAGCGCCCGGCCGCGCGCGCCGCCGCCGGCCTGCTGGTGCCCGAGGCCGGGTTGGTGTTGCTGCACCCCTACCTGCCGCGCCTGTTCGAAGCCGCCGGGCTGGTGGCCGCCGGCCACCGGGGGCCACTGCCCGAGGCAGCCGTGCCGCACGCCGCGGCGCTGCTGCACTGGCTGGCCACTGGCGCAACGGCCCTCGAATTCGAGCTGCCCTTCGTCAAGCTGCTGCTCGGCCTCAAGCCTGACACGCCCCTCACCCATGCGCTGCCCGGCCTGACGGAGGCGGAGCACGCCGAGGCAGAAGCCCTGCTGGCCGCCGTGCTGGCCCACTGGCAGGCCCTGCGCGGCACCACCACGGACGGCCTGCGCACCGCCTTCCTGCGCCGCCGCGGCCACCTGCGCCGCGAGGACGAAGCCTGGCAGCTGCGCGTCGAGCCCGAATCCTTCGACCTGCTGCTGGGCCTGCTACCGTGGAGCATCGGCCTGGTCCGCCTGCCGTGGATGCCGTGGCCGCTGCTGACCGAATGGGGCACGCCATGAGGGCCGGGCCATGAACAGCCACGACCTGCCCTGGCGCCCCGCCGATGGCGGAGAGCCGGCGGACAGCCTGCTGCAGGCCGCCGCCGCCACGCTGGAGGCCGAGCTGGAATGGCTCGCCGACTGCCTGCGCGTCCGCCTGCAGAGCTACTTCGGCCAGCCGCCAAGCTCGCCACCGCTGCCCGCCGATGCCCCGCCCCTTGATCGGATGGACTGCCCCTACGCCGCCGCCGTGCATCGCCGCAGCCTCGACCCGGCCGACCGGCTGCTCGTCGCGCTGGCGCTGGCGCCGCTGCTGCGCCCGCAACTGCTCGATGTGCTGTGGTCACGCAACGACACCACCCAGCGCCCGTTCACCGAGTTCGGCGGCCGCAGCGACGGCGCCAGCTTCCAGCCCAGCGGCGAGACGGCCTGCTTCCTGCTGGCCGGCGACGCCCTCGACCTGCGCCTGGCCGCCATCCGCCGCCTCGCCCCGGAAGGCCGGCTGGCGCGGGAGGACGTACTGCGCCTGGGCCCGGCTACGCCCGGCGACGGGCCGGCCAGCCCCCTCGGCGGCCCGCTGCAGCTGTCGCCGCGCTTCCTCGCCGAAGCCCTGCCCGGCCTGCCGCTGCCCACCGGCGGCGACGCCGGCATCCCGGCGCGGCGGGTGTTCACCGGGCTCGACTGGAGCGACCTGGTGCTGCCCGCCCAGACCCTTGCCCAGTTGGAAGACATCGGCCTGTGGCTCATCCACGGCCGCACGCTGATGGACGACTGGGGCCTCGGGCGGCGCATCGCGCCGGGCTACGTGAGCCTCTTCCACGGCCCGTCCGGCACCGGCAAGACCCTGTCCGCCTGCCTGCTCGGCCAGCGCTGCGGGCGCGAGGTGTATCGCGTGGATCTGTCCCAGGTCAGCTCCAAGTACATCGGCGAGACCGAGAAGAACCTCGCCCGCCTCTTCGAGGCCGCCGAGCAGGCCGGCTGGATTCTCTTCTTCGACGAGGCCGATGCGCTGTTCGGCAAGCGCAGCAGCGTCTCCGACGCCCACGACCGCTACGCCAACCAGGAGGTGAGCTACCTGCTTCAGCGCATCGAGGCCTTCACCGGCGTGGTGATCCTCGCCTCCAACCTGCGCCACAACATCGACGACGCCTTCCTGCGCCGCTTCCAGTCGGTGGTGGCCTTTCCGCTGCCGCGCCCGGCCGAGCGCCTGCGCCTGTGGCACGAGGCCTTCCCGGCCCCGGTACGCCTCGACCCGGCCCTTGACCTGGCGCAACTGGCCCGCCAGCACGAGATCTCCGGCGGCACCATCATGAACGTGGTGCGCTACGCCTGCCTGCAGGCCCTCGGCCGCGGCGACGGCTCGGTGAGCGCGGCAGCGGTGGACGAAGGCCTGCGCCGCGAACTGCTGAAGGAGGGCCGGGCCAGCTAGGCCGGCAGCCCGATGCCCAGCCGAGCCGCCGCCCCAGCCCTGGCCTCCTCCCTTGTGGGAGCGAATTCATTCGCCCGCCGTAGGTTGATCGACCCCCGCGGGCGAATGAATTCGCCCCCACAGGATTGGCTACCGAAGCTTGCACGCCCCCTCGGGAACGCCGCCGTCCGTGGGCGAATCACTTCATCCAGGCGATCTGGAACACCGGCGCGGATGCCCACCGGGTGCCGTTCCCGTGGGGGCGAATTCATTCGCCCGCGGTCGGCACCCCCATCTCCGCGGGCGAATGAATTCGCCCCCACTGCTTCCGGCGGAACGCCGCCATGAACGCGCCGCTGTCCCGCCACATCCTGCGCACGCCCGAGCACCGGGCCGTGGCGGCGCCAGTCAGGACGCCGGCGCCGGTCTCGCCGCAGCGCGCAACGGCCGGCGGGCTGGCGGTGTCCAGCCCCCACGACGCAGCCGAGCGGGAGGCGGTGCAGGTCGCCCGCCGGGTCGTCAGCCTGCCGGCGGCGCCGGTATCGGCCAGCGCCACCCGTTTCACCGGCCTCGTGCCGGCAGCGGCCCAGCGCGCACCGGCGACGGCGGCGGCCGCTGCGCCACGGCCGGCCCCCGCCGCCGCCGCGGCCGCGCTGCCCACCGGCGGCCAGCCGCTGCCACGCAGCCTGCGGGACTTCATGGAGCCGCGCTTCGGTGCCAACTTCTCGGCGGTGCGCATCCACACCGGGCCGCAGGCGGCCCAGGCCAGCCGCCGCCTCAACGCCGCCGCCTTCACGGTCGGCCGCGAGATCTTCTTCGGCCGTGACGCCTACCAGCCCGACAGCAGCGCCGGCCGCGAACTGATCGCCCACGAGCTGACCCACACCATCCAGCAGGGCGCCGCCGCGCAGGCGCCCGCCCAGGTCCGGCGCAGCCTGCTGCCCGGCGTCGTCGAGCACAGCCCACCGGCGGTGCAGCGCCTCGGCATCAGCGACGCGCTGGACTACTTCGCCGACCACGCCAACAACCTGCCCGGCTTCCGCATGTTCACACTGGTGCTGGGGGTGAACCCGATCAACATGCGGGCCGTCGAGCGCACCCCGGCCAACCTGCTGCGGGCGGTGGTGGAGCTGATGCCGGGCGGCGCGCTGATCACCCAGGCCCTCGACAACCACGGCATCATCGACAGGGTGGCCGTGTGGGTACAGCAGCAGATCGCCACCCTCGGGCTGATCGGCAGCAGCATCCGCCAGGCGGTGGACCGCTTCCTCGACAGCCTGGGCTGGCGCGACATCTTCGACCTGGGCGGAGTGTGGGAACGGGCCAAGCGCATCGTCACCGATCCCATCTCGCGCATCACCAGCTTCGTCGGCAACCTGGTGTCCGGCGTACTGCAGTTCATCCGCGACGCGATCCTGCGCCCGCTGGCCGGGCTGGCCGCCGGCACCCGCGGCTGGGATCTGCTGTGCGCGGTGCTCGGCCGCAACCCGATCACTGGCGACCCGGTGCCGCGCAGCGCCGAAAACCTGATCGGCGGCTTCATGAAGCTGATCGGCCAGGACGAAGTGTGGGAGAACATCCAGAAGGGCAACGCCATCCCCCGCGCCTGGGCCTGGTTCCAGGGCGCGCTGGCCGGGCTGATGGGCTTCGTGACGGCACTGCCGGGGATGTTCATGGACACCCTGCGCAGCCTCGGCGTATCCGACCTGCTGACGCTGCCGCAGACCTTCGTGCGCATCGCGCGGGTCTTCGGCGACTTCGCCGGACGCTTCTTCAGCTGGGCCGGCCAGCAGGTGATCAGCCTGCTGGAGATCATCTTCGAGGTGGTCGCCCCCAGCGTGATGCCCTACCTGCGCCGCACCGCCGGCGCGCTGCAGAGCATCTTCCGCAACCCGATCGGCTTCGTGCGCAACCTGGTGCGCGCCGCCAAAGCGGGCTTCGAGGGCTTCGTGGACCGCATCGGCACCCACCTCAAGACCGGCCTCATCGAATGGCTCACCGGCGCGCTGCCCGGCGTCTACATCCCGCAGAAGCTGGAGCTGCAGGAAGTCCTCAAGTTCGTGCTGTCGGTGCTCGGCCTGACCTGGCAGAACATCCGCCAGAAGCTCGTCACGGCGGTCGGCGAGCCGGTGGTGAAGGCCATGGAAACCGGCTTCGACGTGGTCGTCGCGCTGGTCACCGGCGGGCCGGCGGCGGCCTGGGACAAGATCAAGGAGATGCTCGGCAACCTGAAGGACATGGTGATCGGCGGCATCAGCGACTTCGTCATCGACATGGTGGTGAAGAAGGCGGTGCCCAAGCTGGTGGCGATGTTCATCCCGGGCGCCGGCTTCATATCGGCGATCCTGTCGATCTACGACACGGTGATGGTCTTCGTCAGCAAGCTGGCGCAGATCGCCCAGACCGTGAAGGCCTTCGTGGATTCCATCGTGGCGATCGCCGGCGGCGCCATCGACGCGGCGGCCAAGCGCGTGGAGAGCACGCTGGCCAACCTGCTGTCCCTGGCGATCAGCTTCCTGGCCGGCTTCATCGGCCTCGGCAAGGTGGCCGACAAGGTGATGGCGGTGATCCAGAAGATCCGCGCGCCGATCGACAAGGCCCTCGACTGGCTGGTCGGCTGGATCGTCAAGATCGGCAAGGCGCTGTATGGCAAGGCCAAGGCAGCCGTCGGCAAGGTCGTCGAATGGTGGAAGGAGAGGAAGCCCTTCCGCACCGCCGGCGGCGAATCCCACGAGGTGTATTTCACCGGCGACGAGAAGAAGCCGGTGCCGATGGTGGCCAGCAAGGATCCCAAGCCGATCCTCACCAAGCTCGACCAGTACGCCGCGATGGCCAAGGAGGCCGACGCCAGCAAGGCCCGCAAGAACGCCGTGGCGGTGATCGGGCGGGTGCGCCAGACCCTCGCCACGACGCCCGAGGCACCGACGGTGGTGGCCGACATGAAGACCCTCTTCGAGGCCTTCGAGGAAGTCGGCGCGCCGAAGAAAACCAGCTTCCTGGTCCAGACCCCCGGCAGCCTCGGCGCGACGCACATGACCATCGACTGGCTCGATGCCAAGTACGCCGGCGCCCACGGCAGCGGGCCGGCCTCGTCGGCGCTATCGTCGGTGATGAACCAGCTGGTCACCGACCCGGGCGAGAACGCCGAGCGCAAGTACGTGAAGGGCCACCTGCTCAACGACAAGCTGGGCGGCGAAGGGGACGACAAGAATCTGTTCCCGATAACCGCCATCGCCAACAGCCGCCATCGCTACTCCACCGAATCGACGGTACTCGGCTGGCTGAAAAAGAAGAACAGCTGGGTGTGGTACGAGGTGAAGGTGGGCATCGTCGCCTCCAGCTTCCCGGTGCCCGGCAAGAAGAGCCCGCGCAACTTCGTGAACGCCGACTTCAACTGCTACGCGATCCGCAAGAACGAGGACGGCGAGCAGCAGGAGGCCTTCACCAGCACCATCTCGTCGCGTCAGGGCGCGCGGCCGGACGCGGAGGTGTTCGACCTCGGCAAGTAGCGCTCAGCCGGCCAGCGCGTCCCACAGCAGCTTCACGCCCGACAGGCCCAGCGCCGCCGTGGCGAACAGGTAGAAGCCACGCTCCGGCAGCTTCGCCAGCACGCGCATGCCGGTCCATACGCCGACCGGCACCAGCGGCAGCAGCATCGCCGACATCAGCAGGGTGTCGCGGTTGAACAGGCCGAGGCCCACGTAGAAGGGCAGCTTGGCCACGTTGATGAAGGCGAAGAAGAACACCGAAGTGGCCACGAAAACCTGGCGCGGCTGGCCGCGGCTGAGCAGATAAACCATCACCGGCGGCCCGCCCGCGTGGGCCAGGGTGCTGGTGAAGCCGGCCCCGGCGCCGCACAGCCACGCGAAGCCGCGGCGTGGCGGCTGGCCGTCCGCACCGGCGGCCGGGCGCGCGCGGCGCAGCAGGCGATCCGCCGCAAAGGCCACCGAGATCAGCCCCAGCGCGCCTTTCACCATCGTTTCCGACATCACCCCGAAGGCCAGCGTGCCGGCGGCGATGCCGACCACCGCAGCCGGGATCAGCAGGCGCAGGTCGGCCCAGTCGGCTTTGCCACGCCAGGCGCGGATGCCGACCATGTCCATGCAGATCAGGATCGGCAGCATCACCGCCACTGCGTCGCGCGGCGACAGCCACATGGACATGAAGGGCACGGCCAGCCCGCCGAGGGCGCCGCCGAGGCCGGACTTGGAGATACCGGTGAGCAGGACGGCGATCGCGGTGACGATCCAGCCGGCGGCGTTCATTTCCATCGGAACAGGGGCAAGCGGGCTCGGGGAAAGGAGCGGCGCAGCATAGCAGGCAATGTGAATCCATGTTGCAGGACAACACGACCCATGCCGGACCTATGACTTAAGTAGTACATTTTCCAGTTCCGGCCATCTGATCCGCCGCCTCCGTCGTGGCCCCAGCCTGACCATGTTGAATGCCACGCCCAGCAGAATCCTGCTCGTTACCGCCGGCTACCTGGCCCTGGGCGGGCTCGGACTGCTGTTCGCGATTGCCCCGGGTTACGCCAGCCCGATCTTCCCGGCCTCCGGCCTGGCCCTGGCGGCCGCCCTGTGCTTCGGCCGCAGCGCGCTGCCGGGAATCTGGCTCGGCTCGGCCAGCCTCAACCTGGGCCTGGCCTTCCTCAGCCACAGCCTCGACGCACGCACGGCCGCCGCGGCCAGCCTGATCGCCTGCGGCGCCACCGCCCAGGCCTGGCTCGGCCAGGCCTTGGTGCGGCGCTGGGGCGGCAACAGCTGGCATGCGCTGGAACACGAACGGACGGTGCTGCATTTCCTGCTGATCGGCGGCCCGCTGGCCTGCCTGGTGTCGGCCTCGGTCGGCGTCGGCAGCCTCGCGGCGCTGCAGGTCATGGCCACCGCGCAGCTGCCTTTTGCATGGTGGAACTGGTTCATCGGCGACACCCTCGGCGTGCTGACCTTCGCGCCCCTGTGCCTGTGCTTCCTGATCCGCTCCAACCGCCTGTGGCAGACCCGCCGGCGCCAGATCACCGCGCCGATGCTGCTGACCCTGCTGTTCGTCGGCATCGCCATCTACGTCACGGCCCGGTGGGAGCAGAACAGCCAGCAACGCCGCCTGGACGCGGACGCCGAACGGGTGCAGAAACGCATCGAGGACCGCCTGCAGATCCATCGGGAGGCCCTGCTGTCCCTGCGGCGCCTGCTCGAGGTGACCCCCGACATCGGCCCGGCCCAGTTCGAGGCCTTCACGCTGTCCACGCTGCAGGACAACCCGGACCTGTCGGCCTTCAGCTTCAACGCCTACGTGCCAGCGGCCGAGCGGGCCACCTTCGAGCGCGACATGGGCCGCCGCCTGGATGAGCGCCAGTTCACCATCAAGGAACGCGGAGAGGATGGCCGATTCGTTCCGGCCGCCGCGCGGGATGCCTACGTGCCGGTGACCTATATTTCCCCGATGCCCCCGAACCGGCTCGCCCTGGGCTTCGACCTCGCCTCCGAAAAGGTGCGCCGCGAGGTTCTGAACCGTGGCCAGAAGGAGGAGTCGGGCATCGCGGTCAGCGCGCCGCTGCGACTGGTTCAGGAACGCGCCGGCCAGGTAACGGTGCTGGCCCTGGCGCCGGTGCATTGGCACGGGGAAAGGCCTGTCAGAACCGACCCGCTGCGGGGCTTTGCGGTCGCCATCATCAACATGGACCAGCTGGTGGCGGTGGCCATCGGCGACGGACTGCCGCCGGGGCTGCATCTGGAGCTGACCGATCCGGCCGCCGGCCCGGAACCGCAGCGCCTTGATCGTGCCACGCAACCAATAGACGCACGCAGCGCCCGCGCCATGTGGGCCGGCAAGATCCGCGCCGGCGACCGGACCTGGACCCTGCAGGTGTTCGCCGACGACAACTACCTGGTCCTCAACCGGCCCTGGATCGCCTGGGGCGTCGGCGTCGTCGGCCTGCTCTTCGCGACCCTGCTGCAGACCCTGATGCTGGGCATGACCGGCCGTACTGCGATCATCGAGCGCCGCGTCGAGCGCCAGACCCACGACATCGCAACGGCCAACCGGGAACTCGCGCGCCACCGGGACCACCTGGAAGAACTGGTCGCCGCCCGCACCGCCGACCTGTCCGTCGCCAAGGAAGCGGCCGAGGCCGCCAACCGGGCGAAGAGCAGCTTCCTCGCCAACATGAGCCACGAGCTGCGCACCCCGATGAATGCCATCATCGGCCTCACCCACATCCTCGGCCGCAAGAACGCCGACCCCGACCAGCGCGAACGCCTCGGCCGCGTCTCCCGCGCCGCCGGCCACCTGCTGCAGCTGCTCAACGACGTGCTGGAGCTGTCACGCATCGACGCCGAGCGGCTGTCCATCGAGGAAGTCCCCTTCCAGCTGAAGGCAGTGGTCGCCAATGTGGACAGCCTGGTCGGCACCGACGTGACTGCCCGCGGCCTGCAACTGCACCTGGAACTGGCACCGGAACTGGCCGAACTGCCACTGCTCGGCGATCCCCTGCGCCTGCAGCAGGTGCTGCTCAACATCGTCGGCAACGCGCTCAAGTTCACCGAGGAAGGCAGCATCACGCTGGCCGTCACCCAGAGCGCCGGGGACGCCGACGGCATCCTGTTGCGCTTCGAGGTCCGCGACACCGGCATCGGCATTCCCGCCGACGCGCTGCAGCGCATCTTCCAGCCCTTCGAGCAGGCCGACAGCTCCACCACCCGCCGCTTCGGCGGCACCGGCCTGGGGCTGACGATCTGCCAGCGCCTGGTACGCCTGATGGGCGGCGGGATCGGCGTGGACAGCCAGCCCGGCGCCGGCAGCACCTTCTGGTTCACCTGCCGGGTCGGCCGCGCCGCCGCCGTGGCAGCCAGCGACGCACCGCTGCCGGCCAGTACCGATGCCGAACAGCAGCTGCGGACCCGTCACCGCGAGCGGCGCATCCTGCTGGCCGAGGACGACTGGGTGAACCAGGAAGTGAGCCTGGAGCTGCTGCGCGAAATCCTCGGCCTGCCCACCGACCTGGCCGAGAACGGCGAGGAAGCACTGCGCATGGCGGCGCAGACGCCCTACGACGTGATCCTGATGGATATCCAGATGCCGGTGATGGACGGGCTCTCCGCCACCCGTGCGATCCGCGCCCTGCCGGCCCACCGGCACACGCCGATCCTGGCGATGACCGCCAACGCTTTCGAGGAGGACCGGCTGGCCTGCCGTGCCGCCGGCATGGACGACTTCATTCCCAAGCCCGCCGACCCCGACCAGCTGTTCCGGACCCTGCTGCGCTGGCTCGAAAAACGGCCCGAAACGCCAAAGGCTGGCACCAGTCATACGCAGGGCGGCTAAACTTCGGCTTTTGCCGGCCGAAATAGCAGAAACCGTCCGCTGCCAGACCTCCGATGCCAGACACCCCGTCCCAGGATTTCGTCGTCACCCCTGACCAGCTCTGCGTAGGGCTGTTCATCCATATCGACCTGCCCTGGTTCAGCCACCCGTTCAGCTTCAACAGCTTCAAGATCCGCAGCGCCGACCAGTTGCAGATCCTGCGCACGCTGGGCCTGAAGCACTTCCGCTACGACCCGGACCGCTCGGACGTGCTGCCGCGGGGCATGGTGACGACACTGCCGGTGGCGGTTCCGCCCATCCCGGCGGCAGCGGAAGACGAAGCCACCAGCGCGGCGCTGGCCAGCAAGCACGAGCGGATTGCCCGCCTGGCCCAGCGCAAGCGCCAGGTGATCGAGGTGGAAAAGGCGCTGGTCAAGGCCGCCGGCGTGATGCGCAACATCAACAAGAACCTGTTCGCCCGCCCGAAGGAATGCCTGGAGGAAGTGGACGAACTGGTCAATCAGATGGTCAGCGCCTTCCTCGACCAGCCCGACGTGGCGCTGCACGTGATCGGCGAGCATGCCGGCGGCGAGGAAACCTATTTCCACGGCCTCAACACCTCCATCCTGTCGATGATGCTGGCCAAGGATCTGGGCTTCAACCGGCCCACCTGCCAGCTGCTGGGGGTCGGCGCGCTGCTCCACGACATCGGCCTCAGCGACATCCCCGACCGCGTCGCGCGGCCGCGCCAGGAACTCACCACGCCGGAACGCAACCTGCGCCAGCTGCACTGCGAATACGGCCTGCGCATGGGCAAGCAGCTCGGCCTGCCCGAGCCGGTGCTGCGCATCATCGCCCAGCACCACGAACTGTCCGACGGCAGCGGCTACCCCAACAAGCTCAAGGGCGACCAGATCGATCCGCTGGCGCGCATCGTGTCGCTGGTCAATTACTACGACAACCTGTGCAATCCGCCCGACCTGGCCAAGGCGATGACGCCCCACGAGACCCTGTCGCTGATGTTCGCCCAGCGCCGCGCCAAGTTCGACGGCAAGGTGCTGCAGGTAATGATCCGCTGCCTCGGTGTCTATCCACCGGGCACCGTGGTCAAGCTGTCCAACGACGCGCTGGCCCTGGTGTCCTCGGTCAATCCGGCCAAGCCGCTGCGCCCTTGGGTCACCATCTACGACCCGAGCATCCCCAAGGACGAGGCAATCCTGCTCGACCTGGAAGAAGAACCGGACATCAACATCGCCAAGGCCCTGCGCCCGATCCAGCTGCCGCCCGAGGTGTATGAGTACCTCAGCCCGCGCAAGCGCGTGACCTACTATTTCGACTCTGACTCCCGCAAGGGGCGCCGGCAATGAGCGACCGCTACCAGGACCTGTTGTTCGCCGCCGCCGAGGAAATCCTGCTCCTCGTCGATCCCGAATCCCTGGTCATTCTCGCCGCCAATCCGGCCGCCTCGCGCCTGCTCGGCTACCCGGCCGGCAGCCTGCCCGGCCAGCCGGTCACCGAGATCGAATGCGCGCTGACCGACCTGTTCTTCTGGGAAGAAGTGCGCGCCGGCGGGGGCACCGAGGAACAGGTCATGGAAGGGCTCTACCGGCGTATCGACGACAGCCTGCTGTCGGCCCGCAAGACGGTACGGCGGATCCCCGAGGGCATCCTGGTACGGGCCACCGACATCGGCGCGCAGAAACGCGCCGAGGACCAGCTGGCGCTGATGGCCTCGCGTCTGCGGGCTACCCTGGAGGCCACCGCCGACGGCATCCTGGTGCTCGACCGCCACGGCCACATCACCAACATGAACCGGCGCCTGGCACGCCTGTGGAATCTTCCGGAAGATCTCCTCGCCCGCCACGACGACGACGCCATCCTGCAGTACATGGCCGACGCGGTGGATGGCGGCACCGACCTGCACGCACTGCTGACCCGCCACAGCCAGGACGTGAAGGAAACCTTCGACACCCTGCCGCTGCGGGACGGCCGCATCTTCGAGGCCAGCTCACGGCCCGCCCGCCATGATGAGGAAGTCATCGGCCGGGTGTTCTGCATCACCGACGTCACCGAACGCCACAAGGCCGAGCAGGCCCTGATCGCCGCCCGCGATGCGGCCAATGCCGCCAACCGGGCCAAGAGCGACTTCCTGGCGATGATGTCCCACGAGATCCGCACGCCGATGAACGGCATCATCGGCATGGCCCAGTTGCTGGAGATGTCGCCGCACACGCCGGAGCAGCAGGAATACATCGCCACCATCCAGAGCAGCGGCGACGCGCTGCTGGGCATCATCAACGACATCCTCGACTACTCGAAGATCGAGGCCCGCAAGCTGAGCCTCGAGAAGATCGGCTTCGACCTGCGCCCGCTGGTCGCCGACGTGGAAAAGCTGTTCCGCGCCCGCGCTGCGGAAAAATCCATCGTGTTCACCGCGATGGTCGCCGACAGCGTGCCGCGGGTGGTGGTCGGCGACCCGACCCGCCTGCGCCAGATCCTGATGAACCTGGTCGGCAACGCCTTCAAGTTCACCGCCCGCGGCCAGATCGGCGTGCATGTCACCTCGACGTCGGTCGGCCCCGGCCGCATCAACCTGCGCGTGACGGTCAGCGACACCGGCATCGGCATCGCCGCCGACAAGTGCGCGCACATCTTCACGCCCTTCGAGCAGGCCGACATGTCCACCACCCGCCGTTATGGTGGCACTGGCCTCGGCCTGGCGATCTGCCGCATGCTGTGCGAGCTGATGGGCGGCCAGATCGGCGTGGACAGCGAGGAAGGCGTCGGCTCCCGCTTCTGGTTCACCGCCGAGCTGGAAACCGGCGTCGGCGAGGAAAGCCATACCCCCGACGCCCCCCGTGCGATCCTGCGCCAGAACACGCGCATCCTGGTCGTGGAGGACAACCCGATCAACCGTACCGTGCTGACCCGCATGCTGGAACGCTTCGGCGCCCACGACGTGGCCTTCGCCGAAGACGGCGAAGACGCCCTGAAGCGCTGCGCCGAAGCCGACTACGAGTTGATCTTCATGGACGCCCGCATGCCCCGCCTGGACGGCCTGGCCGCCACCCGCCAGCTGCGCGAGCGGAGCTACAAGGCCTACATCATCGGCGTCAGTGCCGATGCGATGCCGGAAGAGCGCCGCGACGCGCTGGCCGCAGGCATGGACGACTACGTAATCAAGCCGGTCGCCCGCGATGCGCTGGCCGCGGCCATCGAGCGCTGGCGGCAGACCCTGATCGCCGCCTACCGGGCCGGCCTGGCCCTGCATCCCCCCGAGGAAATGTAAGCAGGCATCCTGCCGGCATCGGCCGGCCGGCGTCAAAAACCCCGCCAGGCCGGGCTTTCTGCATGGGAAGCCACGGCGCAGCGCAAAAATTTTCTTACAAAACCATGCAAGGGCGGTGCAAGGTCAGCAGCTATCCTTGAGACGTATCGCGCTCCCACCGGCGCGCCAAGGAGAACAGCATGCTGAATACCCGCCAATGGATCACCGCCGCCCTGATCGGCATTGCCGGCCTGGGCCTGTCCGCCACCGCCAGCGCCGACCGCGGCGACGGTCACGGCTGGGGTGGGCGCGGCGAATGGCGCCACAAGCATCACCACCATCATCATGGTGGCCGCGGCTATGGCCCGTATTACGCTCCGCAACCGGTTTATGTCGCGTCGCCGCCGGTCGTGTATGAACGCCCGATCGTCTATGCGCCGCAGCCGGTATACGCCTACCCTAGCAGACCGTCGGTGGTGGTCAGCGTACCGCCGCTGGTCTTCCCGTTGCGCTGAGGCGCGTCAGGATCCGCCCTTCGGCAGGACCTGCCCCTGCAGGCAGCACAGGTAGGCGGCCGTCATTTCGTCCAGGTAGCTGCGGTAGATCGTCGCCCAGCCTTCCGCCCCCGCCTCCAGCAGCAAGTCGAGGCGGGCCTGGTGGGCAACACGGTCGCGCTCATCGAGCACATCGTCGCTGTTGAGGGCATGGGCACGCAGGCGGTTTTCGGTGGTGCCCACCGCCAGGCGGCTACCGAGAAAATGCATGCGCTGGACGACATCCGCATGCGCCAGCCAGATGCGCCCCAACAGGGCCCCCTGGCAGAGGGTGGCGCAGCTCAGCGCCGGTGGCAGGAATCCCATTCTGTAATCGCTTTCTTATCGCTCTCTGTGGGGGTGGCGTCGCCGCCGACCTGTCTATTGTTTTAGCCGAGCATGCGGCAGATGCAAGTCCGCCCCTCGCTCAAGGGGGCGGCAGGTCCTGGCTGAGCAGCCACGCAGCGCGGTCGCTCAGACGCCGGCTCCACGCCCCGTTGAGGCCGGGCGCCGCGGCGAGCAGCTGCAACTCCCGCGGGTCCGCCCGGTGCAGCTGACAGGCGGTCCACAGGCGCGCCAGGCTGCACCCCGGTGCCGGCCGCTCGACCAGTTCGAGCGTATCACCGGCGGCGATCTCCCCTCCCTGCAGCACCCGGAAGTACCAGCCGGTCCAGCCTTTCTCGGCAATCAGCCGGGACATCGGCGGATGATCCAGCTTGTGGCTGATCTTCCAGCATGGCTGGCGTGGCTGGCTGACCTGCAGACGGCAGCCGCCCAGCGTAAAGACATCGCCGATGCATACGTTGTGCTCGGTCAGCCCGCGGGCCGACAGGTTTTCGCCGAGCGCGCCAGCTTGCAGAAGGGCCGCCCGCTCGGGCACCTCCGCCGCCAGCCCGGCATAGTGTTCGGCGGGGTAGTAATGGACGGCCTTCTCGGGCCCGCCGTGGACCCGCCGATCGCCCTGGGCATCGCCGGCCAGCCCTTCCAGGCCAAGCGCCACGCTTCCCGCGACGGCGCTCTTGAAGATGCCGGTCTGCTGCCCCTCCGGCGGCAAGGGGCGCAGGCGGCCGATGTACACGGAATCGACGACGACTTTCACGGAAACTATCCCTCCCAGACCTGTCCCGCAACCGGCCATAGCCAGGCGGCCCCACGCACGCCGGACGAATCCCCGTGCAGAGCCGGCTTCAGGCGGGTCGCCACGCTGTCGGAAAACACCTGCGACGCCCACACCACCGGCACCCGCTCGTACAGCCGCTCCACATTCGACAAACCACCGCCGAGCACGACCACGTCCGGATCGATGATGTTGATGACGCCGGCCAGCGCCCGCGCCAGCCGCAGCTCGTAGCGCTGCAGGCTGGCCTCGCAGGCAGCGTCGCCATCCAGCGCGGCGGCAACGATGGCTTCCGGAGCCAGGTCCCGGCCACTACAGCGCAGGTGGTCGGCCGACAGCCCCGGTCCTGACAGATAGGTCTCGATGCAACCGGCCCGCCCGCAATAGCAGGCCGGCAGCGGCAGATCGGCGCCCGCCGGCAGGGGCAATGGATTGTGCCCCCACTCGCCGGCAATGGAATTGATGCCCGACAGCAACTGGCCGCGCACCACGATGCCGCCGCCGACGCCGGTGCCGAGAATCACCGCGAAAACCACCTCGGCCCCCGCCGCTGCGCCGTCCACCGCCTCGGACAGGGCCAGGCAATTGGCATCGTTGGCAGTGCGGACCTCGCGGCCGAGCAGGCGGCGCAGGTCGTCGGGCAGCGGCTGGCCGTTCAGGCAGGTGGAGTTGGCGTTCTTCATCAGGCCGCTGGCCTTCGACACCGCGCCGGGCGTGCCGACACCGACGGTGCCACGCCGGCCGAGCTCGCTCTCGACCGCCTCGACCAGCCCGGCCACCGCCTGCAGCGTGGCCGCGTAGTCGCCCTGTGGCGTGGCCACGCGGCGCCGGGCCAGCGTGTGGCCCGCGTCGTCGAGGGCGATGATTTCGATCTTGGTGCCGCCGAGGTCGATGCCGATGCGCAAGGGGAAGCTCCGCCGGGAGATGACAAACGATGGGCGAATGATAGCCCGTGGCGCGCCCTCAGGCCGGCCTGGACTGGCGATACTTGGTCCACCCGCTCCAGCTGTACAGCAGCAGCCCGGCCCAGATCAGCCCAAAGGTGCCAAGGCGGGCCGGCTGCAGCGGCTCGTCGAAGATCAGCACCGCGGTGAGGAACTGCAGCGTCGGGTTGATGTACATCAGCATGCCCACGGTGGCCAGGTTGAGGCGCTGGGTCGCTGCGGCGAACAGCATCAGCGGCAGCGCGGTCAGCGCGCCGGCCGCCGCGAGCAGCGCCTGCGTGAGCCCGTCGAAACCAGTCAGCACGCCATGGCCGTGGGCCGCCTGCCAAAGGGTATAGGCACCGAGCAGCGGCATCAGGGAGAGGGTCTCCAGCCACAGCCCGGAGATCGCGTCCACCG
Source organism: Pseudomonadota bacterium (assembly GCA_018241665.1). Classification (GTDB taxonomy): domain Bacteria; phylum Pseudomonadota; class Gammaproteobacteria; order Burkholderiales; family Rhodocyclaceae; genus Zoogloea. Next base: position 296,156 of record JAFEDK010000005.1, read on the forward strand.
CCACCTGCTTGCGCACCAGCCCGTAGAGGCCGAAGCTGGCGCCGAGGAACAGGGAGATCCACGGCAGGCTGCCGAGGGTGAAGAACTCGTTGCCGACCGCCGCCACCGCCAGCCCCACCGAGCCCCACTCCTTGGCGTTGAGGCGCTCCTTCAGCACCAGCATGCCGAGCAGCACATTGACCAGCGGTGTCAGGAAGTAACCCAGGCTGGAGGCCACCACCTGGCGCTGGTCCACCGCCCACAGGAAGGCCAGCCAGTTGGCGCCGACCAGCAGCGCGGCCAGCGTCAGGCGCCACAGCGTGCCGGGCCGGCGGGCTGCCGCCAACGTAGTGGCCCAATGGCGGCGCGCGGTGAGAACCAGGCTGACGAACACGCAGCCCCACACCGCCCGGTTGCACAGCAGGTCGAGGGGTGCCACATGGCCGAGCTGGCGGAAGAACAGCGGAAAGAAGCCCCAGATGCCGTAGGCACCGAGGCCGAAGCCGATGCCGGCGAGGGTCTTGCCTTTATCCACGGGAAGAATCGTGTGCAGGAAAAGACCGCAAGGTAGCACCGCCTGCTGCGCCGCACCCTTGGGGTTTTCCGCTGCCGCCCGGCGGCGCGCCTACAATGGCGCCATTCCATCATTCCAGTCAGAAGGACGCGCTACGCCATGTTGATCATCTTCAAATCCCCCGCCAGCGGCGACGTGATCATGTTCGGAAAGAACGGCAAGGAGATGCTGGAAGTGCTCGGCAAGGACAAGGACGACGCCAAGGGCATCTTCACCGTCGAGCAACTGCCCGCCGCCATCGACACCCTGAAGGCCGCCATCGCCGCCGACAAGGCCCGCCAGACCGACAAAGGCGACGACGAGGATGACCAGGACGCAAAGCCCGGCGGCGGCGGGGTCAGCTTCTTCCAGCGCGCAGTACCGCTGCTCGAACTGCTGGAACGCTCGCTGAAGGACAAGGTGCCGGTCACCTGGGGCGTCTGACGGCCCAGGTGGGCGCTGGGCTCTTGTGGGCTGGGCTCTGTGGGGGCGAATTCATTCGCCCGCGGTGGTCGAGCCACACGCGGAGGGCGAATGAATTCGCCCCCACAGGGATCAAGCCCCAAATATCAAGCCCCAGGTATCAGCCCCAGGTATCAGCCCCCACAAAGGCCAAGCCCAGCCCTCATGCCTTCACTGCACCAGGCACCGGCAATCTGATTCTGCCCTCAATCCGGAATCTCCTCCCCCGTCGCCACGACCACCCCGAACATGTCGGCCAGCGTGGCCAGCACCGATACCTGCAGGGCCTCGGCAGTCACCACGCCGCCGCCGAGAGCCGGCAGGCTGCGGGTGGCCGTGCAGTCGGCCGGCACCGTCACCCCGTAGCCCAGGCTGTAGGCGCCGCGGGCGGTGGAGTTGACGCAGTTGTGGGTCATGAAGCCGATGATCAGCAGATTCTTCGCGCCCCTTTCCTTCAGCAGCACGTCCAGTTCGGTACCGACGAAGGCGTTCGGCAGGCGTTTGACGACCACCGGCTCGCCATCCACCGGCGCGACCTTGTCGGCGATGGCGCCGATCTCGGCGCTGATGTCGAACAGGCTGCCGGGACCGGCGTCGTGCTGCACGTGGATCACCGGCACGCCGAGGCGACGGGCACGGGCGAGCAGTCTGGCGCACGCGTCGAGGGCCGGCTCGATGCCGGTCAGTTCCATCGTGCCGCCACGGTAGGTGTTCTGCGCGTCGATGATGATCAGCGTGGTTTCGGACAGTTGCGGCGGCGTCATCGATTTGCCGGCGATCTGGCGGAGCAGGAAGGGAGCGGACATGGATTTTCTCCAGGACGATTAGAGGTGGAGCCAGCTTAGGCTGATGGAATACCTGCGTAAATCGACACGCCTGCAGCCCTTTCCTGCAAAAATGCAGGCCATCATGATTCAGCAGAACACGCCATGAACTGGGACGACCTGCGCTTCGTCGTCGAGATCGGGCGCGCCGGCACCCTCGCCGCCGCGGCCCGCCATCTGAAGGTGGACCAGACCACCGTCGCCCGACGGCTGCGCACGCTGGAGGATGAACTGGGTGCTGCCCTCTTCGAGCGCGGCGACGGACACTGGCGGCCGACCGCCATCGGCGCCGACGTGCTGCAACGCGCCGGGCGCATCGAGGAGGACGTGACCGCCCTGCTGCGTGTGGCGGAAGCCGGCGCCGGCGCGGTGAGCGGCCTGGTGCGCGTCACCGCGGTCGGCACCATCATCGGCGACTACCTGGCGCCGCGGCTGGCCGGCCTGTACGCCCGCCACCCGGACCTGAGCGTCGAGCTGATCGCCAGCAACGACAACCTCAACGTGGCCCGCCGCGAGGCCGACATCGCGATCCGCCTGGCGCGCCCGACGCGGGGCGACTTCCTGATCCGTAAGCTGGCCGACAGCGGCTTTGCCATCTATGGCGCCGCCGGCGACGGCCAGGACACGCCAAACGACTGGGTCGCCTATCTGGACGACCTCGCCCACACGCCGGAGATGCAAGCCCTGGAAAGCCTGCGTGGCAACGGCCGGATCCGCCTGCGCTCGGGCAACATGCGCGGCCTGATGCGGGCCGTCGCCAGCGGCATCGGCTGCGGCATCCTGCCGTGCTTCCTGGCCGATCCGGAGCCGGGACTGCGGCGCCTGTCCGGCCCGCAGCCGATACTAAGCCGCGAGATCTGGCTGCTGGTCCATCCGGACGCCCGCCAGCAGGCCCGCGTGGCGGCGGTCGCCGACTGGCTGGCCGAATGTTTCGCCGGCGACGGCGCACTGTTCCGCGGCGAGCTTCAGTCGCCGACGCGGGTCAGCACATAACCCGCGAAACGGCACTCCACCGCGTCGTCGGCCTTCCGGCACTGCACCGTCTCGCCGCTGTCCGCCAGTTGCCCGAGGATCAGGGCTTTGTCCTCCCCCTGGGGCAGCAGCACCTGGCGCACCGGCGGCCCCTCCAGCACCTGTACCTCCAGCAGCGGATAGCCGTTGCCTTCGCGGACACGGATCTCCTTGAACAGCGGGACATCCTTGCCCTGGTTGCTGATCGCGTAGCGCCCCAGGTAGGGCCGGACCCAACCGGGCTGCGCCGGTGGTGGCAGTTTCTCGCCGACCAGCGCCTCGGCCCCCAGTCGCTCGCCGACCAGCAGCTCCCGCCCGGCAACCGTGCGCCGGCTGATGCCATACTGGCCGATCTCACCGAGGCCGATCGGGAACAGGCCGAACAGGCGATAGCCCAGCCCGAGGCGCCCATCGGCCCGCGGCTCCAGGTCGAGGCGGGTGCCCAGCACGTCGGCCGCCAAGGCGTTGCCACGGCGCTCCACCCGCACATGCCCGAACAGCGTGGCGTAGTCCCCCTCCCAGCGGAGCGCCTCGGCTTCCGCCAAGGGCGCCGCCTTGGTGGGTTCCGCAGCGGGTGGCGGCCGCAAGCCGCTGCGGGCCTCCAGCGCCACCGACAGCACCTCGTTGGCGATCCGTTCCACCGCCGCCCCCGACCCGGCGCTGTTGCTGAGCACCACCACCGCCAGCTTGTGCTCCGGCAAGGCCACCAGCGACGAATGGAAGTTGCGGGTCGCGCCGCCATGGAGCACGACCTTGCCGCCGTGCTGGAGCGCCGGCCGGCCGATGAACCAGCCGATGCCGATGCGAGCGTCCAGATCCAGCGGCACGTTCGCATTCTGCGGGCGCAGCATCTCGGCCACCGTTTCCGCCTTCAGTACACGCCCGCCGCGAGCCTGACCATCGGCAAAGACCATCGACGCGAAGCGCGCCAAGTCCGCTGCGCTGGCGTTCAGGCCACCCGCCGGCACGTCGCGCAGGGCCGGCTCGTCCCGCAGGCGGCCCTTGTCATAGCCGCGGGCCATCAGCGGCGATGCCGACGGCCCCGCGCTGAAGGAAGCCCCGGCCATGCCCAGCGGCGCCAGCAGGGACTGCTGAAGGTGGTCGGCGAAAGGCCGGCCCGCCGCCCGCTCCACCGCCGCGCCAACCAGCGTGATGCCGAGGTTGGAATAGGACAGCACGGTGCCCGGCGCGTAGGGCGTGTCGATATCGGCCAACAGCGGAATCACGCTGGTGAAGGGCGGCGGCGTCTCGGTGAAGAAGTCCTTCAGGTAATCCCGCGGCAGGCCGGCGTGATGGGTCATCAGGCCACGCAGGGTAATCGGCGGCGCACCGGCGAAGCGGCTGCGGATCGAGAAATCAGGCAGCGCGCGAGTCAGCGGCGCGTCGATGTCGAGGCGGCCCTGCTCGGCCAGCTGCATGGCCACCGTGTCGGTGAACAGCTTGGAGATTGAGCCAACCCGGTACAGCGTATCCGGCGTCGCCGGCACGCCCTTCTCCTGGTCGGCAAAGCCAAAGCCGCGCGCCCACAGCAGCTTCTGGTCGTCCACCACGGCCACGCTGAGGCCGACGATGGACTGCTTGCGCATCTCGTACTCGATGAGGCGGGTCGCGTAGTCCTGCACCCGCGCATCGTCGTTGCGCGCCAGTTCGGGCGGGCGCAACGGTGCCGCCGCGCAGCCTGCCAGCAGCAGGACCGTTACCGCCAGCACACCCGCCCTGGGCGGGAGAAATCCACACAAAGCCATGTCATTCATTCCCATGGAATACAAAGACATGACCCTAGCGTATTCCCCGGCCTGCCATCAAGCGGCGGCATGCACTCCACGAAGCGTCACAAAAGCTTCATTCAAATGGCGTGAAGCGCTGACCACAATGGCGGTATTACGTTTTGCCACGCCGTCCCGCCACCATGTACCTCAGCGGTCTGATCGTCCACCTCCGCGAACTGCTCGCCAGCGAAGCCCTCGGCTTCGTCTTCCAACCGATCTTCGACCTCCGTCGGCGGACGGTGCTGGGCTACGAAACCCTGATGCGCGGCCCGGAGGCCTCCCCCCTGCACACCCCCGAACAGCTGTTGCGCGTCGCCCGCGAAGCCGAACTGGGGCTCGAGCTGGAACGCCTGGCCACCCGTCTGGCCGTGGCGGCATTCGTGCAGGCGGAACTGCCCGGCCGCCTGTTCATCAACCTGAGCGCGGCGATGGTCGTCGACCATGCGGAAACGGGCGACCTGCCGAAACTGCTGGCCGGCGCCGGGCTGGCACCGGACCGGCTGGTCATCGAGCTGCGCCAGCAGCCGGATGACGACAGCGCCGGGCTGACCGGCGCCCTGCACACCATTGCGGCGCTGGGCATCGGCCTGGCCTTCGACCGCCTCGGGCCGGCCGCGGACAGCAGCGCGCCGCAACCCGACTTCATCAAGCTGAGCCCGCCGCAGGTTCGCCAGATCCACGCCAACCTGCCGCGCCAGCAGGAAGTGGCGGCCTGCCTGGAGCGGGCCGAAGCCCTCGGGATCCAGCTGGTCGCCGAAGGCGTCGAGGACGCCCGCGAGCTGGCCGCCCTCAATGCGCTGGGCTGCGAATTCGCCCAGGGCTTCCTGCTCGGCCGCCCGTCCACCGAACCCTTCCGCCAGCTGTCCCGCGGAGTCAGCGGCATCCTCGATGCCCAGCGTGGCGCGCGGGTGTTGCCGGCAACACCCCGGCCGCCGCTCCCGCCCCTGCACTGAGGCGCCAAGCCAGCGGCCGCAAGGCTCACCTGGGCTGGGGCTGGGGCTGGGGCTGGGGCTGGGGCTGGGGCTGGGGCTGGGGCTGGGGCTGGGGCTGGGGCTGGGGCTGGGGCTGGGTGTACTGTAGGGGCGAATTCATTCGCCCGCGGAGGTCACTCAGCCTGCGGAGGGCGAATGAATTCGCCCCCACAGACTCCCTACCCCCAAAGCAGATTCTCTGGCGCCCCACACAGACTGCTGCCCCCTGCTGATTTCTGCCCCCACAGACTCCTGCCACAACACCCCGATGCCTGTCCCCGGACACCGCAGCCTGGCTATGGGGCACGCCACCGAATCCCTTCAAACGGCCGTCAGCTGCGCATACAGCTTGGGGAGACGCGCCGGAAGTTCGGCCGGATTGCGCAGGATGGTGTAGCCGGCCGGGCCGAAGAGGTGCGGCAGATAGCCCTGGCCTTCCTTGTCGATGGTCACGCAGAACGGCCGCACGCCCTCCTGGCGGGCGGCGTTGAGGCTCATGCGGGTGTCCTCGATGCCGTAGCGGCCCTCGTAGTGGTCCACGTCGTTGGGCTTTCCGTCGGACAGGATCAGCAGCAGGCGCAGCGCCTCCGGCCGCTTGGCGAGGATCTGCGTGGCATAGCGGATGGCGGCGCCCATGCGGGTGTAGAAGCCCGGCTTGAGGGCGCCGATGCGGCCGCGGATGCGGTCGTCCACCTTCTCGCCGAAATCCTTGATGCGGTGGAAGCGGATGTGGTCGCGCCGCCGCGACGAGAAACCGTACAGGCCGAAGGGATCGCCGGTGGCGCCGAGGGCCTCGGAGAACAGCCACAGGCTGTCGCGGATCACGTCGATGACGCGCTGCTCGTCGCTGACCCAGGTATCGGTGGACAGGGACAGGTCGGCCAGCACCAGGCAGCACAGATCCCGCTCGCGGCGCTCGCAGGACAGATAGCCGCCGCCGCTCGCCGCCACATGGCCAGTGCGCCGGTCGGCGAAGGCCCGCACGCAGGCGTCGATGTCCAGCTCGGGGCCGTCGGGCTGGTTCTTCAGCCAGCGCTTGGCCGGGGTCAGCGCCTCCAGCTGGCGGCGCAGGCGCCGCGCCGGACGCACCAGGTGCGCCGGCAGTGGGCCGGGCATCGCGTCGCGGGGGTCGAGCACCGTCACGCTGCACATGTCGCGCTTCAGCAGCTGCTTCTTCCAGTCCCATTCGGGCAGCAGGATGCCGGTTTCCAGCGGCACGTCGTCGGCCGCCGCGGACGGCAGATCGAGGTCGAAGCGCACTTTGGAGGCGGTGTCGTGGCCGTCCTGGGCCACCGCGATCTTGTCCATCTCGCTGGCCGCCCGCGGCGCATCCTCGCCGTCGCCCTCCTCGTGGCCGCGATTGACCTTCACGTATTCGGCGAAGGACAGCAGGCTCTCTGCGCGGAAAGGCAGGATCAGGCCGTTGCGGCCATCCGGCATGTCCTCCCGCTGGGCCTGCCGGCGTCTCTCGGTGGCGTCCTCCGTCTTGCCGCCTTCCCGCTGTTCGGCCGGTGTCGGATTGGCCGCGGCCTGGCGGCGGTCGATGGCCACCGGCGCCGGGTACAGCCACAGGGCCACCGGCACCGGCGGACGGCGCGCGGACGGCAGCGCGGCGACGCTGCCCGGTTCGGCCAGCGCACGGCGGATCGCCGTTTCCACCGCCGCCTCGTCGGCCGGCAACTTGCGCGGCTCGGGCCGCTCCGCGGTGATCGCCTCCACCAGCCGCCGGTAGCGCGAGCCGAAACCCGGAAAGGCCGCCAGCGTGGCCGCACTGGCCTGCTGGTTGGCGACGATCCAGTTGTCCGCGGACAGATCCGCCTCATCCAGCGCCGCCCCCTGGGCGATCAGCCACAGGTAGAGGTCGCGGTTGAGCGTCCGCTCGGGGAACAGCGCGATCTCCGCCGGCAGGCGCAGGGTCTCGGCGTCCCGCGCCGCATGGGCGATCTTCTCGCCGGTGTGGGCGATGCGCGCCAGCCAGCCGCGCCGGGCGCCATGCTCGGTCTCGGCGGCCGGCGCCACCCGCAGGCCCGGATCGCCGCCCAGCGCGCGGAACAGGATGCCGGCGCTGCGTTCGATGTCCGCCAGCCGCACCGCCGCCTGCGGATACGTGCGCGTCGCCGCCCGCGTGATGAAACGGTGCCACAAGCCACCGACAAACTCTTCCATGTCCGCCCTCCGCCAAGACTGCGACCGACCTCCGCATGATCACGAAAGACCGGCACCGCCCCGACTGTACGGGGCATCCCCGTAACGCGTCCCTGTCCTGGCTCAATTTACGGAGCAAGCTGGGTAGGGCTGTGGGGCTGGGCTGTGGGGCTGGGCTGTGGGGCTGGGCTGTGGGGCTGGGCTGTGGGGCTGGGCTGTGGGGCTGGGCTGTGGGGCTGGGCTGTGGGGCTGGGCTGTGGGGGCGAATTCATTCGCCCGCGGAGCTTGCGCAACCGGCGGAGGGCGAATGAATTCGCCCCCACAATTCACTCCCCCCACAATTCACTCACCCCCCACAACTCTCCCCACTACTCCCCCTGCAAACGACAAGCCTGCCCGGATCGGCCTCAGCGGGCTGTCCAACCACCGTCGATCAACTGCACCGAGCCGGTGATTGACCGGGCTGCATCGGAGCACAGGAACACCGCGAAGGCGGCCACCTCATCTGCCTCGACGAACTGCTTGGTCGGCTGGGCAGCCAGGATCACCTCGCGGATCACCCGCTCTTCCGGCAGGTTGTGCACGACCGCCTGGTCCACCACCTGCTTCTCGATCAGCGGTGTGCGCACGTAGCCCGGGCACAGCGCGTTGCAGGTGATGCCCTGCTCGGCGACTTCCAGCGCCACCGCCTTCGAGAAGCCGACGACCGCATGCTTGCTGGCCGTATACGGCGCCTTGAACGGCGACGCGACGATGCCGTGGGCGGAAGCGATATTGACGATGCGGCCCCAGCCCCGCTCCTTCATCGAAGGCAGCGCCGCCTTGGTGGTGTGGAACACCGCCGACACGTTGATCGCCATGAGCTGGTCCCAGGTCTCGTCCGGAAAGGCATCCACCGCCGCCACATGCTGGATGCCGGCGTTGTTGACCAGGATGTCCACGCTGCCGAAAGCCTCGACCGTGGCCTCCACCAGCGCCCGCGCAGAGGCCGGATCGGCCAGGTTGGCCGCCGTGTAACCCACCTCGACCCCCGCCTCGGCGGCCAGTTCGGCGCGCAGCGCCTCCGCATCGCCCGCTGGCCGCGAACCGTTGAGCATCACCTTCGCCCCGGCCTTCGCCAGGGCCCGCGCCACTGCCAGCCCGATACCCGAAGTGGAACCCGTCACCAACGCCGTCTTGCCTGCAAGCATTACCACTCTCCTCTGTTGTGTTGTCGATTGCATGCGGGGCGAATGCACCCGTCAGGCAGGGATGCTAGCGCAGCGACGCAGGACTGCGGGAGGCTTGCACCGCCCGGAAGGGGCAACGGCCGAAAGGCGCCCCCTCGCGCTAAGATTCCACCTTCCAGCCACGTGCCGCCCGGCACGTCGGTCCTTCACCGAGTGCGGGGTACGACACCATGGACCAGAACGAGTTTGAAGCGGCGCTGCGCCGCGACGGTTTCGGAGAGATCGTCATCGTCGAGCGGCCGCCCAACGGCCACCTCGACGTGCATACCCATCTCTTCGAGGCACGGGCGCTGATTCTTGCGGGGGAGATCCGCCTGCATTGCGATGGCGAAGAGGAACGCAGCTTCAAGGTCGGGGAGATCTTCCATCTGGCGACGGCTCAGCCTCACGCGGAAACCTACGGGCCGGACGGCGTCCGCTACGTGGTCGGGCGACGCTGAACATCGACGGCGCGACGGGCCTGGATGCAAGCCTTCTGCGCTATACCTGCCCATCTCCTTGATTGGCTCCCCGGGAATCGCTCGTGAATCCGCTCTTGAATATCGCCCTCGCCCTGGGTCTTGCCGGGCTGCTGTTCCTTGCCTATCGCCGCATCGGCACCACCTACGGCCGGCGCGGCGGGCTGGCGCTGATCGCGCTGGTGCTGCTGGCCGTCAATCCGCTGTACCGGATGGCGGCGCTGGGCTACCTGCAGGTGCTGGTGAACCAGCATCCGGCCGTCGCCGCCAATCCCTACTGGGATCTCTACTACACCTTCGCGATCTTCCTGACCGCCGCGGCGCTGGTGCTCAGCGTGTACGGCGGCGTCGGGGTGCTGAACGGGCGGCGGCGCTCGATCGTGTGGCGTGCACTGATCGCCCTGTGGGTATCGGGACCGCTGGTGAATGCGGTGTATCTGTTCATCGCCGGCCGGGTGGCCACCCTGGCAGCGGCAGCGGCGCCGGACTTCCTGCTCGGCATGCTGCCACCGCTGGCCGTCAGCCTGACGGCAACAGCCTATCTGCTGACGGCGGCGCAAGTGCGGACGGTCTATGCCGACAAGGCGGACGCCGGGACGCCTGCCGCCTGAGGCGCGGCCTCGGCAAAGACCGGCACCGTCTCCGGCAGCGGCGACGGGACATGCACGGCAAAACCCTGCGCATAATCCACGCCCAAGTCCTGCACGACGTCGAGCACCGCCTCGCTGCCGACGAATTCGGCAATGGTGGCCAGGCCATGCACCTGGGCAACCCGCACCATCGACTCGACCACCGCCCGGTCGGCGGCGTCGCTGTCGGCGTGCTTGACGAACATGCCGTCGATCTTCAGGTAATCGACCTTGAACTGCTTGAGGTAGCCGAAGGACGACAGGCCGCTGCCGAAGTCGTCGAGGGCCAGCGCACAGCCCAGGCTATGGGCGAAGTCGATGAACTCGAAAGCCCGTTCGATGCGCGCGATGGCGCAGCTCTCGGTGATCTCGAAGCTGATGCAGGCCGGATCGACGGCGTAACGGGCGAAGGTGTCGCGGATGAAGCCCGGCAGCTCCTCGTCGGCCAGCGTCGCACCGGACAGGTTGATGGCCACCCGCGGCAGCGCGCTGGCACCGGCCGCCACCCAGCCGGCAATGGCCCGGCAGGTGTGCTCGATGACCCAGCGGTCGATGAAGGGCATCAGGTTGTAGCGTTCGGCAGCCGGGATGAAATAGGCCGGCGCGATGATCCGGCCATCCTCGCCGACCATGCGTACGAGGATCTCCAGATGGTCCCGCTGCCCCGGCCGCAGGGACCGGTAACGCTGGTGATACAGCGCGAAGCGCCCCTGCTCCAGCGCCGCCGAGATCTGCGGCAGGGACATGAACTCCGCCTGGCGGGCGCGGAAGTAGTCATCGGTCGGCACGAAGACCTGCACCCGGTTGCGGCCGCGCTCCTTGGCTGCGTAGCAGGCGGTGTCGGCGGCGATCAGCAGGTCGGTGATGGTGGCCAGGCTGGGTGAGGATTCGACGATGCCGATGCTGGCGCCGATGCGGAAGACCTTGCCCTCCCAGGTGAAGGGCATCGCGCGGATGTCGTCGATGATCAGCTGGGAGCGGCGCACTGCCTCGTCGAGGCTGACACCGCGCATGATCAGGCCGAACTCGTCCCCCCCCAGGCGGGCCAGGTAGCCGAACGAGAAGCGGGCCTGCATCGCCTGGGCCAGGTTCTGCAGCAGGCTGTCCCCGGCCGAATGGCCACAGGCGTCATTGACGGCCTTGAACTGGTCCAGGTCGATGTAGACCAGAATCACCTTCTCGCGGCTGCGCGCCGCATCCTCCAGCGAGCGGGTCAGCTGGCTCTCGAAGGCGCGCCGGTTGTAGAGCCCGGTCAGCGGATCGTGGGACGCGTGGAAGGCCAGCTCCTCGGTGACGAAGTGCTGCACCGTGATGTCGCGCAGACTGGAACGGTAACCGAGGCTGCTGCCGTCGTCGGCGTGGATCGGCTGCCAGGACATCGCCACCCAGATCACCTGGCCGTCCTTGCGCTGCACGCGGAACTCCAGGTCCTGCCCGGTCTGGCCAGCCAGCGCCCACTGGTGCTGGTTGTGCACCAGCTCGCGGTCGTCCGCCAGCACCAGCGGCAGCGGAAAATCCTCCAGGGCCAGGCATTCCCGCGGCGTGTAGCCGGTCAGGCGCTCCACCGCCGGGTTCACCCAGCGCAAGCCGCCGTCCGGCCCGAACCAGTTCTCCCACGCATAGGTGTGGTCGGCAATCGCGCGGAAGCGCTGCTCGCTGTCGCTCAGCTCGGCGACGCGCTGGCGCACCGCATCGGTCATCGCATTGAAGCTGTGGGCGAGCAGGCCCACCTCATCGCGGGTACGGTAATCCAGCCGGACGCTGAAATCCCCGTCGGCCACCCGCGCGCTGGCCTCGGCCAGGGTCACCAGGTGGCGCGTCAGCCAGTAACCGGTGGCGAGCAGCAGCAACAGGCTCAGGCTCAACTCGACCAGCGCAATCAGGCTGCCCTGGCGGAACAGCGCCGCCTTGGCCGCCTCGATGTAGGACGTGGACAGGCCGTAATGGACCGCGCCATACACCTGTCCCTGCAATTCCACGTCGAACACCACGTGATAGACGCTGGCGCCATTGAAGCCGTGGGAGGCCTCCGGCAGGCCACCGGTGCCATCCCAGCCGGACGCGGCCAGCACCTGGCCGCGGGGGTCGGTGACGGCCAGGTAGCTGACGTCAGCGGAGACCTGCCAGCCGTCCAGGATGTCCCGCAGAGTGGCGTAATCCCGCGCCGCCAGCGGCACGGCAACCGCCGTCTTGTAGGCCAGCTCGATGGCCTGGATGCGCACCTCGAGCTGGTGTTCCAGCTGGGCCTCGATCAGGCGCATGCCATTGCCGACCAGCAGCGCCAGCATGGTCGCCTCGATCAGCAGGCTGGCCAGCAGCAGCTTGCTGCGCAGGGAGCGGAAGAAAGGCACGCGGATCATTACGGGCGGCTCTGCTCCAGCAACTGCCGCAGGGTCCCCATGTAGGGCTTGTAGGCCGCCAGTTCGCCGGCATCCAGTTCTTCGAAACCGAGATAGGAGGTTTCCTTGAAGAAGGCCTGCCCCTCAGGCGCCCCCTCGAACGCACGCAGGGCATCCTTGATGCGCTGCAGCTCGGCCGCCCCCTGGCGCTTGTGGGCCATGAACAGCACGTGGGGCAGGCGGATCTCCGACGAGAAGTAACGCAGCCGCTGGCGCACATCCTCCGGCACCTGGCCGAGCAGCGTCGTCGTCGTGATCGCCCCGTCCGCATCGCCGACCGCCACCGCGGCGATCGCCGCGCCGTGGGTCGGACGCTCCTGCAGCACGAAATCCCGCTCCGGGCGCATGCCCTTCTCGCCCAGCCACTTCAGGCCGGCAATGGAGGCAAAGGCGATGCGGTTGGCGATCGCAATGCGCCGGCCACGCAGCCCCCTGGCATCGACAGCCGAATCGTCCTTGCGCACGACCATGATCGGCTCCATGCGGGCCTTGTAGTGGTAGAGCGGCACATAGCCCTTGTCGATCGCCATCAGGCCGAAATGCGGCGGCGTGATCATCAGGTCGTAGTTGCCGTCCAGTTGCTCGCGCAGGAAGCTCTGGTAGTCGGGCGCGGTGAAGATCTCCACGGGCCGCCCCAGACGTGCCTGCAGGAACTGGCGCAGGGGCTGGTGGGTCTTCATCAGGGCCAGGGTGCTGTTGAAGGGCAGGATGCCGAAACGCAGGGGAGCCCCCTCTGCGGCCAGCACCGGCCCGGCCAGCGCCATCAGGACGAGCAGCACCCACGCACGCCAGACACTCACACGGGCCCTGCCGCATTGCGCTGTCATCTCGCCACACTCCATTCGTACAATGGGATTCACTCGAGGGTTCGCAGGACCACGGCGTCCGCTGAACGGACGTGCAGCACCTATCGGCAAGGCCGCCTGCAACTTGATTGCCGCAGCGGCACTTGTGCAGCGCAAACGCGGCATTCGTTACGGCGCGCAGCATACCGATCCGGGCCTGGCACACCCCATGCAGGAATCCACGGTGGACACGATTTTTTGCCCACCGGGCTACAGTTTTTTCATTCCATACGACTGACCCGTCCCCATGTCCCCACGTCGCCTGAAGATCCACCATCATCCCGCAGCACAAACCACCACCCGCCCGCCGCTGCTGTTCGTGCACGGCGGCTACACCAATGCCCTGTGCTGGGAGCACAACTTCATCCCGTATTTCAATCAAAGGGGTTACGACGCCTACGCGCTGGACCTCTCCGGCCACGGCGGCAGCGAGGGACGCGAGCGGCTGGACGACTTCGGCCTGGCCGACTTCGCCGACGATCTGGCCCAGGCAGTGGACGCACTGCCCGCCACGCCGGTGCTGATCGGCCATTCGATGGGAACCCTGGTGGTGCAGCACTACCTGGCCCGCGGCCCGGCGGCCGGCGTGGCACTGCTGGCACCGGTCCCGCCCACCGGCACCGGCGGCTCGGCAGGCCGGCTGGCCCTGCTGCAGCCGGACTTCTTCCGCGAACTGCCGAACGTGGTGGCCGGACGGCCGACGGAACACACCCTGCGCATCATGGCCGAGGTGTATTTCTCACCCGACATGCCACGCCAGGACGTGCTGCAGTACATGCCGATGATCCAGCCGGAATCGGAACAGGCGATCGCCGAGATGGTCGCCCTGCCCTTCACCCCGGCCGGGCGCCGGCCGGACATCCCGGCACTGGTGATGGGCGGACGGGAGGATGTGGTGTTCCCGGCATCGATGCTGTTCTTCACCGCGCTGCAGTGGAAAGCCCGCCAGGTGATCATCGACGGCGCCGGTCACATGCTGATGCTCGACCCCCAGTGGCCTGAAGCCGCAGCAGCCCTCAAAGGCTGGCTGGACACGATTCCGTTGGTGCCGGCCTGAATCCGCTGACATCGAGCGGGATACAGCGATTTACTTGGCGCCGCTGCAGCCTCTGCGAGGGCAAATCCTGTGGGGGCGAATTCATTCGCCCGCGGACTCTGATGAACCGCCGGTGGGCGAATGAATTCGCCCCTACGGTTTCGGACGTTCGCCGCTACGGGCGGCGGAAACCGCCTTCGATCCAGGCCGCGGCGCTGGCCCGGTTGAGCTTGAAGCCGGCTTCGACACGCACTTCGGCGATCACTTCGCCGAAGGCGTCGTGGGCGGACAGCGTGGCATAGGGCTCGTAGTCATCGGGGACGATGTCGAGGGTCACCTCCACCGGGCCGTCGTCGGTGCTCACCGTCATGCGCTTGTGCAGCAGCGCGTGCAGGTGCTGCTCGTGGCGGCGCAGCACCTCGGAGGCGGTCTTGACCAGGGTGTTGAAGGCGGCGGCGTCGAGGGGCTTGGGATTCTTCTTGTCCCGCCCCATGGTCCACGGCCCGACCAGCGCCGGCTCGGCCTCGCCGTGCTTGATCATCGCCACGGCCCAGCCGTCGTCATCCTCGTTCTTGATGACCTTGGCGGTCCATCCGTTGTCGCACCACAGGCGGTCTTCCCTGACCACCTCGGGCAAATCGTCAGCATCGTGTGTCATCGGCGCATTTTACCGTGCGCCGGCCCGCCCTCAGGTGCGGTCGAGCATCACGTAGCGCTTGCTGACCCGCTCCAGCACCTCGAAGGTGCCGGTGAAGCCGGCCGGGATGATGCCGGCGTCGCCGGGGCCGAACTCCCGCGCCACACCTTTGGTATCGACGATGCGCAGGCGGCCGCTGATCACCTGGAAGAACTCGTGGCGCCCCGGGTGGAAGGCGATCCGCCAGGCGCCCGGCTCGCAGCTCCAGTCGCCGATCGACAGCGCGCCATCCTCGGCGGCATAACGCTCGGCGGTCAGGCGGCGCGGCGGCACGCCAATCGCCCGCCCGACGGCGGGACGGTCTTCGACGGCGGCAGGCGCCGGGTCGGCAAAATGGATCACGGACGGCACAGGGGAATTCTCACGTGGGGGCGAATTCATTCGCCCGCTGCCGGTTGAAAGGAGTCCGAGGGCGAATGAATTCGCCCCCACCGGATGTTCAGCATTCAGAACAGCTCGACGTCGTCGCCCTTGTCCTTCATCTCGGCCTTGTACTGGCTGAGGGCTTCCTTCACCGGCACGCCCTGCATCACCGCGTTGAACATGTCGACCTCCTCGCGGGTGGAGTACTTCGCGCGGATCTTCTCCTGCAGCGCGACCCATTCGAAGGGGTTGTAGAGCTTGCGCTGGTCGGTGACGAGGCCGGACAGGGCTTCCAGGCTGTGGGACACATGGGCCAGGCGCTGGCCGAGCTTGTCGTAGAACTGGAAGGCCATGATGGACTTCTGCACGCGCCCGGCCACCTCGCCAGCGTGGCCGATCAGGGACTCCTTCAACTGGGCGGTGGCCGGCGTGTCGGGCAGCTGTTCGAGGGCGGAGCCCATCATGCGCATGTAGCCGGCCATGGACGTGAAGGAGTCGGTCAACACCTCCACCGAGCTGTTGCCTTCCTTCATCGCCGCTTCGATCTGCCCGACGGCCAGTTCGAGCAGCAGCACCGTCTCTCGCACCTGGCTCCAGTCCAGGTCGGGGGCATGGGCACTGGTGCCGCGGCGTTCTTCTGGTGCAGTCATGACATTCTCCGGAGACCGGTTGGTTGATGGCGATTATTCGGCATGGCGCCGAAAAGCTTTAGGGCAGCCCCCCATGGGGGGCGAATTCATTCGCCCTCGGTGGCCTGAGCAACGTCCGCGGGCGAATAAATTCGCCCCCACGGGAATTGAACGCGTCGCCTCATGAATTCCCACCGAATTCTACGACCCGAAACCCGCAAAAACCGGTTCCGCTTCCAGTTCCACCCCGAAACGGGCGCGCACGTCGGCACGCACCGCATTGCTGGCGGCGATCACGTCGGCGCCGGTCGCGCCACCGTGGTTCACCAGCACCAGTGCCTGCTTGTCGTAGCAGCCCACCGGGCCGAGGCGGCGCCCTTTCCAGCCGGCCTGCTCGATGAGCCAGCCGGCAGCCAGTTTCACGCGGCCGTCGGCCTGCGGGTAATGGGGCAGGCCGGGATGCTGTTCCGCCAGACGCGCGTAGGCTTCCGCATCGACCACCGGGTTCTTGAAGAAGCTGCCGGCGTTGCCGATCTCGGCCGGGTCCGGCAGCTTGCGGCGGCGGATCGCGACGACCGCGTCCGACACCTGCAGCGGTGTCGGCTTCACGATGCCCTGCGCGTCCAGTTCCTTGGCCACGTCGGCATAGCCGGTGACCGCCTTCCAGGCCTTGGGCAGGCGGAAGGTGACGGCGGCGATCAGGTAGCGGCCCTTGCCGGCCTGCTTGAAGAAACTGTCCCGGTAGCCGAAAGCGCAGTCGCGCTTGTCGAAGCCCACCGTCTTGCCGGTTTCCAGGTCGTAGGCGCGCAGGCTGTAGAAGTGCTCGGCCATCTCGAGGCCATAGGCGCCGATGTTCTGCACCGGCGCGGCGCCCACGGTGCCGGGGATCAGCGACAGGTTCTCGAGGCCCGGCCAGCCCATCTCCAGCGTCCACCGCACGAAGTCGTGCCAGTTTTCGCCGCCACCGGCGCGGATGTAGAAGGCCTCGGCGTCCTCCTGCACGCGGCTGCGTCCGTGGAAAGCCACGTGCAGCACCAGGCCGGGAAAATCACCGGTCAGCACCAGGTTGGAGCCACCGCCGATAACCAGCTTCGGCAGGCCGGCGATGCGCGGATCTTCGAGCACCGCACGCAGCGCATCCACGTGGTCTACGGCGGCGAACCAGGCCGCGCGGGCCGGCAGGCGCAGGGTGTTGAGGTTGTCGAGGGCGACGTCCTGGCGCAGCAGGTCGACGGGGTTGGCAACGTGGCTCATTGGCGGACCTCGGCGACGGGCGCGGGCGCCGGCAGGCCCGGCGTGCGGCGGTAGGGGTTGATGTCCAGCCCGCCGCGGCGCGTGTAGCGCGCCCACACGGACAGCTTGGACGGCCGGCATTCGCGCAGGATGTCCACGAAGATCCGCTCGACGCATTGCTCGTGGAACTCGTTGTGCTGGCGGAAGGACACGATGTAGCGCAGCAGCGCCTCCCGGTCGATCGGCGCGCCGTAGTAGCGCACCACCACCATCGCCCAGTCGGGCTGGCCGGTGACCAGGCAGTTGGACTTGAGCAGGTGGGAATACAGGGTCTCGCCGACCTCCGGTGCGCCGTGGTCGGCCTTCAGCAGGGACGGATCGGGCGTGTAGCGGTCGATGTCGATGTCGAGGGTGTCGAGCAGCACGCCGTCGGGGTAGCCGATAGTCCGTTCCGGGCGGGAGCTGAGGGGCTCGACCTGCACCGTCACCTGGGCACCGACGGCATCCGACAGGTCGCGGGCGAGGGTCTTGCCGAGGTCGGCGACGCTGTCCACGCGGGTCTGGTTGAAGGAGTTCAGGTACAGCTTGAAGGACTTGGACTCGACGATGTTCGGTGAATCGGCCGGCACCCGGAAGCTCGCCAGCGCCACCACCGGCTTGCCACGGGGATCGAGCCAGGACAGTTCGTAGGCATTCCACAGGTCCTCGCCGACGAAGGGCAGCGCGCCGTCGGCCAGGCCGATCTCGTCACGCTTGCCCTGGCGGGCGATCGGGAACAGCAGCTCCGGCGCGTAGTGCTCGGCATAGGCCACCGGCTTGCCAAGGGGCGACGCGTCGGGATGAGCGGGGTGTTTCGTAGACATCCCGGCATTGTACTGGCTCGCGCCGCCGCCGGCCGTCCGGGCGTACAGGACACAATGTTTTCAAGCTCGGCCGCCGGCGCTCCGTTAATGTGACAACTCCGCCTACCTGCATCACAGCATGACTTACAAGGTCCTCATCGTCGATGACGTCGCGACGATCCGCGGCTTCGTGCGGGCTGCCATCGCCCCGCTGAACTACTCGATCCTCGAAGCCCCCAACGGCGCGCGGGGGCTGGAGCTTTGCCGCCAGGAACAGCCCGACCTGGTCATCACCGACTGGAACATGCCGGGCATGCGCGGCGACGAATTGATCAAGCACATCCGTGCCGAGGATCCGGAAACCCGCATCATCGTCCTCACCGCCGAGGGGGCCCGCGACCAGGTCGGCGCGATGCTGGCCCTCGACATCCAGGGCTACGTCCTCAAGCCCTTCCAGCTACCTGCCCTGCGCCGGCGCGTCGAGGCCGTCCTGCTGCAGCGGCTGCCCCGTGCCGCCTTCCCGTCGAAGGGCTGACAGCAGCTTTTGCCCGCCACGCCCGTCCACCGGCTGGCCAAGGCGCTGCTGCTCGACGCGGATCGCTGCCCGGCTGGCGTCGCCGAGCATGCCATCCACGGCGCCGATGGCGTGGCCGCGGGCGACCAGCAGGGTCTGAAGTTCGCGTCGCTCGGCGCGGGACAGGCCGGCGTCGTCGGTCGGCCACGGGGTGATGAAGGGCCCGCCGCCGCGCAGGCGGTCGGACAGGTGGGCGATGGCCAGCGCGTAGCTCTCGGCGGCGTTGTAGCCGTAGATCGCGTCGAAATTGCGGAACACCAGGAAGGCCGGCCCCTTCGGCCCGGCCGGCAACAGCAGGCCGGCGTTGCCGGTGCCGTCGAGCGGCGTGCCATCGATGCGCGTCAGGCCACGGGCGCTCCACGCCGCCAGCGGCTGCTTGCTGCGCCGGCCGGCTCCGCTGGCGTCGAAACCCGCCGGCAGGCGCACCTCGTAGCCCCACACCTCGTCCTCGCGCCAGCCCGCCTTGCGCAGGAAATTGGCGGTGGACGCCAGCGCGTCGGGAATGCTGCCAACCAGGTCGCGGCGGCCGTCGCCATCGAAGTCGACGGCCAGGCGCAGGAAGGTGGACGGCATGAACTGGGTGTGGCCGAAGGCGCCCGCCCATGAGCCGGTGAGCTGATCAACGCTGACGTCGCCGCTATCGACGATCTTCAGCGCATCGTAGAACTCGCCACGAAAATAGGCTTGGCGCCGCCCGTAACAGGACAGCGTGGATAGCGAGGTGAGCAGCGGCCGGGAGCCGAAGTTGCGACCGAAGTTGCTCTCCACGCCCCACACGGCAACGACAGTGGCGGAATCGACGTGGAAGCGCGCTGCCACCGCCGCCAGCGTGTCGCCCCACTGGGCCAGCATGGCCTGGCCGTCGGCAATGCGCTCGTCGTCCACCAGGCCGGCGAGGTAATCCCAGATCGGGGTGCGGAACTCCGGCTGGTAGTCGAGCAGATCCAGCACCTTCATGTCCGGCACGAGGCTGGCGGTGAGGCGCTCATAGCCTTCCGGCGACACGCCGCGGGCCACCGCGGCGGCCTTCAGGCCGGCCACGCAGGGGGCGAAGCCAGCCGGGTCGGGTGCGGCCTGGGCGTGTGCAACGGTCGTCAGGGCGACGGCCAGCAAGGGGGCGGACAGGCGCCGGAGCGCACGGAGCTGTGTGCAATGGGCGAATGAATTCGCCCCCACGGGGAGCTTCGCATTCATTTCGCGTGGTTTCCCGGACACTGGCATGCTGGATTGCATCGTTCGACAGCCTCGGGGCACTTCAATGCGCTTCGTCCCAGTTGGCGCCGACGCCCACTTCGGCCACCAGCGGCACCGAAAGTTGCGCCACACCGGCCATCAGCCTTGGCAGCTGCTCGCGGATCAACGCGACCTCGTCGTCCGGCACCTCGAGCACCAGTTCGTCGTGCACCTGCAGGATCAGGCGCGATTTGACGCCGGCCTCCTTCAGCCAGGCCGACGTGGCGATCATCGCCTTCTTGATCAGGTCGGCGGCGGTGCCCTGCATCGGCGCGTTGATCGCCGCCCGCTCGGCGGCCTGGCGGCGGCCCACCTGCTGGGCACGGATGTCCGGCAGGTGCAGGCGGCGGCCGAACACCGTCTCCACGTAGCCGTTGGTCTTGGCTTCCAGGCGGGTGCGCTCCATGTAGGCGGCGACGCCGGGGTAGCGCGCGAAGTAGCGGTCGATGTAGTTGGCCGCGGCGACCCGCTCGATGCCCAGGTTCTTGGCCAGGCCGTGGGCGCTCATACCGTAGATCAGGCCGAAGTTGATCACCTTGGCGTAGCGGCGCTGCTCGCTGGTGACCTCCAGCGGCGTCACGCCAAAGATCTCGGCGGCGGTGGCGCGGTGCACGTCCTCGCCGTGGGCGAAGGCGTCGAGCAGGCCCTTGTCGCCGGACAGGTGGGCCATGATGCGCAGCTCGATCTGCGAGTAGTCGGCCGAGACGATCCTGTGGCCGGCCGGCGCGATGAAGGCAGCCCGGATGCGGCGCCCTTCCGGCGTGCGGATCGGAATGTTCTGCAGGTTGGGTTCGGAACTGGCGAGGCGGCCGGTGACCGCCACCGCCTGGCTGAAGCTGGTGTGCACCCGGCCGGTCTTCGGGTTGACCATCAGCGGCAGCTTGTCGGTATAGGTGTTCTTCAGCTTGGCCAGGCTGCGGTGCTCCAGCAGCAGCTTGGGCAGCGGATAGTCGTCGGCGAGCTGGGTCAGCACGTCTTCGTCGGTGGACGGCTGGCCGGTGGCGGTCTTCTTGACCACCGGCAGGCCCAGCTTGGTGAACAGGATCTCGCCGAGCTGCTTGGGCGAGCCCAGGTTGAAGGGCTGGCCGGCCAGTTCATGGGCCTGCAGCTCCAGTTCGTGCAGGCGCCGGCCGAGTTCCTCGGAATGCTGGGCGAGCAGGAAGTCGTCGATCAGCACGCCGTTGCGCTCCATCTCGAAGAGCACCCGCGCGGTGGGCAGTTCCACGTCCCGGTACAGCGCCGCGAGGGCCGGCTCGACGGCCAGCTGGGCGGCCAGCGCGCTGTGCAGGCGCAGCGTGATGTCGGCGTCCTCGGCGGCATATTCGGTGGCGCGGGCCAACTCGACCTCGCCGAAGCCGATCTGCTTGGCGCCCTTGCCGCACACTTCGGCGTAGGTCAGCGTCTTGAGGCCCAGGTGGCGGCTGGCCAGGGAGTCCATGTCATGGGACTTGTCGCTCTCCAGCACGTAGGACTCGAGCAGCGTGTCCTCCGCGATGCCCGCCAGCGCGATACCGTGATTGGCCAGGATGTGGGCGTCGTACTTGAGGTTCTGGCCGAGCTTGCGGTGGGCGTCGGACTCCAGCCAGGGCTTCAGCCTGGCCAGCACCTCGGCCAGCGGCAGCTGGGCCGGCGCATCGGCGTAAGTGTGGGCCAGCGGGAGGTAGGCCGCCTCGCCCTCGACGGTGGCGAAGGACATGCCGACCAGGGTGGCGACCATGGGGTCGAGACCAGTGGTCTCGGTGTCAAAGGCGGTGAGTTCGGCAGCGGAAATCTTCGCCAGCCACGCGTCGAAGGCGGCCCAGTCGAGCAGCGTCTCGTAGCCGGTACGGTGGGCGCCCGGCTCGCCCTGGGGCACGACGGCCTCGGGCACCTCGGCGGCGGCCGGCGCGGCGCGATGCACGCCCTGCTCCAGTTCCTTCAGCCAGCCCTTGAATTCCATGCGTCGGTAGATCGCCGCCAGTGCCTCCTTGTCGTCCTCCCGCGCCGGCAGGTCGGCAGGGCCGACCGGCAGCGGCAGGTCGGTGACGACGGTGACCAGCTTGCGGCCGAGGGGCAGGAAGTCCAGGTGCTTGCGCAGGTTCTCGCCGACCTTGCCGCCGACCTTGTCGGCATTGGCGACCAGGTTGTCCAGGTTGCCGTACTCGGTGAGCCACTTCACCGCGGTCTTGGGGCCGCACTTCTCGACGCCGGGCACGTTGTCCACGGTGTCGCCGATCAGGGTCAGGTAATCGACGATGAGGTTCGGCGGCACGCCGAACTTGGCGGTCACGCCGGCTTCGTCGAGGACTTCCTCGCTCATCGTGTTCACCCAGCGCACACCGGGCTGGACGAGCTGGGTCAGGTCCTTGTCGCCGGTGGAGATGACGACCTCCCAGCCGGCCTCGACGGCGCGGCGGGTCAGCGTGCCGATCACGTCGTCGGCTTCGACGCCCTCCTCCACCAGCAACGGCCAGCCCTCGGCCCTGACGGCCTCGTGCAGCGGCTCGATCTGGGCGCGCAGGTCGTCGGGCATCGGCGGGCGCTGGGCCTTGTAGTCGGGGAACCAGTCGTCGCGGAAGGTCTTGCCCTTGGCATCGAATACGCAAGCGCGGTATTCCGCCTTGTAGTCGGATTCGAGCCGACGTAGCATGGAAAGGACCCCGCGCACCGCGCCGGTAGGCTCTCCCGAGGAATTGCGCAGATCGGGCAAGGCATGAAAGGCACGGTACAGGTAACTGGAACCGTCAACGAGCAACAGGGTCGGCATGGGTTCGCGAGGCAGAGCAGGCGGAACTTCACCCCTCACCCCTCACTCCTTACAAGAAAAATGACTGCAAAAGACAAACTCCCCCGGATGATGCCGAATACGGCGGCGCAGAATTTCACGGCCAGGGAGTCGTGGCGGATTTTCGGAATTATGGCAGAGTTCGTCGAAGCGACCGAACGCCTGAAGCCGATCCGCCCGGCCGTCTCGATCTTCGGCAGCGCCCGCACCAAGCCCGATCATCCGTACTACGAAAAGACCGAACGCATCGCGCGCCTGCTGTCCGACGCCGGCTTCTCGGTGATCTCCGGCGGCGGCCCCGGCATCATGGAGGCCGCCAACAAGGGCGCCTATTTCGGCAAGTCGCCGAGCGTCGGGCTGAACATCCAGCTGCCGATGGAGCAGCAGGCCAACCCGTACCAGGACATCTCCCAGACCTTCCAGCACTTCTTCGCGCGCAAGTTCATGTTCGTGAAGTTCGCGGTGGCCTACGTGGTGATGCCCGGCGGCTTCGGCACACTGGACGAGTTGCTGGAGGCGATGACCCTTATCCAGACCGGCAAGAGCCGCAAGATCCCGGTGATCCTGGTCCACGAGCCCTTCTGGCGCGGACTGATCGACTGGTTCAAGGAACGGCTGGTGGACGAAGGCATGATCAACCCGGACGACCTCAACCTGGTCCAGGTCATCGACGAACCCGAGAAGGTGGTGGACGCGATCTTCAACCATTACCAGAGCCGCGGCTTCCTGCCGCTGCCGGAAGAGCACGAGCTGATGCTCAATCTCTGACGGGCGGCCCCGCAGCTTACAATCACGGCATAGTCAGGAGACCTTCATGCCCCGCGTTAGCCATTTCGCCACCCTGCTGATCGCCGTCACCGCATCCGCCTGGGCCCAGCAGCCCCCGAAACTCGAACCCCTGCCCGAGCCGCCCCCGCCGCCCCCCGGCATGGAACTGGACCAGGAGCAGGAACCCCAGGTCACCATCGTCAAGAAGGGCGAGGATACCGTCGAGGAATACCGCGTCAACGGCCAGCTCTACATGATCAAGGTGACGCCGCCCAACGGCCCGGCTTATTACCTGTATGACGACGTCGGCCAGGGCGACTTCACCCGCCGCAGCGCCCAGGACAGCGGCCTGCGCGTGCCGAAGTGGGTGATCAAGCGCTGGTAAGCGCATCCCGGTCCTGCTGCCTTCTACTGGGAATGGCATCCAATGCACGGACGCCCTTCCCATTGGCCCTTGTGGGGGCACCCTTGTGGGGGCGAATGAATTCGCCCCCACAGGTGTCGAGTCGGAAGGCTGGCCTACGGCGCCTCGCACAGGCAGTGCAGATACACATGCCCTGGGTCGTTCCACAGGGCCAGGCCGGCCAGTTCGCTGCGGATTTTCGCCATGGCCTGCTCCACCACCGACACCGGACGCGCTGCGCCGCGGGTTTCCTCCTCACCGCTGTCGAGCAGGCGCAGCAGCAGCTGGTCGCGGGGTGACAGGGGTTTCTCCACGTAGCTCACGTCGTAGTCCTTCAGACCGGCCCGCGCAGCGGCGGCCTTGAGGGCCGCGTCGAAGTTGCCAAGCTTGTCCACCAGGCCTTTCTCGCGGGCTTGGCTCCCCATCCACACCCGTCCCTGGGCGACCTGGTCCACCGCGTCGACCGCCATCTTGCGGTTCTTGCCAACCAGTTCGATGAAGCGCCGGTAGCCAAACTCGATGTTCTGCTGCAACAGGTTGGCGACCTGCGGGTCAAGGGGGCGGCGCGGGTCGAGGCCGCCGGCCAGCGCGGTGGTGCCGACGCCATCCACCGCCAGGCCCAGCTTCGCCATTGGCCCGGAGACGTCCGGCATCATCGCGAAGATGCCGATCGAGCCGGTGATGGTGGTCGGGCTGGCCCACACCTCATCGGCCGCCATGCTGATCCAGTAGCCACCGGACGCCGCCACCGAACCCATCGAGACGATCACCGGCTTGCCGGCCTCGCGGGTCAGCTCCAGCTCGCGGCGGATCACTTCCGACGCCGTCGCGCTGCCGCCGGGGCTGTCCACGCGCAGCACCACCGCCTTGACCGCCTTGTCCTCGCGGGCCTGGCGGATCAGGCCGGCCACGGTGTCGCCGCCAACCACGCCGGGCGGCTGCTCGCCGTCGACGATCGCGCCCTGGGCCACCACCACGCCGATCTTGTCGGCCGGGTGAGCTTGCTCGTCGCGCGCCCGCGCCACGTAGGTCGCCAGATCCACATGGCGGTAGCCCTTGCCGTCGTCCGTGGTGCCGATCTTCTGCTTCAGGAAATCACGCCACTGGTCGGCAGTCTTCAGGCCATCCACCAGGCCGGCGCTGTGGGCCATCCTGGCCGCATCACCGCCGGCAGCGGCCAGTTGCGCCGGCGCATCGCCGATGTAGGCGGCCAGGTTGGCCCCGGCCTTCGGACGGGCCGCCGCGATATCCGCCTGGTAAGCCTGCCAGGCCGCATCCAGGTAGGCCTTGGTGGCCTCCCGGTCCTCCGGCGACATGTCGCTGCGGGTGTAAGGCTCGACGAAGGACTTGTAGGTGCCGACGCGGAAGACCTGCATCTTCACGCCGACCTGATCGAACAAGCCCTTGAAATAAGTGGGGAAGCGCCCGAAACCGGACAGCAGCACATAGCCGTCGGGATTGACGAAGACCTCGTCGGCCCGGGAAGCCAGGTGATACTGGCCCTGGTCGAAACGCTTGCCGTAGGCATAGACCTTCTTGCCGGCCTGGCGGAACTCACCGATCGCCGCCGCGATTTCCTGCAGCTTGGCCAGGCCCGCGCCAGACAGGCCGTCGGTCTCGATGACGAGCGCCTTGATGCGCGAATCGGTGGCGGCGGCGCGGATACCATCGACCACGTCGCGCAGCAACACCTGGTGGATGCCCTCGACGCCCTGCAGCACCCCCATCGGGCTACGCGCGCTGCGCTGCTCCACCAGCTGGCCGACCGGCGCCACCAGCAGTGCCGCATCGCTCGGCAAGGGTGCCGGCCGGGCCGCCCACCAGCCGCCGACCACGAACACCACCACGGCGATGAACAACACATTGAGACTCGCCTGACGCAGGCGATCGACCGCCCGCCACAAGAACGAAAATCCCCGTCTCACGACACCCGGCCGTGCATTGCGCTCCATTGCTTTCTCCAAACCGGGCCTCGCGGCCCCACTCCCTGCGGACGCCCGCACGCTTTCTGCAATCCACCAATCCGGTAGAATCCCGCCATGTTTACCAATCCCCCGCCCGACCAGATCCGCAGCCTGCTGCAGGAGGTCAAGACGATCGCCGTGGTCGGCCTGTCGCCGCGCCCCGATCGCCCGAGCCATCGGGTCGCCAGGGGCATGCAGGGCTTCGGGTACCGAATCGTACCGGTTCGGCCGGCCGTTGCCGAAGTTCTCGGTGAAAAGGCCTATCCGAAGCTCTCCGACATCCCGCACCCGGTAGACCTGGTGGACGTGTTCCGCGCCGCCGACCAGATCGACCCGATCGTCGACGACTGCATCGCACTGGGCATCAAGCGCCTGTGGCTGCAGGACGGCGTGATCAACGAACAAGCCGCCGAGCGGGCCCGCGCGGCGGGTATCACCGTCGTGATGGACCGCTGCGTCTGGCGCGATTACCTGGATTTTATCCCATGAGCAAGAAACTCGCCTTTACCAAGATGCAGGGCCTCGGCAACGACTTCGTGATGATCGACGCCGTGCGCCAGGACATCCAGCTCACCGAGGAGCAGGTCCGCCACCTGGCCGACCGCCACTTCGGCGTCGGCTGCGACCAGTTGCTGGTCGTCGAGCCGGCCCAGGCGCCTGGCGTGGACTTCCGCTACCGCATCTTCAACGCCGATGGCGGCGAGGTGGAACAGTGCGGCAACGGCGCCCGCTGCTTCGCCCGCTTCGTCTTCGACCAGGGCCTCACCGACAAGCGGGAGATCCGCGTCGAGACCAAGAAGGGCATCATCGCGCCGCGCCTCGAAGCGGACGGCAACGTCACCGTCGACATGGGCGTGCCGGTCCTCAAGCCGGCTGACGTGCCCTTCGTCAGCGACTCCGACGCCCACGTGCAGCCCCTCGACGTGGCCGGCACGGTCGTCGCCATCACCGCCGTCAGCATGGGCAACCCCCACGCGGTGCAGGTGGTGGCCGACGTGGACAGCGCCCCGGTGGCCGTCCAGGGCCCGCTGATCGAAAACCATCCGCGCTTCCCAGCGCGGGTCAACGCCGGCTTTTTGCAGGTCGTCGATGAACATCGGGTACGCCTGCGGGTCTACGAACGCGGCGCCGGCGAAACCCTGGCCTGTGGCACGGGAGCCTGCGCGGCGGTGGTGGCGGGCATCCTGCGCGAGCTGGTGGTGTCCCCGGTCACCGTCGAGACCCGTGGCGGCGAACTCACCATCGCGTGGAACGGTGTCGGCACCCCGGTCCTGATGACCGGCCCGGCGGTCACCGTCTTTTCGGGTGAGCTGACGCTCCCCTGAACCCTCACCTGCGCCGCTCCGGCCCGAACGCCATGAACCCTTCCGACGTCGTCCAGTTCCTGCAGGAGCATCCTGACTTCTTCGACGAACACTCGACCCTGCTGACCGACCTGACGGTGGGCCACCCGCACACCGGCCACGCGATCTCCCTCACCGAGCGCCAGCTGATCGCCCTGCGCGACCGCATCGCCCACCTGGAAGACAAGTTCGCCGAGCTGCTGTCCTTCGGCGAGGAGAACGACGGCATCAGCGCCAAGGTCCATCGGCTGACCGTGTCCCTGCTGGAGGCCGAGGACTTCGAAGCGATCCGCCAGGTCATCTACCTGCACCTGCAGGAGGACTTCGCCGTGCCCCACGTGGCCTTCCGCGTGTGGAACAGCGTGCTGACCCGCAACGGGCCGGAATTCCTGCCGGTCGGCGAGGAGGTCCGCTTCTTCAGCGGCGACCTGATGCAGCCCTACTGCGGCACCCCGGCGCTGCGCGAGGCCACCGCCTGGTTCGGCCCGTCGAGCCGGCTGATCCGCTCGGTGGCGCTGGTGCCCCTGCGCCGCGACGAGCAGACCTTCGGCATGCTCGCGATGGGCAGCGAAGACCCGGAACGGTTCTATCCTGAGATGGGTACGCTGTACGTCACGCGCATCGGCGAGATGGTCAGCGCCGCCCTCATCCGCCAACTTGGCTAGGGGGGCATAAGGCTACTGCGCAGCCCGATCTCGCGGCTGCGGTGCTCGCCGTACTTGAGTACGGCTGTGCGCCTCGCCGCGACCTCGGGCCGCTCGCTACGCCTTCTACCCCCTAGCCGTGGGTGTTGTTGTTCCGTTGTTCTCTGCTGTTCCTCTCTGTTTGTTCTTCATTTTCATAGCGCCACTGTCATGACAGATCTCATTCTCAAGCCCGGCAAGGAACGTTCCGTGCTCCGTCGTCACCCCTGGATATTTGCCGGTTCCGTGGATCGGCTGGAGGGGCGGGCGCGGCCGGGGGACACGGTGCTGGTGAAGGACGCCGACGGACGCGCGCTGGCGCGGGCGGCGTGGTCGCCGGAATCGCAGATCCGCGCGCGGGTGTGGACCTTCGACTGCGACCAGTCGGTGGATCACGCCTTCATCAAGCGCAGCGTGGCCGCCTCGGTGGCACGGCGGGCCGCCCATCCGTGGCTGGCCGGACAGGATGGCGTGCGCCTGATCCACGGCGAATCCGACGGCCTGCCCGGCGTCATCGCCGACCGCTTCGGCCCCGTCGTCGTCGTCCAGCTGACCAGCGCCGGCGCCGACAAGTGGCGCGACGCGATCGTCGCCGGCCTGGTCCAGGCGACCGGCTGCAGCACCGTTTATGAGCGCTCCGACTCGGACGTGCGCAAACTCGAAGGCCTCGGCCCCGTCACCGGCCTGGCCCACGGCGAACTACCGGACACCCTGAGCATCGTCGAGAACGGCGTGCGCATGGAAGTGGATGTAGTCGGCGGCCACAAGACCGGCTTTTACCTCGATCAACGGGAAAACCGCCTGCTCACCGGTCAGCTGTCGGCTGGCCGCGACGTGCTCAACTGCTTCTGCTACACCGGCGGCTTCTCGCTGCAGGCGCTGGCCGGCGGCGCCAAGAGCGTGATCTCCATCGACTCGTCGGGCCCGGCGCTGCTCACCGCCGCCCGCAACCTGGCCCTCAACCCGCAGCTCGACGCCAGCCGTGCCGAATGGCGCGAGGATGACGTCTTCCAGGCCCTGCGCGGCTTCAAGGCCGAAGGCCGCAAGTTCGACCTGATCGTCCTCGATCCGCCCAAGTTCGCCCCGTCCGCCGCCCACGCCGACCGGGCCGCCCGGGCCTACAAGGACATCAACCTGCTGGGCTTCCGCCTGCTCAACCCCGGCGGCATCCTGATGACCTATTCATGCTCCGGCGGCATTGGCCTGGAACTCTTCCAGAAAATTGTTGCCGGAGCAGCCTCCGACGTCGGCGTCGAAGCGCGCATCCTGCACCGCCTGTCCGCAGCCCCCGACCACCCCATCGGACTGGCCGTTCCGGAAGGCGAATATCTGAAGGGACTGGCCTGTCAGATCTAGGAAAACCCAGAACGGGTAGTTCTTCGGCATGCGAATGGCAAGAGGTGTGTATGCTCAAGCCTTCGAAAGGTTAAATTGTGTTTCAGCATTCCGATTGATTACCCCGATGGAGCTACCGATGGACACCCCCTTGCCCCCTGGCTCCCGCGAGTCGGTTTTCCTCGCCCCCCCCATGGCGAGCGATGACGGGGCCCTGGCAGGCCCCGACCGACGCGCCGCCGCCCTCCTGCTGTCCCGCTACAACCTGCGCTACCTGGTGCGCCTGTACGCCGCCTTCGACGGTGACCTTCTGCTGCCGATCGTGCTCGGCGAAGTGGGTCTCTACAACATCGGCGGCCTCGGCCTGGACGACCAGACCCTGACCTCGATCATCCGCAGTACCGCCGACGATGATTTCCGCCATCTGCCGCTGCGCCCCTGCAACGCCTTCTCGATCAGCTCGTCCACCGGCATTCCGCGGGAAACCGTGCGCCGCAAGGTCAGCAACCTGATCCAGCAGGGCTGGATCTCCCGCGACCAGAAAGGCGGCCTGACGATCACCGCCAAGGCTGCCAGCCTGTATGTGCAGCCCCTCGATCAGGACAATCTCGACGATTTCCTGAGCACCGCCGAGCGGGTACACACCGCGCTGGGCAGCTCCGACGCCTAGGCGCTGCCGCCCTCCCACAGGCTGCCGCTGCCCGTCGCGCCGGGCGGCAGCAGCCCGAAGTGCTGCCAGATCGACGCGGTGGCCATGCGGCCCCGCGGCGTGCGCTGCAGGTAACCCTGCTGGATCAAGTAGGGTTCCAGCACATCCTCGATGGTGTCGGACGATTCGCCGATCGCCGCCGCCAGGTTGTCCAGGCCCACCGGGCCGCCGCCGAACTTCTCCAGCATCGCCCCCAACAACTTGCGGTCCATCAGGTCGAGGCCCAGGTGGTCCACGTCCAGCATGGTCAACGCCGCATCCGCCACCCTGGCGGTGATGCGGCCGTCGGCGCGCACCTCGGCGTAGTCGCGCACCCGGCGCAGAAGGCGGTTGGCGATACGCGGCGTGCCGCGCGCCCGGCGGGCGATCTCGAAGGCGCCGGTATCCTCGATCTCCACGTCGAGCAGGCCGGCCGAGCGGCTGACGATGTAGGAGAGCTCCTGCGGCGTATAGAACTCCAGGCGGGCGACGATGCCGAAGCGGTCGCGCAGCGGATTGGTCAGCATGCCGGCGCGGGTCGTCGCGCCCACCAGCGTGAACGGCGGCAGGTCGAGCTTCACCGAGCGGGCCGCCGGGCCTTCGCCGATCATGATGTCGATCTGGAAGTCCTCCAGCGCGGGGTAGAGGATTTCCTCCACCACCGGGCTCAGGCGGTGGATCTCGTCGATGAACAGCACGTCGTGGGGTTCGAGGTTGGTCAGCAGCGCCGCCAGGTCGCCGGCGCGCTCCAGCACCGGGCCCGAGGTCTGGCGCAGGTTGACGCCCATCTCGGCCGCCACGATGTGGGCCAGCGTGGTCTTGCCAAGACCCGGCGGGCCGAACAGCAACACATGGTCCAGCGCTTCGCTGCGCCGCTTGGCAGCTTCGATGAAGATGTCCAGCTGGTCGCGGATCTTCTGCTGGCCGACATAGTCGTCGAGGCGCTTGGGGCGCAGCGCACGCTCCAGCGCCTCCTCCTGGTTGCTGGCACGCTGGGCGGTGATCAGGCGGGCGGAAGGATCGGGCTGACCGCCCTTGATGTCGTCGGTGTGGATCATGAACGGCCCTCCGGGGCCTCTGCGAGTTCATCGGCCGGCATTTCGGCCGGACGGCTGACGGTCCAGCTGGTGAACAAGGCCTGGCCGAGGGCCAGGAAGGTTGGGCCGAGGAAGATGCCGATGAAACCGAAGGCCAGCACGCCACCGAAGGCGCCGAGGGCAATCAGCAGGATCGGCAGGCTGGACGTACGGCTGATCAGGATCGGCTTGAGGAAGTTGTCCACCGAGCTGATCGCCAGCAGGCCCCACAGCACCATGAAGATCGCCCAGCCGTTTTCCCCCTGCTGGTACAGCCAGAAGGCCGCGCCCCCCCAGATCAGCGGCGGCCCGATCGGCACCAGCGACAGGAAGAACACCCCGGCGGCGAGCAGCAGCGCGCCCGGCACGCCGGCCACCAGGAAGCCCACCAGCGCCACCAGGGCCTGGGCCGCGGCGGTGCCGACAATACCGATCATCACCGCCTTGACCGTGCTGCCGGCCAGGTGCAGCAGGTCGCCCCACACCGGGCCGCCCAGGCGCGCCGCGCCGACCTCCAGCTGGGCCTCGATGCGCGCCCCGTCCCGATACAGGAAGAAGCCGATGAACAGTACCAGCGAGATCTGCAGCAGGCCCTGGCCGACCATCCCGCCAAGGCCCAGTGCGAACTTGCGGGCCGGCTCGATGGCCTCCAGCGCCAGCTTGCGCACCTCGGCCTGGCTGTGGGCCAGCTTGCGCACATAGGCGTCGATGTCGGCACCGACCAGCGGGATGTCGCGCAGCCAGTGGGGCGGCTTGCCATCCGATTGCTCGATGAGGCCGCGCACGTAATCGACCAGGGTGATCGCCGAATCGGTCAGCGAGGCGGCCAGGCCGACCATCGGCACCAGCAGCACCGCGGTCAGCAGCAGGGTCATCGTCAGCGCCGCCAGCCCGTCGCGGCGACCGAGGCGGCGGTGCAGGGCCTGGTACAGGGGCCAGGTGGTCACGCACACCGTGCCGGCGAACAGGATGGCCGCAAAGAAGGGGCTGAGCACGAAGGCGCAGCCGAGGATCAGCACGGCGGTGATGGCCAGCTGGGCAGTGCGTCGGGGTGTCATGGGCTGTTCTCGGATGGAATGGAGAGGATTATCCCTGATCTTTTAGACAGTGCCACCTGCCCTGCCGCACCGCGCTGCCCGCCGCGGGCCGGACGGGCGCGGCCCCGCCCGCCGTGCGCCGTCAGGCCTTCGACAAGCCCTTCAGCGCCTGGCGGATGCCGTCCGAGACGCCGATGCCTTCCGGCAGGTTCTTGACCGCGCCGAGGGCTTCCTTCTCGTTGTAGCCGAGGGCCAGCAGCGCATTGATGATGTCGCCCCGGTCGTCGCCGGGCAGGCTGGCGGTGATGCTTCCGGCCACCGCCGGCAAGGCCTTGGCGAGCTTGTCGCGCAGTTCCAGCAGCAGGCGCTCGGCGGTCTTCTTGCCGATGCCGGGGATCTTCACCAGGCGCCCGCTCTCCTGCAGCGCCACCGCCTGGGCCAGGTCCGCCACCGACAGGCCGGACAGCACCGCCAGCGCGGTGCGCGCGCCGATGCCAGCCACCTTGAGCAGCTGGCGGAAGGCCGCCCGCTCGTCCTCGGTGGCGAAGCCGTACAGAAAATGTCCGTCCTCGCGCACCGCCATGTGGGTGGACAGGCTCACGTTCTGGCCGGTGGCAGGCAGGCCGTAGAAGGTGCTCATCGGCACTTCCAGTTCGTAGCCGACGCCATTCACGTCGACCAGGATCTGCGGCGGGTTCTTTTCGGCCAGGCGGCCGGTGATGCGTCCAATCATCGAATCTCGCGGGAAAAGGGAGTCACTAAGGGCTTAGCTGTAGTCCGCCGCCATGAAGGCCGGCAGGGCCTCGGCGTTGGCGGCCAGCGCGGCGAGGGCCGGATAGTCGCTGGTCGCGAGCAAGCCGGGGGCCGAATAATGCGTGAAACGCCAGGCCACCGCCACGCTGATGTCGGCCTGGGTCGGCCGCGCGCCACACAGCCAGTCGGCGTCGCCGACGTGCTGTTCGAGCACGCCATAGGTGTCGCGGATCTGCCCTTCGACGCGGCGCAGCCAGTCCGGGTCGCGACAGTCCTTGGGGCGCACCTGGGTCTCATAGACCCGCTGCACGCTCTTCTCCGCCGCCGCCAGGCCCAGGCCGGTGAGTTGCAGGCAGCGCCGCAGGCCGGCCGCGTCGGACGGCATCAGGCTGTTGCCGGGCGGGGCGATGCGTTCCAGCCAGGCGATGATGTGGGTGCTGTCCACCATCACCTCACCGTCGTCGAAGACCAGGGTCGGGGCCTTGACCAGCGGGTTGATCGCGTGGAATTCGTCGAAATTGCGGAAGACCGACAGGGACTGGTGCTCGAAGGGGATGCCGAGCATCCGGGCGGTGATGAAGGTGCGTCGTACGAAGGGTGAATCCAGCATGCCGATGAGTTTCACGGAGTTCCTCCCGGGTTGGCCGAACTGGCCGGGTTGACTGTGTTGGACCTGGCACAGACGGCCGCCGCGTGGCGCAGGCGGGCGAGGAGCGCGTCGGCCTCCTCGCGCCCCTTCGCCGGGATGCGCGCCTCGTGACCGCTGCCCAGGTTGCCGCCACCGAAATAGATCCGGACCTCGTCGGGCCGGACATCCACGTACTGCACGATGCCGAGGTTGATCCAGCGCTGCACGCCGCTGTCGGATGGCAGCGGAAACAGGCAGAAGGCGCTCGAGCCCGCCTCCTCTGCGAGCACCGGTGAGGTCAGCAGGCAGGCTGCCAGCCACAGGATTCGACGCATCAGCCGCTCCTTCCCTCCAGAAAACCGGCGATGTCATGGAGGCTGGCCGCCACCGGCACGCCGGCCGCCCGCACGTCGTCGGCGGGCTGCAGCAGGTCGGGCACCATCACCACCCGCGTGCCGGCCGCCAGTGCGCCGCGCACGCCCGCATTGGAGTCCTCCAGCACCAGGCAGTTCGCCACCGGCACGCCGAGGCGCGCGGCCGCCGCCACGAAAATGTCCGGCGCCGGCTTGCCGCGACTCACCTCGTCGCCGCACACCATGCCGTGCACCCGCGGCAGCAGGCCCACCGCCGCCAGCTTGGGTTCGGCGCGGGAACGGCGCGTCGAG
This sequence comes from Pseudomonadota bacterium, assembly GCA_018241665.1. Classification (GTDB taxonomy): domain Bacteria; phylum Pseudomonadota; class Gammaproteobacteria; order Burkholderiales; family Rhodocyclaceae; genus Zoogloea. The sequence continues at coordinate 330,144 of JAFEDK010000005.1, forward strand.
GTGGCCACCACGCGGCCGAGGGACAGGCCGTCGAGCACGTCGAACAGCTCCATCACGCCGCCCTTCAGCGGAATGCTGCCGGCGGCGATGGCCGCCTCGTAGATGCGCCCGAAGGCATCGTAGAGGTCGGCCACCGGGTAGTCCTCGCCCAGGTGGCGACGGATCACCTTCGGGCCGTCCTGCGCGTTGAGGCCGACCATCGCCAACCCCACTTCGGCGCGCCATTCCAGCCCCAGCTCGGCCGCCGCTGCGGCGACGGTGGCGAGGGCCACGCGCTCGCTGTCGAGCAGCAGGCCGTCCATGTCGAAGATGATGCCGTGGATGTCCGCGGCGGCGAAAGGCAGTTCGAAACTCATGACAGGGCTCCCGGCCAGCGCCCGAGGGCCAGCGTGGCGGCAAGCGCCAGGCCGTGCAGGTTGGCGGCGACGATGGTCAGCTTGAGGGCCGGCGCCAGCTCGGCCGGCTCGCCGGCATGGGCCAGCAGGTAGCGGGCGGCGCGAAAGGAGAAGATCAGCGTCAGCGCCGCGGCGGCAGCGCCCTGCGGCAGCACGTTCTGCCCGACCATCAGCACCAGCCAGCCATAGGCCAGCAGCACCAGGCCCAGGTAGGCCCACTTGGCCGTGTGCGGCCCGAGGCGGACCACCAGGGTGCGCTTGCCGGCCGCCTCGTCACCACGCCGGTCGGGGAATTCGTTGATGAACAGGATCGCCGCCACCAGCAGCGCGTAGGACAGGCCGGCGATGGCCGGCAACCGCGAAAAGGCGCCGCGCTGCACGAAGTCGCTGCCGATCACCACGATCAGCCAGCCCGCCGCGACGGCCAGCTCGCCCAGCCCGCGGCAGACCAGGGCCAGCGGCGGCGCGGTATAGGCCCAGCCGAGGAACAGCCCGGCGAGGCCGATCAGGATCAGCCCCGGCGCCGACGCCCAGGCCAGCCACAGCCCGGCCGGCACCACCGCGGCGAGCAGGCCGAAGCCCAGGCGCCCGGCCTCGGCCTCCGACAGCACGCCGTTCTGGATGAAGCGGCTGCCGCCGGTGAAGGGGAACAGGCGCTCCTCGTTGGCCGCATCGGCGCCACTCTTCGCGTCGTAGTAGTCGTTGAGGACATTGATGCCGGCATGCGCGACGAGGGCGAAGAAGATCGTCAGCCCGGCCTTCAGGCCGTCGATGGCGACGCCGCTGCCGTGGGCCACCGCCAGCCCGATCAGGCAGGCGAACAGGGTCACCCCGAGGAAGGCCGGGCGGGTGGCCAGCAGAGCCGCCAGCAAGGGGCTGGCGCGCAGGGCCGGCGCGGGTTCGGCAGGACGGACAGGGGACGGCATCGGCACGGACGGCGGTGGAAAACCGTGCAATGCTGCGGCGCGCCGCGCCGGTGGTCAAGCGCACGCGCCCTGGCGTCCGGCCGCCGGTAGGCAGCAGCCGGGCACCTGCGGGACCGCCTAGCGGGCCGCCTTGGGCTCCTTCAGGATGTGCCGCGCCAGGCTCCAGCGGTGCACTTCCGACGGGCCGTCATAGATGCGGAAGGCACGCATGTCCGACCAGATCCGCGCGACGATGGTCTCGGCGGTGACGCCCTGGCCGCCAAGGATCTGCACGCAGCGATCCACGACCCGCCATTCGGCCTCGGAACAGATCACCTTGGCCATGCTCGACTCGTTCTTGCCCTTGCCGCCCTGGTCGAGCACCCACGCGCAGTGCCAGATGGCCAGGCGCGCGGTGTGCAGGTCCATCTCGTTGTCGGCGAGCATGAAGCCGACGCCCTCGTGCTCGCCCAGGGCCTTGCCGAAGGCCTGGCGCTTGCGTGCATAGGCGGTGGCCACGTCATGGGCGCGGCGGGCCTGGCCGAGCCAGCGCATGCAGTGGGTCAGGCGCGCCGGCGCCAGGCGCACCTGCGCGTAGCGGAAGCCCTGGCCGATCTCGCCGAGCACGTCGGCGGCCGGCACCCGCAGGTTGTCGAAGCGCACCACGCCGTGGCCGCCGGTGAAACAGGCGTCGAGCGCGTCCATGCTGCGCTCGACGGTGATGCCCGGCCGGTCCATGTCGGACAGGAACATCGTCGCGCTGCCGTCCTCCATCTTGGCCATGATGATCGCGTAGCTGGCGCCGGTCGCGCCGGTGATGAACCACTTGCGGCCGTTGATCACGTAGTGGTCGCCGTCCTTCACCGCGGTGGTCTGCAGCATCGACGGATCGGCGCCGGCGCCCGGATCAGGCTCGGTCATGCAGAAGCAGGAGCGGATCTTCCCTTCCACCTGGGGCTTCAGCCAGCGGTCCTTCTGGGCCGGCGTGGCGACGATCTCCATCAGGTGGATGTTGCCCTCGTCCGGCGCGGCGATGTTCAGCGCGGTCGGGCCGAGGGTCGAATAGCCGGCCTCCTCGAAGACGATGGCCTTGGCGAAGTGGTCCAGCCCCAACCCGCCCAGTTCGACGGACGCATGGGGCGTCAGCAGGCCGGCAGCCCTGGCCTTGGCAACCAGTTCGTTGCGCAAGTCCTCGCTGGGGCCGTGGGCGGTGACGCGGGGATCCTTCTCGTAGGGGATGATCTCCTCGGCGATGAAGCGCCGGGTCTTGTCCTGCAGGGCCTTGAGATCGGCCGGGATGTCGAAGTTCATGGGTGTCTCCGGTTCAGGCGAGGCCGGCCTGCTTGAGGTATTTGGGATTCGAGACGCGCAGCCGGGCACTCACCTCGGCCAGCAGCAGGCTGCCGACTTCCGGCAGGCGCGCATCGAAGCGGCCCGTGCGCAGGTCGCCGGCCAGGCGGGTAGCGAACGCGTCGACGCCTTCGCTGGCGGCGGCGCTGCCATACAACTCGTGCAACAGCGTGGCTTCAGCCTGCGCATGGCCGGCGTCGGACTGGATCTCGCGCAGCGCGATGGCCAGCGCGTTGGCGGCCATCAGCGCGGTGTAGTGGTGTTCCTTGGGCAGGTGGGGCAACAAGCCGTTGAGCAGGCCGTCGCGGGCGGTCTTCAACAGGTCGGCGGCGTCGGGCAGGTTACGCATGGCGGGCGCGCTCCTCTTCGATGGTCTGGATTTCCTGAATCAGGTCGAGCTCGATCTCCGGCAGCATGCGGCCGGTCAGTGCCAGCTCCAGCGAGGGCTGCTCGCCGGACAGGTGGCGTTCGGCCTGCATCAGTGCGATCACCGCCCAGCGCATCGTTCCCATCACCTTCCAGTAGGGCAGCAGGTCGAGGTCGAAGGGTTGGCCGGCCACCGCCGCGTAGCCACGGGCCAGCGCGGCGCTGCCGCCGATGCCGCCGACTTCGTGCTCCCACGCACCGAAGCGCCAGCAGCGGGCGCACAGCCAGCCGATGTCCTCCAGCGGATCGCTCCAGCCGGCGAACTCCCAGTCGAGCACCGCCGACAGATGACCGTCGGCGACCATGTAGTTGCCGGTGCGGAAGTCGCCATGGGTCAGCGTGACTTCCGTGCGCGCCGGGGCGTTCAGCTCCAGCCAGCGCAGCGCCCATTCGAGGGTCGGCTGGGGCCGTCCGATGGCGTCGATCAGGCGCCGGTATTCCTTCACCCGCGACAGGGCCGGCGCGCCGTCCGGCAGCGGCAGGAAGTCCAGCCCGGCGACCGGCGGGCGTACCGCATGCAGGCGCGCCAATTCGGCGCCCAGCTCGGCCAGCAGCGCATCCCGCGCCTCGGCGGACAGCTCGCCGCGCACCAGCGGTCGGGCCGCAGCGGAGCCTTCGGCCTTGCGCATCAGGTAAAAGTCCTTGCCCAGCCCGCCGGGCGCGCCGCTGTCCCGGTACAGCCACAGGGGCTCGGGCACCGTCACGCCGGCGGCGAAGGCGACCTTCAGCACCGCAAACTCCTCGGCGCGGCCGAGGCTCACCGCCAGGCCGGACGGGGAGTCGGTACGCAGCACCAGCTCGTGCCGGCCATCCCAGTCGCCGCCGCGGATCATCACCTCGAGCAGCAGGTTCTCCTGGATCGCCCCGCCGCCTAGGCGCTTGCAGCCGAGCACCTCCACCGCCGCGGCGCCGGTTTCCTGCTGCAGGAAGGCGGCGGCAAAGCCGGCGATGTCGGGTTGCCCGGTCGTTTCCGTTTTCGCGTCCACTGTGTGTCCTCTCCTTTGTTGTGTGCGTGGTGAGGGCGAATGAATTCGCCCCTACGGTGCTTACGTTCCCGTGCGGTGGGCGAATGAATTCGCCCCTACAGCGGTTTCGATCTCGCATGGCGGATAAATGCATTCGCCCCTACGGATCGTTCCGCGCATCCCCCGTGGGGGCGAATTCATTCGCCCGCGGAGGTGCTGCGCCGCCCTTACACCGACAGCGCCTTGACGTGCTGGATGACCTCACCGATCGCCTGCTGGGCAGAGCCGTAAAGCAGACGGGTGTTGTCCTTGTAGAACAGTGCGTTCTCGATGCCCGAGTAGCCGGTACCCTTGCCGCGCTTGACGACGATGACGTTCTGGGCGAGATCCGCGTTGAGGATCGGCATGCCGAAGATCGGGCTCGACTTGTCGGTGCGGGCCGACGGGTTCACCACGTCGTTGGCGCCGATCACCAGGGCCACGTCGGCCTGCGGAAAGTCGCCGTTGATCTCTTCCAGGTCGAAGATCTTGTCGTAGGGCACGCCCGCCTCGGCCAGCAGCACGTTCATGTGGCCCGGCATGCGGCCTGCCACCGGGTGGATCGCGAAGCTCACCTCGACGCCCGCTTCCTCCAGCAGCTCGGTCATTTCCCACACCTTGTGCTGGGCGCCGGCCACCGCCATGCCGTAGCCCGGCACGATGATGACCTTGCTGGCGTAGCGCATCACCGCGGCGGCATCCATCGCACCGACCTCCTTCTGCTCGCCCTCGACGGCCTCGCCGCCGGACGCCGCGCCGGAGATCGGCGTGAAGATCACGTTGGAGATCGGCCGGTTCATGGCCTTGGCCATCAGCTGGGTCAGCAGCGTGCCGGAGGCGCCGACCACGATGCCGGCGACGATCAGCGCCGGGTTGCCGAGCACATAGCCTTCCATGCCCACGGCCAGGCCGGTGAAGGCGTTGAGCAGGGAGATCACCACCGGCATGTCGGCGCCGCCGATCGGCACCGTCAGCACCACGCCGAGGGCCAGGGCCAGCGCGAAGAAGCCCAGCACGTGCTCCGGCGCCGGGCTGTCGGCGGCGACGATCAGGTAGCCGAGGGCCACCGCAGCCAGCGCCAGCAGCACGTTGGCGGCGTTCTGGGCCGGCAGGCGCCAGGCCTTCTTCATGATGCCCTGCAGCTTGGCGAAGGCCACGCAGGAGCCGGAGAAGGCCACCGAGCCGATCAGTGCGCCGCACACCGCCAGCGTGGTCGCCACGCCGCCATGCACCTCGCCGCGGGCGAACTCCAGCGCCGCGATGGCCGCCGCCGCGCCGCCGCCCATGCCGTTGTAGATGGCCACCATCTGCGGCATGTCGGTCATCGCCACCTTCTTGCCGGAGACCCAGGCCACCACGGTGCCCAAGGCGATGGCCAGCGCCATCAGGCCGAAGTTCTGCATGCCCGGCCACGCGAAGGTGACCAGCGTGGCGGCGATCATCGCGTAGCCGGCCCACACCACGCCGCGGCGGGCGGTGACCGGCGAGCTCATCGCCTTCAGGCCGAGGATGAAGACCACCGCCACCGCGAAGTAGGCGGCCTGGATGAAACCGAGAACGGGGAACTGTGCGCTCATTGGGCGCCCTCCTTCTTGCCTTTGAACATGGCCAGCATGCGTTCGGTGACGACGTAGCCGCCGGCCGCGTTGGCGGCGCCGAGCAGCACCGCGGCGAAGCCGATCGCCAGTTGCAGCGGCTCGGCCGGATCGGCGCTGCCGAGGGCCACCATGCCGCCCACCAGCACCACGCCGTGCACGAAGTTGGAACCGGACATCAGCGGCGTGTGCAGGATCACCGGCACGCGGGAAATCACTTCGTAGCCGGTGAAGCCGGCCAGCATGAAGATGTACAGATAGACCAGACCTTCCATTGCGTTCTCCTGGATCAAAGGCCGAGGGCCTGGCGGACGCCGGCGTGGCGCACTTCGCCGCCATGGGTCAGGCAGGCGCCGGCGATCACTTCGTCGTCCCAGTCCAGCGCCACGGCACCGTCCTTGACGAAGGGGCTGATGAAGTTGAAGTAGTTCTTGGCCAGCATTTCCGAGGCATGGGCCGGCATGCGGCTGGCGATGTGGGTCGGGCCGACGATCAACACCTCGCCGACCCAGGTCTTCTCGCCGGCGACCGTGCCTTCCACGTTGCCGCCGGTCTCGGCGGCCATGTCGACCACCACCGCGCCGGGCTTCATGCGCGCCACCATGTCGGCGGTGATGATCACCGGCGCCTTCCTGCCGGGAATCGCCGCGGTGGTGATCAGCGCGTCGCACTGGGCCACCGCCTTGGCCAGGCGCTCGGCCTGCTTCGCCTTTTCCTCCGCGGTCAGCTCGCGGGCGTAGCCGCCGCTGCCGGCCGCCGACACGCCGGTATCGACGAACTTGGCGCCGAGGGATTCGATCTGCTCGCGGGTTTCCGGGCGCACGTCGTAGGCCTCGACCATCGCGCCGATGCGGCGGGCGGTGGCGATGGCCTGCAGGCCGGCCACGCCGGCGCCGATGACCAGCACGCGGGCCGGGCGGATGGTGCCGGCGGCGTAGGTGAGCATCGGGAAAAAGCGCGGCGAATGGTCGGCGGCGATCAGCGCACATTCGTAGCCGGTCACCGCGGCCTGGCTGGACAGCACGTCCATGCTCTGGGCGCGGCTGATGCGCGGCAGCAGCTCCAGCGCGAAGGCGGTGATGTTGCGCTCGGCCAGCAGGCGGGCGCGGGCCGCATCGCCCCAGGGTTGCAGCAGGCCGACCAGCACGCTGCCCGGCTTAAGGGTGGAAATCAGTTCGGCGGACGGCGGCTGCACGCAGCACAGGATGTCGGCGCCGGCATACGTCTCGGCGGCGCTGTCGACGAAGGCCACATCGGCGAAGCTGTCGTCGCGGTAGTGGGCGAGCCGGCCGGCGCCTTTCTGCATGAGGAGGCGGGCACCGAGGCCCTGGTATTTCTTGGCCACGTCCGGCACCACGGGCAAGCGCCGTTCGCCAGGCAGGGTTTCTGCTGCAAATCCGATGGTCAGAGGCATCTGCCGGTTCTCTTGTGTGGACATGCTCCCGTGTGTTCCGGTCTGTCCCCTTTCTTCTGGAAGAAAGTCCAGGTTGCCGCGCTTGGCGCGGACAACCTGGTGAAAATGCCCATAAGCGCTAGGGAGAGGGTCACGCTTACTAGCAGGGAGACACACCTTCCGACACACAACAAAACAAACCGTCGTGTTCGTTTTTTTATATTACGAACAAAAAAGCCGGCTGCCAAGTCCCTCGATGAAATTTCTGCAGATCGGAGGCCCAGCTGCAACACCTGGCGACTGCACCGCTCTTCCCCTGCGCTTTCCCCCGTGGGGGCGAATTCATTCGCCCGCGGACTTTGTCGAGCCGACGGAGGGCGAATGAATTCGCCCCCACACCCCCCACACCCCCCACACCCCCCACACCCCCCACACCCCCCACACCCCCCACACCCCCCACACCCCCCACAGCCCCCACAGCCCCCACAGCCTCACAGCCTCACAGCCTCACAGCCTCATGACCTCAGTCTGGGGAAGAGCACCCGGATCGTGGAACGCCCAGCCAAACCATGATCAAAGCCCGGCACAAATAAAACCATCCAGATTGTTTGTTTGATACCATCGATCCACCCCGCCGGCTTCCTCCGGCCCAGACCAACCCGCACACGGAAGAGCAGACCATGACCCAGCGTGAAATCCTCGTCGTCGGTGCCGCCCGCACCGCCATCGGCACCTACGGCGGCAGCCTCAAGGACATCCCCCTCTGCCAGCTCGGCACCACCGCGGTCAGTGCCGCGCTGGCCCGTTCCGGCGTCGATCCACGCGAGGTCGGCCACGTGGTGATGGGCAACGTAGTGCCCACCGAGCCCCGCGATGCCTACCTGAGCCGCGTCGCCGCGATCGACGCCGGCATCCCGCAGGAGACCCCGGCCTTCAACGTCAACCGCCTGTGCGGCTCGGGCCTGCAGGCCATCGTGTCGGCGGCCCAGGCCATCCTGCTCGGCGACACCGACATCGCGATCGGCGGCGGCGCCGAATCCATGAGCCGCGGCCCCTACATCATCCCGACCCTGCGCTGGGGCGCCCGCATGGGCGATGCGCCGGTCCTCGACTACATGAACGGCATCCTCCACGACCCGTGGGAGAAGGTGCACATGGGCATCACCGCCGAGAACGTCGCCGCCCGCTACGGCATCAGCCGCGAGATGCAGGACGCGCTGGCGCTGGAAAGCCAGCAGCGCGCCGCCCGCGCCATCGCCGAAGGGCGCTTCCGCGAGCAGATCGCCGCGGTGGAGGTGAAAAGCCGTAAGGGCAGCGTCATCTTCGACACCGACGAGCACGTGCGCCCGGACGTGACCCTGGAAGCCCTGGCCAAAATGAAGGCGATTTTCCAGAAGAACGGCAGCGTCACGCCGGGCAATGCCTCCGGCCTCAACGACGGTGGCGCGGCGGTGGTGCTGGCCGAGGCCAAGCGTGCAGCGGCCCTCGGTCTCAAGCCGCTGGCCCGACTTGTCGGGTATGCTCACGCCGGCGTCGAACCGCTGTACATGGGCATCGGCCCCGTTCCCGCCACCCGCCTGGTGCTCCAGCGCACCGGGCTGTCCGTCGCAGATCTGGACGTCGTCGAGTCCAACGAGGCCTTCGCGGCCCAGGCCTGCGCCGTGACACGGGAACTGGACCTCGATCCGGCCCGCGTCAATCCCAACGGCTCGGGGATCTCCCTGGGGCATCCGGTGGGGGCGACCGGGGCCATCATCACCACCAAGGCCATCTACGAGCTCCACCGCACGGGGGGCCGTTATGCCCTGGTGACCATGTGCATCGGTGGCGGACAGGGAATCGCCGCCATCTTCGAACGCGTTTAAAAAAGTCTTTAAAAAACTACGCAAACAGGAGCAACAGCATGGCAATTCAAAACATCGGCGTGATCGGCGCCGGCACCATGGGCAACGGCATCGCGCAGGTCTGTGCGCTGGCCGGCATCAACGTGGTGATGGTGGACATCTCCACCGAAGCCGTCGAACGCGGCGTCAAGACCGTCGCCGGCAGCCTCGACCGCATGGTCAAGAAGGAAAAGATCAGCGCCGCCGACAAGGACGCCGCACTGGCCCGCATCCGCGGCACCACCGCCTACGCGGACCTCGCCGCCACCGAGCTGGTCATCGAGGCTGCCACCGAGAACGAAGGTCTCAAGCTGCGCATCCTCAAGGAAATCGACAGCATCGTGCCGGCCACCACGCTGATCGCCACCAACACCTCGTCGATCTCCATCACCAAGCTGGCCGCCACCGTGTCCTCGCCGGAGCGCTTCATCGGCATGCACTTCTTCAACCCGGTGCCGATGATGGCCCTGGTCGAGCTGATCCGTGGCCTGCAGACCTCCGACGCGACGCTGGCCGCTGCGCAAGGCTTCGCCACCGCCATCGGCAAGACCCCGATCACCGCCAAGAACAGCCCGGGCTTCGTGGTTAACCGCATCCTGTGCCCGATGATCAACGAAGCGATCTTCGCGCTGCAGGAAGGCCTCGCCACCGCCGAGGACATCGACGCCGGCATGAAGCTCGGCTGCAACCAGCCGATCGGCCCGCTGGCCCTCGCCGACCTGATCGGCCTGGACACCATGCTGGCGGTGATGGAAGTCTTCTACGACGGCTTCAACGATCCGAAGTACCGCCCGGCCCCGCTGCTGAAGGAAATGGTGGACGCCGGCTACCTGGGCCGCAAGAGCGGCCAGGGCTTCTACAAGTACGACTGATCGTCCCCGGGGGCGCCTGCGGGCGCCCTCACCCTGCCGGCGCCGGTAGCCACATCTTCCGGCCCCGGCGGGCCGACTGCCGGCGGGCCACGGCCTGCCGGCACACCGGAGCCTGCCCATGCCCGCCTTACCCGGCACCACCCACCGCCGCCGCATCTACCTGATGCGCCACGCGGAAGTCAGCTATTTCAGCGCCGACGGCACGCCCCTCGACCCGCGCACCGTCCCGCTCACCCCCCGCGGCCGCGAACAGGCCACCGCCAGCGCCGACCTGCTGGTCGACATCCCCTTCGACCTGGCCGTCTGCTCGGGCCTGACCCGCACCGTCGAGACCGCCCGCATCGTGCTCGGCGAGCGCGCCCTGGCGCTGGCCGAAGAGGCGCGCCTGAAGGAAGTCCGCGCCGGCCGCCTGCGCGAGATTCCGCCGGACGAACAGGAACAGGAGATCGGCTACGCCTACGAGACCGCCGGCCATCCCGACGGCGCCTTCATCTGTGGCGAACGCTGGCAGGACCTGGCAAGCCGCGTGCACGCCGCCTGGGACGACCTGATCGCCCGTGATGACTGGGCCAACGCCCTCGTCGTCGCCCACGACGGCGTCAACCGCGTGCTGCTGACCCACGTCACCGGCGCCGGCCTCGCCGCCATCCGCGCCATCGAGCAGGACCCGGCGTGCATCAACATCATCGAGCTCGACGTGGCCGACGGCCGTGTGCAACGCGCCTGGCTGCGCGCGGTGAACATCGCCCCCTACAACCCGCTGCGCGCCGACGACCCGCTGATGGTGATGGAGAAGATTTACCGCCGCTTCCGCGCTTCCTGACGGACGAGGCGCACGTCACGACGCACAGGTAAGATCACAGAAAAACAGCCCGACCTGTTTCGGGCCAACGACAACGATACGGAGCGAGACAACAACATGAGTACATCCCAACGCCTGGCCGGCCGCGTGGCCATCATCACCGGCGCCGCGTCCGGCATCGGCCGCGCCACCGTCGAACTGTTCGCCGCCGAAGGCGCCGCGGTGGTGGCCGTGGACCGGCCCGAATCGGCCATCCTCAGCGTCTACGACGGCCAGCCGCACATCGCCCCGCTGGCGGTGGACGTCACCGCCGCCGACGCACCGCAGCGTATGGTCGCGCTGGCGCTGGAGAAATTCGGTGGCCTCGACATCCTCTTCAACAACGCCGGCGTCGTGCCGGTCTCGCCGGTATCCGCGATGCCCGACGAGGACTGGGCGCGGGCCTTCGAGGTGAACGTGCATGCCGTGATGCGCAGCTGCCGCCACGCCATCCCGGTGCTGATCGAACGCGCCAAGACCACCGGCCGTGGCCGCATCATCAACACCGGTTCCATCCTCGCCCACTTCACCGACCACAGCTGCGGCGCCTACTCAGCCTCCAAGCACGCCGTCGCCGGCCTGACCAAGACCATCGCCAAGGAAGTCGGCCGCTTCGGCATCACCGCCAACTACCTGCTGCCCGGCGCGATCGAGACCAACATGACGGCCGGCCTCTTCGCCGTGCCGGAAGTCCGCGCCCAGTGGGAGCAAGCCGCCGCCGTCAAGCGCCTCGGCCGCCCCGAGGACATCGCCCGCGCCGCGCTGCTGCTGGCCAGCGACGAAGCCGACTTCATCACCGGCCACGGCCTGGTGGTGGACGGCGGCGTCACCGTCACCGCCGGCCCGCAGCTGCCGATGTAAGCACCGGCAGGATCGACACAGCCGGGTTCCTCCTGTGGGGGCGAATTCATTCGCCCTCGGAAGTTGCTCAACCGACGGCGGGCGAATGAATTCGCCCCCACAGTTTTACCCCAAGGTTTTGCCCTAAGCCTGCAGTTTTACCCCACAAGGAAATGGCCCGGATCGCATATCCTGCCCAGCTTGGGAGCGAATGCATTCGCCCTACACCAAGACAACAAACCACGGAGACCACAGCATGAGCGACAGCCCGATCATCGAAAGCCGCGACGGCGGCATCCACCGCCTGCACTTCAACCGCCCGAAGGTCCTCAACGCCATCGACACCGCCACCGCCCAGGCCCTGCTGGCCGCCCTGCGCCGCTTGCAGGACGACCCGGCACTGCGGGTGCTGATCCTCAGCGGCGAAGGCCGCTCCTTCATGGCCGGCGGCGACATCGCCCAGTTCCGCGACGACCCGGCGGCGGTGCCGAACACGCTGATCGCGCCGCTCAACGAGAGCATGCAGATCATCGCCAACCTGCGCGCGCCGGTGATCGCCAGCATCCAGGGCCCGGTGGCCGGCGCCGGCATGAGCATGGCGCTGGCCTGCGACCTGGTCGTCGCCGCCGACACCACCCGCTTCAACTTCGCCTACGTCAATCTGGGCACCTGCTGCGACCTCGGCGCCTCATGGAGCCTGCCGCGCACCGTCGGCCTGCACAAGGCGCTGGAGATCGCGCTGCTGTCCGACCTCATCGACGCCGCCGAAGCCCAGCGCCTGGGCCTGGTGAGCCGCGTCGTGGCGGCCGAGCAACTGGCGGCGGAAACCGACAAGCTGGCCCGCCGCCTGGCCGCCGGCGCGCCGATCGCCCAGGGCACCCTCAAGCAGCTGATGCGCCGCTCCATCGAACGAGACTTCGCCGGCCAGCTGGATGCCGAACGCCAGGGCTTCGCCACCTGCGCGGCCACGGAAGACTTCAAGGAAGCGGTCAACGCCTTCCTCGAAAAGCGCCCGGCCACCTACACCGGCCGCTGAGCTGCCGCCCGCGCCCCACGCGGGGCGCAACGCGCCTACTCCTCGGCCATCCGCACGATCTCCTCGGTGGCCTTGGAGGTCTGCATCGCCAGCTTGCCGACTTCTTCCGCCACCACCGCGAAGCCGCGCCCGGCCTCACCGGCGCGGGCCGCCTCGATGCTGGCGTTGAGGGCCAGCAGGTTGGTGCGCTTGGAGATGTCGGCGATCACCGCCGACACGTCGAGGATCTGCCGCATGCTGTGGGCCATGCGCTCACGCTGCTCCTTCTGCAGCGCCTCGGCGGCCTTTTCGGCGGAGATGTCGCGGAAGGAACCGACGCAGCGCACCGGCCGCCCCTGCGCATCGCGCTCGGTACAGGCGCGGCCACGGAACCAGCCGTAGTCGCCGCCCTTCTTGCGGATGCGGTATTCGGCGACGAAGGGCGTCCGGCCCGTGTGATCGCACAGGTGGCGGTGCAGCGCCGCGCCGACCCAGGCCAGGTCTTCCGGGTGGATCACCGCGGTCCACGCGTCCATCTCGTCGGGGAAGTCCGCCGTGCCGGTGTAGTCCAGCAGACGCCGCATCTGGTCGGAGTAGCGCACCCGGTTGGCCGGATGGGCCGGGTCGCCGTCCACGATGCGCACCGTCCACGTGCCCTCGGTCAGCGCGGTGCCGGCCAGGCGGGCATCGGCCAGTTCGTCCTCCAGCCCGGCCAGACGCTCCTCCAGCTCGATGCGGCTCGCTCCTTCACCGTCGGCGGCACCGCGGGCCACTTCCAGTTTCACCGCCAATTCATCACGCTCGGCGTCGAGCAGCGCCCCGCTACGCTCCAGCTCCGCAACACGGGCGGTCAGCGCGGCAATCTGCAACTCCAGCGCCCGTTCGCCGCTGCGGATCTTCTCCGCCAGCGTCTGCAACCGGCGCTGCGTGGCCTCCGGCAGCGCCGCATCGGCGCCCCCCAGCCAACTGCTCAGCCCATCCCGCAACGCCGCATCCAGCGCGTGGTCCAGCCTGTTCAAAGTCCTGCGTGCTGAAAGGAACATCTATCGCTTCTCCTCCGGGTGGAACGTGGCGTTCCTTGTTGGTATTCGTGTCTGAAGCCCCGCTCTGGCGCCCGCCTCTCGGGGCGGTGGCTGTGGCTGTGGCTGTGGCTGTGGCTGTGGCTGTGGCTGTGGCTGTGGCTGTGGCACGGTAGGGGTTTATCAAACTGTGGGGGCGAATTCATTCGCCCGACGCGCGTGGCCTCACCTCCGCGGGCGAATGAATTCGCCCCCACAGATTGCCCCCCCACAGATTGACCCACCTACCTCACCAGGTTTCGCCGAAGGGCCTGAGTTCGTGGAGGAAGGTCCATGCGCTGCGTGCCTGGTGGGCCAGGTGCCAGATCTCGTCGGCGATGGCGGCGGGTTGCATGAAGAAGCTGTCGGGGCGGTCGCCAAAAGCGCGCCGGGTCCATGGCACGTCGATCACCGCGTCGATCACCACATAGGCCACGTGCACGCCCTGCGGCCCCAGGTCGCGGGCCATCGCCTCGCACAGCATGCGCTGGGCGGCCTTGGTCGGCGCCAGGCCGGCAAACAGTGCGCGGCCGCGCAGCGCAGCGGTGTTGCCGGTGACGACGATGGCGCCGTGGCCGGCGGCGATCATGTCCGGCGCCAGCGCGCGGGCCAGGTGCAGCAAGGCCATCACGTTCACCTGGAAGCCCCGCTCCAGCACCGCCGGATCAATGTCCATGAAGTGTCCGCGGGCGCCGGACACGGCGTTGTGCACCAGCACCGACGGCGTACCCAGCTCGGCGCGGATACGCGCCAGCACCGCGTCCACCGCCGCCGTATCGGTGACGTCGCAGGGGTAGGCCTGCGCTTCCGGCAGTTCCGCCGCCAGCTCGGCGAGGCGCCCGGCGTCGCGGGCCAGCATCGCCACGCGGTAGCCGCCAGCCACGAAACGCCGCACCGTGGCGGCCCCGGTCCCCGGCCCGACGCCGGTCACGACGGCCACCGGCCGCATATCGCTATTCATCAGACGGTCTCCCGAACTAGGTTGCAGACGGCGTGCCGCCGCGCTGGTGCAGCAGCAGCCCCAGGCTGATCGCCGCGGCGCCGGCCCAGGCCTGGGCCGGCAGCGCCTCGCCGTTGAACAGGCGGCCGAGGAACAGCGCGAACAGCGGCGTCACCACCAGGGTCAGCGCCAGCGCGGCGGCTTCCAGATGCTTCATCAGATAGTAGTAAAGGGCGAAGCCCAGCACCGAGCCGAACACGCCCAGGTAGCCGATGGCCAGCACGCTGCGCAGCGGCAGCTCGGCCGGCCACGCGGCGCCATCCATCAGCCAGGCCAGGCCGAACAGCGGCAGGGACACCAGCATCACGCCGGCAGTCAGCGCCATCGGCGGCGTCGCCGCGCCGAAGCGCTTGACGCCCACCAGGCCGGCGGCATTGAGCAGCACCGCCAGCAGGATCGCCGCCAGCCCGGCCGGCGCATGGGCCCCGCCGAGGTCGGTGCCGTGGCCGAAAACCACCGCCAGGCCTGCCGCAGCCAGCGCCATGCCGGCCACGCGGCGCGGCGTCAGCGCCTGCTCGCCGAGCCACACGGCAGCCAGCACGCTGGTAACCAGCGGCGACAAGCCGAACAGCACCGAGATCAGCCCGGAATGGACGAACTGGGCGCCCCAATAGACGCACAGCATCGTGCCGAACAAGCTGGTGCCGCCGATCAGGTAGGCCGGCCACACGCCACGGCGCAGCGGAAAACCCGCCCCGGTCGCCGCCAGCACGCCCAGCGCACAGGCCAGCCCCACCACCATGCGGGCGAACAGCGCGAACGCGAAGCCGCCACCGGGCAGGCTCCAGTTGATCGCCAGCGGCGTGGTGGACCACAGGATGACGACCGAGATGTAGGCAAGGGGGACGGACATGGGCATCGGGGGCGAAACAGCTCGCTGGCGGTCGGTGATTCAAACTCCGCGGGCGAATGAATTCGCCCCCACGGGAACAAAGGGCGCCGGGCCGTAACCCGCAAGCCCCCCGCCGCGGAGGCCCATTCACTCACCCACTACACGAACAACGGGGCCGGATTCATTCGCCCGCCACACGAACAACGCACCCCAGGCCGCAACCAGCAGCCCCGCCGCAGCTGCCGTAGGGGCGAATTCATTCGCCCGCCGCACGAACAACGCGCCCCAGGCCACAACCAGCAGCCCCGGCGCAGCTGCCGTGGGGGCGAATTCATTCGCCCGCGACCGGCGGGCGGGGCGCCTACAGGTCCAGCACCAGCAGCTTGCCCCTGGCCCGCGAGCAGCACGGCAGGAACTGGTCGTTGGCGGCCTTTTCCTCGTCGGTGAGGTAGTTGTCCCGGTGGTCCACCTCGCCCTCCAGCACGCGGGTCAGGCAGGTGCCGCAGACGCCCTGCTCGCAGGACACCTCCACATTCACGCCGGCCTCGCGCAGCGCCGTGACGACGGTCTTGGTGGGCGGCACGCTGACGCACTTGCCGCTGCTCGCCAGCTTGACCTCGAAGCTGCCGTCCGCCGAGGTATCCACCTTCTGGCCGGCGAAGTACTCGAAGTGCACCCGCTCGGCGCTCCACTGGCGGGCCGCCGCGCCCTTGGTGATGAAGTCGATGAAGCCCGACGGCCCGCACACGTACAGATGGGCCTCCGCACCGGCGGCGTCCAGCACCGCGCCGAGGTCCAGCTTCTGCGCGGCGTCGCCGTCGTCGTAGTGGAAATGCACCTTGGCGGCGAAGGACGAGCGGCGGATGCGCTCGACGAAGGCCGCCCGGTCGGCGGAGCGGGCACAGTAGTGCATCTCGAAATCCGCCCCGCTCTGGGCCAGGCGCTCGGCCATGCACAGGATGGGCGTCACACCGATGCCGCCGGCGAACAGGATCGAGCGCTTGGCCGGCACCAGCGCGAAGTGGTTGCGCGGCGCGCTGATGCGCAGCACCTGCCCTTCCAGCAGCAGTTCATGGACGGCCACCGAGCCGCCGCGGGAGGCCGGATCGCGCAGCACGCCGATCAGGTAGCGGTGGGATTCGGTGGGGTCGTTGCACAGGGAATACTGGCGCACCAGGCCCGGTTTCACTTCCACGTCGATGTGCGAGCCGGCGCTGAAGGGCGGCAGCGCCGCCCCTTCGAGCGGGGCCAGCTCCAGCGACACGATGTCGGTGGCCTCGGCGGCCTTACGGGCGATGCGCACGGAAAGCTGGGTTGTCTCCATTTTCTTTTTCTCCTGTCTTCTGTCGTTCAGGCCTGGGCCTGCAGGCGCTCGCGGATGTCGGCGCGCAGGCGGTCCTTGCGTATCTTGCCCGAGGCGGTGCGCGGGAAGTCGTCCACCACCATCAGGCACTCCGGGTATTTCTGGCGGGCCACGCCGCTGGCCGACACGAAGCCGAGCACCGCGTCGAGGTCGAGCTGCTCGCTGCCGGCCTGGGGAATCACATAGGCGCACAGGGTCTCGCCGAGCCGGGCATGGGGCATGGACACCACCGCCGCCTCCTTGATGCCCGGCATGCGGTGCAGGATGTCCTCCACCTCCTTGGCGCTGACCTTCTCGCCGCCGCGGTTGATCAGGTCCTTCTTGCGGCCGGTGATGACGATCGCCCCTTCCGGCGTCAGGCGGCCCAGGTCACCGGTGGCGAAGAAGCCGTCGGCGTCGAAGCTGGCCGCGGTGGCTTCCGGATCGCCGTAGCCGAGGAACATCGCCGGGCCGCGCACGCAGATCTCGCCTTCCTGGCCGATGGACAGCGGATGCCCCTCGTCGTCCAGCACGCGCACCTCGTAGTCGGCGATCTGCCCGTCGGTGGTGGCGGCCATGTCCATCTCGCCGGCACCGGCGAAGCCCAGCGTGGTCAGCGGCACCTCGCTGGAACCATACACGCGGAACGCGCGGCACTGCCCGAGCACCTCATAGGCCTTGCAGATCAGCGCCGGCGGCACCTCGGCGCCGCCGCAGGCGAACACCTGCAGGCTGGGCAGGCGCCGCCCGGCCTGCTCGGCGGCGCTCAGCAGCTCGTGCAGGAAGGGCGTCGCGCCGACGCTGGCGGTGACTTTCTCGGCGTCGATCAGGTCGAGGGCCTCGGTGGCGCTCCAGCGCTCCATGAAGACCGTCCGGCTGTCGCTGCAGAAAGGCAGCTCCATGCCGCTCTGACCGGTCACGTGGGTCACCGGCGAGGCCATCAGCAGCACGTTGGCGAGGCCCGGAATCTCCGAGCCCCGCGACCAGCTCTCGAATGCCCGCTTGAGGCGCAGCGGCCCGGTGTTATGGGTGTGCAGCACGCCCTTCGGGCGGCCGGTGGTGCCGGAGGTGTACAGGATCATCTTGACCGCGTTCGCATCCACCTGCGGCCGCTGGCCCAGCGGCAGGCCGGCGCTGACCAGCGCGTCGTAGCTGTCCGGGCCATCGCCGCGCACTGCAAACCGGTGCGTCAGGGCTGGCAGCTGGGGCGCCAGCCGATCCATCATCGCCGCGTAGTCGAAGCCGCGGTACTCCACCGGGAAGAAGGCCGCCTTGACGCCCGCGTCGGCGAGCATGAAGGCCACCTCGGCGTCGCGATAGATCGGCACGATGGGCGCCACGACCAGGCCCAGCATCGTCGTCGCCAGGTCGATGACCACCGCCTCGCGCCAGTTGGGCAGCTGGAAGCTGACCACGTCGCCGGCCACCAGGCCGCGCGCCTGCAGCGCGGCGGCCAGGGCCTCGGCCTCGGCGAGCAGCTCGCTGACCGTGCAGCGCTGCTCGCCGAACACGTGGGTGACCCGCTGCGGGTCGCGTTCGGCCAGCGCGTAGGCGAAGTCGGCCAGGGTCTTGTTGGGCCAGTCGCCGCTGGCGCTGTAACGCTGGATCAGGGCCTCGTCGAGGCGGACCTGCCAGCCGCTCACGTCCTTGCGCATCGTCTGTCCTCCTCAGCGGGCCAGCGCGGCATCGGTGAAGCGCGTGAAATGCGCATCCCGGTTGCCGAACAGCGCCGCATTGACCATCAGGCGGCGGAAATAGTGGCTGACGTCCAGCTCGTCGGTAACACCGAGGCCGCCGTGCATCTGTACCGCCTCGTTGCACACCTTGCGGGCGGCATGGACGACATAGGCACGCGCGCCGCTGACGATGCGCGTGCGCTCCGCCGCCGGGCCGGCCAGGGCCTGCTGGGCGGCGGCGGTCAGCGCGCGGATCTCCTCCTGCAGCAGCAGGCAATCCACCATGCGGTGCTGCAGGGCCTGGTTGCTGCCGATGGTGCGGCCGAACTGCTTGCGTACCTTCAGGTAGTCGGTGGTGATCTCCACCAGCTTGCGCACGATGCCGAGGCTCTCGGCACACAGGGCCACCGCCGCCTCGTCGCGGGTCTCGGCCAGCGCCGCCGCGGCGGAGAGGCCGGATTCCGGCTGCAACAGCTCGGCCAGCGCACCGTCGAAGCTGAAGCTCGCCGCGCCGCGCCCGTCCACCAGCCGGTAGCCGCGCCGGCTTACGCCAGCCGCGTCGGCTCCGACACGCAGCACAACCGACGCGCCGGCGGTATCACGGGCCGACACCAGCAGCTCGCCGGCCACGTCGCCATGCAGCACGCCGAGCTTGCCGCCGATCAGGCGGCTGCCATCGAAGACGCAGGCGTTGCCGGCTTCGTCCTCGTCGGCGAAGGCCAGGATCAGCGACCCGTCGGCGAGGCGCGGCAGCAGCGCCGCCTTCTGGCTGGAGGTGCCGAGCTTGAGCAGCAGGCCGGTGGCGACCACCGCGCTGGCCAGCACCGGCTCCATCAGCAGGCGGGCGCCGACGATCTCCATGATCGCCCCGACCGCCACCGCGTCGCCGTCCAGCCCGCCGTCGTCCTCGGGCAGGCGCAGGGCCAGGAAGCCGAATTCGGCGAAGTCGCTCCACGCCTGCGGGCTGTAGCCCTCGGGGCGCGCCAGCACGCTCCAGCGCTGGTGGAAGCCGTAGTTGTCGTCGGCGTAACGGGCGGCGCTGTCGCGCAACATCCCAATGGTTTCGAGATCGGTACTCATAGCCCCAGCACCACCTTGGCAACGATATTGCGCTGGATCTCCGACGAGCCGCCGAAGATGGTCGCAGCGCGGTTATAGAAATGGTCCTTGAGGATGCCGCCGGCATCGTCCGGCCCCAGCGGCGGCAGGCCGGCGCTGTGCAAGGCCTCCACATCGCAGGCCACGCCGGCGGCGCCGAGGGCTTCGACCAGGGTTTCCATGACTTCCTGGTACAGCTCGGTGCCGCGGATCTTGATCAGCGAGGCTTCGCTGCCGTTCTCGCTGCCGTCGCACATGGCCTCGACGGCCTGGTAGGCGGCCAGCTCGAGGGCCAGGAAGCGCAGCTCGAACTCGCCAAGGCGGTTGCGCAGCAGCGGCTGCTCGATCAGCGGCAGGCCATTCACGACGGTCTCGCGGGCGTGGCGCTTGAGGCGGTCCAGCACATGCCAGGCCCAGCCGACGATGGCGCCGGCGGTGCGCTCGTTCTTGAGCAGGAACTTGGCGTAGGTCCAGCCCTTGCCTTCCTCGCCGATCAGGTTTTCGGCCGGCACCTTGACGTCTTCCAGCCACACCTCATTGACGTGGGCGTAGCCGTCCATGGTGCGGATCGGCACGACCTTCACGCCGGGGCTGTTCATGTCGATGAGCAGGAAGGAGATGCCGCTCTGCGGCTTGTCGTCCTTGTCGGTGCGGACCAGGCAGAACAGCCAGTCGGCCCACTGGGCGTAGGTGGTCCATACCTTCTGGCCGTTCACCACGTAGTGATCGCCGTCGCGCAGTGCCGTGGTGCGCAGGCCGGCCAGGTCGGAACCGGCGCCCGGCTCCGAGTAGCCCTGGGCCCAGAACTCCTCGGTGGTCTTGATGCCGGGCAGGAAGCGCTGCTTCTGGGCGTCGCTGCCGAAGGCGTAGATCACCGGGCCGACGTACTTCACGCCGAAGGGGATCACCCACGGGCAGCCGAGGCGCGCCAGCTCGTCCTCGAAGGCGAAGCGTTCGAGCGGCGACCAGCCCTTGCCGCCGTATTCCGCCGGCCAGTGGGCCACCGACCAGCCCTGCTGGTCGAGCAGGCGCATCCAGCGCACATAGTCGTCCTTGGACAGCACCTGGTGGCGGTGCGACTTGTCGCGCAGGTCGGCAGGCATCACGGTGGCGTGGAAATCGCGCACCGCCTGGCGCAGGCTGTCGGCCCGCGCCCTCAGTTCGGAAAGCGGAGCCGGGCTCATCGTGCCTCCTCGTCGGAAATCTTGACCAGCTGGACGCCCCGGTTCTTGCCGTGGAACACCCGGCCGATGGCCTCGACCATCGAGTCCAGGCCGTCCAGCACCTCGATCTGGTACTTCAGCGCGCCGGTGGCGACCCATTCCTGCAGGATGCCGACCACCTCGTCGTAGCGGTGCAGGTACTCGCTGACCAGGAAGCCCTCCATGCGCGCCGCCTTGTTCACCAGCGTCATCAGCGACGCGGTGTTCTGGGTGACGCCGCCGTTGTAGCTGGACACCAGCCCGCACAGCACGACACGACCCTTGAAGCGCAGGCGCTCGATGAGCATGTCCATCACCGGGCCGCCAACGTTCTCGTAGACGATGTCGATGCCTTCCGGGCACAGCACGTCGAGGCGCGCGGCGACGTCCTCGGACTTGTAATCGATGACGTGCTCGATGCCGCACTCGTCGCGCAGCCAGCCGCACTTCTCGGCCCCGCCGGCGATGCCGATCACCTTCAGGCCGAGCTTCCTTCCGATCTGGCACACCAGCGAGCCGACGCTGCCGGCGGCGGCGGTCACCACCAGGGTTTCGCCGGCCTGGGGCTGGCCGATCTCGGTGAGGCCGCAGTAGGCGGTGAGGCCCTGCACGTCGAGCACCGAGCGGTAGGCGGCCAGCGGCACGCCAGGCCGCGGGCGGACGTGCTGCAGCTGGCCGGCCGGCGCCACCGACCACACCTGGCAACCGCCGAGGCCATTCACGTAGTCGCCGGGGGCCAGCGACGGATCGCGGGACGACTCGACGATGCCGAGGGTGATGCCGGTCATCACCTCGCCCAGCGGCTGCGGCGGGAAGTAGGTTTCCTTCGCGTTCATCCACAGGCGCATGGACGGCGGGATCAGCAGGTACAGGTTGCGCACCCGCACCTCGCCGGGACCGGGTTCGGGGATCGGCGCGCGGGTCACGTCGAAGTGCTCGCGGCCGACCTCGCCAGTCGGGCGGCTGGCCAGCCGCCACTGCACGTTGAGGGTGTCGAGGGGCGCGTTCACTTGCCGCCTCCCAGCCCGAGGTACTTGTCGAGGGTCTCGTGGTGGTGGCGGATGCGGCTTTCCTGGTAGCTGGCCAGGCTCACGGCGCCCTTCTTCGAGGCGCGCAGGCCCTTGGTCATCGCGCCGAGGTTGCGCATGTCCTGGTCGAACACCGGGCCGAGGGCGCCCAGCTCCGGCGCCGCCGAGAAGGGCTGGTCGTCCGGCAGGCGGTTGAGCTTGGCCGGCGGCGGCGGCACTTCGCCTTCCTTGTGGCGCCACAGCACCATCACGTCGAAGATGCAGCTCTCGTGGTTGTTGCCGTCGGGAATCACGCGATACACGATGTTGCCGCAGTAGCCGGACCAGATCTGGGTATTCGGGAAGATCGAGTAGAGGATGGCGTCCTGCAGCTCGGCCAGCGTGACCTGGCTCAAGTCGCGCCCGGAGGCCTCACCGAAGATGCGCCGGTTCAGTTCGCCGATGTACTGGCGGGCGGTCTGGCCTTCGGGCAGGGTGTGGGCGCTGCCGTCGGAGTCGGCCATGCGCCCGGATTCCTCGAGGATGTCGTGCAGCACCAGCGGCTCGACGACGCCGCGGGTGTGGGTGCTGGGCACCGCCATCGGAGTGACGCTGCGGCTGATGTTGTCGCCGTACATGTCGTACTGGCTGTCGCAGTCGGCGGTGAAGGTGAGCAGCTGCGGGTGGGTCACGCGGGCATGCATGGACTCCATGAAGGCTTCCTGGGCGACCTTCCAGTTGGCCTCGACGCGGCGCTGCACGTGGGCGACGATCACCGAGCGCTCGAAGGCGTAGTCGCGGAAGTGCTCGGGCAGCGCGTCCAGGTAGTCGTTCAGCGGCTGGGCATGCTCGTCCAGGTTGATGAAGACGAAGCCGAGCCAGCTTTCCACGCGCACCGGCGGCAGGTCGTTGTTGCGCCCTTCGAGGTGCTTGAAGTCCCAGGTGCAGGGCATGCTGGCGAGCTTGCCCTTCAGGTCCCACGTAAAGCCGTGGTAGGGGCACTTGAGCTGGCCGACGGTGCCGCCGTTCATGCGCAGCGCGCGGCCGCGGTGCAGGCAGGAGTTGTGGAAAGCGCGGATCACGCCGTCGTCGCCGCGCATCACGATGATGGAGCTGTCGACGATGTCGTAGACCAAGTGGTCGCCGGCCTTCGGGATCTGTTCCTCGCGGCCGACGAACTGCCAGGTCTTCGGCCACATCTTTTCCGCTTCGAGGCGGTGGAAGGCCGCCGAGGCGTAGCGATCGACGGACAGGTCGGCATCGCCGAAGCCCGGGTTGTGGGGGGCCAGGTAGTCGGGCACCGGCACCGTCTCCTGCTGGAGGAGCTGCTGGAAAACCCCCGGGTCGCCGCCCTCTTCCTGCGGCAGGATCTCGAATTTTTCGCTGGGCTTGTTCATGTCTCTGTCTCCGTCCGTTTCTCTTTTGTGTGGGGCGGCCGGCTTCAGCCGGCCTGCAGGATGGTCACGGCGCTGACGCCGGGGGCGCCATAGACGTGGGTGTAGCCGAGCCGGGGGGTGCCCGGCACTTGCCGCGCGCCGGCCTGGCCGCGCAGCTGCGTGCAGATTTCGATGACCTGGCGCAGGCCCGAGGCGCCCACCGGCTCACCGTTGGCGAGGCAGCCGCCATCGGTGTTGATGGGCAGGCGGCCATGGATGTCGGTGTCGCCGTTCTTCAGCAGGTGGGCCTGCTCGCCGTGTTCGCAGAAGCCGTTCTCGGCGATGTGGATCAGCTCGGAGCCGCTGTCGGTGTCCTGCAACTGGATCACGTCGATGTCCTGCGGCCCGACACCGGCCAGCTCGAAGGCGGCGCGGGAGGCCATCACCGTCGGCGCCGGCGACTGCTGCGCGGCCAGGCCCGGGTTGAAGACCTCGAAGGAGCCGTGGTGGCGGGTGCGCATCACCGCGGCCTTCACGATCACCGGGTTGGCGCTGTATTTACGGGCATGCTTGGCACTGCAAAGCACCAGCGCCGCACCGCCTTCCGCCGGGTTGCAGAACATGAACTTGCGCAGCGGCAGGTTCACCGCCATCGACCCGGCGATTTCCTCGTAGGACAGCTCGCGGCGGCGCCACGCGTGGGGCGTCAGCGCGCCGTTGCGGAAGGCCCGCTGGGCGATGCGCACCAGCGCGTCCTCGCCGATGCCGTGCTCGTGCATGTAGCGCTGGGTCTTCAGCGCAAAGAACTGGGTGGTCAGCATCAGGCCGGTCTCGCCGTACCAGTCCTCCAGCCCCCAGTCCTTCGGCCTGGGGTTGAAGGCGCCGCGCGGGTGCTTGTCGAAGCCCACCGCGACGCCGATCTCGGCGACGCCGGACTGGATCGCGGCGATCACGCTGGCCAGCGCCGAGCCGCCGGTGGCGCAGCCGTTGGCCACATTCACGAAGGGGATGCCGGTCAGGCCCAGGTGGTTCGACAGCGCGTCGGCGTTGCCGCCGTCCTGGCTGCCGCCGTAGGCGACGCCGACGTCCTTCCATTCGATGCCGGCGTCCTTCAGGGCCTCGCGCACCGCGTAGGCGCCCTGCTGCTGGCCGGACAGGGCGTCGGTGCGTCCAAAGGGATGCAGGCCGACGCCGATGATTGCAACTTCGTTGTCCATGCGGGGAATCTCCGGGGAATCAGGCGGGGGCGAAGGCATAGGTGTAGACCGGCTCCTCGCCGGGCACCTGGCGGTAGGCCTGCAGGGTCAGGATCATCGGCATGCCAATGGCGAGCAACGCCGGGTCGGCGACGCTCAGGCGGCTCTCCACCTTCACGCCGGACGGCATCTCCACGTAGCCGACGCCGTAGGGCTTGAAGTCCGCCTCGGACTCGCCGCCGTTGTAGGGCGCCTTGGGCTGGAAACCCTGGATCGTCCACGACCACAGCGTTCCCTCGCTGCCCACGCGGTAGGGCTCCATGTCGGTGGCACAGCAGCGCGTGCAGCCATGGCTGGCCGGGAAATACACCTCGCCGCAGGCGCGGCAGCGGCTGCCCAGCAAGGCCGGGCGCCCGCCGGCCAGGTCGAGCAGCTCGGGACAGGCAAGTTTCTTGGGGGTATCCAGCTTCATCAGACCGGCCTCGTATTGGTATAAAACAATCAATCCTGTTTGTTATAGTACAGGAAAGAAATTGATGGGGACAACAGGGAAATGGATTTCTTTGGTGCGGACGATCCCCGTGGGGGCGAATTCATTCGCCCTCAGTCGGTTGAAGGGAGTCCGCGGGCGAATGAATTCGCCCCTACGGGTTCAGCTGCCTGCGCCAGACGGCACAAAGGGGCCGCGCGGCCCCTTTGTCTTGCTACCGAAAACGGACTTCCTCAGTCCGCCACAACCTTCTTCGCCGTCCGCCGCGCCTTGGGCGCCGGTGCGGCGGCAGGCTCGGGTTCCGCAGCCGGCGTCGGCGGGATCTTGGTGCCGTGCACCGCCTCGTAGGCTTTCTCGAACTCCATCATCGCCACCGAGGCGAGCAGCTTGTGCAGGCGGTGCAGACGATCGCCCTGCATGTAGGGGGTCGGATTGACGGCGACGCCCTTCAAGGAATGGAAGAACAAGTCGCGCAGCACTTCGCCGGTCTGCGGGTAGTCGGCCCAGAACGGGAAACGCTTCAGCATGCTGGCGTTCTTCTTGTCGTCGAGCGCCTTCTCGAGGGGCTGCATGACCCGGGCGAGGTCCTTGTCGGTACGGGCGCCGCGCTGGAGTTCCTGCAGGGCGATGAAGGACGGCCGCGCGTAGTAGTACTTCTGCAGCATCTCGAGGGTATCGAGCATGCTCTCGTAGGTCGCCAGGTCACCTTCCGGCAGGCGGATGCGCCGGCAGGCGTCCTCGTATTCGGCGGCGCGCAGGTCGGTGATGTACTCGGCGGCGGCCTCGAAGACGTCGGCGCGGGACTTGAAGTGGTGGGTCATCGCGCCCCGGGACACGCCGGCCTTCTGGGCGATCTTCTCGGTGGTGGTCTGGGTGTAGCCGAGCTCGACGAGGCACTGCAACGTGGCCTCGAGGATCTGGTTGCGGGTGGCCTGGCTCTTCTCGGCCTGCCAGGTGCCGCCGCTGGCCTTGGAGCGGGCGGCGTCGCGCTTGGGGCGGACGATCTTGCGTACCGGCGGAGCCTCGGGGCTCAGCAAAGATTCCGGTTTGTTTTCTTCAGTCATGTAGGTATCCCCCAGATCCGGGCATTTGCCGCCGGTCCGGCGTAGTCGTGAAGCGCCAGGGCGCGCCGAGGCAAGGTGGAGCGCCCTTTTGCTCTCTGCTGCGCCCCCGGCTGCTGCCGGGGAAAACGCGTGTTATGTATTTATTTCAGCAGGTTTACCGGCGAGGATTCTACGACAAGCGAACCGAGTGTCCATAGTCGACGGTCAAGACGCTGCCGTTCATGTACGACGAGGCCTCGCTGGCCAGCAGCAGCAGCGGACCATCTAGTTCCTCCAGGCGCCCGAGGCGCTTGGCGGGCAGCAGGGCGATCTCCTTCTTGCCGGCCTCCGACTCGTAGAACGGGTTGGTCATCTCGCTCGGGAAGTAGCCCGGCGCGATCGCATTGACTCGGATGCCGTGGGGCAGCAGGTCCAGCGCCATGTAGCGCGTCATGTGGATCAGCGCGCCCTTGGTCGTACCGTAGTTGATGAAGTTGGGATACGCCAGGTGGCCGAGGATGGAGGCGATGTTGATGATCGAGCCGCCCTGCTCCGCGGCGATCAGGCGCTGCGCCACGGCCTGGGTCACGAAGAACGGGCCCGACAGGTTCACGTCGAGCACCGAGTTCCACTGCGCTTCGCTCATCTGGTGGAACACCGTCGGATCGGTGGCGCCGGCGTTGTTGACCAGGATGTGCGCCGGGTTGCCGAAGCGCTGCTCGATGGCGTCCAGCGCGGCGCCGATGGTGGCCTGGTCGCCGACGTCCATGCGGCAGGCCATGGCCTGGCCGCCGGCGTCGCGGATCGCCGCGGCCACCGCCTCGACGCGCTCGACGCGGCGCGCCACGCAGGCCACCTTGGCGCCGGCCGCCGCCAGCACGTGGGCCATCCGTTCGCCCAGGCCGGAACCGGCGCCGGTCACCAGGGCGACCCGACCTTCCAGGGAAAAGCGTTGCAGGAGGGTTCCTGCCTCAATGTGGGTCGTCATCTTGTTGTCCTTATCGTGGTTTCAGGCCAGCGCCGCCGGATCGGCCAGCGCGTCGGCGATGCAGCGGGTGAAGCGGGCCGCGTCGGCACCGTTGATCACCCGGTGGTCATAGCTGAGGGACAGGGGCAGCACCGGCACGCCGACCACCTCGCCATCCACCCGCTTGAGGCGCTCGGCCGTGCGGGTGACGCCGAGGATGGCGACTTCCGGCGCGTTGATGATCGGCGTGAAGCCGGTGCCGCCGAGGTTGCCGAGGGAGCTGATGGTGAAGCAGCCGCCGGACATCTCGGTGATCGGCAGGCCCTTGCCGCGGGCCCGCTCGGCCTTCTCGGCCAGCTCGGCGGCGATCTCCGGGATGCTCTTCCTGTCGCAGTCGCGGATGACCGGCACAACGAGGCCGTTGGGCGTTTCCACGGCGATGCCGATGTGGAAGTAGCGCTTCATCACCAGGCCGTCGCCGTTCGGCGTCAGCGAGGCATTGAAGCGCGGGAAGGCCTGCAGCGCCTTCACCGCCGCCTTGACCAGGAAGGCCACCTGGGTGACCTTCACGCCGGACTCGGCGCTGATCGCCTTGCGTGCCGCATCCAGCCCGGGCACTTCGGCCTCGTCCTGGTGGAACACGTGGGGGATCTGCGCCCAGTTGCGGGCCAGGAAGGACGCCACCAGCTTCTGGTGGCGCGGCAGCGGCACGGTTTCGACCTCGCCGAACAGGCCGAAGTCCATCACCGGCATCGGCGGCAGGCTGGCCGGCCAGGCCGGCGCGGCGGGAGCCTCGGGCTTGGCGCTCATCACACCAGCTCGCCGATGACGGTGCCGACCTCGTAGGTCTCGCCGGCTTCCTTGATGATCTTCAGGGTGCCGTCGGCCGGGGCCTCGACTTCCTGCACGGACTTCTCGCTCTCCATCGTGTACAGCAGCTGGCCTTTCTCGACGGCGCCGCCGTTCGGCACCATCCATTCGGTCAGGATGGCCTCATTGACGGAAAAACCGAGCTTGGGGAGGATGATTTCGGTTGCCATGATGTTGTCCTTTGCTGTTCTGTCTTTTTGATCGGGGTGGGTGCGGGCGGTGGTCGAATGAATTCGACCCCACGGGGCTTAGTTGAGGGTTTCGCGGATGGCCGCCAGGATGCGTTCGCGGGTCGGCACGAAGGCGGCTTCGAGGGGCTTGGAGAAAGGCACCGGCGAGCGCGCCGCGCCAACCCGCGCCACGGGGGCCTTGAGCTGGCCGAAGAGTTCCTTGTGCAGGCGCGCGGAGATCTCGGCGCCGACGCCGAAGTCCACCTGGGCTTCGTGGGCCACCACCACGCGGCCGGTCTTGCGGGCCGAGGCGAGGATGGTGTCCATGTCCAGCGGGGAGATGGTGCGCAGGTCGATGACCTCGGCGGCGATACCTTCCTTGGCCAGTTCCTTGGCCACGCCGATCACGTCGTGGAGGGTCTTGCTGTAGCTGATCAGCGTGATGTCGCTGCCTTCCTGCACGATCCTGGCCTTGCCGATCGGCACCCGCACGCCGGGCTCCGGCGCTTCGCCGGGGACGAAGTACAGCGGCAGGTTCTCGATGAAGATGCACGGGTCGTCGTCGAAGATGCACGACAGCATCAGGCCGTAGGCGTCCGCCGGGGTCGCCGGGGCGACGACCTTCAGGCCGGCGGTGTGGGCGAACCAGGCTTCCAGGTAGTCGGCGTGCTGGCCGCCGGTGCCAAAGCCGGCGCCGGTGGTGGTGCGGATCACCAGCGGCACGTGGGTCTGGCCGCCAGTCATGAAGCGCAACTTGGCAGCGTGGTTGACGATCTGGTCCATCGCCACCGTGGTGAAGTTCATCAGCATGATCTCGGCCACCGGGCGCAGGCCGGCCAGCGCGCCGCCGACCGCCGCGCCAACGATGGCCTGCTCGGCGATCGGCGTGGATTTGACGCGGCCGGTGCCGAACTTGGTGGACAGGCCGGCGGTGCACTTGAACACGCCGCCGCCTTCCCGGTCGGCGATGTCCTCGCCGAGGACCACCACCGATTCGTCGAGGGCCATGGCGTCATGGAGGGCCAGGTTGATGGCCTGGGCGGAATTCATCTTCTTGGCTGCGGTGCTCATGCTTGGGCTCCCTCGGCAACGACATCCTTGGCGAGTTCGGACACATCGGGATAAGGGCTGGCGAGGGCGTACTCGACGGCCTCTTCGAAGGCGGCGGCGTTGGTGGCCTCGATGTCGGACAGCTGGCCGTCGCTGGCGTGGCCCTGGGCAATCAGCCAGGCGCGGAAGCGCGGCAGCGGATCGGCGGCGATGGCGGCGGCCATCTCGTCCTTGGCGATGTAGTGGCTGTCGTCGCCCATCAGGTGGCCGCGGAAGCGGAAGGTGTTGGCTTCCAGCAGCGTCGGGCCTTCGCCGGCGCGGGCGCGGGCCACCGCGGCACTGGCGGCCTGCCACATGGCGACGGCGTCGTTGCCGTCCACCTCGACGCCGGGGATGCCGTAGCCGATGGCCCGGTCGGCGATGGTCGCCGCACCGGTGCCGTATTCGTACTTGGTGTGCTCGGCGTAGCCGTTGTTCTGGCACACGAAGAGCACCGGCAGTTTCCACACCGCGGCCAGGTTGAGGGCTTCGTGGAAGGCGCCGATGTTGGACGCGCCGTCGCCGAAGTTCACCACCGTGACCTGGTCGGTGCCCTTCAGTTGCGACGCCCAGGCCAGGCCGTTGGCGATCGGCAGGCCGGCACCGACGATGCCGGTGGTGACCGGCAGGCCGGATGCGACGTGGGTCACGTGCATCGGCCCGCCCTTGCCCTTGCAGGTGCCGGTGGCGCGGCCGAGCAGCTCGGCAACGAAGGGCTTCAGCGGGATGCCCTTGGCGAGCTGGTCGTGGATGCCGCGATACGTGGTCACTACGTAGTCGCTGGCCTTGAGGTTCACCGAGATCGCCGCCGGGATCAGCTCCTGGCCCCGCGGCGAGTAGTACGGCGAGGCGATCTGGCCGGCCTTGATCAGCTCGATGAAGCGGTCGTCCGCACGCTTGATCAGCGTCGCGATGCGGTAGATGTCCAGCAGGACCGCCTTGCTGGGTTGCTGCGTTTCACTCATGCCCTACCTCTCGATTGGGTTGGTAACAGGGGGCCGTGGAACCGGCGGCTCATCCGGCAAACGGAAAAGAAACCAACAATCCCGTTTGTTTTTTTGCAGTATATCGGCAGTGATCGGGGGGCACAAGGGGATCAGGAAGAGGTTTTTCGGTGCGACCATCGATCCCCGTCACGGGCGGATTTCCAGCGTTGCACGCAGGCGGGCGAATGAATTCGCCCCCACAGGTGAAGGCCCGGCCCCCATCGCACCGCACCAGAAAGCCCACCACAGCCCAGTCCCAGTCCCAGTCCCAGTCCCAGTCCCAGTCCCAGTCCCAGTCCCAGCACCGGCTTCGGCTTCGGCTTCGGCTTTGGCTTTGGCTTTGGCTTTGGCTTCGGCTTCGGCTTTGGCTTCGGCTTCGGCTTTGGCTTCGGCTTCGGCTTCGGCTTTGGCTTTGGCTTTGGCTTTGGCTTTGGCTCCAGGCTCGCGCTCCGGCACCTGTAGGGGCGAATTCATTCGCCCGCCCCTGCCCATCCCCCCAACGCATACCCGGCGCCCGCTCACCCCTCCAGATACGTATCCAGCGTCCGGTGGTGCGCGCGGATGCGCAGTTCCTGGTAGCTGGCCAGCGTCACCACGCCGGTCAGCGAGGACTTCAGGCCGCGGGTCATGTGCGGCAGGTTGCGCATGTCCTGGTCGAGCACCGGACCCAGCGCGCCCAGTTCCGGCGCCGCGCTGAAGGGCTCGTCGTCCTTCAGCCAGTGCACCGCGGGCGCTGCCGGCTTCGCCTCGCCGGCCTTGTGGCGGCCGAGGACCATTACGTCGTAGATGCAGCTCTCCGGGTTGTTGCCATCCGGCATGGCCCGGTAAACGATGTTGCCGAAGTAGCCGGCCCAGATCTGGAAATGCGGAAACACCGAATACAGGATCGCATCCTGCAACTCGGCCAGCGTGGCATGGGACAGGTCGCGGCCAGTGGCCTCGGCGTAGGCGGCGCGGTTCATCTCACCGACGTATTGGCGCGCCGTCATTCCATCCGGCAGGCGGTGGGCGTCGCCGTTGGCGTCCGCCATACGGCCCGACGCGGCGATGCAGTCGCGCATCACTTCAGCCTGGCTGACACCCTCCAGATTGGGGCTGGCGATGGACATCGGCGTGATGCAGCGGGCGATGTGGGGGCCGAACACGTCGTACTGGCTGTCCACGTCGTCGGTGAAGGTCATGATGTGCGGATGGGTGGCGCGCACATGGAAGGACTCGAAGAAGGCTTCCTGGGCCAGCTTCCAGTTGCACGGGATGCGCTTGCGCACGTGCAGCAGCGTGGTGGCGTGCTCCAGGTCGTAGTCGGCGCAGTGGGCCGGCACCACGCCCAGCCAGTCGGCGAGCGGCGCGGCATCCTGGTCGAAGTTGATGAAGATGAAGCCGGCCCAGCTCTCCACGCGCACCTGCGGCAGGTCCTGGCGCTCCTCCCCGAGATGCTTGAAGTCCCAGGCGCACGGCAGGCTCTTCATGCACCCGGCCAGATCCCAGGTGAAGCCATGGAAGGGGCAGCGCAGGCTCTTCACGTGGCCGCCCTCGGTGCGCAGCGCGATGCCCCGGTGCAGGCAGGAATTGGCGAAAGCGCGCACCTGGCCGTCCTTGCCGCGCATGACGATCAACGAGCGCTCGCCGATGTCGTGCACCACGTGGTCGCCCGGATTGGGGATCGCCTCGTCGCGGGCCACGAACTGCCACACCCGCGGCCACATCTTGTCCATCTCCTGGCGGTGGAAGTCCGGCGAGAAGTAGCGTTCGACGGCCAGGTCCGCGTCGCCGAAGTCGGGCGCCGGGGCCGGGCGCAGGAAATCGGGCACCGGTACCGTCTCCTCGGCAAGCAGACGCTGGAAGGTAGCCGGATCGCCGAGGTTGTCGGGCGGCAGATAGGTATGCGGCAGTGCGGGTGCATTCATTGTCAGTCTCCTCCTGAGCCTGGCGGCAGCGGGCCACCGGCGGGTTTATTGGCTGGATCGCCGTTCGGCCGGGGCCGGCAGCGGCGATGGAGGCATTCTGCCGACCGGCCAAAACCCCACCTTGACCAGGATCAACAAACGAACATATTTGTTTGTTTTGTTCAATTGCACGCCCGCTTGGCAGCGCGGCATCCACTTCCTATGCTGTGCGCTCCGATCATTGTTTCCGCACTAGGCCCGGCCCATGGACAACCCCTTCGTCGCCCAGGCGGAACTCGCGCTGCTGGCCGACAACCCGCGTGACGCGCTGCGCATCGCCCGCATGGGCCTGAGCCTCGGCGGCGACGAGCCGGCGCTGCTCGAGATTGCCGCCGAAAGCGCCAGCCAGCTCGACCAGGACACCGACGCCGCGCACTACTGGCAGCGCCTCGGCGAGCTCTTGCCGGACCATGCCCAGGCCTGCAACGGCCTCGGCATCGCGCTACAGCGCCTCGGCGCCATCGACGAGGCCGAAGCGGCCTGGCGCCGGGCCCTCGCACTGCTGCCGGACGACGCCAACCTGCACACCAACCTGGGCCTGCTGCTCGAGGAGCGCGGCGCGCTGGCCGAGGCAGAACAGCACCAGCGCCGCGCGGTGGCCCTCGCGCCGGACTCGGCGCCCATCCTCACCAACCTCGGCGACCTGCTCGCCCACGACGACCGCCCGGCGGAAGCCCTCGCCAGCTACCGCGCGGCCCTCGTCCACGACGCCGGCTTCCCCACCGCTCACTGCAACCTGGGCGTGCTGCTCGCCGACCTGGGCGATGCCGGCGCCGCCGAGGCGGCCTTCCGCCAGGCCCTCGCGCTGCGGCCGGACTTTCCCCAGTGCCGGGTCAATCTCGCCCAGTTGCTGCTCCGCCAGGGTCGCTTCGACGAAGGCTGGGCCTTGCACGAAAGCCGGCTTGCGCTGGCCTGGCGGCGGGGCGAAGTCCCCGCCCCCCACACAACGCCGCCCCAATGGCAGGGCGAGTCCCTGCGCGGCCGTTCGATCATCGTGCTGCCCGAACAGGGCCACGGCGACGACATCCAGTTCTGCCGCTACGTCCCGTGGCTGAAGTCGCTCGGCGCCGCGCGGGTCACGCTGGCCTGCCGGCCTGGGCTGACCACGCTGATGCAGACCCTCGCCGGCGCTGACCAGGTTATCGATGCGGACGAAGGCCAGGCGCAGCTGCCGCAACATGACTACTGGACCGTCGCCCTGAGCCTGCCGCTGCGGGCCGGCACCACCCGGGACAGTATTCCGGCCACCGTGCCCTACCTGCACCCCGATCCCGCCCGCCAGCGTCGGCTGCAAGCCCTGCTGGAGGCCGACGGCGTGCCCGGCGCGCTGCGGGTCGGCCTGGTATGGCGCGGCAATCCCGGCCACGCCAACGACCGGGCGCGCTCCCTGCCGGGCCTGGCAAGCCTCGCCCCCTTGTGGGCGGTGGCGGGCGTCCGCTTCTTCAGCCTGCAGAAGCCCTCTTCCGCCAGCCCGGCAACCCCGCCGCCGCCGGACCAGCCGCTCGTCGACCTCGCCCCGCAGCTCGGCGACTTCGCCGACACCGCCGCCCTGCTCGCCGGCCTCGACCTGGTGATCAGCGTGGACACCGCCGTCGCCCACCTGGCCGGCGCCCTCGGCCGCCCCTGCTGGGTCCTGCTGCCGGCCCGCAAGGCCGACTGGCGCTGGCTGGAAGGCCGGACCGACAGCCCCTGGTATCCGGACCTGCGCCTCTTTCGCCAGGCCGGGCACGACGACTGGAGCGCCGTTGTGGCATCCGTCGCGAAGGCACTGGAAGAATTGCGGACTACGTGAAAAACGGGATTGCAGTTTCCAGCCGCGCTGACGATGATGCGGAGCATCGACCGACCCGCCTTCCGTAACGAGAACTTCATGCCGCGCCTTCCCGCCGACCAAGGCCAGCACATTCCGAGGATCGTCGGGATCTACACGGTCTTCGCCTCCCTGTGGATCCTGCTGTCCGACAAGGCGGTCGAACTGCTGTTCACCTCCCCGGCCCAGATGACCGCCGCCAGCATCGCCAAGGGCTGGGTCTTCGTGGCGGTCACCGCCCTGCTGCTGTACGTGCTGATGCGGCGGGCCTGGCTGCGCGCCGAGGACGAACGGGCCGAACGCCTGCGCACCCTGAACCTGCTCGGCTCCATCGCCGACGGTTCGGACGATGCCATCTTCGCCAAGGACCTGGACGGCCGCTACCTGCTCGCCAACCGGGCCAGCTGCCGCTTCATCGGCAAGCGCGAGGACGAGGTGATCGGCCATGACGACCGCGCCCTCTTTCCGCCGGCCCAGGCCGACACGCTGCGCGCCATCGACCGGCAGATCATCGCCGCCGGCGAGATCCAGACCCACGAGGAAGCCGTCGACACGCTCGGCGGCACCCGTATCTTCCAGGCCACTAAGGGCCCCCTGCGGGACAGCGAAGGCCGCATCATCGGCATTTTCGGGATTGCCCGCGACATCACCGAACGCCAGCACACCGCGACGACGATCCGCCAGCTGAACGCCGAACTGACCGCCACCCTACAGGCCATCCCGGACCTGCTCTTCGACATGGATGCCCAGGGCGTCTATCGGGGCATCTGGGCCCAGAACGCCGAGCTGCTGGCCGACCAGGAAAGCCGCCTGCTCGGCCGCAAGGTCACCGACGTGCTCCCCGCCGACGCCGCCGAAGGCGTGCTGGCGGCGATCCGCGAGGCCGCCGCCAAGGGCCACGCCTACGGCCAGGTGGTCCGCCTCGGGCGTGGCCACGACGCCAAATGGTTCGAACTGTCGGTCACCCGCAAGGGCAGCGACGGCGGCCCCGCCGCCCGCTTCATGATCCTGTCCCGCGACATCACCGAGCGCTACCAGGCCGAAGCGGCGCTGATGGAGCGGGACTTCAAGCTCGGCGCGATCATCCGCCACTCCCCGTCGCCGCTCACCCTCAAGACGCCGGACGGCCACTACGCGCTGGCCAACCCCAATTTCCAGGAGATCCACGGCTTCGGCGAGGACGAGGTGATCGGCAAGACCGATTTCGACCTCTTTCCGGCGGAAACCGCCCGGAGCTTCCAGGCCAACGATGCACGCGTGCTGGAAACCCTGCAGTGCCACGTCATCGAGGAGAGCATGCTGGTGGACGGCCAGCCGCACACCTTCATGTCGCACATCTTCCCGATCCTCGACGCCTCGGGCGCGGCGCGCTTCGTGTGCCGCATCGCGCTGGACATCACCGAGCGCAAGAAGGTCGAGGAAGAGCTGCGCAAGCTGGCCCAGGCGGTGGAGCAAAGCCCCGAGAACATCTTCATCACCAACCTCGAGGCCCGGATCGAGTACGTGAACGAAGCCTTCGTGCACAACACCGGCTATAGCCGCGAGGAGGTGCTGCAGCAGAATCCGCGCTTCCTGCGCTCGGGCCGCACGCCCCCCGCCACCTTCCATGCCCTGTGGCAGGCCCTCGAACAGGGTGAGGCCTGGAAGGGCGAGCTGTTCAACCGCCGCAAGGACGGCAGCGACTACACCGCCCTGTCCATCATCACCCCGATCCGCCAGGCCGACGGCCGCATCAGCCATTACGTGGCGGTCCAGGAAGACATCACCGAGAGGCAACGCACCCAGGAAGAACTCGACCGCTACCGCCACCGCCTGGAAGACCTGGTCGCCACCCGCACCCTCGAACTGGCCGACGCCACCGCGGCCGCCGAGGCCGCCAACATCGCCAAGAGCGCCTTCCTGGCCAACATGAGCCACGAGATCCGCACTCCGCTGAGCGGCATCATCGGCATGGCCCACCTGATGCGCCGCGGCACGGTCAGCGGGCGCCAGGCCGAACAGCTCGACAAGATCGAAGCCTCCGGCAAGCACCTGCTGCAGATCATCAACGACATCCTCGACCTGTCGAAGATCGAGGCCGGCAAGCTGACGCTCAACGAGCGGGATTTCACCCTGCGCGAAATGCTCGACGCCACCCTGGCTGTCACCGGTGACACGGTGGCCGCCAAGGGCCTGCAGCTACGCACCGATGTCGCGAGCCTGCCGCCCGTCCTGCATGGCGACCCGACACGCCTGTCCCAGGCCCTGGTCAATTACATCGGCAACGCGCTGAAGTTCACCGAGCACGGCGCGATCACCCTGCACGGCCGCCTGCTGGCCGAGGACGACGCCGGCTACCTGCTGCGCTTCGAGGTCAGCGACACCGGCATCGGCATGTCGAGGGACCAGCAAGCCCACCTCTTCGAGGCCTTCGAGCAGGCCGACAACTCCACCACCCGCAAGTACGGCGGCACCGGCCTGGGGCTGGCGATCACCCGCCACATCGCCCAGCTGATGGGTGGCGAGGTCGGCGTGCGCAGCGAAGCGGGGGCCGGCAGCACCTTCTGGCTGAGCGGCCGCTTCGGCAAGCCGCTCAACCCGCCGCCCCCGGCCGCCGCCCCCGCCGACGAACGCCCGGAAACCGTGCTCGGCCGGGACCACGCCGGGGCGCGCATCCTGCTCGTCGAGGACAACCCGGTGAACCAGGAGGTCGCCCTGCTGCTGCTCAGCGACGCCGGCCTGGGTTGCGACCTGGCGGCGGACGGCGGCGAGGCCCTGCGCCTGGCCGGCGAACGGGACTACGCACTGATCCTGATGGACATCCAGATGCCGGTGATGGACGGCCTGCAGGCCACCCGGGAGATCCGCCGCCTGCCCGGCCGCACCGACGTCCCGATCCTGGCCCTGACCGCCAATGCCTTTGCCGAAGACAGGGAAAACTGCCTGGCCGCCGGCATGAACGACTTCATCGCCAAGCCCTTCGAGCCCGACGTCCTCTACGCGACCCTCCTCAAGTGGCTGGCGAAACCCGGCCAGCACTGACCCAGCCTCCCCGTGGGGGCGAAGGCACTCGCCCTCACGCGCCCCAACGTGCTCGCCGATGATCTCGACGCATTCACCCCTACGACCACCCGAACGTGCCCGCCGATGGTCTGGACGCATCCCCCCGTAGGGGCGAATTCATTCGCCCACCACCGGCTCGAACAGCGTTTCGAGGAAATCCCCCTGCTCCCGGCGCGGGCTGCGCCGGGTGAATACATCGGCCAGCAGGCGCTTGTCCGCCTGGGCCAGCAGCTGGCAGTGATGATGCAGGCCGGACGCGCCCTGTTCCACGGCACACAACTGCGCCGACAGCGCGCTGCCCACGTCGGCGTTGCCGTGGTACAGCAGATGCCGCTCGGTGCTCAGGCAGGCCGCCGCGCGGGGGCCGAACCAGCCCCACTCGGCCTGATCGACCAGCTCGTGGAAGCGCGCGAAATACAGGAAGCCCGCGCCGTTGAAATGCAGCGACGGACAGGGCCGCACCGACAGCGGCGCGTAGCTGTGCCCCCCGCGCGCCGAACGGCCGGGCTCCCGCTCCTGCGGCGCCTGCGCCACACGCCGGTTGAGTTCGGCGAAGCGCAGTCCCTCGTCGAGCGCCGGCACCTGCTCCAGCCCCGCCACCGGGCTGCGCACGGCCGAGGTATTGAGCCCGGCCGTCTCCCGCGCGACGAACACCGACTGCATCTCCACCACCGCGCACAGGCCGGCGCCGGCCGACACCACGTGCTTGCTGTAGAACTGCGTGCGGCTGACGCGCCCGAGCTGGCTGGCGACCTCCAGCTCGTCGTCCTCCGCCACGCTGCCGAGCCGGCCATGGCGCAGGCGCACCGCCCGGAAGGCCGGATAGACCCGCCGCCCGCTGCCATCGCGCAGGCGGGACACCGGCATGCCGGCGGCGGCCGCCAGCAGCTGCCAGTGGCGGTCGCCGCAGTCGGCGAGCAGCCAGCTCTCCGACAGGCCGTTCAAGGCCAGCTGCGGCATGCCGACCCGCTGCCGGCCGTGCAGGGCCGGGGCGCTCGGGCGGGACGCTGCGGACAGGACGAGTTCGAGCATCGGAAGCCTCCTTTCGCGGCAGTCGCGCCTCAGGCCACGGCCGCTTCGGGCGGCTCGGCCTCGGCCCCTTGCGCAATGCGCCCGGCGATCACGCCGGCCAGGTGGCGGGCGTCGTCGGCGATGCCCAGAAAACGCCCGGAACCCCAGGTGTGCAGCCACGGCAGGCCCAGGAAATACAGGCCCGGCACCGGCGACACGCCGCGCTGGTACTTGGGATGGCCGCGCCCGTCGAAGGCCGGCAGCTCGATCCAGCGGTAATCCGGGCGGAAACCGATGGCCCACACGATGGTGGTGATGCCGGCCGCCGCGCAGTCCAGGCTCAGCGGATCGGCCTCCGGCGCCCAGACCTTGCTGAAGGCCGGCTCTTCCGGCGCGTCGATGCCGTGGGCGGCGATGTACTTGTCGATATCGTTGCGGATGCTGACGTACACCTCGTCGGCGTCATCCAGGTTGGCCGTCAGGTCGGGCAGGAACTCCAGCGTGGCGCCCTGGATGTTGGCCAGGCTGCCATACAGTTTGACCCCGTCCCGCGCGAAGCGGCGCAGGTCGATCTCGTGGCCGCCGTCGCGCCCGGTCATGTAGTGGTTGGTCTTCTCGCGGGCCTTCTCGCCGAGGGGATGGCGATCGACGGTCAGCTCGTAGTAGCCCATGTCCATCAGCCACTCGGTCGCCTCGCGGCCGCGATAGACGCGCGGCGAGCGCGGCGCCGGGCCGACGCAGAGGTGCACCTTGCGGCCGGCCAGGTGCAGGTCTTCCACGATCTGCACGCCGGACTGGCCGGAACCCACCACCAGCACCTCGCCGGCCGGCAGGGATTCCGGGTTGCGGTAGTCCACCGAGTGCACCTGGTGGATGTGGGCCGGCAGGCTGGCCGCGTAGGCCGGCACGATGGGGATGTCGTAGCCGCCGGTGGCCACCACGATGTGGTCGGTGGTGAATTGGCCGGCGCTGGTGCTCACCTCCAGCCGTCCGGACTTGCCGCGCAGCACGTGATTGACCGCCACGCCCTCGACGATGGGCGGCGCGATCTTGCGGGCGAAGGCCTCCACGTAGTCGACGATCTGGTCCTTCAGCATGAAGCCCTGGGGGTCGTCGCCTTGATAGGGGAAGTCCGGCAGGCGGCACTGCCAGTTGGGCGTGACCAGGCAGAAGGTGTCCCAGCGGTCGTTGCGCCAGGAATGGGCGACCCGGTTCTTCTCGAAGACGATGTGCGCGATGCCGTGCTGCTGCAGGAAGTGGCTGGTGGACAGGCCGGCCTGGCCGCCGCCGACGATCACCACGGGGTAGTCGCGGCGCGCCAGCAGCTGGGTGGATTGGGGAAACAGGGTGTTCATGACGGCTCCTTGGAAAGAGGATGGACGTGGGAATGGATGGGCAAAGACGGCGGGAACGGGCGGCGGCTCAACGCGCGCCGGGCTGGAAGGACTCGACCTGCACCGTGCCGTCGGTGCCTTCGAAATTTCGGGCTACCTCGTGGATGCGGCCGAGCTGGTCCATGGCGCTGGAGCAGAAGTAGCCGTACTTCTGCTGGACCCGCGCGCTGGCCTCGCCGAGGGCCTGCTCGCAGCGCTGCACGAAGTCGGCCACCGGGTAGCTGTGGCCGGGCTGCAGGAAATCGCCGATCACCAGCGACGGCGAGTAGCAGCGCTCCTCGCGGCCGTCGGGCCAGCGGACGTGGAAGTACATTTCAGGCATGGTTGAACTCCTGGGCAGGTTGGGAAACGGCAAGCGGCAGGTCCGCCACGGCCCGGTAGGCCGGCAGGTGGGCGCGGGCGCAGGTCGGCCAGTCGTGGCGGGCGGCCACCTGGAAGCCGCGGGCGACGATGCGCTCGCGGGTGCCGGGCATCAGCGCCCGGCACATGGCGTTGGCGATGGAATCCGGGTCGTCGGGGTCGGCCCACAGGCAGTCCCCGTCGGCGAGGAAATCGGTGAAGGGGGCGATCTGCGGCACCACCACCGGCGTGCCGCAGGCCATCGCCTCGACGATGGCCAGACCGAAACCCTCGACGCGGGACGGGAAGACCAGCGCATCGGCGAGCCGGTACAGCGGCGCCATGTCGGCGTCGGCCAGCACGCCGGCGAGGATCACCGGCGCCTCCGGCGGCAGCGGCCCGCCATCGTCCGGCAGCGCCGCCGCGGCGAGCCCTTCCCGCGCCAGCACGGCGTCGAAGTCACGCCGGCAGGCAGCGTGGTCGAGCAGGCTGGCGCCGCCGGCCACCACCAGCCGGGCATTGCCGAGGGTGGCCCGCAGGCGGGCGAAAGCGCGCAGCGTGGCGACGGTGTTCTTGCGCGCCTCGATGCCGCCGACGGCGAGGAACAGCGGCCCGGCGCCGAGGCCCAGGCGCTGCCGCAGCAGGCGGTCGCGGGCCCCGGCGGCGGGGCCGAAGCGACGCAGGTTGACGCCGTTGCCGACCACCTCCGCGGCATGCCCGCAGCGCTCCGCCAGCCGCGCCGCCCAGCTCGGACTGACGCACAGCAGGCGCGCTGCGCCGGCGATGGAGCGGCGCTCGAGAAAGTCCAGGCGTGCGTCGCCGTAGCTGTCCTCCAGGTGATGGACAGTGCGCACGTAGCCCGGCAGCACGCCGCGTGCCTGCAGCTCGTACAACGCGTTGGCGCCGATGCCGTCGTGGGCGTGGAAAACGTCGAAGTCGACATGGCCGGGCTGGGAAAACCATTCGGTGAAGGTCGCGATGCGCCGCTCGACGCGTTCGCGCAGATCGCCACCGGCCGGCATCTCGGGGATCAGGCACAGCTGCGCGGCGGTGCTGCGGAACAGGCGCGTGCCGGGCGCCGCCGGCGCGTGCAGCGTGACCCGGTGGCCGAGGGCCACCAGCGCGTCGGCCAGCTCCAGGCAATGCACGACGCCGCCGCGCGGGTTGGTGGAATGGGTCAGCAGCGCGATGCGCAGCGGGCGGTTGTCGCGGTTCATGGCCGGCCTCCTTGTGCCACGGCGCCACGCTGCGGCCCGACGCCCATCAGCGGCTCGGCGGCCAGATCGCGGAACAGGCCCTCGGCGCTGCCCTGGCCCAACATCAAGCGGCTGCCGTCGCCCAACGTGCCGATCTGAGCAGCGGCGATACCGCGGGCGTGGAAGCGCGCACACAAGGCGTCCGCCTGCGCCGGCCGGCAGGCCAGCACGTAGCCGAAGCTCGGGAAGGAGCGCAGCCAGCGCGCCAGCGCCACGCCGGCCGGCCGCGGCACGGCGTCCAGGTCGATGCGGGCGCCGACCCCGGAGCACTCCATCAGCATCAGCACGGTGCCGGGCAGACCGGCCTGGCTGATGTCCTTGGCGGCGTGGGCAAGGCCGGCCTCGGCGATCTCCGGCAGCAGCGCCAGGTCGCCGCGCAGGCGGGCGGGCTCGGCGGCGGTAGCCGCATCCCAGTTGTCGAAAGGCTCCCGGTAGGCGCCGCGCAGGTCGGCCGCCATCACCAGCGCGTCGCCGGGGCGGGCGGCGAAGCTGGTGAGCAGGCGCGTCGCCTCGCCGAGCACCGCCACCGCCAGCTGGGCGCGGTCGCAGCGGGTGTTGCTGTGGCCGCCGACCAGCGGCACGCCGAAGGCCGCCGCCGCGTCGGACAGGCCGCGCATCAGCGCCTGCGCCTGTTCATGGCCGTCGCTCCACAGAGCGTCCACCACCGCCAGCGGGCGGCCACCCATCGCGGCAATGTCGCTGAGGTTGACCATCACCCCGCACCAGCCGGCAAACCACGGGTCGTGGGCGACGAACGCGTTGATGAAGCCTTCGATGGCGAACAGCAGGTGGCCGTCGCCGCGGGGCAGCGCGGCGCAGTCGTCGCCGAGCCAGGCGCCGGCCTCCGGCAGATGGCGGCTGGCCAGCGCGGCCAGCACGCCGTCGATATCGCGCTTGTGGGCGATGCCCGGGTGGCCGCGCAGGGTGTCGATGAGGGCCTGGAGTTCCATCACGCCCCCCGCTTCACGTGGACCCGCATGGCCTCACCGGCCGCGAACGGCGGGTAGTGGGCCAGGTCGGCTTCCATCAGGTGGTGGGGACGGCCGTGCAGCGCGATCTCGCCGGTGCTGCGCCAGTGCAGGCGCTGGAACAGCGGCACGTTGGCGGCCTGCACCTGGGCCACGAAGCGCGTGCAGCCGAGCGTGGCAGCGCTGCGCACGGCGAGCTGGATCAGCGCGCCGCCAAGGGCGCCGACGCGCCGGTACTCGGCGGCGACGGCCAGCCGCGAGCCCTGCCAGACGTCCGGCGCGAGGCGGTGGATGCGCACCGTGCCGACCACCGGCGCCGGCCCGCCGCCCTCCACGCACGGACGGGCCACCAGCAGCAGCGCGTCAGTGTCGATGGCGTCCTCGTCGCTGCCGTCGAACAGGCCCTGCTCGGCGCAGAACACCGCCCGGCGCAGGGCCAGCGCCTCGGCACGGGTGGCCGCATCGGCATGTTCGACGCGGTAGTGGCGCGGCAGACGCAGCCGCGCGGCGATGGCGGGCAGCGGGGCGTTCATGGCCGGGCCTCGTAGCGGGACTGGGCCGAGCAGGCGCCGCATTTGCCGCAGCCGGCCTTCATCGCGGTGCCGCTGAGGCCACCGGCCTGCAGCAGCCCGGCCAGCGGGGCCAGCACGGCGTCCATGAAGGCGGCGTCGGGTGCCGGGTGGTCTTCCAGCGGCGTGCCGGAGATCGGCACGAAGGGCACCACGAAGGGATACACGCCGAGGTCGATCAGCCGCGCGCAGGCCGCCAGGATGGTCTCGCGGCTGTCGCCGAGGCCGGCCAGGATGTAGGTGGACACCTGGCCACGGCCGAAGACCTCGACCGCCGCGGCGAAGGCCTCGTCGTAGCGCTCCGGCGGGATCGCCGCCTTGCCGGGCATCAGGCGCTGACGCAGCGCCGGGGTGAGCACTTCGAGGTGCATGCCGAGGCTGTCCACGCCGGCCTCGCGGACGCGGCGGAACCACGCGAAGTCGTCGGGCGGCTCGAACTGGGCCTGCAGCGGCAGATCCACCGCGGCGCGGATCGCCGCGGCGCTGTCGCACATCACGCGGGCGCCGCGGTCGGGGGTCGGCGGCGTGCCGGTGGTCAGCACCATGTGGCGCACGCCGTCGAGCAGCACCGCCGCGCGGGCCACTTCGGCCAGCTGCTCGGGTGTCTTGTGGGCGATAGTGCGGCCGGCCGCCAGGGACTGCCCGATGCTGCAGAACTGGCAGGCCTTGGCGCGGCTCTGGTAGCGCGTGCAGGTCTGCAGCACGGTGGTGGCCAGCACGTCGGTGCTGTGCAGCGTGGCGATGTGGCTGTAGGGCACGCCGTCCAGCGTCTGCAGGCGGTAGAAGCGTGGCGGGCGGGCGAAGGCGATGCGCGCCACGTGCTGCCCGTCGCGGCTGAGGGTGGCCTCGCCGGCGGCATCCGGGCGGGACGCCACGAAGGGCGAGTGCAGCGCGCGGCCGGTGTGGAGCGGCACCATCACCGGCTGGCCGTCGATGAGGATGGCCGCGTGGTCCGACGGGCCGGCGCCGCCGCGCCGGCTGTGCAGGCCGCCGGCCGCGGCGTCGAGCCGGAAGCCGTGGCTCTGCAGCTCAGAGATCAGCTGTTGCGGGCGCAGCGCTGTCATGGACATGATCGACTCCTGCGGTTTCGGGGAAAGGGGAAAGCGCGTCGCGCAGGCCTTGCAGCGGCGCCTTGGGCGCCAGGTCGGCCTGCAAGGACAGCAGCTCGGGGCGGGCGTAGTGGCCGACCGAGTCCATCATTCGCTTGCGCTTGGTGATGAGGGCCATGTCCAGGTCGGCGATCAGCATGCCTTCGCCTTCCCGCAGGGGCTCGCCCAGGTAGTTGCCCTCGGGCGTCACGATGGCGGTGTGGCAGCCGCCGCGCAGGGCCCGCTGCATGGCCGGATCGAGGGTGATCGCGGCGACCTGTTCATCGGTCAGCCAGCCGGTGGCATTGACGACGAAGCAGCCGGACTCCAGCGCGTGGTGGCGGATCGTCACGGCGATCTGCTCGGCGAAGATGTTGCCGACCATCGAGCCGGGGAACTGGCTGGCGTGGATCTCCTCGTGCTGGGCCATCAGCGTGTAGCGGGCCAGCGGGTTGTAGTGCTCCCAGCAGGCCAGCGCGCCAATGCGCCCGATGCCGGTGTCCACCACCTTGAGGCCGCTGCCGTCGCCCTGCCCCCACACCATGCGCTCGTGGTAGGTCGGGGTGATCTTGCGGCGCTTGAGGACCAGGCTGCCGGTTTCGTCGAAGACCAGCTGGGTGTTGTAGAGGGAACCGTGGTCCCGCTCATTGACGCCGAGCACGACGACCGCCTTCGCCCGCCGGGCCGCCTCGCCGACGGCCTGGGTCACCGGACCCGGCACCGTCACGGCCCGCTCGTACAGCTTGAGGTGCTCGGCCCCCATCGCCACCGCCGGCTGGACGAAGGAGAAGTACGGGTAGTAGGGCACGAAGGTTTCCGGAAAGACCACCATCCGGGCGCCCTTCTCCCCCGCTTCCAGGATGGCGCGGCAGACCTTGTCCACCGTGCCGGTGGCGGACGTGAGGTCCGGGCTCATCTGCACCGCGGCCACGCGGACGATTCGTTCGGTCGTCATGCTCATCTCCTCGGCGTGGCGCTCAGAGCGTCCAGCTGTTGATGACGAAGGCGTCGTCGCGCTTGTGCAGGAGCTGGATATCCATCACGTCGAGCGGGCTGATCGGGCGAATGCCGGGGATCAGCGAGGGCTCGCCGTGGCCGTACAAGGCCTGCAGCGCGAAGCG
Organism: Pseudomonadota bacterium; assembly: GCA_018241665.1. Taxonomy (GTDB): domain Bacteria; phylum Pseudomonadota; class Gammaproteobacteria; order Burkholderiales; family Rhodocyclaceae; genus Zoogloea. The sequence goes on from JAFEDK010000005.1 coordinate 374,609, forward strand.
GCACGCATAGACCTGGCCGCCCTCCTCGATGAACTTGGCGAGCTGCTTGTTGATCGCCAGGTGGCCTGGGAAGGCCTCGTCGCCGAGGCGCGGGAAGCCGCGCTGCAGGCCGAGGGTGACGCCCGGGCCGTAGAGCAGGATGGTGGTGTCGAAGCCCTTGCGCAGCAGGCGGGTGGCCTGCAGCAGGTTCACCAGGCCGATGGAGCCTTCGAAGGCGACGGTGTGGAAGGTGACGAGGGCTTTCTGGCCGGGTTCGGCCTTCACGTCCTCGAAGACCTTCTCTTCGTAGTCGACGAAGAAATCACCGGCGGTATGGGGGGGCAGGGTCACAGCGGGCATGTCAGATTCCTCATGATTGGGATTTGAGATGCGCACCGCCGGGGTGTCATGGAGGCCTGGGCCGATGTCTGCCGCCGGTGGTGCGCAGCATCAATTCAGCAACAGACGTGCCATCAATTTACTTTTATTGTATGCATACAATAAAAGTACGAAGAATCATTTCCTTGGATTTGAGAGATGGCCGCGGGGCATGTCGCGGCAGCGAAAAAAGACTGAGGGATCAACGCACTTGGCCAGTGCATCGACGAGGCTGCGCGCACTCGCGGCGTGCATGCATTGAATGCATACAATTTATTGCGGCAACAATTTGTGGGGGCGAATTCATTCGCCCGCGGAGGTCTTTCTAGCAGGGGCGGGCGAATGAATTCGCCCCCACGGGTTTCCCTCCCAGCCCCCACCGGGGAAAGGAGGAAAGTGGGGGCGCGCTCAGACGATGGAGGAGTAGATCGCCGGCGGGTGGGACAGGGCCGCGCCGACCAGCTCCATGGCGTGCTGCACGTCGTCGCGGCTGGCGGCGCCGCCGAGGCAGATGCGGACCGCCTCCACCGCCGCGCCGCCGACCAGGAAGGCGTCGCTGGTCACCACGCCGATGCCGCTGTTGCGCAGGTGGGTCGCGAAGCTGACCCGGCTCCAGCCTTCCGGCAGGGGCAGCCACAGGTGGAAGCCGTCGGGGGAGGCCTGGAAGGCGGCCGGGCCGAGGGCCGCGGCGGCCAGCTGCTGGCGCACCCGCGACTCCTCGCGGATGAAGCGGACCAGTTGCTCGGCGGTGCCGTCGAGCACCCATTCGGTAGCGATGGCCGTCGAGATCGGCGGCGTCATCACCGACACCGCGCGCAGGATGCCGCTGACCCGCGGCAGCTGGCGGGCGTCGGGCAGCGCCAGGTAGGCCACCCTCAGGCCGGCGCCGACGGTCTTGGACAGGCCGCAGACGTGGTAGGTGAGCTCCGGCAGCAGGGTCTTGAAGCTCGGCGGCGGCGCCTCCGGCAACAGGCCGTAAGGGTCGTCCTCGATCACCGGCACCTGGTGGCGCGCGGCGATCTCGGCGATCGCCTCGCGGCGCCCGGCGGACATGGTGGTGGTGGTCGGGTTGTGGATCGTCGGGTTGATGTACAGGGCCGCCGGCTGGTTGTCGCGGCAGCAGCGCTCGAAGGCGTCGGGCAGGATGCCGTCCGCGTCGGACGGCAGGCCGAGCAGGCTGACCCCGTGGATCGCCGCCAGCGCGCGGATGCCCGGATAGGTGATGTTGTCGCAGCACACGCGGCCGCCGCCTGTGCCGACCAGGGTGCTCAGCAGCGCGTTGAGCACGCTGTGGGTGCCCGGACAGACCAGCACCTTGTCGATGCTGGTCGCGATGCCGCGCCGCGCCAGCCAATGCACGGCGGCCTCCCGGTCCTCGGGGCTGCCGCCGAAGGGCTGGTAGCGCAGCAGGGAGTTGATGTCGCCGCACAGCCCGCGCAGGCCGGTCTCCATGCGGGCCAGCAGCTCGGGTTGGTCGGGCTCCGGCGGCAGGTTCATCGACATGTCGATCAGGCGCGCCCGGGCTGCGCTGTGGCGGACCCGCGGGCAGGCCTCCGGCCGCACGAAGGTGCCCTGCCCGACCCGCGCGCCGAGCAGGCCACGGCGCTGCGCCTCGGCGTAGGCCCGGCTGATGGTCGTGAAGTTGAGGCCCAGCGCGTGGGCCAGCTGGCGCTGCGGCGGCAGCCGGGTGTCCGGCGCCAGGCGGCCATCGCGGATGTCGCCGGCAATGGCGTCGGCGATGGCAATGTAAGCAGGCTTGGCCGGGTCAAGGGCGAGAGGCGTCCACGCCAGGGTTCTGGGTGCCATGGAATCAATTCAGGTAGGCAAGGCGGAGATTGTATGCATTCAATCCGGCACCCGCCAGCCGGCTGCTTGCCTGCGGGGGATTGCCTGTGGGGGCGAATTCATTCGCCCGCGGACTTCCCTGAGCCGGCAGCGGGCGAATGAATTCGCCCCCAACGGCTTAGTGTTCTTGCAGCCAGCGCAACAGCACCGCGTAGAACTCCGCCGGCTCGACGGGCTTGGCGACGAAATCGTTCATGCCGGCAGCGAGGCAGTGCTGGCGGTCTTCGGCGAAGGCATTGGCGGTCATCGCCAGCACCGGCAAGGCGGCCTTGCCCGGCAGCAGGCGGATCCGGCGGGTGGCCTCGAGGCCGTCCATCACCGGCATCTGCATGTCCATCAGGACCAGGTCGAAGTCTTCGACGGCGATCCGCGCCACCGCTTCCGCGCCATCGCCGACGGCGGTCGTCCGCAGGCCACATTCGTCCAGGAAGAAGCGCGCCACTTCCTGGTTGAGGGGTTCGTCCTCCACCAGCAGGATGCGCGCGCCGGCGTGATCACGGCGCAGGATGACATCGGCCGGCAGGCTGTCGCCCAACGGATGTTCGGCGATGGCAACGGCCGGTGCCACTGCGCGGCGGAAGCGCGCGGTGAGCCAGAAGGTGCTGCCGACCCCCGGCTCGCTGTGCACGCCGGCCTCGCCGCCCATCAGGCGGGCCAGGCGGCGGGTGATCGCCAGCCCGAGGCCGGTACCGCCGTACTTGCGGGTGGTCGAGTCGTCGGCCTGCTCGAAGGCCATGAACAGGCGCGGCAGGGCCTCGGCCGGGATGCCGATGCCGGTGTCTTCGACCTCGAAACGCAGCAGCAGGCGCTCGCCGGCGGCCTCGACGATCCGCACGCGCAGCGTGATGCGGCCGTGCTCGGTGAATTTGACCGCGTTGCCCAGATAGTTGAGCAGGGCCTGGCTCAGGCGCACCGCGTCACCATTGAGCCAGCCCAGCTCCCCGGGCACGTCGAAGACCAGCGCCAGGCCCTTCTCGCGCAGGCGCTCGCCGAGCATCGAGCCAATCCGCGCGAGAACCGTGGCGAAGTCGAAATCGGCCTTTTCGAGGACCAGCTTGTCGGCCTCGATCTTGGAGATGTCGAGGATGTCGTTGATGACCCCCAGCAGGTGGTCGGCGGAACCGAGGATCTTGTCCAGCATGCCGGCCTGCGTCCCGTCGATGCCGGTTCGGCGCAGCGCATGGGTGAGGCCGATGATCGCGTTCATCGGGGTGCGGATCTCGTGGCTCATGTTGGCGAGGAACACGCTCTTGGCGCGGGTCGCGCTTTCCGCCTCGTCGGCGCGATGGGCCAGCGCCTCGTTGAGCATCTCGATCTGGCGCTCCTTCTCCTTCGCCGTGGTGATGTCCGACGCCAGCGCGAAATAGCCGCGCACCTGGCCTTCGTCGTAATCGGGGATGTACTGCACCTGCAGCCACCGCCGCATGCCGCGCACATCGACCAGCGGGCGTTCGAAGGCGCGCACCTGCCCGCGCAGCACGGCCTCGACGTGGGGACGGGTCATCTCGAAGGCCTCCTTGCCGATCACCTGCCGGAGGTGCAGCCCCCTCACCTCCGGCGGCCGGAGCCCGAACATGCCCTCGAAGGCGTTGTTGGCGAACTCGTTGCGCAGATCCCGGTTCCAGTAGGCGATCAGCGCCGGCACGTTGTCGAGCACCCCGTGCAACAGCGCCTCGCTCTTGCGCAGCGCCAGTTCCAGTGCCTTGCGCTGGCGGTTGTCGAAGACCGTGGTGCGGGACGCCACGAAGCGCCCCGCCGCATCGCGGATCGCCGTCGAATTGATGAGCACCGCCATCGTGCGGCCATCCTTGCCGCGCAGCTCCCATTCCAGATCACGCGCGAAGCCGTCCTGCTGGAACTGGGCGAAATGAGTCTCGAAGCGCTGCGCCAACTCGGCGCTGATGACATCGGGCAGACGCAGCTTGCCGACCACCTCCTCGCGCCGGTAACCGAGCCATTCCAGCTCGGTATCGTTGATGCGCTGGAAGACACCGTTGCGGTCCACCGAGTGGTAGCCGCAGGGTGCCCGGTTGTAGAGATCCTCGACCTCGGCCGAACGCAGGCTGACCGCCGCGTTGGCGGCCCGCAGTTCGGCGGTGCGTACCGACACCTCGCGCTCCAGGCGGTCCCGCTCCTTGCTGATGAAGTCCTTCTGCTCGGCGACCCGTGCCTGCAGCACGTTGAAATTGTGCAACAACAGGCGGATCTCCCGGCTGCCGGCCTCCTCCAGCTGCACGGCCGGCAGGTCACCGGCAACGGACTCGCCGATATGCTGCGTCGCCCGTTCGAGGGGAGCCAGCGCTCGGCGCAGGCCGAACCAGATCAAGCCGCCGGCCAGCAGCGCGGCCAGCGCCGCCCCCGCATAGATACGGCCGGTCGCCTCCCGCAGCGGGGCGAAGGCTTCGGCGGTGGGCAGGTAGGACACCACCAGCCACTGCCCGTCCATCACCGGCGCGGCGGCGCTGATCAGATCCACCCCCTTCGAATCCACCGTGCGCCCAGGCGCCATATAGCCCTTCAGGCGGCGGTCGAGCAGCGGATTGACGCCCTCCGCGGGCAGCGGACGCAGGACCCGGCTCGCGTCCGTACTGGCCGCGAAGATGCGCTGCTCGAGGGCATAGACGTGGAAACCACCGGTCTGCCCGTTGCGGACTTCCTCGGTGAGGTGGAAATGGCTGCCCTTCTCGATCAGTTCGGCGCCGCACATGGCACCGAGCAGTTGTCCGTGGCGATCGACGATCGGGACCGCGGCCAGCAGCACCGGCTGGCGCGCGAAACGGCCGAACCACGCGCGTATCACCGGCTTGCGGCTCTCCATCAGGCTCACGAAATACGCCGCGTCCCGGTACTGGCTGCCGACATGGCCGCGCAGCGGACTCTCGGCGACACGCACGCCATCGCGCCAGATCACATACACGTCACGGGTGAACAGGCGGTTAGCCATCGGCTGGGTCCGCAGATAGTCCTGCACCGCACGCGGGGACGGGTCCGGCAAGGCCGCGATGTGCTCAGCCATCACCTTGAGCGTATCGAGGCGGAAGTGCAGTTCCGCATCCAGCGTACGCGCCAGGAAACTCGCCGCGGTGGCCTGCTCGTGGCCGATCAGGGCTTCGAAATCGTCACGCAGGCCGCTGGCCACATGCCAGGCCAGCGCCCCGATCCCGGCCGTGAAGACGAGCACCGACAGCAGTGCTGCCTTGATCTTCAAAGGCAGGACCGAGAGCGCATTCCTCCACACGCCGGCTCGCAGATGCATTGACACGTCGCGCTAGTCCCCCACCTTCGCCTCCGCACGCCTGCGCCACGGATGGGCTTAGCCAATACAATGCGGAAGCAGCCGATCCCGCACTTTCACGTGCAGAAAGACTCCCCCAGGCGCAGAACCAACGCTATGCGACACGTCACAAACTCCCCGGCTGCGACATTTTTTTGCCGGCATCCTGCGCCGGGGTGAAAATTCGACGCGTGGCTGCGCTACCGCGCCGGTTCCTCCAACCACTCAAGATCGACACCCGCCCATGGACCTGCAAAAGCAATTTCGGGATGACGAACTCGAAAAGATCGTCGACGAGGCCACGCTATACATGTGCGCCTGCCCTGGTCAGGTGGCCTCGGAACTCTTCAACCTGCGCGACCTGATCCGTTACCAGCGCGAATGCCTCGACAGCAGCAACACGGCGCCGGCCGTCCATCGCACGATCGCCGATGCGGCGCTGCAGGCCCATCGGCTGATGGAAGACTGCCTGACCCGGGTGCTGGAACTGGAAGGCTGGGACCGCGAGACCCTGACGATGCCCGAAGGCCTGCGCCAGCGCCGCGACGCGCTGATCGAGGGCAAGGACTGACACCTGGTAAAAAAAAGAGGGGGTGCCACCCGGGACCTTGCCCAGGGTGACACCCCCTCTACCCACGAGTCGCTGACGCAGCCGCTCAGCAGCCGGCGGCAACCCCCACCTTGGTCGGCGGGGCCTCGACCGGCACCTCGCCGATGCCGCGCAGGAAGGCCTGGTGCATGTTCTGCAGGGCCGGCTCGTTGGCGCCGAAGGTGCTGTAGCGCAGCATGCCGGCGTTGAGGTTCTTCATCACGTTGGTGGACACCCAGTAATCCTCCTCATCCACCACCTTGCAGATGAACTCGAAGTGCTCCTGCGGCGTGTTGCCGTCCCAGCCCTTGTCGCCGCCCTGGCGCACATAGCTGCGGTAGATGGTGCGATGCTCGCCGGGCTTGTCGCCCGGATAGAGCTTGAAGAACTCCACCGACACCGGCGACACCAGCAGGGAGGTGTTGGGGTAGATGAAATGCACCAGCTGGAAGTCGTTGAAGATGTCCAGCGTCCATTCGGACTCGGGGATCTCCTTCAGGCGCCTGATGCTCTCGTTGGGGAAGGCCAGGCGGTGGCTGCGCCCCTCGGGGCCGAAGGTGTCGAAGGCCGAGGTGTTGCCGATGGAGATGCCGCCGAGGGTGTTACGGTGCAGGGCCAGGAAGTGGTAGCCCTCGCAGAAGGTGTCCAGCGCCAGCTTCCAGTTGGTCTGCAGCTTCCACTCGTGCTGGGCCACGTAGCCGAGGGAGCCCAGGTCCCACATCTCGAAGACCGGCGCCATGTGGCCGAGGATGTCGTCCACCGACACCTTCACGTCCGGATGCATGCCGGCGAAGATCATCCCGTACTTCTCCTCGACCGGCAGGCGCACCAGGTCGTACAGGGATTTCTCGATACTGCCGAAGCTCTTTTCCTCCCACACCGCGCGCAGCTTGCCTTTCAGGTCGAAGCCCCAGTTGTGGTACGGGCAGGCCAGCGAGGCGGTCTTGCCGCAACCGTCCTTCAGGCGCGCGGCGCGGTGGGTACAGGCGTTGAGGAAGGCATTGACCTTGCCTTCGTTGTCGCGGGTCAGCAGCACCGGCACGCCGAGGTCGTCGAAGGTGTAGTAGCTGCCCTTCTCCGGCAGGTCGCTGGAGAAGCACACGAACTGCGGCTCGTCCTTGAAGATGGTGGCCTTCTCGCGCTCGAACAGGGCCTGGTCGGTATACACCGAGGACGGCTGGCGATAGGCGCCGGCGGCGCTGTCGGTGGTGCCGGCATCGACGAGGGCCAGCATGCGCTTGATGAGTTCCTTGTAAACCTGAACGTTGTCCATTGTCTCGCTCCTTATGATCAGGACTGTTTGTTTTTTATGTAGGCCGCAGTATCGTCCGTTCCGCCGTTGCCGACAACTACCGGATCAGGTAGTGGCCGGCGCGCCGGGCAGGCCGTCGAAGTAGCGGCCGGCCAGGTTGCCGCCATCCACCACCATCTCGGCGCCGCACACGTAGGAGGCTTCCTCGCCGAGCAGGAACAGGGCCATGCGGGCGATCTCGATGGGCCGGCCGATGCGCGGCACCGGCTGGCTGCGGTAGGCCTTGTCGAGGGCGTCGGTATCGCCGTCGAACATGCTGCCCATGCTGGTGTCGATGCCGCCCGGATGGATCGAATTGACCCGCACGCCGCGCTGGCCCAGCTCCAGCGCCGCCACCCGGCTGAGGCCGCGCAGGCCCCACTTGCTGGCGCAGTAGGCGCCCATCGAGTTCCAGGCCGTCATGCCGCCGATCGACGAAATATTGACGATGCGGCCATAGCCGCGCGCCGCCATCGCCGGCCCGACGTGCTTGATGCCGAGGAAGGGCCCCACCAGGTTCACGTCCACCACCCGGCGGAAATCGGCCAGGCCGGTCTTGGCCAGGGTTTCCGAGAAGTTGATGCCGGCGTTGTTGACCAGCCCGTCGATGCTGCCCCAGCACTCCAGCACGTCGCTGACAACGCGCTGCCAGTCGGCCTCCTCCGTCACGTCGAGATGCTGGAACAGCGCGCCGTCGCCGAGCTCGTCGGCCAGCGCCGCGCCATCGGCATCCAGGATGTCGGCGATCACCACGCTGGCCCCTTCGGCGTGGAACAGGCGCGCCATCGTCGCGCCCATGCCGCGTGCCGCACCGGTCACCAGCACTACCCGTCCGGCGAGGCGCTTCATGCTGCCACCCCGCTCGCGACCTGCTCCACCAGCGCGGCACGGGCTGCCTCGGCACCGGCCAGGCGGCCGAACACCACCGCGTTGCCGATCGACAGGCCGCCACCCCCATAGCGCGCCCCGTGGAAACAGCCCAGCACCTCGCCCGCCGCGTAGAGACCGGGGATCGGCCGCTGATGCGCGTCGAGCACGCGGGCCTGGCGGTCGATATCGAGGCCGGCGGCGGTCAGGCCGATGATCGCGGCGCGGATCTCCACCGCATAGAAGGGCCCCCGGCGGATCGGGAAGTAGGCCGGCGCCTTCTTGAAGAACTGGAAGTCGCCGCCGGCATCGCAGTCGGCGTTGTAGCGGGCCACGGTCTGCGCCAGCGCGGCGCCGTCGATGCCGACCCGGTCAGCCAGCGCCGCCAGGCTGTCCGCCACCTTGACGCGACCCGCCGCGACCTGGGCGCGCAGGGTCGGCTCCTCCCAGGTCGGGATGCTGATGCCGGCGTTGTAGGGGTCGAGGTACTTGGTGTTGGTGCTGGCTTCCACCAGCGCCTGTTCGTCGAAGATCGCCCAGGCCTTGCGCTCGGTCTGCGCATTGAGCAGGTAACCGCACACGCTGTACGGCGACAGCTCGGACATGAAGCGCCGGCCCTCCTTGTTCACCGCGATGATCCACGGCGGCAGGAAGGCCTCCAGCGACTTGCTGAAGCCCGAGGTGGGCAGCACCAGACCGGTGTCGTGGCCGACCACGCCGGCGCCGAGCTTTTCGGCCAGCGTGATGCCGTCGCCGAGCACATAGGGCACGTCCTTGTGCACCGCCCAGGTCCAGCCCTCGTGGCAGGCCGACGGGTACAGGCGCGCAAGCATTTCCGGGTTGTTGCCGAAGCCGCCGCTGGTGATCACCACCGTCGGGGCGCGCAACTCGGCGCCGGCGGCACGGATGCCGACGACCCGGCCGTCCTCGAAGAGGATCTCCTCGACGCGGCTGCCGAGGGCCGTATCGATGCCCTTCGCCCCGGCCGCGTTGATCAGCGCATCGGCAATGCCGGAGCCCGCGCCCTGGCTGGAATGGCCGCGGGCCACCGTGTCCACGCCCGACTTAACCAGCCATTCCTGGGGAAACTCGCTGCCCAGCTCGATCAGCCATTCCAGCGCGGCGCCGCAGTGGTCCGCGTAGTAGCGGATCAGGTCCGGGCGCAACTGCCACTGGTTGAGGGTCATCAGGTAGCCGTAGAGGTCGTCGGGCGTGTCGTCCATGATGCCGGCGGCCCGCTGCACGCTGGTGCCGCAGGCGTAGAACACCCCGCCCGACTGAGCGGTGGCGCCGCCGAGGCGACCGTCGGCCTCGACGATCATGCAGCGGGCGCCCTCTTTATGAGCCATCAGCGCGGCGGCCAGGCCGGCGCCGCCCCCGCCGACGATGATTACGTCGTAATCCCATTCCATCCTTGGTCTCTCTTTCCTGTGTGCTTGGGCGAATGAATTCGCCCCTACGTGTCGGTTGCCTGTGGGGGCCAGTTCATTCGTCCCACGGGAAGGCCCGGTGTGTCACGGAATCTTGCTGAACGCCCACGCGAAGACCCGCTCGTCGCCGTGGCGGGCGGTGATGGTCAGCTTGACCTTGCAGACCTTCCAGCCGGCCGCCCCGCGGACCAGCTGGCTGGTGTAGTAGCCATAGAGGAAGCAGGCGTGGTCCTGCCCTTCGTGCTTCAGGAAGTGGCCAGCGTGCATGTAGGAGATGCAGGTGGCCGTATCGCCGTCGATGCGGTGACGGTGGTTGGTGCTGAGGTGCTGGGTCGCATCGAAGCCGGCCAGACCGCGCACCCGGTGCACCCACTCGTCGGCTCCCATCTCCAGCTCCAGCTCCGGATCGAAGCTGGTGTAGTCGATGCCGACCCGCTCGGTGAGGATGGAGCGCAGCAACTTCCAGTCGCGGGTATCGAGGGCAGTGGCGTAACTGATGATGACGTCGCTGATGGCCAGGCGGTCGGCGATCAGGTCGGAGGTGGCGCTCATGAGAACTCCTGACGGGCGGGATCTACACGAATGGACATGGGAGCCTTTCTGTCCGACTCAGCGGGGCAGTAGCATGCCGAGCACGAAATAGGAGAAGTCGCGGCCGTCCCGGGTCGGGACAGTGGCCGGCACCTCCGGGTTATGCACGTCGATCAGCGGTGCGCCGGCAAAGTCCGCCAAGGTGCTGCGCACAGGCTCGACCCGGTTCCAGTCCACCACCGACTGGCGGTGGCGGATCGCCCATACGCCGTCGATACACTCGAAGCGGTCGAGGTAGCGACCGCCGGCCACGATGTCGAAGGTCTGGCTCCCCTGCGCCACCTGCAGCACCAGCGACCAGTAGGTTTCGGCGCCGGCCTCCTCGCCGCGCAGGTCGATCAGGGTGTTGCTGACCACGTGGCGGGTGACGTTCATGGCCGCATGCACCGGCCACAGCCATTCGATGAAGCCCTCGGCGCTGCCGGCATAGAGCGGCGCGTGGTCGTCGGTGCCACCGGGATGCCAGCAGGACAAGGCCAGCGCCTTGTCCATGCGGTCGAGGCCACGGCAGTAGCGGTGGATGACTTCGGTGATGGCCCACTTGGCGGCCAGTTCGTCGTGAGTGGGGGCGCGCACGCTCATGCTTGCCGCCTCAACCGGTCACGTCCGCCGACACCGGCACCAGGGGGGCATCGGTGGGCAGCAGGTCGTCGCGGGTGCTGTGGCCGTGGAAGGGATAGTCGGTGTAGCCCTCGGCGCCCTGGGTGTAGTAGCTGGCGATGTCCGGACGGTTGATCGACCAACCGTGCCGGAAGCGTTCGGCCAGATCCGGATTGGCGATGAAGGCCTGGCCGAAGCCCACCAGGTCGGCGCCGCCGCGGGCGATGAGGTCGGCGGCGCTCTGGCGGGTGAAGCTGGCGACGGTCATGAAGGGACCGTCGAAGAGCGGCCTCAGGGTGCCGTACACATCCCAGTCCATGCCGTAATTGCCCACCTGCAGATAGGCGATGTGGCGCTTCGACAGTTCGCGCGTGACGTAGGAATACGTGGCCGGCGCGTCGTCGTCGAACACATTGTGGAAAGTCCATCCCGGCGACAGCTTGACCGCCACGAAGCCCGAACCCTGGTCGGCGGTGATGGCATCGACGATGGCCAGCAGGAAGCGGGCACGGTTTTCCAGGCTGCCACCGAACTCGTCGCGGCGCAGGTTGGTGTTGGTGGACAGGAACTGCATGGGCAGGTAGCCGCTGGCGGCATGGATCTCGACGCCATCGAAGCCGGCCTCCTTCGCCAGGGCGGCGCTGCGGCGGTAGTCCTCGATCACCGCATAGACCTCGTCGGTGGCGAGGGCACGGGGTTCCGGATAAGGACGCTTGGGGCGCGGGCAGGTGACGGTGTAGTGGCGGGCCGTCGGGTCGGGCTGCACCGCCGACGGGGCCACCGGCTGTGCGCCGCCCAGCATCAGCGGGTCGGACAGGCGGCCGACGTGCATGATCTGGGCGAAGATCGCGCCACCGGCTTCATGCACGGCGTCGGTCACCCTGCGCCAGCCCGCCCCATGGGCGGCGTTGCACAAACCGGGCGAGAACAGGTAGCCCTTGCCCATCTCGCTGGGGTAAACACCCTCGCTGACGATCAGCCCGGCACTGGCGCGCTGCTGGTAGTGCAGCACGTTCAGGTCGGTGGGCACCCCGTCGAGGCCCGAGCGGTTACGGGTCATGGGTGCCATCACCAGGCGGTTCTTGAGGGTGACATTGCCGATGCGGAGCGGCTTGAACAACACGTCGATAGCTGCGGTCATGGGAGTCGGGCCTTATCGTGAAGAAGGGTCAGGAGATGCGGACGAGTTGCTTGCCGAGGCTCCGCCCGGCCAGCAGATCAAGCAGTGCCTGCGGAGCGTTCTCCAGCCCGTCGGCAACGGTTTCCCGATAGTGGATGCGGCCGGCCGCGACATGGCCGGACAGCGCGTCGATGGCCACCGGCCAGCGTGCCGGGTGGTCGCCGACGATGAAGCCCTGCAGCTTCACGCGGTTGACGATCAGTGGCAGCAGGCGGCGCAGGCCCGTCGGGCTGGGGTGGTCCACCTCGGAAATGGCGCCGCACAGGGCCACCCGCGCAAAGGGATTCAGGCGGCCGACCAGCGCGTCGAGCACCGCGCCGCCGACGTTGTCGAAGATGCAGTCGATACCCTGCGGCACCGCCGCCTTGAGCTGCTGGCGGAAGTCCTCGGCGCGGTAGTCGAGGCAGGCGTGAAAGCCCAGGTCCTCCACCACGTGGCGGCACTTGTCGGGCCCGCCGGCCACGCCGACCACGCGGCAACCGGCAATACGCGCCAGCTGGCCGGCCACACCGCCGACACCGCCCGACGCGGCGGTGACCACCACCGTCTCGCCGGCCTGCGGCGCGCACAGGTCCATCAGTCCGACCCACGCGGTGACACCGGGCATGCCGGCCACGCCGAGACCGGCCGACAGCGGCACACGGCTGGTGTCCACATGGCGCAATGCGTGGCCCGGCAGCGTGCCGTAGCGCTGCCAGCCGAGGGGGCCGGCCACCGCGTCGCCAACCGCGAAATCGGCATGGCGCGACGCGACGACGACACCGGCGGTATCGCCGACCATCACGTCGCCGAGGGCCACCGGCTCGGCGTAGGTCCGGATGTCCATCATGCGGCCACGCATGTAGGGGTCGATGGACAGCCACTGGTTGCGTACCAGCACCTCGCCGTCGGCGGGCTCCGGCAACGGCCCTGTCTCGACGCGGAAGTTGGCGGTGGAAGGCTTGCCGTCGGGCCGGCTGGCGAGGACGACTTTCAGGTTGGTTTCGGCCATCGCTCAGCCCCCCGCCCGATCGGCCAGGATCAGCTTGGAGGCCTGCCAGCCCAGCGCCATCGCCGGCCCGTTGGTATTGCCGGAGATCGGCGCCGGCATCACCGAACAGTCCGCCGCGCGCAGGCCCTGCACGCCGCGCACGCGCAGGCGTTCATCCACCACCGATGCCGCGTCGCGGCCCATCCGGCAGGTGGCGACGGCATGGGTGCCGCACAGGGAGGCGCGGCGGAACAGGTCGAGGATCTGCTCATCGGTCTCACAGGCGACGCCGGGGCCGAGTTCCTCGCCGACATAGCCGGCCAGCGCCGGCTGACGCATGTAGCGGCGCATGTAGCGGAACATGTCGATGGCGGCGCGGCAGTCCTCGTCGGTGCTCAGCCAGTTGGGCTTGATGTCCATCGCGGCATTCGGGTCGGCGGAGGTGATGGCCATTTCACCTTCGCTGCTCAGGCGCACCAGCTGGCCGTAGGCGGTGATGCCCGGCTGGTCCTCGACGCCGTCCGGCACCGGGAAGTTGTCGTCGCTGCGCGGATAGGTGAAGGCCGACAGGTAGAGCTGGGCGTCCGGCGTCTTCACCGCCTTCGAGGTACGCACGAAGGCGCCCACCTCGAAGGGCCCGGTGGCCATCGGGCCGCTGCGCAGCAGGTAGTACTCCAGCACGCTGCGCACCAGGCCGAGGCCTCGGAAACGGTGGTTGAGGCCCTTGTCGTTCTTCAGGCGGAAGGGCAGCAGGAAGCCCAGGTGTTCGCGCATGCGACGGCCCACATCGGGCGCATCCACCAGCACCGGCACGCCAGCCTTCTGCAGCACCGCGCCGGGGCCGATGCCGGACAGCTGCAGGATCTTCGGCGTCAGCATCGCACCGCCGGACAGGATCACCTCGCCGCGGCAGCGGTAGCTGACCGCTTCTCCCTGCTGCCGGCCAGCTACGCCGACCGCCCGCGTGCCGTCGAACAGCACCCGGTCCACGTGCACGCCGGTGATCACCTTCAGGTTGGGCCGCCGCCGGGCCGGCTCCAGGAAGGCCTTGGCGGAGCTCCAGCGCCGCCCCTTGTGGATGGTGTGGGCGTAATAGCCGACGCCTTCCTGGTCCTCCCGGTTGAGGTCGTCCTTGCGCTGCAGGCCCATGTCCTGGCCGGCGCGGATCATCGCCTCGCTGACCGGGTAGCGGAACTTGCCGGCGCTGACGTGCAGCGGCCCACCCACGCCGCGCAGCTCGTCGGCGCCGAGGTCATGGTTCTCGATGGTGCGGAAGACTTCCTTCATCGTCGCCCAGTTCCAGTCGGCACCGGCCGCGTCGCCCCAGGCCTCATAGTCTTCCGGCTGGCCGCGCACGTAGATCATGCCGTTGATGGCGCTGGAGCCGCCGAGGCCCTTGCCGCGCACCCACATCTCGCCGGCCGGCTGGCCCGGCAGGCGCGGCTGCTGGACCGGAAAATGCCAGGCATGGGCCGGCATCGCAACCAGCTTGGCGAAGCCCTTGGGCATGTTCACCAGCGGCGTCGCGTTGTGATCGCCGGCCTCCAGCAGCAGCACGCGGCTGCGCCCGTCCTCCGACAGGCGGTTGGCCAGCACGCAGCCGGCCGAGCCGGCGCCGACGACGATGTAATCGTAGTGTTCCATGAATGCCGTTCTCCTCCAGCCCCATGCGACATCGCGCGGCGGCTGCGTTCTTTTTTACAAACAAAATTGTTTGTTTGTTTAATCCTACTCCGCTTTGGTGCAAAAACCAAGGGGCAGAAGCGAAGCCCTTGTTCCACACCGGGGGGCGGGGCTTGTGGTCTGGACTTTGTGGGGGCGAATTCATTCGCCCATGGAGCTTGATCAACCCTCGGAGGGCGAATGAATTCGCCCCTACGGTTTCTTCCGGCTCAGAGTTGCTTCTCCCCGAGCCGAACCTGTTGGGGCTGGGGCTGGGACTGTGGGCTGGGACTGTGGGCTGGGACTGTGGGGGCGAATTCATTCGCCCGCAGTGGTCACTCCACGTGCGGAGGGCGAATGAATTCGCCCCCACAGTTCTCTTGCGCCCACCGTATCTCTTGCCCCCCAGGGGCTCCTCCGAACCTCCAGAGGTGCCTTACTCGGGCAGCGTGACGTTGCGACGCAGTACCACCGGCTTGCCGCCGGCGCTTTTCTTGACCAGCCAGTGGGCCAGCGCGGAATCCAGGTAGTCGGCATGGCTCGGGAACCAGCGCGCCAGCTCGGTGGCGAACTCGCGGCCGATGGCGATGTTGCCGGCGGCCACCAGCGGCTCGACCTCGCGGGCCGAAGCCAGCACCGCGTTATGGTCGTCCATGTGGCAGTCGGCGGCCGGGAAGTCGCTCGCCTCCATCCACGCCTTCTCGTCGGCGAAATGCTTCTCGGCATGCTCGATGAAGGCGCGCACGTTGGCGGCCAGTTCGGCGTCGGCACAGGTGAGCATGGCGTTCACCACGTCCACGAACTCCCGGTGGGTGTCGTCCATCGGCGTGTAGCCGAGCAGGTAATTGTCGGTCCACGGCAGGCCGTTCGTTTCTTCGCTCATTGCTGTCTCCTTGTGATCTTGTGTTGTGTTTTACCGCATCAGTATCCCAGAGCGGCCAGCTCCTTGGCCAGATAGGCCTTTTGCCCGTCCCCCGACCAGTCCGTCGCGTCGAACAGGGAATGGATGGCGATACCCAGCAGTTGCACCAGCAGGCGCCGGGCGGCGATACCCACCTCGTCCGGCACCACGCGGCAGCGCCCGGCGGCAACCCGCGCCTCCAGCACGCGCTGCAGGATGGAACGCGCGTTCTCGGCCTGGGCGCGCTGCTCGGCGGCGAAATCCGCATCCACCAGGGCCATCTGCCAGAACGCGAAATAGACCTTCCACTCCCCCAGCCGGGCCGGGTCCAGCGGCAGCAGCGCCTCGATGCTGCCCTGCAGGTCGGCCGGGTCCAGCGCCAGCACCTCGTCCACCCGCTGCTGGGCGTCGAGCGCCGACGAGCGGTAGGTGTACAGCAGCAGCTCGCGCTTGCTGGCGAAGTAGTGGGTGACGATGGTCGTGCTGAATCCGGCCTCCGCGGCGATCTGGCGCATCGTCACCGCGTCCAGCCCGACGCGGGAAATGATGTCGGTGGCGATGCGGGCGATCTGCCGGCGGCGGCTTTCGTGGTCGACGGGTGCAGGCATGTGTTGACTCTTCAATCAGGCTTGGTCTAGTTTACAACACGTGTTGTAAATAAAAAAAGGCGCGGCGCAACAAAGCTCCGGACAAACCGGACAGGCACCGCGCTGGAGACTCGGCAGGCCCCGGACAAGGCCCGCCCCAAGACGAAAATCCAAAGGAGAACGTGATGAGCAGCACTACCCCCAAGCAGTCCACCCGTCGCGACCTGCTGAAGCGCGGCGCCATCGCCGCCGGCAGCCTGGCCACCCTCGGCCTCGCGCCCTCCGCCGCCGAGGCAGCCAAGGCTTCCGCCCAGAAGTGGGACCATGAAACCGACGTGGTCTGCATCGGCTCCGGCGCGGCCGCCTGTGCTGCCGCCGTCACCGCCGCCGGCCAGGGGGCCAAGGTGATGCTGGTCGAAAAGATGCCGCTGCCCGGCGGCACCACCGGCAAGTCCGGCGGCGTCACCTGGATTCCCAACAACCCTTTCCTGCGCGCCCGCGGCATCCACGACGACAAGCTCGACTGCCTGCGCTACCTGGCCCGCTACGCCTACCCCCGCGAATACACGCCGCACAGCCCGACCCTCGGCCTCGACCCGCACGACTATCGCCTGCTGGAGACCTTCTACGACAAGGGCTCGAAGATGATCGAGCACCTGGGCAAGCTGGACGCGGTGCATTTCCGTGAATTCAAGATGTGGTTCGTGGACAAGTACGCCCCGGATTATGCCGACCACCTGCCGGAGAACAAGGTCTCCCGCGGCCGCGCCCTGGAACCGGCGGCCGGTGCTGGCTCCAGCGTGGGTGGCGGCAGCCTGGCCAGCCAGATGGAAAAGTGGCTGACCGCCCGCAAGATGCCGATTCTCCTCGAACACCGGGTCACCCGTGTCGTGAAGGACGGCGAACGCGTGGTCGGTATCGAGGCCATGCACGGCGACAAGCTGGTGCGCATCAAGGCCCGCCGCGGCGTGGTCTTCGGCACCGGCGGCTTCGCCCACAACACCGAGCTGGTCGGCCTGCACCAGCCCGGCCTCTACGGCGCCTGCGCAATGCCCGGCTCGACCGGCGACTTCATCTCCATCGCCGGCGCCGCCGGCGCCCGCATGGGCAGCCTCAACACGGCCTGGCGCACCCAGGTCGTGCTGGAGGAAGCCCTGCAGAACCGCGCCATCGGCATGGGCGCCTTCGTGCTGCCGGGCGACGCGATGATCCTGGTCAACAAGTACGGCCGGCGCATCGTCAACGAGAAGATCAACTACAACGACCGCACCCAGGTGCACTTCATCTTCGACCCGGTGAAGAAGGAGTACCCCAACCAGTTCCAGTTCATGATCTTCGACGGGCGCAGCCTGGACGCCTTCGGCGGCGCCTTCCCGATCCCCGCCGACCGCCGCGCCTCGCCGCACCTGATCGAGGGCGCCAGCCTCGCCGAGCTGTCCGCCAACATCGCCGCGCGCCTCGACAAGCTGCAGGACAAGACCGGCGGCTTCAAGCTGGAAGCGGACTTCGCCAGCCAGCTCGCCGACACCGTCGGCCGCTTCAACGGCTACGCCAAAACCGGCAAGGACCTGGAGTTCGACCGCGGCGCGCACGACTACGACAAGGACTGGCAGGCCCTGTTCTCGCCGGTGCGCAAAGGCAGCAGCCAGCCCGCCAACCCGATGCCCAACGTGACGATGCACCCGCTCACCGAACAGGGCCCGTACTACGCCTTCATCCTCGCCCCGGGTGCCCTCGACACCAACGGCGGGCCGATGATCAACGAGCACGCCCAGGTGCTCGACACCAACGGCAAGCCGATCCCCGGCCTCTACGGCGCCGGCAACTGCATCGCCAGCCCGGCCCGCGGCGCCTACTACGGCGCCGGCGGCACCATCGGCATGGCGCTGACCTTCGGCTACATCGCCGGCCTGCACGCCACCGGAGCGGCGGCCTGATGCCCCGCTCCAGCCTCGCGGCCCTCGCGGTCGCGGCGCTGGCCGCCCTGGCATCCGCCGGTGCCGGGGCCGCCGCGCCCGCCGTCAGTTTTTCCCGCGACATCGTGCCGGTGCTGCGTGGCAACTGCGCCACCTGCCACCTCACTGGCCAGGAAGCCGGCCAGATGAAGCTCCACCCGGGCGGCGCCTACGCCTCGCTGGTCAAGGTCGCCTCGGTGGAAAGCCCGCTGCAGCGGGTCGCCCCCGGCGCGCCGGACAAAAGCTACCTGATGCACAAGCTGGACGGCACCCACCTGGACGCCGGCGGCAGCGGCGAGCGCATGCCCTTCGGCCAGCCGCCCCTCGACGACGCCACCCGCGAGCTGCTGCGCCGCTGGATCGCCGCCGGCGCAGCCAACAACTGACAACGAGAAACACCGGAGACGAGACATGACGCAGCCCCCCGAAATCCTGCGCGCCGCGCAGATCGAGCGCTGGAACGACGAAGCCGACGTGATCGTCGTCGGCATGGGCATCGCCGGTGCCTGCGCGGCCCTCGAAGCCCAGCGCGCCGGCGCCGACGTGCTGGTGATCGAACGCGCCAGCGCCGGCGGCGGGGCCAGCGCCCTGTCGTCCGGCATCTTCTACCTGGGCGGCGGCACCGCCGTACAGCAGGCCGCCGGCTACGAGGACACGCCGCAGGCCATGTACGACTTCCTGATGGCCAACGGCGTGTCGCCGGACGCGGAGATCATCCGCGCCTTCTGCGACGGCTGCGTCGAGCACTTCGACTGGCTGGAAGCCGAGGGCGTGCCCTTCGAGCGCAGCTACTTCCCGGGCAAGGCGGTGTTCCTGACCACCACCACCTGCCTGATGAGCACCGGCAACGAGAAGGTGTGGCCCTACCGGGAGATCGCCAAGCCCGCCCCGCGCGGCCACAAGGTCGCCCGCGAAGGCGAGAACGCCGGCTCGCTGGCGATGGAAGCCCTGCTGGCCCGCTGCGCCGAAGCCAAGCTGCGCACCCATTTCGACAGCCAGGTAACGGCGCTGGTCATCGACGACGATGGCCGCGTGGTCGGCGTGCGTTACCGCAAGACCGGCGAGGACCGCTTCGCCCGCGCTGCCCGCGGCGTGATCCTGTCCACCGGCGGCTACAACATGAACAAGGAACTGCTGGCCGCCCACATGCCGCACATGCTCGGCAACTCCGAGCCGCTCGGCGTGCCCTACAACGACGGCGCCGGCATCCTGCTCGGCCAGTCGGCCGGCGCGGCCACCCAGTCGATGAGCGGCGTCATCGCCACGGCTTCGTTCTACCCACCGAGCCAGTTGATCAAGGGCATCCTGGTGAACACCCGCGGCGAACGCTTCGTCGCCGAGGACTCCTATC
Source organism: Pseudomonadota bacterium (assembly GCA_018241665.1). Lineage (GTDB taxonomy): Bacteria > Pseudomonadota > Gammaproteobacteria > Burkholderiales > Rhodocyclaceae > Zoogloea. The sequence goes on from JAFEDK010000005.1 coordinate 394,059, forward strand.
ACGGCCGCACCGCCGCCTTCATCACCGAGCAGCCGGGCCGCAAGGCCTACCTGATCCTCGACTCGGAGATCTTCGCCTACCCGGAGCTGACGGATTTCTCCCACCACACGCTGGTGGACGGCTGGGAAACCATCGAGGAGATGGAAGCCGGCCTGGCGCTGCCGCCGGGCTCCCTGCAGCGCACCCTCGGCGACTACAACCGCCACGCGGAGAACGGCGAGGACCCGCTGCTGCACAAGCACCCGGAGTGGATCAAGCCGCTCACCGCCGCGCCCTACGCCGCCTTCGACGTGTCCTTCAACAAGTCGGTGTATCTGTTCATCACCCTCGGCGGCCTCAAGACCAACGCCCGCACGGAAGTCGTCGGCGTGGATGGCGCCGTGGTCCCGGGCCTCTACGCGGCGGGCGCCTGCGCCTCCAGCGTGTCCCGCGACGGCAAGGACTACGCCAGCGGCCTCAGCCTCGGGCCCGGCTCGTTCTTCGGCCGCGTCGCCGGACGCCTGGCCGCCAGCGCCGGCTGACACCTCAGCCCGGCACCGTTTTCCCAATCCCGTGACCAAGGAGACTGCCATGGTCCGCAACACTGCCGCCCGCTTCCGCGACGGCCTCGCCGCCAGCCCCTCCATTGCCGCGGCCGGGCGCCTGCTGGCCGAATACTCCGCGGCGCTGGGCTGGGAACGCGCCGCCTTCCAGGTGGACATGGAGCAGACCCGCCTGGCGCTGGCCGAGGACGGCCGCTTCGTCGCCATCGACATGGGCTGGTCCACGGACACCCTGAAGCACTGGCAGGACGACCGCCTGGCCCTGCACTGCCCGGTCACCCGGCGCTGCGGGCGCAGCATGGACGCCTTCCTGTGGGACGTCGACCCGGACAGCGAGACCTGGCGCGGCGAAGCCCTCGACGCCGCGCAGCGGGACACGCTGGCGGCCTACCGGGACTGCGCCGACGGCGCGGTGACGGTGCCGGTGCACCGGCCCGGCGGCAAGACCGGCTACGTGTCCTGGTTCGGCCACGACCCGGCCGCGCTGCGCCGCCGCCACCGGGACACCTGGCGCGAGACCTGGCTGATCTCCCACGCCTTCATCGCCCGGGCGGACGCCCTCGAAAGCGCCGCCCGCAAGCGCGACGCCCAGGCCGCCGCCGACACCCTGTCGCCGCGGGAGCTGGAGTGCCTGTCGTGGGTCGCCCGCGGCAAGACCGACGAGGAGATCGGGCTGATCCTCGGCCGCTCCCGCGAGACCGTGCATTTCCACCTCGGCAAGGCCATGAAGAAGCTGCAGGCCAGCAACCGCAGCCACGCGGTGGCTATCGCCTGCACCCTCGGCCTGATCCGCCTGTTCTGAGCCCACCATGGCCCTGACCCACATCCATACCCCGCTCCGCCTCGGCCCCGTCGAGCTGAAAAACCGCGTCGTGCGCACCGCCCACGCCACCAACCTCGGTGGCGGCACGATGAGCGACGCACTGATCGGCTACCACCGGGCCCGCGCCGAAGGCGGCGTCGGCCTGTCGATCATCGAGATCCTGTCGGTCCACTCGACCACGCCGGCGACCCTCAACGTGTTCACCCCCGGTATCGGCGAGGGCTACCGCAAGCTGGTGGACACCGTCCGCCCCCACGGCATGAAGCTGTTCCAGCAGCTCTGGCACGGCGGCCACAACGCGCTGCCGGTGGACGGCTCGCCGCCCTGGTCGGCCTCCGACGTGCCGAGCCCGACGATAGGCGTGACGCCGCAGCCGATGAGCCAGGCGATGATCGACGAGATCGTCGCCGCCTACGCCGACACGGCGCGGCAATGCGAAGCCTGGGGCCTCGACGGCGTGGAGATCCACGGCGCCCACGGCTACCTGCCGGCCCAGTTCCTGTCCCGCAACGCCAACCGGCGCGACGACGCCTATGGCGGCAGCCTGGCCAACCGCATGCGCTTCCTGCTGGAAGTGGTGACAGCGGTGCGCCGCGCCGTGTCGCCGGGCTTCGCCGTCGGCGTGCGGATGGCCCCGGACCTGTCCGCCGGCGGCATCGGCGTGGACGACGTCCGGCAGGTGGTGGCCGAGCTGGAGGAGCGCCGGCTGATCGACTTCGTCGACGTCTCCCTCGGCGACTACCACGCCTTTCCCAAGCTGATCGGCGCGATGCACGAGCCCCTCGGCTACGAGATGGCCACCAGCGCGCCCATCGCCCGCGCGGCGCGCACGCCGGCCATTGTCACCGGCCGCTTCCGCACGCTGGAAGAGGCCGACCAGGTGATCCGCGCCGGCGACGCCGACCTGGTCGCGCTGACCCGCGCCCACATCGCCGACCCGGAGCTGGTCAACAAGACCCTCGCCGGCCACCCGGAACGGGTGCGCCCGTGCATCGCCTGCAACCAGGGCTGCGTCGGCGGCCTGCTCGGCCCGGCGGCGCGCATGGGCTGCACCGTCAATCCGGCTGTCGGCCTCGAGGACAGCCTGGAGGACGCCCGCCTGCAGCCTGCCGTCACGCCACGCCGCGTGCTGGTCGTCGGCGGCGGCCCGGCCGGCATGGAAGCGGCCCGCGTGGCGGCCCTGCGCGGCCACCGGGTGACCCTCGCCGAAGCGGCCGACAAGCTCGGCGGCGCGCTGCGCATCGCCGCCCGCGCGCCCCAGCGCCATGGCATCGGCGACATCGCGGCGTGGCTCGAACAGGAGATCTATCGCCTCGGCGTGGAGGTGCGCCTGTCGTCCTACCTGGGCGCCGATGACATTCGCCGGGAGGCACCGGAGGCGGTGATCCTCGCCACCGGCTCGCTGCCGCGCATGGATGGCGTGCAGCTGTCCCACCCGGGCGAGCCGATCGCCGGCATCGACCGCCCCAACGTGCTGTCGAGCTGGGAGCTGCTCACTGAAAAGCCGCCGCGGGCGGTCCGCAGCGCGGTGGTCATCGACGACGTGGGCCACTACGAAGGCATCGCCGCCGCCGAACACCTCGTCGCGCTGGGCGCCGAAGTCCATTTCGTGACCCGCCACGCCGCCTTCGCGCACCAGATGGAGGCCGCCTTGTCCGCCGAGCCGGCCCTGCAGCGCCTGGCTCGCGGCCGCTTCCATCTGCACCTGCGCACCCGCGCGCTCGCCATCGGGCCCGACCACGTCGAGCTGCTGCCGGCCTACCTGTCGCCAGAGGGGCCCGGTGCGTTCCGGGTCACCGCCGAGCGGGTCGTCTTCATCTCCCACAACGCGCCGTGCCGGGACCTGGCGGACGAGCTGGCCGACAGCGGACTGCCGCTCCGGCTGGTCGGCGACGCCTGCTCGCCGCGCTTCCTGCCGACGGCGCTGCGCGAAGGCCGCCTGGCCGGCGTGGCCATCGATGGCATGCTCGGCCAGCCGGCCTGAGGCAGTGACGAAACTGGCCTGGCTCCATATAAAAAACCAACTACATTGTTTGTTATAGGAGTAGTATTTCCCGCGAGACAAGTCACAGGATCGGTCGGAATGCCACAGCGCAACCCGACCCGGAATCGCAGACGCCACCGCCGCACAGACGGCGGGGCGTCCCCCGACGGACGAGACCTTGACCATTCATATCAATGAGGGCCGGCCCCGGGCCGGCACCGAAGGAGGACGACATGAGCATCGAGCAACGCATCGAAGAGGCAAAGGAGAGCGGCAAATTCCTGCGCGGTGACCCGATCACCGGCGACCGCTACTACTCCAGGGAATTCGCCCAGAAGGAGTGGGACCACGTCTTCACGCGCACCTGGCAGATCGGCGGCATGGCGGCCCAGCTGGCCAAGCCCGGCTCCACCATCACCCAGAACATCGGCGCGGAATCCATCCTGATGACCAGCGACGAGGACGGCACGATCCGCGCGTTCTACAACGTCTGCCCGCACCGCGGCAACCGCCTGGTTGCCGACGACGGCAAGTGCGGCGTCAAGCGCATGGTCTGTGCTTATCACAGCTGGACCTTCAGCCTGGACGGCGTGGTGCGCCACGTACGTGACGCCGAGGACTACCCGCAGGGCAACCCGATCGGCAAGATGAAGCTGAAGGAAATCCGCTGCGAAACCCTCGGCGGCCTGGTGTGGTTCAACATGGACCCGAACGCCCCGTCGCTGCGCGACTACCTGGGCGTCGTCGCCGACCAGTTGGAGGCCTACCAGACCGCCAACTGGGCGCGGGTGAACTGGATGACCGGCCTGGTGGACTGCAACTGGAAGATCATCCACGACAACTTCAACGAGGCCTATCACATCCTCAGCCTGCACCGCGAGCTGGGCACCTTCATCGACGACGCCTACCAGAACACCGAGTTCGAGCTGTACAAGAACGGCCACAACGTGATGAAGATGAAGGGCCACCAGCCCTCCGCCAGCTCCCGTGTGAATGTGGTGCAGGCGCCGCTGGACGCCATCCTGCGCGAATGGGACCTGGACCCGGCAGCCTTCGAGGGCCGCGTGCGCGACACCCGCGTGGCGCTGCAGCAGCAGAAGCGCGCCCTCGGCCCCGCCCGCGGCCACAAGCACTATGAAGGCGTGTCGGACGCCCAGCTGACCGACTACCACCACTTCACGATCTTCCCGAACACCACGCTGACCATGGCCAGCGACTTCTTCCAGGTCCTGCGGCCGCTGCCGCACCCCAGCGATCCGGAGAAGTGCCTGTTCGACCACTGGGTCATGATGCCGCCGGTGGAAGGCCGCGACGAGGTGGACACCCCGACCGGCAAGCGCAAGTACGAACCGGCGCCCCACGAGACCTTCCTGCACGGCGAGGCCTCCATCGGCTTCGTCGCCGACCAGGACCTGAGCGTCGCCGTGGCCCAGCAGCTCGGCCTGCACTCCCGCGGCTACCAGGACGCCTACCTGTCCGGCCAGGAAGACCGCGTGCGCCGCCTGCACGAAGTGATCAACGACTACATCGAAGGCCGCCGCTGAGCACCCTGGCCTGCTCCCCACGGGGGCAGGCCAGGCAGGGCACCTGTGGGGATGCCCTGTGGGGGCGAATTCATTCGCCCGCGGTGCTTGATCCACGTGCGGAGGGCGAATGAATTCGCCCCCACAGGCTACCTCACCCCACAGGCCATCCGCACCGCAAGGCCTCCTGTTTCACCCGCCCCACCCCGCAACCCACTCCAACGGAAACCGACATGCAAAAAGAATTCGACAACAAGGTCGTCCTCATCACCGGTGCCGGTTCCGGCATCGGCCGCGCCGCTGCCCTGGCCTTCGCCCGCGAGGGCGCCCGCGTTGCGGTGGCCGACATCACCGAGGCCGGCGGCAAGGACACCGTCGCCCAGATCGAGGCCGCCGGCGGCACCGCCCGCTTCTTCCGCCTCGACGTCACCAAGTCTTCGGAGGTCGAGAGCCTGGTGCGCCAGATCGTCGAGACCTGGGGCCGCCTCGACATCACCCTCAACAACGCCGGCGTGGACAACGACATGGCGCCGATCACCGAGACCTCCGAAGCGGACTTCGACCGGGTCATCGCGGTGAACCTGAAGGGCGTCTGGCTGTGCATGAAGTACGCCATCGCGCAGATGGAAAAGCAGGGCGGCGGCGTGGTCATCAACACCGCCTCGGCCCTCAGCATCACCGTGGTGCCCGGCGCCTCCCCCTACAACGCCAGCAAGCACGCGGTGGCCGGCCTGACCAAGACGGTGGCGGTGGAGGTCGGCGGCAAGAACATCCGCGTCAATGCGATCTGCCCCGGCGTGATCCGCACCCCGCTGCTGGAAAACCACCCCAACCTGCCGGAGCTGGAGAAGAGCCTGCTGCCGCTGCACCCCATCGGCCGCCTCGGCCAGGTGGACGAGGTCGCCAACGCGGTGCTGTGGCTGGCCTCCGACAAGGCCTCCTTCGTGCACGGCGCACTGCTCACCGTGGATGGCGGCTGGACCGCGATGTAGGGGCGAATTCATTCGCCCTGGGGGTCGATCCAAGCGCAGTGGGCGAATGAATTCGCCCCTACGGAACTCGACCACCCCACTCGACGACGCACCACGGCCCCTCCATTCACCTCCGCGGGCGAATGAATTCGCCCCCACGGGAGAAAGCACCATGCCGCACACCCTCAACCGCCAGATCACCCTCGCCCGCCGCCCGGACGGCATCCCCGAGGCGGACGACTTTGCCTGGCGCAAGGTCCCGGTCCCCGAGCCCGCCGACGGCGAGGTGCTGATCCAGAACCTCTACCTGTCCCTCGACGCGGCGATCCGCAGCTGGATGAAGCCGGACTGCACCTACTTCCCACCGATTCCCATCGGCGCGCCGGTGCGCAGCACGGCCCTCGGCCGCGTCGTCAAAAGCCGCAACCCGGCCCACCAGGAAGGCGACTACGTGGTCGCCTACGCCTGCAGCGCGTGGCAGGATTACTCGGTGATCGGCGCCGACGGCATCCTCCACACGGTCCAGCCGAGTCCCGACTTTCCGTTGCACTATCACCTGAGCATCTTCAGCGCGATGGGCCTGACGCCCTACTTCGGCATGCTCGACATCGGCCAGCCCAAGCCCGGCGAGACCGCGCTGATCAGCGCCGCCGCCGGCGCAGTCGGCTCGATCGCCGGGCAGATCGCCAAGATCAAAGGCTGCCGCGTGGTCGGCATCGCCGGCAGCGACGAGAAGTGCCGCATGCTGGTGGACGAGCTCGGCTTCGACGCCGCCTTCAACTACAAGGGCAAGAACACCGAGCAGCTGTCCCGCGACATCGCCGAGCTGTGCCCCAAGGGCGTGGACATCTTCTTCGACAACGTCGGCGGCGAGATCCTCGACGCAGCGCTGCTCAACCTGGCCATGTTCGCGCGCATCGCGTTCTGCGGCGCGATCGGCGACTACACGAAGAGCGGCCCGATCCCCGGCCCCTACAACTACTGGCAGATCCTGGCCCGCTGCGCCACCGTGCGCGGCTTCCTGACGCTCTACTACCAGGACCAGTTCCCTGCCGCCATCGCCGAGATGAAGGGCTGGGTGGACAGCGGCCAGCTGAAGTTCAGCGAGGACATCTCGGTCGGCCTCGACAGCACCATCCCGGCCTTCGCCAAGCTGTTCACCGGCACCAACACCGGCAAGCTGCTGGTCAAGCTGACCGACGAAGACCTTTAAGCGAAGCAAGAAAACCCCGGGGCACCGCCGGCCAGGCGGCGCCCCGGGGTTTGCATTTCAGGCGTGGAAGCCGCCCGTCAGCTGCTGCAGTTCGAACACATTGCCGTCCGGATCACGGCCGTAGGTGGCCTTGGCCACGCCGAAATCCTGCGGCGGGGTGTGGAAGCGCACGCCGGCGGCGCTCAGGCGGTGGTATTCCGCGTCCACGTCATCCACATCGAAACACAGGTGGGTGATGCCGTGCTTGTGCACCGGCCGCTCGCCGTCCGCCTTCGACGGCTGGACCGGCGCAGCGAACTGGAACAGCTCCACGCACAGCGGGCCGAGTTCCAGCATCACCGTGGTCGCCGCGGTTTCCGGCAGGTCCATGACCCGGTCGATCTTGGCCTGGTCGCCGTGCCAGCTGGCGCGGGCAATCTCCCGGAAGCCGAGCAGGTCGCAATAGAAGGCCTGCAGGCGCGGCAGGTCGGCGGTGGACAGGGCCACGTGATGGACTGCGCGAATCATCCCATGCCCCTCCTCAGTACTTGTAGGACTGGCCGCCGTCGATGGGGACGACCGCCGCGTTGATGAAAGTCGACTCGTCCGACAACATGAAGGCCACCACCGTCGCCACCTCCTCCGGCCGCCCGAAGCGCTGCATCGGGTTGGCGCTGACGAACTGCCGCCCGACCGCCTCCCAGTTGTCGCCGCCCATCTGGCGCAATGAGCCTTCCACCATCGGCGTCATGATCGCGCCGGGCGCCACCGCATTGACGCGGATGCCGTACTGCCCGTACTCGACCGCCGAATTGCGGGTCAGCCCGACCACCCCATGCTTGCTGGCCGAATAGCCCGACTGGTTGCCGACGCCACGGATGCCACCAACCGACGCCATGTTGACGACCGCCCCGCAGCCCTGCTTCTGCATCACGGCGAGCACATGCTTGAGGCCGTAGAAGACGCCGTTGAGGTTCACATTGACGACCCGGTGGAACTCCTCGATGCCGTAGTCGGCGGTCGGGTTCTGGCGGCCTTCGACCCCGGCGTTGTTGAAGAAGCCGTCGAGGCGCCCGTAGCGGGCCACCGTGTCGGCGACGAAGGCCGCCACCGCCGGCTCGTCGGTCACGTCGGCGACCGTCAGGCTGACCGGCGCATCCGGCCGGAACGCCAGAATCTGGCGGCGGGTTTCCTCGAGGGATGTGGCCCCCACATCCACCAGCGCCAGGCGGGCGCCCTCGCGGGCCAGTTGCAATGCCGTCGCCCGGCCCAGCCCGGAACCGGCGCCGGTGATCAGCACCACCTTGTTGTCGAAACGCATGCGGCTTTTCTCCTCTTTGTTGGATGAAAGGCCGGAAGCCTCGCGGCTTCCGGCCCCGTTCGCTCAGGCCCAGGGCCTCAGGGCACCAGGCCGAGCTGGTAGACGCGGTCGTTACGGTCCCGCGAGCCCTGGATGCGGTAGGCGGCAAACTCGCCGTCCTCGCGGCCGGCGTAGGGCCAGCAGCCGTTCCAGTCCATCACCAGGTCGCGCTGGCGCATCTTCCAGACGCCGTCGCGCTTCTCCCACACGTCGCGGTAACGCATGTTGTCCGGGCAATTGATCTTCGTGCCGTCGGGCAGCGCCGCCGCCGCGTTGCCGAGCATGTAGGACTCGGCACGGGCCAGCGTGTCGCTGTCGAACTCGATCAGCACGTTGGCGATGCGGTGGTAGGCCCAGATCAGGTTGTCCTTGATGAAGGGAATGTCGTAGTCGCAGAAGGCGTGGGCGTTGCCGTCGAAGATGCCGAAGATCACCGTGCCGTCGTGGTGGAAGGTGGACTTCAGCAGGTCGAGGTCGCAGCGATCGACGGCCTGGATGTAGCGGCACATCTGCTCGTGGATCGCCTGCTTGTCCGCCAGCGCGCGGATGCGGGCGGCGCTGCTCATGCCTTTTCTCCAAACAGGGTGTAGCTGGGGTCGTCCTGGCCGCGGGTGCCACGCAGCTTGATCATGCCGAACAGGCCCTCGTCCCACACGGTGGTGGTCGGGAAGCTCATGTTCCACTCATGCACGAAGGTGCGCCGGGCGATCTTCCAGGCCCCGCCGACCTTGCGGTACTCGTCCAGGTAGCGGCCGCCGATCAGGGTGTCGGTCTTGGCGCCGTCCTTGTTCCAGGTGCTGACGGTGATCACGTACAGCTCGCCGCGGGCGGTGTCGCCCTCCACCTGGTAGAACTCGTTGGACACCGAGTGGAAGCTGCGCTCCAGGCCGGCCGGCGCGGCGCACACGCCGACGAACTCGCTGGCCGGGCCGCTGAAGCCGCCATCGCTGACCTGCGCGCCGTCGGCGAACAGGCTGGCCAGCAGGCTGCGGTCGGCCCGGTCGGCGGCGCGGGCGAACAGGGTGCCCAGTTCGCGCAGGGCCTGCTTGTCTTCCAGTTGCTGCAAAAGCTGCTGCTCGTTGTTGTCACTCATGCTGGTCTCCTTCTTGGGTGAATCGTCTTTGTAATGATCGCCGCCCCGTTTCGGGGTCAGCGGTTGGCGTAGCCGGCATCCACGTTGATGGTGGTGCCGGTGACGTAGGAGGCGAGGTCGGAAGCCAGCCACAGGCTGGCCTGGGCGACTTCCCGCGCCTCGCCGAAGCGGCCGAGCAGGCTCAGCACCGCGGCGAAATCGGCCTCGCTGGCGCCCATCGCATCGAGCGCGCCGCGCAGCATCGGGGTGTCGATGGCGCCCGGCGCCACCGCATTGACGCGGATCCTGTGCGCGCCGTTCTCCAGCGCCGCAACCTTGGTCAGGCCGATGACGCCGTGCTTGGCCGCGACATAGGCACCGTTGTTGGGCTGCGGCCGGAAGGAGCTCACCGAGCCGATGTTCACGATCGAGCCGCCCTGCCCCTGGCGGATCATCTGGGCCAGCTGGTAGCGCAGGCACAGGGCCACGCCCTTCAGGTCCACCGCCAGCACCTTGTCGAACTCGGCTTCGTCCAGTTCGGCCAGCGGCCGCGTGTCGGGGGTCACCGCGGCATTGTTCACCGCCACGTCGAGACGCCCGAAGCACTCGACGGTGGCACGGACCAGCTGGTCCACGTCGGCGCCGACGGCCACGTTGGCCTTGTGGAACAGCGCCGTGCCGCCAGCCTGTTCGATGCGGGCGACGACCTCGCGGCCGGCCGCCTCATTGACGTCCGACACCACCACCCTGGCACCGGCTTCGGCGAACAGCAGCGCCGTGGCGGCGCCCATGCCCATGCCGGCGCCGGTGACGATGGCGACCTTGTTGTGCAGGCTCGGTCCTGTCATGGTTTTCTCCTCCTCTTCCGCGTTGTGTTCATTGTTCGGTTGCCGGCGCCAGCACCACTTCCTCGCGGACCAGCAGGCCGCGCAGGCTGCCCGCCGCCACCAGCCCGCGGCCGGCCTCGGCGGCGCGCTGCGCCCAGGCTGCCCGCAGGCTGGGCACGTCCGGCCACCAGCTGCATTCCACGCCGTCGAAGGCGGTGGAAGCATCGTCCGGCGCCTCGACGGCCTGGCGGGTCAGACGCAGCGGCCGCGCACCAGGCAACAGCAAGGCACCGTCGCCAGCCAGCCACAGGCGCGTGAAGCGGTCCCGCGACAGGGCCGGGTCGCGCTGCCACACCAGCATCAGCTTCACCGCGCCGTCCAGCGCGCCTTGCCGCCGTCCGTCGCGCTTCCCGTCAATGACGCGCTCACGGGCCACGCAGGCGATCGCCGGCGGCGTCATGAAGCGCGCCTCGTCCGGCCCCGCCCCTTCCCGATACTCGCGGCTGTCCACCAGCCGGGACAGCGCCGCCACGTCGTCGATCCACAGTTCAGGCGCCCCGTCGGCCATCCGCGCCAGCCCCTCGGGCTGCCAGTCCAGCGCGTGGTTCTGGATGTAGCCGCGGAAGAAGCCGGCCTCCACCAGCTTCAGCGCGTGGTCCTTGTGGGTGGTCCGCCAGTATTCGCTGAAGCGGGCCTGGCTGAAGTCGGCGCGGCGGTGCAGGAAGCTCACGACCTTGAGGGCATCCATGCTTCAACCCTCCGCCTGGCCACGGGCCAGGTAACGGTCGGCCGTGCGTTCGAAGTGGCGGATGAGGATTTCCTGGTAGTTGCCGAGGGTCTGGCCTGGCTTCTTCGACGCCCGGAAGCCCTGCTGCTGGGCCCGCAGGTTGGCCGTGTCCTGGTCGTAGACCTTGGCCAGCAGCGGATCCATACCCGGCACCACGGCATAGGACTCCTCCTCGCTCACCAGCACCATCTCCGGGGGATCGGGGGGCAGGCCCTCTTGAGGGAGCGGGCGCAGGAACAGGATTTCGAACAGGCAACGCTCCGGGTCGTCCTTGAGCGGCCGGAAGCGATAGACCATCGGCAGGGACACGCCCGGGAACAGCACCATGTTCGGGAACAGGTGGTATTCGATGGTGTCGATGATCTCGGTATCCGACACCCCTGACAGATCGGTGCCGTACTTCTCGCCGAGCACCTTGCGCAGCACACGGGCCATCACGGTACGGGCGCGCTCCCCCTCCCGCACCACCAGTTCGTCACCGAGCACCGACCGGTCGCCGATCAGCATGGAGTCCACCAGTTCCTGCTCGCTGAGGGGCTGTTCCAGATGCGGGCTGCTCACGCCAAGGGCCACGTAGAAGCGGGCCACGTGCTCGCCATACACGTCGTACTGGACATTGGCATCGGCAGTCCCGCGGAGCAGCTGGGGATGCGTCTCGAACACGTGGTAAGCCTCGATGAAGGCTTCCATGCCGGTCTTCCAGTTGCTGGGCAGGATCTTGCCCAGATGCAGTTCGGTGTAACGCTGGCCCAGGTCCCAATGGCGGAAATGCTCGGGCAGCACTTCCAGATAGGTTTCCAGGGACGGCGCGTTTTCATCCATGTTGATGAAGACGAAGCCGCCCCACAGGCCCACGCGGACCTCCGGCAGGCGGTAGGCGTCCGGCTTCACATGGGGAAAATCCCACGCGCAGGGCACGCTCTTCAGCGCCCCTTCCAGCGTCCAGGTCCAGCCGTGGTAGGGGCAGCGCAGCTCCTGGGCCGACCCCATGCCCTCTTCCGGGCGCAGCTTGGTGCCGCGATGCAGGCAGGAATTGTAGTAAGCCTTGATGCCGCCTTCCGTGCGGACCACCAGCACCGAATGGTGGCCCACCTCATACACGTAGTAGTCGCCGACCTGCGGAATGTGCTCCTCGCGGCAAGCCCATTGCCAGGTCTTGGCCCAGATGTGGGTCATTTCCTGCTCGTAATGCTCCCGGGAGGTGTAGCGGCGGTAATCGATGTCCCCATCGCCCAGAAATTCGTAGCGGGACTCCCGCAGGACCTGCGGCGGTGGATTGAGGTCCCGGGCCACGATGTCCTGGGCGCTGGGACCCGGACACCGGGCGGCGCCCGGGGGCAGGCCGGCGTCGTCGCCGGGGATCAGCGGCATCGCAATGCGATCGTTCATGCTCTCTCCCTCCCCCTCAGGCCGCCACCGGCATGTCGACGGATACCTCGATGCGCCCCTCCACCACCCGCAGCGCGTAGGTGCGCAGCGGCACGCGGCCCATCTGGCCCTTGCCGCAGCCGGTGCGCACGTCGAACATCACGCCGTGCAGCGGGCAGGCGATCAGGCCGTTGCGGATGCGCCCGCCTTCGAGGGGCGAATCCTGGTGGGTGCAGCGGTTCTGCACGGCGAAGAACTCGCCGGCGGAATTGCCGACCAGGATGTTGTGGCCGTCGATCTGCACGGCCTTGCTGGCGCCGGGCGGCAACTCGGCGGCGTCCAGCACGGAATGGAATGCGTTGCTCATGATTGATCTCCAGGCCTGTCGCCGACGCTCATGATTTGAAGAAGGTGTAGGACACATCGTCCGGACCGGGCCTGCCACGGGCCGCCAGCGCGCCGATGCCGGCATCCCAGACGGCGCTGCCGGGCTCGCTGGACATCCAGTCCACAACGAACAGGCGCCGCGTGAACTTCCACACCCCGTCGCGGCGCGCGTACTGGTCCAGATAGCGGCCACCGACCATGTGGTCGGTCTTCGTACCATCCTCGGCGACCGCCACGCTCACGCCGATCACATAGCTGCGCCCGGTGGCCTGGTCGCCGTCCACCTCGAAACGCTCGTTGGACGCGAAGTGATAGCTGATCTCCACTGCCGGGTTCGGCGCGCTGATCACCTCGGCGAACTGCCGGCCAGTGCCCTTGAACAGGCCGAAGTCGATCTCCGAGTCCGGCCACCACAGGGTTTCCAGCAGCGCGCGGTCGCGGCGATCCACGCCTTCGGCGTAGCGCACGTTCAGATCGTGCAGATCCTGCGTGGCCTGCAGCTCGGCGACGGCCCGTTCCAGTTGTTCGATGTTCATGTCGTTCCTCATGCGCCTTCGCCGGCGGGATAGGGTTTGGCCAGCACGCCGCCGTCCACGTACATCTGGTGGCCGGTCATGAAGCTCGCCTCGTCACTGGCCAGGAAGGCCACCGCGGCGGCGATCTCGGCCACCTCGGCAATCCGGTTGAGGGGCTGCATGCCGGCATAGATGGCTTCGAGCCGGGCCGGATCGGCGGAGGCGTCGAGATACTGCTGGAGGTTGGGAGTGCGCGTGGCGGCGGGGTGCACCGAGTTGCAGCGGATCTTGTAGCCCTGCTCGCCGCAGTGCAGCGCCACCGTTTTGGTGACCGCATCCTGGGCGGCCTTGGCGGCGCCGTAGGCGACGAACAGCGGCCCCGGGCGGATGCTCTCCACCGACGACACGTTGACGATGGCCCCGCCACCGCTGCTCTTCATGCTCGCCACGCCGTACTTGCAGCCGAGGAAAGTGCCTTCCCCATGTACGCGCATGTGATTGCGCCAGTCGTCCAGCGTGGCGGCCTCGATATGGGCCGGGAAGGAGATGCCGGCGTTGTTCACCAGGATGTCGAGGCGGCCCCAGCGCCGCTCCACCTCGGCGATGGCGGCCTGCCAGGCGGCCTCCTCGCGCACGTCGAGGGACAGGTAGGCCGCGCGCGGGCCCAGCTCGTCGGCCAGCGCGGCGCCGGCCGCATCGTTGATGTCGGTGAGCAGCACCGTCGCACCGTCGGCGATAAAGCGGCGGGCGATACCGGCGCCGATGCCGGACGCGGCACCGGTGACCAGGGCGACCTTGTCATGCAATTTATTCATGCTTGGCTCCTGATTCATTCATTTCTTGCCGAGAAACTTGTCCAGCGTCTGGTGCAGCTGGCGGAGGCGCACTTCCTGGTAGTTGCCGAGGGTCTGGCCCGGCTTGGTGCTGGACTTGAAGCCGCGCTGCTGGCCGCCGAGATTGCCGGTGTCCTGGTCGTAGATCGTCGCCAGGCCAGGGTCGAAGCCCGGCACCTCGTGGAAGGACTGCTCGAAATCCAGCTCGATGACCTCCGCCGGGTCGGGACGGACGCCGGAATCGGGCACCGGCTGCAGGAACAGCAGATCGAAGATGCAGGAATCCGGGTCGTCGCCGTTGGGGCGGAAGCGATAGACCATCGGGAACAGCAGCGACGGGAACAGACAGGTGTTGGGGAACAGGCAGTACTCGATGGCGTCGATGGTCTCGGACACGCTGAGGTGGGAGAAATCCTTGCCGTAGGCCTTGCCGAAGAGCTGCTGCAGGTGCTGCGCGAAGACCTGACGGGCGGTGCCACCGGGGGGCACGCGCAGCCGGGTGTCCTCGTCGGCGATGCCTTCCACGACGCCCTCGCCGAGCAGCGCGTCGAGCAGTTGCTGCTGGGTGAACGTCTCCTTCAGGTGGGGACTCGGATAACCCACCAGGTGCACGAAGCGCGACACGCTGTCGCCGTAGATGTCGTACTGGCTGTTGGCGTCGCCCACCGTCAGCACGCCCTGCGGATGGGTCTCCAGCACGTGGTAGGACTCCAGGAAGGCTTCCAGGCAGGCCTTCCAGTTGGCCGGCAGCAGCTTGCGCACGTGGCGCGCGGTGAACTTGGCGCCCAGGTCCCAGTTGGCGAAGTGCGCCGGCAGCACGCCCAGGTGCTCGGCCAGCGGCGGTGCGTCCGGGTCGAAGTTGATGAAAACGAAGCCACCCCAGGTGTCCACCTG
This sequence comes from Pseudomonadota bacterium, assembly GCA_018241665.1. Taxonomy (GTDB): domain Bacteria; phylum Pseudomonadota; class Gammaproteobacteria; order Burkholderiales; family Rhodocyclaceae; genus Zoogloea. The sequence goes on from JAFEDK010000005.1 coordinate 409,137, forward strand.
CAGCTCGGGCAGGTGGAAGCCCTCGTCGCGGATGTGCGGAAAATCCCAGCGGCACGGCACGTCGCTGAGCGCGCCGTCCAGCGTCCAGGTGAAGCCGTGGAAGGGGCAGCGCAGGTTCTTCGAGCGTCCGGCCGAGCCGGCCGGCTTGAGCTGGGTGCCGCGGTGCAGGCAGGCGTTGGGATAGGCCTTGATCGCCCCACTCTCGGTGCGCACGATGATCACCGACTTGTCGGTGATCTCATAGACGAAATAGTCGCCGGGGCCGGGAATGTCGTCTTCGCGGCAGGCCCACTGCCACACCTTGGTCCACAACTTTTCCTTCTCCAGCTCGTGGAAGGCGCGGGACGTGTAGCGGGCGTAGGCGATGTCGGCGTCGCCGAGAAACTGGTAGCTCGGCTCGGTGAGATGGGCCGGCGGCTGGTCGCCGTCGGCGCGGATGATTTCGGCGGTGCTCGGCCCGGGGCAGCGGGCGGCGCCGGGCGGCAGGATTTCGGCCGGGTGGTTCATGGGTGCTTCTCCTCCTTGATGCGTCACGCGCTGCGCCGCTCGGCACTGCGCGCTTCCGGTGCCGCCGAGGCGGCAGATTAACGCACTACAAACAGATTGATCTGTCTTTTATATTGTGCAATGCGGCAGCTGGCCTCAGCCCAGCTCGCCACGGGCGGCCAGGTGCAGGGCCGGCTGGTCCTTCAGGAAGGCATCGGTGGCCGCGTCGGTACGGGCCCAGTCGACGATCTCCTTGCGGCGGGCGATCTTCCAACCCTGGCCGCGGTCTTCGTACTCGTCGTGGTAGCGGCCGGCGACGAAGAGATCCTTCTTCTCGCCGTTTTCGGTGATCCGGTGGTGGGCGATGAAATACACCTCGCCCTTCGCCTTGCGGCCGTCCAGCGTGATGCTGACCTGGCCGATCAGGTGCTGGCTGGCGTCGCAGGCGGCCAGGAAGCCCTGGGCGAAGTCGATGAACTCCGCCGCCGGACCGGCGAACAGGCCGCAATCCACCCACGCGTCGGGATGGAAGGCCAGGCGCTGGGTTTCCGGCAGCAGGCGGTCCTGCCCGCGCATGTAGTCGTTGAGGGCCTGGTGGATGTCGCGATGGGCCGCCAGGTCGGCCACCTCGGCGCGCAGTTGCTGCAGTTCGCGGTCGTTCATCGGATCGTTTCCCCGTTGTCGATGACCACCGAGGTGCCGGTGATGTGGCGGGATTCGTCGGAGGCCAGGAAGACCACCAGGTTGCCCACGTCCTCGGGCTTGCCCTGGCCGTGGTTGTGGATCTGCTCGAGGCCGGCCGCGGCGTCGTCGAGGGAGGCCAGCGCGGCGGCGGTCATCGGCGTGTCGTGGGCGCCGGGCAGGATCACGTTGCAGCGGATGCCGTAGCCCTGCTCCTGGCAATGCACGGCGATGCTGCGGGTCATGGCCAGGATCGCGCCCTTCGCGGCGGTGTAGGCGAGGATCGGGCTGATGCCCTTCAGCGCGGCCACCGAGGCGATGTTGACGATGGAGCCGCCGCCGCTCCTGGCCATCGCCGGAATCGCGTGCTTGCAGCCGAGGAAGGTGCCCTCGGCCATCACCGCGTTCAGGAAACGGAAATCCTCCAGGGTCGTGTCTTCGACGCTGCCGAAGCGCACCAGCCCGGCGTTGTTCACCAGCACGTCGAGGCGCCCGAAACGCTCGAAGGTGGCGGCCACCACGGCCTGCCAGTCGGCTTCGCTGCGCGTGTCGTGGCGGATGAAGAACGCGCCTTCGATGCCCTTCGCCACCGCCTCGCCTTGCTCGACGTTGATGTCGGTGAGCACCACCCGCGCGCCCTCGGCGGCCAGCAGGCGAGCATCGGCCGCCCCCAGCCCCGACGCGGCGCCGGTGACGATGGCCACCTTGCCTTGCAGTCTGTTCATGTAGCCCTCCTGATGAAAGCCGCCGGCCCGGCCCGCCGGAAAGGCAGGCCGGGCCGGCGTCGGGTCAGCGCACGCCTTCCTGGGCGATGGCGGCCGAATCGTAGAAGCCGGCCTGCTTGGCATCCGTCGGCTTGGTGACGACCATCATGCCGCCCTCGGCCGGGGTGTAGGCCTGGCGGACGTAGGCCCCGCTGTTCAGGTCATGCACGACGAACTCGTGGGGGTTGTGGCCGGTGGTCTCGTAGAAGGGGTAGTAGTTGATCTGCGAGACGCGGAAGATCTTGCCGGCATCGTCATAGTTGTCGGCCATGCCGACCGCCGGAATGTCCTCGTCCCAGTAGATCGTGCGGCGCGGGTAGATGTGCCGCTTGCCTTCCTTCAGCGTGGCTTCCACCACCCACACCCGGTGCAGCTCCCAGCGCACGCAATCGGGGTTGAGGTGGTTGGGGGTGAACACCTTCTCGCTGGGGCACAGCTTCTCGTCGTGCAGCCTGAAGGTGTTGTAGGGAATGAAGATCTCCTTCTTGCCCACCAGCTTGTAGTTGTAGCGGTCCTGGGCGCCGTAGAAGACCTGGGTGTCATCCACGGTGCCGACGCCGCCGCCGGCCGGGCTGGGGGTGTCGTAGGCCACGTCCGGCGACAGCTTCACGCGGCGCTGGCCGGGCAGGTAGGTCCAGGCGCGGCGGCCGACGTTGAGCATGTCCACCGAATCGTGCAGCACCAGCTTCTCGCCGGCCTTGCGCGCCGGGCCGGTCCAGTCCACGCGACCGTATTCGAGGATGTCATCGGACGAGATCGGCTTGCTGCGGCCCGGCTCGTAGTGGGGATAGGTCTGCCAGTAGGCGAAGGAGCCGGTTTCCACGCGGCGGCCGCTGCGGTCCACCAGCGTCGAGGTCTGGCCCGGCGACTGGTAGGCGTACTGGTCGTACTTGAGGGTACGGTTCCACATCACCTCGGCGCCGTTCTTGGGGATCGGGAAGGGCACGCCGCCGAAGCAGGTGCCGGCCAGTTGCAGCAGGTTGGGCGCGAGCTGGCAGCTGGCGGCGTTCTTCAGCGTGTTGTCGATGACGTACTTGGGGTACTTGGCGGTGCGGTGGCTCGGATAGACGTCGATGCGGAAGGTGGCGTACTTCTTCAGCATCTCCTTCTGGCCGGCGGTCAGCTTGTCCTCGTACTTGGCCATGTTGGCGGCGGTGATCGAGAACAGCGGCTTTTCATTGGCGAAGGGGTCGGGCCGGAACTGGGGCTTCTTCGGGTCGTAGCTGGGCGGCGGCTCGATGCCGCCGGTGTAGGCGGGAATGCTGCCGTCGGCGTTGCCGGCCTTGATGGCGCCCCACGGCGTGAGGGTGGTGCCGAGCTGCTTGATTTCCTCCGGCGTCAGCGCGGCGCCGGCGATGCCCGATGCGCCGAAGGCCAGCATCAGGGTGAGGGTCTTTGCACAGGTCTTCATGGGATAACCTTTATTCCTTGGATCAGAAGGTGGCCTTGACGGTCAGGGAAACCCAGCCGCGGTCGCGCAGGACGCCGCTGCCGTTGGTGCCCTGCCACACTTCGCTGGCGACGCCGGGCACGGCGACCGGGTTGGGGCCCATGCTGTAGCCGCCGAAGTAGTCGTTGTAGGAGAGGTTCACGGTGTACTTGGAGAAGATGTCGAGGCCGACACCCAGGCTCCACGCACCGGAGTTCTCGCCCGGCCCGAGCGGCACCGGGGAATTGCCCTTGAGGCCGCGGCTGTAGTTGATCGGCAGGGTCATGTCGACGCCGGGCAGGACCTGGAACCAGGTCGGCGTGAAGGCCACGTTGAAGCCCCACGCGTCGTTGGTCGCGCAGCCGGAGCGGATGCCGGTGGTGCAGCCGTAGTCCTTGTGCTTGAAGAAGGCCGCGGTGTCGCCATTCACGTCGTCGAGGCGCACGTAGTTCACTTCGACGGTCAGCGGCGCCGAGTCGTACAGCGGCGTCTTGCCGAAGTAGGCGATCACGTTGGCCAGCGCATGCCAGGTGTTGCCGAGGGCCAGGCCGGCGCCGTTGGAGGCCAGCGCCGTGCCTTCGCGGCGCGACGCCTCGGCGCCGAAGGACACCGAGCCGATCTGCTTCGACAGGCTGAGGCCATAGAGCTTCACGTCCTTGGCATAGGCGTTGTACATGTAGTCGGGGCCGCCCACCATGGTCGGGTAGCGGTCGTCGAAGCGGCGGTAATAGAAGCCCACGTCGCCGCCGATCAGCTCCGAGCGGATCTTGCTCATCACGCCCCAGCTGCCGGTGTTGCCGGGCTTGCGGTTGGGGCCGGTGGACAGGTCGCCGACGACCGGATAACCGAGGTAGCTGGTGCCGCCGAGGAAGCTCAGGTCGGCGCCGCCCAGGTAGGTGCCGCCTTCCGGCAGGCGGTGCGGGTCCCACTGCAGGTAGTAGTTGGCGGCGACGCTGATGTTCCTGGTCAGCTGGGCGCCCATCGACACCTGGTTCTGCGGCAGGAACAGCTCTTTCGCCTCGATGCCCGGCGTGGAGGTGGCCTTGCGCAGGTCCAGCGGCCCCTGTCCGTAGGCGATGCTGTTGGCGAAGGTGAACAGGGACTCGCCCCAATACACGTTGTGGCGGCCGACGCGCAGGTTGATCGGCACCTCGGCCACATCCACGCGGGTGAAGGCGAAGGCGTCGAGCAGCTCGCCGGAGCCCTTGTACCAGCGCTCCACGTGCTTGGTGAACGTGTTGTTCGGGTAGGCGGTGCCCAGTCCGGCGGCCTGGTAGGCCGGGTTGCCATGCACGCGGCTGGTGTAGGCGAAGTCGTTCCAGGCCGTCGCGGACACGCGGAAGCCGTGGTGCTCCTTGAAGATGAAGTCGAATTCCGACAGCAGGTCCACCCGGTTGGTCACCAGGTCGCCGGTATTCCAGCCGTAGTTGGTGGCCTGGGACACCCAGTTGTCGCCGAGCTTGTTGTCGCGCCCTTCGGCACGCCAGCCGGCGTTGTACTTCAGCGTGTTGTCCCAGCGGATCTTCACGTCCGGGTTACCCGCATCGATCTCGAAAGCGCCGGCCTGCATGCTCGCCATGAGCAGCGCGGTCCCGCCGACGAGGTTCAGCGCGATGCCCCCTGCACGGGCGGCACGCGATTTTCTCTTGTTGTTGTGCACTCGTTCTCCTCCTTTGGATGTGGTCGTCCGTGTCTGGCGAACCACACATTAAAAACAAACAAAATTCTTTTTATTTTATTTGTACGGCGACTCCTTTCTTCCCGACGGGAAAGCGGCGCCACGACCGCAGGCAGCGGCCGACGATGCAGAAAGCGGAAAGACGGATGGAGCGAAGCCCTGACGGCCCTGGAACGGGATCCGTCACCCGCCCGGCGGGCAGGTTCGGAGGAAGGCGCAGGCAGCACGGCTGCCCGGAAGGATGAAGCCAAAAGCGTATTGAAGCATCTGACGGACTCCCGCACCGGAGCCCCGGCCCGACGGGCGCAGGGACAGCAGTGACGATGAATTCAAGGGTGCCGCCGTTCAGCGGAACGGTGGCTGCGTAAAGCTCGCGTCAAACAATCAAAAACAGTCTTGTTCGTTTTTATATTACTCTTGGCTAATACCCGTTTCAAGCCCGATGTGCAAAAAATATCCCTTTCCCCGACAAGGAGGCGGGCGCGATTCCACCACGCCCTGGTCAGCGGACGTCCGGGCGCCGGGACATCCGCCACCCATCCTCAGGCAGCCGCGGGACGAACGCCGCTCACGGCCGCTGGCCGCCCATGCACAGGTACTTGATCTCCAGATACTCGTCGATGCCGTGGCGGGAGCCCTCGCGGCCGACGCCGGATTCCTTGACCCCGCCGAAGGGCGCCATCTCGTTGGAGATCAGGCCCTCGTTGATGCCGACCATGCCGTATTCCAGCGCCTCGGCGACGCGCCACACGCGGTGGATGTCGCGGGAATAGAAGTAGGCCGCCAGGCCGTAGGGCGTGTCGTTGGCCAGCGCGATGGCCTCGTCGTCGGTCTTGAAGCGGAACAGCGGCGCCACCGGGCCGAAGATCTCCTCGCGGGCGATGCGCATCTCGGCGGTGATCCCGGCCAGCACCGTCGGCGTGTAGAACCAGCCACCGCGCGGGTGGCGGGTGCCGCCGGTGACGAGCTGCGCGCCCTTGGCCAGCGCGTCGCCGACCAGGCCTTCGACCTTTTCAAGCGCCGCCGCGTTGATCAACGGGCCGACCTGGGCGCCGGCGGCCAGGCCATCGTCCACCTGCAGCGCGGCGGCGGCCTCGGCCAGGCGCGCTGCGAAGGCGTCGTAGATGCCGTCCTGCACCAGGATGCGGTTGGCGCACACGCAGGTCTGGCCGGCATTGCGGTACTTGGAGGCCATCGCGCCGGCCACCGCGGCGTCCAGGTCGGCGTCGTCGAAGACGATGAAAGGCGCGTTGCCGCCGAGCTCCAGCGACAGCCGCTTGACCGTGTCGGCGCACTGGGCCATCAGGCGCTTGCCGACCGGCGTGGAGCCGGTGAAGGACAGCTTGCGCACCACCGGGCTGGCGGTGAGCACCCCACCGACCACCGCCGGCCGCGCGGTGGTGACGATGTTCAGCACGCCAGCCGGAATGCCGGCCCGCTGGGCCAGCTCGGCCAGCGCCAGCGCGCACAGCGGCGTCGCCTCGGCCGGCTTAACCACCGAGGTGCAGCCCGCCGCCAGCGCCGGTGCCACCTTGCGGGTGATCATCGCGATCGGGAAGTTCCACGGGGTGATCGCCGCGGTAACGCCGACCGGCTGGCGGATGGCCAGCAGGCGCTTGTCGGGGGTCGGCGCCGGGATCGTCTCGCCATACACGCGCTTGCCCTCCTCGGCGAACCACTCGACGAAGGACGCGCCGTAGGCCACTTCACCGCGCGCCTCGGCCAGCGGCTTGCCCTGCTCGCAGGTCATCAGCACGGCCAGGTCGTCCTGGTTGGCCATGATCAGCTCGTACCAGCGGCGCAGCAGCCCGGCCCGGTCCTTGGCCGAGCGGGCGCGCCAGGCCGGCAGCGCCCGCGCCGCAGCGTCGATGGCACGCTGGGTCTCGTCGGCCCCCATGTCGGGCACACGGGCGATCTCGGCGCCGGTGGACGGATTCACCACCGGATGGGTCTCGCCAGCGGCCGCATCGGCCCATTCGCCATTGATGAAAGCCTGCTGGCGCAGCAGGGAAATGTCCTTAAGTTTCATTATTTTCCTTTCCAAAGATTCAAGCGCACTACAACATCCAGGATGTGTGATGCGCTCACTCTTTCCCGGCACGTCAAACCGTTAAAATCGGTGTCGATTGTCCAACGATAAGAAAAGCAAGGAAACAGCCCCATGCACAGATATGCCCCCGGCAGAACCGACGAACAAGGCCAGGCAGTCGACAACACCGAGGAAATCGGCGGCCGCGTGCTGATCGTGGACGACGAAAAAGTAACCCGCGCCTTCCACCGCGCCATCCTGGCCCAGCACTTCGACGTGCTGACCGCCTCGTCCGGCAGCGAGGCACTGGAGCTTTGCGTCGGACAGACGCCCGACCTGATCGTGCTGGACGTGGAGATGCCCGGCATCGACGGCTACGAGACATGCCGCCGCCTGCGCGCCTTCACCAGCGTTCCGATCATCTTCGTCACCGGCCACCAGTCCCTCGATGAGCACTTGAAGGCCTTCGACGCCGGCGGCACCGACCTGATCACCAAGCCGGTCAATGCCGACATCTTCCAGCGCAAGGTGGCCGTGGCAATCCGCCAGTACCGTGCCGCCGCCGCGCTGGCCGATGAGAAGAAGGCCCTCGAACGGATGGCGATGGGCTTCCTGTCGAGCGCCAGCCAGACCGGCATCCTGCTCGGCTTCATGCGCAAGAGCATCATCAGCCACGATTACCGCGCCCTGGCCGACAGCCTGCTGTCGGCGATCCAGGAACTCGGCCTCAAGTCCTGCGTGCTGGTCCGCCATCCCAACGGCGCAACCACAGCCGTGACCGACCATGGCGAACCCACCGAGCTGGAACAGTCGATCCTCGACCACGCCTCCGAGATGGGCCGCCTGTTCCAATTCAAGAAGCGGCTGGTGGTGAACTACGACCGCGTGTCGCTCATCGTCTCCAACATGCCGGACGAAGCGGAGGAGCCCGAGCGGGCCGGCATCCTGCGCGACAGCCTGGCGATCCTGGCCGAATCCGCGGAAGCGCTGTCGGTCAACGTGGACATCCGCCAGGAGGGGCAGAAGCGCGCCGAGCAGTTGCAGATCGCCCTCAGCGAAGCCGAGGTCGCCCTGACCTCCCTCGGCGAACAGAACAAGGCCACGATGTGCGACACCCGCCTGCTGCTGCAGGACATGGCGGACAGCATCGAGAAGACCTATTCCTGGCTCAACACCAGCCAGACCCAGGAAGCGACGATCAACGCCACGATGGAGCAGGCGATCCAGCGCATCCTCGCCCGCATGGCCAGCGGCGGCGACTTCGACACCCAGTTCGCGCAGGTCATGCAAGCCCTCAACGCCGGACGCAGCCACAACGCGGTGGAGCTGTTCTAGACGGGCCGGCGCCCGCCCCGTCCGCTTCCCCCCCTTGTGGGGGCGAATTCATTCGCCCGCGGAGGTGGATCAACCCATGGCGGGCGAATGAATTCGCCCCCACAACACAAAGCCCTCACAGCTCACAGCTCACAGCTCACAGCTCACAGCTCACAGCTCACAGCTGCTGAGTCCTGCGCGGCGCCGGGTTCCGCAGGGATTTTCCTTTTTACCTGGATCAAACCAGTCGCAAGCCTTCCTTGACGGGGCCGCCCTAGCATCCTAGCGTTACCCCATCATGACGATCAGCGTGTTTTCGTGGTGGACGCTGCTGTGCGCGGTGGCCGGGCTCAACATCCTGGCCTGGCTGTGGTCGGCCGCGGCCCTCAACCGGCGCCAGAGCCTGCTGTCGGCCGATGCCTACGGCTGGCGGCGCTGGCAATTGCTGTTGTCGGCGGGCTACGTGTTCGGCTGCGCCTACCGCTCCTTCCTGCCGGTCTTCGACGTGCCACGCCTGTGCCTGTTCGACTCATGGCTGTCCAGCGTGATCGTCGGCCGCTCGGTGGCGACCATCGCCGAGCTGTGCTTCGTCACCCAGTGGGCGCTGATGCTGCGCGAGGCGTCGCAGGCCACCCGCAGCACGCCCGGCCGGCTGGCGTCGAACCTCATCGTGCCGCTGATCGTGGTGGCGGAGACCTGTTCCTGGTACGCGGTGCTGACCACCGCCAACCTCGGCCACGTCATCGAGGAATCGTTATGGGGCGTCAGCGCGGCGCTGCTGGTGGTCGGACTGCTGGCCGTATGGCCGCGCCTGGCGATGGCGCAACGGCCGCTGCTGGCCCTGTGGTGCGTGGCCGGTGTCGGCTACGTGTTCTACATGTTCGGCGTGGATGTACCGATGTACTGGGCCCGCTGGCTGACTGACGAGGCCCATGGCCGCCAGTACCTGAGCCTCGCCCAGGGCGTGCTGGACGCCTCCAGCCGCTGGGTGGTGTCGCACCGCTGGGCCGACTGGCACGGCGAGATGGTGTGGATGTCGCTCTACTTCAGCGTCGCGGTGTGGCTCAGCATCGCGCTGATCCATGTCCCGACGCCCGCCCCGGCGCGGGCCATGCTGCGCCTGGTGGCGAGCCGGCGGCCGGTGGGACGGGCGCTGCGCTACTGACGGCCGCGCGGGCCGCCGTCAGGGCAGCGCCAAGGCTTCTTCAGGCCTTCTTCACGAACTCCGACTTCAGCTGCATCGCGCCGAAGCCATCGATCTTGCAGTCGATGTCGTGGTCGCCGTCCACCAGGCGGATGTTCTTGACCTTGGTGCCGACCTTCACCACCGAGGACGAACCCTTGACCTTCAGGTCCTTGATCACGGTGACGCTGTCGCCGTCCTGCAGCACATTGCCGTTGGCATCGCGGACGACCTTCTGTTCCTCGGCGGGGGCCGCCTGCGGCCATTCATGGGCGCATTCGGGGCAGACGAAGTTGGCGCCGTCCTCGTAGGTGTATTCGGAGCCGCACTGGGGGCACTTGGGCAGACTGCTCATGGAGATTTCCTGTCTAGGTTGTGGGGTTCAGGCGCTGCGCTTCTTCAGCAGCACGCCGCACTCCAGGTGGTGCGTATAGGGAAACTGGTCGAAGGCCGCCGAGGCGGCGATCGTGTGGCTGTCCTGCAGCGCGGCAACGTTGTCGCGCAGGGTCTCCGGGTTGCAGGAGATGTACAGGATGTTGTCGAAGCCGCGGGCCAGCTCGACGGTCGGCGCATCGAGGCCGCTGCGCGGCGGATCGAGGAACAGCGTCGTGAAGTTGTAGCCGGCCAGGTCCACGTCCTTCATGCGGCGGTACTCGCGGCCGCCGGCCAGCGCGTCGCTGATCTCGTCGCTGGACATGCGCACCATCGCCACGCTGTCGATGGCATTGGCTTCGAGGTTGTAATGGGCGGCATGCACCGACGACTTGCTGACCTCGGTGGCCAGCACGCGGCCGAAATGGGGCGCCAGCGCAATCGTGAAGTTGCCGTTGCCGCAGTACAGCTCCAGCAGGTCGCCGCCCAGCCCGCGGGCCTGGGCGCAGGCCCAGCCGAGCATCTGGCGGTTAACGCCGCCATTGGGCTGCGTGAAGCTGCCCTCGATCTGCTTGTAGCGCAGCGTGCGGCCGTCCAGTTCGAAGGATTCCAGCAGCCAGTCGCGGCCGATGACGATCTTCTGCTTGCGGCTGCGGCCGATCACCTGCACGCCCATGTCGGCGGCCAGCTCGGCGGCAGCGGCCTCCCAGGCTTCGTCGAGGGGGCGGTGGTAGACCAGGCAGATCATCAGCTCGCCGCTCAGCGTGGCGAGGAAATCCACCTGGAAGATCTTGCGCTTGAGGGCCTCGCTGGCCATCAGCCGCTCGCGCAGCACCGGCATCGCGCGGGCGATGGGCTCGCAGGCCGGCGGAAAGTCGTCGATGACCACCGGCACCTTGGGCTCGGCCGGGTCGAACATCGCGTAATCCACCCGCGGCCCCATGTGCCACATGCGGAACTCGGCGCGCAGCCGGTAGTGCAAGGGTGCGGAGCGGAACACGTCCGGCTCGGGCAGGCCGAAGGGTGCGAAGTCCTGCTTGAAGCGCGCGACCTTGGCGGCCAGCTGGGATTCGTAGTCGGCGGGGTTGAAGCTGGGTAAAGGCATGGTATTCGGGCACATCCAGTACGCCCCGGCACGGGCCAGCCGGCGGCGGAGGACGGACTATACGCCTGTACCCCTGCCCACGGCGATGCCCCCACCCCATGCAGGGCTTTCCGTGGGCTGGTGCTGTGGGCTGGTGCTGTGGGCTGGTGCTGTGGGCTGGTGCTGTGGGGGCGAATTCATTCGCCCGCGGTGGTTCATCCACGTGCGGAGGGCGAATGAATTCGCCCCCACAGCGCTTCACTCCACAGCGCTCCCCCGAGGAGCCCTCCGCTCAGGCGAACAGGCGGGCGGCGCTGGTGCAGGACAGCTGCGCCGCGGCCTCCAGCGGGCGGGCACGCTGTTCGGCGGAGATGATCTCCACGCCCCACGGTCCGTCATAGCCGCCGGCCCGCACTGCAGCGATGAAGGCCGGCAGGTCGAACTCGCCGTCGCCGCACAGGCGGCGGCGGTCCAGCGTGTCGGCGATCGGTGAGCCGACGGTGGCCAGCGTGCCGTCGTCCAGCTCCGCGCCACCTATCGTGCCCGGCGGCAACGCGGCGATGCGTTCCAGCGGCATGCCGCCGCGGGTCACGTGCCAGCTGTCGAGCATCAGCCCGCCGCCACGGCCGGCGCTGGCGCCGATGATGGCCAGCGCGGTGTCCAGGTCGGGAATGTTGGAAAAGGCGATCGGCTCCAGCGTGATCACGCTGCCGACGGCACGGGCCTCTCTGGCGAGTTGCTGGAAGGCGTCGTGCATGCGCTCGATACTCCAGTCCGCCCCGCCGAAATCGCCGGCGGCCTTGATGTGGTGGGCGCCCAGCTCGGCCGCCGCGGCCAGCAGCAGCTGGCAGTCGGCGTCGGACTGGTGGCGCGCCGGGCCGTCGGCGCACCAGTCGAACAGGGCTTCCAGCTCGACATGGCGGAGGCCGTTGCCGGCGAGGATCGCGCGGATCTCGGCGTAGCCGTGGCAGGCCAGGATGCGGCGCAGGTCGGCCTGCTTGAAGCCGAAGCCCGTATAGCCGGCCCGCCCCGCCGCCTCGGCCCGCGCGCGGAAGGACCACGGGCTGTGGTCGTCGGCGCCGAACACGTAGTTGCCGGCCAGCGTCCAGTAGCAGCCGATGAGCTCGACCGGCATCGCGCCCGCCCCTCAGTTCTGGTAGTAGCCGACCGCCACCACCAGCCCGCCGACCTTGCGCAGCAGGGTGTGCTTGCGCTCGACCTTGCTGGTGACGGTGTTGCGCCAGGCGTAGTCGATCTCGCCCTGCTCCTTGTCTTTCACGCGGGCCAGCAGGTCCTCGACGAAGGGCTTGCCGTTGGCGTCCTTGAGGGCCAGCGCGTCGCTGCCGACCAGGCGCGAAATGGCGCCGTGGGCCTTGAAGCGCTTGTCGTCGAGGCCAATCGCGAAGACGTAGAGGTCGTCCTCGCTGAAGCTGCCATTGAGCTCGTTGAAGGCGGCGATGGCCTTGGCCGGGTCGTCCTTCGCGGCAGCGGCGGCCCGCTCCAGCAGCGCCTGGGCCTGCTCGGCGCTGCCGTGGGGCAGGTAGTAGCCGACAGCGATGATGCGGTCCTTGACCTGCTCGAAATAGGTCAGCTTGCGCTCCACCTTGCCGTCGCGGCGATTCAGCCAGCGGTACTCCACCGAGCCACCGCCCTTGGCCTTGGCGACGTCGAGCATCTCGCGGAAGAAGGGCTTGCCGGCGGCGTCCTTCATGTCGGCCACGTTGCGGTCGATCAGCGCCGCCGACGAGCCGCCGCTGGCCAGCATGGTGCCCTTGCTGTCCAGCACGTACACGTACAGGCTGGGGGTCAGGAACTCGCCCTGGCGGCTGAAGGCGCCGAGGGCCAGGTCCTGCTTGTCCTTGTAGTAGGCCACGGCCTTGGCGAGCAAGGCCTGGGCCTGCTTGGCCTCGTCGGCGGCGGCCTGGGCCGCCGGGGCCAGCAGCGCGCTCGACATCAGCAGCGCGGCAGCGAATTTGGGAAACATCGGTTCTTCCTTTCGTCGTTCAGACCAGGTCCGGCACCAGCACGCCGCGCCCGACCAGCTTGCCGTCGCGCAGGTCCTGCAGCACCTGCGGCCCCTGCTCGATGCCGAAATAGCTGGCATCCACGTGGATTCGCCCGCTCTGGGCCAGCGCGATGACTTCCATCAGCTCGGCGCGGGAGCCCCACAGCGGGGTGCTCACCGAGCAGCCGAAGGGCAGCGTCCATTGGGTCAGCGGGATCGTCCCGCCGCCGACGCCGACCACCGTCAGCTGGCTGTTGCGGCCGACCAGCTGCACGGCCAGGTCGAGGGTCGGCTGAATGCCGACGAAGTCCAGCACCAGCGCCGCCTTGCGCCGGCCGGTGAAGGCGGTGATCTGCTCGGCCGCCGCGGCGGCGTTGCGGGAATTGACCACCAGGTCGGCGCCGAGCTGGCGGGCGTGCTCCAGCTTGCGGTCGTCCACATCCACCGCCACCACGCGGGCGCCACACAGCACGCGCAGCAGTTGCACCGCCATGTGGCCGAGGCCGCCGACGCCGATCACCACCGCCGTCGCGTCCGGCGTCAGCAGGTGCAGGCCGCGCTTGATGGCGTGGTAGGGCGTCAGGGCCGCGTCGGTCAGCGGCGCGGCTTCCCGCGGTGCCAGGCTGCCCAGCGGTACGAGCAGGCGCGGCGAGGGCACCAGCATGTATTCGGCCATGCCGCCGTCGGTACCAATGCCACCGCCGTTGTTGGGCAGGCTCTCCCAGTTCTCGCAGTAGGCCTCCATCGACAGCAGGCAGGCGTGGCAGTGGCCGCAGCCCCAGAAGCCGAACACCGCCACCGGATCGCCCTCCTTCACGCCGGTGACGCCGGCACCCAGCGCCGCGACCCAGCCGGCGTTCTCATGGCCGAGGGTGAAGGGACCGTGGAAATGCATCGCACCGTGGTCCAGCACGTGGAGGTCGGAATGGCACACGCCGGCGCCACCGATCCTGACCAGCACCTGGCCGGGGCCGGGCTGCGGGATCGGAACTTCCTCGACGATGGGCGCGGCGCCCGGAACGGTGAAGCGGACAGCTTTCATGCTCATGGATGCATCCTTGACTGTAGGGCGGGTCTGACGACCCGCCAGGTATCGGGGCCCCTCAAGGGGCACGAATCGACCGTGGGGCACACCCAACTTGTGGGGGCGAATGAATTCGCCCGTCGTGCGTTCCAGAACCTCTGCGGGCGAATGAATTCGCCCCTACAGGACCTCCCCCCACAGCGCCCCCCGTGGCCACCATGCAGACTTCGCCAGGGAGCCTATTGAGGCTTCTCAGCGGGCGGTGGCGGCGGCGAGGCCCTGGAACATCAGGGCGTAGGCCATGCGCAGGAAGGCGTCGGCCTCGTCGGGCTGGCCGGATTCGGTGGTGAATTCGCTGTGGTAGTTGAGGCGGCTGCGCCCGCCGGCCAGCGCTTCGATGCGCCCGGTGGCCTGGTAGGCGGTGATGCCGGCGGGGCGCTGGCCGACGATGGACAGCTTGTAGGTCATCGTCGCCGGGTCCTGGAAATCCAGCCGTTCGCTGACCGGCGCGGCAAAGCCCTTGTTGTAGATGTGGCGGGTCAGGCCGATGCCCTCGCCTTCGAGCTCGACGCGTTCGATCTGCACGGCCGGCACATCCTGCGGCCACCAGCGTTCGATGTGGGCGAAGTCGGCGAGCAGGTCCCACAGCAGCGCGGCGGGGGCGTCGAAGTCGTGGTGGGTGGTGATCTGGTGCATGGTGTCTCCGGGTTTTTTATTTATCGGGGTGGTGCGCTCACGGCTACGGCAGCGCCGCGGACGGCCGCGCCGCGATGCGTTCGCGCCAGGCGGCCAGGCGCCGATGGGCGGGGTCGAGTCCCTGCCCCACCAGCGCGCCGAACTCCACGAAGCAGAACAGCAGGAGGTCGGCCACCGTCAGCGCGTCGCCGGCAATATACGGCTTGTCGCCGAGCTGTGCCTCGAACCAGGCGAGGCCCTCGCGGGCGCTCTGCTTGAGGTCGTCGGCAGCCTGGGGCAGGCAGCGCACCCGCTCGCGGAACAACGGCAGGCCCTCGGCGCCGCGGAAGCCGGCGGTCATCGGCTGGACCACCAGCAGGTCCACCCGCCGCCACCACATGCGCGTGACGGCGCGGGCCTCCGGCGTGGCGCCGATCAGCGCCGGCGCCGGCCGGAACTCCTCCAGGTACTCGCAGATGGCGGTGGTCTCGGCGATGCAGAGGCCGCCCTCCAGCTCCAGCACCGGCGTCGTGCCGGTCGGGTTGATGGCCTGCCAGGCCGGCTGGCGGTTCTCGCCGGCGATGATGTCCACCACCACATGGTCGAGGGAAAGGCCCTTCTCGGCGGCGAACATCCTGACGACGCGCGGGTTGGGTCCGATGGAGGTGTACAGCTTCATGGCCGGCGCTCCCCGCTCAGAACTGCACGCGCTTGGTGTAGCCGCCGTCGATCACCAGGTTGCTGCCGGTGATGTAGGAGGCTGCCGGGCTGGACAGGAAGACCATCGCGCGGGCCACGTCTTCCGGCGCGCCGAAGCGGCCGAGGGGCATCTCGGCGAGGGTCTTGTCGTACAGCTCGGGCATCGCCTCCTTGATCATCGACCAGTTGCCGCCCGGGTAGGCGATGGGGCCGGGGCAGACCGTATTGACGCGGATCTGCTTGGCGGCCCACAGCTGGGACAGCTGCTTGGCGTAGGTGATGATGGCCGCCTTGATGGCGTTGAAGGCCTGCGGGTAGATGAAGGTCTCCACCGCCGCGGTGCTGGACATCAGGATCACCGACGGGGATTCGGACTTCTCGAGGAAGGGCTCGAGGGTCTGGCAGCCGGTGACGGCGCCCATCATGTCGAGGCGGAAGGTCATGTCCCAGTCGGTGGTGCCCTGGGCGCCGGACGAGCTGGCGTTGTGGATGAAGATGTCGCAGCCACCCAGGCGCTTGGCGGCGCTGGTCAGCCAGGCCTGGTAGGCAGCGCCGTCGTTCATGTCGAAGGCGTCGCCGATGACCTTGCCGCCGTGCTGGCGCAGCTCGCCGACGGTCTGCTCGACGCGTTGCTTGTCGCGGGAGAAGAAGGCGATGTCACAGCCTTCCGCCGCGTAGATTTCCAGCGCCGCCTTGCCGATGCCGCGGCTGCCGCCGTTGATGATGACTTTCTTGCCGCGCAGTCCGAGTTCCATTTTGTCTCTTCCTTTCGTGTGAAGTGCGAGCGGGCTGGGGCCCGCCTGATCTTGCTTGGGTGCGGTGGGCGAATGAATTCGCCCCTACATGTCGGTGTTGCCTTTTCGTGCGGGCGAATTCATTCGCCCGCCGCCGGTTCGGCCCGACCCTTGCCCCAGGCGATGCCCCGGCGCAGCAGCTCGTAGAACACCGGCTGCTCCCAGGCGCACTTCTGCTTCTCGGGCCAGTAGTCCATGAAGGGCTGCATGTCGTAGTGGCCGCGGCAGTGGCCGAGGGTCAGGTAGAGCACCGCGCCGGCGCCGATGGGACGCAGGTAGAGCACCGGGTGGCGGGCGCGCTTCCACTTGCTGCGCGCGAAGCCGGTGCCCTCCCCTTCGAACTCGGTGTCGAGGAGCACGTGCAGTTCGGCGTGAATGTCGGACAGGTAGAGCTCGTCCACCACCTCGAACGGCTCGATGCCCTTCACCAGCTCGTGCTTCGGGTCGGCCACCTCGACCCGGTAGGGGCCGATCGGCGGATGGGCGATGAACTGGCTGCCGAGGGTTTCCATGAAGTGCGGCGCCAGCGCCGGCGAATCCACCAGGCCGCTGTCGAGGAAGCGCAGGATCGACGCAGTGCCGTGCAGCGCGTACCAGCGCCCGCCACCGGCCACCCAGGCGCGCAGGGCTTCCTGCTCGTCGAGGCTGGGGACGACATCGCAGGTGTAGCTCACCAGGAAGGCGGCGTTGCGGATCGCGTCGAGATTCGAGTAGTCCTCGAAGACCCGCACGCGGATGCGTTCGTCCTCGCCCAGCAGCTTGAGCAGTTCGAGACGCGCGAAGTCGATGTCGTGGAACTTGCCGGAGGCCACCAGCACGCAGTCGATGCGGCCGGGCGTGTTGCTGTCGCTCATCGCCGCCTCCTCAGCCCACCGCGCGGATCGGCTCGCTGCCGTCCCAGCTGCGGGCGGCATCGCGCATCACGTCGAAGAAGGCGTAGTTGTCCGGCGGGAAGCAGATCATCTCGATCAGGCTGCCCGGGCCGCCGCCCGCATCCACGTAGATCGCCTCGCCGCCGCCGGGCAGCCAGATCTCCTGCAGCACCGTGGCGCCGGCCTCGGCGCAGATCTCCCGCGCCCTGGCCATGTCCTCGACGACGATGCACACGTGGTGCAGGCCTTCGCGGCCCTCGCCGCGCCAGCTCTTGTAGATCGACGGTGCGTCGTTGTGCTGCTCGATGATCTCCACCTGGGTGTCGCCCCAGTAGGCGATGTACACCGAGAAATCGATGCTGGCCGGCTCGCCCTTGTACCTGGCTGCATCGACGGCGATGTTGGACAGCTTGAAGAACGGGCCGACGCCCATCGTCTCGGTCCAGTAGCGCAGCGCGCCGGGCACGTCGGCCGGCACGTAGGCCATCTGCATCACGCTGCCGAGGCGGCTGATGAGGGATTGATTGCTCATCGCGGCGCTCCTCAGGCCTGGCCCGCCGCTACGACGGCGGCCTGGATTTCTTCGCGGGTGGGGTTGCGGCGCAGGGTCAGGCCGCCATTCACCTGCAGGTTCTGGCCGGTCATGAAGCACTCGTCGCTGGACAGCCACACGGCGGCGGCGGCGATGTCGTCCTTGGTGCCGATGCGCCCCAGCGGGTAGCCGGACAGGAAGCTGTCGAAGAGGCCCGGCACGTCCTTCGCACCGGCCGTCATCGGCGTGTCGGTGAGGCCCGGCGAGATGGAGTTGGCGCGGATGCCGCGCTCGCCGAACTCATGGGCGACGCAGCGGATCACGTGGTCGGTGCCAGCCTTGGTGCCCATGTAGGCGGCGTGGTCGTTGAGCATGATGGTGGCGGTCGCCGAGCTGATCTGGATGATCGATCCGCCCTTGGCCAGGGTGTCCACCGCCGCCTGGCAGAAGTAGAACGGGCCCTTGAACTGCAGGTCGGTGATCTGGTCGATCTCCGCCACGGTGGTTTCGGTGAAGCCCTTCAGCAGGCCCCAGCCGGTGGCATTCACCGCGATGTCCACATGGCCGCCCCAGTCCTTCGCAAAGGCGAACAGGGCCGCGACCTCGTCCTTGTTGGTGATGTCGCACTGGTAGGCCGCACCGCCGATGGTCTTGGCGAAGCGGTCCAGCTCGTCCAGCTTGCGGCCGGCCACCACCACCCGCGCGCCTTCGTCGTGGAAGCGGCGGGCGATGACCTGGCCCATGTTGTCCTTGCCGGCGGCGCCGAGAACGATCGCCACCTTGCCTTCGAGTTTCTTGCTGGCTGCCATGTCAGGCTCCTCCGCCGATGATCGATGAAGCGTTGTCGAGAACGATGTGGGCGCCGCTCATGTGGCGCGATTCGTCCGACGCCAGGAACAGCACCGTGTTGGCCACGTCGGCGGGCTGGCCGAGGCCGGGCAGCGTGTCGGCGCCGACCGCCGCCAGCAGCGGGGTGTTGATCATTCCGGGCAGGATCGCGTTGCAGCGCATCGCGTAGCCCTTCTCGCGGATGTGCGCGGCGATGGTGGTGGTCAGCGCCAGGATCGCCCCCTTGGCGGCGGCGTAGGTGATGACCCCCGGAAAGCCGCGGATCGCCGACAGGGACGAGATGTTGATGATCGAGCCGGTGGCGCCGGGGTTGGCCTTCATCGCCCTGATGGCGGCCTGGCAGCCGAGGAAGGTGCCTTCGGCGTGGATCGCGTTGAGCAGCCGGTACTGTTCCAGCGTGGCCGTCTCGATGTCGGCCGGCACCACGATGCCGGCGTTGTTGACCAGGATGTCGAGCTTGCCGAAGCGCTCCAGCGCAGTGCCGACGGCCTTGTGCCAGTCGTCCTCGCTGCGCACGTCGTGGCGCACGAAGACCCCGTCGATGTCCTTGGCGAGGGCCTGGCCGGCGTCCTCGTTGAGGTCGGTGACGACTACCCGCGCCCCTTCGCGCGCCAGCGCCAGCACATCGGCGCGGCCGAGGCCGGACGCGGCGCCGGTGACGAGGGCCACCTTTCCATTCACACGTGCCATTCTTCTGTCTCCTTCGGTCGATCTGCGCGGCCCGCCTCGACGGGCGGACTCACTTCAAAAACAGATTTGATTCTTTTTATAAAAAGCGGACGCCGGGACTCGTCTGGGGACCGCCACTTTCCCGGCGTCCGGGCGCAAACTCAGTCCTGCAGCGCCTCTTCGGGCATCAGCGCCTTTTCCGCCGGGCTCATCACGTGGTTCTTCACGGTTTCGCCCTTGAGCAGGAAGTGGGACAGGGCCGGAATCAGGATCAGCGCGCCGAGCATGTTCCACAGGAACATGAAGGTCAGCAGGATGCCCATGTCGGCCTGGAACTTGATCGGCGACCAGGCCCAGGTGATCACGCCGGCGGCGAGGGTCACGCCGACCAGTGCCACCACCTTGCCGGTGAAGGCCACCGAGCGCTGGTAGGCCTCGCCGAGGGAGTAGCCCATGCGCTGCTGGGCCAGCTGCACGCTGAGCAGGTACAGCGCGTAATCCACGCCGATGCCGACGCCGAGGGCCACCACCGGCAGCGTCGCGACCTTCACGCCGATGCCCAGCTTGACCATCAGGGCTTCGGCCAGCACCGAGGTGAGCACCAGCGGCAGCACCGCCACCACCACCGCCCGCCAGCTGCGGAAGGTGATCGCGCACAGCAGGATCACCGACGCATAGACGTAGAGCAGCATGGTGCGGTTGGCGTCGCGGACCACGATGTTGGTGGCCGCATCGACGCCGGAGCTGCCCGCCGCCAGCAGGAACTTGCGGTCCTTGGTGTCGTGCTGGGCGGCGAACTCGCCGGCCGCCGCGACGACCCGGTCGAGGGTCTCGGCCTTGTGGTCGGACAAGAAGGCCAGCACCGGGATCAGCGAGCACTGGGTGTTGAGGAACTCGGAGTTCCAGCTCATCGCGTTGCCGATCTGCGCGTCGATCAGGCCCTGGTTGTCGCTGACGGTGATCCACTTCGGGTTGCCCTCGAAGCCGCCGGCGGTGTAGTTGCGCACCGTGTCGGCCAGGGACACCGTCTGCTGCACGCCGGGCACCTGGGCCAGGTGCCAGGCGAGGCGGTCGGTCTCGGTGAGGGTCTCGAAGGAGCGGCAGCTGTCCGGCGGGGTCTTCACCATCACCGCGAACACGTCACTGGAGATGCCGTAGTTGGCGGTGATGAAGGCGTTGTCCTGGTTGTAGCGGGAATCCGGGCGCAGTTCCGGCGCGCCGGCATCCAGGTCGCCGATCTTCAGGTCGTGGGAGACGACGAAACCGATCACGCCGAGCACGGTGCTGGCGACGATGGCGATGGTCGCCCAGCGGCGCTCGGTGAAGTGGTCCAGGCAGGCCCACAGTTTGCCCATGCCGCGGCCCTTGATCTCGTCGCTCTCCTCCTTGAGGCTGCGCTTGGCGGCCGCCGGGCTGACGCCGACATAGGACAGCAGCACCGGCAACAGGATCAGGTTGGTGGTGATCAGCACCGCCACGCCGAGGCTGGCGGTCATCGCCAGTTCGCGGATCACCGGGATGTCGATCACCATCAGCACCGCGAAGCCCACCGCGTCGGCCAAGAGCGCGGTAAGGCCGGCCAGGAACAGGCGGCGGAAGGTGTAGCGGGCCGCCACCAGCTTGTGGGTGCCGCGGCCCACGTCCTGCATGATGCCGTTCATCTTCTGGGCGCCGTGGCTGATGCCGATGGCGAAGACCAGGAAGGGCACCAGGATCGAGAACGGGTCGAGGCCGTAGCCGAAGGTGACCACCAGGCCGAGCTGCCAGATCACCGCCACCAGCGAGCAGAACAGCACCAGGCCGGTACTGCGCACGCAGCGGGTGAACATGTAGATGATGAAGGTGGCGATCGCCGCGGCGATGGCGAAGAAGGTCATCACCTTCTGCAGGCCGTCGATGAGGTCGCCGGCCAGCTTGGCGAAGCCGATCACGTAGATGTTGACCTTGGCGTCCGGGCCGCTGGCGTAGCGGGCGCGGATGTCCTCCAGCGACTTCGACAGGTCGTGGTAATTGACCGCATTGCCGTCACCGTCCTTGGACAGCAGCGGGATCTGGATCATGCTCGACTTGTAGTTGTTGGCCACCAGGCTGCCCACCACGCCGGCGCGGCCGATGTTGATGCGCAGGTCCTCGATGGACTTGGCCGAGCCGTCGTAGTCGTTGGGCAGCACCGGGCCGCCGGTGAAGCCTTCCTCGGTCACTTCGACCCAGCGCACCACCGGCGTGAAGATGGACTTCATCCAGGCCCGGTCGACGCCCTTCAGGATGAAGATCTCGTCGTTGATCTTGGCCAGCGTGGCGAGGTAGTCGGCGTTGAAGATGTCGCCCTTGGGGTTCTCGATGACGACCCGCACCGAATCCCCGAGACCGCGCAACTGCTCCCGGTTTTCCAGGTAGTTGGTGATGTAGGGATGGCTGTGGGGCAGCATCTTGTCGAAGCTGGCGTTCACCGTCATGCCGCGCAGCTGGAACGCGAAGAAGAGGGTGATCACCAGGCAGCCGAGCACGAGCAGCGCCCGGTTGTTGAAGATGAGTCGTTCGAGCAGGCTGCCGGAGCGTTCGTCGAAATCCTTCGGATCCGAGATCACGGCCATCTGCTGCTGATTGTGGCTAAGGTCCATGGCACTCACACTGAGGTTGGCAGGGGCGGCAGGGGCGCGCTCACTGGATGGATTCGAGGCGCACGCCTTCGGCGCCGACGAGGACGATCCGCTTGTCGTCCAGCGGGGCGAGGCCGAAATAGGCCATCGGGCGGCTGGTCTTGACCGGCTGGAAGGTCTTGCCGTCGTCGCGGCTGAGGTTCACCGCGCCGGCCTGGGTGGTCAGCAGCACGTTGCCGCCATTGAGCGCCACGCCGCCGGTGATGCCGGCCGGGGTGCCGAGGGAGGCCTTCTCCCAGCTGCGGCCCTGGTCGTCGCTGCGGTACAGGCTGCCGCGCATGCCGAAGGCCAGCACGGTGTCCTTGTCGGTGACGACGAGGCCGAACAGGGTGCCCTTGTAGGGCGTCGCGGCCTGCACGAAGCGCTGCGAGGCCTTGTCGAAACGCCACACCGCGCCCTGCTCGCCGGTCAGGTAGAGACTGCCGGCGCGCCCGCGGATGCTGTAGAAGTGCAGCTCGCCGGGGTTGTCGGTGCGGTCCATCCACGGCGTCCAGGTCTTGCCGCCGTCGGTGGTGCGGAACAGGCGGTTGAAGGTGCCGACGACGAAGCCGGTCGTCTCGCTCTCGAAATACACGTCGAGGAAGGGCTGGGTGCCACCGCCGGCCTGCAGGTTCTTTTCCCGCTCGACCAGCATCGCCGCGTCCGGCACGCCGGAACCCTGGAAATGGCGCAGCGCCAGCTCGGCGGCCTGCACGCCGTCGAGCTGCTTGGTCCAGGTGGCACCGCCGTCGCTGGAATGCAGCACGACGCCGCCGTGGCCAACCGCCCAGCCCAGCTTGGGGCTCGGGAAATTGACGGCAACCAGGTCGGAACCGACCGGCACGCGGGCCTGGGTCCAGCTGGCGCCGGCGTCGTCGGAATAGATGATCATGCCGCGCAGGCCGACGGCGACGATGCGCGTGCCGGCCACCGCCGAGCCGAGCAGCGCGCTGGTCGCGCCGATCTTGCTCTGGGCTGCGGGGATGTTGATCGGGTTGTCGAACGCCAGGGCGGTCCCCGCCTGCGTCGATGCGATGAGTAGCAGGGACGCAACGACCCCTGCCTTTTTTATTATCGGCAACACGTGTGTTCTCCTTCCACCAGGTGGGACTGGGGCAGGCGCCGGGCCGGATGCACCGGCCCGCGCCTGTCGGGGTGAGGCTGGGTGCTGGCTTAGCGGATACCGCCGCCGGCCAGGGCCTCGGAGCTGAAGAAGTTGTTGGGCTTGGCGTCGGTGACGATCCAGCCGCCGGTATCGGTCACGTTCTGCTGGCGGGCGTAGTTGCCGGTAGCCAGGTCGGCGGTGACCCATTCGTCGGTGGAGTGGTGGCCCGGGGCGTCATACAGGGAGATCGGCAGGCTGTAGGTGACGCGGTAGATCTGGTTGGCCGAGTCGTAGCCCTCGGTCATGCCGATGCCGGGCATGTCCTCGTCCCAGTACAGGGTGCGCTTCGGATAGACGTGGCGCTTGCCGTCCTTCAGCGTGGCTTCCACCACCCACACGCGGTGCAGTTCCCAGCGCACGCAGTCGGGGTTCAGGAAGTTCTTGGTGGCGAAGGCGGTGGCGTTCGGGCAGCTCTTCGAATCGCGCACCTTGTAGGTGTTGTACGGGATGTACATCTCCTTCTTGCCGATCAGCTTGAAGTTGTAGCGGTCCAGCGCACCGTAGAACACCGCCGCCTCGTCCACCGTGCCGGCGCCGCCGCCGGTCGGGCTGGGGGTGTCGTAGGCGATGTCCGGCGACAGCTTCACGCGGCGCTGGCCGGGCAGGTAGGACCAGGCGCGGCGGCCGACGTTGACCATGTCCACCGAGTCATGCACGACCAGCTTCTCGCCGGCCTTGCGGGCAGGGTCGGAGTAATCGACGCGGATCTTCTCGTAGGGCTCGTCGGCGCTGATCGGGGTGGTGCGCTTCGGGTCGAAGATCGGGTACTGGATCCACATCGTGGCGACGCCGGTCGTGGTGTTGTTGCCCTGGGTGTCCACCACGGTGCCGGTCATGCCTTCCGACATCAGCGCATAGCCGTCGTACTTGAACAGGCGGTTCCACATCACCTCGTTGCCGTTCTTCGGGATCGGGAACGGGATGCCGGCGTAGCAGCCTTCCAGCTGCAGGCCGTTGTTGATGGTCTTGCAGGCGGTGGCGTTCTTGACCGAGTTGTCCTGGTAGAACTGCGGATAGGTGATGTTGCGGTGGGTCGGATAGACGTCGATGCGGAAGCCGGCGTACTTCTTCATCATCGCCTTGATGCCTTCCGACAGCTTGCCGGCGTGCTTGTCCATGTTCTTGGCGTCGATGGAGTACAGCGGCTTCTCGTTGGCGAAGGGGTCGGGGCGATGCTTGGGGTTCTTCGGGTCGAAGTTGGCCGGCGGCTTGATCGGGCCGCTCAGGTCGGGGATGGTGCCTTCCTTGTTGCCCTTCTTCTCGGCGCCCCAGGGGGTCAGCGTGGAGCCGAGCTGCTTGGCCTCCTCGGCGGTGACGGCGGCCAGGGCGGACGCGGAAACGGTCGAGGCGACAGCCAGCGCGACCAGGGTGCGGATGTTCGTTTTCATGCCTTGTCTCCTGCCTGATTCTTAGAATGTGGTCTTGAACGTGAAGGACAGCCAGCTGCGGTCACTGATCGCCGCGTTGCCGTTGAAGGCCGACACGGTGCCGTCGGCGGCGCGCAGGTAATTGCCGAAGTAATTGGTGTAGGCCAGGTCGAACTTGTACTTGGCCATGTACTCGGCGCCGACCCCGATGCTCCAGGTGCCGCTGTTCTCGTTGCCGCCGAAGGGCACCGGGGAATTGCCCTTGAGGCCGATGTCGTAGTGGATCGGCATGGTGATGTCGACGCTGGGCAGGGCCTGGAACCAGGTCGGCGTGAAGGTGGCGGAGATGCCGTAGGCCGAATCGGTGGAGCAGCCGGACTTCACGCCGGAGCAGGCGCCGTACTTGTCGCCGCTGAACAGCGCCTTGGAGCCTTCATCCACGTGGGCCAGGCGGCTGTACGACAGTTCGGCCATCAGCGTCGCCGAATCGAACACCGCGGTCTTGCCGACGTAGGCCAGCGCATTGACCAGGCCATGCCAGGTGGAACCGCGGGCGATCTGGCTGGAGCCGCCCAGCGTGTTCAGGGCGCCGTTGTCGCGGCGTACCAGCTCGGCACCGAAGGCGATGCCGGAGATCTGCTTCGACACGCTGACGCCCCACAGGCGCACGTCCTGCGCGTAGGCGTTGTACATATAGCCGGCCGGGTTGGCGAGGATGGTCGGCACCTTGTCGTCGAAGTGGCGGTAGTACAGGCCGACGGTGGCCTGCAGCCATTCCGGCGTCAGCTTGGTATTGACGCCCCAGCTGCCGCGGTTGCCCGGGTTGTTGCCACTGCGATCGCCCAGGTAGGGCGTGCCGAAGACGTTGGTACCGCCGGCGAAGAAGGGATCGGCGCTGGACAGGTAGGTGCCGCCCTCGGGCAGGCGGTACGGCGCCCACTCCAGGTAGTACTGGGCCGCCACCGACACGGTGTCGTTGATCTGGGCCTGGGCCGACAGCTGACTCAGCGGCAGGAACAGTTCCTTCGCCTCGGAGCCCGGCGTCGCCAGCGCCTTGCGGAAATCCACCGGACCTTGCGAGTAGGACACGCCGTGGATCGGCGAGAACAGGGACTCGCCCCAGTAGATCGTGTGGCGGCCGAACTTCACATTGACCGGCACGTCGCCGATGTCCACGCGGCCGAACACGAAGGCGTCGAGCAGCTCGCCGGACTTGGTGTAGTAGCGCTTCACCGTGTCGGTGTAGCGGTTGCCGGCATAGGGCGACGGCAGCGCCGACAAGGCCGGGTTGCCCTCGAACTTGTCGTTGTAGGCCGCGTCGTACCAGGCCGCGCCGGACAGGCGGAAGCCGTAGTTCTTCTTGACCACGAAATCGAGCTCGGAGAGCAGATCGACGCGGTTGGTGACCAGGTCGCCCTTGTCGAACTTGCCATCGCTGCCGTTGTGCAGCCAGGTGTTGTAGATGCTGGCGTCGCGCCCCTTGGTACGCACACCGACGTTGTACTTGACGGTGTTGTCCCAGCGGATCTCCACGTCGGAGCCCTCCGCCGTCGGGATCTGGAACGCCATGGCCTGGCCAGCGGCCAGGGATGCTGCCGCCACCGCGACTGCGGTCGCCATCCGACGACGCGGAATGCCGCTGACAAATCTGTTTTTCACGCCTATACCTCCTCCGGTTTGAACACTGCGAGGTTCTCCGGACACCTTCCAGATCCGGCCAACCCAGTCTCTTGGCTTGATGTAAAAAACCATCTAGCTCGTTTTTTTTGAGAGATTACTCCCAAACTTTTGAACTGCCAAGCGGGAATTTGGAAATATCGACAGAAGCCGCTTCGACCCTGTCGGCGGGCACTGCCCCGGGATTTGCCGATCAGGCGGAGAAGCAGGCGTGGCGCGGCTTGCGGGGAAACGCGAGGGCGGCGCGGAGGGCCGCAGAGAGGCTGTGCGGGGCGCGAAAACGGTAGATTTCAGGCCCGCCGCAGCGCGACATGGGTACGGATCAGGGCCGACGCGCCGGCCCGGAAACACTCATCCGGCTCGCTCGACAACCAGTGTTTGATGAGCCCGCCGACGAACACGAAGGTGTCCTGGGCGACGATCGCCGGATCGAGGCCGGCCCGCAGCAGGCCCTTCGCCGCGGCGCGCTGGTAGGCTGCGGTAAGGCCGGCGAGGAACTCCAGCTGGCCTTCGGTACGCAGGCGCAGGCCGCTGAACTCCTCGACGTATTCGCACTTGAAACTCAGGATCTCGATGGTCTCCCGCGTCTCGGGCTGGTCTTCCATGATGTGGATGATCTCCCGCAACGCGCGCTCGATGCCCTGCAGCGGATCGGCCTCGCCCTCGTCGAAGACCACCCGGTCGACGAAGGGCAAGGTGGCCTGCTCGCGCATCGCAAAGAAAAGATCAGTCTTGTTTCTGAAATGCCAATAGACTGCCCCGCGGGTCACCCCGGCCGCTGCCGCCACTCTTTCCAGCGTCGTCCGGGCCACCCCGCATTCCAGGAAAACCCGCCGGGCGGCGTCCAGGATATGACGGCGCGTGAGCTCCGCTTCTTCTTTTGTCTTACGAACCATCCGGGTTATCCGATATCTGAAATGTGGTGCCGCGCTATTTACATACATCCGTGATTGTATAAACTTTTCACAATCAAGACCAAAAATCCAGCCCCCGGAAGTCACCCATGAACGCCACCCCGACCGCCTCCTGTACGTTCGCGCGCCGCGCGACCCTGCCCACCCTCGTTGCCACGGCCCTGCTGCTGGGCGCCTGTACGAGCAAGGACCAGCAGGCCGGCCCGCCACCGGGCGCCGGCCAGGCCCTGCCGGTAACGGTGCTGGCGGTGCAGCCGACCCGCGTCGAGACCAGCGTCGAGGCGGTCGCGCAGACCGAGGGGGCAAAGGAAGTCGAGGTGCGGGCCCGCGTCGGCGGCATCCTGACCAAGCGCATCTATGAAGAAGGCACCGCCGTGAAGGCCGGCCAGCCGCTGTTCCAGATCGACCGCGAGCCCCTTGAAGTGGCCGTCGCCCAGGCCAGGGCCCAGCTCGCCCAGAACAAGGCCCGCCTCGAGCAGACCGCCCGCGAGGCGGCCCGCCTGAAGGCCCTGCTCGCCCAGCAGGCGATCAGCCAGCGCGAATACGACACCGCCGCCTCCGACGACGCGGCCGCCCGCGCCGCCGTGCAGGCCGCCGAAGCGGCACTGCGCCAGGCCGACCTGAACCTCACCTGGTCGTCGGTGACCGCACCGGTATCCGGCGTCACCGGCCGCGCCGCGGTGTCCGAAGGCAACCTGATCAGCACCGGCGGACTCCTCACCACGGTGGTCCAGGTGAATCCGATGTGGGTGCGCTTCTCGGTGTCTGAGAACGAACTCAACGCGGCGATGCCCGGCGGGAAGTTCAAGCCCCAGGCGGTACGCGGCGTCGAGCTGGTGATGCCGGACGGCAGCACCTACCCGGTACGCGGCAAGCTCAACTTCGCCGCCAGCCAGATCAACCCCGGCCTCGGCACGCTGCAGCTGCGCGGCGAGTTCGCCAACCCGGACGGCAGCCTGCTGCCCGGCCAGTTCGTGCGCGCCCGCCTGCTCACCGGCGAGCGCGACGGCGTCTTCAAGGTGCCGCAGAACGCGGTGATGCAGACCGACAAGGGCGCCGTGGTGATGCTCGCCGGCGCCGACAACAAGGTCGAGCCGCGGCCCGTGCAGACCGGCGCCTGGAGCGGCAAGGACTGGATCATCCTGGGCGGCCTGAAGGCCGGCGACAAGGTCATCATCGACAACCTGATCAAGGTCCGTCCGGGCGCCCCCGTCGCCCCCCACGCGCCGGGCGAAGGCCCCGGCGCCGCCGGCAAGCCGGGCGCCGCCCCGGCCGCGGCACCGGCGGCTGCGCCGGCGAAGGGTTGAGGGAGCACGGTCCATGTCGCGTTTCTTCATCAGCCGCCCGATCTTCGCATCGGTCATCTCGATCATCATCGTGATCGCCGGCCTCATGGCCTCGCTCACGCTGCCGGTCGCCCAGTACCCGGAGATCACGCCGCCGACGGTGATCATCTCCGCCACCTTCCCCGGCGCCAACGCCGAGACCCTGTCGCGCACCGTCGCCGCCCCGATCGAGGAGCAGCTGTCGGGCGTCGAAGGCCTGCTGTACTACAACTCCCAGAGCACCTCGAACGGCACGGTCAGCATCACCGCCACCTTCGAGGTCGGCACCAACCCGGATACCGCGCTGATCGCCGTCAATAACCGGGTCAAGGTGGCCGAGCCGCGCCTGCCCGACGACGTGCGACGCACCGGCGTGCTGGTGCAGAAGCGCTCCAACAACATCCTGATGCTGGCCGCCGTCCGCTCGCCGGACAAGACCTTCGACACGCTGTACCTGGCCAACTACGTGGCCATCAACATCATCGAGGAAATCCGCCGCATCCCCGGCGTCGGCGACGCCCAGCAGTTCGACCCGCTGTACGCGATGCGGGTGTGGCTGAAACCCGACGTGATGGCCAAGCTGGGCGTCACCACCAGCGACGTGGCCGCCGCGATCAAGGTGCAGAACACCCAGAACGCGGCCGGCAAGATCGGCGCCGAACCGGTGGTCAATGGCCAGCAGCTGACCTACACCGTCAGCGCCAAGGGCCGCCTGCTGACCCCCGAGGAGTTCGGCAACATCGTGCTGAAGGCCAGCGGCCCCAACGGCGTGGTGCGCCTGAAGGACGTCGCGCGCCTCGAACTGGGCGCCGACAACTACGACCGCAGCGCCAAGGTGAACGGCTCGCCGGTGTCCGGCATGGGCATCTACCTGCAGTCCGGTGCCAACGCGCTGGATACCGCCAAGGCCGTGCGCGCACGCCTGGACGAGATGCAGAAGCGCTTCCCGAAGGGCATGGAGTACTTCGTACCCTACGACACCACGCGTTTCATCCAGGAATCCGCCAAGGAGGTCATCCACACCCTCGTCGAGGCCGCCCTGCTGGTGATCGCGGTGGTCTACCTGTTCCTGCAGAACTGGCGCGCCACGCTGATCCCCATCGTGGCGGTGCCGGTGTCGCTGATCGGCACCTTCGCCGGCATGTGGCTGTTCGGCTTCTCGATCAACACCCTGACCCTGTTCGCGATGGTGCTGGCGATCGGCATCGTCGTGGATGACGCGATCGTCGTGCTGGAGAACGTCGAGCGCCTGATGAGCGAGCAGAAGCTGTCGCCGAAGGACGCCGCCATCGAGGCGATGCGCGAGGTGTCCGGCGCGGTGGTGGCCATCGTGCTGGTGCTGTGCGCGGTGTTCATCCCGGTGGCCTTCCTCGGCGGCATCGCCGGCAAGCTGTACCAGCAGTTCGCCGTCACCGTCGCGGTGGCCGTGGTGATCTCCGGCATCGTCGCGCTGACCCTCACGCCGGCCCTGTGCGCGCTGCTGCTCAAGCCGACCCATGAGGAGAAGCCGCTGTTCCGCCCCTTCAACCGGGCGTTTGAAGGCTTCACGCGCTTCTACACCAACACCGTCGGCCTGACCCTGCGCCACGGCATCGTCGGCACGGTGGTCTTCGTGCTGACCATCGCCGCCGCCTTCGGCCTTCTGCGCGTCGTACCGGGCAGCTTCGTGCCGGCCGAGGACCAGGGCTACCTGTTCGGCTTCGTCACCCTGACCGACGGTGCCTCGGCGCAGCGCACCGGCGTGGCCGCCGAGCAGATGCGCCAGCGCATCATGTCCGACGACATCGAGAACATCTTCTTCATCAACGGCTCGGATTTCATCACCGGCAACAACCGCCCCAGCGTGGCGACGACCTTCATCGTCTTCAAGCCGTGGGACCAGCGCCAGGTGACCACCACCGAGATGGCCGGCAAGTTCATGGGCATCGGCATGAGCCTCTCCGACGGCCTCGGCCTGGTCTTCAACCCGCCGCCGATCCAGGGCCTCGGCACCGCCGGCGGCTTCGAGGTGTACGTGCAGAACCGCGCCGACGGCGACCCGCGCACGCTGGCGGCGGTCAGCGCCCAGTTCGTCGAAGCCCTCAAGAAGCGCCCCGAGCTGACCGGCATCAACACCTTCTTCCGGGTCACCGCGCCGCAGCTGTACGTCGAGGTGGACGAGCCGAAGGCGCTGGCGATGGGCCTCCCGCTGGACTCCATCTACGCCACCCTGCAGGCCAACACCGGCACGCTGTACGTCAATGACTTCAACCGCAGCGGCAAGACCTTCAAGGTCCAGGTGTCGGCCGACTCGGCCTACCGCATGAAGCCGGACGACCTGCTCAAGCCCTACGTGCGCAGCGCCAGCGGCGAAATGGTGCCGCTGTCGGCGGTGGCGACGGTGAAGACCATCACCGGCCCCGAGATGGTCGAGCGCTTCAACGGCTTCGTCGCCGCCAAGGTGCTCGGCAACGCCGCCCCCGGCTACAGCTCCGGCGACGCCATCAAGGCGGTCGAAGAAGTGGCGCAGGAAGTGATGCCCGAAGGCTACCGCGCCGAATGGGTCGGCCAGGCCTTCCAGGAGAAGCGCACCGGCAAGGCCTCGATCATCGCCTTCGTGTTCGGCATCATCATGGTGTTCCTGATCCTTGCCGCCCAGTACGAGAAGTGGTCGCTGCCGCTGGCGGTGATCATGGCGGTGCCCTTCGCGATGTTCGGCGCGCTGGTTGCGGTGCTGTTGCGCAACATGCCCAACGACATCTACTTCCAGATCGGCCTGGTGGTGCTGGTCGGCCTTGCCGCCAAGAACGCGATCCTGATCGTCGAGTTCGCCGCCCAGAAGCAGGCCGAAGGCATGAAGATCGTCGATGCGGCGATCGAGGCGGCGCGCCTGCGCTTCCGCCCGATCGTGATGACCTCGCTGGCCTTCGTGCTCGGCGTGCTGCCGCTGGCCATCTCCAGCGGCGCCGGCGCCGCCGCGCGGCGCTCGATGGGCACCGGCGTGGTCGGCGGCATGCTCGCCGCGACCTTCATCGCGACGATCTTCGTCCCCCTGTTCTTCAAGTGGCTCAGCCGCGGCAAGGTCCGCCATCCGGCCGGCGACCTGCCCAAGAACCACTCCAGCAACGACGAGGTGAAGCCATGAACCGCCCCCGACTGACCGGCCTGCCGCCCCTGCTGGCGCTGGCCCTCGCCCTCGGCGGCTGTGCCCTCGGCCCCGACTACGCGCGCCCCGACGCCGCCGTCGCGCTGCCCGAGGCCTACACCACCGCCGCCCCGCTGGCCCAGAGCCCCGGCGTGGAAAGCAACTGGTGGAGCCTGTTCGGCGACGGCCAGCTCGACGCACTGGTCAAGCAGGCCCTGGCCAGCAGCCCGGACGCGCGCCTCGCCGCCGCCCGCATCGAGGAGGCCGACGCGGTGCTGGCCCAGGTGGACGCCGCCTTGCTGCCGCAGATCGACGGCAACGCGTCGGGCACCCGCAGCCGCACCGTGCTGCCCAACACCAACCCGCCGAAGAACCTGACCCGCACGGTCAACAAGCTCGGCCTGTCCACCTCCTTCGAGCTGGACGTGTGGGGCAAGCTGCGCCGCGCCTCCGAAGCCGCCCGCGCCCAGGCGCTGGGCACCCGCTACGCCAGCGACACGGTGTCCCTCAGCCTGTCCGCCGCGGTGGTGCAGGCCTACCTCAACCTGCGCGCCATCGATGCCCAGCTGCTGGTCACCCGCGACTCCCTCGCCGCCCAGCAGCGCAGCACCGAGCTGACCCGCAGCCGCTTCAGCGGCGGCATCGCCTCGCGCCTCGACGTCGAACAGGCCGAAGGCGCGCTGGCCAGCTACACCGCCGTGCAGCTGCAGCTCGACAAGAGCCGCGCCCTCGCCGAGAACCTGCTCGGCCTGCTGGTCGGCCAGCCCGGCCTGAAGGTCGCCGCCGGCGACCTGCGCAGCCTGCCGCTGCCGCCGGTGCCGCCGGCCGGCCTGCCGTCGGCCCTGCTGGAAGCCCGCCCGGACGTGCGCCAGGCGGAAACCGCGCTGATCGCCGCCAACGCCAAGATCGGCGTCGCCAAGGCCGCACTGTTCCCGAGCATCACCCTCACCGGCAGCTTCGGCCGCGAGAGTTCGGACCTCTCCAAGCTGTTCGACGCGCCGGCCACGGTGTGGTCCTTCGGCGCCGGCCTGACCCAGCCGATCTTCGAGGGCGGCCGCCTGCGCGCCCAGGTGGACCAGGTCAGCGCCCAACAGAAGCAGAGCCTCGAGAGCTACCGCAAGGCCGTGCAGACCGCCTTCCGCGAGGTGAACGACGCGCTGGTCAGCGTGCGCCAGAACGGCGAAGCCGAAGACGCCTACAGCAAGGCGATGGAAGCCGCCAAACGCGCGCTGCAGCTGGCCCAGACCCGCTACGAGCACGGCTATTCGGCCTACCTCGACGTGCTGGTCGCCCAGCGCACCGCCAACGACGCCACGCTGGCCTGGGTGCAGAACCGCCAGGCCCGCCTCAGCTCGACGGTGGACCTGTTCAAGGCCCTCGGCGGCGGCTGGAAGGCCGGCTGAGCGGCACGCCGCGACGCATGAGAAAAGGCCAGGGCATGCCCTGGCCTTTTTTGCTTGCAGAGAGTTGGGGCCTGCTCGGCCGCCTGGCTTGACGCCGTGGGCGAATGAATTCGCCCCTACGGGAGCGGGCCCCTGCCGCTTACTTGGCCAGCTTGAACTGCTTCAGCTCGGCCGTCAGGTAGCCGACGGCGGCGCCGGACTTGTTCTTGTAATTGGCCTTGATCCGCGGGTCCAGGGTGTCCTTGACGACGTTGTGGATGCTGCCCCAGTCGCCCGCGTGCTGGAAGTTGCTCATGATGTAGGTCCAGCCGTTGAGCTCATCGACGGCGTGCAGGCCGGTCGATTCGCCGCCGGCGGGGATCGACATGATGCGCGACAGCACCTTGGTGTCGATGTTGTAGGCCCACAGGAAGTTATTGACGTGCTGGCCGCTGTCCTCGCCGATGAACAGGGTGCGCATCTTCTCGGAGAACTTCAGGTTGTCCGGGTTGGCGACCTTGTTCGGGTTGCCGGTGTTGCCCAGCGCGTCGGCGGCGATGTCCTCGCCGACCAGCAGCGCCTTGGTATCCGCCGGCATCCACTCGCTGTTGATGGCCGCGCCCTTGTCGTCCTTCAGGCCACCCTTCAGGTTGAGGGCCATCACCGCGCCGGCCTTGAGGGCCTTGTCGAGGGAGATGCCGTTGCCGGCGGTGTAGCCCTTGCCGCCGACGACCATCGAGTCCTGGCAGTTCTGCAGCGCGGAGTAAGCCACCTTGTCCTTGACGTTGACGGTCGTGCCTTCCATCTTCGTGAAGCCCATGCTGGCGCCCACATAGGCCGCGTAGCGGTGGGTTTCCAGGAAGGCGGCGGCCTTCTCGTTGATGACCTTGACCCACTCGGTCTTGCCGTTGGAGATCACCTTCTTGAAGCTGGCATCGGCGGGGTCGGTGCTGCGCACATCCAGGATGTCGGTCGGCTTGATACCGCTGTCCACCAGGGCCTTGATCTCGGCGCTGCTGGCCGAACCCAGCTTGATCCACGACAGCGACGCGGCGGCGGCCGCCGGATCGAGGGAGAAGCCGGCGCCGACCTTGGCCACGTACAGGGAGCCGGCGGACAGGTCGTTTTCCTTGTCGGCGACGAACACGAAGTAGCCGCTGTTGGTCGCGTCGTCACCCATGAACACCGTGCGGCGGTCGGGCATCACCTGCACCAGCTCGTGGGAGATGCGGCCCAGGCAGTAGTGCTTCTTGATCGTGCCGGTGCCGTCCGCATTGACGGTGACTTCCGGCAGGTGGCCGTAGTGATAGGGATTGGCGGTCGCCTCGTTGCCGAACAGGTTCTTGCTGAAGGCCTTGAGCTGGGCGTTGCTGGCCACGAAGGCGTCCGGCTCGTACTCCTCGCTCGACAGGTGGGTGCCCCACGGCGACAGGCTGGCGCCACAGGTGATCCACAGGCCATTGACCTTGGAGGTGTCCACGTTGTGGTACTTCACCAGGGACAGCTTGCCGGTGGCTTGGTCCTGGTCGAGGGTCAGCACGGCGATCGGCGACGGCAGCTTGCCGTACATGTCGGTCTTGCCGTCCTGCGCCCAGGTCGTGTATTCGAACTGCACCACCGCGAACACCGGCTTGCCCTTCACGCCGTCCACCTTCGCCCCCTCGACGGTCAGCAGGGAGGTGCCGTCCGGCGCGTCGGAGAAATACTGGCGCTCCTGGCCGGGCACCGTTGCGTCGATGATCGGCTGGTTGTTGATGTCGTAGTAACCGCCCGCCAGGATCTTGCCGCCCTTGCCGTCCGCCACCAGGTCGCCGGTGATGAAGAAGGGCTGGTAGGCCAGCGTATAGTCGAGCTTGCTCGAATCGGCGAAGCTCACCGACATGACCGAACCGACAGTGGTGGTGGCCATCGCCGCCGGGTTGGCCAGGGTCGGCGCCGGCATGTTGCTGAAGCTGACGCTGGAGAGCGCCACCGGCGCGTCGGAACCGCCGCTGCCACCACAGCCGCCGAGGAATGCGGAAGCCCCCGCGATGGCAGAGGAGAACGGCAGCAAGGGGGCGCCCGACATGAGCTTCAGAAGGTGGCGACGGGACGAATCCGGCAAGGTACTCATAACAGTGACGACTCCAGTGAGATTGCGTAAAAGGCGCAATCTTCACGGGCAATCATGAAAGCTTGATGAAAGCCTGCCGCTGGCTTTCCCCTTCCGCAGCGATACATCCCCGCCAACCCGAGCCCCCGCCATGCACCTCACCGTCCGCGAATTCGAAGAGCCAGACCGCGAACCCCTGCGCCGGATCTACACCGCCTCCCGCCGCGCCGCCTTCACCTGGCAGGACGCAGCCGCCTTCCAGCCCGCCGATTTCGACACCGACACCGAAGACGAATGCATCCTCGTCGCGCTGGCCGATGGCGTGCCCGTCGGCTTCGCCTCCATCTGGGAACCCGACAGCTTCCTGCACACCCTCTTCGTCCATCCGGATTTCCAGCACAAGGGCGTCGGCAAGATGCTGCTCACCCACTGCTCGGCCTATTTCACCGCCGCCACGCCAACCCTGAAATGCCTCAAGGCCAACGCCCCGGCCATCGGCTTCTACCTCCACCAGGGCTGGCAGGCCGTCGCCGACGGTGATTCGCCGGACGGCCCCTATCTGCTGTTTGCACGGCCGGCAGAGGGGGCGTGAGGGGCCGGCCTCGGCGGACTACACGGCCAACGAATGGCCCATGCTGAACAAGATCAAGGGCGTCAAATGGAAGAAGAAGGAAGGACCCAACGGCCCCAACTGGGGCGAAACCAGGCTCGACAAGCTCGGCCCCGCCATGGTGTCCGCCCAGGGCCCGCGAACCATGGTGTTCGAGTTGAGCGTGTCGATTTCGGAAGGCCAGGGCAAGATCTTCGAGCAGGCGCAATTCGACGACGTGCTGCGCGCGCAATTCTCGTCCGACACCAAGATCCGCAAACTGCGCGGCGTCTGCGCCGAAGACGCCGGCCGGATCAGCGGCTCGGCCGTTTATGAAGTCACGCTGAAGGACAAGAACCCGATCTTCGCCTTTGTGTCCACGGATGCCGGCGGCAATTCGCCCAATAGCCGCACGTCCGGTTTCGACTTCTCGGTGCAGAACGAAGCCCGCTGGAAATGCTCGGAGCCGACGCCAGAACCCCCGAAGAAGACCGTTTCCGCACGCCCGGCCCCCGCCGCCGCGCCCAGCCCGCAGGCGGTGAAGGCCGGCACCCGCCTTTTCGGCGCCTGGAAAGTCACCCACTGCGAGTTCTATTTGAATGACCAGCTCGCCCCGATCCAGAACTGCCGGCTCAATAGCGAACTCGATTTCCGTTTCACGCCCGACCGATTCGAATTCCAGATCCAGGGCCGTGACACCGAAGTCAGCACCGCGCCCAATTACCAGGACACCCAGAACTGGGTGGATGTGATGGATTCCAAGGGCAAGACGAACCGCTTCGTGCTGATCGCCCCGGACAAGGCCTACTTCGCCACGAACAAGAAGGACAACAAGCAGACCAAGTTCTACCTGACGCGGGTGTCACAACTCGCCGAATAAAGGCGTCCCAAACAAACTGCAATCCCGTGGGGGCAAATTCATTCGCCCTCAGTCGGTTGAATAAAGTCCGTGGGCGAATAAATTCGCCCCTACAGTATTCCACTCACCTCCTCCCTCATTCCCCTCACCTCCTCCTTCATTCCACTCACCCCTCCTTCATTCACCTCACCCCCGCCACCTCGGCCAAATCCAGAAAATGTGAACTGTGCCGTAGCGGACACCCCGGATGCCATGCGATACCTCATCCATCGCCACGACATACCCGGATGCAATGAAAGCCCTGCTGCTACTGCTCGCCCTCGTACTCCCGACGCTCGCCCAGGCCGAAGACGAAGGCATCGCGAAGATCTTCCAGGCCCGGGGCGTGGAAGGCACGATGGTCCTCACCGCCCTGCATGGCGGGCAGACCTTCATCCATGACGAGGCCCGCGCCGCCCGGCGCTATCCGCCAGCCTCCACCTTCAAGATCCTCAACACCCTGATCGCCGCACAGGAATGGGTGATCGCCGACCGGGAAACCCCCTTCAAATGGGACGGCCACGAGCGCGAAGTACCCGACTGGAACCGGGACCAGACCCTCGCCACGGCCTTCAAGGTTTCCTGCGTGTGGTGCTACCAGGACATCGCCCGCAAGGTCGGCCCCGCCACCTACCGGCGCTATCTCCGCCAGGCCGACTACGGCGTCCTCGCCGACCCCTTCGACCTCACCACCTTCTGGCTCACCGACCAGTTGCAGATCAGCGCGCAGGAACAGGTCGCCTTCCTGAAGAAGATCGTGCTGCGCCAACTGCCCTTCGGCCCGCACGCCCACCAGGTGCTGCAGGACGTGATGCTCGTCGAGCAGACCGAGCACTACCGCCTCTTCGCCAAGACCGGCTGGGCCGCCCGCCGCCAACCGCAGATCGGCTGGTACGTGGGCTACGTGGAAAGCCGCGGCGAAGTCTGGCTGTTCGCCACCAACCTCAGCCTGCGCTCCGCGCAGGACCTGCCCCTGCGCCAGGCCATCACCCGCGCCGTGCTGACCGAAAAGGGCGTGATCCGCTGATGGCGGGAGGATGCGGCCCCTCCCTGGGGGAATCGCATCGCGCCGATCTACGGCGAGCGGGCCAACCGGGACGGCAACTGCGCCTGAGGGGCCGAGTAGCTACCGGCGAGCACCGAAGGCTCAAATCGGCATTGAACCCACTTAACCCGGACATGAACCGGTTCATCTCTGACTTGACCCAGTTCATCTTCGATTTGAACCGGTTCAGGTCGAAGCATCGACAGTTCAAATCCGCGCCCCGCGGGTTCATGTCGCCGCTACGAAGGTTCAAGTCCGAGGCGCGAAAGTTCAAGTCCGCGCAGCTCGAGTTCAAGTCCCGGCATCAAAAGTTCATCTCCGGGCACCGACAGTTCAAATCGGCGCATCAAACAGCCCGCAGCGCCCCCCAACGGGGATAGCGAAAACGCCAAACCCCTTCCGTCTCTGCCAAATTCGAAAAATGTGAACTGTTCCGTAGCGGGCGGAACATATGCCGTGCGATATCTCCTAAATCGTCACGACATACCCGGATGCAATGAAGGCCCTGCTGCCGCCGCTCACCGCCAACAACACGCTGCGCTCCGGGCAGGACATGCCCCTGCGGCAAGCCATCACCCGCGCCGTGCCGACAGAAAAGGGAATCCTTCGCTGATGGCACGCCAACGCTACCGCCGCAAACACTCCGCGCTGGCAGACCTGCTCGACGCCCCGTGGCCAGCGAGCGTGATACTGGCCCTGGTGGTCTATGCCAGCCTCAAATGGGCCCTGCCCGCCTATGGCGCCGGCAACATGTTCCTCCAGCCGATCAGC
Source organism: Pseudomonadota bacterium (assembly GCA_018241665.1). Lineage (GTDB taxonomy): Bacteria > Pseudomonadota > Gammaproteobacteria > Burkholderiales > Rhodocyclaceae > Zoogloea. The sequence goes on from JAFEDK010000005.1 coordinate 447,264, forward strand.
ATCGCGCTGGCGTCCTATGCCGAACTGGCCGGCGGCAGCCTACTGCTGATCGCCGTGCTCGCCTATCTCCGCGCCGTCGTCCGCGCCAGGAAAGCCACCGAAGCCAGCGCCCCCAAGCTCGCACCGGACCCCGCGAACGGCCCCGTGCATGCGCGGGTCTTCCACCCCAGACAGGAACCCGGCCTCAAGAACCCCGCCACCGGCGACACGCCCGTCAGCGCCTCCTCGGCGCCGGCCCCCCAGGCCGACGCCCGCCCCGGCGCCTGGAGCATCGAGCTGATCCGCGACCTGGAATGGAAACGCTTCGAGGACGTCTGCCAGCGCTTCTACGCCAGCAAGGTGAATCGCCCCGGGTTTCCTAG